>CAVRKN010000001.1:0-25832 GCA_963721535.1 uncultured Chloroflexia bacterium
CATCCAGTACCAACACATCGATTGAATTCAAATTGAATACGCGCTGTCCCATCAGGTCGAGCAAACGACCCGGGCAGGCAACCACAATTTCCGCGCCACCGCGCAAGGCTTAATCTGCGGTCCGGCGCTGACGCCGCCATACACGCTTACGCTGTGCAGGCCGGTCTTGCGGCCGAAGACTTTGATGACGCTGTGCATCTGTCAGCCAGTTCACGGGTAGGGGAAAGGATCAACGCGCGCAACCGGCCGCGAGGCCCGTGCATAAGGCGCTGAAGGATAGGCAGAACGAAAGCGGCAGTCTTGCCGGTTCCAGTTTGAGCCAAAGCCAGCACATCGCGCCCGTCTAAAACGGGTTGGATGGTCTGTGACTGGATAGGGGTCGGCGTTGAATATCCGGCCGAAGAGATACCCGCGTTTATATACGGGTGGAAAGCAAATTTTTCAAAACTCACAACAGGTCCTTTTGGCAAACAAACGAGCCAAGGCGTACCCCGACCCGAAAATTGTTCACAATAAAATAATTCAAGATTTTAACAATACGTACAAGCAGAAGAGTATAACACATAACCGAAATAAATCAACCCTTCCAATTATTCGTGCCACTCCTGCACTTTAAGCTGGTAAGCAGTTACCAGCAGGGTTCGCACAGCGGGGGATGTAAGATCCGCGGGTTGAGCAACTTTGATATGCCGGGCCAGTTTTCCAGTGCCTTTTAGCAAATCCCTGAGGATCCGGCAGGCTGGCACCTTGAGCCAGCATAATATTGATATATGTCTTGAATAACGTGATCCCGCAGATTAAGCCTTTGTAACCACGGTCCAGACCATAAGCGATCAGATTGGCAGAAGGATCGTTAAATTCGATGGTATTTGGCATTACCTCAAGGATGAGCGTCCGGACTTCCCGCGCCAGAGATTGAACTTCAGGGGAGTAATTCGCAGGAATGTCGCCAGGTCAGGCTTCATATTTGTCTCCATTCCGATATTCTAATGCATGAAACGTTGTATAGCTTTCTTCCGCCTGGAAGAAAATTCATCATTCAATAGGGATAATTGGCGACAAAGCAAAATCTATTCCTCTAATCCAGGGTTAATGTTGATAAATATTAGTAGATATATGTATAATGTTTTCAGGCAAACCTTTCTTTCGTGGAAGGAAAGGAATGGATGATCTAAGGAGGAGACTATGGATTTAGGCACAATTGTCATCTGGATCATTGTTGGCGGTATCGCCGGTTTGCTTGCCGATGCGGTGATTAGTGGCGTCAAGTTAGGTTTGTTAGCCGCGATCGTCGTTGGCATATTGGGCGGACTCCTCGGCGGCTGGCTGTTTGGCCTGCTGGGGATTTCGATCGGATCCGGCATCCTTGGATCCATTATTGCGGCATTTGTTGGCGCAGTGATTTTGCTTCTGATCCTGCGCGCGATTCGTCGCAGGTAAACAATAAGTAATTTCTAAAGCAGCGGACCTGTCTGGGTCCGCTGCTTAGTTTAATTGGACTGGCTCATTTGGATCGAATAGTCTGTGTATAAGGGTCGAAGCGATTGGAAGCAGAAATCAGCTCTTTGAGTTCTTCCCAGGGGGTTGAATCAAAGGGGTGGATCCGTACGAAGCGCTTAAAGCTGGCTGCCTTCCAGTAAATGAGTCGGGTCGGGCAGGAATGACCGTGATTGAATGCCAAGCCGGATGTGATCCGGTTGGATCAAGATCTGGCAGATGCCTGCGCTGACGGGTCCTCCGCGTTCGGCGTGATAGTAGACCAGTCCCTGGGCTCGCACTTCTTCACAGGCCTCCGGCGCAACTTCCATCACCAGGTTGCGTAACTCAACCACAATCTCGAGTAGCCCCGCCGGCAGGAATTGGTAATGCGCTTCCAGTTCGTGAAACGAAATCAACGGCGCCTCAAATCTTGGCAGTCATAGGGCGGGCGACTACATGGCTGGCTTGTCTGTAAATAATCCAACGGTGTTTCCGGTTGGATCGGTAAACAAAGCAAACCAACCCATGCCCTGAATTTCCGTCCGTGCTAGAGCCACCTTGCCGCCGGCTGCTACAATTCGTTCCAATGTGCCTTCGAATCGTTGGTGAAAATGTAGGCGAGCAAGGAACCCGGCCGATACATCTCCCCATCGACCTTGGCAAATCCTCCCCGGGAGGATCATTGGGCTCAAAGGTTGTGTAATCTGCGCCGCCATAGGCTTCAGTCTTCCATCCGAAAAGGCCGGAGTAGAACTTCCCGGCGGCATCGGGGTCATCAGCAGAAAATTCGATATGGACAATCTGACCTTCTTGACTCATTTCAAACCTCCATCGCGGCTAATTATTGATCGGTATGATCAACTATAAGCCTATAAATCCAGCTTGTCAAAATCGAAATTGTGGTGTTACTGCCAAATTACCAGGATCAACTCATCCACTTCCTGCCCGCGGGCATTAGAAAATCCTTTATCCTCGCCAATCAAGACAAACCCGCATTTTTCCATCACTCTCCGGGAGGCGATATTGTCTTTAGCCACCCGACCGTAAAGCGGGCGCAATTTTTCCTGACCCAGGAAAGTGCTCAGCGCTTGAGTGGCGATCCCTTTCCCCCAGAACGCTCGTCCGAGCCAATATGTCACCTCCGGATCGCCAAACCATGAATGGTGCAGCACGTAACCGGCGACCTGTCCGCCAGCCAATACCGTCCGAAGTGCGATTCCCGGATCGGTCAGAATTTTTGCCCATTTCGCGTCAAAGGCAGCCCGGTCGCTGATATTCTTACTGGTAAAAGCGGCCATGATATTGGCCTGCAGATCGAGCTGTTGCTCGAAGAAAATTTCCAGATCAGCAGCGGCCACCTGGCGCAACCGGACATCCGGTATTGCGGGAGGGGTCATGGACTAACCCTGCGCCACTTCGATCAATTGCCCATCCGGATCGCGCAGGTAAGCGGAACGTCCCCAATCGTAATCGCGCGGTGGGTGCTCCAGGGAAAGTCCTTGTTGCGTCAACTGGTCACAGGCAGTGTCCACATCTTCCACCTTGAAGGCAAAATGGTTATCTGGCGGCAAATCACCTGACGTCTGCACATATCTGGTATGGATCAAGAAGGTAATTTTGCCAAAGGTAAAAAGGGCCATTCTTTAGTCGGCGTAGTCAGGAGCTTTGCCAAACAGTTTTTGGTAAAATGCCGTCATTTTACCGACATCATCCGTAAAGAAGGCCAATTCTGACAGTTCCATTTGAGACACCTCCTGTTAAGAACTGACTTTCACGGCTGAACGTACCCACGCGCGCGATACCGTTCAAATCCGGCGCGTGTAAGGTCGGTCAGTTCTCTGAATAATTCAGGGTCGATGTGCTTGAAATTGAAACACGATTTTCCCTGCATGCGCTTATGCAGGCTTTCTGAAATGCCATCCAGCAGTTCCGGGCAGGCATAAACCGGCATCAGGTAAAAGCTGACATAATTTTTCTGGACTTTGACAGCGCCAAAAAACAAGTGTTGTTTGTTAGGCAAGATGTGGCGGGTATCCAGACTGTAACCAATCGGGCTGTCAGCTGTCACCACCAATCGTTTGGAGTAAGGTTCGAGAATGGCGCGTAATTCGGCGAAAACCTCGTTTGGATTTGAACTCGGTGTGGTCATCATTCCTCCCGAGCTGTGACTTTCACTCGTTCATAGGTTGGCGAATGATTGTTTTCCATTTCGCCGGATCCGCTTTACGGATATCGCTCAGATATATTTCATGATGTTTCCCGCGGCGCTCGCCGTGAGCGTCAATATATTCGTGTACCCGCGCCACAGTCGGCCCTTCCGCACTGAATGGACCGATGTGCATAATTTGAGCGCAGCGCCCTTCCGTGAAACCTTCAAAGCGCAGCCGGCTGACAGCACTTACCCCTTTCTTCCTACTCGCCTCGCTGGCCGAAGCAACGATGTCAGCGGTGACCACCGGCGGCTGCATGATCATCATGGTCCATTTCCAATCTGATTTATCTTCCACGTTAAATGCAGCCATATCATCAGCCCACCAAAGACCTTCCAGCGGCATGACGCCGTAGTCCACTGCGGTTGACCCTTTTTTGACCATGAATTTGATGGCATAAGCGGTTGCATACAGTGCTTCAATGGCGAGCTGGTAATCCGGCGAGGTGTTCGGGTCGCCGGCGCCATCCACCATCAGGAAATTCATGGAAGGCACACTCACCTCACCTACTTCTTTGGCTGAGGGCTGGTACAGGTGCTTGAGCGTCTTCTTATAATCGATGGTTTCCATTTATCTTCTCCATGGTCATCAGCTGGTGCTTTTTAGTCAGATTGAATCAATCTGCATAGATTGAACGCCGCGCATTGCATGTTCAATGAAATGGCGGTAATCGTGCAATATGGTCTCAGCCGTGATATCCGGCCGACCATAGATTGAAAAATAAGCCGCCCAACCGGGCAGGTCGTTGCCAGCCAGGCGAATCAATCGCAGCGCGGCATATAGATCCCAAACTGGTAGGTCGGTAATGTCCAATTTGAATTGTCTTAGATATTTCTCGGTGAAGGTTTTCATTGCGGCTGTACCGAATATCCAGCGCAAATCCAGCCGGGTGATCGCCAGATCCGCCAATGGATCTCCCAGAGCTGCGTCTTCCCAATCGATCACCGCGACCAATTTGTTATTTTGCCACAAGATATTGCCCGGCCAATAGTCCCCATGCAGCAGCACCCTCGGATTCCGCGTTTTGCGCAGCATGCCGGCATTCAGGAAATTCCGCACTCGGGTTTCATCCATCCGCTTAATGGGAGGGTTTTCAGCGAATTGGGTTTCACGAGCCAGCCGTTGGCTCATTTCCGGCAGAAAGTGTACATCCACCTTGGATAGGTCAGCCGTATGGAGTTTCACCAGAAAGGTAGCCATTTCCCCGGCAATTCGGTCTGCCGAAACCGGTGAAAAATCCATGGAACCGTCGGTAAAGCTGGTAATCATGTAAGGTGGATCGAGCAGCCTGGGAATTGGCACCGGCAAGCACAGACACTGCAACGACATTAGCGTCTTGAATTCGCTCTCAGCTGCCGGTGGGTCACTTACCTGCCGTAAAACCAAAGTGTTGGTTCCATCCCCTGGGCAAGCTACCTCGAAGGCAGTCATCCCCGCCGAAATGCCACCTTTAAGCGGCCAACTGCGCAGTAATTTCCCGCCTGGGATCATGCGATGGATCCAACCCTGCAGGTCTGACACGCATGGATTCACAATCTGGGTAGTTGATTCCAAAAGAGGAGGGGACGAAGGAATCATGACCGGTAATGCGGTAGAGTTAAATCGGACTGTCTGGACGGTAGGGAGCTTTATCGTCAATATTGCCGACAAAAACCGGCAATTTTTTATGCCCAAGTTGTTGGCAAATCGCCTGGTTTTCGCCATTATGGTACCAATAGTGATAAATGGTACGCTGCAGCAGATTGCCGACCGTCCGGTCGATCGGTTTTCCATTAGAGGAGACTGTCTCCAGCAACCGTGGCGGAGGTCAGGCTGTCCAGCCACGGATCGGACATCTTTGTGATTTTTCGCCAGATAGCCAACATTTCCGACAACGGTGGGGTGCTGGCAGGTGCCCCATAAGCAAACATTTTTTGTACCTCCGGGAACGGCATCAGACCCTGACCAAAATGCAAGAAGTAACGCTGCTCCTGCCAGGCCAGATGCCCAACGTTCCAACTGATGCAGTTCATTGGCAGCAGGCGTTTACTGCCATCTTCGTCCGACACGGTCTTGACGCCGGTCAGAAATTCACTGCGGGTAAATTTCAACTGGGTGATCAGGGGGTGCGGCTCCATTATTAGTCCTTTGTTTTGAGTGGTTTAACAACCAGGGGATCAACGAAAAAAACCAATTCATTAAAAGTATAACCATGTTCTGCCAGCCGGGGGAACTTGAGTGCCAATGCAATCAAATACACGGCTCGGCGGCTTGAATTTCCGCGGTAAAATCATTAGATGACTGGGAAAGCATATTCTTCACAGGACTCTGGGCCTGGGGAAATTGAAAACAAAAACCATATCAGCGGATATGATTTCATCAAACTGGCATTTGTTCTGGCTGTGATTGTTTTCCTCTATGTCGCTCTCCGTCCCCCGCAGCAGGCAAATCCCGTTGCTGAAACTACCCTACCAGCGTACCCACCGGCCAATTTTAAGTGGGAGTATGACCCAGATACTCGCGATTTGCTCAATCCTCAGGGGGTACAGCTCTACCGCCTGGCAGCCGATGGTGTGACCTGGCAGCCGATTATCCCAGCCACCTTATCACTGCAGTTGCCCACCGAGTATCGCCTGGTGCAGAACAGTCAGCGGTCATGGCAGATTCTGGATGCAGTTGGTGCCGTAGTAAGTTCTTGGGACTCAACTAATTTCCGTTGGGTAATGGGCCAGATTCCCACACCCACCCGAACAAAGCCAGCCCCAACCGTGTTGCCTACAGCTACTCAGCTTCTACTTATCCCCACCATAACACCGTCGCCGACAGCCCAGTTGACGGAGAGTGTGCCCACTCAAACGCCAACACAATCTTGCACGAACAAAGTCGTATCTCGCCTTATTGCAGGTCAGGATGCGCAAGTGTTGATTAACCTGAATATGCATACAACCCCGGAAATGGGTGATAACGTTTTCGACTCCACCCCAGCTGGAACCATCGTGGACCTACTGCAAGGGCCGATTTGTGTGCCTTCTCAGAACGGCGCCTATTGGTGGTGGGAAATTCGCAATACCGAAGGGATTACCGGCTGGTCAGTGGAAGCCACGCTCAATGGCGCGGTGTACTTTCTGGCTCCATCCAAATGATGCGAACTTCGACCACGGTGCGATGAAAACCGCAGGAATAGTTATCCTTGCAGCAGCTTTTTGCCTGCATCGGTGACGTTCTTTACCAGCACTGCCCCGCCCAACGATTTGCCTTTTTTGATCAGGTTTTTCGTTTCAAAAACGTCCAGCGTGAAATTGGCCACGCTCATGGGAATATTGAAACGGGATGCCAGATCATCGTTGGTGGCAAGTCCTTCATTTGCCAGCGCGTTAAGCATTTTATGCGAGAGGTCGTCATACTCCGGAATAAAGGCTCGGGCATAGGATTCAAAACCAAACGGGGTAACATTATAAATTTCAATCCTGGCTGCCCCAAGAATTCTGGCCGCTTTGATCAGGCCTTTTTCATCCAAAATATCCAGCGCTTTATCGATCTGCAGCGGGGAAAGGCCGTTACTTTCGAGCATTCGCTGCACATCCGTCGTATTGATGAAGGTCCGGTTCTTATCCACCGCATATTCGTTGCTGACTTTTAATACCAGGATTTCGTTAGGTGTGAGGCCCGGGATCGATGAGGGGGCAGCTGATGGGGTTGAGGTGGGCGCAACCGCGCCAATCCCTGGCGTGGAAATGGCCCCAGATACCGATTGCGGTGCTTCCTTAATAACCTCTTTTACGATGGGTTGGATGGGTTCGTTGCGAATTTCCCGCGCGATTTGAAGCATCTCGCGGTCATAATTATCCAGGTCGCGAATTTTCACCCATTCGGTGGCAGCCAGCACATCCGGAATAGCTGCATCTTCAATCAGGATTGGAATCAGTTTGCAATGGATGGCAATCCGCTTAACCAGACCGGAACGTAATTCTCCGGTCACCCAGGGTTGGTTGACGCTAAGGTTGGACAGAACGATCAGAAACGCATCGGTGTTTTTTACCCCTTCGGTGAAGATACGTTCGATTAAGCTGTCCGTGGATTGCAGCTCCCAATCATCGACGAGAACTTTAACCCCATATTCGGCCAACTTATAAGAGAATGGAAGAACAAAGCTTTGCTTATCGTCGCTGGCGTGACAGATAATGGCAGTCGGTTGTCTTGATTCCATGGGTCACCTTTGGGGTCGAATATTTTATTGGACGTGGGCTGCATTGGCGGTGCGTTTTCCACCCGGCATAGGCCGCTCAATGGATGCCTTTATTCTAGTACGAATTTTCAATTCGCCCATTTATATTTTTACCTAAAAATGGGTGGGTGGTGCTTAACAGTTATGCAAGGGACGTGCCAGATCGTCAGTTAGTGGTGGCGCATATACCGCGATTTAATTCTTGGCACACAGAAGCTGCTACATTCAAAGGCTTTTATCCCGCAGCAGAGCTTGATAGACCGCATAATCTTTTTCCGAAAAACAACAAAATATAACTTCCTGAAGAGTGCTTGGTTGGGAAATAAACTTCCTGACTGTGTCAACCGCAATTTCAGCAGCTAGATGAAATGGGAAGCCGTAAATACCTGTGCTGATGGCAGGAAAAGCGATCGTTTCACAGGCTAAACTGGCTGCGAGTTCAAGAGAATGCAGATAACAGGATGCCAACAGCTCATCCTCACTATGATTCCCGCCTTGCCATACTGGGCCGACTGCATGAATCACATATCTTGCTGGCAGCCAATACCCTTTGGTGACTCTGGCATCGCCGGTTGGACAGCCACCCAGGCTGCGGCATTCATCCAGCAGACCCGGACCTGCGGCACGATGAATAGCTCCATCCACACCGCCACCACCTGACAAACTCTCATTGGCTGCGTTGACGATGGCATCCACCGTCAGGGTGGTAATATCCGCTTGGACAACGTTCAACCGGGTCATGGATTATTCTCAGGTGTGTGTTTTGCTTCATCCAGTCGATTAAGCACAGTATTTAATATGTCATCGGGATGCGTGAAAAGCAAATCCGGGTCGTGGGTACGGAAGGTTTCCATTTCGGTAGCGCCCCAGGCAACCGCACCAAAGGCAATCCCCGCCTGATGCGATGCTTTCAGATCGCGGAGTTCATCCCCAACGGATAATACTTGGAGGGGATTGGCGCCGGTTTTCTTGAGTACTTTCTCAAACTTGGCTTTTTTGCCATACAAGGTTACGCCGGCTTCGAAGGCCTCAAACCGGTTAACGTTGTGTGGTCCTAACACCCGTTTCACGTTTTCCTCGGCATTGGATGTGACCACTGCCATGCGGATTCCAGCCGCAGCCAAACCATCCAACACTTGCTGCATGCCATCGACCAGCAACACTTTATCAATTTGACTGGCCATTTTCTTCTGCAGGTGGCTGCCGATCTGAACGATTTTCCACAACGGTATATTAAATTGACGGGAAATTTGACGAATATCCACTTTCCTTAACTGACGAAGTTCGCTCTGTTCCAATCGTGGCAAGGAATAGCGTTCGACGATCTCGTCAAAGACCGATAAAAACCATTGGTAGGAATCCGCCAGCGTCCCGTCGAAGTCAAAAATTACCAGGTCATATTTCCTGGCGGGAAACGCATGGTCTGTCATGGGGTGCATTGTACACGAGGAAAGGTTTTAATGCTTGTGCCCAATACGAATAACCTGTATTTCGCCGAATAATCAGCGTTATATTCTGGTTAAGGGGTAAAATTGGGCTTTCCCCCTGGAGACAGTCACCTCATAATACTTCAATATTATTTGCTTTTCGAACCCGTCCCACGAAGCCAGGGTTATAAGTGGTATCTCGCACAGGAGTGAATCTTTGAGCCATAAAGCGTTAATTATCTATAATTTAGCGGCTGGGAAGGGCTTGGCGGAAAAGAAACTCCCTCAGGTACGGGCTCTGCTGGATCAGGCCGGATTTGAATACGACCTGGTAACGACCCATCAACCGGGAGATGCTATCTTGCTGGCGCGCCAGGCTGCAGAAGGGGGAATTAAACTGGTGATCGCGGCAGGCGGTGACGGCACGGTCAATGAGGTGGTCAATGGACTGATGCAAGCCAACCTGAATGGCAGCGACCGGCCGGCCTTAGGCGTGCTGCCGGTTGGACGGGGCAATGATTTCGCTTTTGGCGTGGGAATCCCGCTGGAAATTGCGGACGCAGTAAAAACTTTGACACAAAACCAACAGCGGAATATCGATTTAGGTCATTTCGCTGGCGGGGACTATCCTCAAGGGCGCTACTTCGCCAACGGCGTCGGCCTGGGCTTCGATACGGTGGTCGGGTTTGAGGCGGCCAAAATCAAACGGCTGCAGGGAGCAGCTTCGTACCTGGTGGCGCTCGTCAAGACGATATTCTTATACTCCAAAGCGCCAATCTATGAAATTGAAATGGACGGGGAAACCATCCGCCAGCCGTTCCTCATGGTCTCTATTATGAATGGAAGACGAATGGGCGGCATGTTTTACATGGCGCCGAATTCCGATCCAACAGACGCAATCCTGGATTTGTGCCTGGCCGGCGAAGTCAGCCAGATACGCATTCTCCCCCTGGCTGTGAAGTTTTTCAGCGGAAAGCAGGCGGAAAACCCGGCAGTCAGAATGGCTCAGGCGAAAAAGGTTACCGTCAGAGCGATCGAAGGCACCATACCGGCGCATGCCGACGGCGAAACCATATGCACAGCCGGGCAGGAGCTGGTGATCGAAATCGTACCCAATTCTCTCAAAGTTATCACCGGATTGAATGGGGCAAAAGCATGAGCCGGGGTTACCACCTGATTAACGGTTTCCTCCGATTCGTTTTCCGCACTGTTTGCCGGATCGATGTTGAGGAACTAAAAAAAATCCCGCACAATGGCCCCATGATTATTGTGGGTAACCATATCAATTCCCTGGAAGCTCCTGTATTGATGCCGCACCTGGATAATCCGGAAGTGATCAGTGTTGCCAAAAAAGAAAGCTGGAAAAACCCACTCTTCAAATTTTTGTTCGATCGGTGGGGCATCATCCCACTGGATCGGGATGCCGTTGACCGTGAAGCGTTCCGTCAGATGCTGAAAGCAATAGGGGCCGGCAAAATCCTGGTGATTTTTCCGGAGGGTACGCGCAGCATTGATGGTCAACTGTTGCAGGGCAAGCCCGGCGTAGTCACACTGGTGCTACGCAGCGGGGTGCCAGTGCTGCCAGTCGGTTTGCACGGTTACGAACATTTTTGGGATAACCTGAAACGTCTGCGCAAGACAGATTTCCACATCAACATTGGCAGACCATTTCACGTCAATTTTAACGGAGATGCCTTGAGTCGCGAAGTTCGCCAGGCTGTCACAGACGAAATCATGTACAAAATTGCGGAACTGCTGCCAAAGAAATACCGCGGTTATTACAGCTTCGAGCACGAGGTCAATTACCGTTACGCTGTAGCTGATTAATTGAAGACTCAGCGTACCAGCCCGAGATAGTTGTGCTGTTTATTATTTGTTTTTGACCCCGAATATTCATAAATCTTATATAATTATTCAAGATCTGGATTTGTTTTGTTAGAAAAGGGATAGCTAGGAATTAATCCCAGTTCTTGGAATGCTCAACATGGTAAGGGGGAAATATGGGGGAAGTCGATTCGTTATCCATTAGGCTCCCTATGGAGGGAGAAAAAAGGAAATTCTTAAATCTGGATTTACTCCAGGTGCTCAAGTTAGTTGTCTTCGCCAACGCAGCTATTTTTATTGTTATCTATTTATGGATCGTATTTAATAGAATTCAATATCCCTTCGAGTTGGAATGGATTGAAGGCGGGATGGTCGATCAGGTCTTAAGGATCGTCAATGGTCAAAGGGTTTACGGCCCGCCTAATATCGACTTCACCCCATTTCTTTACACACCACTATATTTCTATACCTCCGCGGCTGTAACCGAGCTATTCGGGGGCGGATTTTTCCCTCTTCGACTCGTCTCGTGTACCGCATCACTGCTTTCATTTACTTTGATTTACATGATCGTGAAGAATGAAACCAAAAATGGGTGGGCAGCATTTATATCGACAGGCTTATTTGCGGCAACCTTTCGAATATCAGGGGCTTGGATGGATATTGGGCGGGTTGACTCACTGTTCATTTCGCTTTGGCTGTTATTCATATTCTTTATTAGAACGCAAAAATCATTTGCCCATGCAATATTGGCTGGATGCATTGCTACTCTGGCATTTATGACCAAACAAACCGCGCTGTTCTTATGTTTTCCAGTGATGGTTTTTCTACTTTTCTCAGATCATAAGTATGGATTAACAATATTATTGACTTTTCTCATTCTCATCGGCATTTCAACATTCTTATTTAATTGGGCAAGTGACGGGTGGTATTCGTTTTATATTTTTTCGCTTTTACAATCTCAGCACTGGATTCCATTTGCTTTCATAACTTTTTGGAAGGAAGACTTGTTAATTCATTTTCCGATTGTGACCGTTCTGGCGTTGATCTTTTTTATGGCAATTTACAAGAATAAACAAGAAAATTATTATCTTTGGTTGTCGGTATTATTAGGGGCTCTAGTGGGTACATTTGTTACGCGTGTAAAAGTCGGTGGATATGACAATGTATTATTGCCATTATGTGCTATCTTCTCAATAATGTTCGGATTGGGTATTGCTAAACTCTTGAAAAAAATAGCGCAACTCCCTTCAGGCTCAAGTCAAAGGATGCAGGTGATTATTCTCACGGCATGCATTATTCAATTTTCGATCCTGTACTACAACCCATTCGCTCAGGTTCCGAGTGCACAGGATCGACAGGCCGGGGATGAATTTGTTAGGTTAATTTCTCAAGTTAATGGCGAGGTATATATCGCCGATCATGGGTATATTCCCCAATTCGCCCAAAAAACATCATATGCTCATCATTCGGTGATTTGGGATATTGCACGAGGAAATGAAAACAATGACAGCAATGTAATTATTACGGATCAGATAAATAACCTGCTCAAGCAACAATATTTTGAAATGATCGTTTTTGATTCACAAGAGAATAATTGCTGCCCCTATCTGGAGAATTATTACTACTTGTCAGGTGAAGTGCAATATTCGAATGATGGATTTTATCCAGTGACGGGCTGGCGCATCCGCCCAACGTACATATACTTGCCAAAAAACCTGAATTAATTCAATTAAGATTAATTTAGGTTTGTCTGTGGATGGAAGAATATTTAATTGCTTATCATAGTATCCGAGAGCAAGTCAGATCATTCCCTCATTGAATAATACATCAGCGCCCCATTGTTGGAGCGCTGCATAAATTAATTACTTATCTAGTCCTGGCTCTTTTCGCAAACGATTGGTTTGCGCTGGTTTCGTTTACTTCTTCACCTCGCAATTCAACATCCACTGTATGCCAAATTTGTCGACCAGCATGCCAAAGCGGGCACCCCAGAAGGTGTCATTGAGCGCCATAGTGACCTTTCCGCCAGCAGAAAGGGCGTTGAAAATCTGCTTTTCTTCCGCCAGATCCTCCAAGTTGATTGATAATGTGACCATGTTGCCCCCCTGAGGGACGAAACCTGGCATACCGTCTGAGGCGTAGAACACAATATCCTCGGCTTTGACCTCGGCATGGATAATATTGTCAGCATGGTCAGTGTCCATTTGATAATTCGCCTCGGCAAATGATTGAACCGATAGAATTTCTCCATGCAAGGCATCTTTATAGAAGTTGATGGCTTCACGGCAGTTGCCGGCGAAAGGAAGGTAAGGATTTGTTCTTTTCATGTCAGTCGCTCCTTTAAATCGCCCAATTTGGTCAGCCGATCATTGTAAGGAGGACAACTTTAATCTGAGTCAAGCGTAAATTCAAGATAATTTGTACAAATTGTCAATAATATTTTATATAATTTCTTGATGTCGCCACCAAGGTTTTGGTAAATGGGTTATGGTTTGGCTAATTTCAGTACATTTCCCAGACAGCACGACCCCTGAGGGTTACGCAGGTCGCAGGCACATTGACCGGCGGCAATCCCGGCATTGATGTCCTCAATGATCAGACTTCGCTCAGCCGGAGATCCTCCAAGGATTTCGCCAACCTTGTGATCAAAGCAGTAACACACCTTTATCTCGGAATCCCCTGCCTCTTTTTGGTACACCCTCTCTCGCAGCTGGTCGGTAGTGAAGCTGCTTTTACCATTGGCTGAGAAATATACAACCGGGCAATGCTCGGTCCGGCAGAAAAAATATAATCTGTTTTCGACCATTTTCAACGATACCGCCAGCAAGGCTCGGACCGTTTGTCCTGGAACAGCTTTACCCTTTTGACCACAGTGTGGGCAAAAAGCTTCAACATGTCTCGCTGCTGGAACGGGCAGGGATTCTGTGTCGATCGACCCATTGTTTTGCGGATCTGGCGAGCTGAAATTTTCCATATCGATAATAACTCCCGTTTAAACCGCGTTATTCAAGGCAGGAATCATCAATCTGCCAATAGAGCGACCTTTCATCCCAACTGCCAACATAAACTAATTTTTCATCCAACCCAAGCGTGGAAATGTATTTTGACTCGATAAACAAATAATGAGATTTGATTGGTAAGGCCAATCGGTCAGAATCGAGTACCAAGTTAACCCCGATACCTGGCGATAAGGCTAGCATCTCGCGAGAGAATATATCAGTGGTAAGCAATGAATTACACCACGGGTCCTCGTTTGCATTGAAAGGGAGATGCTTAAACATTTGACTTAATTCGTTATCGGGTGGAAGAGACGCATTATCGACATAGCGATTGACATGCAATTCTGTCTGGTAGGTTTTGATAAAAGCAGGGTAAAAAAACAGGTTGACAGCCAGAAAAAACCAGAGCGGTAATCTGACAATCCTGGTCTTACTGTACTCGATCATAAACAAAACACTGATTATCAAAAAAGGAGAAAGTGTCCGAAAGTCTCGGAAAGACCGGACGTCGTATGCCACGATTGTTATGATTGTCTCTAGTCCCAAAATAAACAATGGTATGAGAAATATAAATTTCTTCTTGTAAACAAAGATCGCCGAAGTGGCAAGTATCAAAAGGATGAGATACCGCTGCAAAATTTCAAGAATATTGGAAGGCTCGGCAAATGAAAAGAAATTCACTAGGTTATCGCGAATATTTCTTAAAACCATGACCATCATATTGAAACCAGTAAATGGGCTAACGTTCAAGGCCTTAAACAAAAATGCATCCGGAAATGAACTGGTCCAGTAGATGTAAAGACCGAAAGATAGAACTACCATGCCCGCTGCCGTTGCTAGCGCTATAAGTCTTTGCTTATCCTTCCCTCCACCGCTGATTAACCATAAATATGGAAAGAATACGAGAGACCAGGTCACTCGTATCAGCGACGCGAAAAAGATAAGGCAAAAGCCTAGAATCACGAGCCAACGGGACGCCTGCTTTGTTGACGAAACCGCGATCAACACGCCCCCAATGGCAAATGCCATTCCATGGTGAAAACTTTCCTGCATGGTCGAGGGGATGTAGCTGAGCACCGGGTATAAAACCAGCATGAAAATAAATATATAAATCGCCTTCTTGAAATTGGGGCGCGCCAGTAGGAAGAACAAAGTTGCGCCAACCATGATGAACGCGAGGTTGTAAATCGGTCCTGATATTAACGACCAACCAAATATCCTTGCCAGAGTCCCCATAAACATGGGGTACACCGGACCGTGCGTTCCAAAATGAGAGAAACTCGCTGACGAAATCAGTTCTTCGACCGAAAAATAGCCGGTGTTGCTGCCAATTAATCGATAACCATTGATTTCGAGCCAGTATTGAATTTCATCGTTCCAAATCAAACCATAATGTGTAAGATCAGATTGAAAAAGGATCTTCGTTAGCGCGATGGTTATGATCAACGGAGAGACGATTGTCAAGATAGCGAATAAAATTGTTCCGCTGCGTTTCCAGTTGAACGGAAAACTTTGCATTGATTGTTTCATGGGTGGTCCAATTTTAACCGAAATCAACCCTGGCACTTCTCCAATAATTAATCTGATATATGCCTTGCCGATTAAACTCGACGATTTTTCCATAATAGCCCACCCTCCCTCCACTACCCTGATCGTTTTTCCAGGTATTGGCTAGCCAGATGGGTGATGTATCTGTCATCCCGGTTCGATATACTGGGTTAAAATAAATAGGAGGAATAATGTCTAATTTACTCGTCGAACTTTCGAATGCCATGGCGGATGCTGCTGAAAAGGCCAGCCTCTCGACCGTGTTGGTTGATGCCCGTCGTCGAATGCCTGCCAGTGGGATCGCGTTTACCACCGACCTTATATTGACAGCGCATCATGTCATTGAGCGCGATGAAGGGATCATGGTCAGACTCGCCGATGGAGGTGACGTACCTGCTACCCTTGCTGGACGCGACCCAGGCAGCGATCTGGCAGTGCTGAAACTGGAACGCGCGGCGGCTAAACCTGCCGAAGCGGCGCAGGGTGTCAAGATTGGTCAGCTGGTTTTAGCACTTGGTCGTCCCAGCCAGGACGGATTCGAAGCCAGTCTCGGGGTGATCAGCGCCGTGGGCGGCCCGGTCCGTACCCCGCATGGCAGCCTGGAAAAGTACATCCGTACCGATGCGATTCTATATCCCGGCTTTTCTGGTGGACCTCTAGTCAATGCGGAAGGGAAAGTAGCCGGGTTGAACACCTCCGGGTTTGGTCCGGGAGCGGTGCTTACCATTCCGTCTGAGATTACCTGGAAGATCGCCGCCCAATTGGCAGAGCACGGCTCTATTACCCGCGGTTATCTGGGTATTCGCAGCCAACCGGTCGAAGTATCTCCCGCGGCACAAAAGACTCTGGGTCGCGAGCAGAAAGTAGGACTCCTGATCATCAGCGTGGAGGGTGGCAGCCCAGCGGACGCGGGCGGGCTGATGGTGGGGGATATTTTGGTCGGCTTTAATGGTGCGGAAGTCACGGATCACGAGGATTTATTTGCCCACCTGACTGGTGAGGTGGTTGGTAAACCATCTGCTGTGGAGGTACTGCGCGGCGGTCAACGGAACGTTTTGCAGGTGAAGACTGGGGTGCGGCGGTGACCCTTTCGGATCGTTTTGCGCCTGCACTGGACGAATTAGTCGTTAATATCCGCCAGTTCATGGCAGTGATTTACAGCGGGCGTCACGGCGCCGGCGCTGGAATACTGGCTGGCGACGGGCTGGTGCTGACCAACGCACACGTCGTCCGTCAACACCGCAAATTGCGGGTCGTCTTGGATGACGACCGGGAGTACGAAGGTCAATTAATCACTCAAAATCCAGAAATTGACCTGGCGCTGCTGCAAATTCCAAAAAACGGCTACCATACTGCGGTCTTCAGCCCAGAACTGCCCCGGCCTGGAGAAATCGTCTTTGCTTTTGGTCATCCCTGGGGCATGCGCAACATATTGACCGCGGGTGTGCTTTCTTCCATCACGGCGGCAAAAACACCCCGGCGCACGGTGACCTTGTTACGTTCCGATCTGCAATTGGCGCCAGGAAATTCCGGTGGCCCGTTGTTGAATGCCGCTGGCGAAGTGATTGGTCTCAATGCCATGATTTTTGGCGGCAACCAGAGCGTTGCCATCGCCTCGACTGAAATTCGCGCCTTTCTCCAAAGTGCGGGAGTGCTAAAGGAGATGCTGCTTTGATTCGCGTTGCTGTGGTCGCTCCGGCGGCCGCATTACGCCTTGGACTGCGTGAGCTCCTGTTGGGGCTGCCGGATATTGAGGTGGTCTCAACAGAAGCTCATCCGCGTGACATACCTTCGGTTGATGTGTTGGTTTTAACTTCGTCAGACTTACTGGCAGATCTGCCACTCGGACCGCCGCCAGTTCTGCTGCTTACCAGCGACACTGAACGCGCAGCCAATTTGAGAAACCTACCGGTCTGGGGTTTACTGCCCCTTGAAGCTTCGCTTGAAGAATTGTCTGCCGCGCTGCACGCTCTGGCGGAGGGGCTGGTGGTTGGTTCTCCTGTTCTGGTTGGACGGTTCGTGGATCATCCACTTTTGCCAGAGATAAGGGATGCTGAAGCAGTACTCGATCCGTTGACGGCCCGCGAGCGTCAGGTATTACAGTTGGCGGCAGAAGGGTTGGCCAACAAGGAAATCGCTCTCCAATTGCAAATCAGTGAGCACACGGTCAAATATCACTTGTCGTCGTTGTACTCAAAACTCGGAGTCTCCAGCCGTACCGAGGCTGTACGCACTGGAACGCGCCAGGGGTGGGTGGTCCTTTAATCCATCCGTTTAAGATTATGCCTATCGGGTTGGCTCATGGGAGGTCACATTGAGCCAGGTCCTGGTCAGAAATAAGACGCCATCAAAGAAAATTTCATAACGGTCTATGTTGCATACCCACCGCACACTGACTTATTCCAGTTTAAAAGCCAGTAAACCGGGCTGTGTACCAACCGCTGCCAACGGTTTGTGCTGAAAATCTATCCCTTGTGGCTCTACAACTCTACCGCATATAGCTAATTTCCAGCAATTGCTCGGCAGTCTCTTGCGGTGATGTCAACATAGACATATGTTCGGCATTGATCTCGATGACAGGCCAGCCTTTGGCTCTGGCTTTGGCAGCAAAACGGCCGAAAAAAGGGGATGTCTGAGAGGGGCTGCCGGTGCAATGGATGAAAACTCGCGGCAGCGCCGCACTCTCGGCATTGCCGGGCGGGACTGGCTCTGTATACGTTGCCAACGGCTGGGGTGTGAAACGAGCCCTCGCCCAGGCAGCCAAATCTGGATCTGTTATTCCAAATGCTTCCGGCTGCGGGGCTGAACGATAGCCAAGCCTGGCTGCGGGATCTTTTTCGATTCCAGCCATTATTTGTGGCGGCCACAAATCTTGTTCGCTCTGACCGTCATCCGGCAAGTAAGCGTCCAGGTAAACCAACATTTGCAACCGTTCCGGCATATGGGCAGCCACTCCACTGATCACCATGCCGCCATAACTGTTGCCAACCAGGATGACGCTTTTCAGATCGTCATATTCCAACAGGTTGGTAATGTCCTTGATATGGGTGGACAGGTTGACGCTGCATCCCAATAAATGTGCCCGGTCTGACAATCCGGTCAGTGTGGGAGTATAGACCGTATGGCCTTGAGTGCGTAGAATAGCGGCGGTGTATTTCCAGACCCACCCCCCGCCGTGTGAGCCATGTACCAGGACAAAGGTTTTCATAAGACGCCATCTCCTTCATGCTGCGCGCGACAATGGTTCCGGTTGGCAGACTTGAATACCCATTAATGTATATAATTTTACTCAATAATCCAGGGAATTCAATTCCTAATCCCTTGTATGTGACAGCAAAAACCCAGGATGTGTTTTCTGGGGATTATCAAGATTTACCCTCACCATAATTACAACTTATGACTACTTTAATTTAGCCTTCGCGCGATGGCACATCTAGCTGTAATCATCGGCTTACTGGTTCTCCTGATACGCCTGTTCCAGTAAACCGAGCGCAACTGCATCAAAATCGGTCAGACTGGATAGACCCAGCTGCCACTTCATGCTTTCCTGGATTCTGGATGGCACCAGACGCTCATCTGTCCGGGGCTTTTCCATTCGCAATGCCAGGTCGATACGAGTGCGGGTAGTGGGTTGGATACGGGCAAAAGTGCGACGTGGAGTGAGTAGCGAGACGTACGTTTTCCGCGCTTGAACAGTTACCGCACCCAGGCTGGCTGCGGCTTTGATAATGGCTTCATATATGAGGCGCAATTCGGCCCGGTCGGCATATTGCGCGTTTACCAACTCATCCGCTGGCGTGGTCAGATAGTCCGGGTAGCCAAAGGTTTCCATAACCAGAAGGGATTGAGCGTAACCCTGCACTCCTTGCTGCGTCAGCCACGTTCGCAAACTCGCTTCTCCCGCCGGATTGAATTGCTTGAACTCGTGCATTCCAAGCTGCCAGGTCTTCACCGGTCCGTTCTTTTAACAGCCGCTCAGACATGGTGCGCATGCTGCTCCAATCGAGAATTTCGCCCATCTCAACCTCCTAAGATCGCTATCTGTCAGGAAACAGGCTGCCAATTTCCTTATGCATTTTGGTTGTTGCCAGCTGAAGGAACCTTCTCGCAATCAATGTCAAAAATACTGCCCAGGGCGCCAGTGACGCCAGCGCGAAGATCATACCCAAAGTACCAGCACTTGATGGGATGATCATCAATATTCCCGCCGCGATGCCCCACCTGGCGGTTGCCCGATTGAAAACCGGACTACGCCACATTACAAATGCCAACATGAGCAGCCATGCGGCGTTTAGTATGTAATATACATCAAAGGCTGTCCCTTTATACAATTCCAGCAAAGTTTGACCAGCACTCAGCAGGGAGGTGCGCGACACAGCATCCGCGGCGTTATATTGACCGCTAATTGATAGCATTTCGAAGGCGACGCTCGAAGAAAAATAGGCAGCAATCCCGACTAGCCCAAAAATCAATGCCAGCAACATCACAGCTTCATTTGTCCGTTTTAGCGCAGCATACAACGCCAGATAAATCGGGATCAACAGCATGTTATTAAGTATGTACAAAAGGTCGAGACTAAGCAAACCTAGCAGCCAGTTTCGTTGGAACAGTTCAAAAAAACCTTCCACGCTGGTGGGTGGCGGCCAGGCAGTGAAAACAATGATCTGGACGACCATAATCACCATCTGAGCGATGGCTGCAGTGGCTCCGATTTTTAATAACGGGGCCCAACGGTCTTCAATGAAATTAGCGGCGGAAAGAGCCATTTTATTTCCTGAGCTTCGAGCGGGAAATGGGTGGTGAAATTTAATTTTACCCGGTGTAGACAGAAATTAATCTTAGGAAACCACGTAAAAATTTTCTTTCGGGAGATCCATTTCGAAGATTTAGTATCACAAATGGAATATTAAAGAATAATATAGGATAAAATACACCATAAAAATCAACATATCATTCCGCCAGGGAGGGAATATGACCACTGCCGAATTAATTGCCCAACTACAGGCCAACCTGCCCATGGCAATCGGCGTCGTAATGATGTTGAGCTTCGTGCTATTTCTACTCTTCCGGTACGGTATTGCACGGGCGTTAACCAACATGGCTGCCCGGTCGAAAACGAAAGCCGATGACAGCCTGGTCCGCTATCTCAAACCCACCCGCATGGCCTGGCTTGCGCCGTTGATTGTGGTGTACATCAGTGCTTTTTTGTTCCCGGAATACCAGGCAATCGTTGGTAAGTCAGCCTTGTTTCTCATCCTATGGCTGTCGGTGATCACGATTTCCGGTCTATTTACCGCTATCAACGAGATTTATGAGCGGCGCCCCACCTATAACGGCGTCAGTATCCAAGGGTACCTGGATATTGCCCGTCTGGTGATCGTGTTGGTGGGCATTATTCTCAGCATCACGCTGCTGACCGGAGAATCTCCGGTGGTGTTATTGACCGGTCTAGGGGCTATTGCCGCAGTGCTGATGCTTATTTTCCAAAATACCATTCTGTCGCTGGTTGCCAGCATCCAAATCGCTGCCAACGACCTGCTCAAAGAAGGGGACTGGGTGGAGGTGCCCAGTTATGACGCAGATGGCGATGTGGTCAACATCAATCTTCACACCATCAAAATCCGCAATTTTGATATGACGTACAGTGTAATTCCGACCTATAAAATGGTCGATGTGCCGTACCGCAACTGGCGCGGGATGGTTGAGAGCGGCGGAAGGCGTATTCAGCGCTCCCTGTCGATCGATATGGTCAGCATCAAGTTTTGTGATACGGAGATGCTGGAGCGTCTGCGGCGAATCGACCTACTCTCTGAATATTTGGAAGAAAAAATTAATGCATTGCAAGCTTATCAACGCGACCACAGCGACCATTATGATTCCCCGCTGGATGGTCCGCAAATCACCAATATCGAGGTCTTCCGCGCCTATATAGCGGCTTATTTGAAGCACCGTCCCGATATTTACTCGGATAATGTGCGGCCATTTTTGATCCGCGTATTGGCGCCGGGGCAGAGCGGCTTACCGGTCGAATTGTATATTTTTACGAAAACCACCGACTGGGTGGCCTATGAGCTCATTCAGGCCGAGATTTTCGATCACCTGTTGGCGGCAGCGCAAAACTTCGATTTACGCGTTTTCCAACAGCCAACCGGTAAAGATTTTTCGGCCATGGTACGGGCGGCAGCAGCTGGGTAATATTGGTCTTGACAAACCCTGGCTATTCCTAAATTGTGTGGTATGATGTTAATGTCTAAGTAACAGGGTTGTCGTTTTGCTGTCAAACCTTTTATCAGGTTGACAGCATTTTTTTTCGGTGAATATCGCCGAAGCAAGGAAAAACAATGGAAGTAAAGTTATTTATAGGAAATCTGTCTTTCGCAACGAAAGAAGAAGACCTGCGCACTTTACTCGCGCAAGCGGGTACAGTCGTCTCGGCAGACTTGATCAAAGATCGGTCGACCGGAGAGTCGAAGGGATTTGCCTTCGTGGTCATGGGCTCACAAGCCGATGCCGCCAAAGCAACCCAAATGTTTAACGGATATTCCCTCGACGATCGCGAGATCAAAGTCGGAACCGCGCATGAGCGCGATTCATCCAGTGGCGGTGGTTACAACGACCGCAACGGTGGAAATAACGGATCACGCCGGCCAAGCCCCCACAAAAATCGGGGCGGGGCACGACGTTATTAATCAATTTTTGTAAACAAAGAATATCAGGAGTATTACACAATGTCAGAACGAATTTCCGGAACAGTAAAATGGTTCAACAATACCAAGGGCTATGGCTTCCTTGCCCAGGATAATGGACCCGATGTATTTGTCCATCATTCAGCCATCACCGGTGAAGGCTACCACTCCCTTGAAGAAGGTCAGAAAGTAGAATTCAACGTGGAGCAGGGCCCCAAGGGTCTGCAGGCTGCTTACGTAACAATCCTCTAAACGGATTAGTTAGCTAAGAAGAGAACCACCACTCGTACAGACAATCCGCGAGTGGTGGTTTTTATTTAAGAAACGTTCACTGGCCTCACACGCCTTTCGGTAAATTATACAAAAAGCGTTGTCTAACGAGACAACGCTTTTTGTTAATCTACACCAATTTAGTTCGCCCCTGAAAAAATTTATCCCGCATAGGCGCGTTCCAGTTCGCCAACGTCCAATTTGACCATCTTCAGCATGGCTTGCATTACCCGCCCGGCTTTGACCGGATCCGGATCGGTCAGCAGCTCGCCCAACCTGGTGGGTACAATTTGCCACGAGACGCCAAATTTATCGGTCAGCCAACCGCATTGGTCAGGTTTGCCGCCTTCCAGTAACCGGTTCCAATAGTAATCGACCTCTTCCTGCGATTTGCAGTCGACGAAGAATGAGACGGCTGGAGTGAACTTGTAAATCGGTCCGCCATTGAGCACCATGAAGTCCTGACCCTCCAGCTGGATCGTTCCGGTCATGATGGTTCCGGCCTTCCCCATACCGCCTTCGCCGTAACGAGAAACGTTGGACACTTTGGAATTTTTGAAAATGGAGGTGTAAAAGTTGATTGCCTCTTCGGCATTGTCGTTAAACCATAGAAAGGGGGTAATTTTTTGCATGATTTTCACTCCTAATATTCAAATTTATTTAATTTGCCCGAGGTACCCAGGCTGGTATAAAAGAATACCATAAGTTGATAAAACAAGTCAATTATTCTGGATTGACAAGAGGCAGAGGAACAAAAACGAGCCAGGATCGGTAATTCCGATCCTGGTTTTTTTGTGGCCTGCTATTCGATTGTCTATTACCATTTCTACCGTTCTGCAAAGTATTTGGCAGCCAATCCACTCCAGCGGGCAGCTTCTGCCTCGCGAACCCGCTGCACCGAAACAAAACGGGTGAAGGTGTCCGGCATAACGCGGAGTCGGACTGCCTGAGTGTGGCTTTCCCGGGAAACTTTGGCTGCATAATATTCGGCTATGGCAGTCAGACGGGCAGACTGGGCGGTGCTCACTCTGATCTTTTTGGCAGTATAAAAATCAGCCATTGTAGTCAGGCGCGCAGCTTGGGCTGAATTAATCCTGACCAGTCGAGCAACATAGTCCTCTGACATGGCAGTCAGGCGGGCAGCATGAGCAGAATTGATTCTTTGGGCATGCTCTATCTCAGCCGCGGCCCGTCCTGCCAACCCGCTCCAACGGGCCGACGCCGCATTCAAAATGGCCTGTGAGTTGGCGGCAGTTTTTGCCAGGTCTGCATTGGCGCTGATTCCTTGAACCGTAAAAACGAGAGCGACGAGAATGGCGATGCTGAAGATGGCAGTGAACCATTTGTTGGTAGTCATTTCATCCTCCGTTGACCGTTTGAACTGTGCGCCGAATTGCGCTCCGGTCGTTTGATGGTCTCACGATAGCAGGCGCCAACCTACCATTCTTGCCATTTCCTACCAAAATTCTCCAAATTGTCTTGATTTTGCTATACTGAAGCTGCGAAAACGCCTGTCCAGACGATCAGAGGGAAAAATGGCTGCAACGATACCTCCAGTCCTCGATTGATAAGTTCACCACCTTCGGCGATTTTCTGCGCTTCTTAAGAAGACGCGCCGGGATTACCCAACTCGAGTTGTCAATAGACGTGGGATACAGTGATGCGCAAATCAGCCGGCTTGAGCAGAACTTGCGGTTGCCAGATATTCCCACCATCGAAGCCCGTTTTGTTCCTGCACTGGGTCTGGAAGATGAACCCGCTGTGGTGGCTCACCTGATCGATCTGGCTGGCAATCTGCGCCGCGAAGATGCACCGGTGTTGGGTCTGTGTCCATATAAGGGGTTGAATTATTTCGACGAAGCTGACGCTGATTTATTCGTTGGACGCGAGAACTTGACTGCCAAATTACTGGAGCGGGTGCTGGGTTTGGTTTCGTCTCCCGAATCCGAACCAGACCAATTCCTGGCAGTGATAGGGGCATCCGGTAGCGGTAAATCATCATTGGTGCGGGCTGGCTTGGTGCCGGCCCTCCGTTGGAATCCAAAAACGGTGAATTGGCCCATCCATTTCCTTACGCCAACTGCCCACCCGTTGGAAAGCCTGGCGTTGGCCCTCACCCGTGAAAACGGATCAGTCAACGCTGCCGCCAGGTTGATGGATGATCTGGAGAAGGATCCACGCAGCCTGAAGCTATTTATAAAAAAAGAACAGCAGGAATGCGGCGGCGAATACTCTCTGTTGGTCATTGACCAGTTCGAGGAGGTATTCGCCCTGTGCCGCTCGGAGATGAAGCCGGACTGCTTTCATCAATAATCTCATGACCGCTGTAACAGCTGACGATGGTCCAGTTGTGGCCATCATTACCCTGCGGGCTGATTTTTATGCTCACTGCGCCGGGTATGATCGCCTGCGCGATGTTCTTTCGCGTCAGCAGGAATACATTGGCGAGATGAGTGTCGAAGAATTAAGGAGGGCTATCGAGGAACCTGCCCGCCGTGGTCGGTGGGAGATCGAACCCGGTTTGGTGGATGTGCTGCTGCACGACGTTGGCAGCGAACCTGGAGCGTTACCTTTGCTGTCGCATGCCTTATTCGAGACCTGGCACCGCAGACGCGGCCGCGAGATGACTTTGAGCGGATATGCGGCTTCTGGGGGAGTGCGCGGCGCCATCGCCGAGACCGCCGAAGCTGTATTTACCGATCAATTTACCAGAGAGCAGCAGGTCATTGCCCGCCGCGTGTTTATCCGCCTGACTGAACTCGGCGGATCGGAGCAACGATTCGATTGAAACCCGCCGACGGGTAACCACTAGCGAACTTTTCCATCCATCCCGAACAGGCGGATGCCACCCGAAAACGTGCTTAACGCCTGGCGGACGCCCGTTTGATTACCGTTAGCCAAAACTCAGTGGAAGTTGCGCACAGAGGCACTGATTCGCGAATGGCCCACTCTACGCACCTGGCTCGAAGAAAATCGCGAGGGATTGCGTCTGCACCGCCATCTGACCGAAGCTGCTCAGGAGTGGCAAAATGCTGATCGTGAATCCGATCTGCTGTACCGCGGCGTAAAGTTGATGCAGGTGCGCGAATGGGCTGGACAAAATTTAGATGAGATGAACCCTCTGGAACGCGATTTCGTCATCGCTTCGGTGCAGCGCCAAGACCAGGAGACTACAGAACGTGAGA
>CAVRKN010000002.1:0-19973 GCA_963721535.1 uncultured Chloroflexia bacterium
GTGGTAATTTCCGGTACCAAGCATTCCATAGCGGTCAGTCGCCCGTTAGCACTCATTTACCAGTTCAGCGAGATAACTTCCATGCGCAAGAATTACTCCAACAGGTAGTTTTAGGCGAAGAACCTACATTCATTGACCAACGGAAAAAATCTCTCACCCGAGATCAGCAAGCTGTTTTGCGTGTCGGATGCCGCGATAATATCTATCTCTTCCCGATGCGGATCGATACGGAACCGGTTGGCGTTTTCGTTTTGGTGGTTGATGAAACCGTAAAGCGTCTTGAAAACATCAATCAAGCCTACTTATTCGCCGATCAGGCTGCGAAGGTTTTACATAGAGAGAGCCTGCCTTATTCTGATGAGGAAAGCATTGTTGAGATTGTAATGGCGCTTTCGAAAGCGCTCGAAGCCCGCGATCTTTCAACAGGCGAACATTGCCGGCGGATCACACGGCTTACAGAACGGATCGCCATTGACCTTGGCTGCTCATTCCATGAAATTCAGGCTATCCGCCGGGCAGCATTACTGCATGACATAGGCAAAATTGGTATCCCGGACAATATTCTACATAAACCGGGTCCTTTAAATGAACGAGAGTGGGCGATCATGAAACAGCACCCGGAAATTGGTGCCCGCATTTTGCGCATGATTGCCGGCCTTTCGGATGTGGCACGGCTGGTTATGTCCCATCACGAACGGTATGATGGTAGTGGTTACCCGATGGGTTTGAGTGCCGAAGAAATTCCTATCGGTGCAAGAATATTAACTGTTGTAGATGCCTTTGGCGCCATGATCACCGACCGTGTCTACCGCCCTTCCCGGACGATTCCTGAGGCGGTCGAGGAGATCATTCGCTGCACGGGTAAAGATTTCGACCCAGTCGTAGTGGAGAGCTTTACGAAAATAATTAACCTACCGAAGGTTGGACCAGACCCGGTCGTCTGAGCCCGACTTCCATCCCTTGTTGCCCCTGACGATGCCTGCCCCTGGGTGTTGTCAGGGGAACGTTTTAAAAAAGAAAACCCACCAGGCACCGCGTTCCCCTGGTGGGACAAGAAATCAATGAAATAAGTTAAATTGAACTATTATGCTGTGGTTACTTTCTTTCCAAGTAAGCTCAAGCGCACATCGGGTAATTCGGCCCAAACAATATAACCGAAGGAAATTATGATGGCCAGAGCATTGGTGATCAAGTAAGCAGCGTCGGTTACCTGAACCCCACCTACATTTTTGGTGGCGTGGGGCATGAGCATCATAATGCGGCTGATAACATTAAAACCCTGCGAAAACGAAACCAGGTACCAAGGCCACAGATCCGTCGTCCGTTGGACGACAATTTTAACCGCACCCACGATTGCCAGTGCAGTCAAAAGCAGCGGCAGCCACCACTGCTGGCTATTGGATGTGAAAGTGTCCAGCGGGAAAATCATCAGCGGGATGATTTGGATGAATAACAATATTGCGACTGTCGTTGGCTGTGAGATATTCTTTCGCAGCATTCTGGGTCTCCTGTGGAATAAGGGCTATTCAGTTCGCGTATAAACAGGGGATAATAATATCCATTTATATTATTGATTTATGCTGGCTTTGTCAAGCAGTTAATACCGATATGATGCGATATTAAAGGTTTTTGGCACTTGACAACTGGTCAGACTTTTTCTATCATAAGCTATTGGTGTAAATTGGATCATCATTAATTTACCCAGCTATAATCCCTCCGGTACGAATCGTTTCATAATCTACCTCATGCACCTTTTTTCCAAGGAGGTGGTTCAAACATATATCGACATAAAACCCATTGGTAGCACCACCGCCGGGAATTGAGCAATCTGACGGTAGTAACTATCACCCTGGGGGATGCAGCCATTTGAATAGTGTGTCCAAATTTCAATTTGTGTTTAGGAGGAGAACATAATGCGATCGCTGAAAGTTTTGAGTTTGTTCGTTATTGCTGCCATGATTTTGGTAGCCTGCGGAGGAACGGGTGGTACTGGTGGCGCGAAAGAAGTAAAAGTTGCCATCCTTGCACCTCTTTCCGGTCCGGTCCCTACATTCGGTGTTTCAACCCGTGACGGCGCACTTCTGGCAATTGAAGAATGGAATGCCAAGGGCGGAGTCAATGGATATACCTTGAAACCGATCGTGGAAGATAGCCAGTGCACGCCCGAACCGGCTGTGAACGCCATGAATAAGGTTGTTGACCAGGACAAAGTCAAATTCGTAATTGGCGAAGTCTGCTCCAAGGCCACCATCCCCATTTCGGAAATTGGTACCCTCAAGAAAGTTATCGTCATCAGTGGTACATCTACGGCTGAAGGCGTGACTGTCGATACCAATGGGAAAACCAAGCCCTATACCTTCCGCGCATGCTTCATCGATGCCTTCCAGGGTCTGGTTGGCGCCAAATTCTCGATGGAAAAATTAGGCGCGAAGACCGCCTTCGTCATGCTCGATCAGGCGAATGACTATGTGAAGGGTCTGGCATCTGAGTTCGAAAAGAACTTCACTGCCATGGGCGGAACCGTTGTCGGAGAGGAAAGCTACACCTCCAAGGACACCGATTTCTCGACTATTCTGGCAAAAATTGCAGAAGCCAAACCGGACGTAGTTTATCTGCCCGACTACTATAACATCGTCAACCTGGTTACCAAACAGGCCAAGGAAAAAGGCATTACCGCCCCGTTCGTTGGTGGTGATGGCTGGGATTCAGCTGACCTGGACGTTGTAGCGGCTGCTGGTGGGTTCTTCACCAACCACTACTCGCCCGATGATCCACGCCCCGAAGTTGTGAACTTCCTGGCTGCTTACGGCGCCAAATACAAAAATGACGACGGTACCCCCAAGGTACCGGATGCCCTGGCGACCTTAGCCTACGATGCTGCCAACATGCTCTTCACCGCCATGGTGAATGCTGGCTCAGTCGACGACGTTGACAAGGTAGCAGCTGCCCTGGCTGCCATCAAATTCGACGCTGTTTCTGGCTCCATTACCCTGGATGCCAAACACAACCCGGTCAAATCCGCTGCCGTGTTAGCGGTCACCGCGGAGGGTGTGAAGTTTGAAGCAAACGTCGCCCCGTAAATTGGGGAAGCGCTGACTTTAAAATTGGGGGGCAGGTTACCCTGCCCTCCAATTCCTGTTTAAATCAAACCTTCAGGAGGTGTTCTACCGATGCAGCAAGTCAGCACACCCTCCCAGACCCCAATTCCCCAGACGAAAACACGTCTGCCACTCGCCTGGATCGGCCAGTTATTCTTTATCGTATTAGGACTTGCAGCTGTTTATATTCTGGGCAAAAACCTGTTTCAAAATCCGGTTTTATTTGCTCAGGTTTTTATTAGCGGCTTGCAATTGGGATTTGTCTATGCCATGATAGCCCTTGGCTATACCATGGTTTATGGCATTGTCAGGCTGATTAACTTTGCCCATGGCGATGTATTCATGGTTGGAGCGTTTGTCAGCTTCTTCGCTGTAACACGCTTTAATCTTCACCAATGGCCGGCAGCTGTATTTCCAGCCATCCCGCCCATGCTTGGCATTGTGATCGGGTCGATTACCGTGGTACTGCTCTCCATGCTCATCTGCATGATTTTAGCGGTGACGATTGAACGGGTTGCCTACAAACCATTGCGCGATGCTCCGCGTATCGCGGCGTTGATCACAGCAATTGGTGTTTCCTTTTTCCTGGAATATTTCGGGGCGTTGAATTTTGTTTTTTCCCCCCGTTTTATCCCCTATGAACGGCCATTTGAAGTTGTAGCATGGTATATCAAAGGCGGTATTCATAGGGTTGTTCCTGGTCAAGCACCTCCGGACGGGAGTATTACTTTCTCGAATATTTTATTGATTATTATGCTGGCGTCTGTATTGGTGCAGATATTCCTGCAATTCCTGGTAAAGCGCACCAAGATTGGTGTCGCCATGCGGGCAGCATCCTTCGATAAGCAAGCGGCCCGGTTAATGGGCATTGATGTTGACTCGGTGATCTCATTCACCTTCGCGATTGGAGCGGCATTTGCCGGACTTGGTGGGGTGTTATATGCGATAGCATATAGTTCCATCTGGTCTCAGCTAGGCATCCTACCAGGCTTGAAGGCCTTTATCGCGGCAGTATTGGGCGGCATTGGCAGTATCCCCGGCGCTTTCGTTGGCGCCCTGATAATGGGACAGGCAGAATCCATGACCGCGGGATATATTTCCACGCCAATGCGGGATGCAGTAGCCTTTTCGATCCTTATTATCGTCCTGTTGATCCGGCCAACCGGTATCTTCGGCGAGCCTACGCAAGAGAAAGCATAGGAGCCCGCCATGGAACTTGGATTTCTACTCGGATCAATTGTAAAAATCGCAGCGATTATTGCCTACTTTTATGGCGTTTTGTGGGTAATGTCTCTGCCAAGCCGCTGGCTAAAAATTGGCGGCATGGTGGTTGCTTTCGGCGTTATTCAGTTGGGATTGACCAAATTTGGCAACTTCCAATTGCTCAATGACTTTGACAGCGGTTTGCTGTTTCAAGCCTGCGCCATGGCGATGGTAGCTCTGGGGTTGAACCTGATTTATGGCTTCAATGGACAATTCAGCCTGGGGCAATGGGGCTTTTACGGCATTGGCGCCTACACCTCCGCGGATATCACCTACCGCTGGGTCAATGGGGACGCTCGTGGGCTGATTGTGGTTGGGGTTGGCACAATTGTAGGTGCGATCATTTTGACCGCAATCGGCCGCCTGGTAAAGAAAATTCGCGGCATTCCGGTCTTATCGGCCTTCACACTGTACCTGATCGGGACTTTTGTCGCGGGATTTATCGCGGTGATGGTGGGCAGGTGGCTCAATCCAGTATTCCAACCTCTGCTCGGTACCAACCTGGATCCGGGAGTCCTGGCTCGGGGTATCCCGATGCAAATCATGTTTTTCCTGGCGGTTATATTTGCCGGGATTTTTGCAGCTGAAGTCAGCTTCCTTTTCGGTCTGCCAGTGCTCACCCTTGGTTCCGACTACTTCGGCATTGCTACACTGGGTTTCACCATCGTGGTGAACGTGCTGATGATCAACTCGGACACCGTTCTGCCCTTCCCCGAAATGAAAGGCGGGCGCGGGATGGTGGGTATTCCCAAGTTGACTACCTGGTTCTGGGCATTCTTGTTCCTGATGATCGTAGTCATTGTCATGCGGAATATTTTACGGTCCAGCACGGGCCGGGCGATTATGTCGGTGCGTGAGGATGAAACTGCGGCAAAGGCGATGGGGATCGACATAGCCGGCTCCAAATTAATGGCTTTTGTCATCGGCAGTCTGTTCGCCGGAATGGGCGGTGGTATTTACGCTCACTTTATCGGGTTCCTCTCTCCGGGATCGTTCGATTTCCTGGTGAGTTTTAACCCACTGATTATCGTGGTGTTTGGCGGTCTGGGGAGTATGACCGGAACAATCGTCTCATCGTTTGGTTGGTTATTCTTCCTGGAAGGTCTTTTACGTGTGTTGCTCAGCCAAATGGGAACCGAGGCGCCAACCTGGCGGTATGTGCTCTATCCGATCACTTTGCTGCTGATGATGTTGATTCGACCTCAAGGCTTGCTGGGCTCGGTAGAATGGGGCTTCCTAAAAGCCAAAACGGTTCTGACCCGGCAAAAGTCAAGCCGAACACCAACTGATAAACCTGCGGTTGAGGTCTAAAGGAGGAAACCTATGGAAACCACAACATCCTCCACCACTATTCTAAATGTCGAAGGCCTGACCAAATTCTTTGGCGGACTTGGTGCGGTTCAAAATTTTGATATCACCTTGAATCAGGGTGACCTGAACGGCTTAATCGGACCAAACGGTGCGGGCAAGACCACGGTATTCAACCTGATAACCGGCATCTATACCCCAACCCGCGGCAAGATCGAGTTCAACGGTGAAACCACTGCCGGACAGGAACCTTTTGAGATCACCCGTAAGGGAATCGCTCGTACCTTCCAGAATATCCGTCTTTTCTCCAATCTATCCGTGCTGGATAATGTCCGCATCGCTTACCATCCGCATGCTGGCTACAGCCTGGCGGACAGTGTGCTGCGCAGCAAGAATTTTTATGTGAAAGAAGATGAACTGACCGAACATGCGCTGGATTTTCTGGCAATTTTTGGACTGGAAGGTATTCAGAACGAAACAGCCAAAAACTTGCCGTATGGTCAGCAGCGACGGGTGGAAATCGCTCGGGCGCTGGCAGCCAATCCGAAACTGCTGTTGTTGGACGAACCTGCTGCTGGCATGAACCCAAAAGAGATCATCGAGTTGATGGACCTGATCCATTTTATTCATGACCGCTTTAACCTGACGATTCTGCTCATCGAACACCAGATGCGGGTTGTCATGGGAATTTGCCAGCATATCACGGTGATGGACTTCGGGCAGGTGATCGCTCGCGGAAACCCCAAAGAAATCCAGGCGAACGAAAGAGTTGTCGAAGCTTACCTGGGGAAAGGAGCCGGTCATGCTGCTTGAAGTTGAAAACCTTAATGTGTATTACGGCGCGATCCATGCCTTGCAAGGTGTGTCTTTCAACGTCGAGGAAGGCGAGATCGTGACTTTGATCGGCGCCAACGGCGCTGGAAAGTCAACCACGCTGCGGACCATTTCAGGACTGCTGCGTTCGCGCGGCGGGCAAGTCAAATTCAAAGGGATGGATATCACGATGATGCCGGCGCAGCAGATTGTCCGGCTGGGCGCCAGTCATGTACCGGAAGGGCGAAAGATTTTTGCACCCTTGACGGTAAAAGAGAATTTGATGATGGGCGCCTTTACCCGAAGTGATCCGGCTGAGATTCAACGCTCGATGGACCGGGTGTTCTCCAGTTTTCCACGACTGAAAGAGCGCATTGGTCAGCTTGGCGGCACACTGTCCGGCGGTGAGCAGCAGATGTTGGCAACGGGTCGAGGGATGATGAGCCGGCCAACGCTGATGATGATGGATGAGCCGTCAATGGGACTCAGCCCGATCCTGGTGGAAGAGATTTTCTCGATCATCAAGGAGATCAACGCTCAGGGCACCAGCATTCTGCTGGTCGAGCAGAATGCCTCGATGGCTTTGTCGATCTCACACCGGGCGTACGTGCTGGAAACCGGACGAATCGTTTTATCCGGCAGCGCCAAAGAAATCGCGGAAAATCCGCAGGTCAAGTCAGCGTACCTGGGGATTTAGAGGACACGTGAGCGACATTCGTGAATGAATTAAGGGACGGTAGTTCACGTCCATTTATTTAAGGTGTGAACGATCACGCTGGTTGAGGTGCAATCGCACTTAAGTGTTGCTTAAAGTTGGATTTCGAGGAGCAGTAGTCACTCGATATTCACCGCCAGGAAGAGTAAATTTCCTAGAAAATTATAATATTCTTTATAAACTGCTTGACATTTATTGACGGCGGTTTATACTGCACTAGCATAATAAACTGAATTGAGATTACCCCGGCTTGGTTACTCCCTCTTCGTTGTTTCTCCTTTTACCAAGGCATAGCCACAGATACAATTACCAATAAAAACCTGCTGTAATTGCAGGTAAGGTCGAAATGAAACATTCGAGATTGTTCTCGGTATTCATTGGCGCATTAATAATCGGCGTCATGACATTCGGCATAGTCGGTGCCGGTGCATGGTATCTCAGATTCGGCGACTAGTGCAGGCAGTATTATAACTTCTGGAACACTCGACCTCCAGGTATCCGGAGAACCATTTGAGCATCCGAATAGGAGCCTGGGGCGGACTATTCAGAGATGGGAATCTTTTGTGCCAAGAACACCGGCACAACAGACTTGAAGTATCACGGCCTTTTTGAGACCCCGGTAAATCCGACCCATGACCTGCTGAAGTTCGCCACGCTCAAGGTTGAACAGCAAGCAGGCGAGGAATTGGTCGATGATCAGTGAGGTGGTACGGTAACCCAGCTGTTGAAACCGATGGGTTGGTGCCATGCTTCTCGCCACCGAGCAGCTCGAACCCGGACAGAGCGAGTGTTACCCATTCACTGTAAATTTCACGCCCTGCCGCAGGAAGTCAATATCGCGCAGCTGCCAAAGTTACCATTACCAATTATTCCGGTTGGCAGCCAGGTGGTCGCTAACTGTACTGGGCTGGAACCTTGTCCGTATGGGCAAAAACCTAATGCAGAGTTTGCTTTTGATGGTGAGTTTTTCGATAATCAAAGCGATGAGGATGAGAAGCTGGCCGAACCGAGTCCGACCGAAACCCCGACTTTAGAGATAACAATTGCCCCCACGGAAGTAGCAACGGTTGAAGCGAGTGCTACACCGATGCCAACGCTCCCTCCGGAGACGCTGGAGACAGCGATTCCATCTCCCGAACCAAGCCCAACCCCGGCTGGATCCGAAATGCTACCCACACCTTAGATCAGAAAGAATGCAGAGTTAAGGTTTTTGGCAGCACAAATTATTATTGAGATTGCTCAGGCCATTAATAAGCCGCATACCACCCCTCGATGGGGTTTTGGCCGCAAAAATAAAGTGCTGGCGGGCACTGCCCGCCGCTACTAGATCAAAAACTGGTGCTCAGGTCGGTCTATAAGCCGCATTTTGTCCTGGCGAGGGTATCCGCGAACGGACGGTCTCGCGAGGGACGGTCATCTCTCTAGGCGGACTGTTACCAGTCCGCTCGTGCAGCCTACCCGGGATTCAAATGGAACGGGCAGTTCCTCATCCCTGCTTGGCCTTGCTCCCGACGGGGGTTGCCCAGCCGCCGCATTACTGCGGACGCTGGTGGTCTTTTACACCACCATTTCACCCGTGCCTGCCGCGAACGGCGGGCGGTTTGTTTCTGTGGCCCGATCCCGCAAGTTGCCTCACCCCGGGGTTTCCCCGGCGTCGTGCCCTGTGGAGTGCGGACTTTCCTCGATCTTGCATGCAAGACCGCGACCGTCTGACCAACCTGAGCACCCTGATGATACCGTGATCGGCGCTTCCCGTCAATTAACCAATCCAGGAAGGCAAAGATGCTCTTGGATGTATAATTGCCCCATCATTGAGAACTTTTTCACAGGGAGAATTTTCATGCGAACACCATTCGTAGCTGGCAACTGGAAGATGAACAAAACGATCGAAGAAGCCCGCGGGCTGGTAGCGGAGATGGTGCCTAGCCTGCAGGAGATCAAATCGGTTGAGCAGGTTTTGTGCCCGCCGTTTATGGCGCTGATGCCGGTCTCAGCGATGCTGGTGGGGACCGAAATTGGGTTGGGCGCGCAAAACCTTCATTGGGAAGAGAAGGGGGCTTTCACTGGCGAGGTTTCTCCAGGAATGGTGAAGGAATTCTGCGGTTATGTGATTATCGGTCACTCCGAACGCCGGACCTATTTCGGCGAAACCGATGAAACCGTCAACAAACGGACGCTGGCAGCTCTGGCGAAAGGCTTGGTGGTCATCGCCTGTATCGGCGAGACACTGAGCGAGAACGAATCCGGGCAAACTGCTGCCGTGATCGAGCGTCAATTGTACGAGGGACTGAAGAATATACCGGCAGATAAGCTGGAGCATCTGGTGATTGCTTATGAACCAGTGTGGGCGATCGGCACGGGGCGGGCAGCTACCGGTCCGGATGCCAATCGCGTCGTCGCAGCGATGATTCGCCCGGCATTGCGCGAGTTGTACGGCAAACAGGTGGCTGAAGCTACGCGGGTGCTGTACGGCGGGTCGGTGACGGGTGCCAATGCCGCGGAATTTTTCTCGCAACCCGAGATCGACGGAGCCCTGGTTGGCGGTGCAAGCCTGAAACCGGCTGACTTTATTGAAATTGTGCGGGCTGCCGCCAGGTGACCCGACCGCCGTTTGACGGCGTGCTGCTGCTTTCAGCTTGCCTGGTGGTGTTTGTTATTGTGCAACGCTGGCTGCACCGCGAGCTTCAGGCTGTTTTCTTGCTGCTGACACGCCGCCCGGTCACAGCCCTGGGGTTGTTTTCGTTGTTATTCTTTCCCGGTGTGTTGCTGCACGAGCTGAGTCATTATGTCATGGCGCGCCTGCTGGGGGTGCGCACGGGCCGGTTATCGTTAATTCCCAAAGTGTTGGCCAATGGCACTTTGCGGTTGGGGTTTGTTGAAACCGCCGCCACGGATCCGCTGCGAGATACGTTGATTGGCGCGGCACCTTTGATCACTGGCATGGTGGTGGTAACCTACCTGGGGTTGAAACCTTTGGGAATCTTGCCCCTGACCAACCTAATTCTGGCCTCGGATTGGGCAGCGTTTTGGTCAGCGCTTTCGCAATTACCGGCTCGGCCAGATTTCTGGCTGTGGTTTTACCTGGCTTTTGCCGTCAGCAGCACCATGCTGCCAAGTGCTTCAGACCGGCGGGCATGGTGGTCCATGGGTCTGGTTTTTGCCCTGGTGTTATTGGCAGCGATTCTACCTGGAGTCAGCAGTTGGATGCTGGAATTCCTGGCGCCACCGGTTAATAAGGCATTACGAGCTCTGGCAATGGTTTTCGCCGCCAGCGGATTTATTCATCTGGTATTGGCGCCGCCGACCTGGCTGGCAAAACTGCTGCTGTCACGAATCACCGGACTGCGTGTAGTTTAAATTTATCTTTGTACCAACCCGTCCCGTTGAGCGAGTCTCTGGTAAAATTGTCTAACAACTTCCCACTGGTAGAGCGTTCACAATGTTAATCGATTCCTGGGGCCGGCAAATCACCTATTTACGCATATCCGTCACGGACCGCTGTAATTTCCGCTGCGTGTACTGCATGCCGCCGGAAGGGTTGACCTGGCAGCCGCATCAGTCGATCATGCGCTACGAAGAAATTGTTGAGGTGGCAAAGGCGGCGGCTGCACAGGGCGTTCGCCAGATCCGGTTGACGGGCGGCGAGCCGCTGGTACGGGCTGACCTGCCAGTGTTGATTGGCATGCTGGCTGAAATCCCGGGGATCGATGATATCAGCCTGACGACCAACGGCATGTTGCTGGAAAAAATGGCGCAAAAGCTGGCGGATGCCGGCCTGACGCGTGTCAATGTCAGCCTGGATACGATGGATGCGGAAAAATTTACCAAAATTACCCGCGGCGGCTCGCTTGAGCGGGTATTAAAAGGTATCACTGCCGCAGAAGAAGCCGGACTTTCGCCCATAAAGATCAATGTGGTCGCCATGCGCGGGGTCAATGATGACGAATTCCTCGATCTGGCACGGCTGACCATGCAGCATCCCTGGCACATCCGCTTCATCGAATTAATGCCCATCGGTAATCAACAGCCCTGGGGAGCCGATTTCCCGCAACCGCAGGATGCATTTATCTCGATCCAGGATATTTTCGAACAATTAAAACCGCTCGGCTTAGTATCACAAGATGATGCGATCGGTTTTGGGCCGGCGATCGAATACCAGGTGCCGGGAGGACGCGGCAAGATCGGTTTCATTTCACCGTTGAGCGAGCATCAGTTCTGTCAACGCTGCAACCGATTGCGATTGACCGCAGACGGCTTTCTGCGCCCATGCTTGATGTCCAACCTGGAAATACCGATATTGACGGCGATCCGATCCGGACAAGCGATCCTGCCAGTGATCCAAGCAGCAGTCTTGTCCAAGCCCGAAGGTCATAAATTGGCCACCGAATCCGCGCCGGATGACCGGCGCATGATTCAAATCGGCGGCTAGGTAAATTGTTAGGTTTTTAGAAAACTCCGAGGGAGTTACCCTCGGAGTTGTTGTTTAACCTGTACCAAACTGCCGGTCGCCGGCATCCCCCAGGCCGGGTACGATGTATCCGACCTCATTGAGGTGGTCATCAATGGCTGCCAGATAAATCGGCACGTCCGGATGGTGGCTTTGCATCACTTTAATCCCCTCAGGAGCCCCGATCAGCCCAACAAATTTAATCCGCTTGACGCCCCAGGCTTTTAGAATATCCACGGTCGCCACTGCTGATCCCCCGGTTGCCAGCATCGGATCGAGGATCAGGCACACCGAAACGGTAGGCTCGGTTGGCAGTTTGTTGTAATACTGCACCGGTTTGAGCGTTTTCTCGTCGCGGTAGATGCCGATATGCCAGACTTCGGCTGAGGGCATCAATTCCCAGATACCTTCGACCATGCCAAGCCCGGCACGGAGAATAGGAACCAGGCCGACTTTTTCTTCCAATTCGGCGGCTGGTGCGGTTCCCATTGGAGTTACTACGGTTTTTGGGGAGATTCTTAAGTCGGCTGTGGCTTCGTAAGCCAACAAACCGGTGATTTCCCGAACCAATTCGCGGAATTTCTTGGGCTCGGTGGAAGTGGAGCGCAACTTACCCAATTTATGGGCGATCAGAGGGTGCTGTGAAACCAGAACCGGTGACATACATGCTCCTTACCTGAGGATTTTCAGTATTATAAATCAAAATGCGCCTGTGAAAGCAGGTATAATCGTGTCCATGAGCGATTCTCCCAGCCGACTTACCAGCCCCGACGCTCGCCCTGATGACCGCCTGGACCAGGCATTACGCCCCCGCCAACTAACCGATGTCATTGGCCAGGATCAGGTGAAAGAAAACCTGTCCATTTTAATCGCGGCGGCGCGCAAACGAGGGGAACCGCTGGATCATGTGCTGTTTTACGGCCCACCCGGGTTGGGAAAAACGACTTTCTCGCACGTGCTGGCAAACGAGATGGGGGTTTCGATCAAAATCACAGCGGGGCCGGCGGTCGAGCGCGCTGGCGACCTGGCTGCTATTCTGACCAATTTGCACGCCGGCGACGTGCTATTCATCGACGAGATTCACCGACTGGGACGAGCAGTGGAAGAAGTGCTGTACCCGGCTATGGAAGATTTCGCGCTGGATATCGTGATTGGCAAAGGTCCGTCAGCACGGTCGATTCGGCTGAAGTTGCCGCGGTTCACAGTGATCGGTGCAACCACCCGGCTGGCGCTGGTGAGCGCACCGCTACGCGCTCGTTTTGGCGCCGTGTACCGGCTGGATTATTATGATTTGCCTGCTATGCGGACGATTGTCAAACGCGCTGCAGCTTTACTCAAGGTACATGCCGACCAAAGCGGCATCGATGAGGTGGCACGGCGTGCACGCGGCACCCCGCGGGTGGCATTGCGGTTACTAAGGCGGGTGCGCGATTTTGCGCAGGTGCGGGCGGACGGAACCATCAATATCGCGGTGGCACACGAGGCACTCAACCTGCTCAATGTGGACCCGCTGGGGTTGGATGAAGTCGACCGGCGGGTGTTGTTGACGATTATTGAAAAGTACAATGGCGGTCCGGTGGGATTGAACACCATCGCAGCCTCCATCGGCGAAGAACCCGACACCATCATGGATGTGGTTGAGCCATACCTGTTACAACTGGGGTTCCTTGACCGCACCCCACAGGGGCGGGTGGCTACCAAACTGTCGTATGACCACCTCAACCTGCCCTATAGTGCGCCAACCAACAACCCCGGATGATTTAACGGCAAGTTCACACCGTGGACGAGGGTTGCCCAACAGCTTCCAGCGTGGATGAGATCATCCCGTACATTGAATATGAAAACAGCTGATTTCGATTACGTCTTACCTCCGGAGCGCATCGCGCAGACCCCGATCGAGCCGCGACATGCCTCGCGACTGCTGGTGCTGGACCGTAACAAATCGGAATTGGAACACACCAGTTTCTGGCAGGTGGGGGATTACCTCAAAGCTGGCGATTTGCTGGTCATCAACCAGACGCGGGTGATCCCGGCGCGGGTATTTGCCCAAAAATCGACGGGCGGTAAAGTTGAATTGCTGTTGCTGCGCCGGGTTGACCTGACCACATGGGAAGCCCTGGTAGGCGGTAAGAAGGTACGGACTGGCAGCCGCCTGACGCTTGAAGGCGGACCGTCTGCCGAAGTGACGGCGGAATTGGATGGGCCACGACGGCTGGTGAAATTTTCCGAACCGATTGAAGCTTATTTAGCGGCAGCCGGGCAAATGCCGCTGCCACCCTACATCCACGAACGACTGTCAGACCCCGAGCGCTACCAGACAGTATATGCCAAGGAAAACGGGTCCGCGGCTGCGCCGACAGCCGGGCTGCATTTCACGCCAGAATTAATGGCACAACTGGAAGAGCGCGGGGTCGGTTTCGCCAGAGTGACGCTGCACGTCGGGCTGGATACCTTTGCGCCGGTGACCGAAGATGATCCGCTGGAGCACAAAATTCACACCGAGTGGTGCGAGTTGGATGCAAATACGGCAACCAAGATTAATCAGGTTCGAGAGCAGGGTGGGCGGATCATTGCCGTGGGAACCACCTCGGTGCGAACCCTGGAAAGCGCCGCCCGGACCGCATCAGCCGGTGAATTGGTAGGTCCTTACTCCGGGCCGACAGATTTATTCATCCTGCCCGGCTATAAATTTCGGGTGGTGGATGCGATGATCACCAATTTTCACCTGCCTAAATCGACTCTGCTGATGCTGGTTAGCGCGTTTGCCGGGCGGGAACGCATTCTGGAAACCTATGCTGAGGCAGTTCGAATGAATTACCGGTTCTTTTCATTCGGGGACGCAATGTTAATTCTTTGATTCAGCGCCAAGTCCAGACACTGTTATGGAATTCACGGCTGGGCTTTGGTACAATCAATCCCGTATCAATTTCAATCCCATCGAAAGGGTAAATGTGACCTCCATGCAATTCAGTAAAGCCCCTGCTTTTGAACTTGATTTGAAAAAAACGTATGACGCCACATTCACAACGGATAAAGGCGACATCGTCGTTCACCTGTTTGCCGATAAAGTCCCCAATACCGTGAACAATTTTGTTTTCCTGGCGCGCCAGGGTTACTATGACAACACCACCTTTCACCGGGTGATCGAGAACTTTATGGTGCAGGGCGGCGACCCCACCGGAACGGGTCGCGGTGGTCCTGGATACCAGTTCAAAGACGAGTTCCATAAAGACTTGCGGCATAATAAACCCGGCATCCTGTCCATGGCAAACGCTGGCCCCAACACCAATGGTTCGCAATTCTTTATCACCCACGTACCAACTCCGCATCTGGATAATAAACATGCGGTTTTTGGCGAAGTGACCCAGGGAATGGATGTTTTGATGGCCATTCCGCTGCGGGACCCCAATCGCGGCGGTCCGGCGGGCAAGCTGCTCAAGGTGACCATTAGCGAAAGCGAATGAGCTCAGAGGGATTCAACCTCGCTCAAAGTTTAGATACAGGCCAGGATGCGTTGGACCAGATTGCCCGTCAGCGATGGGATGAACTGAACCAACGCATCACAGCCTGCCGTATTTGTCCGCGGCTGACCCAATTCCGCGAAGAAATTGCGCGGGTTAAGAAGCGCGCTTTCCGGGATTGGGAGTATTGGGGGAAACCGGTGACGGGTTTCGGCGATCATCAGGCACGGCTGTTGGTCGTCGGGTTGGCGCCGGGTGCGCATGGATCCAATCGAACCGGCAGAATGTTCACTGGCGATGCCTCGGGAGAATTTCTTTATGCGGCGCTGCAGCGGGTCGGTATGGCCAATCAAGCCAGTGCCAAAGCCCGCGATGATGGGTTGATCTTACGGGATGTGTTCATCACCGCTATTTGCCGCTGCGTACCGCCGGATAACAAACCAACACCGGATGAAATTCGCAACTGCCAACCCTACCTGGAAGCAGAAATGGAATTCTTAAAAGGCTACCAAGGCATTGTGGCTCTGGGCAGCCTGGCTTTTCAACAAGTGCTAGCGATTTTGCGGGGGCAAGGGCATCCTCTCGGGCGACCGGAGTTTGGGCACAATGCTTTTTATGAATTCGGTCGGGGTGTGCCATGGTTGCTGGCGTCGTATCACCCCAGCCGCCAGAATACGCAAACCGGCCGCTTGACCCGTGAAATGTTTGATGCTATCTGGTTGCGAGCCAAGGAATTAATTTCTGGGGACCAGGATTGATATTCTTTTTGTGATGCCGGTTGATACGGGGGTTTTTCGGATGAAATTAATACGAAAATTTCTGCTTGGTTTGAGTGTATTGATCTTCCTGGCGTTCCTGGGATTTGTAGTCTGGTCGTATACTCCCTTAGGGCCTATGCCAGAAGCCGAGCAAGCGCTCCAGTCAACGGACGAAATTGTTGTTACAGTTGGTAGATGGGCTGAATTTAAACCAGTGGGCAAGGAACCGAAAGTTGGGCTGGTACTTTACCCGGGCGGCAGAGTTGATTGGCGGGCTTACGCGCCGTTGGCCGATGAAATCGCCAAGAAGGGTGTTTTGACTGCCATCGTACCGATGCCATTCAATTTAGCGGTTTTCGGAATCAATAAAGCGAGCGCTGTGATCGCAGCCCACCCGGAAATAACGCGGTGGTATGTAGGCGGACACTCCCTGGGGGGTGTGATGGCAGCTAGTTTCGCCGCTCAAAATGCAAATTTGCTGGAAGGGGTCATTTTCATGGCAGCCTATCCTGCGGAAACCGCCGACCTTTCCGGGACTTCTTTGAAGGTGTTGACTTTAATCGCCACTGAAGACCTTAAAGTCAATCAGGAAATTACGACGCAGGCAAGAAAGTTGTTACCCAACGATGCAGTTCAAATCGAAATTAATGGTGGCAACCATGCTCAATTTGGTTGGTATGGCGACCAGCCTGGGGATGGAACAGCCACGATTTCCCGGGAGCAACAATTAACAGCCGTCACCTCCGCGATCATCCAATTTATTGCCCCCTGAATGGATTAACCCATGCACCCTTTGCGCTTTTTTGCCTTTGTTTTCATCCTGGTATTGCTGGTCGTGCTGGTGGGTCCATTGGTGATTCCATTTCCGCCCATGCTGGATACAGCAACCGTTGCTGAACTGGCCGACCCAGACAGCCAATTCATGGATGTGAATGGGGTTCAGGTGCATTACAAAATAGCCGGCTCCGGCGAACCGGTGATGATTTTGCTGCACGGCTTTGGCGCCAGCACCTATTCCTGGCATAAAGTGATGGCACCTCTGGCGGAAAAGGGCACGGTAATTGCCTTCGACCGGCCAGCCTTCGGACTGACTGAACGACCCATGCCGGGGAGTTGGACGGATGAAAATCCATATTCAGCCGATTTCGCGGTCAAGCTGACGATTGGGTTGATGGATCGATTGGGCGTGGACAAGGCGGTTCTTGTTGGTCATTCTGCCGGGGCAGGGATAGCGCTAAAAACTGCGTTGGATTTTCCGCAACGCGTGGATGGATTGGTACTGGTCGATCCAGCCCTGGCCAGCCGGCCGGGTATGCCGAAATGGTTGGAGAACACCCCGCAACTGCAGCGGATGGGACCGTTTCTGTCGCGTGCATTGGCTGGCAAGGAAGGCGATGCATTTTTAGAAGCGTCCTGGCACGACTTCAGTAAATTCACCGAGGCGGACCGGGAAGCCTATAACAAACCGCTGCGAGTGGCGGATTGGGATGTGGCGTTGTGGGAGTTCACCAAAGCCAATACGAGCACGGATTTGACCACTCGATTAGGCGAGGTAAAGTTGCCGGTGTTGGTGATCAGCGGAGACGACGATCGAATCATCCCAATGGATGAGATTGAACGAATTACCCAGACGCTGCCAAATGCTGAGTTAGTCGTGATGCCAGCCTGCGGTCATGTGCCGCAGGAGGAATGCCCTGAGGCGTTCCTGGGGGCTGTAGAGACTTATCTGATCAAGTTAAGGTAAATGAGTTTAGATCAACTCATTCCGGACCTGGGAAAATTTCACAGGGATGAAATTCGCCTGGCTTAACCACGCATGGATGCCATCAACTCGTGCTAATATTTAACTATGGAAGTGCTGAATGAAACCCTGATCAGTGCCTGCGGGATGAATTGTGGAATCTGCGTGGCGCATTTACGCAGCCATAATCCATGCCCGGGCTGCCGGATGGTTGGGTCAGTGGGACCCAAGACACGGGTCGATTGCAAGATCAAGCTGTGTACCGAACGCCAGCGGTCGATTTTGTTTCGATTGCGACAAATTTCCCTGTGAGCGGTTGACCCATTTGGATGAGCGCTATCGTCGAAAATACGGGATGAGTGAAATTGAAAACCTGATGCTGATTCGGGATGGCGGAATGGACGCATTCTTGCGGCATGAGGAAGAAAAATGGGTGTCCGATCAAGGCATCCTGTGCGTTCACGATCGAAACTATTATCCGATACCCGAATAAATGCCGTAAAATCCTTATAATAACTTCGTATAGTCATTATGCTGGCGGCTATTTTGGCAAAATACTGCGCATAGCCAAGAATAATGGGCAAAAATAAAGGGCGGAGAGGAAATCCCCGCCCTACAACTCATTAAAATCCAGGTTATCTCAGCGGCGGATGGCGCTCCAGCCAGCATAAGCGGCTGTCTCGCCCAGTTCGGCTTCGATGCGCAGCAGCTGGTTGTATTTGGCAACGCGATCCGAGCGGGCCGGGGCACCGGTCTTGATCTGGCCGGTGTTCAGCGCTACAGCCAGGTCGGCGATGGTCGAGTCTTCGGTCTCACCGGAGCGGTGGGAGGTGACAGCACGCCAACCCGCGCGGTGGCAGGTTTCAACAGCCTCGATCGTCTCGGTCAGCGAGCCGATCTGATTGACCTTGACCAGCAGGGCATTGCAGGCTTTTTCTTTGATAGCGCGGCGAACACGAGCCGGGTTGGTCACCAGCAGATCGTCACCCACCAACTGGACTTTATCACCGATTTCCGCGGTGATGTGTTTCCAACCATCCCAGTCATCTTCAGCCAGACCGTCTTCGATGGAAACGATAGGATATTGTTTCGTCCAATCCACCCAGAAAGCCACCATTTCGTCACTGGTGAGCTTGCGGCCTTCCTTGCGCAGATTGTAGGTTTTGGTGTCGGCATCGTAGAACTCGGAGGCGGCCGGGTCCAATGCAATGGCGACCTGCTCGCCAGCTTTGTAGCCAGCTTTTTCGATGGCTTCCAAAATAACTTCTACAGCTTCCACATTCGATTTCAACGGAGGAGCGTAACCACCTTCATCACCGACCAGGGTAGGGTAACCACGAGCCTTGAGTACGGTCTTGAGGGTGTGGTAGATTTCAGCACCCCAGCGCAGTCCTTCTGAGAAGGAAGACGCACCGAAGGGCATGACCATAAATTCCTGGGCGTCGGTGGATTGCCAGGCAGTGTGAGCGCCGCCATTGAGAATGTTCATCATTGGCACGGGGAGCACATGGGCATAGACGCCGCCGATGTAGCGGTACAAGGGCAAACCCAGTGCGTTGGCAGCCGCTTTAGCGACTGCCAGGCTGGTTCCCAGAATGGCATTGGCGCCCAGTTTGGATTTGTTGGGGGTGCCATCCAGTTGCAGCAAGGCCATATCCAGGGCTTTTTGTTCGACAGCATCCCAGCCTACCAGAGCGTCGGCAATCTCTTTGTTGACGTTCTCAACGGCCTTGAGGACGCCTTTCCCGTTGTAACGAGACTTATCCCCATCGCGCATCTCCAGCGCTTCGTGGGTGCCGGTGGACGCCCCTGAGGGGACTGCAGCGCGACCCCAGCTGCCGTCACCTAAAATGACCTCGACCTCAACGGTCGGGTTGCCGCGCGAATCCAGTACTTCCTGTGCGAAAATTGACTCAATTGTGGTATCCATGCTATCCCTCATCTATTGATTTGCAGGTTTTTGCACCTGTTGCTTGTATACACGATTGCACCCAAGTATAACTGGATTTGGCTAAACCTGGGTGCAGATTTGTGAACGAATGCACAATTATTTAGCAGCGACTTTGCGTTTGGCTCCGTTGAGCTCGAACGAATGTGTTTTGATTCCAGCCCGGTCGCAGGCTGCCTTTACGAAAGCCTTGAATAACGGATGCGGGCGATTGGGGCGGGAGAGGAATTCGGGATGGAATTGGGTACCGACCATGAACGGGTGGTCCGCCAACTCGACGATTTCGACCAGCCGACCGTCAGGAGACAGGCCGGAAATTCTCAGTCCAGCGTCGGTGAGCTGTTCCCGGTAGGCGTTGTTGAATTCAAAGCGGTGACGGTGGCGTTCCTGCACCTGCTCCTGCTGATAAGCGGCTTTGGTC
>CAVRKN010000003.1:0-14928 GCA_963721535.1 uncultured Chloroflexia bacterium
CCGCCTGGCTCAGGTGACCCCGGCAGAGATACAACGTATTGCCCAGGTTTATTTGCAACCGCAACATCGGGTCGTGGGTCTTTACCTGCCGGAAGGTCCTGCGGAGGTGGGGCTTGACTGAGTCCACTAAAATCACACACCACTCCCTGCCCGGGCCGGATGATATTTCCCGTACGGTACTGTCGAATGGCATCATCCTGCTGGTGCGCACCAATCAGATCAGTCCATCCGTATCATTCAGCGGCTATCTGCAAGCCGGCAGTCTGTACGACCCGCGGGAAAAACTTGGACTCTCCTCCATTACAGCCTCCGCCCTGATGAGAGGGACCGCCAGCCGGACCTTCCAACAAATCTATGATGATTTGGAAAGCGTTGGCGCATCCCTGGGATTCAGCAGCAGCACCCATACGGTTGGGATTGGCGGGCGCAGTCTGGCGGAGGACTTGCCCATGATGCTGCGGTTGCTGGCGGAATGTTTGCAGCAACCGGTTTTTCCGGTCGAGCAGGTGGAACGGCTGCGCGCCCAGACATTGACCAGTTTTGCTATTCGCGCCCAGGACACTGCCGAAATGGCTTCGCTAACCTTTGATGAAACCCTGTTTGCCGGGCATCCTTATGCGCTGCCCGAAGAAGGTTACAAGGAGACCGTTCTGGCGATCCAGCCGACAGATCTGCCGGCTTTTCACCAACGACACTACGGCCCGAACGGCATGGTTTTATCCATTGCCGGCGCAGTGACCGCCGAACAGGCAGTTGACCTGGTCAGCCAGGCGCTGGGCGGCTGGACCAACCCGCAACAACCGCCCGTGCCGGAACTGGCATCAGTTCGACCTCTGGACCAGCCCGTGCGGCGTCATATATTTATTCCAGGCAAAACGCAGGTCGATCTGGTGCTGGGTGGTCTCGGACCCAAACGCAAAGACCCGGACTTCCAGGCGGCATCCATCGGCAATCATATCCTGGGTCAGTTTGGCATGATGGGCCGCATCGGCGACATTGTGCGCGAAAAATCCGGCTTAGCCTACTCGGCATCCACCAGCCTGAATGCCTGGATTTCAGCTGGATCGTGGGAATTTAGCGCCGGCGTCAGCCCGGAAAATGTGGAGAAAGTCATAGACTTGATGCTGAAAGAGGTTGAGCGGTTCACCACAGAACCAGTCAGCCAGGAAGAATTGCAGGACACGAAATCGGCCTATATCGGCAGTTTGCCGTTAGGACTTGAATCCAATGCGGGAGTTGCCCGCAGCATATTAAACATCGAACGCTTCCAACTGGGGCTGGATTACCTTATCAATTATGCCCAGCAGATTGAAGGAGTCACCGCGGACATGATCTTGGAATCCGCCCAGAACCACCTAAACCCGGCTCAATTCGTCACCATATCGGCCGGGCCGCATCCCATAGAGGTATGATGATTTTACGAACCGGTGTAGATATCTTGGAAATTGACCGTCTGGATTCTGTGTCTCCCGCCATTCGCCGGCGTTTTATTCAGCGCGTGTATACTCCCGCCGAGCGAGAAATCCTCGGCGATGACAATGAGTCTCTGGCTGGGCGATTCGCAGCCAAAGGAAGCTGTATCCAAGGCGCTTGGATCCGGCATCGGGTTTGTTCACTGGCAGGATATTGAAATTTTGGACGGCCCGTATGGTGAACCTGTGCTCAACCTGTACGGAAATGCTGTTAAAATTGCAGAACGACTGGCTTTGGATACCTGGTCGGTCAGCATCAGCCATTCACGCAACCACGCGGTGGCTGTAGCGGTAGCGATGGGACAGACCGGGCCAGTTTCGGACAGGCATGAAAATCCTGGCGGTCAGTGATATTGAACTGAGTTTCATTTACAGTTTGCAGCTTTCGCAGCGGTTCAAAGGCGCCGATCTGCTGTTCAGTTGCGGAGATTTGCCGTATTTTTACCTGGAGTTCATGGTGAGCATGTTGGACCGTCCGCTTTATTATGTGCGCGGCAATCATGCCCATGAGAAAGAATACACCACCGGTGGCGTCCGGCGCGAACCGCAAGGCGCAGTCGATTTGCACCGCAAAGTTCTGCGCACCGAGTCCGGGCTATTGCTAGCCGGCATCGAAGGCTGTAACCGCTACAATAAGGGCCCATACCAGTACACCCAGGCTGAAATGTGGCAGATGGTATTGGAGCTGGCGCCCCGCCTGATGTTCAACAAGATCCGCTACGGACGTTACCTGGATTTCTTCATCAGTCACGCTCCACCCTGGCAGATCCACGACCAGGATGACTGGCCGCATCAAGGAATTAAAGCCTTCCGCTGGCTGATACAAGTTTTTCAGCCGCGCTACCATCTCCACGGACATATTCACATTTATCACAACAATGCCGTGCGGGTGACACAGGTTGGCCCAACTACCGTGATGAACGTGCTACGGCTATCGGGAATTCGAAGCAAATTTTTCACCGGCCGAGATCGCGATTGTAAAAGGTCGAAAAGACCGGTCTTTACCGCAAGGTTATTAATGATGTCTGATTCACACGAATTTTCTTCTACCTCTTTCAAACAAATCGCGGATTCCGAGTTCGATATGGCACTGCGGCGCGGTTTTTGGCGCAGCGTACTGAACTGGTTCAACAAACGCAACAATAAACTGCTGCCCTTCGATGAAGTCCGCAAAGCCTTGCCCATACACGGGCAGTATTATGCGGGTTTGCACGAAATTCAGCTGGATAAAGTGGTTGGCAGTGTGGCCCGCTACAACGATTTCGACCGTGCCTTCCTGCCCCGCCAGCGGCACATTCGCCAACGCTGGGTAAATATCGATATCGCAAAAATGACCGACGTCAATCTGCCGCCCATTGAGGTGTATAAAATTGGCGAGATATATTTCGTCAAGGATGGCAACCACCGGGTCTCCGTTGCCCGCGAAAAAGGTCAGGTCTTCATCGATGCGCAAGTCACGGAAATTGTGACCCAGGTAAAGGTCACCAAAGACACCGACATTAACACCCTCATTCGCGAACAGGAATGGTTGGAATTCCTTAAAACAACTCAATTATTAATCGTCAGACCGGAAGCCAGGGTGGAGTTATCCATTCCCGGACAATATGAGAAGCTGCTGGAACATATCAGCGTGCACCGCTGGTTCATGGGCGAACGCTGGCGCAAACCCGTTCCCTACCCGGATGCGGTAGCCGGTTGGTATGACGAGGTCTATCTGCCGCTGGCCAAGGTGATTGAGGAACAAAAGGTCCTCAAAGAATTCCCTGGTCGGACGGTGTCGGACCTGTATTTATGGGTAATCGAACACCTGTGGTATCTGCGCAAGCAATACCAGAAGGATGTCAGCCTGAGCGAAGCTGCCTCCCACTTTGCCCAGAAATTCTCCAAAAAACCACTCAGCCGCCTCAACCGCCTGTTCAATAACCTGGCTGAACTTATGGCTGATCAGAACTCCGTTCAAATCGGCATGCTGCCAGAAGATCTGATGATCGACGGCGGCGAAAATCAGCCGAAAGTCAAAAAATCATCCAGCGAGTCTAGACTCGCCGGATAATAAAAAAGGTTAATCGTTTTTGCCAATCCAAAAGTGATGCGGCAGAACGCGGGTATTGGTGCGAATTTCCACCCCGATGCGCCGGCCCTGCTCGCTCTTGAGCATGCTGGGGTGCACAAAACACAGGTCGGGTTTGGTGCCATATTTCTTTTGATAGAAATCCACCGCCCGCACAATTTTGCTATTCAAGTCTGACTTGGGATCGTTATCGAACCATAACATTCCGGTAACCATGGTAGCCTCCAAAATTCAATCCAGGGTTTCAGGCAGATAAAACTGCAGCCAGTTTTGCTGTAGACGGACTGAGAAGCGGCGATTGATGCCTTCTGCAGCCAATTTTTGCAACGGCGGGGAGAGCAAGCGCGAAGCAACCTTCGGGTCATTTATGGTGCCGGTAACCCGGGTGCGGAACAGATCGGCATAGTGGCGCTGCTCGATCATCGATGCCGGATCAAGACTTGCCACCGTCCAAACTTGCTGGCGGGCGCCGAAGCGCACCAGCCACTCGAAGTTGGCGCGCAGATCGAAATCCATATGCGGCAGGGTATCCATTCCATCGAATAGCAGGACATAGGCTGTGCCAACGTGCCCACCATTCTGGCGTCCCTCGACCAGATCGCCCAGGTGGTAGATCAGGTCAACTGCCGCGCTCTCGACGTTTGAAGTGATGTTCATAAAATGAGCGCCATAGCGCGCTTCTTCTTCGGCCCATTCGTCAGGTTTGGCGCTGATGACGACAAAACGAACGTCCTCGGGCTTATTCTGGCGCGCCAGCGAAACCGCCAGGGTTTTCAGCAAAGTGGTCTTTCCGGAAAAACGGTCCGCCATGACCAATAAAGAGCCTGGTCGCGAATCGGTCAGATTGAACAGCAACGGCATCCCATCAGCGCTCTGCCCCAATACCCCGGTGCGTTTGGGGATTTTTGGCAGCCGCCCCAGCAGATCGCTCAGGCGATACGATTCTGGAGCGGTGTTTGCCGCAGCCTGGTGGTTAAGTTTCCAATTCAAAGCCGGATGAAGTCCCGCTGGTTTGGATTCGGATCGGATGATCGGTATTTGTAGCATTGCAGCCGCCTTGTCTTTGAACTCAAATTCAGAAATATTGTTCTATATCGATATTATAGAACATATTTTCAATTTGTCAAGAACCATTCTCTTTTTTTTAATAAACGTGAACCAATCCCTGGCTGGGCGTACCGAAGGGTAAAAATCGTGGTAATTTTTGAAATATTGCGGTATCCTTAAGGCTGTTGTTACTCTTTCATACCGGTCTGTGGGTCATTCACCTTCCTTACTCCGTCCGCCACAACCAGGAGGCTGTCATGATTAAAGAAACCGTAAAAGATGCCGAAAACCGGATGAAAGGTGCCATTGAAAGCCTGGAAGAAGACTTGTCCGGGATTCGAACAGGCCGGGCTACCCCGGCGTTGGTCGAAAAGCTGCCGGTCGAATATTATGGCGCCCCCACCTCATTGATGACGCTGGCATCCATCAGCGTCCCGGATCCGCGCACATTATTAATCAAACCTTTTGATCCCACCACCCTCAAAGCCATCGAGCGCGGCATCATTGTTTCCAACCTTGGTCTGAACCCAAACAATGACGGCAAGATCATCCGGCTTAACCTGCCCCCATTGACGGAAGAGCGCCGCCGCGAGCTGGTCAAGGTGGTCAACCACCGTCTGGAAGAAGCCAAGGTCTCCACCCGCAACATCCGGCGCGACATTATTAAAGACCTGCGCGAATTCGAAAAAGAAAAGCTGATCTCCGAAGACGATCTCAAAAAAGCTGAGGAAGAACTGCAAAAACTGACCGATCACATCATCGACGAAATCGAATCGATCGGTATGAAAAAAGATAAAGAAATCATGGAAGTCTAACCATCCTTCTATGACCCCCGAGTTGTCCCCCATCCTGCTCGAGCCCATTCAAAAAGTGCCTGGTCACATCGCAATCGTGATGGATGGCAACGGCCGTTGGGCTGCTTCCCGCGGACTGCCGCGTCTGGCAGGTCACCGCGCCGGTACCGAGAATTTACGCCGGGTCATTCGCGCCTGTGTCGAGTTCAGCGTTCCCATTCTGACCATTTACGCCTTCTCCACCGAAAATTGGGCGCGACCCAGCGAAGAGGTGGAAGGGTTGTTGATGATCCTCGAGGATGTGATCGACCGCGAGTTGGAAGAATTGCATGCGGAAGGGGTGCAGTTGCGCCACATCGGCCGGCTGGACCGTCTCAACCCACGGCTGCGGGAAAAAGTCCTGCATGCGGTTGAACTCACCAAAAATAACGACAAATTGATCCTGTGCATCGCCTGGAATTACGGCGGACGGGATGAGATCATATGCGCCATCCAAAATATGATCGGCGACAGCGTTAAACCCGAGGAAATCGACGAGGAATTGGTCAGCCGCTATATGTTCACGGCCGGCATACCCGACCCCGATCTGATCATCCGCACCTCCGGCGAAATGCGCATCAGCAATTTTTTGATCTGGCAATCCGCGTATTCAGAATGGTATATCACCCCCACATTCTGGCCAGATTTTGACCGTGTAGAGCTGCATAAGGCGCTGCTGGCATATTGTCAGCGGGACCGTCGTTTTGGGAAGTTATCCGGAACTAGCGAAAAGGATTAACCCGGATGCTGGCAAGTCGCCTGAGAGTTGCCATCATCTTCATCCCCATCGGGGTGACTTGCGTGCTGCTGGGCGGCTACTTCTTTCTGGCTCTGATTCTGTTTATGCTGGGCGCCGCGGCCCTGGAATTTGGCCGTTTATTCAAAATGGGTGGATATCAACCCGCCCAATGGATCCTGGTACCCGGCGTACTTCTTATCGGCCTGGCGCGCTATTTCTTCGAATTCGAATACAGCGACGCCATCCTGACTGGTTTAGTGCTGGCTGCCATGGCCTGGCACACCTTCCGCTGTGGTCAGGGGTGCCAGACTCCGGCGAGCGATTTTGCCATCACCGTTAGCGGGTTGATGTACATCGGGTGGCTGGGCAGTTATTTGATCAGCCTGCGCAATTTGCCCAATGGGGTATGGTGGATTATGCTGGCAATCCCAGCCATTGCCATTGGGGACACCGGTGCGTATTTTATTGGCCGTCATTTTGGCAAACACAAACTGGCTCCGCTCGTCAGCCCAAACAAAACGGTCGAGGGGTTTTTGGGCGGAATTGCCACCTCCACCCTGGGCGGGATTTTGTTGGCGCTCTTGTGGGGCATGCGCACAGACGTTTTTGGCTGGCAGCAAGGCCTGGTGATCGGGGCGGTTCTGGGTGTGCTAACGCCACTGGGCGACCTGGGTGAAAGTATGCTCAAACGCCAATTCAATGTTAAAGACTCGGGGATGATATTGGCCGCTCACGGCGGTATGATGGATCGTCTGGATTCCTGGCTCTGGGGGGCTGCGATCAGTTATTACCTGATCACCTGGTTGTGGTAAGCCAGACCAAATTAGAATTAGCCCATTTTTTTTATTCCAACGTGATGCTGAGGAGAATGAAGCGATGACAGACAGCCGCCCTACTCGTAACCTGGCACTGGAACTGGTACGCGTCACAGAAGCGGCCGCTCTGGCTGCCGGACGTTTTGTTGGCCGCGGTGACAAATACGGCGCGGACAAGGCTGCCGTGGATGCCATGCGCCTGATTCTCAATACCGTCCAAATGGATGGGGTAATTGTCATTGGAGAAGGCGAAAAAGACGAAGCACCCATGCTCTACAATGGTGAACGTCTGGGCACTGGCGAGCCGCCGCTGGTAGATATCGCCGTCGATCCAATTGATGGCACCCGTCCCACCGCGCACGGTTTACCCAACGCCATTGCCACCGTCGCCCTGGCTCCGCGCGGCACGATGTTCAATCCTGGTCCGATAGTGTATATGGAAAAAATTGCCACCGGTCCGGAAGCCAAAGATGTGATCGACATCCAGGCGCCAGTGGAAGATAACCTACGCAACGTGGCCAAGGCCACTGGGCAGGACGTGGATGACCTGCTGGTGGTCATATTGGACCGCCCACGCCATGCGGAATTAATCGCTCGTGTGCGCGAGGTTGGCGCGCGCATAACCCTCATCCCCGACGGCGATGTTGCCGGGGCCTTATTGACAGCCACCCCAGGCACCAAAGTCGATTTACTGTTGGGCATCGGTGGCACCCCGGAAGGCGTGCTGGCGGCCTGTGCCATGCGCTGCCTGGGAGGTACCATTCAGGGTAAATTATTTGCGCGGTCTCCTGAAGAACGGCTGCATGGCGAAGCTCTTGGTTACGATTTCAACAAGGTGTTAACCCTGGATGACCTGGTGTCGTCGGAGGATGTATTCTTCGCCGCCACCGGCATCACCGATGGCGAATTTCTGACCGGTGTAGATTATTTTGCGGACGGTGCCACCACAGAATCAGTCATCATGCGCGGGTTGACTGGTACCAGCCGGCGCATTATCGCCACCCACCGCCTCACCAAGCTAATGCAAATCAGCCAGATCCCGTATTAGAATCGCTTTTCGTTAATAGCAAACGAGACCGGGCACGACCGTCCGGTCTCGTTTATGTTTCTCCCGGGAACCCGGGTTATTTGATGGCGTAGGCCATGCTGGCATCCATTTGGATGACCAACTGACCGGAGGCGATCGGAGTGCTGGATGATGCCGCCGCAGCGCCGCCCTTGGCCTCATAGACTGGTTGGGGGCCGCCCGAGCTGTAAACGTTCACCGAGTACAGTTGACCTAACGTTACCCCGGAGAGGTCAGCCAGTTCCTGAGCTTTGCCCTTGGCGTCTTCAACTGCTAGCTTGCGGGCTTGTGCTTCAGCAGCAGTGGAATCTTCCAGGCTAAAGTTGATGCCATTGATGGTGTTGGCGCCGGCCTTGATGACCGAGTCCAGCAGCCCACCCAGGTTATTCAGATCGCGCACCTTGATGTACACGGTGTTTTCAACCACATACACGGTATCCATGGGCGTGCCGTCTGGATTGTAGTTCTGCTGCGGATACACATTGAAAGCTGTGGTCTGAATATCCTCAGCAGCAACCCCTTTTTCCTGCAGGGTGGATGCAATGGAAGCGGCTTGAGCGTTATTCTGGCTCAACGCCGATCCAACATCCGCGGCCTGGCTGCGCACGCCAATATATACATTGGCGATATCCGGGGCGACATACACCTTTCCGGTGCCTGTCACACTGATCATGGGGATCTGATTATTTGGATAATTCACCGGTGAGACTCCCTGGCAGGCTGCCAAAAGTCCAACAACGATTAATCCTGCAACGATTACGAGTAATTTGTTTCTCATTCTTCCTCCTATGCTCAAAGGCATATTGTTGATTATAGAACACAGACGGTCATTTGTTGCGAAATGTTCCCGTTTCCTGGGAATGAGTTTGGAGGAAAAATGAGGTTATTTCATGGTTTCCAACGAAACCAGGCCGATCGGTTGTTCAACACTCAACCGGACATTGGCATTAGCGGCAGTAGCACCTGGCGAATAGATCACCTTGCCGTTTTTCACAAATCCGGCCGGGAGATCGGTGGTCGAGATGACCGTGTCCATGGTAAATTCCACCAGTGTGCCGGTCGGAACGAAGATGTGAATCCTGCCGATCGGATTTTCCAGCCGCCCTTCGAATTTATCCTGAGGATCCAGAGTTAATTCCAGCGAGCCAACGGCCACCGTGGCTTTGAGTTCCGTCAAATCCAGACCAGTCAGGTCAAGCGCCAGACTGCCTGCCGCGGTCTCAGTGTTAAGCGTCAGGGGCACGTTCTCATTCAGTTCCAGAGCCCACACGGGCTCGCTCATACCGCCCCACCAGGCGAAAGGACCTTCGCCTTTCGTGGAAAGGTTGAGGGAGCCATGTTTGGATTGGACATCATAATCTTGTGACAAATTCATCGGACCAATCATCTGAGCAGTTCCCTCCAGCAGCATTTGGCCGCTGGCACCCCTGCTCACGTCCAGGCGTCCGATTGGGTCGGTGATGCGCACGTTGGCGCTGGTGGCGCCTTGTAATACCTGTGACACCGCTGTGCTGCCCAGTTTGGTGTTGGGTGAATTGCCAATGGCATACCAGGCCACGCCCGCCATAATCACCAACGCAATCAGAACACCGATAAGGGTTGAAGCCGTACCACGGCCTTCAAACACCAGGTCAAGCCCGATTGCCACCAGAATCAATGGCCACATACGAAGTAACAGACTCCAAGAGTTCCACGGTAGGTAGCCAAAGTTGGCTAACAGGAAGACCGTGCCCAGACCCAGCGAGATGACTGCCCAGACCCAGCCGCGTCCCTGGATGATGTTATCCAATCCGCCGATGATAAACAGCAGCGGCCAGAGTTTGAGTAATAATTCGACAAAGTTACCGGGCAAGATTTTCATCGTGTTGAGCAGCAATAACGCTCCTGCCACGATCAAGATAAGCGCCCAGAAAATACTATGACGGCGTTGTTTTTCCATGATTTGTCCCCTGTATGACTAAGCTTTTTGCCGCATCGCCCGCAGCACAAGATAACCGCCTACCAAAATGACCACGATCGGCATAATAAAGCGTGTCCAGTCATTTTCTCCCATACCAACCAACAATCCCACAAACAGTAGGACTCCTGCGGGGATCAAAGGCCAACTCATCCGTTTCCCGTTGTCAACGGGCAGTAACGCGACCACGCCAAAGGTGGCAGCCAACCCCAGGAAGAACACTACCGCCGGTTCGCCCATGACGCCTTCCACCGAAATCAAAACCACGAGCGTGAACATAACGCCCATGGGGATGATGGCCCACCAAAAAGCCCGGTTGAGCAGATACACCACCAGGAAGGCCAAACCGATACCCCCCAGAACCAGCGCTCCGCCGTATTGACTGGCAACTCGCGGAGCGATTGTGTCGAGTGCGATCAATGCGCCAATGCCAAGCAAGGTGAAGCCTGGTATGGCAGCCCACCAATTCTTCTTATCAGAAGCCAATACAAAGATGAAGGCCAACCCGCCCAGCCCAAACAAGAGCGCCCACACAATACCGCCCAGGTTAAAGCCGGTAATGGCATTCACCATTGCCAGAACGCCGGCCAGAACCAGCAGCCCGCCAACCAAAACACGCCAACGCATAGGGTTCATTTCTTTCTCCTCTTTTTCTTTAAGCACTTTTGATATCAATCGATCCAACACCGGCCTCAACCAGGATTTGAACCCGGTTGGCGGCGTTTTCATAACCCGGAGTTTCATATGCCGAGCCGTTGAACGGGAACCGGGAGGCATCGATGTTGCTACCGACCAACCCACCCTTCATCGTTATCCGGCCAGCCACGCCTTGCGGCACTTTCAATACCACCGAAGCCGCTCCAGCATGCACATCTACATCCGTAAAGCCGGCATTGGCTGGCAACGTGATAATCGTAGAACTTGCACCAGTCTCGAGCTTCAACTTTTGTACACGCGCAGTACTCAGGTCCACCCGGCTCTCGCCGGCGCCGGTATGCAGCCGGATATCCAGCGGGATCGCATCTGTCAGGCGGAAATCCCAGCGAAATCCTTCGTGATAGAAGCCGGGCGGAAACACCCAGACAAAATTTGCCGGCGGGGATATGTACAAACTGCCCGCATTGCCAATTTTTTCAAATCGAGATTTCAACGCCGCCCTTGAAGACACCCTGGACCATATGTCCAGCCGCTGCCCCACCGGTAATGTTCAGTGTGCCGGCGCCGTGATTGATGTCCACAACCGCTTCCTGGACCGCCTCCATTGGATAATCCAGGTTAGTGACTTCCTGATTCCGTTTGGCATAGGAGGGCCCAAGCAGCATCCATGCCCCTGCCAGAATCAGCATCACCGGCCAAAAGACCAGCCAAATATTCCAGGTGATGATTCCCAGACTGTGCAACAGCAATAGTCCGCCAAGCACCACCAATACTCCACCCCAGAACAATCGACTTGAACGCATAGCTACCTCACAATCCTTTCAATGAAAGACCCAAAGAACAATCCTAAATCCGTGACAATCCCGGAAAAAACTGATCCTCCGGGGAATAGACTAAGTTGAGCAACCCTGCTGGCAGGCTCTCCGTCAGGAACTGCCAAAAAAGCCATTACAAGCGCTAAAACCCCACCGAAAAGGATGAGACCCACGCCTTGACGACGGGAATATTGCCAACCATGCCCGCGCTGGATTTCGACCAGCATGCCAACGCCAGCCAGCATCGGAACCAGGCCTAGAACCGCCAGCCAGCCCGAAAAATCCGGATCGAGCAGCCGGGTGAACAGCACCGCGCTCGATCCCAGCAAAGCACCGGCGATGGGCAATGGACCGGACGTTGCGGATTGCCAGCCGTAAAAGAACAACCCCAGGCCAACTGCCGCCAGGATGAGCGGAACCAGAGTAGGTGTTAACCATTCGGGGCGGAGGGGGAGCAAAGTGGTGGTTAATCGCCACAAGCTTACGCACAACAATGCCCCCAGAATCCAATACCCCAGCGCCTGCCTGCGCGTCATCGGATTGTCCTTTTACCTGCCAGGCAGGCAATATGGGCGAGTAGAGTGATTAATTGGGCAGAATCAGGGTACGGCAACATGGTATATAAATAACGGTTTTTTGGTTGAAAGGTTGCAGAAAATAAACGGGGCGACTTGCACTTCAGGAAACCTGACTGCATTATGCTATAATCGGTTCGATATTGAAATAATGTTAGAATCCATTACAATGACAGTACTAATTAGTTGGCTTTTCTTGATGGTAAACAGGGGGATAGAATGGTCAAGCGTGGAAACCGGGCAGCTTTGCGAAAATCTTTTTTGATCTTTCTCATTCTCACATTTTTAGTAAACCTGCTCACGACCTTTCGTCCTGTTCGAGCAGCGACTATTACGGTCCCTGGGAACTATCTGACGATCCAGGCGGCGATCAATGCCGCTGCCAATGGAGATACCATCCTTATTTCTCCTGGGATTTACTATGAGAATTTAATATTTGCTGAAAATAAGGTCGTTACCCTCGCTTCACTTTTTTTGACCACTGGCGATCATCAATATATTGAAAGCACCATCATCGATGACCAGGTACTCGTAAATGGTCAACCACAGAATCCAGTCGTTCCGGGACCCGATCCTGTCATTCGGGTTGAACCGACAGTCAGTGTCGGCACCACTATTCAAGGGCTCACGATAAGAAATGGGACGGATGGAATCAAAGTTGGGAGAGATTTGATCAAGAAATACGTGAAGATTGATATCCTCAGTAATCACATCACCGGCACCGCTGACGGCATCGACTTGACCAATTCCGGGGGGATTATTCGCGGAAATCTGATCGAATCTAATTCGGATGATGCTATTGATTTCGATGAAGATTGCGATGGATTGATAGAAAACAATATTTTGCGAGACAACAACGGCGACGGAATGGAGCTCCGGTTCTATCCTTATACCGGTCCGACCCTCAACATTAACATCCGCAACAACCAGATCATTGGCAATAATTCGGATGGCATTCAACTCATTTGGAACAACGCCGGTGTATTGGAAGGTAGCGATCGGTTCCTCACCATCGAAAGAAATTTGATTTACAACAACCGCCAGGCTGGTCTGGGATTAATGGACAGTTCGGTTACGAATGAGGATTACCGTGGAGCCAGCCTGTTGGAACGCATTCACCTTTTTAACAACACCATTATCAATAATAATTACGGTATCTCCGGTGGCGATAACATGGTGGTCGTGAATAACATCATCGCAAATTCCAGGGCGAAAGGTGTTAGCAAAGTTGATGGAAATTCCACGCTTGCGTATAACGTATTATGGAACAATGTCATCAATAATACCGGCAGCAACGTCGATGAGACCACGACTCTTTATACCAATCCGTTATTAGATGCAAATTATGGCCTCTTGCTCGGCAGCCCAGCCATCGACTCAGGCACAGCTCACTTTGAATTTGCGGGAAGCCCTGTCCTGGACTACCCCCCTGGCAGCTACTTTGGTACCGCACCAGATCGGGGCTGGCTGGAAAAAAATGTTCTAAACGAACCAACGCCAAGCGATACCCCCATCACAACCCCGAGTGACACCCCCATTCCATCCCCTTCATCAACTACCACACCAATCAGCGGCGAGACGCTTATTTTTGCACCCCTCGATGATGCAACCATCAAAAGCGCTTCTCCAACGTCAAATTTTGGCTCCGACATCGAACTGCGCCAAGATAATTCTCCGCTTGAAAACTTCTTCATTAAGTTTCAGGTAGCCGATCTGAGTGGACTGGAAATTGCCAAGGCTACCTTGAAACTTTACAACACCAATGCCTCGCCCATGGGAGGAAACTTTTACCAGGTGCTGGACAATTCCTGGACCGAGGAAACCGTCACCTGGGCCAACGCGCCGGCAGCCGGGGCGACGCTGATAAAGTCGTTGGGGGCTGTGGTAAAGGATACTTGGGTATCAGTAGACTTAACCTCCCTCATCACTGGCGAGGGAACATATTCATTAAAGGGTCTGCCTGCCGCTAACGAAGCGACGGGGTATTCGTCCAAAGAAGGCTTGCACCCCCCTGTTTTGGAAATTGTACTGGCAGGGGAATCCACTGCCACGCCTCCACCGACCCCAGGAACGATTCGGTTTGCTGTCATCGGCGATTACGGCGATCATACGGCAGACGAAGCCAACACGGCAGCTCTGGTGGACAGTTGGAACCCGGATTTTGTAACTACGGTCGGCGACAATAACTATCCAATTGGAGCTGCGGCAGTTATCGACCAAAACATTGGCCAATATTACCACCAGTATATTTACCCCTATTTGGGCACTTACGGCGCCGGAGCATTGACCAACCGCTTTTTCCCATCAATCGGCAACCACGATTTGGACACTCTTTCAGGACAGCCGTATTTCGACTATTTCTCTTTACCCGGCAACGAACGCTATTATGATTTCGTCCAGGGGCCAGTCCATTTTTTTGTGGTCGATAGCGATCCAAGAGAACCAGACGGAACCAGCATCACTTCCACGCAAGCTCAGTGGCTGCAAAGCGTCATGACAGCCTCAACCGCACCCTGGCAGATCGTGATTTTCCACCATGCCCCCTACAGCTCTGGATTCCATGGTTCCTCCACTTTCATGCGCTGGCCTTTTGCAGCCTGGGGCGCGGATGCTGTGCTCGCCGGACACGACCATACCTATGAACGACTAAACGTTGGCGGCGTACCCTATTTTGTAAATGGGTTAGCCGGAGGCAACCATTACAACTTTGGAACTCCCCTGCCTGAAAGCCAGCTCCGCTATAACAGCAGCGCTGGAGCCATGCTGGTAGAAGCCAGCGACACCGACCTCAATTTCAAATTTTATTCAATTTCCAACACCTTGATCGATTCTTTCAATCTTAACCAGCCCCCGACTGTAACGGATACCCCCAGCCCATCCG
>CAVRKN010000004.1:0-12018 GCA_963721535.1 uncultured Chloroflexia bacterium
CGGTGGAGAGAAAACGGTTGGGGGTTTCGGACAATTCCAACGCCACTTGCGCCGATTTTTCGCCTTCTTCGGACTTTTGCTGCAGTCGAATTTTGCGGTGGCAAAATAATGGCCATTTCCGACATGGCGAAAATGCCATTAATGATCAGCAGGACAAAAATAACCAGAATTTCTAGCAACGGATGATCCATTCAGACATTATCGGCTAACCTTCGCTATCCTCATTATTGTTTTCAGCCGTTTGGATGATCTGGCGTGCCAGAACATCCAATTCATTCACCTCACCGGCATCCTGCCCATATGTTTTCCAATATAACCCCAGTAGATCCAGGGGCGGCAGGGTGCTGATGCCCTCCTCCTCGCCTAAGCGGATGCGCTTGTCCGATTGTGGGCGACGCATCAGGTGAAAATCAAATGCTTCCTCAGCAAATTTTCGCAGCGCGATCTCGTCAATCAAGGGCTCCCAGTCGCGCGGGTATTCGATGGTCAGTCGCACGATCGCATCACGCAGATGCTCTCGCGTGGGCAACGCCGCCAACATAGCGGTCATTAATTCGTCGGCTTCCGGCAATCCATCGCTGCCGATTTTGGTCAAATCCGCCCGGCGGTCAATGAAACGCCGGCCATTGAGCTTCCGCCATTCGACCTCGGTATGACCACGTTCCACCCGGGCGATCACATAGAATTTGTCATCGGCGGCTTCGCCAAAATCGACGCGTTCGATCGATCCCGGATAAATCACCGGGGGATGGTGGTTTTCATTCAGGTTCTGCGATTTGTGGATGTGTCCGAGCGCTACGTAGTCCAGCCGTGGGTCGCGCACCAGCGAACCCGGCAGGATGAGATCGTTGCCGAGCATCACACTGCGTTCGGCACCGAACGTTGCGCCCTGTACCGATCCATGCGAGGTGAGAATCAAAGGCAGGGTAGGATCAACCAGCTGGAATAATTCATCTACCAACCTGGCGAGGGTATCATCGATTTTTACGTCAACCTTCTCGATTTTTGCGGTACTTAACTCGCCGGCAGCTATAAAATTGGAACGCGACAGCCACGGCAGCGCCATAACCTGTACTTGAAGCCCGCCCAAATCTTTGGGGGTGAGCAAAGTTGGTTTACTCAGCACCTTCACATTGGAGACATCCAGGGTATCGTACTCCTGCATGGCATGCGCCCGGCCAGTAGCCGGTGAAAGGTCATGATTGCCAACCAGCAGCAGGGTTTGGATGCCGGCGCGCGACAGGCGCATGATGCGCTTGCCCCACTCGCGTTGGTAGGTGGGGGCTGGCGTGCGGTCTTTGTAGGCATCGCCGGCAAAGATGACAAGGTCGACTTTTTCATCAATGGCGGCGGATACGATAGTGTCGAGCGCCTTGAGGAAATCCAGCACGCGAAACGGCAGCCCGCTGACCGGGTCATGTTTGCCGTAGTTGGCGATATCGATATGGGCGTCAGCGAAGTGTAGGACTTTGATCATGTTTGGATTTAAGGTTGGAGGCCAAGCTGGGCAGCCAGGTCCAGGCTGGGAGCAAAACCGGGGTGATATTCCAGACTTTTTTGCACATCTGCAGTTGCGCCTGCCGTATCCCCCAAAATCATTTTAGCGCGGGCGCGCCAGACAAAACTCTCTTCGAGGAATGGTTCCGCTGCCGATTTTATGGTGTTATCAGCCAGACTGATGACATCTTCATAGCGTCCTGCGAAATAATAGGCGAAGTATGGACCGGTCTGGTACCACATCATGCGCCAGGGACGTTCATCTTGCGGCAGGGCTGCCAGCAGGCTGAATGCCTGGTCATAAGCCGCTGCCGCGCCGGTAAAGTCCTGCAGGCTGGCCAAACTGCTGCCGCGGTTGAACCAGGCATAAAACTGCTGAACACCGGTAAATTTTATAGCCTCATCGGCGGCTGTTTGGGCTGCGAGTCGGAAGCTGGCGGCTTCATCTGCTGACTTCCCCAAAGCGACATTTAATCGAGTCTCAAGGTTTTGGGGGTAAACCACCAAATAAGTGTAATTAAAGTCGCGCCACTGATTCAACAATTCGTCATAGCGGATTATATAATTGGCGCTAAAATACGCGTCCTGAGTGGTGAATTCTTCTTTGGCATCATCATAGCCGGTGATCACCGTGTAATGGCCTACCCAGCCCAGTTTGCCGTTGTAATCTTTGATCCAAATGCCCTTTTCAATCAGTACGACGAACTGGTCGGCGATTAGCCGCTTTAAGAGTTCAAGATCGCCGCCTACCCGTACCACTGCTTTGAACTGGGTATTGGTGTGGACATAATCGGCCAATTCGTACGGCATGACATTTTTATCTTTATCAAACGGTTTGACCACCGGTCCAACATCGGTGCGTTCACCCTGCCAACCCCAGTAGGTGAGAGCCATCGCCAGGGTTGAGGGCGCGCAGTAGTTCCATAAGCCGTGCTGGTCGATATAGCGGACACCGGTCAGGCTGACCGATGACGGGATGGGTGTTGGGGTTGGCGTTACCGTGGGGGTGGGACCGGGCAAGGTCGCGGTTGGCTGCGGGGTGGCGGAAGGGGTGGGCGTTACCTGGCTCAGCATGGTGGCCTGCACGATGGTTGCCAGTTCACTTTCCGGCACAAAAACCGCTTCTTCCGGCGGGTTCAATGCATATTGGACTTTTACGCGCAATTCGTTGATTTGAAAAAAGACCGGTTCGCGAATCCCTGGGATCCACAAGGCTGCTGCGACTGCCACCAGACCTAAGGTCAGCAGACCGAGCAGGATTACACTAATTTTCTTCATGCCTGAATTATAACATTCACCCAGTTGCAGTCCGTTGCCGCACGTGGCTGAATGGGCGATAGGCGGTCTTTAATGAGGGAAGACTTCCCGCCTGACAGGCGAAAAATTGTTATAATTTCTCCTGTGATATAATTTTGCGCCGTTGTTCAGACCTGCAGCAACCACCTGATTATTTCCAGGATTTATCGGTAAGCGCAGGTCGAATTTATTTGACGATAGGATCATCAATGAACCCATTGATTAAAAAAGAACTTCCGAATAATTTTAGCCTGCCGCGCCGTATCAACCGGCTGGCCAGCCTGGCATACAACCTGTGGTGGGCCTGGAATCCGGAAGGGTTGAATGTTTTCCGCACTATTAACAAGCGCGTCTGGGATGATGTCGGTCACAATCCGGTGGCATTTTTACGCAAGGTGGAGCGCAGCCAGCTTAATGCCGTCGCCAACGACGCCTTTTACCTGGAGTTGTACGACCGTGTCATTCAACAATTCGACGCTTATATGGGAGACCAGACCACCTGGTTCCAAAGCGAATATCCTAAGCTGGCCGATAGTGCAATTGCCTACTTCTCCTTCGAATTCGGTCTGCATGAGTCGCTGCCGGTTTATGCCGGCGGTCTCGGCGTTTTAGCCGGCGACCATTTGAAAGAAGCCAGCGACCTGGGGCTGCCCCTTTCCGGAATCGGCTTTATTTACAACCAGGGGTACTTCACCCAGCGCATTACGGAAGACGGCTGGCAGGAGACGGGCACGCATTACCTGACCTTTGAGGATGCACCGATTGTCCCGCTATACGGGGAAGATGACCAACCGTTAACGATTTCCATTGACTTGCCTGGTCGCAGCGTATTTGGGCGGGTATGGGGTGTGCAGGTTGGGCGAATTTGGTTGTATTTGTTGGACACCAATTTACCCGCCAACTCGGATGCCGACCGGCAGTTGACCGCCCGGCTGTACAGCAATGACCTGGAGGTTCGCATCTCGCAGGAGATTATGCTGGGCATGGGCGGGGTACGTGCGCTGCGCAGCCTGGGCATTGAACCGACTGTCTGGCACATGAACGAGGGGCACTCAGCCTTTCTGGCATTGGAACGCACGCTGGAACTGGTGCATGCCGGTTCGACCTATGAAGAGGCATCCGCTGAAGTACGCCGAACCAACGTGTTCACCACGCACACACCCGTTCCGGCTGGCAATGACCAGTTCCCGTTATGGTTGATCGATAAATACTTCCCCAATGTGTGGGCGGACTTGAGCATGACCCGCGACCAATTTGTGGACCTGGGCCGCCAATCCACCCCGTGGGGGGAGAGCTTCTGCATGCCGGTTTTAGCGCTGCATCTGTCCAATCATGCCAATGCGGTATCCGAGTTGCATGGACAGGTAAGCCGGCGCATGTGGAATTTTATGTGGCCCAACAAACGGCCGGATGATGTTCCGATTTCTCACATCACCAACGGGGTGCATACCTTCTCGTGGTTGGCACGCCGCATGGGCGTTTTGTTTGACGAGTATCTGGGGAATGATTGGCACCAGCGTCTGGATGATCCGGCATTGTGGGATTTGGTCAATAATATTCCGGACGGAGAGTTGTGGGCAGTGCGCCGTCACCTGAAGCGCAAGCTGGTGCTGTACGTAGATAACCGCGCACGGGCTGCCTGGCAAAGCGGCAGCATTCATCCGGCGCAAGCCTTGGCGGATGGCGTCTTTCTGGAACCCTATTCGTTGACAATTGGGTTTGCGCGCCGGTTCGCCACGTATAAACGCGCCAACCTGATCATGCGTGATTACGAACGGTTGATTAACCTGGTGACGAATGCGGACATGCCGGTGCAAATCATCTTTGCCGGCAAAGCTCACCCGGCCGATGAACCTGGCAAACTGCTGATTCAGCAGGTGTATCGGGCGGTCAAAGATTCCCGCTCCGGCGGTCGGCTGGTGTTCCTGGAAGATTATGACATGAACATGGCCCGTTTCCTGGTGCAGGGTGTGGATGTTTGGTTGAATAATCCACGCCGGCCGAATGAAGCCTCCGGGACTTCGGGGATGAAAGCCGCGCTGAACGGTGTGCTTAACCTGTCAGTGATGGATGGCTGGTGGCGCGAGGGATATAACGGTCTGAACGGCTGGGCAATTGGAGATGATGCCGACGCGGTGGATCCCAACGCGCAAGACGAGGCGGATTCACGCAGTCTGTACGATCACCTGGAAAATGAAATAATTCCGCTGTATTATAAAGACCGCACCCTGGATGACATTCCGACCGCCTGGTTGACGCGCGTCAAAGAAAATATCCGCACGCTGGTGCCGCAGTTCAGTACCCGGCGTATGGTCAAAGAATACTTGCAGGAAATGTATTTGCCCTGTATGGTCAGCGAGAAGAAACCCGTCTAGGAGGTTCGCATGGAAGCCTTGTTTACGCCCTCAACGCTGTTAATCGCGCTGAGCATTTTCCTCCTGCGCGTGGTAGATATGTCGCTGGACACCATTCGGGTGTTATTTGTGGTGCGCGGGCGCAAGGCATTGGCCTGGGTGCTCGGCTTTTTTCAGTCCGCCGTATTTATCATCGCCATCAGCAATGTATTAACCAACAAGCAGAGCATTTTGACCATTTTTGCTTACGCCGCCGGATTTGCTACCGGTAATGTAGTGGGGATGTTGATCGAGGAGCGGCTGGCAGTTGGGCACATTCACATTTCGATCGTCAGCCCGGCGCGGGGGGTAGGTATTGCGGAAATGTTGCGCGACCACGGCTTTGCGGTGACCGAGATTTCGGCGCGCGGTCAGAGCGGCACCGTCACACTGCTGCATGTGGATGTGATGCGCAAACAGTTGGAGCAAGTCGAAAAATTGGTGCGTAATACGGATCACGGAAGCCTTCGTCACCGCCGAGGATGTGCGCCCGGTGCGGCGCGGCTTCTGGCGAGCATAGGGGTAAAAAGCCTCTTTAGCTCTTACTCAACGATCATAGGTACTCGTGCTATCAGGTGGCTAAACATCCTGACATTAGACCGCCACGAGCTACCATCTTTCCAAGCCCGTAAATGGTAAGGAAAAGGGTAGCTGACTAAAGTGATTTCATGAGTTCCCTTCTCCAGATGGGCTGGTATCTGGACGGTATAAGGAATGTACTCCTCATTTAGAACTGCATCCGCCGGTAAGATAACATCTTGAGAATCGGTCAATTGATCATCCCAGAAGATGAGAACTTTCATAGGAATATCTTTGCTGCCGACGACAAATGTACTCAGCTTCATGTAATACGTTACCGACTCCCCGGGAGTAACAGTATCCTTGTAAAATATCCTGGCTGATTCACCCGGTAACGGTTTTTCCTTCAACAGCGTTATTGAGGTGAGATATGTGGTTTCTTCAGGGGCAAAGGCGCGCGCTGCGTATGGCCAGTCCGACGGGTTTTCAGGTTTATTCGGAGTGACCCAGATCAAGATTCCGAACCCAATTGGCGCATCCCGCCAACGAAATGCATCCATCTTGAATTCATCCGGTCCAGCGGGTTTATCGAAGTCTAGAAAATTGAGCTTTGGTTCGGCAATATACGTGACCACAAAGGTATGCAATCCTTCGGCTAACGGCGGCAAAGAAAAGCGGAACATTCTCCTTTCACCAGGCTTCAAACTTAACATTGGCATCGATTGCGGTGTTCCATTAAAAAGAACCTGGACAGGTTCATAATCTAGGGTTGCTAACAAGCCGAAATCGTGGGGCAGATCCATGGAGTCAATCACCATGAGGAAACCCGACAATGATTGTCCGGGCTCTAATATCGCATTAACTCCGCTGGTCAGTTCAGAATCAGTAGGTCCAAAACGAGTGAAATTATACAGAGATTCCAGACCGCTTTGTGTGACTGACTTGACCCCCCTCAGTTTTTCTAAACTTATTGGATCTTGATAAAAATGCATACCATCTTTAAGTGGTATTTCTGTAATCGACAGCAGTGATTCCATGGGTGCAGGCGTTGCAGGAGTCGTGATAAAGCCAGCAGGAAGGGTTTGACAACCAGACAATGCGGGTGTTGCGACAACACAAATCATGACGATGGAAAATAACAATTTTCGCAAATTCGGCATCGTTCTATCCCCTGATGTTGTTACAGGAAAACTTCGGGCAACACCATCAGCATTGCCGGTGATGCTGCCCTAATGATTTATAGTTGGAACCGCTTAGGATTGGTTGAACTGGCAAGCCTAGTCCTTTAGGCGATTTATGTCAGCTTAGGTTTCGTAATGACTTTGAATGGCTTCCCCAAAACCATCAGAGCTATCCAGCCAATCCCAAAACGTCTGGGTTTTGGAGGTATACGTGGAAGGCTTGACTGCAGAGGATATTTCGGCAATCGGGGTTGGCCCACAGTCGGTACCTCCCCATCCTGAGCTATCAGATTGCCAACCAGAATCTTGGCCAGACGAATTTGTCACTCTTGATTTACACGTTATTACGGCAAATCCAGGCTGACGAAAGTTTGCATCAGCCCATCCGTCGGTCTTCACTTTGTTATTGAACCAGGGGTAGTAACTATTTGCTATAACCATTTGTTCCCCTGCGGGTCCATAATAAGCCGAATTTGGGGTGAAACGACCCGCGACAGATTTACCATATTCTTGGGTAACAATAATGGGTGCAGGAGGGGTTGTTTGTTGTGCGTGGACAGGTACCACGCTAGTTATTAATATGACCAGCAAAACTATGATAGATGTAGCCGTGTAAGCCCTTGCTGAATAAACAAGTTTGCCTTTCATGTTGAACTCCTTTTGTTAGCTAAATAGATCAATCCTTCAAAGATATTTTATAAGGACCTCCTTCCCTTTTAAGTGATTAATTTCACGAGCACTTTCATTATAACAACCATGATTTGTATATACAACTATTAAAATTACTAATTTATTACTTCATAACGATAAATGTCATTTACTTGTCAAGAAATCTTTCGCTTGTTCGTTCCTCATCCTAAATTGCGCCGTTCAGCTTCACCGTTCTCACCAGCTGTGATAAAAAGAAAAAATGATATGAGTTGGAAGGATGTCCACGCCAGCCTATAAATTGTCAATAGGTAGCCTTTAACGACATAGGTGTGTTGAAGTAACACTTACAATGGGTCAATACAATGGTGCGCTGGAGCGGAATCCTACGATTATTCTTTACGAAATATTGGTGGAGCAATGACCCGGCTTTTACCATTGGGGCGCTGAAGCGCACCCTACGAATTTACTTTCCTTACCTTTAACCGCAGGCCTACGACAACGGTGACGATCACACGCGTGCCGGCAGGGAGCGGTTCGCCGGGCTCGGCTAATTCGGCGCTCCACATTTCGCCGGCCAATTGAACGCTGCCAGATGGGTCCAGTACCTGGCTGACGACGCCTGTTTTGCCAACCATCGATTCTCGACCCATCGCTTTGGGTATTTTGAGCGCGCGAATGGCAAAGCTGACGATCACGCTGAAACTCAGCGCCAGGAACAAGGCGGTGCCGATCACCAGTGGAACGGAAACCTGGGGAAATCCCGGCGCGCGGACCGAATTGAACAGAATTAACGAACCCGCGACGAATGAGCCGATTCCCGCCGCGGTCAACGCGCCATGGGTTGGCGCTTTAACATCCAAAATGAAAAGTGCAAAGGCAAGCACCAGGAAAATTAACCCGAACAGATTGACCGGGATGATGCCGAATGAATACACCACCAATGCCAGGCTGACCACGCCGATAAAACCGGCGACCCAGCCGCCCGGACTGGACAACTCGATCAAAATGGCTTGCACCCCGATCGACAGCAGCAGGAAGACGATATTCGGGTTGGTGAGCAGCATCAATGCCTGCTCCATCAACGTGAGCGGCACTTCACGCACCACTGCGTTTTGGGTGTTCAGCGTCACCTCTTTGCCGAGCACCTGCGCTTTGGCACCGTTGAGCTGACGAACCAGGTCATTCACATCCAACGCGATATAGTCGATCAGGCCCACATCCAAAGCCTCGGTGGAAGATACTGCTTTGGCGCTTTCGATGGTCTGTTCCGCGATATCAATGGCTGCCGGTGGACGATTCTCAGCCAAAGACCGGACGGTAGCGCGCAGGATCTCTTTTTCTTTGGCCAACAGTGTTGCACCAATATCTTCCCCCTGAGAACCGACCGGACTGGCTGCACCTATGGCAGTTTCCGGCGCCATGGCTGCCAGGTGGCCGGCCAACGTCAAAATCGTTCCAGCGCTGCCCGCCATGGCACCCTGCGGCGAAACGTAAACCACAATGGGGATATCGCTGCCGCGCATGATGGTCACGATCTCGTTCATGAGCGCAATCGAACCGCCCGGGGTGTTGAGTTCCATAATCAGCAGTTCGGCGGAGTCGTGCTGCGCAATATCCAGGCTGCGCTCGATGGAACTGATCATTACTGGTGTCAGAGCGCCTTCAACCTTAAGGGTCAATACCAGCGGAGTCCCTGGCGTCGTCTGTGCCGATGCCGGATGCACCAGCAAAGCCAGCGCCAGCAGTAAAATGGCCAGTCTGAAGCCGATTTGGGTGCGATGCGTGTTCATCATTCCTCCTGCCAGGTCAAGCCCTTAACCGTGCCTGTATTCATTATAGCAAAGCCTGGTGAAAGGGAAATTAATCCCTTCAAATGACCGCTAATACGTTTCTGATGGGTCGTTAACGGTTTTCTTGCATTTCAGGAGTACTTTTAAAGCAATACCATCCCGTTTAGGGAATGCAAGGAGAATTAATCATGTCTAAAATAATTGGAATTGACTTAGGAACGACCAACAGTGTAGTAGCCGTCATGGAAGGCGGCTCACCGACAGTGATCACGACTGCTGAAGGACCCCGTCTGTTGCCGTCCGTTGTGGCTTTCAATAAGAATGGTGAACGCCTGGTTGGGCAAACTGCCAAACGGCAGGCGGTCATTAATCCGGAAAATACCATTTACTCGATCAAGCGCTTTATGGGACGGCATTTCGACGAGGTCGAGGCTGAGCGCAAAATAGCGCCTTTTCAGGTGGTCAAGGGTGCCGCGGGCGATGCCCGGGTAAAGATCGCTATCAATAACCGCGAATATACCCCGCAGGAAATTTCCGCCATGATCCTCGGCAAACTCAAGGCCGATGCTGAAGCCTATCTCGGTGAACCGGTGACCCAGGCGGTCATCACGGTGCCGGCCTACTTTAATGACAGTCAGCGCCAGGCCACCAAAGACGCCGGCAAAATTGCCGGTCTGGAAGTGCTGCGTATCATCAACGAGCCGACCGCTTCGGCTCTGGCCTACGGCCTGGATAAGAAGAAGAACGAAAAGATCCTGGTGTTTGACCTGGGCGGTGGTACCTTCGATGTTTCCATACTGGAAGTCGGCGAGGGCGTTTTCGAGGTCAAATCGACCTCAGGTGATACCCACCTGGGTGGTGATGACTGGGATCAGCGCGTTGTCAACTGGGCGGTAGAAACCTTCCAGAAGGAACAGGGAATCGACCTGACCAAAGACCGTCAGGCTTTGCAGCGTCTGCGTGAAGCAGCCGAAAAGGCTAAGATCGAGCTTTCCAGCATGATGGAAACCGAAATCAACTTACCCTACATCACAGCCGATGCCAGCGGTCCCAAACACCTGCAGCTACGGCTTACCCGGGCAAATTTTGATCAGATGACCAAAGACTTGCTCGAGCGCACCCGCGGTCCATTCGAAACTGCGTTGAAAGACGCCGGGCTCACTGCCAGCCAGCTGGATGAAATCGTGCTGGTCGGCGGCGCGACCCGCATGCCAATGGTACAGGACCTGGTACGCAAGCTGACCAACAAGGAGCCCAACAAAAGCGTCAACCCGGACGAAGTGGTGGCGATCGGCGCAGCCATTCAGGCTGGCGTTCTGGGCGGCGAAGTGAAAGATGTGCTGCTGCTGGACGTCACACCACTGACTCTGGGCGTAGAAACCCTGGGTAGTGTGATGACCCCCATTCTGGAGCGCAACACGACCATCCCGCGCGAAACGTTCGCAGGTGTTCTCGACTGCTGAGGACAGCCAATCGGCTGTGGATATCCATGTACTGCAGGGCGAGCGCACCAGCGCGACCGATAATATCAGCCTGGGACGCTTCCGCCTGGACGGCATTCCGGCTGCACCGCGCGGAACCCCGCAAGTGGAGGTCACCTTTGACATGGACGCCAACGGCATCCTCAATGTGACCGCCAAAGACAAGGCTTCCGGACACGAGCAAAAAGTGACCATCACCGCCTCAACCAATCTTTCACGCAGCGATATCGACCGCATGGTCGACGAAGCCAAGCAACATGAGGCGGATGATGCTCGTCAACGCGAACTGGTAGAAGCCCGCAATAATGCCGATAACCTGGCTTACCAGGTGGAAAAAGAGCTTAAAGAAGAAGGGCGCCAGCGTACCTTCAGAATTGCGCGGCGAGGCGGAAAACCTGGTCAGTCAGTTGCGGCAAACTGCCGCTGGAAACGAGATCAACCGCATCCGCAACCTTTCGCAACAGGCGCAGCAACTGCTCGGACGTATTCAGCAGTCGGGCGTTGCGCAGCCGGAAGATCAGACAGCCAGCTCGAATGGTCATGGCGGCGAAGAAAATCCGGAAGGCGAAGTGGTCGAAGGCGATTTCAAAGACGCGTAGTTTATGGGTCACCCTTCGGGCTTGAAAGCCCTCAGGATGACAAGAAAAAATATAAAAACTGGCAGCTCATTTGCTGCCAGTTTTTTGTTTGGTCAAACGAAGATTAGCCTGACACCAACGTGCCGCGGTTTTCACCGAGCAAGGCCAGGCGCAGCGCGTCCGGGTCCCACAGGTTGAGCACCAGGATCGGCAGTTTGTTTTCCATGCACAGTGTTATCGCGGTACTGTCCATCACCCCCAGGCGGCGGTTGAGCGTTTCGATGTAGCTCAATTTCTCAAATTTGACTGCGTCGGGGTTTTTGTGCGGGTCACTATCATATACGCCGTCCACTTTGGTGGCTTTGATCAGAATATCGGCATCAATTTCGCAGGCACGCAGAGCGGCTGCGGTATCCGTGGAGAAGTAAGGATTGCCGGTGCCGCCACCGAAGATCACCACCCGGCCTTTTTCCAGATGGCGAATGGCACGCCGGCGGATATACGGTTCGGCTACGGAGCGCATCTCGATGGCACTCTGGACGCGGGTGATCACACCAATACTTTCGAGCGCATCCATCAGCGACAGTGCATTCATGACGGTCGCCAGCATGCCCATATAGTCGGCGGTCGCA
>CAVRKN010000005.1:0-24609 GCA_963721535.1 uncultured Chloroflexia bacterium
GCTGGTCACTCCGCCGCACCGAACACGCCCGTTTGAAACACCTTGAGGGCGGTTGCCCACCCGCGGCGGGAGGCTTTGGTGGTGTTGGTGATGATGGCGGTGAAGTCCGTCAGCGGTTGCTGGCATCGGCCGAACCTGTTAACCAGGAACAAGCAGCGCTACTGCATCCAGGGTGCAGCGTCATGAAATGCGCGCCCGTTTAGCGCAGCTACAAGGGTTGGACTTTGATGTGATCCATTGGGTCATCGACGACCTGCTGCAGGCGGATGCCGTTCCAACCGGTGAAGTGTATATTGACGGCTTGACCAATGTGATCAGCGAGCCGGAATTTACCGGTTCAGATGAGGCGCGCAAGTCGTTGCGTATTCTTGAAGAACGCTCGCTTTGCAGGATCTGGTGGCTCGCACCAGCGCCGGCAATACCCAGGGCGGAGTTCAGGTATTAATTGGCGGCGAGGGTACCTGGGACGAACTGCGTCAGTGGTCGCTGGTATTGGGAAGCTACGGCTTACCTGGTCTGGCAACTGGGACGCTGGGAGTCCTGGGTCCGCTGCGCATGTCTTATGGACGGGCAATTTCCACCGTGCGCTTTTTATCCACCTTGATGAGCGATCTCATGGCTGAAACTACGCTGGATGAAACATCCGCGAATACAGGAGAAATGAATTGATGATGGAACATAAAAAAAGGACCAAACCGGTTGAACCACCTACGGAAGATAATGCTGCTCCCCCCGAAGCCGGGGATGAGCAGGCGATGGAGGAATTGACAAGTTTGGAGCAGGATCTGTTTTTGGCTCAGGGTAAATGCAAAGAGTACTCGGAGGGCTGGCAGCGCGAGCGGGCGGATTTCCTCAATTACCGCAAGCGCATCGAGCGCGAACAAACCCAGCTGCATCAGATGATTTCCAGCAACATCCTCAAGAAGTACCTGAGCGTGACGGATGATATGGAACGGGCTCTGGCAAACCGGCCACGAGGGCGCCGAAAACCAGGAATGGTGGAACGGTGTGGAGTTGATCTCCCGAAAACTGAACAGCATCCTGGAGGCGGAAGGCGTGCAGGTAATCCCGGCCGAAGGTCAGATGTTCGACCCGGCGCTGCACGAAGCCATCACCCACGAAGACAGTAGCGAGGTTGAAAGCGGCAAGGTTATCGCGGTGGTGCAAAAAGGCTATCGCATGGGCGACCGCATCATTCGGCCGGCGCTGGTACGCGTGGCACGCTAATTGCTCCTCGTATTCAAGACACAACAACGAACTATTACAGGGTGCAATCCCTGCCTGACAAAGATTAACAGCATTCAATTTGGAGGAATAATATGAGCAAAATTGTAGGTATCGATCTCGGCACAACCAATTCGGTCGTGGCGGTCATGGTCGGCGGCGAGCCGATGGTCATCCCTTCGGCTGAAGGGGAACGGCTTGTGCCCGTCGGTGGTGGCAGTCAACAAGAACGGCGAACGGCTGGTGGGGCGTTCCGCCCGCAACCAGGCCATCGTCAATCCCGAGAACACGGTCTTTTCCATCAAACGTTTGATGGGCCGCAAATTTGACGATCCCGAGGTGCAGCGCACTCTCGAGACGCGTACCTTATAAAGTTACCAAAGCACCCAATGGCGATGCGCGGGTGGTGATGGGCGAACGCGAATATTCACCGCCGGAAATTTCGGCCATGATCCTGGCCAAACTGAAGGCGGATGCCGAAGCTTATCTGGGCGAAGCCGTTACCCAGGCGGTCATCACCGTGCCGGCATATTTCAATGACATGCCCAGCGCAACGCCACCAAGGATGCCGGAAAAATCGCCGGATTGGAAGTGATGCGCATCATCAATGAGCCGACTGCTTCCTCGCTGGCTTACGGTCTGGACAAGAAAAAGAATGAAATCATCGCGGTCTATGACCTGGGCGGCGGTACGTTTGATATCTCCATTCTGGATGTCGGCGACGGCGTTTTCCAGGTGAAATCCACCTCGGGTGATACCTTCCTGGGCGGCGATGACTTTGACCTGCGCGTGATGGATTACCTGATCGACGAATTCAAAAAAGAAAACGGCATCGACCTGCGCAACGACCGCCAGGCGCTGCAGCGTCTGAAGGAAGCCGCCGAAAAGGCCAAGATCGAGCTTTCCACGGTTATGCAGACCGAAATCAACCTGCCCTACATCACTGCGGATGCCAGCGGTCCGAAGCATCTGGTCATAACCATGACCCGCGCCAAGCTGGAGCAGCTGACCAATGACTTGATCGACCGCTCGATGGGACCCGGTACGGCGGCGCTATCTCGGATGCCAATTTGAAACCCTCGGCCATCAATGAAGTCGTGATGGTGGGCGGCATGACCCGCATGCCCGCCGTGCAGGAAGCGGTGCGCCGCGAGTTCGGCAAAGAGCCGCACAAAGGTGTCAACCCGGACGAGGTGGTGGCGGTTGGCGCCGCCATTCAGGCGCGGCGTGCTGGGCGGCGACGTCAAAGATGTCATTCTGCTGGACGTCACCCCGCTGACCCTTTCAGTGGAAACCCTGGGCGGCGTAGCCACTCCATTGGTGGAGCGCAATTCGACCATACCGACCAGCAAGTCGCAGATTTTCTCGACGGCTGCTGACGGCCAGACCCAGGTTGAGATTCATGTGGTGCAGGGTGAACGCCCCATGGCAGCCGATAACAAGTCACTGGGCGCTTCTTCCAATTGGACAGGATCCCGCCGGCTCCACGCGGTATCCCGCAAATTGAGGTGACCTTCGATATCGATGCCAACGGCATTGTCACCGTCACCGCCAAGGATAAAGCCACCGGCCGCAGCCAGCACATTACCATCACCGCCTCCTCTGGTTTGAGCCAGACCGAGGTTGAGAAGATGCGCCAGGAAGCTGAAGTGCATGCTGAGGACGACCGCAAGCATAAAGAACTGGTGGAAGTACGCAACTATGCCGACAATACGGTTTATGCGGCCGAGAAATCGCTGAAGGATTTTGGCGACAAAGTTTCAGCCGAGCTTAAACAGCAAACTGAGCAAGGCATCAGCCGCGTGAAAGAAGTCATGAATGGTGAGGATGTAAATGTCATCCGTCAGGCTACCGACGAACTCGGCCAGACCATTCAGAAGATCGGCGGTTCCATGTATCAACAAGAGGGCGGCCAGGCTGGCCCGGCAGGTGATGCCGCGGGCGGCGCGGGTCCACAACCCGGCAGCGGCCCTTCTGGTGAAGATGTTGTCGAAGGCGATTTTAAAGAGCAATAAACCAAACGATGTCAGGGGGCGGGCTTAACTCCGCCCCCTAATTGTCTTCCCAGGTGGTAAAATCCGTCCGGGATTTTGTGATTTTAAAAGGTATGAATGGCAACACGCGATTATTATGAAATTTTAGGTGTGGGCAAGAATGCGACGCCGGATGAGATCAAGTCGGCGTTTCGCACTCTGGCGCGCAAGCATCATCCGGATGTAAATAAATCCTCAGACGCCGAAGCCGTTTTCAAGGAAATGAACGAGGCTTACGGTGTGCTGTCTGACCCGGAAAAACGGGCAGCCTATGACCGCTATGGCCATGCCGGCGTCAATGGCATGGGCGGTATGCCCGATTTCACCACGGTCGATTTCTCTGATATTTTCGAGGAATTCTTTGGCTTTGGCATGGGCGGTGGTGGGCGGCGCAGGCGCAAATGCTCCGCGCCGCGGGGCAGATTTGAACTATGCCACCACACTGACCTTTGAAGAGTCGGTTTTTGGCGTGGAAAAAGAAATTGAAGTTTCCCGCGACGAAACCTGCACCACCTGCCGCGGCAACGGCGCCGAGCCTGGCACATCCGCTACCCGCTGTGCAACCTGCGGCGGACGCGGCGAAGTACGCCAGGTACGCCAGACCTTCCTGGGTTCCATGGTACAGGTGACCACCTGCCCAACCTGCAACGGCCGGCGAGGTGATCAGTACCCCATGCCATACCTGCCGCGGGCGCGGATTGGAACGCGAGACGTTACAAAAGTGGTCGGCATTCCGGGCGGCGTGGATACCGGCACGCAGATTCGCCTGGCAGGTGAAGGCCAGCCGGGCATTTATGGCGGGCCAAATGGCAACCTGTACCTGGAAATCAGGTGAAGGCCGCATAAGTTCTTCCGCCGCAAAGAAGACGATATTCTGCTGGACTTGAATATTAATGTCGCCCAGGCTGCCTTGGGCGCAGATATTGAAGTGCCGACGGTGGAAGGCACGACCAAGCTCAACATCCCGGCCGGCACGCAAGCCGGGAAAATATTCCCGATCAAGGGCAAAGGCGTACCCAATGTGCGCAGCGCGGGCAAGGAGACCAGATGGTGATTATCAATGTAGAGGTACCCTCCCGTCTGAACGCGACCAGCGCAAATTGTTCGAGCAACTGGCCAAGACCCTGGGCAGCGAAGTTCGGCCGCAGGAACGCAGTTTTCTGGATAAGTTGAAAGAGGTACTGGGTGGCTGAAATTTACTGGCTGGAAGTGTCGATGACGGTGGATCCTGAACTGGCGGAAGCTGTCGCGGATGTGATCGGCCGGTTCATCCCAAAGGGGGTGGTGATGGAGCAGGCCGTAACCTACAACGACGCCGAAGATCTCGGCACGCCCTACGGCCCGGTGCGAGTCTACGGCTACCTCGCGATGGACAGCAAGACTCGAACAGAAACGCCAGCACCTGGAAGAGGCGCTGTGGCATCTGTCCCAGATTCGCCCGCTGCCCGCGGCTGAATTCAAAACTGTGCCCGATCAGGATTGGATGACGGCCTGGAAGCAGCATTACCAACCCATCCGGATCGGCAAAGGCTGCTGATTTTGCCGGCCTGGATCGAAGATCCGAACCTACCCGGACCGGATCGCGATCAAGATCGACCCGAGCATGGCTTTTGGCACTGGCACGCACCCCACCACTCAGCTCTGTCTGGCGTTGTTGGAAAAATATGTGCAACCCGGCAAGCCGGTCATCGATGTGGGCTGCGGCTCTGGCATCTTATCGATTGGCGCCATTAAAATGGGTGCGAATAACGCCCTGGCGGTCGATATCGACACGGCGCGGTGCGCGCTACAAACGAAAATGCCACTGCCAACGAGGTGGGGGATCAGATCGAAACCGTGCCCTTGGTTCGATTGAAGAAATCTCCAGGGCAATATTTCATCCGGCAGGCGCCGCTGGTGCTGGCAAACATCCTGGCGCCAGTATTGGTTCGGCTTTTCAATGAAGACCTGGCAAAATCTGATCACTCCCGGAGGCGTCATATTGCTCTCCGGTATTCTGATCGAGCAAGCCACGGAAGTCGAAGTAGAAGCCCAAAGCCACGGGCTTAAGTTGCTGGAACGCATGACCATCGGCGATTGGATCGCCATGACCTTCCAAAAACCAGGCACTGTCAAATCCGTAAATATAGCGGCTACCAGATGCGTTCCAGGTCGGGGTTGTCGAGCGGCTCTGCGCCCCACCTTCGCCAGGTCGACCCACTGACCATCGACCTTGATGCGCACCACGTCGGCGGTGTAGTCGGTGATCGTGGCGGCATGATTATCCATCAATGCTGAACCGACCGCATAAATATCCACCGGAACGTTGAGCCGCTCAAAGCGGCTGATTTTTTCCGGATTGAAACCGCCCGACACCACGATTTTTACTGCCTGGCAGAACTGACGGGCGCGTTCGCGCCACTCCGCCGGAACATCCCAATGATTCCCAGGCGGAATCGAGGGCCTGGCGTACCAGAAAGACCAGGCGCGGATTGACGCCCAGATCGAGCGCAGGGTCGCCGAGCGGGGGGACGCTTTTGTCGCGCAGGCTACCGCTGGTATCCAGGCGAACACCATACAAGATATAGCGTTCGGCTTGTTCTGCGTCGCCGGCGTCCATCAAGGCGCGGTAACGGGCAAACATCGATTTACACACTGACACAGAATCATTGACGGAATCGTTATTGAAATCCACCAGAGCGATGCGCGGAATGGTCACGGGCAGCACTTGCGCGAAGGCCAGGGTAGCCTCGCTGGTATCGCCAAAGAAGCAGGCGATGGCAGCATGTGCGACCGTACCGCCACCTGCGCCGCCCCACCAGTCACCCTGGGCGTCGGTGGAGACGAACGGACCCAGGGTTTGGGCGTGGTCCATGTTATAGCGCTGCACGGCGATTTGATAGGCATAACCGTCGGCAGCCTGGACTTCGTGCAAATCAAAGCGTGCCGGGAAGAACAGCATGGGTTTGCCATGAGCTGCCACTAATGCGTCGTACACATTGGTCGCCACCCGGCTGGCGCGCGTGAGAATACCCAGAGTCGGCGTTTCCAGGATGGCAAAATCGCGATAGCGGCCGCGCACCCGAATCACCGGCGTGACATTCAGCGGGTTGCCGTCCGACTGGACGATCGCCCCATCGTGGACTGCCCAGACTTCCAGACGGTCGGAGGTATCGATAAAGGTATCGCCTTCAAAATAACCCGTACAGTGGCGCAGCATGGTGAGGGCTTTATCCACCCCGGTCACCAGAGTCTTGCCATGGCGGCGGGTAAACCACTGCATTTCGACCTCGAGATCACCGTTGGGAATCGATAGCGGGATCGATACCCGGCGGCAACCGATAATCCGTGCCCTCATATTTGTAGCCTTCATGCGCCAGGACTTCCAGCATGCGCATGATGTTGGTGAAGTATTTATCGGTGTACCACCCCTTACGCATACGCTCGATATCGAGTTTGAAAGTGGCGTTGGTCAGGCGTTTCTGGTCGAAGATGCTCATGGAGACTCCGAAGGAGGAAAGGTAATTAGTGTATAAAATACACTAATAGTGTACTGCAAGGGGTAAAGTGTGTCAAGCCGATCCAGGGGTTAATCGAGGAATAAGGGTAGAATACAATCGATCCTGAATTGTACCTGCAGTGGAGTTGAATGCATGGGTGATTTACAGACGATTGGACGCTGGTTGGTCATAGCCGGGGTGGCGATAGCGGTAGTGGGGGCGCTGGTATGGCTGTTGGGGCGATTTACCAATTTGCAGGGATTGCCAGGCACAATTAAGGTGGAAATTCCGGGACTGACCTGCATCATCCCGCTACTTGGATCGATCGTGCTAAGCATCCTGTTGACCATTGTGATTAACTTGATCTTGCGCGGTTCAAATCGTTAATATTCATCTGATCGTGTGCAATTGAGAATATGGTATAGTATCAACTTTGGGCAGAAGAACGCTGAAAATTTCCTCAGGAGAGCGGGAAAAGATGATCGAACGAGAAACGTATTCCATCGTAATGGCGGGTCTGAAACGCGAGTTACGTCTGTTTGAAGTGGCACCAGGACTGCGCATAGCCTTACTCAACATCCTGGGGGATACCGAACTGGTAAAAGCCTGCGCTTCTGCGTTAATCGAGAAAACCAAAAACATCGATTACGATATCATCCTTACGGCGGAAACCAAGAGCATTCCACTGGCGTACGAGTTTTCGGCTCAGACTAAAAAACCATACGTGGTGCTGCGCAAGTCGTATAAGTTTTATATGGGCGAGGCGATCAAGGCTGAAACCTTATCGATCACGACCGGAGCACCGCAAACGTTGTTCCTGGATGAGAAGGACCACCAACTGATCAAGGGTAAAAAGATCCTGGTAGTGGACGATGTCGTCAGCACCGGGTCAACTCTGGATGGGATGCGCTCGATTGTGGCTCAAGCGGAAGCCAGCATCGCCGGCGAGGTTGCCATTCTGACCGAAGGCGACGACGTAGAACATTGGAACGGCATTATTTCTTTGGGGCATTTGCCGCTTTTTCACGGTTAAACGGCTTTCCGATTTTTAGTATTTTGAGCAAATAAATCGATTGGTTATCAGAACCAATCGATTTTCTTAATTCTCCCGCGTCACAAAATGCTGCACCTGGCTCAAACCGGCATAAAGGTCTGTTTTGAAAAACTCAGGATAGAGTCTGTACTCATGGATTCGATCCAGCGGGATCCATTCCAGTTGCTCTTCGATTCCATCCTCCATCAAACTTTTATTAACCAGGTTCAGCGAGTTCAAAGGTTTCATGTAGTAATAGAATGATATTTCATGGAACGATTTCGCCCGAATGCTGCATCGTAAAAAAATGCTCGTGAACAAAGCCGAGTTTTTCAATTTCCATTGGGGTGCCGGTTTCTTCAAATACCTCGCGCAGAATAGCTTCTTCCAGAGTCTCGTGAAGATGCACTCTGCCCCCGACCGAATGATAATGAGGATCCCGGTGACTCCTGACCATCAGGATCTTGTTATCCTGAATGATAATTGCGCCTACCCGAAATTGAAAATGCCCCCCTGCAGTTCGAAAGGAAATATCCATCGAGTCGCCTGATTTCTCCACTTAAATAAATTGATCTCGACCTCAAGAAATATACACTACACAAGTATCGAATATTTTATTGGCTAAATGAACAATTCACAACTATTACGCGTAGTTAAAGGAAGTACCTGGAAAATTAATCATCCGCCTTTATGGCTTCTTCGGGGCATTCGTCCATTGCCTGCTGAACCAGATCGCGGAACTGCTCTGGCGTCGGATCCATTGTGGTCACTGCGTAGCCATCATCCCCCAATGCGAAAACTTCCGGAACGATGGTTTCACACACACCGCACCCCATACAAGCATCCGGATCAATGCTAACTTTCATCAGTGTCCTCCTCGATGATTTTACCCAACAATTTCCCCACCTGGTTCGCAGCGCTGAAAAATTTTCTTATGGATTGCGCCTTAATTTCATTATAGTGATTCTACTTCCGGAAAATGTCCCGAAAAACCGTGATGATCCTCCTGTTTATTGGCTATTCGACTGGCGCAGTCTGGATCAATTTTTGTTTCTGCAGGCGGTTAAGTTTCTTGATGGCGAATTCACGGCGCTGCGCCTGACCGCGATCCGGTTGGGGTTCCACATACACCAGCTGCACTGGTCGGTGCTGACGGGTATATTTGGCGCCACGCCCGAGGTTATGCTGATGGGTACGACGCACCGGGTCAGTGGTCCAGCCGGTGTAGTATGTTCCGTTGGCGCATTCGACGATGTAGCAGTAATAGGAAGCCATCTATGCTACCCGATCACTTTTTGGGTTTGTCAAAATCCTTAAGCTTGCCGCCCAGGCCGACGAGTTTTCCCAGCCACTGACCGGTGGATGGCAGCTCGGGATGGGGCACAGCATCCCAATCATGCGCCTGGCGTTTTTTGATCCACAATATGCGGCCTTCGACCGCGCCTTCCATATACGCCTTGAGCGTTTCAGCATCCTGGCTGGCGACCATATCGCGCATTTTCTTGAGTTCGGCTACCAGGTCGTCGATCACACGGACGGTGTTCTCACTATTGAGCAGTATGGCCTGGCCAAACTCTTTGTTTTCATCCATGTGTTCAAGCGGTGAAAGTGCGTTAATCAACGGACGGCCGCCAATTTTGCGGGCTTCAACCCAACCGGGCTGTCCTTCGATGGCTCGGTAAAGCGCCACCGCTGTGAGCTGCGGCAGGTGGTGCACTAAAGCGGTCAGGCCTTCGGCTTCCAGCAAGTCAGAGAAGTAAGGCTTGGCCCCCAAAAGGGTCGAGAAATCGGCTGCCAGCTTGACGGCATCCGGATGTGTTTTTTCAGAAGCGCCGATTAAGAAAACGCTGTTTTTGAACAAATCTGCACTGGCATTTTCGATTTCATGCTCTCGGTCTTCAAGAAAAGCCGGGTTAAGGGTTGGGGTAAAGGCTAACAGATGCCGGTCTTCCGGTAAAATCCCCTCGGCCCAATTCATCACGGCTGTTTTCACGGCCGAGGTATCCAACACGACCGCGCCTGGTTTAAGCGTCGAACTAATTGCTTCCAGAGTTTTTCGAACCTCATCTACTGGCAGGCACAGCACCACGATATCGGCATTTTCCACCGACGCCGGCAGGTTATGGATGACCTTATCGAAAGCCCCCAATTTCAACGCTTTCTGCTCGGCTAAAAGGTCTGCATCGCTGCCCACCCGAGAAATCGGATGTTCCCGCGCTTTGAGTGCCAGACCCATCGAAACGCCAACCTGGTTGAGGCCGATTACGGTCAGTTGAACGGTCATGCGCTACCTCCCAGCAGCAGGTTCCATAAATTCGGCAGGGCGGGCGACATCATCCAGCCGAAGACGTCCACCCCGAAACGCGGTGCCAGAAATACCAGCAGCATTAACACGATCGGCCCGTAAGGTCGAATTACATCGAGCGCGTGGGCGATCGGCGGCGGGGCAAAATAGCTGTAGATTTTATCGCCATCCAGCGGTGCCAGCGGGATTAGATTAAATAGCATCAATAAGAGATTGATGAAGATGAATTCGGATAAAAATTCGTAGGGAGTGGGCAAAAAACTGGCGCCGCCTAGGTTGTCGAAACGGCTGATCCAGTTAAGGCGTAAGGGAGCTGCCGCCACAATCGCCATCAGTAGATTGGAGGCTGGTCCAGCCAGCGAAACCCACATATAAGCCGACGGTGAACGCCGGCCCAGAGCATACGGATTGACTGGAACCGGTTTGGCCCAGCCAAAGCCAGCGATGATGAGCATCAGTGAACCGAAAATATCCAGGTGTTTGAGCGGGTTAAGCGTCAAGCGGCCGTTCATGCGCGGGGTATCGTCGCCAAACCAATCTGCCACTTTGGCATGCGAGAATTCATGCACGGTGAAGGCAATTATCAATGTAAAGATGCGGCTAATTAAAGTTGGGAGGTCAGTACCGAGCATACGGATAATCTCCAGTCAGCCTACGGGCCAAGGGGATTATAACATGGGTGGTATAATCGCCGCATGCTGCCAGACCTGGGCCTCAAGGACACTGTCCGGATGCGAAAACCTCATCCATGCGGGGGCTATGATTGGCGGGTGATACGTCTGGGGGCGGATATAGGTTTGGAATGCCTGAAATGCGGGCGGCACGTGCTGTTGACGCGGCGCGAACTAAGCCGCCGCTTGAAAATCATCCTTACCCGAGGTGAAATTGAATCCCCCGGACCGCAATAAACCGCATATCCTGTTTCTCTACTCCGATACCGGTGGAGGGCACCGGGCAGCAGCCGAGGCCATCATCGAGGCCATTGACCTCGAATTTCCCGGGCAGGTGACCACCGAAATGGTGGATATTTTTCTGCGCTACGCGCCGCCGCCCATCAACTTGGCGCCGCGCATCTACCCGCGTCTGTCGCGCATGCCCAACGCCTGGGCAATGGGGTACCGCGCCAGCGACGGACGGCGTCGTACCCGTTTCGCGTATCGAATGTTATGGCCTTACGTGCGCCGCGGACTCGAACGGTTGATGACCAATCATCCAGCCAGTCTGGTGGTCTCGGTCCATCAGTTAATCAACACTCCGGTTTCCCGCATCGCACACGCCCACCATATCCCATTTGTGACGGTAGTGACGGACCTTGTTTCCACTCATGCGGCCTGGTTTTGTCCCACAGCCGACCTGGTGATCGTGCCGACCCAGGCGGCCTTTGAGCGCGGATTAACCATGCGGATGCCGGCTGAACGTATGAAAGTGATTGGTCAGCCGGTGGCAAACCGGTTCTGTCTTCCGCCGGGTGATCGCACCGCGCTGCGCGATCGATTGGGTTGGCGGCAGGACTTGCCGACCGCTATATTGGTCGGCGGCGGGGAGGGGATGGGACCGTTGGCAGCAACCGCCTTCGCTATCGACGCTGCCCGTCTGCCAGTGCAGCTGGTCATTGTAGCCGGACGCAATAAGGAATTACGTCAGCAGCTGGAACAGCACCCCTGGAAAATTCCAGTTCAAATCTATGGTTTCATTACCGAAATGCCGGATTTTATGCGCGCCAGTGATGTGTTGATCAGCAAAGCTGGTCCAGGCACGATCTCGGAAGCTTTCATCGCCGGTCTGCCGGTCATCCTGTACAGCAAGATGCCCGGGCAGGAGGATGGCAATGTCGATTTTGTGGTGTCAGAGGGCGCCGGGGTGTGGGCCCCTCAACCGCAATTAGCCGTTGAAACCTTGCGCACCTGGCTGACCCGGCCGGAAACCCGTCTGGCAGCCGCAGCCAACGCGGCCCGTCTGGCACGACCAGAAGCATCGCGCCAAATTGCTCGCATTCTGGTTGAAAAAGCAACCCGCCCATAACGAAACCTGCCGTGAATTGCGAGTATAATTTAGGCGATGCCTATCCTCGATTCGCGCACCCTGGAATTTTTCAGCCGCAGCGCTGAACAAACCCGCCGTCTGGGTATGCGACTCGGCAGCCTGTTGGAAAAAGGCGACGTTGTGTGCCTGCAGGGAGACCTGGGATCCGGAAAGACCACCCTGGTGCAAGGTATTGCTCAGGGGTGGGGGTCGCTCGATCCGGTCACAAGCCCGACATTTGTGATTGTCAACATGTACCGGCGTCCAGACCAGGTAAACCTTTATCATTTGGATGCCTACCGCCTGGCAAATGCTGCGGAAGCACAAGATTTGGATGTCGAATTAATGTTGGAACAAGGCGCCATGGTGGTGGAGTGGCCTGAGCGCATTTCTGCCGCGCTGCCGCCGGTATGTTTAAAAGTTGAGATGCGCTGGATCGCCGATGAGCAGCGTGGACTGGTGTTTTTGCCGCAAGGCGAACGCTACGATGCCTTAATCGGTGATTTTCGCCGGCGGGTTTTGGGAGGTTAACCGTGTTGCTTGCTCTGGATACCTCGACCCAAACCATTGGCATGGCGCTTTTCGACGGTGCCGTGATTGTTGGCGAAACGATTTGGAAAACGCAAAATCACCATACGGTGGAAGTTGCGCCCGCACTGCGGGAGCTACTGGAGCGTTGTGGGTTAAAAACCATCGATGTGGAAGCCATTGGCGTGGCGTTGGGACCCGGCTCATTTACCAGTTTACGGATCGGGCTTTCAGTTGCCAAAGGCATGGCATTAGCCTTGCGAATACCGCTGATCGGGGTACCTACACTGGATATTCTGGCTGCAGCTCAGCCGAAAAGCGAGTACCCGCTGGCGGTGCTGTTGGCAGCCGGGCGTGGACGCGTAGCGGTTGGCTGGTATAAATGGGGCAAACACTCCTGGGAATCGCAAGGTAGCCCGGAATCACAGACCGTAGAAGGTTTTTCGGACCTGATCGAAACGCCGACGGTGGTATGCGGTGAAATGACGGCGTCCGAACGGCAGATTCTGGCGCGTAAACGCAAAACTGTGCTGCTGGCATCCCCGGCAGCCTCGCTGCGCCGTCCGTCTTTTTTGGCTGAAATTGCCTGGCGCCGCTGGAAAACCGGCAAACTGGACGATGTAATCAGCCTGGCGCCGATATATCTGCCCACACGGGAGGTGATTCCAGGGTGATTAATCCTGGCGATCAAACCCATACACGCATCCGGCCGATGGAACTGAACGATGTTGCGCGGGTCAGAGAAATTGATGTGGCTTCTTTTGCCCTGCCCTGGCCGGAACGTTCCTACCGCTTTGAGATTTTGGAGAATCCGGCATCGCGGAACTTCATTGTCGAAGTTGGGGTAAATGGAAATCCACCCGTCGTCGCTGGCATGATTGTGATGTGGCTCATCATCGATGAAGCCCACATTGGGACGATTGCCATCGACCAGGCCTACCGCCGCCTTGGGTTAGGCCGGCTCTTATTGGCTGAATCATTGCTGGAAGCCTATAAAAGCGGTGTGCGCCAGAGCTTTTTAGAGGTTCGCCGTAGTAATCAGCCCGCTATAACGTTGTATGAGCAGTTCGGCTTTCAGATTGCCGGAATACGTTCGCGCTATTATAAGGATAACGGTGAGGATGCACTGCTGATGACGCTTAATCCAATCCAACCGGAACGGCTGGAAACCCTTCGTCACAAATAAGCAACAGGAAACCCCGCAACCGGGAGGGATGTTTGGATCAAAAAGAAATTTTGAATCAGGTAGCGGCTGAGGTCAAAGTCTGTCAGCTTTGCCAACTGCATGCAGGGCGTAAAAATGCTGTCCCGGGGGAGGGCCTGCCAAACGCTGAAGTGATGTTCATTGGCGAGGGTCCGGGGTTTTACGAAAATGAGCAGGGTCGGCCTTTTGTTGGCGCAGCCGGTAAATTTCTGGATGAATTGCTGCAGCGCGCCCACTTGCAACGTGAAAAAGTTTTTATTACCAACGTAGTCAAATGCCGCCCGCCAGGCAATCGTGATCCGTTGCCGGAAGAACTATCAGCGTGTAATGCCTATTTGGACCGCCAAATTGAGGCAATAAACCCGGCAGTAATTGTCACTCTTGGTCGCTTTTCAATGGCCAAGTTCATGGGCAATGTGCGCATCAGTGATGTCCACGGACAGTCGCGTTGGGTCGATGGGCGGCTGGTAGTAGCCATGTTCCACCCGGCAGCGGCGTTGCACCAACCTTCCTTAAAGAATGCCATCCTGGATGATTTTGGCCGCTTGCCAAACTATTTAACCCAGGCACGCACGAATCGCGATAAAATGCATGCGGTGCAAGCTGCACCCCCTAAAGAAGATGAAAATTTACCGGACGAGGACAGCCCTACTCAGTTGAGCTTGTTTTAGACCTGCTCCCAAGTCAGCCTTTTCGGGATGAATGTTCCCGCGCGAATCAAAGGAATGAGGATTATGCCGCAAGATACTCGTCATGCACTGATCGAGAAGCTAAACAACCGCACCGCCCAGGTGGCAGTAGTCGGGATGGGATATGTTGGATTGCCGCTGGCAGTGGTGTTCACCGAAGCCGGCTTCACGGTCACCGGAATCGATTTGGACGTCCGCAAGGTTGAACAGCTCAACCGTGGCGAAAGCTATATTTTGGATGTCCCGACTTCTCAAGTAGCCGGGTTCGTTAAGCAAGGCAAACTCAAAGCCACCTCCGATTATTCGATCATTCGCGATATGGACGCGGTCTCGATTTGTGTGCCGACGCCCTTACGCCAGACTGGTGACCCAGACCTGTCATTTATTGTCAGTGCCGTCGAGGGATTGGCTCCTTATCTGCATCCCGGCATGATCATCATCCTCGAGTTGTCCACTTACCCTGGCACGACTCGCGAAATGGTGCTTCCCACGCTGACCGAAAAAGCGCATCTCGAAGTCGGGAAGGATATCTTTCTGGCGTTTTCTCCCGAGCGGGTGGATCCCGGGCGCACCGATTGGACCACCTATAACACGCCCAAAGTGGTGGGCGGCATTACCCCGGCTTGCAGCGAAGTCGCAGCGGCCTGGTACAGTCAGGCGATCAAGACCGTGGTTCCCGTCACCACAACCGAAGTGGCGGAAATGGCCAAATTACTGGAAAACACCTTCCGCATGATCAACATTGGGTTGGTGAATGAACTGGCGATCATCTGCGACCGGTTGGGCGTGGACGTCTGGGAAGTGATCGATGCTGCCGCCACCAAGCCGTTCGGTTTTATGAAATTCACCCCTGGTCCCGGTCTGGGCGGGCATTGCATCCCGATCGATCCGTTGTATCTGTCCTGGAAGATGAAGTCGCTCAATTACACCGCTCGTTTCATCGAGCTGGCTTCGGAAATTAATACCGGCATGCCGCGCTTTGTGGTTGGCAAAGTACAGGATGCACTCAATGACCATAATAAAGCGCTGCGCGGAAGCCATGTGTTGATCTTGGGCGCAGCTTACAAACCGGATATTGACGATTTGCGTGAGTCGCCGGCACTGGATGTGATTCACCTGCTGCAGGACAAGGGTGCTATCGTCACCTATAACGACCCGTATATCCCGCATATCCACCATGACGAATTGGAGCTGACCTCGGTGCCGGATGTGATGACAGCCGTCAAAGCCGCAGATTGCGTGGTCATTATTACCAACCATAAAAAATATGACTATCCAGCCATTCTGACTGCCGCAAAATTGGTAGTAGACACACGTAATGCCATGGGGGCTTCCGGTCGCACCTCAGACAAAGTGGTGAGGCTCTAATGCCCGCGCGTTACCTGGTGAGCGGAGCTGCCGGTTTTATCGGCGCACGCGTGACCGATTTTCTCACGGCTGAAGGGCATGAAGTAATTGGCATCGACAACTTGAATGATGCCTACGACGTGCGAATCAAGAATTACCGGCTGGAACGCCTGCAGCAAAACCCCGGCTTCACCTTTTACCGTGGCGATATTTGTGATCGCCCGCTGTTGGAAAAAGTTGGCGCAGAGCTGGACCACATCGATGGCATCATCCACCTGGCTGCCCGGGCTGGTGTGCGCGTCAGCACGCAAAATCCCTGGCAGGTGGTGGATACCAACCTGGTCGGCAGCTTGAACCTGTTGGAATTTGCACGGCAATTTGCAGTCCCCAAATTCGTAATGGCGTCCACCTCGTCCATTTACGGCGCTGAACCGCCCTTCCCGACATCAGAGGAAGCTGATTCCAGCCACCCGCTGCAGCAATACGCCGCCTCCAAAAAGGCTGCTGAAGTAATGAGCCATGTCTATCATCACCTATATGATTTGGATGTGACCATTTTCCGTTACTTCACCGTTTATGGGCCGGCCGGGCGCCCGGATTTGGCACTCTTCCGCTTTGTACAGTGGATCGCTGAAGGACGAACCATCAAACTGAACGGCGATGGCAGTCAGACCCGCGGTTTTACCTATGTGGATGACATCGCGCGCGGCACCATCCTTGGATTGCGTCCATTGGGCTACGAGATCATTAATTTGGGCGGGCATGAGTCGATTTCGATGAATGACTTGATCACGATGATCGAGCAAATGCTTGGCAAGCGCGGCGAAATCGTTCATGGGCCATTTCACAAAGCCGATATCATGAACAACCTGGCAGATGTCAGCAAAGCCCGCCGGGTGCTGGGCTGGGAGCCACAAGTCGGCCTCCAGGAGGGGGTGCGCAACCTGGTAGATTGGTACCTGATGGAGCGCGCCTGGACCAGCCAGGTGCTCACGGCATGAGCTTGTTCAAACGGCTGGCGGTTCGGTGGCGCGACGACGCGCTACTGCGCAAGGTTGTCCAGAATTCCGGCTATCTGGTCTCTGGCAACACCGTCAGCATGGGGCTGATCTTTTTGCAGGGGTTCATGTCGGCCGCGCTGTTGGGCGTCAAGAATTATGGCACCCTGGGTTTGATCATTGCCTTCGCCTCCAATGTGAACCGGCTGCTATCTTTCCGTATGAACGAGCTGGTGGTGAAACACAGCGGACATTTCCTGGCGGAAGGCGATAAAGTTAGGGCCGCCGCGGTGGTTAAAATCGCTGGAATCAGCGAAATCATTACCTCATTTACTGCCTATGGCATATTGCTGTTGGTGGCCAAATGGGGAGCAACCGTAATTGTTAAGGACGCAACCACAATCCCCTGGATTGCCATTTTTGGGCTGGCGCTGCTGGCCAACCTGGCAACCGAGACCTCGCAAGCCGTACTGCAGCTTGGCGGTCATTACCGTATACAGGCTATGCTCACGCTGGCGCAAAATATTATTACTGTCCTGTGGATTGGGGCAGCGTTTATTGTTCACGGCGGCGTTTTTGACGTGATGATGGCTTACCTGGCTGGTAAATGTTTATTTGGCCTGGGAATGCTGACCGCTGCGCTGGTTCAATCCAACAAATTATTGGGTCAAGGCTGGCTGAAAGCCCGCGCGCGCGATGCGGTTGATTGGCGTAGTATGGTTTCGTTTGCCGTCAGTACAAATCTTAGCCAGACAGTCAATATGATCATGCGCGACAGCGAAGTCCTATGGGTGGGTTATTTCCTCAATAGCACAGCTGCCGGCTACTATAAATTCGCGCTGGCGATCATGAATGTGATCCTGCTGCCGATAACGCCCTTCATTCAGACTACTTTCCCGGAGATGACTAAGGCTGTAACCCGTAAAGCCTGGGGTCAGCTGCGCAGTCTGCTGCAACGGACGAGCCTGATCGCGGTAGCCTGGACCGGGGTAGTCGTCGTGGGCTTGTTGGTAGCGGGCAACTGGTTGTTGAGTCTTTTCAAGAATGGGGAATATCTGCCTTCCATGCCGATCATCTGGGTACTGCTGGTCGGTTTCAGCTTTGCCAACATTTTCTATTGGAACCGCTCACTGCTGCTGGCTTTTGGGCGACCGCATTTTCCACTGTTCGCAGCCGCCATCGCTGGCTTGATTAAAATTGGTTTGATGTTCCTGCTGGTGCGAAAATTTGGGGCAATCATGCAGGCGGCCTGTCTGAGCCTGTATTTCATCCTGTCCATTGGCGCCATCACATTGGAAGGACTGCGCGGGCTTAAAAACGCCGAGCGCCAGCCGGTTATTCCCGAAGGTGCAGCATGAAAATTGCTGTCATTGCACCCTCGCGGGTACCTTCCAACACAGCCAACAGCATTCAGGTGATGAAGGTGTGTCAGGCCCTGGCTCAGCTCGGTCACACGGTTCGCTTATGGGTTCCCGGCGCGAATTCTACATCTTGGGAGCAGTTATCTGAATATTACGGCGTCCAGACGCCTTTCGAGATCACCTGGCTGCCGACTCAGCCGCGACTGAAGCGGTATGACCTGGCGCTTTCCAGCATCAACCGGGCTGCTGGGTGGCAGGCCGACATGGTTTACACCTGGATGCCGCAAGCCGCGGTTTATGCTCAATTGCGCGGGTTGCCGGTGGTGTTGGAAGTACATGACCGCCCAACCGGTAAACTGGGCCCCTGGCTATTGCAGCGCACGGTCAAAATGCGCGGACGGAAACGCCTGGCAGTCATCACAAGAGCATTGGTGAGGGTTCTCGAAACCGAATTTGACCTAGCTATTCCGAAAGAGGTGCTGGTGATTGCACCAGACGCGGTAGATCTGGAACGGTATGACAACCTGCCTGAGGCAGCGGTCGCCCGCACGCTGCTTGGCCTGCCGCCTGAGCAAATCACTGCCGTTTACACCGGACATTTATACGCCGGGCGGGGGGTAGAATTATTGCTGGGGCTGGCACAGGCTTTTCCAAAGGTACATTTTTTACTGGTGGGCGGCAATCCCCAATCGGTGGAACAATGCCGTAAACAGGCGGAGACGATGGGCTTGACAAATGCCACACTGACCGGGTTCATACCCAATCAAAAGCTGGCTTTGTACCAGGCAGCCGGTGATATTTTGTTGATGCCGTACGGCCGCATGATCGCCGGCAGCAGTGGCGGCAACACCGCAGATATTTGTTCGCCGATGAAGCTATTTGAGTATATGGCAGCCGGGCGGGCGATCTTAAGCAGCGACTTGCCGGTGCTGCGAGAGGTGCTTAACGAGAAAAATGCAGCCTTCTGCATGGCCGATGATCTGGACAGTTGGATAATTGGAATGCAGGCACTATTGGATGACCCTACAAAAATCCAGGCATTGAGTCAACAGGCCAAATTAGACGTTCAGCCTTACTCCTGGAAAGCCCGGGCTGAAAAGACCCTGGCGAATCTGGTGCCAATGCGAGGTCACGAATGAGCCTTTGGACCAAAACTGCCAGAAGTACGCTGCTGATCATTGCCGCGGGGGCATTGCTCGGATTGGGCATGGCAGCCTTTGAACCGGGCAGTTTAAATGGCGCCAGCGTCACAGCCTACGGTGCTCTCGCAGCGATTGTTCTGTTGGTCGGTTGGTTGATCTGGAAGAAACTTGGCGCAGAATCTAACCTCGGTCGGATAGCGTTGATAGCCTTTGGTTTGCGCCTGATAATTGGTGTGGCACTCAGTGTGCTGCTGCCGGTGCTTGGATACGATGAACCAGCGCCGAACGCCGGTTACATTTTCTTCGATGCTTTCCAGCGTGACACCCAGGCCTGGCAGTTGGCGGCATCCGGTGCGCCGTTGACCACAGCCTTCAATAGCCAGTTTTTCAGTGATCAATACGGCGGGATGCTGATCACCAGCGCCGGATTGTACCGCCTGTTTAGCCCGGATATGCACCGTCCCTGGTTAATTCTGCTGCTGACAGCTGCCGTGTCCGCCATCGGGGTTTTGTTTGTGTATAGGACCCTGGTGGACCGATTTGGCGCTAAAACTGCGCTATTAGCTGCCTGGATCTTTGCGCTGTACCCGGAGAGTATTTTATTGGGAGCCGCTCAAATGCGCGACCCGATCCTGATCGGGTTGGCAGCGGTCGCTTTTTACTTCACCAACCGCTGGCGTGAAATCGGTTGGAAAACAGCCGTCTGGCTGGGACTGATTATTGCCTTACTGGCTGCCTTTTCGTACCCAGTGGCGCTGGGTGTAGGAGCTTTGCTGGCGGTTTGGTGGTGGATCGATTACTCCGCGACCCTGATAGACCGGCGGCGCCGCTTGATGGGTTGGGCATTTCTGGCATTACTGATGATTGCCGGATACTCCCTCACCGCCCGCTGGATGCAAACTCCGGCTTCCTTTGAATTTGGCGAAACGCTGCGGAACTCCGGTTGGATTCAGGCATTGTTCGAGAAGTTGCCGGAGAATCTACACAATCCCTTTATCGTGGTTTACGGATTGGCACAGCCGGTATTGCCGGCGGCATTGATCGACCCGGCGCTGCCCATTGCGAGCGTGGTTACCAGCTTCCGTTCGATCGGCTGGTATTTAATGATCCCGCTGCTGTTATATGCGCCCATTGCACTGTGGAAAACCAATCCCGGCACGGTTCGCCGACTATTGATCTGCGCTCTGGTGGGGGTGGCGGTCTGGACAGTAATCTCCTCGCTGCGAGCTGGCGGCGATTTGTGGGATAACCCGCGCTACCGGACGCTGTTTATTCCCTGGATGGCGCTGGTGGCAGCCTGGGCCTGGTATACGGCGCGGGAGCACCGCGACGGCTGGCTGGCGCGCTGGTACGTCGTCATGGGGATATTCCTGGCCTTTTTCACCAACTGGTATCTAATGCGGACCTTCGGGATCGGTTTCCAGCTTGGGTTCTGGCCAATGATTTTGGCAATCGTGGTGTTGAGCGTGGTGGTTATTGGTTGGGGGGTCGTTAAGGAATTCCGCTCGCGCGGCAACCCGTTTACGCGGGGTTAATCATCTCCGCTCGTGAAACTCACTCAGCCAATTCAGCCTGATCTTTTATATTCACCCAGGCGGTAAATCCAGCCGTTAAAATTCCCAATGCCAGCCAGAAATAGGGCAAAGCGAAGGTATCGGTACTGAAGCCTTCGATTAACATTGCCACCAGAACAAATTGCCCAAACCAACCCAAAGCCCGATATTTCCGATCCATTGACCTGGTGAGGGCTCGGGCGCAGACGTATTGAATTGTCATCCACGTGAGGAAAAGCCCGAGGCCGATTAAGCCAGTTTCAGCGGCTAAGCGCGTCCATAACGACTTGGTGTTCGGCAGGTATGAATTTTCGAAAAGCATCTGATTGATTTCGGTCAGGCCGTAGCCAAAGGAAACCATTTTCTGCGGAAAAAAGAAGCCTGAATTTCCCAAACCAACCCCCAGAACCGGGTGGTCGTTGAAAATCTCATAGCCGGTTTGCCAGAACACCAGGCGTTCAGCAAAAACCAGCCGGCTGGAAAACATCAAAACGCCTTCTTCTTTGAGCGTTTTCACATCGAAGAGTTGCGCCATGCGCGGGTCGAGTTTGGAAAGGCCATAGCCCGCACCCAGGAACATGCCGGCGTACACCCCCACCAATCCAATGCTGATTAGGACTGGCAAGAGTGTCTTCGAAGCCGCTTGCCAGAAGGGACGCGGCCATTTGCGGGTAATCACATCGCGCAGCCAGGTAATCAACCTGAGGTTAAGGTTGAGGATGATGAAAGCTGCCACCATCAGGAATGCCAGCCAGCCCACGCGCGAGTAGGATGAAAACAGAACAGCGATACCGCCGACCAGCAGTAGGTTCTCCAGGCGGATGAATCCGATGCGAAAGGCATGGGCAGAGGTTTTGTTCAAAGTGGCTGCCAACCACCACGGCAGGTAAATTAAATTCAACATGTGCGCCAGCCAGGATGGCTCAAAAGCCAGGCCGGTCACCCGCCGTGGATACAACAACCCGCTGGAAGAGATCCAATTCTGGGCGGTTTCCAACCAGGCCGGGTAAGACCCCGCCACGAAGGCATAATAAGCCTGGATGCCCGACCAGAGGATGATCAATGCCCCGCCGTAGTTCAACCAGCGCAACAGGTGATCGAAATCCCGCTTCTCGACCGGCCAGGCACTGACCATCAGATAGGCACTGATACCGACGCCTAAAGTGACCAGGTTCTCAATTGCCGTGCGCCAATGGGAAAAGTCACGAAAAGTCGGAATTTCAATGAAGAAAGAGCCAAAGGTGGCAATCAAGGCAACCAGCACGAATGCCAGAATCGGTACGGTTGCTAGCGGCAAACGGCCACCGCGCCATAGATGCGGGACAAACCAAATAAGGAACAGGATAAAAAGGAAAATGACCGAGAACGCTGCCACGGATTGGACGCCGAGGGTCCGTGCGATCAATGGCAAGCTGCTAATTGGCAGCACCAGCATCAGAGCAGCCCACAGCCAGCGGACCAGGCGCGGCATGGGTTTAGGCCTTTTTCTGCCAGCGGGCGGGTAACCCACCGCTGACAACAGCGATTCCAGCCAACAGGCCAATCAGCAGCCCGGCCAAAACCAGGTTATTGCGCCCGTAAATAACCGGTGACTGCGGCGTAGTTGCCAGTTGGGAAACCTGGTAGCTGATATAGGGGAACACGTTACGGGCGGCTTGTTTTTCAAGCTGGTATTCATTTTCAGTGCGGGTCAGGTTGGTTTGCAATTCATTCAGCGTGGCGTACGGGCATGCTGGCACCACCGCGTTGACCGCCACCTGTTCCACACAGGTTTCCAGTGAGTTCATGTATTCCTGCAGACCGTCCGCGCTAACCGCATGCTGTAAGGCGGTGTCAAGGGCAGCGATCCCCAAATCGATCCAATGGTTGGCCAGGAAGACAGCCTGATCGGGGTTGGTGTGTCGGACACGCAGGATCCACTCGTACGACTTGCGTTCGATCGACGAATCATGCTTGAGGGTCGCAAAATCAATAGCGATATTTGCAGCCTGGGCGTCATTGACCACCTGCTGCAAAACATCCGCTGAATAGATCAGGCTACCAGCAAGCCCCAGCGCCAGATCTTTATCGTATTGTTCCATAAAGCCGGTACGTGCGAAGTTGATCCCCATGGTGATGGATACCTGGGCTTCATAAACCGGGTCTTTGAGGGCAAAGATGCCTAAACCTACCAAACCGCCAAGGATGGCGGCTGCGGCAACGACCCACCAGTAGGTCAAAATGGTCAGTGTTTTTTCACGGGGGGAGATGGTGGCTACCATGAGGGAATGGTGAAATTATACCCCGTGATATCGAACGCGAAAGCGCCTTATCGCAGCGACTTATTGCAGCGAAGCCAATTTTTCGTCCACAATCCCAGCAACGGCATAGGACGCCAGCGCAGGCACGGTGCCATCCGGATAGAAAAGCAAAGCCACCTGCACAGCATCGCCGCGGCGCGAGACAGTCAACCCGCCTTTCATTTTAATGGGGGCATTCGGCACGCCAAATGTCACGCTGCTGGAGGATTCGCCCGACGGGTGGGGCACTTTCGTCCAGCGTCAAATCGGTTATCCCACTGGCGCTGGAAAAATTGTCCGCCAGGCGTTGTGGGTCTTTCAGATATAGATCGACCGCAGTCCGCTCGACGAATGTAAGCGGAACGACCAACACGGAAACGATAACTTCGAAGCTGCCGGTGGTGTTGGTGAAGGCGGCAAAATTCACTGGGAGGGCTTCAGAAAGCATGCCTGTAAAAATGTTGGTGAATTGGCTGCTCGACAAGCCCAATGATTCCAGTTCATCGGGGGTTAGTTCACGAAATCCTTGTGGCAGGTCCGTAAGCGTTAATCGTGCAGAAGAATAATCCGGACCTGCGGGTGTTGCAACGATTTCAGACCTGGCAGCTGGCGTTCCAATTGCATTGAAATTGGGGTTCAGCCCACTGACGGGAAGATTGCAGCTCAATAAAACGATGGTCAACACTATAATTGCGAATTTTAATTGATACTTTTTCATTCTTATAATCCTTATTGATGGCTGCCAACAAGCGGCAGTGCAACAAAAAGGGCGGGCACCCTGCAGCCCGCCCCGCTGAAATCCTTTTTAATCAGGCTTTCCCAACCGTGCACGTTCTTCTTCTATTATAACAGGCTCAAGTTTGCGGAACAGAGGTTCGGGCTTGTCCAGACGGTGACCAGCCTGAAGCTGGCTGGGTTCCCAGCGCCCGGCAGCTCCATCAGGATTATAGCGCAGCACACCGTGCGTTCCGAGAAGATCGGATTCTGAGCTGATGAACTGTGTGCCAAACAAGCTGGTATCGTAACCCAGGATATGGTGCAACCGCTGCGATGTGAATGGAAGGAAAGGCGCTAATAGAATCTTGATCGAGTTTATTGCACGAATGGCTGTATAAATCGCCCGTCCGGCAGCAGCCCGGTCTGTTTTAATAGCTGTCCAGGGTGCCGTCTGGTCGAGGTACTTGTTGACCTCTTTCGCCAGTCGCATGCCTTCGTCCAGTGCATTCCGCAGATGAACGGCTTCCAATTCTGTGGCAACGGTCTCGAAACCCTGTTCGACTGCGGCGATTAGGTCTTTGTCCAGGGCGGTTAATTCGCCGGGTTCCGGTACAATGCCCTCCCAATTTTTGGCAGCAAAGGAAAGCACACGATTGGCCAGGTTGCCCCAGGTGGCGACCAACTCATCGTTATTA
>CAVRKN010000006.1:0-12957 GCA_963721535.1 uncultured Chloroflexia bacterium
GTTCAATGGCAGCCTACGCCTTCGCCCGACTGAAATTTGCCGGTAGAGACGCTATCTTTAATTACCGTGCTCGCCACCATGATGATTCCTGGGGCGGTGACTTTGATCCCAGCATATGTATTGATGACAAAACTGCATCTCATCAACACTTTTTGGGCGCTGATCCTGCCAGGATTGGTCGGCGCGGGCAGCATTTCTAAACCCAATTCTTCAAAGCTATTCCAAAGGACTTGGAAGAAGCTGCATTTATTGATGGTGCAACCCATATGCAGATTTTCAGGATAGTGATCATGCCTTTGGCTCGGCCGGCTATCCTGACCGTTTTAATTCTGCAGTTCCAGGGAATGTGGAACGCCTTCCTTCAGCCCTTGTTATATCTGAACACACCAGACAATTATGTGCTAAACGTGGCGCTGAGCATCTTTCAGCAGCAGTACAAGTCTCAATGAGATCTGACTCTGGTTGGAGCCATGTTCAATGCCATTCCGGTGACGATCCTGTTCTTCCTCTTCAGCCGCTATTATATCGAAGGCGTCGCTTATACCGGGGTCAAGGGTTGATAGAAACCGCCCCAGACAAGCAGACTGGAGAATGATGAGAGCTGCTTATCGATCGTGGGAGGTGCTTTCAAGGACGTCTGGGGAGATTTATGGACCATGATGGTATGCAACTTGTTTTGGCTGTTAGCGAATTTGTTGGTCGTACCCGGCCCGCCTGCCACGCTGGCGTTGGTTCATTATACGAACCGCCTGGCGCACGGTGGAGATAGCCGATTTTAGTGATTTCTGGGAGGCTTTTCGAGGATATTGGGGGCCAGCCTGGCGCTGGGGGGCGCTCTCATCTGGGAATAATGCTTTCTTAATTTGGAGATCTGTATTTTACAAGCATGTACTTTCAAGGCCGTGGCAGCAATACTTCCCGCAAGGTCTTTACCTTGCACTGTTGGTAGCTGGTGATTCTTCAGTTTTTTACCTTACCATTTCTTTTCGAGCAGGAGACCATGAGTGTACGCCAGGCGCTGCGTAACGGGCAACGCTGATTCGGCAATAACCTTGCCTTCACATTCATGCTAGCCGGATTGCTCTTGCTCATCTTGTTGCAGGCACCATTACATTCGTGCTCAGCTTTGCGTTTGGCGCTGTCATCCTCGCCTGTGCAAGTAATCGTGGTCGTATTGAACCGCTTGGAGGTATTTCAACAACTAACGGAATACGCCTGATCTGGATGGATATAGATTTCACTCCAGGTTGCTCCTCGTCTGGAAGTTATGTACGACTGAGGTTGGCTCCACTGAACTTATGAAGCAAGCATCCTGAGTAGGAGGTTTCAATGCAGTTGGTTCGTCACTCATCAAATCCAATCCTCCTTCCAGATCCATCGTCAGATTGGGAAACATACAATGTTTTCAACCCTGCGGTGATCTACCACAATGGCTTGTTCCACATGCATTACCGCGTTCAGGGATTGGATTGGATCAGCCGTATCGGGTATGCAGTAAGCGTTACGGCGTCCATTGGAATTGATTACGACGTCCGGTGTTGGAACCCACGGATGCCAGCGATTTCACGCGGTGTGGAAGACCCACGTGTGACAGAAATCGATGGCACATTTTACATGACATATACTGCTTATGGCAGTGAATTCCACGGGCAAGGCGAGCCAACCCATGCAGGCGGTGGGATTTTGCCGATGTTCGCTCGCAGCCAGAACCTGATCACCTGGGACCGACTTGGACCATTGGTGACGGGTGAGGACAATAAAGACCATGTGCTATTCCCCCGCCAAATCAATGAGCGCTATGTAGCCCTTCATCGACGATTATCACAAGTGTGGCCTGCGCGGATCGGATGATTTGCTTACCTGGCCGCAAGAATACATGCGCCCGATCTTCGGGCCGCGACCAGAGAATGATTGGGATTCACTCAGGGTGGGAGGAAACGGGGTGCCAATCGCGACCGAATATGGCTGGCTGATGCTATACCATGCCTACAACCAAGACCATACCTATCGGTTAGGTGTTTGCATGCTCGATTCGGACGACCCTTCCATCGTGATCCACCGGCCGAAGGAGCACATCTTCGAGCCGCGCGAAATATGGGAATTACGCGGTGATGTTCCCAATGTTGTTTTTTCCTGTGCCAACCTGGTAGTGGATGGAAACGTGTATGTTTATTACGGCGCCGCCGACCATGTCATCGGCCTGGCAACCATCGGATTTGCGGACTTATTGGATTATGCGCGATTTGGATAAATCAAACGGCGTTCAACCTTTACTGAATTATTGGATTAATTATGACAAGACTTTGGATGTTTCTGAAACCTCATTCGATCCGAATCGGCTGAATCATAACGAAACGGTTTTTACCATCGGCAACGGTTATCTGGGCACACGTGGTGCATTTGAGGAATGGTATCCGGGCGAACAGCGAACAACTTTTATCCATGGGGTCTTTGATGATGCACCGGTCGTTTTTACCGAGTTAGCCAACGCTCCAGATTGGACCAGAGTTGGAGATATTCCTGGCTGAAGAACGTTTCTCGTTAATGGAGGGCAGGATTTTGGCGTTCGAACGCACCTTGGATTTACAAACCGCCACCTTATGCAGAGATATTCGCTGGGAAAGTCCCAAGGGGTTGATCTCGCATCTGGTTTTCGAACGATTTGCCAGCCTGGATAACATTCATCTCTGCGGCGTCCGGGTCCTCATTACTCCTGAAAATTACCGGGGCACAATAGAAATACGCAGTAGTCTGAATGGCAGGGCAGATAGCCAGGGTTTCCTCCATTGGGATTGGCTCCACCAGGAGACTACGAACAGTACGGCCTTTTTACTTTGTCGTACTCGGATCACGAATATCGAACTCGCCATCGGGTTTCATCAATCGCTGCGAACGTCAGCGCGGGTCGCCCGCAGCACCCATTGGGACGTGCATAATCATCCTAGTCTGGTATCAAAGATCGCTGTTGCCGAGGGAGAGTCGGTAACAGCTCAAAAATGGGTCGCCCTCTATACCAGTCGCGATGGAAAAAACCCTGGGGTAAAGTGCCATAAAGAATTATCACAACTTTCCAGGCTTGATTGGGCTTCCACTTATTCTGCTCATTGTGCTGCCTGGAAAAACGAGTGGGACCGTTGCGATGTCATCATCGAAGGCGATGAGGAAGCCCAACTGGCAATCCGCTTTAACATTTATCATTTGCTGATTGCGGCACCGCGTAACGATGAGCTTGTCAATATCGGTGCCAAGACCTTGAGCGGCTATGGTTATCGCGGTCATGCATTCTGGGATACCGAAATCTTCATGCTGCCTTTCTTTACCTATACACGTCCAGAAATCGCCAGGAACTTACTCTCGTATCGTTGGCATAATCTGGCGGGAGCCCGCGCGAAGGCCATGGCGAATGGGTACCAGGGAGCTCAATTTCCATGGGAAAGCGCTGCCACCGGCGAAGAAGTGACCCCCACCTGGGTAACGAACCCCAAAGATCGCACCAAATTAATCCGCATCTGGACCGGCGACATCGAAGTACACATCTCAGCGGATATCGCATATGCGCTATGGCAGTATTGGCAGACAACCCATGATGATGAATTTCTGGCCAAGCGCGGCGCCGAGCTCATCATCGAGACCGCCCGCTTTTGGGCTTCCCGTGCCGAATGGCAAGAAACCCTGCAACGCTATGAAATCACCGATATCATCGGCCCTGACGAATACCACGATCATGTTGACAACAATGTTTACACCAATGCTTTAGCCCGCTGGAACCTGCAAACTGCGATTGAGATCATCGCTTGGATGAAACAGAAGCAACCGCAAGCCTGGAACTGGCTTAGCCAATTGATTCAATTTAACGAGACAGAGATTTCCGCCTGGAATCACATTATCGACCACATTTACCTGCATTATGATAATAAGTCACGTCTGATCGAGCAATTCGATGCCTACTTCGACCGCAAAGATATCGATTTAGCCGCCATGGAACCGCGCACCAGCTCGATCCAATCCATCCTTGGCATCGAAGGTGCCAGCGCAACCCAGGTTTTGAAACAACCTGACGTGCTGATGTTGATGTATCTTCTGCCAGAACTTTACGATCAAGCGACAATTCGGGCTAACTACGATTATTACACCCCGCGCACAGACCACACTTTCGGCTCCTCTCTGGGTCCTTCCGTCCAGGCGATCATGGCCTGCCGTGTAGGCGACCCATCAGCATATGAGCACTTCATGCGTGCTGCCCGCGCCGATCTGGTAGACGTACGCAATAATGCCAGTGACGGCATTCATGGCGCCTCAGCGGGCGGCTTATGGCAGGCTGTCGTCTTTGGCTTTGCCGGACTCCGACCTTCTCAAGAAGGTTGGCAAGTCCATCCAGTGCTACCAAACTCATGGACCCGTCTGGCTTTCCGAATCGTCATCGCTGGCGAGATACGAGAATTTGACATCCATGCTTAGCTCTATTCCTCATAATTCTTCTCCATGACACCTGGAGGCAGGAAAATTTCTGGTTTTATATATAGAAAGATGCAATTCCTTTGACATTCCTACAAATGAGCCATGATTTTCATTCCAGACACATGAACCTCAATGGTGAATACCTCAGTAGATCAGTTTTTATGAAATGAGCCACCATATTCCGGAGAATGATTAGAATGCGGAAAATAAAAGCCTTTATCTTTGACCTGGACGGCGTCATCACAGATACATCCGAGTTCCATTACCAGGCATGGCAGCGCCTGGCCAACGATGAAGGGATCCCTTTTTCGCGTGAAGAAAATGAGAAGTTACGCGGGGTGGGGCGTCCCGAATCCCTCGCCATTATGTTAAAAGGACGGGTAATTTCCGAAGCGACAGCGCAGGCTTGGATGGACCGTAAAAACAAATACTATGTCGAACTGGTCCACACGGTTACACCTAAAAATATCCTTCCAGGTGTAATTGGATTGTTAAACGAAATCAAAGCTGCCGGGATATTAACCGCGCTTGCTTCGGCCAGTAAAAACGCACCATTGGTGATCGAAAAATTGTCACTGCAACCCTACTTTCAGGTAGTAGTGGATGGCCTGACAGTTACCCGCAGTAAACCCGCCCCAGACCTTTTCTTGAAAGCCGCCGAATTATTAGATGTGCCTCCCGACACATGCGTGGTCGTCGAAGATGCCACCTCGGGAGTAGAAGCCGGCCAGGCAGCTGGAATGCTCACCCTGGGGTTGGGCCCGCTCGAGCGTGTCGGCATGGCGGACCTGGCGTTACCTGATTTGAGTCATACCTCTCTACAAGAGATACTGGAAGGGTTGAATAAAGGATTAACCGTGCGGATGAGTAGCAGGAATTCATCAATCGAATTCAAACCCTACCTTAATCACTATCGATTTCGGAATTCTTGCCCTGTTGACAACCCCGGAACGTGGCTCAACACTGCTAGGCACTACGGAAAACCTTCCATGGTAGTGGAATTTGAGAATCCTGCTCTCCCAACAGTTCATGTTATGTGGATAAAGTCGGTGCTATTTCAAGCCATTTTCCTGAATTGCCTTTGCCAGAATAATATACATGGCGTGTGACCATAATAAAGGTGTGGCTACCGGACCCCACTTCTCAATCCAGGGGACATAGTGGTTCAGTGCCAGCGTATGATCGTTTACCTGCTCAGCCAGGCATCCATCTTCATCTGCCTGGGATTCGATCCAGGCTTGCAAGGTTTCGGCTTGCTCGATCTTTCCGGTCAGCGCATAATACCAGCCCAGCCAGGCGGTTAACAAAAGCCATTCCCCGCCTCCGTAGTAAACATCCGCCTGATAGCGGTAAACCCCGCCCGCAGGCCGGTGCAAATAATCCTCGATGGCCTCTATCGTGGTACGTATCAATGGATCATCAGTTGGCAGCACTTTATATGGAACAGCCACGCCGATCAGGCTGGAATCGACGCGGCTGGCAATAATGGGTTTGGGGAATTCCCTGCCATTTGACGGCCATATATGTTTCACCATGCGTCCATCATGTACGGCATACTTCAGGATGAAATCCTTTACCTGGCCAGCCAACCATTCCACATCGACTGTACCAGCCTTCATATGACCAATCCGTATCAAAGATGCAATCGCATCAAAACCGGCATAGGCTGTCGCCAGCGAGTAAGGGTGTAAATACTCAGGATGTTCTTCCCAGCAGTCATAATTGGGAAGCTTCCACACCAATTCGAGATACCGCAGCGTGATCTGAATGGGTTCGCACAACTCGTTTAATAAGGCGGTGTTGCCGCTCAGTCGCACATGCTCAGCCAGCGCCCACAACCATGTGCCATATCCATCGATCTGGAAATTGCCCCACTCGCTTTCGATATTCTCTTCCATTCCTTCCAAGGTAAAGCGTGTATTCAGGATTCCATTGTGATCTGGCTTTGTTCCAGATTTTAATTGCTCTTCCAGCACGCTTACTTTTGAGGAATAGCGCAAAATGGTGCTTCCAACCCAGCGGAAGAATTTTTCTGCACTCTCAAATTGGCCTACTTGATCCATGGCATGCGCAACGAAGCTGCCATCCCGCAACCAGCAATATTGGTAGTTCGGGAAGGAAGGACAGGCAACAAATGCCCCGCCTTTATCTTGATTCTTCAAAATTATTTCGACGCTATGTTTAATGAGATCCATGACGTTTGATCATTCCCCGATCCAGAAGTTAGTACTTGATCACCACTAAATCCCAAATTTTAAGGGAAGGGATCACCAAAGTAATTTCATCACCATTTTGCGTGAAATCGACCGGGTCGAGGCTGAATGTTTCTTCGTCCGGCGTCGACAGGTAAACACCTTGCACCTCTTGCTTGAAACCACCCACTTTGACGGTAATATTGGCAGCCGGGACTGGATAATCCGCCGGCTCATTCCATTTTTTGGAATTTATTTCCGTGAGGTTGATCAGGCTGACGGCTAAGGTGCCTTCTGATTCTCGAACCAATGCAAACACATCGTCGGTAGGGTTCAATCCCACCTTCAACCCGCTAATTTTTATTTTTGCTTTCCAGGTTTTTGTGGCTTCAACGGTCGACGGCCCGATGATATTCTGATACCGGACGGCAAAGTCATAATAGTTCTTCAAATGCTCCGTTTGTTCAAGGTTGAGTGTGTCGTAATCCGGGAAATAAGGGTTAGCTAAATAACCCGAATTCTCACCCAATTCGATACGCCCGCCACCACTTGCAAAGATTATCGCGTCCATCAAGAATGGATTGGAAGAATCTCCTGGATGGACGTACGCTGCCAGAACAACTGGTTTTCCAGTGCCCTGCAATTGCGCGTAAGTGACCAGAGTATGCAGGTCGCTAAAAGATGTGTACGGCTCCCAGACTTCAATGTAAATAATGTCTTCATCAGCCTGGGATGCCAATTCGACCGGCCAATTCGTTACGCAGTTGAAGACAACAGCGCCATCCGTCCGGTACTGGTCAACCACTTCGTGGGTTTTGGTAATAGTGGCAGCGATCGGCTCATCCAATTTAAAGCGGACGCCTTTGGCATCAATGGCTTCCTTTGGATCTCCATATTGATCCAAATGAATCCCATCGAATTTGGTGTTTTCCAGTATGGTTTTGAACTCGTTAAGCAGGTGTTTGGTCCATTCGCTGTCAGGTCGAGGATCCATGTAGGCTAAAAAGTTCGTTCCGAGGTAAACCGGTGAGCCATCTGCATGATACAGTGCCCAATCTTTATGGTTGTTGAAGAATTCCATGGAAGCAGCGTAGATGGCAGTGTATGGCATGGCAGCGATATTGTGTTTATGCCCCTCATCGATCAATTCGTTCACCGTTTTGAGCGAGAGATTTCTCCCCAATGGGTCGATGTAGGGATCATGATCCGTCAGGAAGGTGTCGTGCCGGTACATCCAGTCATAGTACTGTAGCCCATTGACATGAAGGTCGGATAGCGCCTGTAAGGTTTTAGCGGCATTGGTTCGTCCGGGTTCGAAATCTGAGAGGAACCCATATCGTGGCATTTGGGTCCAGGTATCCAGGACATCAAAACCCGAACTTACCTGGGCAAATTCTGTTCCATTCAATAATTTTATGCTAACGTCAAGACCGTATCCCCGCGGGGTCTGCAGCGGAGGTGTCCATTCGAAATTGACCTCTTGATCCCCTTCGTTGATGGAAATCTCTTTTGTGATCGAATTCAGGCTTTGATCTAAATGGCTGATTTTAGAAACTAATTCTGCCCTTACTCGATCAGTGTTTTCACTATGAACAACCACGGTCCAGCGGACAGTTTCACCAGGCCGTACAAATGCTTTTTCATAATGGATGGTTGGTATGGATATGGCCGATATCATAGTCTCGTTTCCTTTTTGATGATTTGTGCTAAGTACAAAAATCGTAATGATTGCGAAACAGGCGCAAACCAGCAGGACAATTCGGGTAAATTTGCCCACTCAGTTACCCTTTGATGGACCCACTTGTCAAGCCTTTGACAAAATACTTCTGCAGCGACAAAAAGACCAACATGGTGGGAATAATCGCGATGATCATGGCGGCAAAAACCAATCCCCATTCGGTGCCATGCTGCCCCTGGAAAGAATAAATCGCAACCGGCAGTGTTCTTTTTAACGGTTCATCGATCGCGGTTAATGCCCAGGTGAACTCATCCCAGTGCCCCATAAAAGAGAAAATGGTGACTGTGGCTAATGCTGGAGTAGAAAGGGGGATCGCCAATCGAAAAAATATTGTCAGGTAATTTGCACCATCAATAAGCATTGCTTCTTCAAGTTCATGCGGCAATTGTTCAAAAAACCCCCTCAGCAAGAAAGTGTTAAGTGAGGTGGATCCGGCTACGTAAACGATGATCAGGCCCCATAAACTATTGCGTAACCCCAAGGTTTTTACCAGGAGAAATTTTGGAATGATGGTGACCATATCCGGAATCATCAACACCAACAAGATAAAGAAGAACAAGAACTCTTTCGCGGGAAATTTGAAGCGGGCAAAGGCGTAAGCCGTAGTAGCAGAAAATAGCACGGTAAGAAATGTGGAGATAATGGTCACAAAGGCGCTATTGGCAAAATACAATTGAAAATTGTTTGAGGTCCAGGCTCTGACAAAATTTTCAAAGGATGGATTTGTAGGAATTAATTGAGGAGGATACTCAATGACAAATACATTGGATTTCAGGGAGTTGGTAATCATAAACAAGAAGGGGAAAATCATAATTACCGCGCCAAAGATGGCAACAGCATAAAGGAAAATATTCCGTGTTATCGACCGTCTTTTTCTCATGGATAAATTTCCTATTATGAAATTTCAATTGGTTTACGCAAAAATCGCATCTGAAGATAACTCAAAGTAATGAGAATAAACGCCATAATCATGGAAAGTGCTGCACCGTAACCAAAATCAAGAAAATCGAAGGCCTGATGGTAAGCCAAGCTCAACATAACTTCAGTTTGCTGCGCAGGCCCACCGCCGGTGATGAGGTAAACCGATAGGAAAACATTGAATGAACCAATGAGTAGCATAACCAATGTAAAAACGATGGTCGGGCTGATTAATGGAAAGGTCAGATGCCAAAACCGATCCCAGGCTGTAGCTCCATCAATTGAAGCGACCTCTTCGAGTTCATGGGGAATACTTTGAAGGGCGGCCAGGTAGATGACCATCGACCAGCCGATACCTTTCCAAATGCCTAATACCAAAATAGGGACAAAAGCGTAATGCACATCTGACAACCAGAATATTGGCTCTTTGATGACATGAAAAACTTCCAAAAGGTAATAATTGACCACCCCATCCGGGCTTTGAAATAAATAGCGAATTAGCAAAGCTACGATTACCCAAGACGTAATAACCGGTATGTAGAAGATCGTTCGGAAAATACCTTTCCCTTTCGGAATTGAATTTAGCAGCAACGCTGCCAGCATTGCCAGGATCATCTGTCCGGGGACTGTGACCAGCGAATAGAGGATTGTGTTTTTGGCGGCAATCTTAAGAACCGGATCGGTGAAGGCGCGGCTGTAGTTGTCCAATCCGATGAATTGACTTATTTTCCCCGGCATGATTTCCCAATCATAAAAACTCATCTGAAAACCCTTAACCAGTGGGTACAGTTGAAAAATAATAAATAATGCCAAACCGGGCAATAAAAACATGTATGGGATAATCTTGCGCTGGGTTTTCAGGGACATGTGCATTCCAAGTACCTCTATTTGCACGGTATGCGTGGGAGGGCTCCGACTGGAGCCCTCCCAACTACCTAAACGGTCTAGTTATTGGACAGGCACTAACAATTCGTCAAGCTTGGTGGCTGCCTCATCGAGGCCGGCTTGTGTTTCAACAGTGCCGTTCAGGATTGCGTTGCCAACATTGGTTGTGATTTCTTCCATCTTGCTCCAGGCTGGGTGCGGCGTGCGGGCTTTGGCGGTCTTGAGTTGTTCAAGGAAAACCGCAAAGTATGGGTGATTCTTGATCGTCTCAGAATCGATGGCACTTTTCAGCACGGGAACCTGCCCCTGGCTAGCCCATTTCAACTGAACATCTTCAGAGAGCATATAGCGCATGAATTCAGCTGCAGCCTCTTTTTGCTCGCTCTGCTGGAACATGACGATGTCTTCCCCGCCCACGACCGAGATAGAACCACCATCACCGGCAGGCATGGGAGCTAAACCGTATTCTAAATCTGGGAACTGTTTGTCAAAATACGGAGGGAACCAGGGACCTTCCAAGATCATTGCCACTTTGTTTTGCGAGAAAGCTCCCCAGGTATCAAAGCTACCACCTTTCATGGATGGATTAATGAATCCTTTATCAATGGAGTCTTTCAAGAAATTGTAGGCGGCTGCAGTGGCTTCACTATTAAAGAAGCCAGTAGCTTTTGTGACCTCGGGATCGGTTACATCGCCGCCAAAACTCCAAATCCATGGATTGGTAGCCCAGGCATACGTGCCGCCATCAGCGAAGCAGAAAGTGTCTGGGCCGAGAGCTTTGATTTTCTCGCAATCTGCCAGGAATTCATCAATCGTCACCGGAGCATTTTCGATACCAGCAGCTGTGAAGACGGCTTTATTGTAAGCCAAGACCCGTGTATTTGTGTCAAGGGGCAATCCATAGTAATCGCCCTTAAAGAAATTGGTGGATAAGGGACCAGGCAACATTTGATCTGCTAAAGCTTGAAAGTCCGGCAGTGTTTCAGTTAATTTTGCCAGAGCACCGGTATCCGCTAATTCAGGGACCCAGATGATATCGATACGGGCTAAATCCGGAGCTTCACCACCAGACATGGCAATCAACAGCTTGCGTCGGAATTGGTCGTAGGGGACCACCAGTGATTCAACCTTGATGTCTGGGTGTAAAGCCTCGAATTCTGGGATCAAGGTTTCATCCAGGTATTTTGCTTCTACATCGGCATTGTAGCCATGCCAGAAGGAAATCGTAACCGGCTCAGCTGCCGGGGCAGTCGTTGCTTCTGCGGGAGCTGGTGCAGCCGTTGCTTCAGCAGGAGCTGCCTTTGTCGGTTCATCAACTGCCGGAGCAGTCGTTGGGGTTGCCTGGGCGCAGGCACCCAGCAACATACTCGTCACAATCAAAATGGAAAGCAGAAAAATCGGGAAACGGGCTTTCATCTTATACTCCTTTGGGAAGATGGGGTCCTGTGGTCCACAGGCTAATTCAATACTTTGTATATTGAATGAACAAACTTTTCTTAAAATTTTTACTGAGCTACTTTTAGTGTCCTTTCCTCCTTCTGAATTGGTGATTTAAATAACTCCGCAATCACCAGGCTGGCTGCTCCCAAGGCCCAGATATCATCTCCCCAGGTTTTAACCCGGATCTCTGTGTCCTCTGCTAAACCAGTCATGACATAATCGTGAAAAGCGGTTCGAACCGCGGAAAAAAACACTTCGCCCATCCTTGTGCCTTCACCGCTGATAATGATCAGTTTTGGATCAAACAAATTTACCAGGTTAGCCATCTGCATCCCCAGCAAGGTGCCGGCATGACCCAGCACGGTTTTCGCGTCGGCATGCTCTGCGGCCGCCAGACGGATAACTTCGTCAAGGTCGGAAATTTCCTTGCCAGTTGCCTGGCTCATCTGCGCAACCAGGGCACGATCGCTGACCATGCTTTCGAGGCACCCACGCCTGCCGCAATCACAAAGCGGTCCATTGGGATCCACCAGCGTATGCCCAAGCTCCCCTGCTCCGCCGGCTTTACCCCGGTAGACCTGTCCGTTAATGACAATTCCCATGCCGATGCCGCGCCCGATGGTGATGAGGATAAAATTATCCTCAGGCTGGCCCTGGTTTAGCCATCTTTCACTCAAAGTAAGCGTGTTAACATCGTTGTCGATGAAAACAGGCACCTGTAGCCGTGTCCCCAACAAATCACCCAGTTCGATGTTCCGCCAACCAAAAAATGGATTCTGTCTGACAATGCCATGGGTAAAATCGACCACCCCTGCCAGACCAACCCCCACTCCCAGTAGTTGTTTCTTGCGAATTCCGCTACCGTGGACCAAGCGATTAACCAGTACGCTGAGCATTTCAACGCTGGTCTCTACTCTTTTGTCCGCCAGGGCAATGGTATCTTTCGCCAGAATGGTCGCATTCAAGTCTGTCAATGCGCCAATTGCATGCCCTTCCATGAGTTTGATGCCGATTACAAAACCACCGCGCGGATTTAGCGCCAGCATAATAGGCGGCCGGCCGCCGGTTGAATCACCGGTGGCTTTTTCAAATACCAGGCCTTCCTGGATTAGCTTGCCTGTGATGCCAGTGACGGTTGCCGGGCTGAGACCGGTCATGTGGGCCAGTGCAGCCCGCGAAATCTCTCCCTGGGTTTTAATACCATTCAGGAGGATGGAGCGGTTGATGCTCCGGATTAAATCTCGATTACCGCGTATTATTGGGCTCATGTGGGGAAAGGAGGGAAGTTACTTCGTTTAGTGAACGAACTATGTTTATTATTATAGA
>CAVRKN010000007.1:0-10414 GCA_963721535.1 uncultured Chloroflexia bacterium
GCCGGTATGTTCGCGTTGGGCATCGTGTGTCTCTTTCGGTGCGCAGCTACACGGTCGATCTCGCGCATTTTTTATTCGGCGACGTGCTGGGCGTAGGCTCGCAGGATTTATTGCTGACCGCCATCTTTGGCGGACTGGTATTGCTGGTGGTCTTCCTGTTTTACAAAGAATTTATGGTGCTGGCCTTCGACCCGGTGTTGGCTGCCACGCTACGCCTGCCGGCGCGTCTGCTGGATAATATTTTGATCGTGCTGATCGCGGTGGCCATTGTGGTGTCGCTGCAGACCGTGGGGGTGGCGCTGATGGTGGCTATGCTGGTCACACCGGCTGCTACCGCCTTTTTGCTCACCCGCCGCCTGTGGAAGATGATGGGGCTGGCGGCGCTGATCGCCGCCTTTTCGGCGGTGACTGGGCTGTATCTGTCGTATTACCTCAATGTGGCTTCTGGCGCCGCCATTGTGCTCACCTGCACCGCTATTTTTCTCGTCGTATGGCTGGGCACCAGCCTGAAGCGGCGAGTGCGGGCGGTAGCGAGGTAGGTCTACAGCGATTTCGGTGTCGCTAAAAGTGGTTCTTGTTTGTTTGTGGTTATATCTATATAATAATTTCGTATCATATTATTGCTCTCTTTCCTCTATTCGTACAAAAGAATAATTACATACCGCTTTCCGCTTTATTGGTAATGAACGGAATGGGTCTTCACGCGCCCGGACAACATTAATGGTGTGGGGGTGCAAATGATACACGCCCAACAGATGATGCATCACAACAGCAGTCCAGATTGAGGAGGGGTATGAGATTCGGGAAATTTTTTTTGGTTTGTTTGGTTGCCGGAATCCTATATTTTATGTCGGGGTCGCGATCAATCGTTCACGCAAGCGAGATCCAGCAAGGTGAACAAGTCTGCACGTTCCTGAATGACGGCCTTTTTAATACCGCAGGACGGCAATTGGCTCCAGATCTGCTATATCGAATTTAGGTGCGCCAGTTGAAGCCACAGTGACCGAAATGAATATAAAGGTTTTGGTTGACCATCCAGATCCGAGCCGGCTGGAATTTTCTTTATCCAGGTCCGATTCTGACCTGAATTTACCTTTATCGTCAGTCCAATTCACAAAAGACTGGATCGGCATTATTACCAATATTCATGATTTTGACGGATATCCTTCACAGGCAATATGGATCCTCCAAATTCGCGATCGGTCGACTGAATTTACAGGGAAAATACTTAACTTCTCGATTTCATCCTCGTATTCTCCAGTCGGTAAAATGCCGCAACCCCTCTTGGAGATTAATGGAAGCCCGGCTTCCAGGAAAATAACTATTGAAGCCAAAAAAATACCACCGGTTTTGGATGCAGACGAGCCAAGGACTGCTGAAACTCCTTACGGGTCGCAAATGGATAGCAGCGGTTCAGTATTACTCATGGAACAGGATTTTGAATTAATGTTCCCACCTTTAACAGGCTGGTCTGTTTATGATGACTATCCAGAGGATGGGCTGCAATATTACTGGGATGACGATGATTACAGATCTTACAGTGGAAACTGGGCCGCCTGGCCGGCGAATGGGGGCGGCAACCTGATTGAACCTTCTTCGACGACAACATATCCTGCTTATATGGATTCATGGATGGTGTATGGGCCATTTGATCTGGGCAATGCAAAGGCCGCTTATGTTTCGTTCATGCTCTGGCGCCAAATCGAAGTTCAATACGATTTTCTCTTCTTCGGAATTTCGACAGATGGGGTTTATTTTGACGGTTGGGAGTGGGATGGCAGCGCGAATTGGGAAAATATAACCTTTGATCTCAATTCATTTGTTGGCGATGCCGAGGTGTGGATTGCCTGGCAGTTCAAAAGCGATTTCTCGGTTCAATATGAAGGTCCCTGGATCGACGATGTCGCGCTCACTTTTACTCCCGATGACGTGATGGTGGAGGGACAGTTCCGCTATTACGACCGCCGGCAAGAATTGCAGCCAGCCCGGTATGTCACCTACGAAATCTGGGATGACGACAACAATTCTGCCGATGATCTTCTATACACGAGTATCATAGACTGGGATGGTTATCTCGTTGCGCCGGACATTCCAAACTGGGATGAGGATGAAACCGGCTCGACGCTGGCCGAGCGCCGGTTGGACCTCTACGTGCGCTGGAAGACCCATAACGCAGATCAAAAAGTCACTACGTTCGATGGAAACGTGTATGTCTGGCAAAGTCCGGTGTACCCCAACATCACAAGCGGCGACGTACATTACATTAATTCAACTTTGCCTTTTTTAGGGAACACCACCCGGGCCATGTGGATCTTCCAGGACATGCGGCAGGCGCGCGATTTCTACTTAGCCAATACTTATCCCTTAATCGATCCCGGTTACCTGAGCGCTCATTGGGAAAAGGATCAAGATGAGGAATGGCCATGTGATAACTCCTGTTTTCGAGGAACGCATGTGTTTATCTCTCACAATTCAACCATATCCGGAGACCTGGTCGTCCACGAACTAGGCCATCATGTCATGTCCAACCAGACCGGGCAATGGTTCATCAGCGATGATTGCTTCGACCATAAATTATTTAGTCAAGAAACTACCGAGTGTGCCTGGTACGAGGGCTGGGCGGATTTCTTTGCCCTGGCCGTCAATGGCAATGGTTGTTACGATTTTGATCAGTTCGTTTGCACGGGGAATTACCAGAATTTGGAAACGCACTCTCGAAATGATTCCCCCGCGACTTTTCCCTGGGGCGATGTTGTGGAGGGACGGGTGGCGGGAGCCCTGTACGACCTGATGGATACGGATAACGAATCCCCCTGGTTCGATGACGCCGACTGGGGCTTCGACTGGATCGCCGACGTGGCCATGGATTACCCGGGCAGATCGATCTTCAACCATTTTTACTACGCTACGCCGTTGGTGGACCGTCATCTGACCCTGCGTACGGTCTGGCAGAATACCATCGATTACAACCAGGCGCCCTCCGCCAGCCCCATTCCACAGCAGCAGATCCTGCAGAACGCCACCTGGAACCACCTGCTCGATCTGAATGACTACACCAGCGACCCGGAGAGCCCGGACTGGCTGCTGGAGTACATCTTCGTCAGCCAGTCCGATCCCAACTGCGGGGTGGGTTTCGATTACAGTTGGGTTAACGTCTCGCCGGTGTTCGATTGGGTGGGGAGTTGCACAATTACCTACCGGGTGAGCGATTCGCTCGAGCCAACCAGCGGCAGCTTTCAAGTCCATGTGCTGCCCATCGCCAGCTGGATATATTTGCCAATCGTCTGCAAATGATGAAGGAGGTAAAGATGAAACGCCTTATGGTCCTTTTCGCCGTATCGATGTTGGGCATGCTCGCGGCCTGCAGCCAGGGCTCCCCCGGAGCGACCGCCAAAGAAGAGTGTACTGAATATGGTTGTGTGACTATCACCATCGAAGGCCCAGTCCAGGCCATGAAACCCTTTAAGATCCGAGTTGGAATCGTTATAACCCAAAAGACCGATGAGCTTGGAATTTCATTTTCAGCATATGGCGTTGAAAGTATGGAGTTTGGAATATCGCCTTACGCGACTGAAAAAATGCTACAGGAAAACTTGGGAGTTGGCTGGAAAATCATCAATGCTGAGGCGAATAAGGAATACAGCTTCGAAGGCACAATTAGTTTAATAACACCTCCTTATAAAACAGGTTTACATTCCTATGACATAGATGTGGTAGCCTATTATCCTGAAGGCGGGCCAATTCAAGCAGGTACAAGTATTTACCTGGATGATGAGGGCAACCAGATGGCTTCTGAGCTGGTGAAGGATTATCTGGAAACTGAAGTGGAAATACTGCCCAACGAAACCGGCATTATCATCTTTCCCACCGACACCCCCAATCCCACCATCCGCATCCCCAGCGCTACCGCAACGGTTACACCGCTGCCTTCCAGCACCCCAACCCCCACCGTGACGCCTACTCTCCCGTCGTATCCGTAAAAAAATTGACTACACCAACGACGCAAACAGCCCGGACTGGCTAAAGCCTGTCCAACTTATATCCTATTCGGCCCTCCACATCCCTCCTTTGCCCAGTTGTATAATCATCTGAACGCTTCAGACAGGTTAATACCTGGTTATTAATTCACAAATCACTGTCGCAAGCTTTACAATTGAATAAACCGCGTTTCAATCAGATGGGGAATATTTGGAGTAGAGGAGTTCGGTTATGACTTCGACCAACGACATCCTGGCAATCGTATTGGGTGGCGGACGCGGCACCCGGCTCTACCCGCTGACCGCCGTACGCTCCAAACCGGCTGTCCCTATCGCCGGCAAGTACCGTTTGATCGATATCCCCATCAGCAACTGCATCAACTCCGGCATCTTCCGTATTGCGGTGCTGACCCAATTCAACTCGGTGTCGCTGCACCGCCACATCAGTAACACCTACAATTTCGACTCCTTCCACACCGGCTGGGTGCAGATCTGGGCCGCCGAGCAGACCATTTCCAGCGCCGCCTGGTATCAGGGCACCGCCGACGCGGTACGCAAACAGCTTTTCGAAATCCGCTCAACGCGCGCGCCGTATGTGTTGATTCTGGCGGGCGACCACCTCTACACCATGGATTTCGCGCCGATGTTCGACTTCCATATTAAGAATAATGCCGAGATCACCGTGGCAGTACAGCCGGTGGCGCATTCAGACACCGGGCGCTTTGGCATCCTCAAACGCGACCCGGATTGCCGCCTGACCGACTTTGCCGAAAAACCCAAGGATCCGGCGGTGCTGGCAGAAATGATCTCGCGCGATGATCCGCAGCGCCCATATCTGGGTTCGATGGGCATTTATTTGTTCAACACCGACACGCTGGTCAATATGCTGGAGACCAGCCTGGGATTCGACGATTTTGGCGGCGATGTGATTCCACATGCCATTAAAAATGCAGCCGTCTTTGGCTTCGATTTTGACGGCTACTGGGAAGATATCGGCACCATCCGCTCGTTTTACGACACCAACCTGCTGCTCACCATGCCGGATTCGCCCTTCAATCTGTATGATTCCAACCGCCCGATTTATTCACACGGCCGTTATTTGCCGGGGTCGATCGTTCAAAATTCCATTCTGGAAAATGTGCTGCTGGCGGAAGGCTGCCGCATCGACCTGGCCGAAATTCGCCACTCGATCATTGGACTGCGCAGCATCATCCACAGCGGCGTCAAAATCACCGACACGGTGATGATGGGCGCCGATTATTACATCAAAAAGCCCGGCAGCGCGACGAATTTCCCCGAAGCGGGTTTAATCCCTTTAGGCGTCGGCAGGAACACGCAAATCAGCGGCGCTATTCTGGATAAAAATGTCCAAATTGGCGAAAACGTCACCATCCGTCCCTACCCGCGCGGCACCGACCTCGACCTGCCGTTATGCGTGGTGCGCGACGGCATTGTGGTGGTCGCCAAAAGCACCGTCATCCCCGACGGCACTGTCATCGGCCCGTAACGAACTTCAACGACCTGTAACACGCCATGGTCAATCGATAAATTATGGACGGCTGCCAGGCCGTCCTGGTTTACGCAACCAATACCCGGCTTTGTGGAGAATTGATGATTAATCCCAAACCACCTCTTTCCAAACCAACGACCAATCCGGACTTAAGCGTCACCTGGCATGCTTTGAGCGCCCAGGAGGTGCTATCTCACCTGGAGTTGGAACAAACCCGCGGCTTGACCAGCGCTGAAGCTGCCCGGCGCCTGGAGGAATTCGGTCCCAACCAGTTGTCGGAACCGCCGCGCACTACTTTTCTCCAGATGGTGGTGCGGCAGTTGAATGATTTTGTGGTGATCTTGTTGATCGTAGCCGCCGTGGTATCCACCGTCGTCTCGGCCGTGGAGCATCAACCTTACATCGAATCGATCGCTATTTTGGCCATCGTGGTGCTGAATGCTGTATTGGGAGTGGTACAGGAAAGCCGCGCCGAGCAGGCGCTGGCGGCGCTCAAAAAACTGGCGTCACCGGATGCCCAGGTGCTGCGTGACGGGCACCGCGTCTCCGTGCCGGCCCATGAGCTGGTGCCGGGCGATATTGTCTTCCTGGAAGCCGGCAATTTCATTCCGGCCGACCTGCGCCTGATGGAAGCGGTTAACCTGCGCGTGGAAGAGGCTGCCCTGACCGGAGAATCGGTGGCGGTGGAGAAAAATGCCGTCGCCATTGTGGATGCCAATAGCAGCCTTGGTGACCGTAAAAACACGGCCTTCATGGGTACGCTGGCAGCTTATGGTCGGGGACGCGGTGTAGTGGTCGGTACCGGCATGCGCACCCAGTTGGGTATGATCGCCACCATGCTGCAATCCGTCGAGATGGAACAAACCCCGCTGCAGCGCCGCCTGCAGGAATTGGGTAAAACCCTGGGCTGGGCTGCGCTGATCATCTGCGCTCTGGTTTTTGTGGCCGGCATTATCCAGGGCGGACCGCTGCTGGAGATGTTCATGGTCGCGGTCAGTCTGGCGATTGCCGCAGTGCCGGAAGGGCTGCCAGCCATTGTGACCATCTCGCTGGCGTTGGGCATGCGCGAAATGGTCAAACGCCATGCACTGATCCGCCGCCTGTCATCGGTGGAAACGCTCGGCTCAGCTACCGTCATTTGTTCGGATAAAACTGGCACGCTGACCCAGAACGTGATGACCGTCACCCGCTTGTGGGTGGACGGGCAAGATATAGAAATATCTGGCAGTGGCTATTCGGCGGATGGGGCGTTCAGCCTGGATGGCCACCCGATCGACCTGCAACAATATCCGGCAGCGCGCACCGCTCTGTGGGTCGGCGCTCTCAATAACGACGCCGAACTGGAACGGGTGGAACTCCGAAAACGGTCACGGAGATTTCCGCATCATCGGCGACCCCACCGAGGGGTCGATTTTAATCGCGGCTGCCAAAGCCGGCGGGCTACCGGAGGAACTCAACCAGGCCTACCCGCGGCAGCACGAAATCCCGTTTGATTCGGACCGCAAGCGCATGGTGACAATACATGGCATTAAAGAGCCGCGCAGCGAAGACCTGTCTCCTTTCAGCAATGGCGATCCCGTGCCGTTCGCGGTGGTGGTCAAAGGCGCGCCGGATGTGGTGCTCAAGCTGTGTACGCGCTACCAGACCACCGCCGACGTCCCAGCCGTGTTGGACGAAGCCACGCGCAGCCGAATCAATGCTGCTAACGAAACCCTGACACAGGATGCCCTGCGGGTGTTGGGCATGGCCTACCGTGTGCTGCCGGAGATCCCGGAAAAAATCGACCATGCACAGTTGGAGCAAGATTTGATTTTCGTCGGCCTGGTGGGCATGATCGACCCGGCACGTCCCGAAGTTCAACCGGCGCTGGAAAGGGCAGCCCACGCCGGCATCCGCACCATTATGATCACCGGCGACTACCCCAACACCGCCCGCGCCATTGCGGAAAGTATTCACCTGCTGCGGCCGGGTCACCAGGTGCTGGCCGGGGCGCAACTGGACGAATTAGATGACGCCGCCTTGAAAATTGCAGTTGAACAGACGGATGTATTTGCGCGTGTTTCGCCGGAGCATAAAATGCGCATTGTGGATGCGCTCAAGGCCAACGGCGAGGTGGTCGCCATGACCGGTGACGGCGTCAACGACGCACCTGCCATCAAACGTGCCGATATTGGCGTGGCGATGGGCATCACCGGCACCGATGTGGCCAAAGGCACCGCCGACATGGTGCTGACCGATGATAACTACGCCAGTATTGTCTCGGCAGTCGAGCAGGGCCGCATCATTTACGCCAACATCCGAAAATTCGTCTATTACCTGATCTCCTGCAACCTGGCCGAGATTCTGATTATCTTCCTGCCGACCGCTTTTGGCCGACTGCTTTTCTCGCACACGGAACGGGCAGTGCTCTCACCGCTGGCACCCATTCAACTGTTGTGGCTCAACCTGATCACGGATGGCGCGCCAGCACTGGCGCTGGGCACCGAAAAAGGCGACCCGGACACCATGGAACAACAACCGCGCCCGCCGAAAGAGCCGATTATCAACAAATCCATGCGCTGGGGCGTCGTCATCCAGACCATCGCCATCACCACGGTGACGCTGACTGCCTATGCCATTGGTCTATTGCATAACGAAATTTATGCTGAAACCATGGCGTTCTTAACCCTGTCGCTTTCGGAACTGCTGCGGGCTTTCACCGCCCGCTCCGAAAATTACCCGTTGCTGAAAATTGGGTTCTTCACCAATAAGTGGATGAACCTGGCAGTGTTGTTCTCACTGACCCTGCTGATTTTGGTGGTTTATGTGCCGTTTTTGAATCCAGTGTTCAACACCGTGCCGCTGACCTGGATCGAGTGGCGCTTTATCATCCCTCTGCTCATCATCCCGTCGCTGGCAGCTGAGGCGGGCAAGTACGTTATCACCGGGCGTGCGCAGCGGAAGCGAGCAGCGAATTAGCCATTGGTGATGGTATTGACTGCGTAGAGGTTGACCCAATAGTCCCATTTATACATTTGGGTCAACATTAAATGGGAGATATTTTTGTATGGCTGCCCATGTACATCAGGTGGAGTCGATAGAGCGGGCAAAATAGTAGCGCAAACTGCGCGGCAGTTGCGTACCCTTGCGGTATTCGTTTGCGCGGGCAAGCTGACAGCTTGCCCTACAAATACCTTCCGTTTGTCGTTGACCTTGCTCACAATGAAGGAACAAAATAAAGAGGCTAACCTTTTGGGTCAGCCTCTTTGTTTTTAGCTTAGTCCGAATATTCCAAAGAGGTCAAGCTTATTTTCAATGTGTTATATGCTACCGCCTTGTCGGCTGGTTCAATCGTTGCGGAGTATGGGTGAATGGCTTAGAAACCGCCGCCCATCATACCACCGCGCATACCGCCGCGTCCGCCGTGCATCCCGCCGCCAAAGCCGAAACCGTGACCGCCAAAAAAGCCGTTGGTCTCAAGATCAGCCAGGAGAGCATCAGCCTGTGCCTGAGTGATGGTGCCGTCAGCCAAAGCCGCCTCAATGGCAGCTTTGTGGGCTGCGGTCATGCTGGATTGATACGCCGTGGAATTGACCAGGGCTTCACGTCCCAGGATCAAGTCAGCCTGTGCCTGTGTCAGATCGCCGGCAGTAACTGCAGCATTGATGGACGTGGTGCGGGCGGTCGTATAAGCCGCTGTCAACTCGTCTTTCGTGATGCCTAGGGCATCCGCCAGCAAAGCCTGGAAGTCGATATCGCTACCGCCCAGGAAGCCGGCCAGGTGCAGACCAAAACGAGACTCGCCTCGGGCTTTGATGGCATCCGCCTGGGTCTGGGTGATCAGATCGGCTGCCACGGCCTGTTCCAATGCCTTATCGGTAGCTGTCTGATAGGCGGTTGTCAACTCGTCTACGCTGATACCCAGCGCCGTCGCCAGACCCTCATTCGTGACACCGAAACCGCCGCGTCCGCGTTCCATCATGCCGTACATGCCGGTGGCGGGGATATCCGTATCAGCACTCACGGTTTTGATCGCGCTGATCCCGAAGAAAACGCCTGCCACCAGTACTCCTGCAGCCAGGAGGGAAACCCATACTTTTTTACTCATAAATATTCTCCTTATATGTGGTGTTGAGTAATTTTGATCCGTCGTGGATCTTTATTAGGATAGCAGGCGTGTATTTAGTTTTGATTTAGATTTGATGTTTTTGTCGTGAATTCTTTTGTGCTCGTAAGGGCACGGGGGATTTGACCAATACAGAAATTAATAATTATCCCCCGTGCCCTTACAGGGGCCATCTTATTCTATAATTTATGTTTGGGAGGAAACCATTGACCAATCCTTCAAACCATCTCAGTCGCCGGTCAGTCCGCCTAAAAGAATATGATTATTCCCAGCCGGGCGACTATTTCATAACAATCCTCGCAGTCGAACCGGTCTTGTAGTTTTGGAATTATTGCAGATGGACAGGTTCAATTATCTGATCTTGGAAGAATTGTTGAGCACGAATGGCAGCGGTTAGAAAAACGGTTCCTCCATGTCCAATTGGGAACATGGATTGTCATGCCTAATCATTTCCATGGTATTGTCACCATAGTTGAAACCGAAACCAACATTCATTCATCGGGCGAAAGAGCGGAATGTACAGCTTTGGAGCATTTCGGATCTCCGGTTTCCGGGCTGATTCCAACAATTATCAGATCATTCAAATCTTCCGCGACACAGCAATATCAATTGTTAACCCGAAATTACTCTGATAAGATCTGGCACCGTGGATATTATGACCACGTCATTCGTGTTGAAGAAGACTTGGAAAATACCCATAATTACATTCTTAACAATCCAGTTAAATGGTTAGAGGATAAAAGTAAGGGCACGGGGGATTGGTAATTTTAAAAATTATATGACATCCCCCGTGCCCTTACCATCGCAACCCTCATCGCCCGT
>CAVRKN010000008.1:0-25759 GCA_963721535.1 uncultured Chloroflexia bacterium
GACTTTTGCCTGCCAATCCGGTAAATCTAACAGCGAATAGCTGCCACCAAAACCGATGGGTTTAGTGATACGCCGTTCCATATCATTGGATTGGTAATAATTTGCGATTCCCGAGGTGCCCGAGGCTGGCGTGGCGTGCACCCTGATTCCTTCAGCCCGCAATGCTTCCAACCTTGGAAAATCGTCTGGGTGCAACCGGGTAATGACACCAACCTTCAACCCCAAACGCTTCACCACCACGCTGCCGTAAAACACGCCACCGCCCGATGCGACTTCTTCCACACCATCGACGATGAGCTTATCTTTGGCAAAATTGCCAATCATAATAATGTCAAATTGCTTCATGGTCGGCCATCTCCGGGCAGCACCTGGACGGTCATTTCTGCAAAATTGACCGTGACGTTCTCGCCTTCCGGGTAAATCACCATTTTGGCCGGGTCAGTTTCAGCCGCGGTGACCATCTGCCCAGCGATTTCGACATCATATTCGATGATGTTGCCAAGATATACCGCCCGGCTACCCCGTACCCCCGCCAGAGTGATTGGATGCTGAAAAACTTCCAAAGTAAGGCTTGTTTTTTCCTGGTGTTTTGCTATCCCGGGAATAAAATTAGCCCGTCCGATGAAATCTGCCACAAAGCGACTTTTGGAAATCGGTAGATTTCCACCGGGGTGCCGATTTGCTCGATAATTCCCTGGTTCATGACGACGATTCCGTCCGAAAGGGTCATGGCTTCGATCTGGTCATGGGTGACATACACGCTGGTGATGTTCAGCTTTGCTGCAAGCGGCGCAACTCGGTGCGCATTTCTTCACGCAGCTTGGCGTCCAGGTTCGAGAGCGGTTCATCCATCAACAGCACCTTGGGTTCCATGATCAGGGCACGTGCCAGGGCCACACGTTGCTGCTGACCGCCTGAAAGCTGTGTGGGAGCACGGTCCCCATATCCCTCCAGGTGGACCAGGTCAAGGGCAGTATCCACCCGCTCTTTGATTAAACTCGCTTTGGCAGCCGCTGGACATTCAACCCATAGGCAATATTCTCAAAGACATTTAGATGCGGGAAGATGGCATAACTCTGAAAGACCATGGACATCTCACGCTTGTGTGGCGGCAGGTCGTTGATCTCCTGCCATCCAGGATGATCTTGCCGCTGGTTGGGAAATTCGAAACCGGCGATCATCCTCAACGTGGTCGTTTTTCCACAGCCGACTGGGTCCGAGCAGGGTGACAAGTTCGCCCTTCTTGATTTCGAGGCTGACATCCTTGACGGCGGTGACTTCGCCTGACGCCGCCGCGTGGGGAAATATTTTGGTGATATTTTTCAAGGTCAGGTACATTGATTCCTCGGTTTTCCAGATTTAGAATCCCGCTCATATCCACTGAGCCCCGGCCTTGAACATCCTGTTGACGATCAGATTGAGCACCAGGATGGCGATCATGACAAAGATAATGATGACGGTCGAGTAGGCCGCGGGCGATGCTCACCCCGCCCTGTTCCCATTCGCTCAGGATGGAGGCGGTCACGATCCTCCATTTGGCGCTGACCAGGAAAATGATCGCCGACAGGCTGGTCATATGGCGGGTGAAGCTGAAGATCAGGCCGGCAAACAGAGCTGGCAGGATCAGCGGCAGGGTGACCTTGCGGAAGGTGTATTGGGCATCCGCCCCAGGATATTGGAGGCTTCTTCGATCGATGGATCGATCTGCTGCAGGGCAGCCACCCCGAGCGCACGGAGGCCGGCAGGCTGCGCACAATGAATGCAGCCATGATGATATAAGCTCCACCGACCATGGCAAAGGGGATGTCGGAAAATGATAAAGCGCATGGCACAGCGAGCCCAATTACCCGAGCCACTATCCGGAAGCCCATTCCCCTTCGTGCCTTGTAGAAGGATTACGCCGGCAAAGACAAGGACAATCGCCAGTAAGCCTGGCGTTGGCTGAAGGAGTACCTTTACTTAGATCTGCGACTTGGAAAATGGCGTTGCTCCAGAAACCCCTTTCCAGGGTGCGGCAAAATCAGCAATCGGTTTTGATATTAGCGACGCCCAATTGGTGGACATCATAGAGACACCGATCAAGGCGCCGGATGAATAGCAGATTTTCTTGGGTGATCATTAGGATTGCCGCCATTAAGAAGTACATTCCCCTCCAAGGAAAACATCGTGATGGAATTAATTTGGTGAGTGCTACACCCGAGGCGGTTCCCAGTGGAATGATGATCCGTTCCCTGCATTTTTTCCGACCACCTGTCCGAAGAACAACGCCAACAACTGCGTAGATTGCTATCGCCAGGGCCAGGGGTGGTTTATTAAATGCCATAACAAAACCGATCCCCAGGATCGTACCGGGAACAGCACCGCCGAGGTTGGAGGAAAAATCCAGTGCAGCCTTGCCGGTGAATTTTTTTCTTACGACCAGCCAAGCAATGATCATTCCCAAAATGGCCGCGAACGGGGTGGCTAGGGCGCTCAGGAAGGTGGTATCCAGTATCGCTTCGACGCCGCGCGTTATGATCGTTGACCAGTGCTTTAGGGTGGGCGTGAAGTCGACTCCCCAGGCGGTGCTGAACGAACCGTAAATGATCGTGGCGTATAGCAGGATGATAAAAACGCAGATCAGGTAGGCTGCCCGGTTGAGCATCCAGCGTATGATCGGTGTCTTTTTCATTACCTGGAACGGCCGGTTTGCCGGTGACCGAAATATAGGTTCGTCGATTTACGTAGTATCGTTGGGCCAGAGAGATGACCAAGGTTGGAATGATCAATACCAGCGATAGCGCTGAAGCTTTCTGGTAGTTGTACTCTCCGATGACTGCCAGGAAGATTTGCGCCGAGAGTACTGTGGTTGCCGGCGATGAATAACGGGTTGCCGAGGTCTGCCAGCGACTTGACCAATAACAGCAGGAATGAGCCTGCAATGCCCGGGATAAGCAGGGGTATGGTGATTGTTCGGGAGAAATGGCCGCGACTTGCGCCCAGGCTGGCACCTGCCTCTTCCATCGCTGGGTTCAACCGTTCCAGCATTGCCTTTAGTATCAGGTAGGCGACTGAAAAGAAGGTGATCGTTTGAACAATGACCAGTCCATCCAACCCGTAAATGTCGTTCATACCCTGGGCGTAGGTAATACCCAGCACCCGGTGCGTAATCATCCCATTACGGCCAAATAATAAGATCATGGCCAGCGACAAAGCGAACGGTGGTGAAACAGTTGGCAATAATGCCAGCCAGTGAATTACCTTCGCCCCGGGCAATCGGCAGCGAACCGTAGCATAGGCAAAAATAAATCCCACAAAGCTCCCGCCTAAAGCCGCCAACACCCCCATCCGTGATGGTGTCAAAAAAGGCGCGCCGCAGATTGGGACCGAAATAGCTATCGAAGTAACGTGCAAAATAGCTCAGATCAAAGGCGCCTTCTGCATTGAAAAATCCCCCAGATATGGTGCGGAATAATGGGACGACAACAAAAACCGCAATGAAGATTTGAGAACAACAGGCTCATGAAGAGCACTGGATCTCTTGAGATTAACGAAAATTCACGATAACGGCGAATAAATCCGGAAAATTTTGAGTTGGGAACAGACACCAATGAATTGGAATTGGGCATGAGTCTCCGAAATAAAATAATTCTGGGCGGGGAGACCCCGCCCAGAAAAGGATTTGCACGATCTTATTGTTTTAGGTTGTCTGCGTTGACGATTTCGTTGGTGAATTTCTCGACGAAGGCTTTCTTGTTGGTGCCAGCCCACTGGAAATCGTAGTCGATGAATTTAACTTGCATCAGCTCGGGGTGAGATAACGTCACGCCCTTGACGGTCGGAGCCTGGTAGGCTTTGTACTTGGGGCCTAAAGCCTGAGCTTCGGGGGTCAGTGCCCAGTCGAACCACAACTTGGCAGCCTGCATGTGTTTGGCACCCTTCAGGATGGCCATAGCGCCGATTTCATAACCAGTGCCTTCGGCAGGGAAGGTCAATTTGAGCGGCAGTTTGTTGTTGTCGATCTCGTTGACAATGTCATGCGAGAAGACCACGCCCACAGCTGCTTCACCTTGACCGACAAATTTCGCCGGGGCGGCGCCACTTTTGGTGAACTGAGAAACCTGGGCGGCATACTTTTTCAAGTACTCCCAACCGGCTGCCTCACCCTTGATTTGCAGGATAGTCGCCAGCGCGGTGTAGGATGTGCCGGATGAAGAAGGATGCGCAACCATCAGTTGACCCTTGAATTCGGGTTTCAACAGATCGTCCCAGGAGGTCGGGGCTTCCACGCCGGGGTGGGCAGCCAACCAATCGGTATTGGTCGCAAAGCCCAGAGAACCCATGTAGATGCCAACCCACTGGTTGTCAGCGTCTTTAGTCTTGGCGGGATCTACCAAATTGGCATAGTTGGGTGAATCATAGGGTTCCAACAGTCCAGATTCTTTGGCAGAAATAAAACTGTCAGCCGGGCCGCCCCACCAGATATCGAACTGGGGATTGTCTTTCTCAGCGTTGACGCGCGCCAGAGCCTCACCTGAGGACATACGGACATAGTTGACCGTAATGCCGTATTTGGCCTCAAATTCCTGCTTCATACCCTGGCACCATTCTTCCTGCGGGGTGCATAGCAGGTTGAGTTCGGTGTCCGTGATTTTTTCCGCGGCTGGTTGGCAGGCAGCCAATACCATGATTGCCACCAGGGCAACCACAATCCACTTACTGAATCGCATTGAATTCATTAGTCCTCCGACTTGATTAAAGTGTGAAAAGGGATTTGGGATTAGTTTGTCGTCGTTCGCATCACCGAACGAACAGTAGCTAAATTATTATAGCAATAAAAATAAAATGGGTCGGTTTTTATCATTGTGAATTATTTGACCCGTCCAAATCCACCAGATGCACGCCTGTGGTCATTAGGGTAATGGTTTACACACGCTGTGGTAAAATTTTCGAGCTTCGCAGTTTCAGAAATTCCTTCATTATTTAACCAAATCTCGAAAACTCCCTAAAGTTGGTGTTCGTTTCGAGGCGTTTATCACACGTCGTTGAAAGATGTTGCTTCATGACACGCGTTCAAAAAAGCCTGATCATCCTCTCTGTAGCGATCGTTTTATTATTTGGAATTGTAATTTACCGTCAATTGCCGGTCGGCGATTATCAGCACCATCTGGATTGGGCCAGAGAACTTGCAGATAAAGGTTATATCTACCGACCGCCGAATAATTTGTTTCAAAACCTGGTCGTAATCACTCGACCACTACTCCCATTTAGGGTCTTTACCATTATTAGTCCCTACTTGAAAAATATCATCGATAAACGCTCCTATGATATGGTCGCGCTGCTATTGATGTTGGTGGCTCTGGTTGTTACTGCCCTGGTTATCTATAAGCGGTTTAAAGACATTTTGGATGAGTCTGGTAAAAAATCAGTACCGTGGTGGCTTATCGGGTTGACGCTAGTACCCATGCTGATTGGGCCTATTTTCTTCTTCACGATGCCAGAACGAACTTACCTGGGGTATGTCACTGGCAATGTTTATCACAACCCGACGATCATCCTTCTGCGGCCGTTGGCAATCGCTACATTTTTTCTTGGTTTTCAGCAGTTGTATGCCCGGCCTACCTGGAAACCGATTGTGCTGGGGGCTATCTTGTTGGCCCTGGCAACCCAGGCGAAACCGAATTTTACGCTTACCTTTTTACCTGCCATCGCGCTGTTTTCATTATTCGACCTCAAACGGTTCCGTTCGATTAATTGGTGGTATGTCTTCATCGCGCTGGCTTTGCCAGCCGGGCTTATTCTGGCTGAACAATATTTCATGACCTACACGGGCAGCAACGGTGATTCGATCATCCTGGCTCCGTTCCAGGCTATCCTGCAGTACGTGCCCAATGTCGGTACAGAATTTTTATTTATCCTGCTTTCAATTTCGTTTCCGCTAGCGTTTACCGTGCTCTGTTGGAATCAGTTACGTGGTGAGAAAACGATCCTTTTAGCATGGTTGAACTTCCTCGTCGGACTTACCATTGCTTTATTGTTCACCGAAGTGGCAGAGCAGCATGCCCTTAATTTCTGGTGGGGACCAATGGTTGGCCTCTATATCTTGTTCATCGAAACGATCGGACAATCGCTTAAACTCGGAATATTTAATTTTCGGGATAAAAATAAGTTGGCGATCAAGTTATCTCTCACCGGAATTTTGCTGCTGCACCTGATCTGCGGTGGAATCTATTACTTCACTGTAATTCATACTCCTTCACCTATTTTGTTACCAGGATAATGAAAAGACTTAGTCTCCCCACTGGTTCGAATAAATACATGTTCCCGGGCTTTCTGTTGGTAGTGACAATCCTGGCATATGGGCTATTTACCTTCAAACAGGGTTTTTACCTTGATGATTGGTACATTACCCTGTACCAAAAATATTTTGGGGCTACAGGTTTCATAAAATTCTTTCAGGAAGATCGTCCATTTTTGGGTTACGTCTATCGTATCTTCCTGCCTATATTCAAAGATTCCCCGGTTGCCTGGCAAATCTTCGCCCTATTCACACGCTGGTTGGCAACTCTCACTTTCTGGGGTGTGCTGAATCAACTATTTCCTTCCGTAAAAAAACTTTGGAAGTGGGCAGCCATTTTGTTTTTAGTTTATCCAGGGTTCCAATTCCACTGGTTCGCAATCATGTACAGCCAGGTTTACCTATTGATGGCTGTTTACTTCGCCTCCTATTTCTTCATGTTCAAAGCGGTCACTGGGCGAAAACCATGGTGGGCTTTCGTGGGATGGACATTGGCAGCACTTATCAGTCTGGTAATTGGCATTGTCCCGATGGAATACTTCTACGGTATGGAGTTATTCCGCCCGATCGTGTTATATCTACTCCTCCACCGTGAGTATCCCCGCCCGCTCAAAGCTGTAGGCAGGACTTTGCTTCACTGGCTGCCTTATCTGGCTATTTTTGCTGGCTTCACCGTTTTCAGAATTCTCTATAGCAGCAAATACTCCTATCAAATTGGAATTCTTGAACAGCTGTCGAATAATCCAATCGATACTCTCCAAACCCTCTTAAGTAAAGGTATTTGGTCAGTTTTCGATGCCACTGTGACCGCGTGGTGGAATCTGATTCAATTGTTTGCCAAAGATTTGCTTACCTTTGCCTCCATGGCAATGGTTGCACTGATTATTTTTGGTGTAGTCGTTACGTACTTAATACTCAGGAATGGTCTGCGGGAACCCGGCGATGAGAAACCCTTCATCCGCGGTTGGAAAATTATGCTCTCTGGCTTTTTCCTCACGGTGGTCGCCCTGGCACCTTTCATTGCTGCATCATTCCCCGTTTCACTCGAATTCCCTTCCAACCGATTTCTACTTGCTTTAGCTCCAGGTATTAGTATTTTCATGGTAGGCGCAATTGATGAACTGTTGCGAACCGAGAACCAAAAATTGGCTTTGGTCGCTTTGTTATGCGGTTTGTCAATTGGATCCCATTTCATGGCCTCCCGCGGATTTATGCTCCAATGGCAAGCCCAGAAAGATTTCTTTTGGCAATTAACCTGGCGTGTACCCGGATTACTGCCTGGTACTGCCCTTGTTTCAGAAGATGTCCCATTTTCTCAATACTTTAGCGGCCCTTCTATGTCTGCTCCGCTTAATATGATTTACTCGCCTGAAAACAAGAGTTCGCATTTGGACAACGTGATTTTACTTACCTCAAGTCCGCAGGCTGATGTAATTCCCGCATATGAACCTGGCATTGACCTCCACTATAGCTACCGATTCCTTGATTTTACCGGAAACACAAATGCACTGATCACTTTTTATAAACCATCCAACGGTTGCTTACGATTGTTTTCAGCGGAAGATTCTTCCGAAGAGTTTGTCTACTCTCGCCGGTTCCTTTTCTGGCATGATTCAATTGCCATTTCCAACCTGGATCGGATTATCGCAGACCCTCCCTTCAGCGCCACTCCACCAGCCAGGTACTTTGGCAAGGAAAATCAAAATCAATGGTGCTATTATTTCGAAAAAGCCGATCTGGCCCGCCAAGAGCAGGAGTGGGAAATGGTCATCAGCCTTTACACCCAGGCTGACGACGCCGGCTTTTCCCCAGTCACAATCCCGGAATGGCTACCGCTTATGCAAGCGTATCTCCAAACCGGACGCTATGACCAGGCGGCTGAAATCAACAAGTCACTCCAACCCAGTGACCAAACAGAGACAGCCGGCTTATGTGGTTTATTTGAAATAATGGCAAGTAAATCATCCATCTCTATAGAAGATGCAATTAAAATTACGGATATGAGCACAGTATTGCAATGTGGAAGTGAATAAAATGACCCAATTAGTTCCTGGTTACTCCGTCATCATTCCTGTATATTTTGGAGCCGATACTCTGACAGACCTGACGGCTCAATTAATTCCCGCTCTGGATACATTGGGACGGTCTTACGAAATTTTGATGGTCAATGACGGCAGTAAGGATCATAGTTGGGACATCATCCAGTCCCTGGCGCATGATAATTCAAACATCATCGGTATTAACCTGATGCGGAACTATGGGCAGCACAATGCACTATTATGCGGCATTCGTCAGGCGCGTTACGATGTCACTATTACGATGGATGATGATCTGCAACATAAACCTGAATCAATCGCGCAATTACTCGCGAAACTGGACGAAGGTTATGATGTGGTTTATGGATCACCGCAGCAAGAACAACACGGATTATTTCGTGATATGGCCTCTGTACTCACAAAAATAGCTCTTACCACCATCATGAATGCCAAATCTGCACGTCATGTCAGCGCTTTTCGCGCCTTTCGCACCAGGATCCGAGCTGCATTTGAATCTTACCGTGGACCAACGGTATCGATCGACGTCCTTTTGACTTGGGGGGCAGAGCGCATTGGATATGTTGAGGTGGAACATGTTGCCCGCACCACTGGCGTCTCGCACTACAATTTTCGAAAACTGGTAAATCATGCATTAAATTTAATGACTGGCTTCAGCACTCTGCCACTGCGATTGGCAACCGGGATAGGTTTCTTGACCATCCTTTTTGGTATCGGTATATTACTGTATGTCGTCATCCGATACCTGGTTTACGGCGGCGCAGTCGCTGGTTTCTCATTTCTGGCTTCAATCATATCGATCTTCGCCGGAGCGCAGCTATTTGCACTTGGAATATTGGGAGAATATCTGGCGCGCATGCATTTCCGCCTGATGGATAAACCCAGTTACGTCGTTCTTGCGAGGAGCGATGACCCAAAACTATGACGCGCCTTCGTTGGCGACCATTTTGGAATGGGACAGCCAGTTTTTTGGAAAAATAATTGGTAGGGTGACTGGTTCCGTATTGACTCCCGCCCTGGCGGCACAGATCAACGAGTGGGCAATTACCAACCGGGTCAACTGCCTGTATTTCCTGGGAACCATCGATGACTTTATTACCACTCAGACCGCTGAAAACGAAGGCTACCACCTGACCGATGTGCGCGTTACTTTGCAACATCTTTTACGCGACTTGATTGTTACACCCGCTAACGCTTTACATATCCGCGAAGCCCTGGAAAGTGACATTGAGCCGCTGCGAATTATTTCGAGAAATAATCATAGCGACTCGCGTTTTTACTATGATGGTCACTTTGACCTTAAGAAATGCGACGAGTTATACGCCATCTGGATCGAAAAAAGTTTGCGCGGTACAGCCGATCAGGTGCTGGTATGGGATGAAAATGGCGCGGCGGTAGCTTATGTAACCGGCAAATTGCTGCCGGATGACACTGGGTCGGTCGAGCTGGTTGGCGTCCATCCAGATTGGCAGGGAAAAGGCATCGGCTATCAACTTACCACGCAGTTATTGGCATGGTTTCAGCACCGAGGCGTAAAACGCGTTACCGTCGTGACGCAGGGGCGGAATATCGGTGCGCAGGTGTTGTACCAGCGCTGCGGGTTCGCCACCGTTTCGACCGAATTGTGGTACCACAAATGGTTTTTCTATCGCTAACTCATTGAGGATCACATGCCAGAAATCACCATACCCTTCAACAAACCTGCCTACATCGGCACCGAAGAGCAATATGTATCCGAAGTGCTCCACAGTGGGCATCAATCTGGTGATGGGGTTTTCACGAAAAAATGTAACGCTATTCTGGAACAAGCTTTGGGCGCAGAAAAAGTCCTGTTAACCACCAGCTGTACCCATGCACTGGAAATGGCAGCGATCCTATTAGGTATTAAACCAGGTGATGAAGTCATTATCCCCTCCTTCACCTTTGTTTCTACCGTCAATGCATTTGTATTACGCGGCGCCAAACCAGTTTTTATCGATATCCGTCCGGACACGCTGAATCTTGATGAAACCCAACTCGAACGATTAATCACACCAATGACCCGTGCGGTGGTGCCGGTCCACTATGCCGGCGTCGGCTGTGAAATGGATGAAATCAGCACAATTTGCCGCCGGTACAATTTGGAAATTGTGGAAGACAACGCTCATGGTTTATTCGGCAAATATAAAGGACGCTGGCTGGGTACCTTTGGCGCTCTGGCAACCCAAAGTTTCCACGAAACCAAGAATTTTTCCTGTGGTGAAGGCGGTGCTTTGGTGATCAATGATCCGGCCCTGAAAGAGCGGGCTGAGATCATTCGAGAAAAAGGCACCAACCGCAGCCGCTTTTTCCGTGGTCAGGTTGATAAATACACCTGGGTTGACATCGGCTCTAGCTATCTGCCGTCTGAGACCCTGGCTGCCGTGTTGTATGCACAATTGGAAGCCCGTCAAAAGATCCAGGAACGGCGTGGCGAAATTTGGCATCTCTACGACGCAGAACTAAAAAATTGGGCATCGGCGAATCAGGTTCGGCTGCCCTATATCCCTGCTGACAGGGATCAGACCTATCACATGTATTATTTACTGCTTCCCAGCCTGGAGACCCGTACTCGTTTCATTCAGACCCTTAGGGAAAATGGCATTTACTCCGTTTTCCATTACCTGCCGCTGCACCTTTCCGACATGGGACGCAAATTTGGCGGCAAAGAAGGCGACTGTCCAGTGACCGAAGATATCAGCGACCGCCTGGTGCGTTTGCCAATGTTTTACAACCTGACCGCCAGTGATCAGGAATTTATTTTAGAAACAATCACAAACTTAAGCGTTTAATCCGCTTACATCTCTTCTCGGAAGATCAAACCATAGCGCTTTCGGGCTGCCAGCCAGGCTTTGCGCAGTTTTTCATACACTTCCTGCGGTTGGTCGATATTGCGCAGGGTGATGTCCGGTGTGGAGGGATCTGCTCCCTTGATGTGGATATCCCCCAATCCCATGATCCGTTCCCCCATCCCCTGGGAAACATCAATGTCCTGAATACGCACCAGTTCGAAATTCTCGTAATCTTTGCCAATTAGTCCGTGTGCGATCTTAATCCGCTCACTGGTGATAATGTAATTTTCGATCAGCGACAGGAATGGGCGGCCCTGCCAGACAATCGTCTCCTCGCCTTCCAATGGTGGTTTGACGCTGTCTTTCTGGTATTCCGTGTCCAGTATTTCGTTCAGAACAACCAATCCTTCATCTGCCACAGCATCCACAATTTTGGCCTGCTGTTCTGAAGGTAAAGACGTAACATCCACGCCGCTCTGGGCGATTGCTTTCCAGACAGCGCTCTTCATTCGTGCGCGGTGTTGGTCAAGAGTCATCGAAATTTCCTCCTCAAATTGCCAGCCTAACCTGAAATTTTTTGAAAAAACCAGCCAGATAGTACCATTATAGCTATATCTTACCGAGAGTTTTATTCAATGGTGATCTCAATCGTATCATCCCCTGTGTCCATGTGACGCAGGCTGCTGCCCCCAGCCGTACCTGTGATCAAATCATTTAACTGTTGAGGATCATATTGATCCAGCGTCGCGGAGAACCTGCCGCCAGAATCCAGCACCGTATTCACCAGACCCATCGGTATAACCAGATCACTTTTGACCATACGGTTCAAATTATCACTGACTCGAATGCGGAGATGCTTTTGCGAGGCTGCCGAGTCATGGGAAGCCAGCTTGCCCCAGCTACTTTGTTGAATGGTCTTCAACTTCAGGTTCGCTTCTTCAGCTGTGAGGTTACCTTCCTCCAGATCCTGAATAATGCTCAAGCGGTCTTCAATGGACGAGAACCGCGAATGTCCAGCGCGCCATTCCAACCAGTAATACACGCCAGCAGCCGCTACACCCAGTACCCCACCGATATACCATACATAATTCGGATTCAAATTATCCATCACCAGACCTGCCAGCAGTGGTCCGATCGCAAACGGGATCAACCACGAAAAGCCGTACACCGCCATGTAACGACCGCGCATATCTTCAGGTGCCAGTCTTGCCACGATGGATTGACTGACCGGACTGACAAACATCTCTCCAATGGTAATAATGACCATCGCCAATAGGAACAGGACGAAGGCGTTGACAAAGCCATACATAGCGAATCCAACCGCATAGAATAGCGAGCCGACCGTCATAATAATTAATGGACGGTAGCGATTAATCCAGCGTGTAATGGAAAATTGGAACAGCACCACCATTACCGCATTCAGACTCAGAATATAGCCAAACCCTTGCTCGGGCACTCCATGATAATCTCGCAGGTAAACTGCCAGGGTGGTGTTCATTTGCATGTACACCAACACCATCAACACCGAGGCGATCAGGAATCCGACAAAAGCGTTGTCCTTAATAACGGTGAAGTAGCCCTTGAATGTGGCAGCCATACTTTCCTGTGGTTCACCGGTTTCCTTGGGATGGTGCGTTTCCTGGATTTTATAGAACAGGATGGCTGCAGTAATCAGGCTGGTCACGGCATCGGTGATAAACAATGTCAGGTAGGATCTGGATGCCAGGAAGCCGCCGATCAATGGACCAATGGTAACAGCCAGGTTGGCTACCACACGGATGATGCCAAAGCCCTGTGCGCGTTTTTCCTCCGGTAACAGGTCCGCCACCAGCGACTGATAAGCTGGCCCAGCTACGTCTGACAGAATGCCAACTACCAGGGTTACGACCATAAACAACGGTAGGACGTCGATCACGCCCATCAGTACACTGGAAAGTCCGCTCATCGATAGGCCAAACAATAGAATGGACTTTCGCCCCCACCGGTCCGTAAGTGCTCCGCCAATCATGCTGCCAATGAAACTGGAGATGGCGAAAAGACCAAAGATCAGCCCAACCTGGGTCATGTCGATCTGGAATTTTTTCGTCAGGTACAGGGTAAAAAATGGGAAAAGCAGTGCACCGCCCAACCGGTCGATGAACATGCCTGCTACCAGGATCCAGAACTGCCTGGGGAATTCGTTATAAAGCGACTTAATGCGCTCGCTCAGGGGGAGCGGTTTGCTGCGTTCGGCCTGACTCATTGCTGCTTACCTGTTTTCGTTGGAATGGGAAGAATATTAAATTTTACCTTAATTGGCACAGCCGAATTAAATTTCCACACTCCTCATTTCCAAATTGCAGCCGATCGGCAGATAGAAAAGACCTTACCCTTTCGGGTAAGGTCTCTTTCCACCGGTAAAGCCCGGGGGTCTAAAACTTACAGTGTCACAGGCTCGTTATTTACTTATTGGGCAGGAAGCGGGTAACAGTCGTACCACAAACTGGGCAGGTGCCCTTGACCATTGAACGTCCTGTGGTGGTTTTTGTAACAACGCCACCTTTGACGTCGCGCTTCTTGCGACATTTTACACAATATCCATTGAAATCCATTTGTTTTCTCCTTTTCTAGGGTTGCAAGGGTTTCTACGTATATTTTACTACTCATGTCAAGGTTTAGGGGGAAAATTCACGGCTAAAGTAGGTTTTTCACCCCCTTTTGGGTCGGTTATAATCAAATTTAAGCCTAATTATCGATTTAAACGGTAATTTTTATTCGTATTAATGGAATATGCGTAATCCTTCTATTCGGACAGCACCATGCAGGAGGAAAAGATGTACGCCACAATCAGCATAACCGTGGATTTTCCGGTTTACCCCGAGCGTGTATATCGCGCCTGGATGGACAGTTATGAACACAGCCGATTTACCGGCAATACGGCAAAAATTAGCGGTAAGACCGGCGGAAAATTTATTACTATTGGTGGACAGGTCAAAAGCATTGTCCAGGTGGCGACTCCATTTACTCGTATCGTCCAGACCTGGAAGGTGACGCAATTTCCGCAAAATGCGCCGGATTCATCTATAGAGTTGAAATTTGAACCCACCTGTACCGGAGCCGAGGTTGAATTGACCCATCACGGCGTGGATGCCGACAGTACCCGTCAGATGATGCAATGGTGGGAGGATCAGTATTTTCGCCCGTTGCGTACCTACTTTGACGAGTTGGTTGGCGAATACGCTGCTGATATGGGGGATGGCTAATCGGATGAATGCCGAACGATGCCCGCCAGCCGCAATACTGCTGCTTCAATTTCATCCGGCGGTAGTGTGCAAAACGGGATGCGCAGGAATCGTTCGCCATCGGCTGGGTCGGTGAAAAAAGCCCGCCCATCGGTGATTTTTAGACCCACCACGGCAGCATCCTGCATTAACTGATCCATGCTGTTGCCTTCTGGCAGCGTCAACCCGATAAAAAAGCCGCCCTCCGGCTTGGGATAGATCACGTCCGGCATAAGGCGATCAATCGCGGAGGCCAATGCAGCCAATCTGGGGGCGTACACCTGCTTCAAACGCTCGATATTGATATCGAAAAGCCCAGCCCGCATATATTCATACACGATCGCCTGGGTGGGAGATGGGGATGCCAGCGTGCTGTCGATGCCCCATTTGACCAGCTTGCCTATGGTTTGCGGTGATCCTACTGCCCAACCGACCCGCAGCCCAGGCGCCAGCAGCTTAGAAACCGAACATAAATGCACAACTCTGTCCGGTGCCAGGGAGTACAGGGTAGGGATATCTTCTCCGCGGTAGCGCAATAAACGATAAGGTGAGTCTTCGATGACTATGAAATCATATTCTTCTGCCCAGCGGGCCACTTGCTGACGTTTTTCCAGACTGGTGACGGTGCCAAGCGGATTATGAAAGTCGGTAATGGTATAAAACAATTTTGGCGTTCGCGTTTTTAGGGCTGCCTCGAAGGCGTTCAAGTTGACCCCGTCAGACTCCATGGGAATTCCAACCATGGTTGCCCCAGTGCGCTTGAACAATGTGTTCGCCCGGTCATACGTCGGCGACTCGGTGAAAGCGCAATCGCCAGGCTGCAGGAATATTGCCGAAAGGAAGTTGACAATCTCCAGAGATCCATTCCCGGTGAATATCTGGTCCACGGGCACACCCATGCGCTCCGCCAATATCTGCCGCAGCGGTGCATAGCCTGGCACAAAGTTGTATGTCAAAACCTGCCCGCCGTCGCGCTTGAGTGCGGTAGCCAGGCAGGCCTGAATTTCATCGATTGGGAAGACTTCGGCTGGCGGAACCCCTCGCGTGAGGTTGATGATGTGATTCTCCATGCAGAACCTTTCTCAGCGTGTTACGTCGAACCTTGTCCTGAGTATAGTGTAAATTTAGCCACTCAAACGTCACTCGATTGGTTGATGGATGTCAGGTTAGCTCCCAGTCGTGTAATTTGTTGTATCGAGATCCTGCTACCGTTAAGGGGAAGCCAGCCTGAGCCAATGGCTTAATTTTTAACTTGCTGAAGTATACTCATACCAAAATCTACCGTCAATTAATGATTGAGGTCTCTTTGCAAACTTCCTTGCCCATGGCTGGAAAGACCGTTTTAATTACCGGTGCCACATCCGGAATAGGATTGGCAGCTGCACACGCCCTTGCTGATATGGGCGCAGCTATTTTAGGCGTTGGGCGGTCATCGGAGCGCTGCCAGCAGGCAGTTCTGGAACTCCAGTCAAGACACCCACAGGCCTCCATTCACTACTTCACTGCCGATCTCGCCTCGCAGAAGCAGGTACGTCATTTAGCTGAAGAAGTTCACCGGTATCTTGCCCAGAATTCGCAAGGCAGTTTAGACGTCCTGGTTAACAACGCTGGCACGGTTACCAGTAGTTATACCCCCACCGAAGACGGCTACGAGACGGTCTTTGCGGTAAACCATTTGGCGCCTTTTCTGTTGACTCATGCTTTAATGCCGGCTTTACGAGCCGCACCTGCGGCCCGGGTATTAACCGTCAGTTCAAAATCCCATCGGAATATGCGGATTTTCTGGGGCAATATCATGCTGCGCCACATTTTCAATCCACTATTGGCATATAAACAATCCAAATTGGCTAATGTTCTTTTCACGGTCGGGTTTAACCAGCGTTTTGCAGCTTCCACGCGTATGCGCGCCTTCGCTATTGACCCCGGGCTGGTAAACACTGAAATTGGTATGAAAAACAATCATTGGCTGGTAGCCTGGATTTGGAACCAGCGCCGTCAAAGTGGCGCCCACCCGGATGTGCCCGCCAAAACGATTGCTTTTGTAGCCAGCGAACCAAACCTAATCCCATCAGATGGTCTGTACTGGAAAAACCTGCACTCAATTGCCCCCAGCGATTATGCGATCCGCCCAGCCGAAGCAGACCGGCTGTGGCAGCTATCCCAGCGATTATGCGGGCTTGACGAGGCCGGGAAACGGGTAAGCCCAATAGACGTGTACATTTAAATGTGAGTTAAGTCCTATTTATGAAATTTTAGCCGCGTGATATATTCCTCTTAAGCCCAGCGGGATGATTCTGCCTGGTTGTTTCCCCCTGTTGGCGGTTGGATATCCCGGAATTACTATAAAAGGAATAGCCTCATGATTATCGTGACTGACCGTGCTGCTGATATTGCACCCGATCAATTGAAAGAGCTCGACATCCACTTTGCCAGTTTACGCATCACGCTGGACGATCATACCTACGAGAGCGGCGTCGACCTGGATGGCGATACTTTTTATAAAATCTTGAGTGCCACCGACAGCTTCCCGATCACATCCCAGCCGTCAGCGGGTGAATTTGCCGCACTTTACCGGGAACTGGCGAAAAAAGGAGAGGAAATTCTCTCCATTCACATTTCTTCGGGGCTGAGCGGAACCTTCAACGCAGCTTCTGCCGGGGCTCAAATGGTGCCGGAAGCCAAGGTTACCCTTTGGGACAGTATGACCCTCTCCTGTCCGTTGGGCTGGCAGGTGGAATTGGCTGCGCGCATGGCAAAAGCTGGCGCCAGTGTGGACGACATCCTCAAACGCCTGTCCGGGCTGCGCGATAAATGTGAGGGAATCTTCACGGTGGATACGCTGAAATATTTGATTCACGGCGGACGCATCAGCCACATCAAAGGGCTGTTAGCCTCCGTGCTCAACATCAAGCCGATCATAGGGGTGGATAAAATTTACGGCAAGTATGTGCAATTGGCCCGGCAAATTTCCATCAAACGTTCCATCCAGGGAATAGCGGATGTTGTGGCAGAAAAATACGGCGCCGGCGCCAGGCTGCGAGTTCAACTACTGCACGGCAACAACCCGGAAGGTATTGAACTGTTGCGGCAAAAGATGACTCAACTTTTCGACTGTGTTTGGCTGCCGACTGTTCCCGTTGCACCGGTTCTTGGAGCGCATACCGGACCCGGTTTAGTGGGGTTGTCGGTCGGTCCGGCTGCGTTGTTCGAGGGCTAATCCTTCGCCGGGCATGATTTTCCCGGAGGCTAAACTAAAAATCAAATCCGACCATCACCGCAGCGCCGTGATATTGGCAATGGTCATTGGAATCCGGTTGCCACCCAGAAGTTATTTTTTATACCCACACCTGGAAAAGATCAAACGATCTGAATGTTATTTTTCATCTAATACCCGGATCAGGACTTGCGGAAAATCGGTAATGATCCCCTGAACGTTGGCTTGAGCGAAGGCTTTCATCGCTTCTTCATCATTGACCGTCCAGACATTGAACAATATTCCGCGGTCGCTCATGGCTTTGATTTCTTCATAACTCCAGACCGAGTATTTGGGGTTGAAGGTATGGGTATCGTAGCGGACCAAATAATCGTCCGGCTTTGGAATTACGCTGGTGGTCAACAGTTGAATCGGAATTTGAGCATTCAATGCATGCACCTGCCGCACATAGTCATGTTCAAATGAAGAAATGACTGCCTGGGTGCCGTCATCCATGCCAAGCTCCTCAAGCAGCGCCACCGTTTTCTCGACTGCCACGCGGGCAGTAGCAGCATCCGGTTGCGGCTTGATCTCGATATTGACCCGCCAATGGTTGGCCTGGGTATATTCCAGGGCTTCGCGCAATGTAGGCGCCTTTTCACCCTCGTAGGATTTCTGATCCTCGGCAGTGACCGCTCCTGCTGCGATTTGTTTAAAGGGATCTTCAACATTGAACCAATGACCGCAGTCCAGCGCTTGAATTTCTGCCAGCGTAAAATCCTGGACATTCCAGGGGCTGCGGTTGGGATAAATTTCTTCCGCATTACAGGTGCGGACCAGGGTATCGTCATGCATGATGAACAATTCGCCGTCTGAAGTGACCGCAACGTCCAATTCCCACATATCCGCGCCGATTTCGTAGGCTTTACGGGCTGCTGCCAGGGTATTTTCAGGCGCCAGGCTGCGCGCGCCGCGGTGAGCAATTACCAAAGGTTTTTGGGTGTTCATCGATTCCTCTTCAATGGGGGTTAAAATTGGGTTACTCGCTTGTGTGGTGTCAGGCTGTTTTTGAGTTGCCGGTGGCAGTTCGGCAGAGCAAGCCGTTAGGATAAATAGCAAAATAACGATAGCTGACCATCTTATGATTGACAAATTTCTGACCATGACCCCTCGCGTTGAACAAATTTTGGCTGCCTGGCTTCCCGCCCTCAACCATTATATTTTTATATCCGGGAGTGTCAACAAATAGGCGTGCATGGAACCTATTATTGGGCGGGTTTCGGATAAAATGAAGCTATGAGCCGATGGGAAAATTATCAATCACCTTATTCCTGGCGCTACGCCAGTCCTGCCATGCGCCGCATTTGGAGTGAACAGCACAAACGCGAACTCTGGCGTCAAATCTGGTTGGCATTGGCCGAAGTGCAACAAACCTTCGGGCTGGTGACCGCCAGCCAGGTGGAAGATTTACACGCACATGTCAGCCAGATCGACATTCCCCGAGCGCTGGAAATTGAGTCAGAGATCCACCATGATCTGATGGCTGAACTAAGAACCTTCGCCGAACAATCACCCATCGGTGGGGGCATCCTGCATCTAGGCGCCACCTCCATGGACATTGAAGATAACGCCGACGTATTGCGTTTGATGGCTTCCCTTGACCTTATTTTGGCTCAGCTGGATGAGCTTCTTATAGCCTTTGCCCGCCGCATTGAGGAAACCGCTGACGTGCCAGCTATGGCTTACACCCACCTGCAGCCAGCTGAACCGACAACGGTCGGCTATCGCCTGGCCAGTTACGCGCAAGACCTGCATTCCGACCGCGCTGAACTGCGCCAGGTGCGTGCTCAACTACGCGGTAAAGGCTTCAAAGGGGCGGTAGGTACTGCCGCCGCTTATGCCGACCTGATCGGCCTGGAGCAGGTGGAGGCATTTGAGCATCAGCTTTCGCAGCGGCTTGGTCTGGCTTTCTATTCGGTAACCACCCAAACCTATCCTCGCAAACAAGACTATCAGGTGGTAAGTGCTCTGGCAGCCGTCGGCGCCAGCCTGTATAAATTTGCCTTTGACTTGCGCATCATGCAATCCCCGCCGTTTGGTGAATGGTCAGAGCCTTTTGGCCGCAAGCAGGTTGGCTCTTCTGCCATGCCATTCAAGCGCAACCCCATTCAGGCTGAGAAAATCGACTCGCTGGCGCGCCTGCTGGCTGGCATGCCCTCCACAGCCTGGCACAATGCCGCGCATTCGTTGTTGGAGCGTACCCTGGACGATTCCGCCAACCGCCGTACCCTGCTGCCGGAAGCCTGCCTGGTGTGTGACGAATTGCTGACCACCGCCACCCGACTGGTCAACGGGATGCTCTTCAACTGGCCAGCCATTCAGCACAATCTGGAGCAATATGCACCCTTCGCCGCCACTGAACGGGTGTTGATGGCGCTGGCTCGTGCCGGCGCGGATCGGCAAGCCATGCACGAAAAGCTGCGCGAACATGCCCTGGCTGCCTGGGAATCCGTCCAGGCTGGCAAACCCAATCCCCTGGCGGATCGACTCGGAACAGATGCAGAAATCAGTGCCTTACTGGCCCCCGATCAACTACATGGGTTACTGGTTGTACAGGAATACACCGGCCTGGCAGCCAGCCGCGCCCGCCAACTGGCAGCCCGGATAAAGAAGAGCTTTGACCTAACAACGTCCCGGACCAGAAGGAATGGGAAGAGATTTGACCACCCCCGGCCCCTTCCCGAATTCGGGAAGGGGAGAATATTAACAATCAATCAGAAATATGGAATTTCCCCTTCTCTCTCCGAAACGGAGAGAGAAAGGGTTGGGGATAAGAGAGGTTATTTTGAAAGCCAAGAATATCGTCATCGGACAACCAGTAAACCCGGAAAAAGCTTCAATGGCGAGAGGGTTTCGCAGGAACATGACCTATCCGGAGAAATTACTTTGGGAAAAACTGCGAGCCAATCGACTAAATGGGCACCATTTTCGCAGACAACAAGTCATTCTTGGTTATATCGTCGATTTTTATTGTCATGAGGTTGGACTTGTTGTAGAAATCGATGGCAGTATCCACGCTGAACAAGTCACGTACGACGCTTTACGCGATCAAGCATTGATGGAATTATCTCTTCACGTAATTCGGGTAAGCTCAGATGATGTGGTTCACCACATTGATGCTGTACTATCCACAATTTTACAGGCGTGTAAATGAGAATCAGCGCATCCATTATAAAATCTGAGGGTTTCCCTTTCATCATCACGTAACTCCGACAGATCAATCGTATTTCTTAGAATTTTCTAAGGTTGTATAGACAATATTGTAATTTTAGGGTTACATTGGTATTAAACTTAGGTTATCTCGGTTACAATATCAACTGAAAATTATTACTTATCCCCAACCATTTTATAGATGGATGCATGAATTTATCAAAGTCAACAACCCCACCAATCGAAGGGCAGAGCGAACTGATCGAGGCTAGGCAACCAACCGTTCGCGCAACCCGCACTAAATTGACTCAAGCTGCTGAATTGATGCGCGACATTCGTCTGGCGCAGTCTTTAAACCAGCTGATCCAGGTTCTTACCCACACCCTGTCTTCCCTTTTGGAGGCTAGCGCTTGCGGCTACCTGACCTGGGTACAATCGCCGCGGAGTGGCTTGCATTGGGAGTCGATCACCGGGGAAAAGGGTCACCTGCTTGAAAAAACAACCATTGTTGCCGACCGCGCTTCGGACGAAATCCTTCGTTCCGGTGAATGCCAAATCTTGAATCTCCAATCACCCACGCTTCCTGCCGGACTTGAAGATTTTATGAAGCGTGCTGAGATGACCAGCCTGCAATTGTTACCTGTCTATCTTGAAGAAGCTGTTCGTGGTGTGGTGGTGCTGGGACGCCACATGGGTTCCTCCGCCTGGAGCCGTTTGGAAACCAACGCTGGCAGTGAAGTGGTCCAGTTGGCGGTTTCGGTGTACGCGATGCGCAATGAGTTGGCGCAAACCGATCAACGGGTCAAAGAGCTTGAGCGGGTGTTCCTGGCTGGGCTGGACTTAACCGCTCATCTAAACTTGGAAGATGTGCTGAATAGTATTCTAAAAAATGCTCTATCCTTAATTCCAGATGCCAATGATGCCCATATTTTTCATTTTGATGGCAAAGCCGTGAGTTTTGGCGCCGCCATGTTCCGCGATGGCTCCACCGGTAAAGAGTGGGCAGTGCCCAGGGAAGATGGTTTAACCAATACGGTGGCGCACACTGGCGAGATGATCGTAGTCGAGAATATGCGAACTCATCCACTCTACAACTCGGCGCCAGCCGCATGGCGCGGCGCCATTGTGGGAATGCCGCTTAAAATGAAAGGCGGGGTCATTGGTGTAATGACGCTTGCCGTTCTGGAACCCTACCAATTTCAGGAATCGAAACTGCGCCAGCTGCGTCTGTTGGCTGACCAGGCCGGAATCGCCATTCAAAATGCTCGTTTGCACAATCTGATCCGGGAAGAAGCCCATACCGACTGGTTAACCGGTTTGCCCAACCGCCGTTCATTCGAATTAGCCATCGATCAACTGATTGAACTTTCGTTGAAGGTCGGCACCCATTTCGCGGTGATGATGCTAGACCTGGATCATTTTAAAGGCATCAATGACACCTATGGTCACAAGGTCGGAGATTCAGCCCTGCGGCGCATTGCTTCCCGACTGAAAGAAGGGGTGCGAAAAACCGACTTCCTGGCTCGCCTGGGCGGCGATGAATTTGCCATCCTCTTCCCCGCGACGAACAAAGATGAGGCCTATACGATTGGAACAAATTTGCAGGAATTTGTCTCGGTTTGTGATTTACAATTACCCGATGGCAAGCTTGGCTGCATGTCGGTGTCATTCGGTTTAGCTATTTTCCCGGATAATGGCCAAACAGGGGAAGACTTGATGGAAGCTGCCGACGGCGAATTATACCGGGATAAAGACCGGGAGTAACCGGCTTTTTACATCTCATTTAACCTGCTTGCTCCAACAAATTAATCGAAGCGAGAACATTACTGCATGCAAACTAATCTGAAAGAATTCATTCTCGGCAGTCAAGCCCGGCTGGCCATGCCGGTCGGCGCCTATTCTGGACTGCACCTGACGGGTAAATCGATTGCCGGCGCCACCAACGACTTTATGGTCCAGGCGAATGCCATCCTGGCGTTATATGATCGTTACCAATCCCCCTTTCTCCAGACCGCCATGGATCTCAGCATTGAGGCCGAAGCCTTCGGCGCACAAGTAAGGGCGGAAGCCGGTGAAATCCCCACCGTGGTTGGCCGGTTGATCACCAACCGGGAAGACCAGACTAAATTATTCGCGCCTAAAGTTGGACACAAGCGCACCAATGTTGCACTATCGGTGGTAACGTACCTTAAAGAACAGACTGACGACAAGCAGGTATTTGTGCTGGGAGGAATGATCGGGCCCTTCTCATTGGTCGGACGCCTTTTCGGGGTCAGTGAAACCTTGATTTTGACCTACGAAGATCCCGATTTCCTGACAGACCTGCTAAACATGGCCACAAATTTTCTGCAGCGGTACGCTGAAGCTTTCCGCGGCGTGGGTGCAGATGGCATTATCGTGGCGGAACCCGCCGCTGGGCTGATGTCGCCCGCCTCGCTGGGCCGTTTTTCGATGCCCTACGTGCGCCAGATGGTGGAAACGCTTCAAACTCCGGAATTTTCATTTATCTACCATAACTGCGGCGCTAAACTGGCACATCTGAGCGAAATATTAAAAGATGGTGCCGCCGTCCATCACTTTGGCAAACCGATGGACATTGTGACTGCCTTGCAGCGGGTGGATGACCAGACCATTTTGGCCGGCAACTTGGATCCGGCTGAAGTATTCGTCGGCTCAACCGCTGAACAGGTTTACCAGCTAACGACCCAACTCTTGACTGCCACCGCGGGAAGACGTAACTTTGTGATTTCCTCCGGCTGCGACCTGCCGCCCAACATGCCCCTCGCCAATCTGGACGCCTTCTACCGCGCCGTCACCGATTTTAACCAGGCTTAAACCGTAAGGGCGAGGCAGGAACAGTAGGCTCAGTCATCCCTTATCCGGATAGCCTCGCCCTAGCAAAACTTCCCTACCCCTGATGTTGTTCCACGATCCCGCCCGCACCCCCGCGGGTGGATTTGTTCACGTGGATTTCATCGGCACTCACTTCTTCCACTGCCGGCGTCACCACCGGCACAATCACCAACTGCCCAACCGCCTCACCGGCCACGAATTTCAGCGGCGCATCGGTCAAATTGGCAACTTTGACTAAGAATCTCGCCCTGGTAACCGGCATCCACCACTCCGGCCCCCAATAGGTGATTGGCGCGGCCTTTCGGTTTGAGCAGCCCCACAAATCCGTCCGGAATTTCAACGGTCACACCGGTGGGCACAATAGCAAAGCTGTGCGGCGGGATTTCAACCGCCGCGACAGCATAGATATCCAGACCTGCATCTACCGGATGTTTTCGTGTGGGCAGCACTGCCTCTGGCTGCAAGCCGAGCGATACGTATGGTCTGCATGGCTATTTCAAGCCTTGCATCTGTTCGCGCAGGCTGGCAGCCGTTTCCTTGAAGTTAGCCAGCTTCTGGCGCTCTTTATCGACCACCGCGGCGGGTGCCTTTTGTCCGAAAGGGCTGGCTAGCAGTCCTTCCAGACGCTCAATTTGCGATTGTGTTTCGTCCAGCTCCTTCTGTAACCGCGCCTGTTCGCTCGCGATATCCACCAGCCCGGACAGCGGCAGGTAAATCTCGACGCCGGCCACCACCAGCGACGCCTGGTCCTGTGGTTTTTCTGCCAGGTTTTCCACCAGGGTCAGTTGCTGCGGATCGATGTATGCCAGCGCTGCCAGCGTTTTGGTTTGCGCTTGCAGAATCGACAGCCGTTCTCCGGCAGCGATGGTCGCGGCGATGCGCTTGCCCGGCGTCACCTTCTTTTCGGTACGCAGGTTACGCACCGCGCGGATGATCTCTTGCACCAGGTTGAAGTCGTTCACTTTTTCTTCTTCCCAGCCTTCTGCAGCCTGGGGTTCCGGCCATTGAGCCGCGATCAGCATTTCCGCCCAGCCCTCTTTCGGCTGGTAAACACCAGCCTTGCCCTGGCAAGTGCGTTTCAGGTGACTCCACAACTCTTCGGTCACAAACGGGGTGAAGGGGTGCAGCAGGCGCAGGCAGGAATCCAGCACGCGCGCCAGGGTTTGCGCCGTATAATAAGCCCGATCGCCGCCTTCCGCCAGCTGCAACTTGGCAATCTCCAGGTACCAATCCGCAAATTCCGACCAGAAGAAATCGTAGATTTGACGTCCAGCCTCGCCATATTGGAAGGCGCCGAAAAGCCGGTCTGCTTCGCGTTCCAGGTTTTGTAGCCGCGCCCAGATCCAGGAATCCGCCAGCGTCCATTGTGGCTCGGCTTCTGCCTGCTCTGGCGCTGATTCCAGCGCCCCCAGCACAAAGCGCCCGGCATTCCAGATCTTGTTGGCAAAATTACGGTTCGCCTCGACCTTTTTAGGGCTTAAATTCATGTCATTGCCGGGTGTCGAACCCACCAAAAGCGTGAAACGCAGCGCATCCGTACCCAGTTCATCCATCAAGCCCAACGGATCGATTACGTTGCCCTTTGATTTGCTCATTTTGTGACCGTTGCCGTCCCGTATCAGCCCATGCAAATACACGGTGTTGAACGGCACTTTACCCGTAAATTCCAACCCGAACATGATCATGCGCGCCACCCAGAAGAACAGGATGTCGTATCCGGTTTCCATGTAGCTGGTTGGGTAGAAGTAATCCAGGTCAGCAGTTTTTTCCGGCCAACCCAGCGTCGAAAATGGCCACAACCCGGAGGAAAACCAGGTATCCAGCACATCTTCATCCTGTCGGATTTTCGTACTGCCGCAGTTGGTGCAGCTGGTCGGGTCCTGTCGTGCCACCAGCGTGGCGCCGCAATTATCGCAATACCACACCGGAATTCGGTGCCCCCACCATAATTGGCGGCTGATGCACCAGTCCTGAATATTCTCCAGCCAGTTGTAATACACCTTGGTGAAGCGCTCTGGCACAATGCGGATCTGACCGTCGCGCACCGCTGCCAGGGCTTTTTCAGCCAGCGGCTTGATTTCCACGAGCCACTGGGTGGAAAT
>CAVRKN010000009.1:0-45780 GCA_963721535.1 uncultured Chloroflexia bacterium
TCAACTTTGTACACATGAATTGCAGAAATTGTAGCTACCCCTTTTTCCTTTGTCAAGCCAATCACAGCCTTTATGAATCCATCCAGCCAATACCCTCTGATCGTGATCCCTACTTTGGCAATACTGGCGGTGTCAACCGCCTCGATTTTTATTCGATTTGCCCAGCGGGAAGCGCCATCTTTGGTGGTTGCCTCTTACCGGATGACTTGGCGGGCGTTATACTGGCGCCTTTAGCGCTGCCGGGCGCATTTAGGCCTGCGCTCACTGACGATCCGTCAGCGCTGGTTGATCGTGCTCTCAGGCTTGTTCCTGGCTGTCCACTTTGGCGCATGGATCATCCCCGTCGAAGTACACCTCGGTTGCCAGCTCAGTCGTCCTGGTGACCACCACGCCGCTGTGGGTTGCCATACTGTCACCGCTGGTGCTTAAACAGCGTATGAGCCGGGATACATGGCTGGGGTCGATTTCGGCTATGATCGGCGGTGCGTTGGTAGGGTTCCAGGAAGCCTGTAGTTGGAATGCTGGCAATTTGGTCTGCCTGCCTTTACAGAGCTTTATTGGCGGGAAAGCCATGTTGGGCAACGGTTTGGCTCTATTCGGCGCTTTTATGGCTGCCGGCTACCTGCTGGTGGGGCGCCTAGTTTGCCCGGTGTCTTTGTTTTCCTACACCTTCTCCGTGTGATATCTCGCCATATTTCTGCTCATCTTCGTGGCAGTTTCTGCACTTTAAAGTGATCGGATATTCCGGCACGATCTACTTGTGGTTCATCCTGCTGGGACTTATTCCACAGGTGATCGGGCATTCGTCCTTTAATTGGGCTTTAAAATATTTGCCAGCGGCATTTGTGTCGCTGGCATTATTAGGCGAACCGGTGGGAACCACCATTTTGGCGATGATTTTTCTAAAAGAAGCGCCAGGCATTGCGGAAATAGCCGGTGGGGCTTTGATCTTAACTGGAATTTTCCTGGCATCCCGTGCGGGTTTGAAAAATTCGTCTTAAGCCAGGAAATCGACCTTGACCGCCGGTTTTTGAGCAGCGTCGGTTTCCACCACGCGTCCGTACAACATATTGGTCTCGTTGAGGCGGCGGGCGATGATATCGGTAATGGCGTTGGGGAGCATACGCCAGCCCCAGTTGCCATAGGGCCGCCCGGGCAGGTTCATGCGCGCCTCGGGCCCCAGACTGAGGATATCCTGCAATGGTGCCAGCGCAAATGCCGCTACGGATGACCACACCGCCCGGATCATATCCCAGGCAATATCATCACCAGCGCGCGCCAGATACCGGCGGATAAAATCCCGTTCCTCCTCGGGTGCGGTCTGGTACCAACCGATGGAAGTGTCATTGTCATGGGTACCGGTAAAAGCCACACACTGCTGCGGATAATTATGCGGCAGGAAAGGATCCATCGGGTCGCTGCTGAAGGCAAATTGAAAAACCTTCATGCCGGGTAAATTGAATCGTTCGCGCAGGTCCACCACATCCGGTGTGATAACTCCCAGGTCTTCAGCTATGATGGGCAGGTCGCCTAGCACCGCTCGTACTACCTCAAAGAAATCGCGACCTGGTCCACGGACCCAGCGGCCAATTTCCGCGGTTGGCAGGCCGTACGGAATTTCCCAATAACCGGCAAAACCGCGAAAGTGATCCAGTCGGGCGATATCTACCAGCTGAAGCGTTGATTAAAACGTTCAATCCACCAGGAATATTCCTGACTTTGATGCACTTCCCAGCGGTAAAGCGGGTTCCCCCACAATTGACCGGTCGGGGAGAAATAATCTGGCGGTACGCCAGCGACTACGGTGGGACGTCCATCATCATCCAGGTAGAACAACTCCGGGTGAGACCAGGCGTCTGCGCTATCGTAAGCCACAAAGATCGGAATATCACCAATAATTTTTATGTCCCGGCCGTTGGCGTACTTTTTTAACTCACCCCATTGATGGTAAAACAAAAATTGACGGAACATATGGCGCTCGATCAGTTGCGCCTCATTTCTCATAAAAGATGACAGTGCTTTTGGATCGCGTTTGCGCAGCGATTGCGGCCAATTTTCCCAGGAAACACCGCCATATGACTCCTTGATCGCCATAAATAGCGCAAAATCTTTGAGCCAATAGGACTGGGAATTCTTGAATAAGCCGTATTCCACCCATAAGGCTGGGTGGCGGGCTTGATTGAAATGCAAATACGCCCGGTCCAGAATTTTGAGTTTCCACTGAATGGCTTCGCCATAATCCACTGTTTCCACCGGAAAATCCGGACGGTCGCTCAGATCGCCGCGAGACAGAAGTCCTTGTTCGAGCAGCAAAGCCGGGCTGACCAGATACGGGTTGCCGGCGAATGCCGAAAAGCACTGATAGGGTAAATCACCATAACCGGTTGGGCCAAGCGGCAGGACTTCCCACAACCGGCAGCCGGTGTCATTCAGGAAATTGACCCAACGGTAAGCTTCAGGACCCAGGTCTCCGATACCGTCCGGTCCAGGCAAGCTGGTGGGATGCAAGATGATGCCTGAAGCACGCTCAAATTTCATAGGGTTTCCTTCTGGGTTGGACGAATTCGCCTTCGTGAATTTCCAGAATGTCGTAGTCGGATGATATCACATCCCAACCGATCGTTCCGCCAGGGTGGACGATGGTTCCGGGCGGTACATAGGCATTACGCCCGACCATAGCTACCTTAAGATCAAACTCATCGCGCCCGCCAATCCTGGATCCTTCGTCAATATGGATGCGTTTATCCAGCACCGAGCGGATAATCTGGCAATCATTGGCAATGCTGGTGCTGGTCAGAATGATCGACTCCTCAACGGTGGTGCCGGAACGAACCGTGACACCTGGGGAGAGCACAGAGCGAATCACTTTAGCGCCTGGTTCGATGGTGCAGCCGTCACAAATAAGGCTGTCTTCCACCACAGCTCCAGCGTGAATACGCACTGGCGGTCGTTCCTCGGTGCGAGTGTGGATAATCCATTTTGGGTTGTACATGTTAAAGGCCGGAGGGTTGCACAATAAATCCATGTGCGCCTGCCAGTAAGATGCCACCGTTCCGACATCCATCCAATATCCGTCATATTGGTAGGCAACTACTTTTCGACCCCCTTCCACCAGCGTAGGAAGGATATTTTTACCAAAATCATGGGCTGATTCCTGGTTGAGGTGATCTTCCCACAGGACGTTGTTCAATACGTCCATATTGAAGATGTAAATGCCCATATTCGCAAGAGTCGATGGCGGTACTGCCGGCTTTTCCACAAAAGAGGTGATATTAAAATTTTCATCCACCCCCACGATGCCAAATCGTGAAGCTTCTTCGTAAGGGACGTTAATGACTCCCACCGTCACATCCGCCTGGCGTTCCTGATGATAGCGGATCAGGGGCTCGTAATTCATGGAATAGATATGGTCGCCGGAGAGCATCAAAACAGCATCCGGATTATCGTGTTTTATAAAGGTGAAATTTTGCTGGACCGCATCCGCCGTGCCGACGAACCAATTCGATCCCCGGGCCCGATAGGGGGTCAGGATTCGAACTCCACCTGTGAAGTCACGGTTGAGATCCCACGGGCCGCCGGCGCCAATATGCTCAATAAGCGAATGCGGACGATATTGTGCCACGATCATCACATCGAAAATTCGCGAATTGACACAGTTGGACAAAGGGAAATCGATAATGCGATACTTCCCGGCGAAAGGAACCGCGGGTTTGGTGCGTTTGGCGGTTAGAACCCCCAAACGCGTGCCTTCACCGCCTGCCAGAATGACTGCCCGGATATTCATGAATTACCTCCCTGCCAGTTTGGTATAGAGTTCGGTGTATTCCATGGCACTTTTTTCCCAGGAAAAATCCTGTGCCATCCCCCGCATTTGAATTTCCGTCCAGATCTCGCGATCCGGGAATGTGTAAATGGCGCGCCGCAAGGATTCAGAGAACGCTTCCGCCCGGGCATCCTCAAATAGAAATCCGGTGCTCTGCGCCAGCGTTGGATCATCGATGATGGTATCCCGTAGCCCGCCAGTGGCTCGCGCCAGCGGCACGGTACCGTAGCGCATCGCAATCATTTGTGCCAGGCCGCACGGCTCATAACGAGATGGCATAAGCAGGATGTCACCGCCGGCATACAGGCGGCGAGACAAAGCCACGTCGAAACGAATCAACGTTCGCACCCGATCCTGGAACTCGGATTCCAGCGAACGACAACTGGTTTCCAATAGTGGGTCACCGGTGCCCAGGATGATCGCCTGCCAATCCAGATTGGCTGCCAGACGCAGTCCGTCAACTGCGATATCAACGCCTTTTTGTTGATCCATGCGGGTGACCATCACCAGCAGCGGCACCTCCGGCGCAACCGGCAGCTCAAATTCAGCCTGAAGGGCAGCCTTGTTTGGCAGCTTGAAGCTCAGGTGGGCGTAGTCATAACGGTTGGTGATGGATGTATCCGTCGCTGGGTCCCAATCCATTTGGTCCAGTCCATTGAGAATTCCGCTCAATACGTTCTGGCGGGTTTTGAGAAAATCTTGCAGCCCGCAGCCAAATTCAGGCGTTAAAATCTCTTTCGCATAGCCAGGGGATACAGCATTGATCAGGTCTGCGCTTTGCAATCCGAGTGGCAGGGGGAAGGAGCGTGCCCAGGTCGGCAGGTTCTTCTCCCGGGATCGCGGCAGGCCATAGGTAGCGACGGCTGGTTCAGCGTTTTTTCCCATAAATGGCAGGTTATGCACGCTCAACAGGCTATGTATAGATTGGAACGCGGGATCGGTTTTTCGCCTTTGGGCCAGCGCATACAGGGCAGCACTGGTATGCCAATCATTGGCATGTATGATGTCTGGTTTCCATAATAAACAGCGGGTCATTTCCAGGGCTGCCAGCGAGAAAAAGATATATTTTTCACCGTCCAACTCGGCATCGGCAGCATAAACCCGGTTATCCGGCGCAATTGGCGGCCCATCGATCAAGTAAACTGGTAAATCTGCCACGTGGGTCAGATACACAACCACCGGTAGAACCCCGTGCGGAACAATCAAGTTGAACTCTGCTGCCACCACGGGATGGCTGATTTTCTCTTTAATGGCATTATGGTATGGCAGCACCAGCCGCACATCCAAAGGTCTGCCCGTCAGCTGTTTGGAATTTAGCTTCTGTAAAGCCAGCGGCAGCGAACCTGCCACATCCCCCAGCCCGCCCACTTTGACCAGTGGCGCGGCTTCAGAGGCCATATATAAAACCTTAAGTGTGTCTGTTTCGTTGTTCATGGTGGGTGGCCTCAAAAATTATTTCTGGGTATGCTCGATCGCCAGCTCCAGGTAATCATTGGAAATTGTTTTCTCCGGTGACTCGCCCAGGAAACGGATCAAATCGACAACCAGCCGGGATTTTACTTCGGCATCTTTGCGTGACCAGGTACGGCTCTTTATTTCCAGGAAGTGACCTAGTTTTGGCTTTATCGTCTCATCCAGATTAATGAAGAACTCCATGTTTTTGAATTCGACCAGATATCGCAGCCGATCTTTTTCGATTTCGATCTCGTGCGACGGCTTGAAATACTCGCGATAAAAGCGCGGGCTTTGCGTGGCTGTAGCGAGGAAGCGGCTGCGTGACAGCAGCACCTTCTGTGGAAAGTGGTGCTCGCGAGATGGACCAATTAATGTCAGGCGGGAACGCACCTGCAAAGTCTGATTCTTTTCATTCAGGAAATGATCTTCGCGGTAGCGCAATCTGCCTTCTTCCGCCGGCTCAAACGAGAAATAGGTATCGTACTGGTGATAATGCCGCATGCGGATCACTTGAATCTCGGGATTGTTAAGCCGCTCCAGTATGGAATTTCGATTCTCAATCGATACTTTGGCTTGTACTTCGAAGCTCTCTTCTTCTTCGGTCTGCTCGCCCAATGCCAATAATTTGGAAAGCAGCGATTTCTCGCGCCGCATCAAGAAGATATCAATTTTACGGGCGTACTCATCCGCTTCGCGCAGCAGACTGGCTTCGTCCAGGGTCAGCAGTTGATGATCTCGCATCAGCCAGGCGCCATTTACCATGACATCCGATACATCCACCGCTTTGGCGGCGTAAACAACTTGCGCATAGGCATTATTGGGATCGCGACGGAAACGTGGCGAGTTATGCACCGGACTGGTATCCACCAAAATCAAATCCGCTCGTTTACCGGGTTCGAGTGAACCGGTCAGATGTCCCATATGCATGGCGCGCGCTCCCAACCGGGTCGCCATCGCCAGCGTCTGGCGGGCAGGTAGGGCGGTGGGATCGCCGCTGGATCCTTTAGCCAGGAAGGAAGCCAGGCGCATCTCTTCGAACATATCCAGGTCATTATTCGAAGCTGGACCGTCCGTGCCAATGCCGACATTCAAACCCAGGTCGAGCATTCGCTTGATCGGGGCAATCCCGGATGCCAACTTCATATTCGAAGATGGATTGTGGGCTACGCCGGTGTTGTAATGCTGGAAGGTGCGCATCTCACCATCATCCACGTGAACGCAATGGGCTGCCAGAACCTTTGCGTCCAGTAAATTCAGTTTTTTGACATACGGCACTACTGGCATGCCTTCCGCCCGCCGTAAATTCTCCACCTCAAAACTGGTTTCGGCGATATGGATGTGCAATGGCACGTCATATTCCATCGCGATGTTCGCGCAGTCGCGCAGGATGTCTTCCGTGGTGGTGTAAACCGCATGAGGAGCGATGGACGGAATCACCAGGGGGTGATTTTTCCATCGCTGAATATAATCCCGCGCATATGCCAGCGACTCGTCATAAGAATGGGCATCGGGTGTCGGAAATTTGAGGATGGATTGCGAACATACTCCGCGCATACCGCTTTGCGCCGTTGCCCGAGCGACATCCTCTTCGAAGTAATACATGTCCGCGAAACTGGTGATACCGCTGCGAATCATCTCGGCACAGGCCAGCTTGGTGCCAAGTTGCACGAAGTCTGGTGAAACGAATTCACGCTCAACTGGCATCATGTATCCCAATAACCACACATCCAACCGCAGGTCGTCTGCCAGTCCGCGCAACAGGGTCATTGGTACATGGGTGTGCGCATTAATTCAGCCCTGGCATCAAAACTTTGCCCCCGCAATCGATCACCTCGGCGTCCGGAAATGCCCGCAGAACATCGCCTTCTGCGCCAACTGCCGCAATCAGATCGCTGCTAACTACAACTGCACCCGGCTCGAACACCTGGTAATCATCATCCATGGTCAGTACGATGGCATTTTTGAGCAGGATGGTTTTGTCACTCATGAGGGGGAAGTCTCCTTGTGCGGTGAAAGAAAATATTTAAGGGATATTCCTGCGGACAAAGTCGAGAGCGGTTTGGACTGCCCAGGTCACTCCCTGAGCCGGAGGTCCGCCGTAGGAGCGGTTGGCTTCCAGTGTACTATTCGGCGTGATAAGGAATAAGTACAAATCCTGTTGAACAGGTCCTGGATAAAAACCAACGCCCAATGTGACCTGGGTGCTTGTGGCTGTCTGCTGGTCGCGAGTTAATTGTTGCAAATCAGATGGCTGACAGAGATTTGGCAGCACCTTCGCGCGCCTGGCATCAAAGCCAGCCTCAGCCAGTTTTCCAGCGATGGCTCCGCCAAAGCCGCATTCCACCAGCGCGATCTCCCAGTTATTGAGCGCTAAGCGGTTAAGCAATACCTGTTCCAGGGTCTCCTGGTCGCTGCCAAAAATGGCCACGCCTACCAGCTTTTGAACCTGGCTAACCATTTCGCTGATCATTGCATCCGCCTCTTCCTCGGAGCCGGCTTTGGCAGCTACGCGTATGTCGACCTGTCCGGGGTGTGCCAAAAGACCGACAGTCGGGTTGGCATTGTTTTCCAATTCACCGATCCACTCATCTACCTGCGACTCACCGGCACCCGCGGTGTGCAACACATACGTCTTGATGATACCTTTGAGTTCGAATCGTTGACCGAGCAGCGGCATCACGGCATGCTGCAGGATGTGTTCCATTTCACGCGGCACGCCTGGCAGGCTGATAACCAGCTTGCCATTGGTTTCGATGTAAAATGCCGGGGCAGTTCCCACTGGATTTTCGATTGCGATTGCTCCGTCGGGCATATATGCCTGCCGCCGGTTGTTTTCTGTTGCGCGGCGCTGAAACCGGCTAAAGCGTTGTTCAATCTGGTCCCATAATTCAGGCCGAAACTCCAACCGGGTACCAAATGCTGCAGCAACGGCCAGGCGGGTCGGGTCATCCACGGTTGGACCTAACCCTCCGGTGGTGATGAGGATGTCTGAGCGGGTGAGCGACTCGCGAATCGCCTGCGCAATTCGATCGGGGTTATCACCCACGATCATGGTGCGGTACAGGTCAACGCCAGCATCCCGAAATTTACGGGCAATGGTGGCTGTGTTGGTGTCCTGGATTTCACCAAGCAGCAATTCTGTACCGATCGCGATGATTTCCCCAATTGGCATACAGGAATCCTTCTCAGGCTAAGATGCCAGCTGGCAGTAAATTTTACGCCCTTTGCGCCTGTGACCGGCTCCACCTGGTGATTTAAAGTGTAGCACAATTAGGATTAGTTCACCAAACGCTGCCCTCGTATCTGCTGAATAACGGGTAGAATAATCTGGTTGGAATAGACGAAATCGGATGGGCAATGGCGACGAATAATTACAGGCAGAGAATAGGCGCCTGGGGTGAACGTCAGGCGGAAAATTACCTGTTGGAGCGCGGGATGGAACTGATCCAGCGCAATTATCGTACCCGCTACGGCGAGATCGACCTGGTGATGAAACACGCGGATACGCTGGTGTTTGTTGAAGTAAAAACCCGTTCTGATAATCGGTTTGGTCCACCTGAACAATCGGTCACACCTGATAAACAGGAGCATTTGCTGCTGGCTGCCGAGCAGTACGTGGATGAACACCCAGACTTACCTGTTGACTGGCGCGTAGATGTGGTGGCGGTGATCGGCAAACCTGGCTCCACGCCTGTGGAAATTATTTGGTTTGAAAATGCCCTGGCATAAACTGCACCGTCCGGTGGTTGCGATTATCGGCCCGACTGCAGTGGGTAAAACCGCGCTGGCAGTTGAATTGGCTGAGACTTTTAATGGCGAAATCGTGTCAGCCGATTCGCGACAGTTTTACCGTGGTATGGATATCGGTACAGCCAAGCCCACCCCAGAAGAATTGGCACGTGTTCAGCACCACCTGATCGATGTCTCCGACCCCGATGAACCCTGGAGTTTGGCAGCCTTCAAACGCGAGGCGGAAGCTGCCCTGGCGGACATCCACAGTCGCGGCAAGCTGCCGTTTTTGGTGGGCGGTACGGGGCAATACATCTACGGTCTTTTGGATGATTGGCAAATACCCAACCAACAGCCGGACACTCGTATGCGAGAGGTGTTGGAAGCCTGGGGACGAAGCCTTGGGCCGTATCCTTTTCATCACAAATTAGCACTGATCGATCCGGCTGCTGCCGCCGTAATCCAACCAGAAAACCTGCGGCGGACAGTCCGCGCACTGGAAGTGATTTTGCTAACTGGACATCGCTTTTCTGAACAGCGCCGTCTTGGAGCCTCTCCTTATTCGTTGCTCAAGATCGGCGTGATTCGCCCGCGTGCCGAGTTGTACGCTCGAGTGGACGCACGCATCACCACAATGCTGGCGGATGGTTTGGTCGAGGAGGTACGGCAATTGCGCGAACATGGTTTCAATGCCGACCTGCCGACATTATCCGCCATCGGTTACCGTGAAATTTGTGCCTATTTGGACGGAAAAATCAGCCTGGAAGAGGCGGTAATGCTCATGAAACGCCTTACCCGTGACTACATCCGGCGTCAGGCTAACTGGTTCAAGCAAAATGATCCAAGTATTCACTGGTTGCAGGCAGGGTCAGACGCCACCGCTCAAGCGATCCAATTGATCGAGCGCGAGGACCTGTGGATCGTTCCCCAAAATCAGACGGCTTAGCTAGCGAACTGTTTTTAACGGTGGAGGAGGGAAAAATGAACAAACCATGGATTCAGCATTATGACCCGGGCGTGCCATCCCAGCTCGAATATCCAGACATTACCGCCTTTCATTATTTAGATGCCGCTGCCGAAAAATATCCGGATAAGGCCTGCACGATTTATCGCGATCAGAGTATCACCTTCGCTGAAATGCGCCGCCTTGCTGATGGTCTGGCAGGAGGATTAGCTAATTTAGGCGTGAAACTGGGTGATCGGGTAGGAATTATCCTTCCCAACATTCCGCAGTTTGTGCTGGCCTATTATGGGGTGCTGAAAGCCGGCGGTGTGGTGGTAGCGATCAACCCGCAATACAAACAAATGGAACTGGAATTCCAGTTAAAAGATGCTGGCGTTGACATCGTTATCGCTTTGGCAACACACCGCGATCTTCTGGATGAAATTCGTAAAACCACACCAATTCGGACCATCATCTATACACAGGTTGAGGATGCCTTCGACCTGGTCGATTCGATGCTGGTTGACCCCGCACTGGTATCAGGCTGCGCTGCTAGCGATGCCGATTGCTGGCTGACAACCGTATTAACTCGCTCCAAAACCTTGAAAGGTGATCTGCCAAAAGTCACACCGAATGATGTAGCTATTTTTCAGTACTCGGGTGGTACCACCGGAACGCCCAAAGCCGCCATCGGCTTGCATCGCAATCTGGTAGCCAACACCACCATGTTCCGCCGTTGGCTGGTGGGTCTGCATGATGGGCAGGAGACCGTATTAGCCGCCATTCCGCTGTTTCACGTGTACGGCATGGTGATCGCCATGAGTGTGGGCATGGGGCTGGGCGGCAGCCTGGTATTGGTGCAAAATCCGCGCAATATGGAGGAACTGCTAGGCGCCATTCAGAGCTATCGACCAACCCTCTTCCCTGGCGTTCCCAGCATGTATCAGGCCATTAATCAACACCCGGATGTCATTGCCGGTAAGTACGACCTGTCGTCGATCAAAGCGTGCATTTCCGGTTCGGCTCCACTTCTCCCGGAAGTGAAATTGCGTTTTGAAGCGCTGACCGGCGGCAAATTGATGGAAGGTTACGGACTTTCCGAGGCTCCCACAGCTACGCATTGCAACCCGATGTTTGGCGAGAATCGTGCCGGCTCGATTGGCCTGCCGTTGCCGGATGTGGACTGCCGCATTGTGGATTTGGAAACCGGGATTGAGGTTGCCCCCGGAGAACGCGGCGAGTTGCTCATTCGCAGCCCGCAGATCATGCAAGGCTATCACAATCACCCAGAAGAGGATGCCATCACATTGATCGACGGCTGGCTGCACACCGGTGACGTGGCGCGTATGGATGTTGAAGGTTACTTTTATCTGGTGGATCGTAAAAAGGAATTGATCAAGATAAGCGGCTTTCAGGTTTGGCCCCGCGAGGTCGAAGAAGTGATCTCGATGCACCCCAAAGTACGGGAAAGTGCGGTCTCAGGGGTGCCGCATCCGGTCAAGGTGGAAATTGTCAAAGCCTGGGTGGTCCTCAAACCGGGTGAATTTCTGGATGGGGATGAGGTCCGGCGTTGGTGCGGTCAGCACCTGGCAGGGTACAAAGTGCCGGCAGAAGTTGCTTTCCGACAGGATTTACCAAAATCAACCGTTGGAAAGGTGCTTCGCCGCGAGTTGCGTCGCATGCATATCGAGGGGATTGACCAGTAATGGCTGGAGTCCCAGTCTGAGCTGGCCAGAAAATACAGTCATTAAGTAAAAACCGCGAGGCTGTTTGACCTCGCGGTTTCTTTACTGAGATTATCCAGCCACAACGACGGCTGGGACACCATTTTTCTTGATTGGCGGTGGGAAGATCGCCTCGAATTCATCTTTGGTAAGGGTTTCCACCTCGAGCAGCCGCTGGGCAACTGCGTCCAGCACTTCGCGGTGTTCGGACAGGATCGCCCGAGCCCGCTCATGGGCTTCACTCACCAACCGGCGGACTTCACGATCGATTTGTTCAGCCACTGCCTCGGAGTAATCCCGCTGTTCGGAAATTTCACGCCCGAGGAATATCAATTCTTCCTTCTGACCATAGACCATGGGGCCCATTTCTGAACTCATACCCAGGCGGGTGACCATTTGCCTTGCGATCTGGGTGACGCGTTCAATGTCATTGCCGGCGCCAGAGGTGATATCGTCAAAAACCAATCTCTTCTGCAGCCCGGCCACCCAGCAAACCGATCATATCCGCCACCAGCCGCTTACGCGGCATCATCGTGCGGTCTTCCGACGGTAGGGCAATGGTGTAGCCGCCCGCCATACCGCGTGCGATGATGGTGATCTTTTGAACTGGATCATGTTCCGGTAAGGCATTCATCACGACGGCGTGACCAGCTTCATGGTAAGCAATAATTTTCTTTTCGTCGGGGTTGATCAAGCGACTCTTGCGTTCTGGACCCGCGATCACCCGTTCGATAGCTTCTTCAAATTCAGGCTGAGAAATGCTGGTACGGTTACGGCGCGCCGCTAAAATTGCGGCTTCATTGACCAGGTTTTCCAGATCGGCTCCCACAAATCCGGGAGTAGCCCGTGCCAGCGTGGTCAGGTCAATATCCGGTTCCAGGGGTTTACCTTTTACATGCACTTTAAGGATCGCCTCGCGACCGCGTACATCAGGCCGATCCAGCACTACCCGGCGGTCAAACCGGCCAGGGCGCAGCAAAGCAGGATCAAGAATATCTGGGCGGTTGGTAGCTGCCATAATGATGATATTGGTATCAGTATCGAAACCATCCATCTCTACCAGCATCTGATTGAGGGTCTGCTCGCGTTCGTCATGGCTGCCGCCCAATCCAGCACCACGTTGGCGGCCTACAGCATCGATTTCATCCACAAAGACGATACAGGGTGAATGCCTTTTAGCCTGGTCGAACAGATCGCGTACGCGGCTGGCGCCGACACCAACGAACATTTCCACAAATTCTGAACCGGAGATGGAGAAGAACGGTACACCGGCTTCACCGGACACGGCTTTCGCCATCAAGGTCTTTCCGGTTCCAGGAGGGCCAACCAGCAGCACGCCTTTAGGAATACGGGCGCCGAGTTGAATGAACTTTTGCGGCTCTCGCAGGAATTCGACGACTTCTTTAAGTTCTTCCTTGGCTTCTTCGACCCCGGCCACATCCGCGAAAGTTACTGTCGGATGATCGCCCGTAAACATGCGGGCGCGGGACTTACCGAAGGACATGGCGGCATTATTGCTGCCCTGTGCCTGCCGGAAGATGAAGAAGAATGCGCCAATCAACAAGATGAATGGCAAGATATAACCGAGTGCAGTGAATACTCCCAGCCAGGCACTTGGCGGTTTAATGAGGATTTTCACCTTAGCGGGATCCAACTGGTCTTCGGTGACACCGAGGGCTAATAGTTGTTCGACAAGAGTTGCGGATGATTCCTTGGTTGAAATCAACTCCGTCAGGTCTTTGTATGTAACCTGAAGGCGATCCTCATCTCCTTCGATTTTTGTTACTTTCGAAGCTTTAATATCTGCTGCCAGTTGGTTAATGGAAACCTCGGAACTGGTTGCGCGTTGCCCAAAGCTATAGACAACCATGGCAATAATGGCAATGAATAACAGCAGATAAATAACATAAGATTGGTTGCGTGAACTCACTCATACCTCCGTGAACGCTTACCCATTAATTTTCGTAAATTTTCTGAAAGAAATTATACCAATCTATCTAACCCCCTGCCAGTATGTCAACCGGTTTGGTGAAGGTTTATATAAAACTCTTATACAACCTTAAGATCGGCAGGAAAGGATGTAATTAAAGAATTTTACGGACTATCGACTATATTGGATTGCATTCCACGCTTGATGAATATGCGTCCGGTCATGGGTGGCGATGAATCCCAATAATTCTTTGAGAGTCGTCGGACCAAAAATGGCGTGGCGGGCTGGCTGCATCAAATCGGCAGGCGAGGCACCATCCAACAAATTTAACAGAGTTGTCCGAGACTGGATAAAGCCTTCCAGGGCAAATGGTCCAGGTTCCGCAGCATAATTTCTTTCTTGAACCCACGGGTCGGTATTCGCGCCTGGCAAAAAGGGGTTCTCACCGCGAATAGTCTGCTGCACGCGGCCAAAATTGACCTCGCGGTCGACATCCCGTAAATGAGCCAGGATTTCGATCAAATTCCACTCACTTTCGGCCGGACGATGCGTCCATTCAGACGGAGTCAACGAACGCGCCAGATTCTCCAACACTCCAGGAGTAGATTGCAGCGTGGCAAAGATCGCGGTTTCATTCTGAAAATCCGGGGTTGGCAGTTCTTTTTCAATTTTCTCTGCCCAGGAGAGCACGCCTGCCAAATTCCCGGTCTGACTGAAGGGGTTTCTACCTGCAAAATCCGAATTTCCTTCGTGTAGCCAATATGTTGGCAACCCGAGGCGCTCCACCGGTATGATATCGTCTTCCAGGCTGTTGCCAACCATCACTGCAGGTGACGATGGCCAATTCACCTGACCGAGGATTTCAGCATAAAATGCCGGGTGAGGTTTGCAGAAGTGCGCAGTCTCATAGCTGGTGATCCATTTAAACCCCGTCTCTTTCGGCGACAAGCCGGCCCATTCCAGGCGTTGTTCAATGGCAGTAAATGGAAAAAGGGGATTGGTAGCCACAACCACATCCCAGCCATGTTTTTTTGCTTCCTGGACCAGCGCTACTGCCTCAGGTTTTGGGGTGGTGTACTCACGCAATTCAGGAAAGGTTTCAGCGTAAAATTGATGGATCGTGTCAATCAATTCTAGCTTGCGAACGCCGATTTGCGGGTAAAACACTTCATCGAACTGTTCTTCCATGGTCAGTGCGGGGGACTTCTTGGTCAGCATGGCCTGAATGGCAGCCATCATAGCCGGCATCATTTTTTCTGCCGGCACCCAGGGTTGCAGCGCTTGCGCCAACCTCTTGAAATAGGCTTTTTGAAAAACGTCTATGTCGTTGGTGAGGAGCGTATCATCCAGGTCAATGAGCAGCGTCAGGGTCATGGTTCTGGTTTGGTAAACACGGTCGGTACGGGGTGGCACTGACCGCAGCCTACTTGCGGTTCTGCGACGTTTGTTTTTGATTTGGTACAAGAAGCGGAAACGATCACTCGTTTTCGAAATACGCCAAGGGTACGTCTGACCTCGCCATGCAAGACGAGAAATTCACAGGCGTTGGCGCGTAGGATACCTGGTACCGGACAGGTCTGGCATAAATTACGATTCCAGTCTCCCGGCGCAGGCTGATTGCCGATCAGGCGGCACTCTTCGTGGTTTTTTCCACGAAAATAATTGCCATAAAAATAACGGCATTCCGTCCCGGCAGGTGTGCGCATGACTTGGAAACCTTTCTCGCTTTCTTAAGGCTGCGTCCCCATGGGTGGGGACGAGCAAGGCGTTCCAGACTGGTTCAGATTAGGGTTCCTATTGTACCCGGGTAACGTAAGTGCCCGTGCGGGTATCCACCCGGATTGTGTCACCATCGTTGACAAAGTTGGGAACCTGCACTTGTATTCCGGTCTCGACGGTTACATTTTTGAATACACCCGTGGCGGTATCGCCACGAACCGCAATGTCTGCCTGAATGATTTTCAAATCAACGGTAGTAGGCAGCTCAACATCCAGTGCTTCAGTCCCGAAGAAGGTTAGTTTGACCGCCATCTCTTCTTTGAGAAAGCCCGTATATTCGCCTAAGATATCCGAACGCAGTGGATATTGTTCGTAGGTCTCCTGGTCCATAAAATAATAAACTTCGCCGTCAGAATACAGATATTGCGCCATATGATATTCAAGGCGAGCTTCCGGCACCCGGTCACCGGATTGGAATGTCTTTTCAATCGTTCCGCCACTGCGCAAATTGCGGGCTTTGATTTTGATCGTGGCATTACCCCGACCAGGTTTGTGATGACTGTATTCCAGGACTTTATATAAACTGCCATCCAGATCAAATGTAACGCCTTTGCGCAAATCGTTCACGTCAATCATAAACAACCAACCTTCATCGATATTGGGGATGCAAAACGTGTCGATTATAGCTCAGGGTGTCAGGCCTGACAAGGACGCGCACTGCGTGAGGGTATAAAAATGTGGAGCCGAAAGGCTCCACATCGATTCTTGTGTATTTATTGACTTATCCAGCCCGGATTCGCTGGAGGTGATTAACCCAATTTTGGTTCGATTAAGCCGTAGCTCCCGTCACGGCGGGTGTAAAGTACGTTAATTGCATTGGTGCCGGCATTGTAGAAGACAAAAAATTCCTCATGTCCAAGCAGTTTCATCTGTTCAATCGCTTCGAGCTCATCCATGGGGGTTAAGGTGAATGTCTTACGACGGGCAATCGCTTCAACCTCGGGTGCTTCTTCTCTTTCCGCTGGTTCTGCTGCGAATTCACCGACAGGAGTGCCGTCACCGCGTCCGCGTTGGTGCTTGCCTTTGTAGCGTTCAATCTGACGCTGCATTTTTTCAACAGCGGAATTGACCGCGGCAAATAAATCGTCTGCACGTTCCTCTACCCGCAGTATAAACCCGCGTCCGCGGATGGTAATTTGCGCAACCTGGCGGTCAGTGGCGCTGCGTGCCGATTTAACATAGGACAGATCAACCCTGGTTTCATCCACATTGGGAATGTGGCGGCCCAACTTCCCGACTTTTTTATCAATATATTCAACGATGCGGTCTGTCAGTTCTATATTTCGGGCAAATGTATCAATTTTCAGGTCCATCATATCCTCCATACATAATAAGGTTCTGCTTCTTTCGCAGGGACTTCCGTATCTCCTTTTCCTTCACTAAGTATAGCTTAACTCAAGTGAATATGTCCTGCCCGTGCAAGCGTTAATCCATAAATCTGACGGGCGCCAGCGGTCGACAATGCTACAGCACAAGCTTGCATGGTCGCTCCCGTAGTGGTCACGTCATCAATAACTAAAATGCTTCTACCAACTGCCTGGGATGATATGGCATTAAAGGCATCAGCAACATTCTGACGACGTTGGTGGGCATGCAATCCAACTTGAGAGGAGGTATCCCGTGACCGGTGAATCAAATTCGGTTGAAATGGCAGACCTTCAGATAGACCGATCCAGCGTGCCAGCAAAGCTGCCTGGTTATATCCTCTTTCACGCTTACGCTTACTGCTCAACGGGACTGCGGTGACCAAATCGATCTGCCAGTTAAGGTCGCGAAGCAATCCAGCCAGCGGCCTTGCCAGATTTTCGCTTAATCCAATATCGCTGTGATATTTCAATCGGTGAATTGCTGTACGCAACGCTCCTTCGTAATTACCCCAGGAGCGCAACGCTGTATAAACCGGCTGGTAAGTTGTACATTCAGCACATAATTCTTCCCCTGATTGTGGAATGCCACATAACGGACACAGGTCGGTTGTCGAAATTACCTTTACCTTTTGTTGGCATGCGCTGCACCAGCGCTCGCCCCATTTTCCACAGGCTGCACACCGGGGCGGGTATACAAAATCGATCATCTGCCACAGGAGGTGGTGTGCTTGGTAGATCTTTGCAAGCCTTTGAGGTTCGGTCATATCCCTCCGGGTATGACAAAAGGCGGATCTGCGTCAGCAATCCGGGGTCGGGTGGTCAAAGGACTGGGTGTATTCCTGACCTATAATCCGAACATGCCGCCTAGCGCGGATTGGAACAGTTTCAAAGCCGCCGGGGTCATGAGGACAAGGATCAAGGAAGGGAATATGAGTAAGGTCATCGGGATAAGCATTTTTAATGGCGCTTTGTGAGCTGCTTCTTCTGCCAATTGGCGGCGTTTTACGCGCATTTGGTCTGATTGAATTCTCAACACTTTGGCCAGACTCACACCCAATTGTTCCGATTGAATGACCGCAGCGACGAAACTGGTCATTTCCGCCAGACCAATTCGGTCTGCCATAGCTCGCAGGGCCTCACGACGGACTTTGCCCAATTGGATTTCCTGAATAGCCCGCGCAAATGCGATCGATAATTCCGATTGCCATTTCTCGCTTACGCGTTGCATAGCAGCTTCAAAACCCAGGCCAGCTTCCACACAGATGGTCAGAAGATCGAGCGCATCCGGCATGGCTTTCCGTACTTCTTTCTGCCGCGCATTGATTTTGCTGGTTAACCATAATTGTGGGAAATAGAAACCGAGGAACCCAAATACCAGTCCAAGTATAATTGTGCGGCTAGCCGGCCAATTGGATGCTCCCAGGCTTGAAACCAACACCACGATCCCCGCAAATACAACACCAATAATGAGTTGCAAAGCCAATATCATCGTCGGATCGACCCTGGCCGAGGTCCCAGCCAACTCCAATTTCCGTGAAATGGAGTTCATGGCGTTTTGCGGGGTAAATCGAGTCGCAATTGCACCCAGGTTGCGTGCTAGGGGATAAATAATCCGGTCGGCGAAGGGTTGGGAGAGTTCCAATTCACGCAAATCCGGCGTCTCACCTGTCTGGCTAAATTCTTCCAGGCGCGCCTGCAAAGCCCGGTCATTTTCAGATTCAGGGTTGCGCAATCCGATTACGGTCAGCGCTATCGCGCCAGCGAGGATCAACAGGATGATAATGAGCAAAATAGGCATGGTATCCTCCGTTCTCCGTTAGACTTCGATGTCGCCGAGTTTCTGCATAGAGAAGTAGCCCGCGACGATGAGCACGGTTGCGATTCCTAGGGCAATATAACCGCAAATTCCGCTTTCCGGTGCGAAATAAGTCATCATATATTCCCGGTTCAGAACATACAGGATCAGGATTACGATGACTGGCAAAATGGAAAGAAAACGGCCTGAGTACATGACCTGGGTTGTCAATACACGGATCTCACCTTTGATGCGGACGCGCTCGCGGATGGTAAAGGAAATGGTATCCAAAATTTCAGCCAGGTTACCGCCAACCTCGCGCTGCACGTTAATGGCAGTCACTACCAGATCAAGATCATCCGATGGCACGCGCTCGAGCAAATTTGCCAACGCTCGTTCCATGGTGACGCCTAATTGCATTTCCTGGACGACACGCCGGAATTCCTCATTAATCGGTGAGGGGAGTTCTTTACTGACTGCTTCCATTGCTTGCATGGTTGAGTATCCAGCGCGCAATCCGTTGACCATCAGGTTAAGCATATCGGCCAACTGATCACCGAACTTCACCAGGCGGCGGTTCTGCCGGCTCTTTACGTACATTCCGGGTAGATATGCACCAGCCAGACCGCCCACGATGAAGAGCAAAATTGATTGTTGACCGATTACATAACCAACCAAACCCACCAGGAAAATGGACGCAACGACGATTAAAATATACTCGCCTGGTTTGAGTTTTAAGTCTGCCCTGCCGAGGTTCCTGGATAATTTACTGGCATAAGAAGAGCCTTCAACTCGTCTGTTCAGCCATTCGGTGACAGGATATGCCAGACCCTCGCGTTTTGCCTGTCGGGCGTCCTCATCCCGTTGTTCTTCAACATATTTTCCAAGACGTTCTTCGACCATACTGCGCTCGCTGGTCAAAGAAACGGCAATGCCCACGATCAGCAGCAGCAGCGCAATTACGCCGCCGAGAATTAAGATGATGGTCGGGCTTAGAGCCATAATCTCACCTGCTTCCTAATAGACAGATGGTCAGTAGAAATTTTCGCATTATCGTCGGTTGGAGCCCATACCCCACAAAGAGGGTGGCAAATGGATGCCTGCAGCTTCGATTTTCTCGTAGAAACGAGGTCGAAGACCGGTTGGACGTAATCTGCCGATGATTTTTCCGTTTTCGATGCCTGTCTGTTCAAACACATAAATATCGGTCATAGTCACCACATCGCCTTCCATACCAGCGATTTCGGTGATGTTCACAACCTTGCGCGTACCATCTCGCATACGTTCCTGGTGAACGATCAAATCAATAGCCGAAGCAACCTGTTCGCGGATGGCGCGGACAGGGAGGTCCATGCCTGCCATCATCACCATGGTTTCCAAACGTGCCAGTGTGTCGCGCGGGCTGTTGGAGTGCAAAGTGGTCATGGAACCATCGTGACCTGTGTTCATAGCCTGGAGCATGTCCAATGCGGCATCATCACGCACCTCGCCGACGATAATCCGGTCAGGGCGCATACGGAGTGTATTGATGACTAATTGTCGGATGGTAATTTCACCACGACCTTCAATGTTTGCTGGGCGCGATTCGAGTGTCACAACATGTTCCTGCCGCAATTGAAGCTCAGCCGCATTCTCGACGGTGATGATACGCTCGTCGTTGGGAATGAACTGGGAAAGAATGTTCAGCAGGGTTGTTTTACCGGAACCCGTACCGCCAGAAATTACGACGTTCAAGCGCGCTTTTACACAGGCGTCGAGTAACTGGATGGATTCAGGTGTCAATGTGCCAAATTGAACCAATTGATCGATCGTGATTGGGTTGCGCGCAAATTTTCGGATTGTGATGACTGGACCTACCAACGAAAGTGGCGGAATAATCGCATTAACACGAGACCCGTCTGGTAAGCGGGCATCCACAAACGGCGACGATTCATCCACACGCCGGCCTAATGGGGCCACAATACGTTCGATGATGCGCATTACATGCTCGTTGTTTTCAAAACTTATCGGTGCACGCGTAATTTTCCCCCGGCGCTCGATATATATGCTTTTAGAGCCGTTCACCATGACCTCGGTGATGCTGTCATCTTCGAGCAGAGCTTGTAATGGACCGAAGCCTAAGATTTCAGCGGCGATCTGTTCATACATTCGTGAACGTTCATTTCGCGAAAGGACAACATTTTCTTCGCTCAGGATTTGTTCGAATAGCTCCTGGATGGTTCGTCGAACTTCAGCTATTTTTGTCACATCCATGCTGGTGTCCAGAGTGGAGAGCAACTTGTTCTGGACCCGATTCTTCATATCCTGGTAGGTGTCAGTTGAGGAACGGTCAGGAGTGGTGGGCCGCCTTGGGGGCGCAACCGGTGCCTGACGGGCTAAACCATTGTTGCTGTCATTCCCCTGACCATTTTGGTCAGTTGGATTTTGATCATTTTGGATTCTTCGTAAGATGGACATACGTCTATCCTCTGCTTATCTGCCCCTATTTTCGTGGGGCAAAAATACGATCTGCTACTGCATTGGATTCTTGAGGCTTTTCTTGAAAGGATTCCGCCAGATTTAAGATTAATTTGCTAATGGGCAGAGTTCTGTTTTCCTCAACAAAAGGCAGTCCGCGGTTGATAGAACTGGTAACGATTTTTTCTTCGAAGGGGATTACGAACGTGACCGGAAGGTGAAGGCTCTCACTGATTTTCTCCGGAGTGATCGTAATCCGTTTGTCGAAACGGTTCATGATGAATGTGATCCGATCACGAAGATCGGATGCGTTGGCCAGGTTCAGGAAGAGGTTACAGCTTTTGATGCTGGGGATCTCCTGGGTGGTGATCAAAATGATGTTGTCTGAATATTCTAACGCAGCTTGTACGATATCTGTCAAGTAGGAAGCGGTATCGACGACGACGTAGGCGTAAATCCCAGCTAAATATGTAAGCAATCTGCTGAATTGTTCACCAGTGATTTCATCTGCCATCTCCAGCCTAGGCGGGCAAGCCAGAATGTGGATTCCGGAAGGCGAATGTTCAAGCGCTACTTCCCGAACAAATTCTGGGTCAAGTTCATCCACCCGGCTGGCAAGGTCAACGATATTGTTCTTAACCTGCTCATTAAGCATCACAGCAACATCGCCGTACTGCAGGTTGGCATCCACAAGAATTGTGGGCGTTTCGTTGGTCTGGAAAGCGACTGCCAGATTGGTCGCAATCATCGAACACCCAGTGCCACCCTTGGGGCTGTACACGGTGATAATTTTTCCACGCTTCGGATGATAGGCACCGTTACCGCCAGGTACCCCTCCCACTGCCGGAGCAGTGAAAGGGATAGGCGCTTTAGATCGTTCATCAATAGCCATGTCGCCGGCACGTCGCACGGCTGTAGTCAGCTCGTCGATCATAGGCGGCTTTGTTAGAAAATCCCGTGCTCCAGCCAGCATGGCACGACGCATATAACTTGGATCTGCTTGAACGGAGAGTATGACAATCTGAACGTGCGGTACCTTTTTCCGGATAGCTTCAGTTGCAGCGATGCCGTCCATATCCGGCATGTTGATATCCATAATAACAACATCCGGTTGTTCCTGGGTGGAGAGTTCAATCGCCTCAGCGCCGTTTTTTGCCCCTGCGATGACCTCTACCCGTGGTTCAAATTGAAGCATCCGACGGATATTCTCGCGAGTCTCCTGAATATCATCGACGATTAATACCCGAATCTTTTCAGATTGCGCCATGAAGTCTCCCGAAAAATAGGTTACTCATCATTACCAATAAAAGACCTTTAACATTGGCTTACGGCTGAGGAGTGGGGGTTGCTGCAGATGGAACTACATCTACTCGAGGTTCGATGGCATATGGTAGTTTAGCCGGCAGCGGAATGTTCTTCTGGTCCATCAGATATTGCTGGGTTACCGCATCTGTTACGATTGGGTTGGTGTCGTTCGGGTTACGCAACGCCATGTTGAGACGAATACCAGCCACCATCATGTAGTTAAGCGAAACCGCATCCTGCGGACTGACAACCAAAGTGATAGAGTCTTTTGTCGGTGGAGGGGTTGCTACCGGTTGTTCGCCTTCCGGCACAACGGTGGGGGTTACCTGGACAGCCTGGGGCTCAACGTAATTTCCGGTGCGTAAAACCACAGCATCCTGAATTACGGTTTGGCAAACCAGACGCGGTCGTTGTGGTTCTGATGGCACAACATAACTTGGCATATTGAGTGAGCCTTCGCCCTGAACTCTGCCGACAACAGGTCCAAGATCTTTGGATGTGATAATCGTCGTGCCGCCATTGGTGAAGTTCAGCTCTCCTTGTTTGAGATCCTGGGCAAAGGCGTTGGGCAGCCGAGATTGCCAATCTGGATCGATGTCGATCAGGAGCATGCAGCCAACTACCATCACATGATCACCCGAAGCCAATGCACCAGCGACCGACGTCAATGATTCGACCGGAACAGGCAAGGCGACAAAATCTTTTGGCACATCGAAGGATGCCACCGATCCGCCCGTTGGTGGAATGAGGACGGAGGGGGTCAGGGGAACGCTCGGATCAAGGTCGTATTTTGCCCGTGAGCCAATGACCGAACTGATATCCGTAATGAAAGTCCCCTGGATCAGATTAGCTGATGGGTAGGGAATGGTCATTACAGCGCCTTGTGTAATTTCAGCCCCCCGTGGGATAGCCTGGGTGGTGATGACAATATCGACCATATCCTCGGGTGGTGGTGTTTGACCTGTCTCTGAAGCTGCTGGTTGCATTTGGATCCAGACATAAACTGCTCCAACCAACAGGATCAAAATTAGAGCCACCAAGATGATGATGCGCCCACCTGATTTACCTCTAGCGGCCATGGATGTGCCTCCTCAATTTATTGTTTGTAGAACGGAATAAGCAAACTACAGCTTATTATACGATAAGAAATTTCCATCCCTCCTAATGGTACTGTAAGGTGCACCAATAAATGCGCCAGCTTGTGATGGACATAACAAGCTGATGTTTATTATACCGGGTTGCAAGGTTTGAGCCAATTATTCAAGCCACAGGATTCTATATGAACATCTGAAGATAATACTTACCTTCATCTTCCCCCTGGAATGGAATCATTATACGTCAATAAAGAAGAAAAGGCTCTAATTAAGAGCCTTTTCATTTAATGCAAGCTGTGACGAACAAGTGTTATGGAATTTAGAGAGCGTTCACGATGTTGCTGAAGATGTTGCCGATGGCGGGTCCCATAATGGCAAGAATGACAATAACAACAATCGCTACTAAAACAAGAATCAACGCGTACTCAACGAGGCCCTGGCCTTTTTCCTTCGGTGCGAATAACATGGTGTTTTCACCTCCTTCCCGTTCATAGACTGTGTAAAGAAATCTGTACTTATTATATCCATCATACTGCTATTTGTTTCCTTACAGAGACCTTACGGAATTATGTATAAACCTCGGAAAAGGCAAATTGGATAAAATTTTGAATCTATCGAAATGAACCCAGATCAGCTGGCGAATATCACTCGGCAAGTATGGTTGAATATAAGGGGCTAACTAATAAAAGGGATACTTGATTATCTCAAACCAACCCAATCCCATGATTTATGAATTTACCTGACCAATATAAATTAAAGAGAAAAGACCCTTAGAAGGGTCTTTTCCTTTATTGCATACTTAATTGAACAAAAAGTTCGGTGGGTTTTAGAGAGCTTTGACGATATTGCTGAAGATGTTGCCGATGGCGGGTCCCATAATGGCAAGAATGACAATAACGACAATCGCTACTAAAACAAGAATCAACGCGTACTCAACGAGGCCCTGGCCTTTTTCCTTCGGTGCGAATAACATGATGTTTTCACCTCCTTCCTGTTCATAAGCTGTGTTGTAGAGCACCTAAGACTAATTATATACAGTTATGATCATGATGCAATAGTTTAGCCTTACAGCAACCTTTCTAAAATTCTAAGAATTGCAACCTTCAATCTCAGTATTCGTAAATGGTATGCATGTAAAAATAGCCGTTTACGCCTCTGCCCAATCGGCCAAAATCTGGCTATAATTAACTTAATCAATTAACAATATTGTTTATGTCCATCAGGAGGAAATATGAGCGACCTTTTCGATCGTGTTACCGGCGATCAAAATGTATTCCAAAAACTATTATCTAAAATCCCTGGATTTGATGGTTACATTGAAAAACACAATCGCCGCATGTCGGATAAATTACTGCGCGAAAAAGTGGCAGCTGAGTTCGAACTGCTGTATGGCCGTTTATCCGCTCTGCAACGCGATTTGATCGACCAGGGTGATTTGCTGCTGGTGGACGACCTGGAATCGGCGGCGATTAAGTTGCGCCAATTCATTGACCGGGTAAAGACAGCTTCCTATGGCTACACCGGTTTCTTTGACTCGGTTACCCTCAAAAAAGAAGACCTGGCGCGGGTATATGAATATGACCTGCAACTATTCAACCTGGGTGACACCGTCTCGGCTGCCATTGATAATGTGGAATCATCCATTGGTACCGACGGCCTGCCAGCAGCCTTGCGGAACGTAAAAAAAGTCACCCGTGATTGCATCGATGCCTTCGAAAAACGCTCCGAAGTCATGATGGGCGGCGAGCAGCAGGCTGGTTAATTGAAATCTTTGGTAATTATGAGGAATTGGAGATAAACAACCATGGCTAGAATTTTTGATGTTGTTGAATACCCGAGCGAGATGGCGGAGGAACTGGTTCATCGATTCCCCGAACAGGGCATCGCTGACTTACGGATTGGCTCGCAGGTCATTGTGCGGGAATCGCAGCGAGCAGTTTTTATGCGAGATGGTCGGGCTCTGGATTCCTTTGGACCTGGACGTCACACGATCACTACCGCTAACATCCCTTTGCTGGTGGATGTCATCGGCAAGCTTTTTAATGACCGGACGCCATTCACTGCCGAAGTTTATTACGTTTCGATGCGTGAATTTGTGGACCGTAAATGGGGGACCCCGCAACCCATCCTGGTGCGTAACCCGGGAATGGGATTGGGCGTCGCTTTACTACAGGGGTTTGGGACGTACTCCTTCCAGATCAAAGATGCGCAACAATTCGTCACCCAGATCGTAGGTGCTCAGGGCATCTATCGCATGTCGGATATCGAAAACCGCATGCGCACCATGCTGCTTTCCAAATTGCAGGATTTGCTTGGCGAGACCGGAGCAACAAAATCCGTTGCTGAATTGATTGGGCTGATTGAAGAAATTGGCGCAGGCGTTCGCGCCAAAGCCCAGGATGATTTCGCCGCTATCGGTTTGCTGCTCAAATCCTTCTACATTGGCTCCCTCAAACCCTCCGACAAGTCCGCTGAGGAACTGCGGGCGATGGGTATGCTCGATATGCAAACCTACACCCAGTTACAGGCTGCCGATGCGCTGCGGGATGCAGCCCAAAATCCGAGCGGTGGTGCCGGCCTCACAGCTGGAATTGGTGCTGGCATGGGTCTTGGCAATGTCATTGGACAATCGCTACAAGGTATGACTGGTCAACAGGCGGGTGCAGCTGCCGCGGCTGCGGCTGGTGCCAGTGCTGCTGCCGCCGCTACTCCATCGGTGATGACTCCAGCTGAGGCTGCTCAGGTTCTCAAAGTGTCTGAAGAGGACGTACTGGCTGCCATTACGGCTGGTGACTTGAAAGCCCGCAAAATTGGTACAGCTTTCCGCATCAGCAAAGAAGCACTTGAGGAATTCCTCAAAGGGTAAATCTTCACGAACCACTTGAACCCGGCGGTCTTTCAGCCGGGTTTTTTTATCCATATTGTCAAGATTACGCGTGATATAATTTCCAAAATGGTTTGATTGGAAAAAATCTAGCTGGGGAGTGTCCATGAACCTTCACGAATACCAATCGAAGCAAATCTTTGCCCGCTACGGCATCCCAATCCCGCGTGGGAGGGTTGCCTCCAATTCAGATGAGGTCAAACAGATCGCGGAAGAGTTGGGCGGGAGGGTGGTGGTTAAGTCGCAAGTGTTGGTGGGGGGACGCGGCAAAGCTGGCGGTATTCGCCTTGCGAAAACCGCCGAAGAAGCCCAGGAATTAGCCAACCACATACTTGGAATGGAAATAAAAGGTTTACCGGTGCGCCGGGTACTGGTGGATGAAGCTGTCGGCATCGAGAAAGAAATTTACCTTGGAATCACCAATGACCGGGCAGCTCGTAAGCCGGTGATGATTGCCTCGGCCGAAGGCGGTGTGGACATTGAAGAAGTGGCTGCCCGCTCGCCAGATCGCATCATCCGCTTGCACATCGATCCGCTGCTTGGATTACGCGAATATCAATCGCGCGACATTGCCGTTGCGATCGACCTGCCTAAGGAGTATTGGCGGCAGTTCACTGCTGTCGCCGAGGGATTGTGGCAGGTTTACAAAGATAACGATGCCACCTTGGTTGAGATCAACCCGTTGGTAATCACCAAAGAGAAAAAACTGATTGCCCTCGATGGCAAAATGGTGATCGATGACAATGCGCTTTTCCGCCGACCTGAGATCGCCGAGAAACGCGATTTGGATGTAGAAGCCCCGGAAGAAATTACTGCCCGAAAATACGGTCTTTCTTATATCAAATTGGACGGGCAGATTGGCTGTATGGTTAATGGCGCCGGCCTGGCGATGGCGACCATGGACATTATCAAATTGTATGGTGGTCAACCTGCCAATTTTCTGGATATCGGCGGTGGCGCTGGAGCGGACAAAGTGGCAGCTGCCTTCCGAATTATCCTTTCAGATCCAAATGTGTGTGCGGTATTGATCAACATCTTTGGGGGCATCACCCGCGGTGACGAGGTGGCACGCGGAATATTATCCGCCATCAACGAAGTGAAACCCACGGTTCCAATGATTGTTCGGCTGGTTGGCACCAATGCCGAAGAAGGCCGGCGCCTTTTGGCCGATGCCAAAATGATTACCGCTGAGACCCTGGCTGAGGCTGCCGAGAAATCAGTGGCGGCTGCCAAAGAAAGGTGCAATTCATGAGCATCTTGATCAATAAAAACACTCGCGTCATTGTTCAGGGTGTCACCGGGAATGAGGGACTTTTTCACACCACCCAAATGGTACTCTACGGTACAGAAGTTGTGGCGGGTGTGACCCCGGGCAAAGGCGGAGACTGGGTTTTAGAAGGTAAAATTCCAGTGTTTGACACGGTTAAGCAGGGTGTTGAGGTCACTGGCGCCAATACTTCGGTGATATTTGTCCCGGCACGGTTTGCCCCAGATGCTATCCTCGAAGCCGCCGATTCCGGCATCGCTCTGATTTTCTGTATCACCGAAGGGATTCCAGTGCAGGATATGATGCGGGTGCGCGAATACATCGACCAGAAAGGCGTGCGCATGGTCGGCCCCAACTGTCCTGGCGCATTGACCCCAGGTGAAGCCAAAGTCGGCATCATCCCCGGTAACATTGCCATTCCTGGATCCGTTGGCGTGGTCTCCCGTTCCGGTACGCTAACCTATGAAGTTCTTTACGCACTCAAACAACATAATATGGGTGCCAGTACCTGCGTTGGCATCGGTGGTGATCCAGTTAACGGCACCAATTTCATCGACGTTCTGGGAATGTTCGAAGCCGACCCGCGTACCAACAGCGTGGTACTAATTGGTGAAATCGGCGGCAGCGATGAAGAGCGCGCCGCTGAGTTTATTTCCCGTTATATGACCAAACCGGTTGTGACATTTATCGCCGGGCAAACAGCGCCAGTCGGAAAACGTATGGGGCATGCCGGGGCAATCATAGAAGGCGGGGCAGGCACTGCCGCCGATAAAATTCGGGCTCTGACCAACGCCGGGGTACAAGTCGCCCGCCACCCGGAGGAAATCCCCGGATTATTAGGCGGCTGATCTTGTAAATTAAATCAAAAAAAGAGGCATGGAGGTTTCTATGCCTCTTTTTTGATAAGCATCAATCCATTATGACTTGTGACTCTCGATATAGCTAACGGCGTCCTGGACGCTTCTAATTCCCCGCGCATCTTCGTCAGAAATCGCAACGTCGAATTTCTCGCTGAAACCATCGATTAAGAAGAATTGATCCATCGAATCAGCTTTTAAATCTTCGATGAACCGAGTTTCAGGTGTGAGTTCGGCGCCGTCAACTTTGAGAACTTCAACAATTACCGATTTAACCTGATCATACACATCACTCATGGGAGCCTCCGAGAGAATTCGCAATAACTTGTGTTTATTTTAACTTGCCCGTTTGATCTGTCAAGCCTGCAGGGCTTTTGGTATACTGACACCTATCAAACACCACGTCTGGAAAAAAGTTATGGATGATCCGCAAGCGTTGGGGAATCGAAAATCGGAACATATCCGTATCAATTTGGAGGAAGATGTCCTTTCTGGAATCACGACCGGATTGGAAAAACTCCATTTTTTAAACCAGGCTTTGCCGGAATTTGACCTGGATGATGTGGACACATCCATTTCCCTGTTTGGCAAGAAATTATCTGCGCCACTCTTGATATCGTCTATGACCGGGGGAACGCAGGAAGCTGAACGCATCAACCTGCACCTGGCACAGACTGCCCAGGAGAAATCAATCGCGTTGGGGCTTGGTTCGCAGCGCGCTGCCATTGAAGATTCGGGAGCAATAAAGTCTTTTCAGGTACGGCGCGTTGCGCCAGATATTTTGTTGTTTGCCAACCTTGGCGCCGTACAGTTGAATTACGGTTATGGCATCGACCAGTGCCGACGTGTGGTGGATATGGTCGAGGCGGATGGGCTTTTCCTGCACTTGAATGCTCTCCAGGAAGCACTCCAGCCTGAAGGTGATACCCGCTTTCGCGGCTTGTTGAATAAAATCGAGCAAATCTGTAAAAATCTGCCCGTACCGGTGATCGTCAAAGAGGTCGGTTGGGGTATTTCAGGTCCAACTGCTCGCCGCCTGGTTGATGTCGGGGTCGCCGCGATCGATGTTGCTGGCGCCGGCGGCACTTCCTGGTCGCAGGTGGAAATGCACCGGCTGAAAGATCCGCGCCGGGCGGCAATCGCTGCAGCGTTTCGGGATTGGGGTATTCCAACTGCCGAAGCTATCCGCCAGGTACACCAAACGGTGCCAAATACGCCTATTTTTGCCTCTGGCGGGCTCCGTAGCGGCGTCGATGCCGCCAAGGTTTTGGCATTGGGGGCTTCGCTGGCAGGGATTGCCGGACCATTCTTGAAGGCAGCATCCCGCTCCCATGAAGCATCCTCAGCCCTGGCTGACGACATCCTTAGCGAACTGAGAATTTGCATGTTTGCCAGTGGTGCCGCCAACTTAGCCGCACTCAGAGAAACCCAACTGGTTGAATACTAAGGTTCATATGCAACTTAAATACTACCAGGGGTTAATGCAACCCGCGATCGACAGAGAATTGCATTCTGTCATTGATGAGTTTGAAACAGAAAGCTATCCCGGTCTCCAATCGATTTTGGCTTATCAGTTAGGTTGGGAAGGGGAGGGTTCTGGCCTGGAAGCTCAAGGCAAACGCCTACGCCCGCTGCTGGTGACCCTGGCAGCCCAGGCATCCCGGGGAAAATGGGAAAATGCGTTGCCGGTTGCTGCAGCCGTCGAATTGCTGCATAATTTCTCCTTAATTCATGATGATATCGAAGATGTCAGCCAGATACGGAGGGGACGTCCAACCGTGTGGGCTAAATGGGGACAGGCATTGGCCATCAATGCTGGCGATGCCATGTATGCGCTGTCTTATGCGGCTATAAAGCGATTGGAAAGTACTGTAAACCCGGCAGCTGCCCTGCAAGCTTATACGATCTTGTCGACTACCTCGCTAAAACTAACCGGTGGTCAGCATCTGGATATTTCCTTCGAAGATGCCTTGTCCTTACCCATAGAATTATATTGGCCGATGGTCACGGGCAAGACGGCGTCATTATTACAGGCCTGCCTGCAGTTGGGAGCGATAGCAGCTGACGCTGACCCTAAGGTGATCTCAGGACTCGGGGATTTTGGCCGGCACCTCGGATTGGCTTTCCAAATTCAGGACGATTGGCTTGGGATTTGGGGTGATGAAGCTGTGACCGGCAAATCCAAGGCCAGTGATTTGATTACCGGTAAAAAGACCCTACCCATTCTCTTTGGTTTGCAGCAACGCTCGGAATTTGCCCATACCTGGGCAGAACGATCCACTGGGTCGATTAATACAGACCTGTTGGCAGATTTGTTGGTGGAAAATGGCGCGGAAACCTACACGCTCTCTCAAGCCCAGAAATACTCAAATGCCGCTCTGGAGGCGTTGGAGAATTGCCCAATCGATCCTGAGATTAAACAGGTTTTCCACCAACTGGCTGCAAGCCTGATAAACCGCCGCCAATAGGGTATCATTGAACAAGGAGGAATAACCTATGAGCTTAAAAACCACTCCTGACTCGAAAAAAGATTGGTTCGAACGCGAATTGATGCTGGATGATCCGGCAATCTACCAGGCTGCTGATTTGCTCACCAACGGCGGCATCGACACAGATACCATCCGCGAAAATGTGGAAAAAATGCTGAAAGCCTTCGGCGAGGACCCGCAACGGGACGGCTTGAAACGCACACCCGATCGAGTAGCCCGCATGTATGAGGAATTGCTGGCTGGTTATCGCACCGATCCGGTGGCGCTGGTCAATGACGCCATGTTTGAAGTGGAATATGATGAAATGGTCATCGTCCGCGACATTGAGTTTTATTCACTCTGCGAACACCACATGCTGCCTTTCCTTGGGCGGGCACATGTGGCCTATATGCCTCGCGGCCGGGTCATTGGCTTATCTAAAATCCCGCGCATAGTGGATATGTTCTCCCGCCGCCTGCAAGTGCAGGAACGGCTGACCCGCCAGGTCGCTGATTTCCTCATGGAAGTCTTGCACCCTCGCGGAGTGGCGGTGGTCGTGGAAGCGATCCATATGTGCTCGATGATCCGCGGTGTAAAAAAGCATGACACCCGCATGACCACTTCCAGCATGCTGGGGGCTTTCCGCAACAATATGGCCACCCGCATGGAATTCCTGGACAATATCTCGCGCGGATCAGAACAATTACACTTCTAATTAATCAAAAACTGGATTTTGCGGCAAGATTTACTGCAAAATCCAGTTTTGATTTAACTTTCTCCAATTTCCAGGATCAAGTGATACCCGGTTGGGATTGGTCTGGAATGGTCAAATCGAGCCGCGGTACAGCCGTTGATGTTGCCCGCATTCCTTGGGCTACCTGATTTACGGTTATGCCTTCTCCCGGCATTTCAAGATCCGGCCGAAGTTCCGAAATCGGGATCGCTAGAAAATCCCGTTTCCACAGGTTCGATTCAAGTATGGCTTCGTCAAAAACGATGATATCCAGGTCAATGGTGCGGGGCGCATTTTTATCAGCGGTGCGCACCCGACCCAATTCCTGTTCGATGACCGATAACACCTGAGACTTCAAAGCATCCGGAGTCAGATTGGTGGAAATCCAGGCTGCGGCGTTGAGAAATCGCGGACCTTCACTGCCCACCGGATCTGTCTCCCAAATCGTTGAGAAGGTGTTGACCGTCACCAACTGCCGTAAGCGTTTCATGGCATTGAGCATATTTTCGCGCGGGTTGATGTTTGATCCCAGACTGATATAAGCCTGGTGCATGGTTGCACCGCCCACTTCCCGGAACCGCTCAATTTCAACCCCGACGGATTGGGCAAAGCGGACCGCTCCAGGTTTTTCGACCCGCACCTGGACTCCATTGACCCCCGGTTCTTCCAGGCAAATCGGGCAATGTCGCTGGCCAAGGCCTCCACTGTATAACGAGCTGACCGTTCGACATACGCAATGGTTTTTTTTGCCACAGTGCGGTAATTGATCGTATCGTTGATATTGTCACTTTTGCCGGCTGCAGTAATATCCCCAAACAATACCAAATTAACCAGAATGTCTTGCCGCTGGGCCCGCTCGCGTTCCGATATACCAATAATCCCGCGAATGAGTAAATCCTTAATGATGATGCGATCCATTGCGCCAATCCTTTCGCGATTAAACCAGGTGCCTTCCGCCGTCGACGTGCAAAATCTCACCGGTGATATATTTGGGGCCCGCCAACATAAACAAAGCAGCTTCTCCCACTTCCTCAAGCTCGGCCCAACGTTTGACCGGAATGTCCTTAATTATTTTATCGGTATTGGAGCCATCGCTGGGGGGCAAAATGGCGCCAAGAGCCAACCCGTTGACGGAAATATTTGGCGCCAGAGCGACTGCCAGCGATTAAGTCAAGGCTGCCAACGCCGCTTTACTGATGGTATAAGGCAGATGGTCTGCTCCGGGACGCAGCGCACGCCAATCCAATAGATTCAAGATCCGCCCTGACTTGCCCGCCAATTTTAGCCCTAACTGCTGGGAAAGGAAAAATGGCGCTGTCAGGTTGATATTGAATGTTTTTTGCCAGTTTGCTGGGGTGGTCGTATCCCACTGGAGCGATTCAAATTGGGCAGCATTGTTGACTAAATGTTGAAAGGGTTGAATTTCCCAGGCGCGTTCCACCAACTGGGTTACCTGTTCCGGGTCAGCCAAATCTGCCTGCACTACCCAGGCTTTTCGTCCCAGGTTGCGAATCTCAACTGCCGTTTTATCGGCATCTTCAGGGGACGACCCGTGGTGGATGAAAATATCCGCCCCGGCTTGCGCCAGGTACAGTGCTAACGCGCGACCGATCCGCCGCGCCGAACCGGTGATCAGTACGGTCTGCCCGTTCAGATTCATGCTGCCTCCATCTTTCAATTCTCTTCGCGGACGCGTTCGAGAATCTGGCGTATGGTCGCCAGGTGATAAGCAGCATGCGGCACAAGTCGCCATCAATCCGTTGAGGTACTCTCCAGCCAACTGCTCCTGCTTAAGGATCGAGGCACAAATCGCTTCAAATTCTGTGTGTAATTGTTGTCGCAACTCGTTCCAGCCTTGGTCATTAACCGCGGTTACCGTCCAACTGGCCTTCCAATTCGATTGATAAGGTTCACCATTCATTGCACCGTTGGCATTTTCCAGACTCCAACGTAAATGCTCGATGTGCGATGCCACGGTTGTACCCGGATTCCCAGTTTTATCCGCTGAGAACGATGCCTCGGCAGACGTAACGTATCTAACCTGGCCGAAAATTCCGGCATTTGGATCATTGTCATTAAACCAGGTCGGTGAATTCGCATCTGGCGGCCCAACATAAGCTTCCGTAAGCAATTCAACGATCGAACGGGTGAGATCAGAAACCGGAAGTGAACTCATGATCGGGATTTCCTCCAATACTAAATTATGGATTATCTCGGTCAACCAATCCCATTGTAAACCAGGATCATAAGAAAATTTAGAACGTTTCCACCGAATTCATGACCATCTTCCTACGCAAATAAGCATTAACGCCTATTGATCAAACCAGACTAAACCGGTATGATTATCTTATCCCCCCCCACCTGGGGTGGGTTAAGGAGAACCGATGAAAGACCCGCAAGTAATGACTCGCCTGAAAACTGCCGAAGGCCATCTGCGCGGCATCCAACGCATGGTGGATGATGGTGTCTATTGCATTGACATCATACGCCAAATTCAAGCCGTGCAGTCAGCGTTGAACCGCGTCAGTACCATGCTGTTGGAAGGTCACCTGAATAGCTGTCTGATCGGTGCGGTGCGCGGCGAGGATCCCGACGAACGGGAACGCGTTCTCAAAGAAATTGCTGAAGTTTTTGAAGCAGCTACCAAAGTCTAATTAATTCCCCAAGGAGGAACCCTAATGTCCACTGTTACCTACACTGTCCCTGCCATTCATTGTGGCCACTGCGTCCACACTATCAAAATGGAAGTCGGCGACCTGGCCGGCGTCCAAACTGTCAGCGCTGACTTGGACACCAAGAAGGTGGTTGTCACATACGACACGCCTGCTTCGGAAGACAAGATCGAAGCTCTGCTGGCTGAAATCAATTATCCAGCGCAGAAGTAATCGCGTAAAAATCCGGGTTGGATGGGGCCGGGCGCTTATCCCGCCTCCTTCCAACCCATCCCTTGCCATAATCCATTTATTGGAATAATTTGCATCCTTTAAAGGAGCACTGAATGAGTGAATCGCGCCAAATTGTCCTGCCGGTTACGGGCATGACCTGCGCCAATTGTGTTGCCACCATTGAGCGTAATCTTAAGAAAGAAAATGGGGTTCAAACCGCGGTTGTCAACCTGTCCTCCGAACGCGCCACGGTCGAATTTGACCCATCACTAGTCGGATTAGACTCGCTCATCGGGAGGGTTGAACGGGCCGGCTACGGCATTGCCACCGGTGAAGCCGATCTGCATGTGCGCGGATTGAGCGACGATAATGACGCCCGTCGCTTGCAAAAAGCATTAGAAAAAATCGACGGCGTCCGCCAGGTGACTGTCAATTACGCTGCAGAAAAAGTGCACGTCAGTTATATTCCGACTCTGGCTGCCCAATCAGATCTCCGTTCAGCCATTAAATCGGCCGGTTTTGAAGCCCTGGAACTTGGCGGTGACTCCCGGGACGCTGAAGCCGAAGCCCGTCAGGCAGAAATTGCACACCAGCGAAAATTACTCATTATCGGGATTGTGTTCACAGTGCCGTTATTCGCACTGGCAATGGCGCGCGACCTGGGTTTCCTGCCGATGGAATGGGCCCATGCCCCCTGGGTTAATTGGATTATGCTGGTGCTGGCGACCCCAGTTCAGTTTTACGTCGGCTGGCAGTATTACCGCAACGGCTACAAATCCTTGCGCAATGGTTCCGCTAACATGGATGTACTTATCGCCATGGGTTCGTCGGCTGCTTATTTTTACTCCCTGCCGGTTACCTTTGGCTGGATCCCCGGTCATGTTTACTTCGAAACCGCCGCGGTCATAATTACCCTCATTCGTTTGGGAAAATTCCTGGAAGCCCGCGCTAAGGGCTTGACCAGCGAGGCCATCAAAAAATTGATGGGCTTGCAGGCTAAAACAGCCCGCGTCTTCCGTGATGGCATTGAACTGGAAATCTCGATTGAAGACGTCCATCCTGGCGATTTCGTCCTGGTGCGCCCTGGCGAAAAAATCCCGGTGGACGGCGTACTGGTCGAAGGTCGCTCTACGGTGGATAAATCGATGATCACGGGTGAGTCGCTGCCGGTCAGCAAAGGTCCGGGCGATCCGGTCATCGGTGCCACGCTGAATAAACAGGGTGCCTTCAAATTCGAGGCTACCAAGGTCGGCAAGGAAACCGCGCTGGCTCAGATTATCCGCCTGGTTGAGGAAGCCCAGGGCAGCAAGGCTCCCATCCAAAAGTTGGCCGATCAGGTAGCAGCCATTTTCGTCCCGGCTGTGATAGGCATTGCGTTCATCACCTTCCTGGTGTGGTACTTCTTGGTCCCTATGCCGATCAATTCCGACACCACCGTCTTTACTCGTGCCATGATGGTCATGGTGGCAGTACTGGTGATTGCCTGCCCATGTGCGTTGGGTTTGGCAACCCCCACCGCGGTGATGGTGGGTACCGGCAAAGGTGCGGAAATGGGCATTCTGCTGCGCAATAGTGAAGCCCTGGAAAGGGCTGGTAAAGTGAATGTGGTTGTACTGGACAAAACCGGCACCATCACCCGTGGCCAACCTTCAGTTACTGACGTTCTGGTAGATCCACATTGGCAGCTGGATGGCGACGCCAAAACCGAACTGGTACGGTTAGCTGCCAGCGTCGAGCAGGTCAGCGAGCACCCGTTGGGTGAAGCCATCGCGGCTGAGGCTGGCGAGCGCGGTTTGACGCTGAGCACCCCAGACGGTTTCAAAGCCGAGATTGGTCATGGCGTTGAGGCGATGGTCGATGGCCGAACGCTGGTGGTTGGCAGCCCGCGCTTGATGGAACAGCGCGGTATGGGACTCAATGGTTTCTCCGGTGATGTGCAGCGCCTGCAATCAGAGGCGAAAACAGCCATCCTGGTGGGCGTGGACGGCGTTGTTCGCGGAGTTCTGGGCATTGCCGATACGGTCAAGGAAGGTTCAGTCAAGGCCATTGAGGACCTGCACAGGTTGGGTCTTCAAGTAGTCATGATCACCGGTGACAACAAACGTACCGCAGAAGCCATTGGTCAACAGGTGGGTGTGGACAGCGTGTCTGGCCGAAGTGCTGCCAGATGGCAAGTCCGCTGAAGTGAAAAAGCTTGCAGGCGTCCGGTGCGGTGGTCGCCATGGTGGGTGACGGTATCAACGATGCGCCAGCCCTGGCCCAGGCGGATGTCGGCATCGCTATTGGTACCGGGACGGACGTTGCCATGGCAGCTGCTCCGGTGACCTTGATCAGCGGTGACTTACGCGGCGTCGTTCGGGCCGTCGAACTCTCGCGCAGAACCCTAAAAACCATCAAGCAAAACCTGTTCTGGGCGTTTTTCTACAACGTCATTTTGATCCCGGCTGCAGCTCTGGGCTTCCTCAATCCAATGCTGGCTGCCGGAGCCATGGCCTTCAGCAGCGTATTTGTGGTTACCAACAGCCTGCGACTGCGCCGCCTGAAATTAGCCTGAACCCGTAAAAATCGTATGAACCGCCGGCATTTCACCGGCGGTTCTTTTTATCCTGCCCGATGATTAAATGGTAGAATTTCACCTGTTCGGACCGGTCACCGGTCTGACAGAAAGGCACTAAATGAGCATCGAATCTCCCACGAAGGTAGCATCCATGACCCACTCAACCCTCCTTGAAGAAAAAGCGATCAACACCATTCGCTTTTTATCCGCTGACGCCGTGCAAAAAGCCAATTCCGGTCATCCCGGCTTGCCGATGGGCGCCGCGGCGATGGCTTACACTTTGTGGACGCGCCATTTGAAGCATAACCCGTCCAATCCAAAGTGGGCAGATCGCGATCGCTTCATCCTCTCTGGCGGTCATGGTTCCATGCTGTTGTATTCGCTGCTACATCTCACCGGCTACGACCTGCCGCTCGAACAACTGAAACAATTCCGTCAATGGGGCAGCCTCACCCCCGGTCATCCGGAATATGGTTTGACCCCGGGCGTCGAAACGACCACTGGTCCGCTCGGGCAGGGGTTCGCGAATGGGGTTGGCATGGCTATCGCCGAAATCCATCTCGAATCAGAATTCAATAAACCCCTGCATTCCGTGGTGGATCATTTCATTTATGCCATCGTTACTGACGGTGATTTGATGGAAGGTGTCGCTTCTGAAGCGGCCTCGCTGGCCGGGCACCTTCAACTGGGTAGGCTGATTTACCTGTACGACGATAATCACATTTCCATTGATGGCTCGACCGAACTGTCTTTCACAGAAGATCGCGGACGCCGGTTCGAAGCCTATGGCTGGCATGTGCAGCACGTCGCGAACGGCAATGATGTACCCGCGATCGACCGTGCCATTCGACGCGCAAAAAAAGATCCGCGTCCATCAATTATTATGTGCCGCACGCATATCGGCTTCGGTCTTCCGACCCGTCAGGATACCAACAAAGCCCACGGAGAAGCACCCGGAGTGGAGGAATTACGCGGCGCCAAGGAAAAGCTGGGTTGGCCGCTTGAACCTGATTTTTATATTCCGGACGATGTGCTGGCTTTCTATCGCAAAGCGGTGGCGGAGGGTAAACGCGCTAAATCCGCCTGGAAGAAACGCTTCGCCGCTTACAGCCGTGAATATCCCGAATTGGCCGCCGAATTCGAACGCCGTATTTCCGGTCAATTGCCGGCGGGTTGGGATAAAGATCTGCCGCAATTTGAGTCCGATCCAAAAGGTATGGCTACTCGGGTTGCCTCCGGTAAGGTGATCAACGCCCTGTCCGGCATCTTGCCGGAATTGATCGGCGGATCAGCTGACCTGACGCCTTCCAACAATACCTGGATCAACTCCAGCCGCGGTTTCCAACCCGATTCCCGCGATGGCCGCTACATTCATTTTGGCGTACGCGAACACGCAATGGGTTCAATCACCAACGGCATTGCACTGCACGGCGGTTTCATTCCATTCGGCGGTACGTTCCTGGTGTTTTCAGACTACATGCGCCCGGCAATCCGGCTTTCAGCGCTTTCGGAATATCACAGTATCTGGGTATTTACGCATGACAGTGTTGGCCTTGGTGAAGATGGTCCAACCCACCAGCCGGTGGAGCATCTGGCAGCTCTACGTGCCATCCCGCATCTCAGTGTCATCCGCCCTGGTGACCCCAATGAAGTGCGCGAGGCCTGGCGCCAGGCCATTATCCATCCATCCGCCACTGCATTGTTGTTTTCCCGCCAACCGATCTCGACGCTGGATCGTTCCCAATTAGCCAGCGCTGAAGGTCTGGCTCGTGGGGCTTATGTTTTGGCAGATCTGGGCGGCGGTGAACCCGAATTGATCTTAATCGCCTCTGGCACCGAAGTCGATCTGATTGTCGCTGCCGGTCACACCCTGGCTGCTGAAGGGATCCGGGTGCGGCTGGTTTCCTTCCCCAGTTGGGATTTGTTTGAGAAACAAAGTGCAGCATACAAAGAAAGTGTTTTCCCGCGTAAAGTTACCGCAAGACTGGTGGTCGAAGCGGGTGTTGCACAGGGATGGGAACGGTATATTGGTCCGTCTGGTCAATCCATCACGATCAACCGTTACGGCGCTTCGTCGCCTTATAAGAAAATATTCGAGGAATTTGGGTTCACCCCGGCCAATGTGGTCAAAGTAGCCCGCCGACTGATTGGTAAAGAATAATCGAGGATACGATGCGCATAGCCATAGCCTGTGACCATGGTGGTTTTCCCCTCAAGTCTGATATTGTCGAACTTGTTGAGTGTCTCGGTCACCAGGTGCTGGATCTGGGGACCTGGGATGCCACTCCGGTTGATTACCCGGATTATGCCGAAAAAGCCGGCCAGGCCATTCAACGCGGCGAGGTTGATCGCGCGATCGTCATATGTGGTTCTGGGGTGGGTGCCTGCGTGGCAGCCAACAAGCTCAAAGGGGTGTACGCCTCGGTTTGCCATGACACGTACTCAGCACATCAAGGCGTAGAGCATGATAATGTGAACCTGCTCTGCCTGGGTGCGCGCATCGTCGGCCCGGAACTGGCGAAAGAAATCGTATCTGCCTTTTTGAGTGCTGAATTCTCGAGCAATGAGCGTTTTCAGCGCCGGTTTGACAAGGTCAAAGCCATCGAGAAGCGGAATTTAGGATAATTTTTATTGCTGTACAACAGCAATAATTGACGTAGTCTTTGGTCAACCTCAAACATTCAATGGCCAGGGCCAAATGTCAGTTTGGCCAGCGCAATCGCCCCCAAAACCCCCGCGCTTTGACCAAGCATGGGCGGCACGATGTACTCGTCGATGGATTCTGTGATGGCCGGCGCATGAATATAGCCGTTTAATAGATTTTGCACTTTGAGCCGGACCATGGGGAACAACTGTTTTTGCTGCATTACCCCACCGCCAAGGATGATGCGCTGCGGGGAGGTCAAGCACGCCAGGTTCGCCAGCGCCAGGGAAACATAAGTGGCTTCCAGTTCCCAAACCGGATGGTAGTCGGGCAAGGTCTCAGCCGGTTGCCCGGTTCTCGCTTCGAGCGCCGGGCCAGACGCCAGTCCTTCAAAACAGTCTCCATGGAACGGGCAGACGCCGTCAAATGGATCGTCCACGCGGGAATGCGGCAGCCAGATGTGCCCCATCTCCGGGTGAATCAACCCGTGGTGCGGCTTGCCGTTGCTGACCAAACCACCCCCGATGCCTGTGCCAATCGTTAAGTAAACGTAATCCCGCAGATCGCGGGCTGCTCCCCAAAAACCTTCCGCCAGTGCCGCGGTATTGACATCGGTATCCAGTTTCACCGGGGTGGCGGTGCCTTTTTCAATGGTCTGACACAAATCGGTAAATGCCCAACCCGGTTTTGGTGTCGTTGTGATCTTCCCGAAATGAATGGATCCTGGGTTAATGTCCAGCGGCCCGAAAGCACCAATTCCGATACCTTCCAGCCTCTGACGGGTTTTAATCATAAATTGGCGGAAGAATTCGATGGCTCTTCCAAGGGTTTCCTCGGGCTCGCTGGTGGGGAAGCGCACCTCCGCCCGGATATCTTCAGGTCCTGTTCCAATTGCACAAACGAACTTGGTACCGCCAGCCTCAATACCGCCATAGAGCCCCATTCATGTCTCCTCACCCTAATTTTTAATCTGTGCGGAACGGATAAATTGTACCTGTCTTTTAACACCTGGTCAGCCTGAGCGGCTTGTCTGCACGATTAACGGTATAATCAACAATCTTAAGTTCCATCCCCAGGTAATGATTAGCGTTCGGAAGTGCGGGCGGGGTTTGTCAGCCCTTCCAATATATTTCCAAGGTTTTACCGGGTTAATCCCGATCAAAGCGGTTTAATGATGACCGTAATTCAATTGATTTGAGGTGGTTTCATGGATATTTTCTCGAAATGTTCAGAGTTTACCCAAGCCAAAGATGCCATTGCGCAGGGGATCTATCCTTACTTTCTGCCATTGGATGAAAATGAAGGCACGGAAGTTGTGTACCACGGTCATCGCTTGATCATGTGTGGCTCCAACAATTATCTTGGATTGACCACACACCCGCGCTTGAAAAAAGCTGCCTGTGAGGCGATAGACCGTTACGGCACCAGTTGCACCGGTTCCCGCTTCCTGAACGGCACCCTTTCACTTCACCACCAACTCGAGCACGAATTGGCAGAATGGGTGGGTAAAGAAGCGGCTCTGGTCTTCTCCACCGGTATGCAAGCCAATCTGGGCGCGATCAGCGCCATCGTCGGGCGCGGCGACTATGTGATTCTGGATAAAGATGACCATGCCAGTATTGTGGATGGCGCCCGCCTTGGCTATGGCAAAATCGAACGCTATGTTCATAATGACATGGCACACCTGGAGAAAGTGTTGCAATCGCTCCCTGCTGATGCTGGAAAAATAATTGTGGTGGATGGCCTGTTCAGCATGGAAGGTGATATTGCTCCATTGCCGGAAATCATACCCTTGGCAAAAAAATACGGCGCACGGCTATTTGTGGACGATGCTCATGCGATGGGAGTCTTGGGCGGAGGTCGTGGGACTGCGGCACACTTTGATATGACTGAAGGTGTCGATTTGATCATGTCAACTTTCAGCAAATCTTTCGCCTCGCTAGGTGGGTTTGTGGCGGGAGATGAGAATGTCATCCATTACATCAAGCATTTCGCCCGCTCCTTAATTTTTTCTGCCAGCATCCCAGCTTCCAACACAGTGGTGGCTTTGACTGCGCTGCAAATCATGCGCGAGGAACCTGAGCGTATCGCCCGGGTGAACGAAATTGGTGACAGGATGCGCAAAGCCTATACCCAGTTGGGATTCAACATTGGGCATTCCGTCACCCCCATTATTCCGATCCTGATCGGTGACAATGACCTGACCTTTATGATGTGGAAAAACCTGTTCGAGAATGGGGTTTTCGTCAACCCGGTGATCAGCCCGGCGGTGGCTCCAGGTCACCAGCTGCTGCGCACCAGCTACATGGCGACGCACACTGACGATCAGCTCGACCGGGTGATCAGCATTTTCGAAAAATCAGGCCACCAACTCGGGTTAATTTAATACACTAAATTCCGACCGAATGTCAGGCTGTTCAGAACCGCGCACCGCGGGTGATTGGACGGCCTGTTTCTTTTGCTTTACCTGCAGAGCCACCAACGGATTCGGCGGCGTAACCTGGTTCTGAGATATATTCTGGTTCTGCCCGATACGGCTCGGGACGGTTGGTCGGGCGCGGACGAGCCTGGCTGGCGCTCATCGCTGATGAGCGAACCGGCTGCGGTGCGGGGGTGGAAAATGGCAAGGGTTGAAACTCGCCAAAAGACCTCTCGTAGCTAGCCTGTTGCGTATTGGATGTGTCTTCGCTGAATAGGCGCGCCCCAGCAATCGAGAAACTGCCGATTAACAGGATACGCGTCACCCACACCATCAACGCCACGAACACAGGTACAACCCCGGTAATTGTTTTTGGGTCAATGAAAGCAGTCGCTTCTGGTAAACGGTTAACCAGCCCAAGCGAGATGCCCCACCAGGTGAGGACTGCATTCATGGTTGCGGCTAACAGCCAGGCGCCGAAGAGGAACCAATTCTCGTTTGAGGAGGGGGGACCATCCTCCGGGATGAACAATCGTGCGATTCCGGCAAAGTCGATCCCGCAAAAGGCAATTGTCAGAACCGTCGCCCATGAAAGCCCAAGAATTTTCAAGTCACCTAGCAGATCCAACAGCGCCACTTCAGTGGTGGAGTAGTTGAACATTTCAAAACCGACCAGCGCAGTTGCCAGAATGAGACCGATCAAAAGTCCGCGCTGGGTAAGAACACGCTTCGGCAGGCTACCGCGACTATGATTTAGATTTGAATATGCACCGGACATGGCACCTCCTTTACGGATAAATCGGTTGCATATCCTTATAATAGAACAAACATTCTAAATTGTCAAGCCCCCTGATGGACCTAGAACCATTTGCGTTTCTTGAAGAAATATAACATGCCGCCGGCGATCAGCAGGAAGACCACCCATACCAGGGGATAGCCCCATTTCCAGCTCAATTCCGGCATGAAGTGAAAATTCATGCCGTATACCCCAGCGACAAATGACAGCGGCAGAAATATGGTCGATACAATCGTCAGTGCTTTCATGACCGCGTTCAAGCGCAGCGAGGTGGCGTTCAAATAAACCTCGAGCGCATTGGTAGCCATATCGCGCAGGATGTCGATCCAATCATAGGTCCGCACCAGATGGTCGTAAATATCGCGAAAATAAAGCACGGATTGATGATCGATCATGGTGTAATCTTCGCGCGTCAGGTGATTGATCACTTCGCGTAGAGGTGCAATCACTCGGCGAACTGAAATGGTGGCATGTTTGAGCTGTAATATTTTTTCCAGTGTTTCCTGCTGGGGTTGTGCCAATACCCGATCTTCCAGGGCTTCCAGTTCATCTTCCAGTGCTTCCAGAGGGGGGCTGTAGTCATCCACGATCATATCGATCAAAGCGTGACACAAAAAATCCGCCCCATTGGTCTGGAGGCGTTCGTCACGTTGCAAGCGCGTTAGCAGCTTTTCAACTGCGGTAATCTTCGGACTGAAAAAACTGGAAACGACGTAATTTTGTCCGAGAAATATATCGAACTCTTCCGAAGATAATAGGCTGCGATCGTGGTCTGCCAGCAAGGCCATCACCACGATAAATAAATAGTTGCCATAGTCATCCACTTTTGGGGTTTGAAACCCGGTGGACTCGCAGTCTTCAATTGCCAACGGGTGAAAATGGAATACATCCTCCAAAATTTGATGAAGCTCATCATGGGTGGGTTGTTCCAGGCTAACCCATACCAGGTTATCCATGTCTGCCAATGCGGTTTTGCAAACATCGGTCGATATATCGAATTGGGGTGATCCCGATTTTGGAATAAGCATGGTTCGGATCATGGGTGGTTCTCCCTGGTCACAAGCGAATTTTGACCTAGGTATTATAAGCAACATTGGGATCTCTGTGGAATAACGAATCTATTCGCATAGCCAGAGAGATATTTTCACATTTCGCTAATTACGGGTAGAATTATCTATCGGAGCTAATATGTCTGACCTCAATATTCAATCCCTGATGACCCTTTTACCGCAGGTATTCCTACCCGAGCAAGCTCGCGGTGTCTCTGCGGTGATCAATTTTAATTTGTCCGGTGACGGCGGGGGAGCCTGGACGGTCACCATTCGTGATCAAAAATGTACAACCGGGGATGGAAGTTCTGCCACACCCGATCTGAGTTTAGCCGCCAAAGCCAAAAGACGTTTTGGATATTTTCACCGGTCGGCTGGATCCAACCCGCGCGTTGCTTTTCGGAAAACTGCATATGACCGGTGATATGCGCCTGGCGATGCGCCTGGCTGAACTTTTCGACACGCACGACCCGCGTCTATAATATTTATTTCGCAAAAATATTTTAGGCATGAATTTATAATGTCGATAGTTGGAACTTAATAAAACAATCTTCGATTTTAAAGTTAAAATTTTTTTCCTATTGTAAAAATCGATGAAACGTTTAATGATTATCACTTTTAATAATTGAATATAATTTAACTAAATTACCATCTTGAGGATAATGGGGAATATATGACGGCAGAAGTTGTAGTCATAAACAAATCTGCAGTTGCACTTGCTTCGGATAGTGCAGTCACTTCTTCTCAAGCACAAAAGGTTTTTAATAGTGCCGAGAAATTGTTTATGTTAATTCCTGGACGTCCGATTGGATTATTAATTTATAACAACTCGGAATTTATGCAAATGCCATGGGAATCTATTGTAAAAAAATATCGAAATTATATCGGCGATAAATATTTCGATACTCTACAAGAATATGCAAATAATTTCCTTTTTTTTCTGAGTGATCCAGACAACGGGCTGTATTCTGATGAACAATACAATGTGACATTTGGAAATATTGCACACTACTACCTGAACAAGGTTGCTTATAAAATTGACCAATCGGTAAGGAAGCAAATAGAAGATACAGCTAAACCGATTAATCGGAAAGAAATTACTAACCTTGTAAGTACGTGGATAAATCATTTCTATACAAAGTGGGATAAATATGAAAATCAGTATTCGGACGAAGATACGAATATTTTGAAAACAAATTTACTTAAAATACAAAGACGTTCTCCTGGCAGCGAAGGATTCCATATTCGGACAAATATCATTATCCGATACAGATAACTCAAAAATCGATGAATTTTGTTATTCATTATTTTATAAAAAGGCAATAACCGATTTCTACACAGGCATTGTGATTGCCGGGTTTGGGGAAAACGAACTGTATCCAGTGTGTGTTGAATACATAGTGGAATCCTATTTTTGTGATCATTTAAAATTTCGTAAAAATAAGGAAGCAAAAATTGACCCCCTTACAACAGGATGGGTGATACCATTTGCGCAAAAAGACATTGTTATGAATTTTTTGAATGGAATTCATCCTGATTTTGCAGAAAAATTAAGCACCGAACTAAGCAATGTTCTTTGTCCGGAATCATTGGCTGATATTAATAACGCGATCAAAGGTCTTCCTGTTAAACGGAAACAAGCAATTCTTGACGCACTAGAAAAAATTAAGAAAACCAAGCAGGAGACTATTCTTAGAACGGTACAAGATTCATATATCGAAGAACACACTGATTCTATTTTGGCTGCTGTATCCATGCTTCCTAAAGATGAGTTAGCCAAAATGGCGGAATCACTGGTTAATATAACTTCGTTTATGCGT
>CAVRKN010000010.1:0-10099 GCA_963721535.1 uncultured Chloroflexia bacterium
GCCATGCTGACCGGCGGGCTGGTCAATCTGGTATTTGGTTATTTGATCGTCACCCGCAAAGCCAATCAATTAGCCAGCGGCTTGGCGGTAATCTTCTTCGGGTATGGTCTGAGCGCCCTGATCGGTAAACCTTTCGTCGGAAAGATGATCCACAGTCTGCCAAGATACATGATCCCCGGGCTTGAGGAGCTGCCGCTGAGGTATACCTCGCTGTTCAAATTTGATTTTCTGATTTATCTGGTCATACCGATGACCATCTTCATCTGGTGGTTGCTTTACCGTACCCGCTGGGGCCTGGGATTACGCGCGGTGGGCGAAAACGCCGAGACGGCCTACGCTTCTGGTCGTAATCCCGGAATGATTAAGTTCCAGGCGCTGTTCGTAGGCGGGCTATTGGCAGGGTTGGGTGCAGCGCACCTGTCCATCGCTTTCACGATGAACTGGGCTGAATATATGACCGGTGGGCGCGGATTTATCGCCATTGCGTTGGTTATCTTCTCCAAATGGCATCCGATTCGGGCGATTGCCGGCGTTTTGGTATTCAGCGGCGCAGTAGCCTTCCAGCTGCTGCTCCAGGTGAGCGGAGTGAATGTCTCGCCATTCTTATTAGACATGATCCCCTTCATCCTGACTTTGACGGTGTTGCTAATTTGGGGGGGCACGCGTAAACATTCAGCTCCTGCCACCCTCGGCCGGGTCTATCAAGGTACAGAATAAAACCAGCCAGGTACGTGAAAGGAGGCTCTTCGTATTAATCCAATTTTGGTCACAACATTGAGTGGCTTATAGACTTTATAAAGGAGAAGGAAATGAAAAAAATATTTAGAATGCTCACCATAATCATTGTTGCCGTGCTTGCGATTTCTGCATGCACCCCACAGGCAACACCGACCACGGCTCCGGAACCGACAACGCCGCCCACCGCTGTACCCGCGACGGAAGTCCCTCCGACCGCGGTGCCTCCCACCGAAGTGCCCACGGAAGAACCACCCTGTCTGATTGTCGGTGCAACCTACGGTGGCCCCATCATGGATGCCGGTTATAACCAGGCCATGCATGAGGCGGTCACGGCGATCAAAGACAACATTTCCTGCGTCAGCATCATTGAAGCAGAGAATGTGTATGACGAAGCCGGTGCAACCACCACCATCGAAAATATGATTTCTCAGGGCGCAAAAATGATTTTCGCCACGGCTTATGCGCATCAATATCCGGCGCTGACCCTGTCACAAAAGTATCCGGATGTAATTTTTGAGCATGTCGGCGGCTGGGAAATGGGCGCGAATTTTGCCAATATCTTTGGCAAGCCGCCTGATGTCTGGTACATGATGGGCGTCGCCGCCGGGATGATGACCGAGACCAACAAATTGGGTTTTGTGGCAGCCTTCCCCCTGGCCTGGACGGATGTGTTCATCAATGCATACACTCTGGGCGCCCAATCGGTAAACCCGGACGTTCAGGTAATTGTGGCTTATAGCTTTGCCTGGGGTGACAGCGCCAAGGAAGCCGAAACCACCAATTCGTTGATTAACCAGGAAGTGGATGTCATTAGCATGCATGTCGATTCACCGCAAACCGTGATTTCGACCGCTGAATCCCGAGGCGTTTATTCCATCGGTTATCAAAACCTGGCAGCCCAGCAGTTTGCGCCAGAGTATTGGATCACCGGTCAGGGCTTTACCCTCGGTGGCAAATTCACCTGGTTGGCTTCCACCGTTATCGACAAGACCTGGGAACCGATTTTCCTGCGCTGCGGTCTGGCAGACGGCTGCATGGCGATCGCTCCGTTTGGTCCAAAAGTTCCAAAGGAAGTCGTCGATAAGGTTGCTCAGGTACAGGCTGACCTGGAATCCGGTAAGATCGTCACCTTCGCTGGCCCCATCAAGGACCAGAATGGCGAAATCAAGATCAAAGAAGGTGAAGTGCTGACTGATGACGCGATGAGCAATGTTGACTGGTTTGTTCAGGGCGTAGTCGGTAGCCCGAAGTAAAAGTGGTTTTTAGCTCGCTGCGATCGATAATCTCTGGGGATGGTTGGGGGCATCCCCAGAGAGCCCGGCATCCTGGATGAATCATGCGGTGTGCGGATAAGGTACATGATCTTGACCGCACATCAGATGACTCATCTCATCCAATTTGAACAGATCAGGGAGATGAAAATGGACATAAAGCAGAAAATCGAAGCGGCCAATCAAACGGCAGTTAAGCGAATGATCGACGGCGATCCGGTTTTGGTCGATATCGCACCAGCTATCGAAGTGATCCCGGGGATGAAGGATAAAATGGTCACCCATTCTGGACCCCCTATTCCCTGGAGCAGGATGTGCGGTGCGCAGCGTGGGGCGATTATCGGGCAGGTGCTGTTCGAGCAATGGGCCAAGACCCCTGAAAAAGCGGCGGCAATGCTTGAAGCCGGCGAGATCACCCTGGAACCCAATCACCATCACCAGACGGTTGGTCCAATGGCTGGTACCATTTCCGCGAATGCCTGGGTATTTGTGGTCGAGAATAAGACCTTTGGCAACCGGGCCTATTGCCGCCAGGTGGAAGGTGCCCAGCAGTTTGGCGATTTCAGCGACGGTGCACTGGACAGTTTGCGCAAATGGCGCGACGTGTTCGCGCCTTCCCTGCGTGCAGCGTTAAAGGCTGACGGGGAATTGCCGCTCAAACCCATCATCACCCAGGCATTGCAGATGGGCGATGAACTGCACAACCGTCACAGCGCCTCCTCGGCTTTGTTTGGCAATGCCATGGCGGTCGGCCTGGCGAAGGCCGATATTTCCCGCCAGGATCAAATCAGCACGTTGTACCTGCTCAAGAACCACAACCTGATCTTTTTGGGATTAGCCATGGCGGCTGGCAAAGCCATCGCTGATCCGGCGCGGGATGTGGAGTACAGCACCATCGTCACAGCCATGTGCCGTAATGGAACTGAGTTCGGCATCCGTGTGAGCGGTCTGGGAGATGCATGGTTCACAGCACCTTCACCGTTCGTCGAAGGTTTATATGTCCCCGGTTATTCCGCTAGTGATGCCGGTCTGGACATGGGCGATTCAGCCATTACCGAGACGGTGGGCTGGGGCGGGTTTGTGCTCGGGGGAGCACCAGGCATTCTGAGTCTGGTGGGCGGCACGCCGGACGAAGCATTAGGTTACACTCGTGAGATGAAGAATATCACCACAACGACCCACCCAAGCTACCGTATGCCTGCTTTTAGCTTTGCCGGAGCGCCAATAGGGATCGATATCCGCAAAGTGGTGCAAACGGGCATTACACCCATTATCGATACCGCCATCGCCCACAAAGACCCGGGGTATCCCAAAATCGGAGCCGGATTGGTGCGAGCCCCGATGGAGTGCTATGTTCAGGCACTGAAAGCATTCAGCAGAAAATATCAGGGGACCTGAGGAGCAAGTCATGGCAACCAGTGTGATGATTAAGAAGAACCAGTATTACGACTCGGTTTTTCTGATGGGTGTTAATAAACGGCTGACAGAAGCAGAAGGCGTAACCCAGTCCGTGGTCGTAATGGCCAGCGACGCCAACAAACAGACCCTGGTCGATCTGGGGTTCCACGATTCTCGAATCCAGACCGCCCTGCCGAATGACCTGATTGTGGTTGTGGAAGCTGGAAGCCAAAATACCGCTGACCAATTGCTCGAAAAGTTCGACCAATTCCTTGAGGTAAGTGCCGCCAGTAAAGGTCAATCCAGTTTACATACCCTGCAGGATGGGTTGGAAGCTAAACCAAACGCCAACCTGGCCGTCATCTCAGTCCCCGGCGAGTATGCTGCCCGAGAAGCGCGCCAGGCAGTGGAACGCGGCCTGAACGTCTTCCTTTTCAGTAACAATGTCAGCCTGGAGGATGAAATCTCCGTCAAACGGCTGGCGGACGAGCGCGGCGTATTGGTGATGGGCCCGGATTGCGGGACCAGCATATTGAACGGCGTTGGGTTAGGGTTTGCCAACCGGGTAAGACAAGGTTCGATCGGCGTGGTGGGGCCGTCTGGAACTGGCCTGCAGGAGTTCACCTGCCTGGTCCATCACCTTGGCAGCGGCATTTCGCATGCGATCGGCACTGGCAGCCGTGATTTGTCGGACGCGGTCGGTGGAATGACCACCTTAGCAGCGCTACAGGCGCTTGAAAACGATCCAAAAACCGAAGTTATCGCCGTCATTTCTAAACCGCCCGGACGAAAGACCTTGCAACTGCTGACCGATGCTTTTGCACACTGTACCAAACCAGTAGTAGCCTGCTTTCTGGGGATTCAGGAGAATGTTGCGGGCGCCGGGGAATTATTCCGATTGGCGAAGACGATAGACGAAGCGGCTTTTCTGGCTACTGGACAACACAGGGACTGGCTCAACGACATCGTAGCGGAAGATTTCCTGGCCAAGGCTAAACAGAGCTGGCAGCCTTCGCAGCAATACCTGCGCGGGCTATTTGCCGGGGGCACATTCTGTTACCAATCGCAACAGATCCTCCAGTCACAGAATATCCCGGTCTATTCCAACTCGCCGCTGGACAAACGCTATGCTTTGCAGCATCCAGACCATAGCCAACAGCATAGCCTGGTGGATATGGGTGATGACATATACACCCGCGGCCGGCCGCATCCGATGATCGACGGCAGCCAGCGCGCTCGGCGGATTCTAGCGGAGGCAGATGACCCGCAAGTTGCCGTCATATTGCTCGACTTTATCCTGGGTTATAACGCCTCCATGGATCCTGTGAATGATTTGCTGCCAGCTATTCAGACGGCGCAACAAAAAGCCCAGGCTCGGGGAGGGAACATCACCTTTGTGGCTTCCATCACCGGTACCGAGCTGGATCCGCAGGGGTATGAAACCCAAAAACAGGCGTTGCACGCTGCCGACGTGGTCACCTTTATGAGTAATGCGGCTGCCACCGAATTTTGTGCACGATTATTGAGGAATTGATATGGAAGAAAAAGACAACCCCATTCAAAGCCTTTTGACCGAGCCGCTGGTGGCGATCAACCTGGGTTTAACCGGATTTGGCGAGGCTATCCAAAACCAGCAGGCAGACGTGGTGTTGGTGGACTGGTACCCGCCGGCCGGTGGTGATCAGGAGTTGATGGATATTTTAGACGGGTTGATTTAGCGCCCCTCCGCTACGCGGGGATTCGAACCCTGAACCTCCAGATTCGAAGCTCGAAAGGATGTTCTATATACCGTACATACGGGGGTAAGCCGTACATATTGTCCATATATAGTGGATGCGTTGTCCACTGAATCCATGAAAAACATGGATTCTTGGTGCTAAACACCCTCATGCACCAAATATCTGGAGGTTCATTACCGGAAAGACGGCTCGCGAGAAAGGATTCTTTAACGTTAGCGAGAAAATGGTGTAAACCACCTTCGCTCAACAACCGAATACTCTGATCACTCATCCGATTCTGGAACCAGTATTACACCACCCCCAGGTAACCTTCTTTCTCTTAAAATTGCATCATACACAAGCTGCTCATCGGGAGATAAAGTGATATCCCTGCCTCGATTTCGAATAATATGATTAACCACATGCACTAACCAGGGTCGTGGATTGGGATTCTCGGGCAGTCGTCCGGTGTCTTTTACATGTTGCAGCCAATCATTTTGTGTTGCATATACTGCGGCCGTGAGTTTAATTTCATTATTACTGCGCTCTACTGGTGACATTCAATTTCCCTCTTTCTATTCCCGGAAAATCGGGGCAAATGATTTAGGCAGTGCCTTGTTTTATCAAGGCGTACGCCTGTTGGATATGCTGCACCAGGAAGGAAATAAAAGGGCATCATGCACTAGCATATGCTCGCATGACGCCCGGAGACGAGTTAAACAAAAAGAGAGACCTTCTTTCAAGAGGAAGATTTATCCTCTCGCGCATCTAAGTGTCGCCACTTAAAGGCACCGCTGCCGTCTCCGGGCCGGTTGCCAGCTCAAAATGAGCTTCCTGATGCAAGATTATTTATACCACAAGAATGGCGCGTGAAGGAAATTACTTTGTTTAGCTCAAATCATCACATCATCGCAACCGGGTAAATCTACGCTGCAATTACCAAAGGAAGGCCGAGGGAAAGAAATTTATTAATGGCCACAGGCATCTTCTTTGCGGCTTTTCATGACAGCCTGCTCGATAGGCTCTAATAGTTATCCCAGTCTCTCGAAATGAGAAAAAGTTGATCTGTTATGTGTTCCACCACCGAAGTCAACATGAAACAACTGTGTGCGGCCATAGTTGGAAGTGAATTTTGTCGGCGAAAAACAAATCATACAACGGAGGCTTTGGGCGGCTGGTGGTAGGTAAATCTCGTGAATTGGGTATTGAAATTTCTGAAATTAATTCATATAATATAACTAACTTACTAATCGTTAATAAGTAAGTTTTCTCCCCATCATTGTCGCCAAATTTAATACCGTTTTTTCTCGAGCATCAAACAGATACTATTTTCTGTAGGCATAAGTCAAAGGATGATGATTCGGAAAAACACCCTCACCACCAATGAGATGCATGCAATCAATCGATCGGCGATCCTGGACGTAATTCGACGTTTAGGACCGATTTCACGTCCATCGATAGCCCAGCGATTGGAATTGAGCCTTCCAACTGTCATTCGGACGATTGATGAACTCACAGAAGAAAATATGGTGGTCCAAACAGCTGAAAAAGAATTGACCCGGGGGAAGGAAGCGCCCTCTTCTCAAAATAAACTCGGAAGTTTTCGCGATTATTGGTGTCGATCTGGGTGGGACGTCCATCTATGGTGCTGCAACAGATTTAAGTGGAAACGTGTTAGTCGAAGAAAAGACTGATAACCACCTTGCTTCAGCTGATGCATCTTATGCCAGGTTGGCAAAAATAATTTCCAATTTGATCAAAAACAAATCAATCGAAGGCCGGAAAATACTTGGAATTGCTGTCGGGACACAAGGTCTAACAAGCCATCAAGATGGAATAGTGCTCCGAGATCAGATCCAAGGTTGGAGTAATTTTCCATTAAGGCAAAAATTAAATAGCTTGATTTAATGTCCCGGTAGTTATTGACAACGATGTTTACCTTGCTGCACTTGGTGAATGTTGGTTTGGCGTCGGTCAAAATTTACGCAACCTTGTTTTTATCACTGTCGGAAATGGTATCGGCGCAGGGATCATTATCGACGGCTCGTTGTACCGAAGTACTAACTTTCTGGCTGGAGAAATCGGTTATACCTTCCTGGAAGAGAATACCTCGGAAAGAAGCGGGGAAAATTTGGTATCCTGGAAAGCTTGGCTTCCTTACCAGCCATTTCGGAAAAAGCAGAAAAGGTGATTAGATCCAAGGGATTAGCGGATAATCATGAGGAATGGGCTCCGGAAGCAATTTTCGAGGCAATGTTAAGGAAAGAAAAATGGGCGGAGCGAATCATTGTATGAATTAATTTATTATCTCTCCCTGGCAGTCGCGAATACTTGTGCTGTCTTAGACCCTGATGTAATCGTTATACGAAGCGGTTTGGATATCTATACTAACTTTTTGACGGAGAACATTACGCAAAGAATTGAGGGCGTGGTTCCGATTAAACCCAGGCTGGTGGCTTCCGAATTGGGGTATAAAGCGACCGCATTGGGCGCGATTGTTGAGGTATTGTACGAGACCAACAACTTTTATACAATTCGTAAGTTGCGATAACCAGATAAAAATGCTTTCACAAGTGAAGCCCCCAATACCAGATCTATTTTCAGCTCGAAGAGTGCTGTGTATTCAACCTCATTACGATGATAATGATCTCTTTGCCGGAGGTACCATAGCGCGGTTGCATGATCTTGGCGCAGAAATTATTTATTTAAATGGTCACTGACGATGTGGTCGGGGTTTTAGACCAATCTTTGACAGTGGACCAAATGAAGATATCAGCTGCGGGAAGAACAAAAGTGTGCCGGTGAAATCGTTGGCGTCGACCAATATATTTGGTTGGATTATCCGGATGCTGGTGATTACAACATCCACCAGCTGCGCCAGGACATCATCGACCAATCCACAGGGTACAGCCGGATTTTCGTTATGACAGTTGACCCATGGCTCCCGTACGAGGCTCATCAGGATCATATAAAACCGGATACGCAGCTGCTGAAGCAGTTCTCCTGGCTGGATTTCCCCGACTAGATCCTGAAGGCGGCCGTGGATATAACTTCGCCTTCTTAAAGGGGTTGCGTTCTACAACACTGCCTGGCCAAACCTTACGGTTGACATTGACCCCACCTACATTCGCAAACGTAAAGCGATTTATTGTTATGCGGCTCAATTTACAGCTCAAAATTTTGTTGATTTGGACAAGGAATTGGAAGGATTTGAGGAGGAAGCTGCCCGGGGAAGTGGTTTTTCTCGTGGCGAAGGATTTAAAATACTAAAGCCAAATCAGTTGCATGGGAATGTGCGTACCTGGCAATCCTGATCGCCTCTCTGTTGTTCACGAATTTATTTCAGGAGGAAGAATGTCTGAAAAACTTGCTTTACTGGCGGGACACCTGTAAAATGCTCGTCCCTTTCCAACCTGGCCACAATACGATGAAAACGAAGAAAAAGCCTTGATCGATGTGCTGCATAGCCGTATACTGGTGGAGAACTCCTGGAAAGCAAACCCTGGAATTTGAAGAGCGCTTTGCCGCCTATCAAGAGGCAAAATACGGTATTGCCTGTACCAATGGCACTGCTGCCCTCGAGATCGCAGTGGCAGCATTGGGAATTGGCCTGGGTGATGAGGTAATCGTGCCCGATTTACCTTCATCGCAACCGCGTCAGCCGTGCTTTCAGTTCTAGTGGAGCCCTGCCCGTCCTGGTCGATGTTGATCCCAATACCTACTGCATTGATCCTGAAAAAGTTGAAGCCCTCATCACACCGCGAACCAAAGCCATCATCGCGGTCCATATTGCAGGGCATCCCGCTGACATGGACCGCTTACAGGAAATTGCCCGTATTCATAACCTTTCCATCATTGAAGACAGCTCGCATGCTCATGGCAGCGAGTGGAAAGGCAAAAAAATTGGCGCAATTGGAAGCATTGGAACATTTAGCTTTCAGTCGAGCAAGTTAACGACTGCGGGCGAAGGCGGCTTGCTGGTTACTAATAACGAAGATCTGGCGATTTGGATACGATCCATTCATGACTGCGGCCGCATGCCAGGACAATACTTTTATTCGCATTACATCAACGGATCCAATTATCGATTGAGCGAGTGCAAGGGGCGGTGCTCAACCAACAACTCAACCGGCTCGATGAACAGGCAGCCTTGCGGACACCCAATGCCGCTTTTCTTAACAAACGCCTGCTCGGAATCGATGAAATCCGCCCACAAGCACTCGATAAACGGGTGACGCGTCATGGGTACTACTGCTACATTTTCCACTATGATAAGTCGGCATTTGCGGGGCTTGAAACGAAAATCGTTTATTAAGGCATTAAATGCTGAAGGCATTCCGACCCAGGACAGCTATCCGGCCGTCCGTAAACTGGATGTCTTCCAAAATGGCGATTCGCAGGCGTCTTTCGCCCGACCATGCGCAGGAGTTTTTCCCATTCTTGAAGGCTGAGTGTCCAATCACCGATGATGCGGCCGCGAATACAGTCTGGCTGGTGCACCGTGCACTTCTTGGCAGCCAAAAAGATACAGAGGAAATTGTGACGGCCATTAAGAAAATCCAGAAACATGCGAAAGAATTGGTTTCAGCTTAGCCATCCGAAGGAGAATTTTCCTGTGATCTGGAATTTCCAGTATGGTCCTTATGGGAAACACTCCGCATGAAACACTCTTAGGAAAATGATGCACTCCCAAATCGAATCCTTTGCTTGGGTAGACCCTGGGTACCAACCGCTGCTCTTCTCCGATGGCTGGCAGGTAGCCATTTTGAATTGGGAATTTGCGATGGAGCCAGGGAATATCGCAGAGATCGAGAGGGATATTAATACTGATGAAGTTTTCATCCTTGGACATGGGCGTGCTGCTGTATACTGAAATTAAATTATTTTAGCTCGTGGATATGGAGGCTGGAATCCTCTACAATGTACCTAAAGGAAGGTGGCATAATCTTGTCATGTCGAGGGATGCTCTATTAT
>CAVRKN010000011.1:0-23442 GCA_963721535.1 uncultured Chloroflexia bacterium
TCGGTTTGAACGCACTGATTTACTCCGGCCGTGGCTCGACTGTAGGTACCGGGCTGCCTGAATTACAGCGCTGCCTCCCTTGCTGGATCTGGCCCGCAGTAAAACGGAAACCGCCAAGCAGCGGCTCATCTGGTATACACCCACCCAATATTGCAATTTTGACCCGGTGCAAATGGATCTGGGCGTCAAAGGCTGCTCTGCCGCGCTCTACAATATGTGTATCGAACCGGATGGCTCCGTGCTGCCTTGCCAGTCCTACTACACATCTCTGGGAAATATCCTGACCGATCCCTGGCACAGCATCTGGCAGCATGATCTGGCAGTCAGCTTACGCGAACACCGTAACCTGCCGGATGAATGCCACACATGTGCCGTATTATCAGAATGCGGCGGCGGTTGCCCGCTGGCTCGCAATCCCATCGCCTCAGCATTACCTGCTTTACCTTGACTTTTCGCCGCCGAACCTGGAGGAAACGTAAATGAAAACCATTCGCAATATTTTCGACCGCTATTTCCCCCAACAAGAATCCATCCCTCCCGGTGTGTACCAATATCAATCACCGCCGGACGTCGCGGTACCATTTCGCTTGCATCTGCGCCTGGAGGAGGATGGTACCGGCCTTCTGATTGTCAACGCTTCCACTGTGCTGCACCTAAACCAGACCGCGGCTGAATATGCCTATCATTTGCTAAAACAAACCCGTCCCGGCGCTGTCGCGGAAAGTGTCTCCAAACGGTACCGCGTCAGCTTATCTCAGGCGCTGTTCGATTTCCATGCCTTTTCGGATCGGGTAGCCACATTGGTGGAAACACCCGATTTGGATCCGAGTACCTATCTTGATTTTGACCGCACTTCGCCGCACAGCCAGAAATTGATAGCGCCGCTGCGGCTGGATTGTGCGTTGACCTACGAAACCGCCGAAGGTCATACCCCCGATGCGCCCAATGACCGGGTAAAGCGAAATTTATCCACAGAAGAGTGGAAAACCATTCTCGACAAAGCCTGGAAAGCTGGCATTCCGCATGTGATCTTCACCGGCGGGGAACCCACCCAACGGCCTGATCTGGTTGAATTGATCAGCTACGCAGAACAACTGGGCATGGTCGCCGGCTTGCTTTCCTGCGGTCTCCGCCTTTCCGAAACCGACTATCTGCACCAGGTGCTGCAAGCCGGTCTGGACCATCTGATGCTGGTGCTCGATCCACAGGATGAGCAGTCCTGGGAAGCCTTACGTGACACCCTGGCTGAAGACATTTTCGTCACCGTGCACCTTACCATCACCGAGCATAATGCCGCGGAAATTCCGAATATTTTGGACCGCCTGGCCAGTATGCGCGTCCCGTCCTTGAGCTCTGAGTGAGTCCTCTGGGGCATTGAAGGCGGTATTGGACAACGCCGCGGACGTGGCTGCCCACCACCAGATGCAGCTCGTCTGGGACCTGCCCGTGCCGTACTCCCACCTTAATCCAGTCTCTATCGAATTGCAAGCTGCTGGCGAAATGATCGCAGGCGCTGGTCGCTCCTGGTTGTATGTCGAACCGGATGGCGATGTGCTGCCGCGTCAGGGACTGAATGCCAATCTCGGCAACCTGCTGACCGATCCTTGGGAACAAATTTGGCAGCAGGCTCATGAAGTAGCCCCAGCCTGACTTTTTAGTGGACTGGCACGCGCGCTATTCCCAGCAAGCCGGCTGGACTGCTCAGACTCGCCGATATCTATACGAAAAAGCGGGGTTGACTGACGCTTCCCGCGTGCTTGAACCTGGCTGCGGTACCGGCGCAATTCTCACCAATTGCCCGGCTGGTACCCTCCATGGATTGGACTGGGATCCCGCCAATTTGCGAATTGCCCGGCAGAAGGTTCCTCGCGCCAACCTGGTGCAGGCGGACGCTTTACAATTCCCCTATCATGACGGTGCTTTTGACGCCTGCCTGACGCATTATTTCCTGCTGTGGGTGGATCCGCAACATTGTGTTGGCGGAAATGCTGCGGGTAACCCGTCCCGGCGGTGTCATTCTGGCGCTGGCGGAACCGGATTACACCGGTCGCATTGATTACCCTGCCGAGTTAGCCGAACTCGGCCGTTTACAGGCTGAAAGCCCTTGCCCGCCAGGGCGCGGACATTCAAATGGGGCGAAAACTGGCTGAATTGTTCACCCAGGCAGGTCTGCAGCATGTCACCAGCGGCGTCATGGGCGGCGAATGGGCGCAAAAGACAACCGATTTCGGATTGGGATCTGGAATGGGATACCCTCGCAGCCGATTTAGCCGGCAGCCTTGACCCAGATCGTCTGTCCGCCCTGCGCCAGCTCGATTCGGCTGCCTGGCAGCGCGGTGACCGCATTTTATTCGTCCCCACCTTCTACGCCATCGGCTGGGTGCCTGAATAACCGATTACTCCCCGCTGGAAAGTGGTAGGGTGAGGGTGTCTTTTCGTAGGGGCGGACCCATGTGTCCGCCCGAACAGAGGTGGTTTTTGAAATAAGGGTTGCACAAATTAGCCTTGTGGCTTATAATTTCGCTCGCAAATCGGGGCGTGGCGCAGTCCGGCTAGCGCGCTTGCATGGGGTGCAAGAGGTCGGAGGTTCAAATCCTCTCGCCCCGACTTGTAAACAAAACCACCAGAACGGTGGTTTTTAATTTCCTTGGCGATGTCCGGCTGCGCGTCTTCCGCACGCTGGACCCCGACTGGGTTTGTCGGGGTGCATGGGGTGCAAGAGGTCGGAGGTTCTCCCCGCAGGGGGGATTTGAAAATCCTCTCGCCCCGACTTGTAAATAAAAGTGGACTTGCCCTTAAAAAGTGGACACGATTAATGTCCAGAAAGTTGTTCGAATTGCACCGGGCTCAAATAGCCCAGGGATGAATGTAATCTTTGGCGATTGTACCAAACCTCAATGTACTCAAAGATCGCCGATCGTGCTTCCGTTTTGGTGCTAAATCGTCGATTGGCACACTCTCCTTTCAAGGTGGCGAAGAAGCTCTCCATGGCCGCATTGTCATAGCAATTGCCGGTGCGGCTCATGCTGATTTGGCATTGAGCAGCCTGCAACAGGTTCCAATAGACTTCGCTGGTGTATTGACTGCCGCGATCCGAATGGTGCAGCAGTTGAGCGGGTGGATGGCGATTGATGACCGCCATGCGCCAGGCACTCTCCACCAGTTTTGCATCGAGCCGCTCCCGCATGGCCCAACCTACCACGCGACGGGAGTACAGATCCATGATCACGGCTAAATAGAGCCAGCCTTCTGCGGTCTCGATGTAGGTGATGTCGCCAACCCACTTCTCATTCGGCCGGGCAGCTGTAAAGTCCTGGTTGAGCAGGTTGGGAGCGGTTCTGGCCCCAGGTTGCTGCCGGGTGGTCTGTGGATGCCAATGGGCGGCTTTTACCGGCACCAGGTGCGCTTTTTTCATCAAGCGCGCCACACGATGACGGGAATAGACCTGTCCAGCGTGCAAAAAGTGCTTCTGAATGCGGACACTGCCATAGGTACTGCGGCTCAGTGCAAAGGCTTCCCGGATCTTTTCAAGCAAGGCTTGATTGGCTTGCTCCCGGACACTCAGCGGCCGCTTTTTCCAGGCATAGTAACCACTGCGCTGTACGCCCAGAACATGACACATCGCTTTGACTGAAAAGTCTTGCTCATGCGCGGTCATGAAGGCGTACTTCATCCGTTTTTTCGTGAGAAGATGTTGACCACTTTTTTTAGGATTTCGCGCTCCTCTTCGGCAGCTGCCAGCTCGCGCTGCAACCGCCGAATTTCAGCCTTAGCCGCCTCCATATCGCTCGGACCAAGTTGGGGAGGTTGCCCTTCTGTGGCCAGTATTTGATACCGTGTGCGCCATTTTAGGAGTAAACCAGGGGTTATGCCCAATTCCCGTTCAAGCTGTGGAGCATTCTTATCGCCGCGTTTCAGCAGTTCCAACGCTTCAAGCTTGAACTCCCGCGAGTACTCGCGATATTTCCTGTCGTTCATGTCTGATCTCCTGATCTCTAAAAGTCTACCCGATCAGGACATTTTTTGTGTCCACTTTTTCGCGCATTCCCAGCCATCTACTTGTCATGGTGGTTATAACAATCTCAGAAATTAATGTTCGGGGATTTTCTCTTTTTCTAGGTTATCCAACAGAAAATACCCAGCAGCATACAAACCACCATTGCCTAAAAGCATGGTTCGGTCTAGAGAAGTACGCAAATGCCATGCTAAATCAACCGGCGTCTGAAGGTAAACCAGTATGATTCCAAAGCAGTATAACCCACTGATCGCAAGTATTAATAGAACACCTCGGTGGATGGGCTTCTTCATTGAGATCGTAGTGAAATATAGCAAACCCAATAGCAATAACGCTGTCTGCAACTTGTCGAATCAGTTCTGACGATGATGTTAATATAATTTCCATCACGAACACGCAAGAATAACATCTCGAACGAACTTGTAGAACCAATCCCTAGATCGTTTACCAAATCCCATTGACCCTTATAAATCGTCCACAGGACAAATGGCAATATCACAACTCCAAGTAAAATGCCATATCGCATGTTCTTCTTCAGAAGCGTTGGGATGCTTACATCGCGGTGTCGAAATGCGATCACCAGGGAAAAAATAAAAAAGCCTATGGCAACCGCAAGAATTCCTTCATTTTTCAAATATAAAAGGAATAATAAGCATGCCCAACTCGACAAGAGATCCACTTATTGGGTGCGAATCGTTGAGATATCGGCCAAAAAAAAGCATAGACAGGGTGAAATACAAGGCCAAATATCCGTCCATATATCCGTTCCAGATATATACGTTCAGAGTGAATAATGCGAGCAGCAGAACGAATATAAAACTCCAAATACGTCGAGCAAAAGAGCAAATCAACCCGACAGCCGGAACTAGGATGAAGAATAACGATAATTTTGGAAGATACTCATTCCAGAATCCAGATAGGTGAGCAAGTTGAGCTGCTAGTGCCGGTACTAAGTTAGGGTAATCAACATGAGAAAATGTAACAGCCGGGTCCGACCAACCTGCGATTTGACCGATCGATCTAGCGGAGAAGATCATTTTGGCGTGGAAAAACCAGATCGATCGCGCATCCCAATCGGATAAGGGGCTACCGATGATGGGAGCCAAGAATAGGACGGCGGTGAAAATGACAGCAACGCCATTCTCGATAGCTCGATGGGATGAGTAAAACTGCCGTCTTGAATTTATCTGGCTTATTATGTAGCAAACAAGGCCGAATGTCCCTACCCCAGTGGTGATCCATAGTCCGACAGATAGGGATTGGACGAGTAGTAATATGCCATAGTTTATTATTATTCCAATAAGGAGTAGCAGCGGAAGTTCCTGTAAGGCAGGTCCGCCAGATCGCGGCCGACACAAGCTTCCATGAACCAATGGCCCAATGAATACCCACCCCAAGCCAGTGCCAGAGAAGCCAAATCCAAAGACGACAATGTTGACGAGCTTAATTGCACTCAGTAATGGCAATGGTTCCCTCCGTTGATATGATCTCGCAGGACGTCAACTCATCCGCTAATATAAAAACGTAATGCGACAAGTCGCTATATTTTTTAGGCCAAGCAGCCTCGACTATCCGTTGATAAATAAAGGTTTGATTCTTTAGCAGTTCTGAAATCCTATAATCCTCAATATCAATCTTTTCTAAAAGATTTAACATGCTTTTTACTTCAACTGGTAAGACTTGCAAACCAAGTTTTGGTGTAAAGACCGTAGTGAAAACCTCGGCTGGTTTTTGTGTAAAGGGTAAGTTTACGGAGTTCAGGTTTATCAGCGTATTAAGGACCTGGGTATTGAGGATGACGAAGATCATTATAGGGATTACTATCCATCTAAATGAACGGGGTCGGACTAATACAATTCCCATGGAATAGAAAATAAAGCAAAACAAGAAAAAGAAATTCTTGAAATATAGAAATACAAAAGCCAGGGCGATGAATGAGATCACGTTGAAGAGATAATTAAATATCTTCACTTTAGAAGATTAATAAGTGAAATAATCGGCGATTATTCATAATCGATTTTCGGTGGAAATTGGGATCGCAATTCTAAAACATCAAACCATAAAATGGTTTACTAGGTGGCTTATGGTGAATGCATATTTGCTAGGGAATTTTACTAGCTTTCTGAGCAATGCAAGAAGTTGGACAAGTTCGGTTTGAAAGGCAATCTAGCAATCAGCTATAATGTCACAATTTTCGTACCACAGACCGATAAAATAAATATCGTTTGTAATGATGGTACGATTATAATTATCCATAAACAGGCCATCTAAACCTTTAGACCTCACGAGCATGGCGGTCGCTGAACGCCGCTACGGAATGCCACGCTGTAAACCCAAAATCCCGCGAAATGCGGGAAATTGGATGAGGCTGGGGGCAAAGGACGCCGCCCCCTTCTGGGGGTTCGAACCTCTTTATCAAAAAACTCTCCGAAGAGAGTTTTTTCAGGCTGGGGGCAAAGGATTCGAACCTCTACAAGCAGATTCAGAGTCTGCTGTCCTGCCGTTAGACGAGCCCCCATCTTTGCAGGCGGTATTTTACCACCGTTCAAAATGATGTGCAAGCCCTTCGACAAGCTCAGGGACCGACGCCCTTCGACAGGCTCAATCACAGACCTCGCTTCGCTCGGGGGCCGGGGAATCGGGAAGGGCACGCAAGGCTCCTTCCCCTACGATAACCCTGACAATAATTCCACGGCGCGGCGCATGCGGGCTACCACTTTGTCCTTGCCGATGATCTGCATACTCTCAAACAACGGCGGGCTGACGCGCTGGGCGGTGATGGCGTTGCGCATCAGACCGAAGACCTGACCGGCTTTCAATCCGGACTGCTCCACCAACTCGCGCATGGGCGGTTCAACTGTTTCCACCTTCATGTCCGGTTGCTGCTCCAACAGCGCTACTATTTTCTTCGCCAACTCCGCCGATTCGACCGCGCTCAAATCCTTGATGACCAGATCCTCCACCTCTGGCTGAACGTCCGCCTTGAAGAAGAAACCGGCCAGCTCGGGGGCGTCGTCCATGCCCTGTAGGCGTTCCTGCACGATCGGGGCAATGCGGAGCAAGGTGGCATCATCGGGATGATAGCCTTTGGCTACGAAATAGGGTTTCATACGGCGCGCCAGCTCGGTCACCGGCAAAGCGCGGATATGCAGACCGTTGAAATGGTCAAATTTTGTGTAGTTGATGGCTGCCGGCGAGGGATTGAGCTTGTCCAGGCTGAACTTGTCGACCAGATCGTGCAAGGAGAAGAACTCGGTGTGATCGTCATAACTCCAACCCATCAACGCGATCCAGTTGACGACAGCCTCAGGCAGGTAACCCAGCTCTTCCAGATCCTTGACGAAAAAAGAGGTCCCGTCTTTGATCAGTTCCGCCGTCTCGCGTTTGCTCATCTTGCCTTTACCGCTGGGTTTGAGGAAGATCGAAAGATGCACCCACTCCGGTTCCTGCCAGCCAAAAGCACGGTGGATCATGCTGTGCAGGGGTAGGGTTGGCAGCCATTCCGAGCCGCGAATCACATGGGTGATCTTCATCAGATTGTCGTCAACCGCCGCCGCCAGGTGATAAAGCGCCAGACCGTCAGAGCGCACCAGGATATAGTCATCCAGCGTGCGATTTTCCACTGTAATGTCGCCGCGCAGCAAATCCGTGACGGTGGTGGTGCCGTTCTGGGGCATTTTGAAGCGGATCACATGCTTCTCCCCGGCATCAACCCGTGTTTTGACCTCGTCAGCCGTTAAATTGCGGCAGGTGCCGTCATAATGTGGTGCTTCTTTACGCCTTTGCTGCTCGGTGCGCACCATATCCAGACGTTCCGGGGTGCAAAAGCAGGTGAATGCATGCCCCATCGCAATCAACTGGTCAGCATGTTGCTGATAGATTTCCTTGCGTTCGGACTGGCGGTATGGACCGTAAGGCCCACCAACGTCCGGACCCTCATCCCAATCAATGCCAAGCCAATGCAGGCTGGCAAAGATCTCTTCTTCAGCACCTTCCACAAAGCGCCGGCGGTCGCTGTCCTCGATACGCAGGATAAACTGGCCCCCGGTCTGGCGGGCCAGCAAAAAGTCGTACAGGGCAGTCCGTGCTCCACCCAGGTGCAAATGCCCGGTGGGCGACGGGGCAAAACGTACCCGAGCCGGTTGTGACGATGATGGTGCCATGTTTCTCCTTAAAAATCGAGAGTCTGGCTGTGGGCAGCGACGCTCTCAACCAATCCAATGCCAAGCACGAGGGATAATAGCGAACTGCCGCCATAGCTGACGAAGGGCAAGGTTAGCCCGGTCACCGGCAGTACATTCAAGTTAACGCCTATATTAACCGCCATTTGGAAAAAGATCAATGTAGCAATGCCATACGCGATCAATGCACCAAAGGTATCCATCGATTTGCGGGCGACATACAGGCAGCGAATGACCACAAAAATCAACAGTGCCATCACCAGCGCCGTGCCAATAAAGCCGAATTCTTCCGCCATCGCCGAGAAAATGAAGTCGGTATGCCGAACTTTAAGGAAACGCAGTTGCACCTGGGTGCCATTGCCGTAGCCGGCGCCAAACCAGCCGCCGGAACCGATGCTGATGAGCGCCTGTTCGATGTTGTACTGCTCGCCGTGGGTGGCGTTAGGGTCGCGGTAAATGAAATTGACCACCCGGTCCAGCTGGTAGCCCTCAATCAGCGGTATTTTGATGCCGTTGAGAATCAGAATCAGGAATACCACCAGCAGCACCACCGCCAATCCCCCAAAGATCAAGACATATTTAAGTTCGAGACCGCTGATCCATAACATGGAGAACCAGATAACCAGCAGCACGATGGAAGTACTCAAATTAGGCTGAAGCATCACCCAGATGGTCATGCCCATGGTGATGGCAAAGCTCCTGCCAATCCACACCAGATTATGCGGCTGGTCCACCGTGTTGGCGAAGTAATTAGCCAGCGCGATGATGAGAATGATTTTGCCCAGCTCAGACGGCTGGATGTTGATGCCACCAACTTCGAACCAGCGGGTGGAGCCAAAGGCAGCGTCTCCGATGAGATAGATGCCGATGAGAAGGATGATGCCGCCCGCATACAGCAAGCGGGTGGTGGAAGCCCAGGTGCGGTAGTTGACCGCCGCCAGCACCAGGATTAGCCCCAGTCCTAACCCGACGAAGATGGTCTGGTTGCGGACGCTATTGACCAGTTCGATGTTGCCGGCGACAGCTGAACGGATCATGACTATGCCGAAGACCGAGAGCAGCAGCACGGTCCCGAACAGCCAATAGTCAAAGTGGCGCCAGGTTTCACGCCTTAACATCAATCGAATCCTTCCTTGAGTTCATCCAGACCTTTAGTTTGACGCGGCAGTTTTAAGTTCGAAGTAGGCTTCCATCACCTGGCGGACGATAGGAGCAGCCAGAATTGCGCCTTCATCACCGTCATAGACAAAAGCCACAACCGCAATCTCCGGGTTGTCGTAGGGCGCATAACCGATATACCAGGCATGAGCAGGCCATTGACCGGGGACACATTTTCCCATCGGGCGGGCAACATCGTCACAATACTCAGCAGTGCCGGTCTTGCCAGCCGACTCGAAGGTGGCACCATCGAATACATTTTTCGCTGTGCCGGAGGTTACCACTTCACGCATGCCTTGCTTCACCAGATCGACCACCCAGGGTTGGACCACTTTGACCTCATCGGTCTGGAAGAAATTCTCGTCGTAAACATGAATTTTCGGATCTTTGGTGATATCCCACAGCATATCCGGCTCGAAAGGCTTGATCACATTGCCCTGGTTATCGACGATCTCCTTGATCAGCGTTGGGCGCATCAATTTTCCATCATTGGCCAGGGTAGCAATGGAAACCAGCACCTGCAAGGGGGTCGCCAGCACATACCCCTGCCCAATGGCAGAAATGTAAGTGTCGCCGATGGACCAGTTTTCGTACACATTGATACGCTTCCAGGTGGGGTCGGGGATTAACCCATTCTGTTCACCGGGCAGTTCAATGCCGAAAGTTTGACCATATCCGAGGGCTTTGGCATATTCACCCAGCCGCCAGATATTCAAGCCTTCGGGAACCTCGTCCTTAAAGCCGCCGGTGACTTTATAAAAATAGACGTCACAGGACTCCTTGAATCCACCGAGGAAATCCAGGTCGCCGTGGCTGCCGCCTGACTTAGCGATCCAGCACCAATATTCCTGCGGCCGAGGGTTGGGGTCATTTTCGAAGAACTTTTGCTCGATGATGATTTTGCCCGGGTCGTTGATCAGTTGGTCGGGAGTTACCACGCCCTCATTCAGGATGCCAATGGAGGCTGCCAGCTTAAATACAGAACCCGGCGGATGTTCAGCCGAAATGGCATGGTTGAAGAGCGGTTTATGCGGATCCTGGTTCAATTGGGCGAAGTAATAGGAAGGGATCAGCCGCGCCATGCGGTTATTCTCATAGCTTGGGTAGGAAACCAGGGCTAACACCTCGCCAGTGCGCGGGTCCATGGCAATCACCACACCCTGGGTGTATTTTTTGTTCAACAGCAGGGATTTCTGTGCCATCCAATTGACCAGCGCCGCTTTTGCGGCTGCTTGCAGACGGGTGTCAATCGTCAAAACAATGCTGTTGCCGGGGACACTTTCGACTGGAGGTTCCAGGTCTCGCAGGATCTGACCTGAATTATCGACTTCGACCACGCGCGAACCATTCTTCCCAACCAGGACGTCGTTCATGTAATTTTCAATGCCGGCATAGCCGACTTTATCGCGGTTGGCGACAAATCCCAGGCTTTCCCAGTAATTCTGTTCAATTGCAGGGATGGGACCAAGGAAGCCGACCACCTCAGAGGTGGTGCCGCCGGTTGGGTATTCTCGGATGGCTTCAACTTCCACGCCAACACCGGGCATGTCGGATGATTGCTCCTGCAGAATGCGGGCAGTGTTTTCGTCGATATTGCATTTGATGCGCACCGGATCAAAAGGCGCATTGGTTTCGCCGATATATTCTATCTGTGTAATTCCAAGATCGGACTGGCAGGGGGTGAAATTACGCACCGTTTCTGGTTCGGTATCGCCATTATTGACCGGAACATCGATCAGTTCCGAAAGGCGACGATAAACCTCCTGAATGGCGCCCGGGTCTGCGGGTAAATCCGCAGGGGTAATGGTCACGTTGAAAGAGGCTACATTGCGGGCCAGGATCGAACCATTACGGTCGAAGATTTGGCCACGGGTGGTCGTCAAACTGATCTCACGGGTGCGGTTATCAACCGCGCGGGTGGTGTAATCAGCACCTTCGACGACCTGCAAGGTAAAAAGGCGCGCCAGGAAGAATATAAATACCAGACCGATGAGGATATAGACCATCAACAATCGGCTGCGATTTATCTCATTTACGGGTTCTAAAGGTTGACAATTCATACGATTAAGCAATTTCCGCCGGGTGAATCCAAAGGGCGAGATCGGTAATCAAGGTGTATACCGGTAATGCTAACATAAGATTTAGAAGAACGCTCGGCAGGGTGATCAAAGTCAAGCTATCCACCAGCGGCAGCGCGCGTCCGGAGATTTGCAGCATAGCCAGAGAAAGCAGATGGTAGAGCAGCGTGGTGGTGAAGATGGTGACAAACATGGCCAAGATGGGTGTTTGCCAGACCTGGCGGCGCAGCAGCCGAGCGAGGGCAGTGGCGATCAAATAGCCAAAAACGGGCGTATAAAATGGCAAACCAGACGCCATTGTGACCAACAACCCGCCAATGATCGTCCAAACCCAGGCAGAACGCACGCGCTCCTGCAAAGCCCAGGAGATGAGAACGATCAACATGAGGTCAGCGGTGCCATGCAATAATGGCAAACGGCTAAAAATGGCCAGTTGCAGCATCAACGTGATGATTAAAACTGGAAAAGCAGCAATATAACCCATTTGATCAGGGGGTGGAGGGGATCAACGGCGAAATGTCCACCGGGCGGAAGTTTGTGATGATCAAAACCGCCTGGAGGGAGTTGAAATCGACCACGGATTGGACACTGGCAGACTGGAAAATGTCGGTGGTGGCGGAGCGGATGCTGATGACCTGCCCAACCAGTAGATCCGGCGGATATCCGCCGCCCAGGCCGGAGGTAAGCACCAGCTCGCCGGGTAGCAGCGTGGTATCCTGTGAAACCAATCCAAGGGTGATTTCACCGGTTACCGAGCCGGCGATTTGCGCCTCGGTGCGGGTGGACTCGAGTCGGACATTGACAGTTGATCCTGGGTCCGTGATGAGTTGCACACGAGCTGCGGTGGCCGTCAAAGCGTCGATACGGCCGACAAGCCCCTGGTCTGTGATCACCGGCATACCGTGGCGCAGGCCAGAATCGGAGCCGTGATCGATGATGACATAGTGGAGGAACGGACTGGGGTCACGTCCAATCACAGCAGCTGCCACGTACTGCGATTCAGGGCTGCTGCGGGCAAAATCCAACAGGGCGTATAGCACCTGGGCCTCGCGCAGCTGCTGCTCGAGTTCGATGATTTGAGCCTGCAGACCAGCCACCTCTGATTCAAGCGCCTGATTTTGGGAGCGCAGGCTGTTGATGTCACGCGGCACGGTGACAAATTCGTACACCGCCATGAAGCGGGTGGAAAGCCAGCTTTGGGCCGCCACAAGCGGGCTTAACGCCTGGCGGAAAAGCGGCTGCATGTACCCACTCAGCGCAAAAATGACCAGACCGACGGCTACGACAATAATCGTCGCATTCCGCAAGAACTGAGAACCGGTGTTTCTCATAGTGGAAAGTTTACCATGCCAGCATGCCTGCCGGAATTAGCTGGTATCGCCAGACGGCTTAACGGCCTCCGCCCCGGTCCAGGCCAACCAGGAAGTCGCTGTATTTGTCCAGATCTTCCAGAATCATGCCAGCCCCGCGTGCAACGCAGGTCATCGGGTCTTCGGCAACCCAGACGCGCAGGTGGAGCTCGTCGGAGAGACGCTCCATCAAGCCGCCTAACAGCGCCCCGCCGCCAGCCAGGCAGATGCCGGTTTCGATGAGGTCGGAAACAATTTCCGGGGGAGATTCGTCCAGGGCGTCTTTGATGGTATCGATGATGACCTGTACCGAACCGGAAACAGCCTCGCGGATTTCAACCGAAGAGATTTCCAGCGATTCCGGCAGCCCGCTGACCAGGTTACGGCCGCGGACGTTCATGGTTTTTTCTGTGGGCAGGGGGTAGGCCGAGCCAATGGTAATTTTGACCTGTTCGGCCATGCGTTCACCGATCAACAGGTTGTATTTGTTGCGGATGTATTGAATGATATCCTGATCGAGTTCATCACCGGCGACGCGCAAAGAACGCGATACAACGATGCCGCCCATCGAGATCACAGCGACTTCAGTTGTACCGCCGCCAATATCGACCACCATGCTGCCCTGCACTTCAGACACCGGTAAACCAGCACCAAGGGCTGCGGCGCGCGGCTCTTCGATCAGGTAGGTTTCACGAGCGCCGGCAGACATCGCTGCGTCATAGACGGCGCGTTTTTCGACTTCAGTAGCGCCGGAGGGAATGCCGACGACCACCCGTGGTCGCGGCATGGGCACGATGGTCTGCTGGTGGGCCTTGCCGATAAAATAACCGAGCATGGCCTGTGTGATTTCGAATTCGGAGATCACACCGTCACGCAACGGACGAATGGCAACCACGTTGGCAGGAGTGCGACCAACCATTTCTTTGGCCTGCAGACCAATAGCCAACGGACGGCGGCTGCGCTTTTCTACTGCCACCCAGGACGGCTCATTGATTACGATTCCTTTTCCCCGGACATTGACCAGTGTATTTGCGGTCCCCAAATCTATCCCGATGTCCAGAGAGAACAATCCCATCAGCCAATTGAAAGGATTGAACGCCAATATTTTCTCCTATTCCCTGAGGGCACGACGGCTACAGTAAGACTTCTTTGAAGAGAGGATTATACCATACACGGAAACCCGGCTTTTCGATTGTGAAGGATGAAATTAGCCGCGCTTGACATTCTCCATGCCCACGCATATAATCCAAATCTGCCAGCGGGTGTAGTTCAGTGGTAGAACGTTTGCTTCCCAAGCAAAATGTCGTCGGTTCGAGTCCGATCACCCGCTCCTGAAAAAGTCATCAACGGAAGCCGATGCTTCCGTTTTTATTAATACTTGACGGCGGGTTGCTCACCCTTTGAGTCGGCGTTTTCAATCTCAAGCAGGTAGCCGGAACCGCGGATGGAGCGAATCCATTCCGCGCCACCGGGTATTTTCTCCAGCTTGGTGTTCAAACGGGAAAGGATGGGGCGCAGGATTTTGGCGGCTTCGCCAGCACCCACGCGGTAACCATAAGCCTTTTGCACCAGTTCCTGATGGCGAACCACCAGGGCATTGTTCTCCAACAACACGCCGACAATTTTGGCCTCAGTGGGTGTCAGGTGGATTGTCACCTCCTGCCAGGTGATGCGGCGGCGCATGCAATCGATAACCACACCCTGTGAAGCATGAAATACGGATTGTTCATAAGGTTTGCTGGTTGTAATTGGAACTCGGTTTGCCGGACGGGCTTCGCTGATGACTGATTCGGTGGTGAGAGATGACTCCCCTTTTAGGGCACGATCCAGGCTGCGGAGAATGTCTCGGGGCGAAGCTGGTTTGATGAGGTAATCACTTACGCGGTAGCGCAGCGCTTGAATGGCGGTATCCATGCTGCCAAAGGCGGTCAGGATGACAACTTTGAGGTTGGGATAAAGATCCGCTGACTGGGTGACCACGTCCAACCCGCTGATGCCATGCATGCGGAGGTCAATGATCATCAGGTCAAAAGCCGAGCGGGCCAGCTCCCGCAATGCGGTCTCACCGTCACCAACAGCGGTGACCTCGTAGCCCTCGAGCTGTAAAATCCGTAGAAGGGAGAGACGGGCAATATCTTCATCATCAACCACCAGAACTCGAGCTTTAGCCATGCATCAATCCTTCCTCGGCAATGAAATACGTACCCGGGCACCTTGCCCGTGAACCGGTGGGACAAAACCCAATTCCCCGCCATGTACATCCACGATCAATTCGTAACTGATCGAAAGGCCCAAGTCCTGTGCCATCGGCTTTCGTGCTAACGAACGGCTCAAACAACCGCTCTTCCACCTCTGGTGCAATACCGCTGCCGTTATCCTCGAAGAAGACCTCAACCTCATTTTCAAGGTCGCGCACCTCAATCCAGATGTTGCGCTGATCCGGTCTGGCGCTGAGCGCGTCCATGGCGTTGAGCAATAGGTTGAGGGTCACCTGCTGAATATTGTCGCGGATCAATTCGATCTCGATGGGATGATCCGGAAATTCGCGAGTGATCGTGATCTGATTGCCTCGGACCTGAGGTTCAACCAGGTTTAAAACCGTTTCCAATAAACCCAGCAGTTCAACCTTTTGGCGAACCAGGCGTTTGGGCCGGTAATATTCCATGGCTGTTTGGGCTAAAGCCGAGACCCGCTCAACCTCCTGACGCGCCAGCGTAATAAATTCCTGGCGCTGGAATTCCGGCAGGTCACTGCGTTCGGCCAGATGCAGACAATTTTGAACACTCTGCAATGGATTATTCAATTCATGCGCCAGGGATGCCATCAACCGACCCAGAGCGGCCATTTTCTCCGCCATGATGAGGCTGCGCTGCAAATCTTCAAGCTGATGGATAAAGTCTTTGAGCTCGTTATAGAGATGGGCATTCTCCAGCGCTACTGCTGCCTGCCGCGCAAATATAACGATCAATTCGAGATCTGGATTTTCCCACTCGGGCTGGGAATTGGACCGGATGGCATAGAAAAGGTAGGTATTTTTAGCTCGTTTGACCGGTACACATACCATGTCACGGTACCCGTTTCCCTGCATCCAGCCGGACATGGCGCCCAGGCGTGGATCATTGTAAGCCAGCAGGATATAGGGATCGATTTTGGATAATTCATCCAATACTTTGTCGAGCCGCGAGGACATTTCAGTAGGTGTCAGAGGTTCCGGATCGGATCCGGCAAATACCCTCCAATGAGAATCTTGATCCGTATGGATAAAGATACCGGTCACCGATGCACGTGTCTGAGCACGAATGTCGTTGACGATCAAGCTGCTCAATAATTCCGGGGTGGTTTCAGAAAAAATATGCTCGCTAATGTCAAAGAGCGGATGGAGAACATTGAGACGCAGCGCGTCTAATTTGGTCTGACGTTTTTGCAAAACAGAAGCAACAGTTTCAACCAATTCTCCGGCGCTCGAAAGCGGTTTGAGCAGTAAGCCGTCAGCACCAAAACGCAGGGCTTGAACCGCGTTTTCTACCGTACCGAAGCCAGTCATTAACAGAATCGCCAGGTTGGGGTTGGACTGGGTAGCCAGACTCATCAATTCAAAGCCGGTCATGTCTGGCATGCGAATGTCGGTGATCAACAGGTCGTAATCGGATGATTTGAGTTGTTCGAGCGCATTCGCTGTCTGATTTACTGCCTGGGCATGGTAACCGGCGCGTTCAAGCAGGCGTTGGCATAACAACGCATGCGCCAGGTCATCATCAACGATCAGGATATTTTCACCGGACATAATTTGTAGGCAATCGATCGAGAAATTGTAATTCTGTGGTGGGAAAGACCATCGGGTATTTTAACATTTTTATCGTACAACAGTAAAAGGAAATAGTCTCCGAACCATGGAGAATTCCCGACCCTCCGTTATGGAGATGCAATCTGCCAGGATGCTATAATCCCAGCAAATCATGGGCAAAATAAAATTGTTTTTCAGCGATGAACCAGAAAAAGAACTTGCCGGACGTACGTCGCTGTCACAACGGACTCGATTAGGGCAAATTTTTACCCCTTATGCTATCGCGAAGTGCATGGCTCAGTGGGTCACGGCTAGAAAATCCCCTGCCAGCGTTCTCGACCCGGCGTTGGGTTTAGGTATTTTCCTGCGCTGCCTGCTGGAAGATGAGGAAAATGCCGGAAGCAAGATGACCGGTTACGAAGTAGACGCTGAAACCGCTCAGGCTACACAACTATTATTTACATTTAATGGCTATACGCACATCAACTTCCGGAATGCTAATTTTCTCAAGGAAACCTGGGATGAAAAGTTTGACGCCATTCTGTGTAATCCACCCTACCGTAAATTTCGTGGTTTGGCGGACAAAGACGAGATGGTGGCTGCGGTTGAACAGCATACCGGAATTAAGATCAGCCGCGCATCCAATTTGTATATCTTTTTCCTGATCAAGTTGATCTGGCAGCTGGCAGACGGCGGCCGGGCAGCGGTGATCCTGCCTTTCGAATTTCTCAATGCCGATTACGGCAAACCGGTCAAACAATTGCTGCTTGACCAGGGGATCCTCCGGAAAGTGTTGATCCTGGGGGAAGCGCTTCAGCCGTTTGACGATGTAATTACCACCGCCTGCATCCTGTGCCTGGAACGCAGCCCGCAAGACACCGCGCCGGAGTTTATAACGGTGGATACACAGCAAGAATTGACCACCATCGCTGCCAATTTTAACAGTGAGGATGGGCTCCACAGCCAGCCTGATGGTAAGAACCGGTTCATCCGGACTGCGGGGCAAAAATGGCACGTTCCAGCCCACCTTCACTCAGTTGAAATGGCGGCTCATTTCGTACCGCTCTCCACCTTTGGCAAGGTCATGCGCGGGATTGCCACTGGCGATAACGGCTATTTCGTGATCACAGAAGACAAGCGCGAGCAGTTCGAGCTTGACGGAATTGTGTCCTCCCCTGTCTGGCAAAATCCAGTTTTGCGCCGGACCACCTGTTTAGAGATGATGATTTTTCCACATTGAAAGCTCGGCAAAAACCGGTGTGGTTGGTCAATTTGCAAGGATCGGAAGGTTCGCCAGCCGTTCAGCGATATATCCGGTATGGGCTGGAACGGGAGACCGATCAGCGGTACCTGACGGGCAAGCGATCGCCATGGTATGCACTCGAGAAGCGTCCGCCGGCTCCCTTGCTGGTGACCACCTTCAGCCGGGGGCAGGTCCGCTGGGTGCGCAACCGGGCCGGGGTTCACAATTTAACCGCGTTTCACGGGTTTTATCCGAATGCCGAGGTGGATTTGGATTTGTTATGCGCCTATTTGGTCACACCGAAGGCGCAAAGGTTGCTGGCATCGGATCGGCGGGAATATGGAAACGGGCTGCACAAGTATGAACCGAATGATTTGAACCAGGCGTTGGTGGTGGATGTGCGGGCGTTGGGTGAAGCGGAAAAAAGCGCCCTGCGCGAGTTGTATGCTGGGTTTATAGCGGGTAATAATGATGGTTTATTGGTCGATTTGGATGAAATATTTGTAAGATTTTTTCATTAAGAGATTAATATTGAGCAGAGCGTCGGGTTTCGGGGCGAATAACATGCATTTAGTATTATCCCCAGACCTCGCCCCTCAACACCGACCTACAATATAAAACACCTCTTCCGAGGTGTTTATTGTGGTGGGCAACACCACAAGGGTGCAATGTAGGGATCGAACCCATATCATCCCCTTTCGGGGACAACGGCGTACCTGATTATTTTATTTTCTGGGTGGGCAACACCACAAGGGTGCAATGTAGGGATCGAACCCATATCATCCCCTTTCGGGGACAACGGCGTACCTGATTATTTATTTTCTGGGTGGGCAATGGGGGTCGAACCCACAACATCTACATCCACAGTGTAGCGCTCTGCCATTGAGCTATGCCCACCATAAAGCTAAAAAATTTTATCATACCCTGAATTCTTACGCAAGCCATCCGCGAATGGCGTCCAAGATCTGACCGACGGGCACGGTAGCCTGTTGGCGTGACACCAAATCTTTAATTGTGGCTTGACCGGCTGCAAATTCGTCTGGACCGACGATCACCACAAAGCGGATGCCCATTTTATCGGCATATTTCAACTGGCGCGGTAATTTAGCCTCTTCAGTAAAGCAGGAAACTTTAAAGCCAGCCTTCCGCAGATCAGCGGAAATTTTAAAGGAATGACTGAGCAGGGAAGGTTCAAAGACAGTCACCAAAATATCCGCTGGCGAGGATTTGAATTCCGGCAGGCAGCCGTATTTCTCCAGGACCAGGCGGATCATCACATCACCCATGGCGAAGCCCACCGCAGGTAAAGGATCTCCACCGACGTCCTCGACTAAATTGTCGTAATGCCCGCCACCGAGAATAGCTCGCCCTTCACGTTCCAAATCACGCGCCTCAAACACGGTAGTGGTGTAATAGTCAAGCCCACGGATGATCTGAGGGTCAAACTGAATGTACGACGAAGCACCGAGCATTTCGAGGGCGGAGAAAACGCGGGTCAATTCAGGCGATTCTCTCCATAAATCGCGATTAGCCAGCATGAGCTTCAGGTTCGTCAGCTGTTCGAGCGTGAGACCCGATTCGATGGCAAAACCATCCCATTCCGCCGGAAGCATTTTATCGCGGCGGTCGATCAGCTTGAACACAATTTTCTGCAAGGTTTCGGAGGAAATACCAATTTTTTGCAGCTGAGTTTCCATCAGTCGACGGTCGTTGACGAAAATAACGACTTGTTTTGAGGTCAAACCGACCCTTTTGAAGAAAGCAGCGCAGATCGCAATCAGTTCGGCATCACCCTCGGGTGAATTGGCCCCGATCAAGTCGATGTTCCATTGGAAAAACTCGCGGGTGCGGCCTTTCTGCGGGCGCTCGTAGCGCCAAAACGGACCGAATGACCACCAACGCAGGGGGTAGGTAAACTGGTGTTGGCGCTGAGCAACCATGCGGGCTAATGATGGGGTTAATTCAGGTCGCAAGGTGATCAAATCACCGCCGCGATCCGGAAAAACAAAAGCCTGCTCCTTGACCAATTCCTCACCGGATTTGGCGGCATAAAGGTCAATTTTTTCCAGAAAAGGCCCATCGTATTCCTGATAACCGAAGGATTCCGACACTTCGCGCAATTTGGCATATAGCCATGACCGAATTGCCATGTCTTCGGGGTAAAAATCCCGGGTACCTTTAAGCGACGCAATGATTTTTTCCATGAGGTGCCTTCTCTCTCGTCTGAGCGTGCCAAAATTTTATCATATCATCTGAACCTCTCCAGACCAGCTCCCAAACTCAGGCGTGGTTTTCTATCCATGGCATCTCCCACGCGTCATTTGTGACAAAATGCACATAGTTTAGGATAATTTCCACTTATCCTACCCCAGCGAGTATGTTAGTCTTTATATGCAATCATTGCTCGATAATCATGATCCGGTTGGGATAATATCTCATGAGAGTTCAAGAACTCATTTCAATTATTGACGGCACGGTGCTCAATCCTTCAGCGGATGTTACCGCCGATGTGCTCGGATGCGGCGCAGCAGATCTAATGAGTGATGTGTTGGCTTCGTTACAACCCGCAACCGTGCTGTTAACAGGTCTATGCAACCCGCAGGTGATCCGCACCGCACAAATGGCAGATATCACTGCCGTCGTCATTGTGCGCGGAAAGAGCCCGGCACAGGAAACCATCCAATTGGCCGATGCCGAAGGCATCCCATTGGTCACAACACCGATGGGGATGTTTGAGGCTTGCGGACGGTTGTATCAAGCCGGGTTATTGTGCATGGAAGGCCCTGTGGTGAACGAAGAATGCCACAACGAGTAACGGTATTGGATCAAGAGAAATAGGGATACGAAATGGAGCAGCCTAAAACGCCCCGATCCCACATAATGACGGATAAAGAAGCAGAACATATCACCCGTTCTGAGGAACTGGCGTATGAACTCAGGGTGTCCGAGGTCATGACCAGCAATCCAGTGGTGGTTTCTCCTGAAATGACCATGCGGGAAGCGCTGGATGTCTTTCGGACTAAACAAATTTCCGGCGCTCCCATTGTCGAAGGCGGGCAACTTACGGGGGTCATCAGTATCGAGGACTTGATCCGCAGTTTGATGAAGTCGGATACCGATGCTGAAATCCGCAGCTATATGACGGTCAATCCCCATGTGGTGTATTCTGACGACCCCTTGATCGAAGCGCTGAAGACATTTGTCAGCACACGGGTTGGTCGACTACCGGTGGTGGACCGGCATGGGGCGCTAAAAGGTATTCTTACAAAAGGCGACATTACGCGCGGTTTGCTCAAAGCGCTGCAATCGGATTATCAGACAGAAGAGGTGCGGCGTTACCGCGCTTCTCATTTGTTCGAAGACATCGAGTCCGAGCGTACCAGCCTGATCCTTCGTTACAACATCAAAGCCGGCGACTTTGCACGTGGGGGCAGCGCCTCTTCGAAAATCAAGCGCGCACTGACCCGCATGGGAGCCAGCCCACAAATTGCCCGCCGCTGCGGCATTGCCACCTATGAAGCTGAAATGAATTTGATTATTCATACCACGGACGGCGGGGTCATCCGGGTGGAAATCGAACCGCACCAAATATCGGTGGATGTCTATGATTACGGCCCGGGTATCAAGGACGTTGAAGAAGCCATGCGTCCTGGGTATTCGACCGCCACTGAAAAAGTCCGCGAGCTCGGTTTTGGCGCCGGCATGGGGTTGGTCAACATCTCGCGCTGTGTGGATTTGATGAAACTCGAATCGCAATTTGGCAAGGGGACCAGGCTGCGCATGAAACTAAACGTACATTCGCAGGATCTCGGTAGCGAAAGCAAAAAAATTGAATCGGGAGGGTAATCCCATGAACCTGGCAGAAATCATTGACACGCTCAACCTGATCGTCCTGACTGAAAAGAAAGACTTTTCAACCATCGAGCCAACAGGTGGTTACGCAGCGGATTTACTATCCTGTGTTATGACCGGGGCTCCCCGCAATGGGTTGTGGTTGACGCTACAAGCGCATGGCAACATCGTGGCGGTGGCAGCGCTATTGGAGTTGAGCGCGGTGATTATCACCGAAGGCGCCATGCCAGACATGGCAACCATCAGTCGAGCCAACCAGGAAAGCGTTACCTTGCTATCGACGGTCGAGAATACGTTTCGGGTAGCAGGCAGGTTGTGGGAACTTGGCATTCGCTCGGAATAGGGCGAAGAGCAAACGGACCAAATATTAAATGCTTACTTTGAGGGCAGAGTTCCACATTCATACGGTTCTGTCGCCATGTGCGGAACTGGAAATGCTGCCGCCATTGATTGTGATGGAAGCGCTTGAGCGTGGAATCAAACTAATCGCCATCACCGACCATAATGCCACAGGCAATATCCAGGCGGTGCAAAAAGCCGCTGCTGGGACCGAGTTAACCGTTCTGCCGGGAATGGAATTGCAAACGCGCGAGGAAGTTCATGTTTTGTGTCTGTTCGACCGGTTGGAGCAGGCGGAAAACTGGCAGAAATTGGTAAATACCCACCTGCCCGACCAGGAAAATCGCGCCGATTATTTTGGCGATCAGCTGCTGGTGGATGAAAACGGCGATTTTGTGGCTCGCGAGGGTCGCTTATTGGCGACCTCGACCAGATTGTCCATCGATGAGGTTTGGCGTCAAGTCGAGAATTTAGGCGGTATGGTAATTCCAGCGCATGTGAATCGGCCTGCCAATGGCCTGCTATCCATTCTGGGATTTGTGCCACCTGAAATTCCGTTTCCTGCGTTGGAAATTTCACGGCAATTGAAGCCGTCGGTTGCCGCCACCCTCCATTCCCAATTGACTGGCTACCGCTTGGTACAAGGCGGCGATGCCCACTGCCTGGAAAATATTTTGGGTTTGAACCAGCTACAGGTCGAGGAACCATCACTGGCAGAAATACGCATGGCTTTAAAAAATAGTAACGGGCGCTCTGCGAGAATACTTTCGTCGGCAACTTTATAAATCAGACCAATTCTGACCGAGTTTGTTACAGTTTTCACAAATAGTGATGACATTTGGTAATTACGGTCAAACCGCTCCTCTATTAAACTTTTCAAGGATGGTTTAGGCATTAATCACAGCCCGAATTATCCAATTACACCTGCGGAGTCAAACATGCTACCTGTCGCTCTCCAGATTCCAACTCAAGATCCGCTAGCCAATCCAGCGCAAAAACGGATCATTGATGATATTCTGGCTAATAACCAAGACAAATCAGGGGCAATGATGGTTGTGCTCAACCAGTTACAAACCCAAATTGGGCACATCTCACCTGCCATGCAGCAATATGTAGCCAGTGAATTAAGGGTTCCAGTCAGCACAGTGCATGGCGTGGTGTCTTTCTACTCGTTCTTTACAACAGAACCACGCGGACGGCACACCATCAAGTTTTGCATGGGTACAGCCTGTTACGTTGGGGGTACACCGCAGTTAATTGAAAAAGCTAAGTCGCTGCTCGGTATTGAACCTGGCCAAACCACCGCTGACGGTGAAATTACACTGGAAGTATGCCGGTGTGTCGGTGCTTGTTCGCAGGCTCCTGTGGTTTCGGTGGATGACAACAACATGGGCCGGGTGAAACCGAACAAATTCCCGCAAATTCTTCGTGCCATTCAGGATA
>CAVRKN010000012.1:0-17305 GCA_963721535.1 uncultured Chloroflexia bacterium
CAATATGTACAATAAATCAATCGGTGCGTTCACGTGCGGACCGCACCCTACAAGACCTGTCAACATTTATATTTCAGTTGGTCACGTACCGCAATGGTACGTACCGTATATCTCACGCTTGCGTGTCGTTTTTTACTGACGTTTGCTGGTTGGGTCCAAATTGACTCGCCTGCCAGGCAACGACCTGATTTTTACCGGCTTGTTTTGCTGAATAAAGCGCCTGGTCGGCGCGGTTAATCAATATTTCGAGTGAAAAACAGCTGGCATCTATTTCGCTGACCCCAATGCTGACCGCTGCAGGAACCAGGCTCTGACCGTCCGCCATGAAACCCTGCGCAGTCTGTTCGCGAATACGTTGGGCCACCTGAATGGCACCTTGCAGCGTGGTTTCCGGCAGAGCGATGATGAACTCATCGCCGGCGTAACGGGAAGGAATATCCGCCTGGCGTAATTGATTGCGGCATTGTACCCCAATGAATTCGACCAGCTGGTCGCCAATTTGGTGACCAAACGTATCGTTCACCAGCTTCAAATCATCCACATCCAGCATCAGCAGCGCCATGGGAGTGGCGTAACGGCGGGCGCGATAAAACTCGCGGCGGGCCAGCTCAAAGAAATGACGTCGGTTAAATAACTCGGTCAGCGGATCAGTGATCGCCAGATGCTGCACTTTTTCGAATAGGCGGGCATTTTCAATGGCGACCGCGGCCTGGTTGGCAAATGTCTGAGCCAGGCTGGCATCATCTTCGTCATAAGCGCCTACTGTGCGAGAGTCGATGGTCAATAAACCGATTATGGCGCCACGCACAAATAAGGGTACGCCCATCCAGCCACGTACATGGGCGGCGTCACCCCAACCGGCAAACAATGGTTCCTGACTGGCGTCAGCCAAAATAACAGCTTTGCGGGTTTGGAAAGCGTTGGTGGTTAATGGATTATCCAACGTAAACGATTGTCCAAGCACTTTAATTGGCTCGGCAAAGCCATGGGCAGCTACAATGCGCAGCCGGTCGGCTTCCTGCAGGAAGACCGCGCAAGAATCAAATGGAACCACTTTTTCAAGATTGGTAATGATCTGATCGAGCACCCAGTTCAATTCCAACGCTGAGGAAACTGCACTGACGGCTTCACGGACGGTCTCCGCTTCTTCGGCGCGGCGGCGGGCTGAAGTAAACAAGCGGGAGTTTTGAATAGATACACCAGCTTCCCGCCCAATGGCCTCCGCCAATTGCAGGTCGCGCGGCTGAAATTTCTTTCCCACTTCCGTTGTATAGAATGTCAGTACACCAAGGATTTCCGTACCGGCGCGAACCGGAGCGCATAGAGCAGAATAGATGCCAGCTGGCTTGAGGGCCTGGCGTGCACTGGGATGTGCGAAATAATCATCCAGCAGGATGGCTTTCTTTCCATCGATTACATCCCAGGATATCCCTTCACCACGTTTCATGACAGGAGTCTGGTTAATGATGTCCAGGTTAAATTGATTGACAGCCGTGATGCTTTCACCGCGAGCGTCCAGCAGACCAAGTATCCCGGCATCAGCACCAATCAACTCGCAGCTCGAACTCAAGATATCGTTAAGCACCACTGTAAGGTCGAGCGAACTGCCGATCATCTGTAGAATGGCATTCAAACGCTGTTCACGCTGAAGAAGTTCGCTGGTTTCGGTGAATAAGGAGGCATTTTGCAGTGCCAGCCCAGCCTGTGCAGCGAAGGCTGCCAGAGTTTTTGCGTGTTCCGGGCGGTAGAAGTTAGGCTCGATTTTATCCAAAGAGAAAAAGCCAATTACTTGACCGCGGGCCACAATCGGTGCTCCGACCCAGGAGCGGATATAGGAAGTGAGCTCAAAACGGATCCAATCGGGCGATTGCAGTGTATCGCTCACGATCATGGGCTGTTTGCTTTCGATCATCCAACGCAGGTTGGCCGTCTCCTGCAAGTTGAAGGAAATCTTTTCCACCTCTTTAGGGACATTCTCGCCGAACTGTTCATAACCTCGCGAGCGAACAAACATGCCCTTATTGCCAGAGATCATGATGACATTAGCCGAGTCAAAAGGTACCACTCGCTCTACCTGCTCCAGCAGCCGGTCGAGAATTGTCTCGGCGTCAAGCGTCTCAGTGAGCACCGAGCTGGTTTCGCGCAGCGCATCGGCTACTTCGCGTTGGGCACGTTCGGAAAGGGCGATGCGGTGAATGGCATCCTCCGAGGCGCGGCGGGTGGAAATATCGCGGACAACACACACAAATCCTTTGGGATTGTTCTCCTGGTCGCGAAAAACAGAAAGGCTGATTTCAGCCGGGAAAGTTTGCCCGTCACCAGTCAAGGCTGTATATTCAAAATGCTGCATTTCACCGGTTTCCAGCGCGCGGTGCGTGTGCTCGCGAGCGCGCTCGCGATCTTCCGGGCTGATGTAATCATAGACGGAGATGCCGTTCAGCTCCGATTTGTCAGACACCAGATGGACCTCGGCCGCAACCTGGTTGTATAACATCAAATGACCTTTGAGATCCGTCAGGATGATCGCGTCGGGGGAGGTATCCACCAGCAATCGGTAATTGGCCTCCGACTCTTGCAGCGCCTGTTGGGCGAGGCGAGCTTCGGTGGTATCCCGCAACATAATTAATCTACCAACATATTTGTTCTGGCTACTGAATAAAGGCGAGATGCGTAGATCATAATGTCGTAATTCTCCGGCAATATCCAGACTGACCGGTTCGTGTACCTCGGTGACGTTGGAATATTTCTCGGCAATCTCCCGCCAGGGCTCGAATACTTCGGCTGCCGTCTTGCCTATTAATTCCCGAATGGGTTGGTTGAGCAGACGGCTGGCGGTGGGGTTAAGATCGACGATGCGGTTCTCTAAATCAACAATTACAACTCCATCACCCATTACTTCAACAATTTGATTGCGAGCCAATGGGGTCAGGTCCAAGATTCGGAACCGGTACACACCCAGAATGATAGCCAATCCCGAAATCATAAAACCGATCGGGGTTGGGTCCAGACCTTGAATGGGGAAAAGCCGCAAAAGATACAGGATATTGAGTATCCAGGGCGCCAAGGCGGCAATCACCAGCGACCAGGCCTGGCGGCGGTAGAGTTGTGGGGTCTGCAAGCGGTTATACAGCAGCACCATATTGCTGACAATCAACAGCGTATATGAATAGAAGGTGTGTACCCAGAAGAGCGGTCCGTACACAACCTTCAGTCCAATAAATTCGCCGGTTCGGGTGAGCGATGTGGCGGTATAAAACAAGTGGTGCTGCAAATTGGTGACAAGCGCAATATAGGTCAACAGCGGAATGAGCACCAGAATTAGCGGACGACCTTTTCGCAGCCAGGCGCCTTTTCCGGAAAATTGGATGCCAAAGGAAAACCAGGCTGCCGGCACGATGAAAATCCCAATATAAACGACCCAGCCAGCGATCAGCTTGGGGTTTAGATCTACCAGAATCTGCTGGGCGCCATAGGCCAAGGACCAAATCCCGCAACCAAAAAGGGTTACGGTCAACGGTACAGCACCCGGAGCCGGCCTGCGATTCCAGGCCGTCCATGCAAGAATGAACGATAGCGCTGCGACCCCGATTAAGATAAAACTGGCAACTGGAAATTGGAAATCAGGCAACCCGTCCCCCAAACGGTCAGGTTTTATTATTATTCTATTATAGAGGAGAAAAGGCGGTTTAAGTGAGAAATTTCAAATTTGTTTGGTCAATTCGACAAATTCTCGAACCAATTCCAAACGGGGAAAAAGAAAAATCCTTAATCGATTTGCGATATAGCCTGGGGGATGGGCAAGCCCACAGGCCTTCGCCTCTCCGGATTGCAGAATTTCGGCATGGTATGATAGGATTGACACACGCCTGAACCGTGATATTTTCCAATTAATGGGGATGCGGGGTAGCTTATGGTCACCATCGACGATCTGTTGAAAAAAATGCCCCCGGAATCGCGCGACATCATCCGCGTCATATGGGATTCGCTATCGCCCGGGGACCGGAAGGGCTTTTTGGCGCTGTTGAGTGCGCTCCCGTCCGAATCCAACCTGGTTCGCCTGCTGCTGAAACTCTCCACCCAGCAAATGCGGATGGCTTTCGGCCAAAAACACCAGGTGGCAATCGTTGGGCCGACCAATGTCGGCAAATCGACGTTGTACAACCAGTTTATCCACCAAAAAACCGATAAAGCTGAAGTCAGCCCGCTGCCGGGTACCACCCGTACCAATCAGCAAGCCGACGCTGGACTATTTGCCATTATCGATACCCCTGGGGCAGATGCAGTCGGTGAAGTCGGCGCCCGCGAACAGGCGGAAGCGCTGCGGGCTGCCCAGGAAGCCGACTTCTTGATCATTGTTTTTGACGCCATTCAGGGCATCAAGCAGACCGAATTGGAATTGTTCCACCAGTTGCGGGCCCTTGGCAAACCCTACATTGTGGCACTGAACAAGATCGACCTGGTGCGTAAGGATACACAGGCAGTTATTGCCCGCTGTGCACAAAACCTGGAACTGACCGTTGAACAGGTTGTGCCGGTGGTGGCGAAAACTGGTGAAGGTATTCCGGAAATTCTGACAGCAGTTGCCGCCACAGAGCCGGAAATTGTAGCCGCATTGGGGCGCGGGTTGCCGCAATTCCGCTGGCATCTAGCCTGGCGCTCCATTGCTAGCGCCGCCTCAGTCTCGGCGGTGATTGCATTGACGCCGCTGCCCATCATCGACTTTGCCCCGCTGATCATCACCCAGTCTGCCATGGTGTTGAGCATTGCCCGCATCTTCAGCTACCGTATCACCATTAAACGCGCCCGCGAATTGGTGGTTACTTTTGGGTTGGGGCTGTTGGCGCGCACGTTATTCACCGAGCTGAGTAAATTCGGCGGCCCCCCGGGCTGGTTGCTCGGGGCTGCCATCGCCGCATCGACCACCGTGGTGATGGGTTATGCCGCCGCTACCTGGTTCGAGAGCGGTGAAAAACTCCCGAAAGACCGCATCAATACCCTCACCAAAGCTTTGACGGCCTATTTTCTGGATACCCTGAAGGGGATGGGGAAAAAGCGTCCCAGCCGGCAGAGCTTGCAAGAGCACATCCAGGCTGCCATGAAAGATTTACCACAGGGGAAGGAAATTGAACTATTCGATGAGCAAGCCGAACCTTAATCTGCAGGCTCTGGCGAACACCAGTTTTGCCACCAACCTTGCTCTGACGCTTGGCCAGCTCTTGCCATCTTTTATCGGGCGGGCGTTGGCCAAAGTGGTGGCAGATGCCATCGTGCGTCAACCGGGCAGTCAAATGGTGCGAGTGCTGCGCACCAACTTGTGGGTCGCCAGCGGATACACCTTGAGTGCCGTAGAATTGGACCTACAGGTGCATCAAGTTTTCCGTAAACATATCCGCTCGCTATGGGACTTTTATCACAATTTGAACCGCCCGAAAAAGGTTATGGAATTAGTGTCATTTAGCCCTAAATTCCAGACTTTGTTCGATCAAGCCCGGGTGGATCATCAGCCGCGGCTGTTTCTTACCGTGCATACCAGCAATTTTGAACTGGCCGGCCGCGTACTGGCCCTGCGTGGACTGGAGTACCAAATTCTATCGGTGCCGCAACCTCCCAGCGGTTATCAGGTCCAGAATAAATTTCGGCGTGACGTCGGCATGGAAGTTACGCCCATGTCGGTGGAAGCCTTCCAAAAAGCACGGGAGCGATTGCGTCACGGCGGTACCGTGCTAACTGGCATTGACCGGCCGCTGGCTCAAACCCGTCACAAGGTACAGTTTTTTGGACGCCCGGCTTTGCTGCCGGTAGCTTACGTCCAACTGGCGCTGCAAACCGGCGCACCGATGATTCTGGTCGCCTGCGTGTCAAAACCAGATGGCAGTTACGAATTAACCTGCAGCGACCCGGTCGTTGCTCAGCCCTACCCCGATCGCGACCTGGAGTTAATCAGCAATGCCGAGGCGGTGTTGGCGAAGGCGGAAGAAATCATCCGTCCCCGTCCGACGGATTGGTGCATGTTTTACCCAATCTGGCCGGAACTGGAAGGCACCGTACCTTGATGCGGTGTGGTCAAAACGCCAGCCTGGCAGGATCCCAACCCGGTGTTACTCACCGCGCAAGATAAAATTATCAACTGCTAAATCGTAGCTAGCGTTGGTCTCATACAAATTGGTGCGAATCATAATGCTGCCGGCTTTGGGCGCCGGGTCGTTGAATCCGGCTACGACAACCTGATTAATGTATAAAGTGATTTGATTGCCGGTACCGATAATGGACACCTGGTTGACGCCATTTTTATGGATGTCTTTTTCTTTGGTCCAATCGGCGAGAGTATATTGCTTCCCGTCCAGGGACTGCCCGATGAAAAATTGCTGGTTGTTGGTATCAATACTGAGATAGAAGTTATGGTCCCAATCCTGAAAGCGGAACAGGATGTCGGTGGTGATATCTTGTCGAGCGGCAGCCGATAAATCTGTGCTCAAAAGAAAATCAATCGCTGAGCGTGGCGCAGTAGTCCAGCAGCTTCCGCTGGCGTTCTTCGTTTCAATCAGTAGGTGATAAGCCCCATTCTCCAGCTTGAATTCGCAAAAATTCGTTTCATACTCTGTGCGGGGTGCCTCAATCCAACCGTAGTCGCGTGTGTCAAATTCATCCCGGATCATTAACGGCAACTGGTTGGCTAACGCAAGTGCAGCCGAATAGCCGGTGTTGATAATTTCCCGTTGACTTTCCGACAGAACTCTCGACCAAAACGACGTCCGTTGCCAGGCCGGTGGAAGAAACCAGGCTGGGAGTGACAGCCATTGTTGAAGTTATAGCAATAGTAGCTGTCGGCTGTGGAGTCTCTTTCTTTTCCGGAAGCACTTTTGGAACAACCGTGGAGATCAGGACAGTTGCCAGTCCAAACACGCCGGTGATAATTGCGGCTGTGATTTCATTGGACAGCTTTCTGGGTGGTTTTGGGGCAGGCGCATTGGGATTGGATTCCATTAATGATTGTCCATGAAAGTATCGCGAAACGCAACTGAACAGAGGTTGGACCGGCTTCTCTGAATGGTACCATTCACAACTAAACCACTGAATGGCTTTTGGTTCACACAAATTCATACTACATCAAGATATCCGAGTATTATAGTAAACAATCCACCGGCCTGCAACTTTTGTGCGTTTCGCTGGTTATGATTATTAACTCTAACTACTTGTCGTGTCCGGGAAAACCAAATGACAGGGATTCGTCGGCTACGGGTGGGCTGAGGCTACCGGTTGAAATTCAATCTGGGATGGAATTATCTGGTTTGCGCGACTATAATAGTATTAAAGGATCAGGGAGATGGAAGAAGAAAAATTAAGATCACACCAGCGGATTAATGATATTCTCTTCGGCCCACTGGAACGACCAGCCTTGGCCTGGTTGGCTAAGAAAATGCCAGCCTGGATTACTCCCGATTGGCTTACCGGAATCGGTCTTTTCGCTGCCATTCTCATTTGTATCAGTTTCTGGCTGACCACCTACAATAAAAATTATCTCTGGCTGGCGACCTTTGGCATCATCTTAAACTGGTTCGGTGACAGCCTGGACGGCTCTTTGGCACGCCATCGGCATATCGAACGGCCGCGCTACGGCTTTTTTATAGATCATGTGACCGATACGGTCAGCGAGATTCTGGTTTTCGTAGGTGTTGGTCTCTCGCCGTATGTCGATTTCCGCATCGCACTGATCGGTTTGATCTGCTATTTGAACATTTCCATTCTGGTTTACCTGATCATGGTGACCAAAGGCTTGTTCCAGATCTCACTGTGGAAGATTGGCCCGACCGAAATTCGCGTGATCGCCATCCTGGCCAATGTCGGCCTTTATTTTGCCAGTAACCCAAAATTACCAGCTCCCCTCAATCAATTCACTTACTATGATGTGGTTATCGCTGGGCTGGGGCTGCTCTTGTTGACCTTCTTTTTCGTCATGGCTGCCAGGACGGGAATCGAACTTTCTGCCCAGGACAACTACACCCGCGAGCGTCGCGAAATCCGCGCTGTACTCAAGCAGAATAGACGCGAACGGAAAGAAACCGAAAAACAACAGCGCCGCGCGCGGAAGCAGCAGCGTGTTCCTAAAAAAGCGCCGGGCAACGTCGTCGATTAATGGCGATTAAAACTCGGTAATCTGTGCGTCGCGCAAGGCTGAAAGCACACCAACCAGGCTGGGGTAATCGTCCCGCAGCAGGGTGATGAGTTCCTGGGTGGCATTACGCACCCAGATTGGGTCGCCGCTGTTGGAATGCGCCTGGCTGGCTTGCTCCAGGTGAGCAGCCAGCACTTCGCCAAGCGGCACCTCTTCATTGCGCAGGATGTGGCGAAAGTAGCCGAACTGTCCTGCGCCGGTGAAACGCACCAGTTCAGCATCGCTGCAGGCAAAAATGGAATCGAGCGAGAGCGGCGGGCGCGGCGGCAGTAAATGACTGATCCGGCCTGCCTGTTCGTAACCACAGAACAACACGCTGATTTCGACTGGAACATTGCGGTTGATGCGGTTATCCAGTAAAACATCCGCACTCAGATCCTGGGTGGTCACCAACTGACGTACCAGTCCGTCATCATCGATGTGAATGTCGTGAATTAATCCGTAGATCTGGTAGCCGGCTTCGAGCGGGATGCGCACCAGCCCGCCAAAAACCGGTATGTCCAACTGTGACACCCGGCAACCAATGACACAGCCGGCAGTGCCAGCCCGCAATAACCGTCCGATTTCGATTGCGTTCACGATTTGTATCCTTTCCGGCCTTCCAAATCCTTGGCGGATTGTTTGTTTGATTTTTCGCCGCTGGTAATGCCGGCGCGGTTGAGCTCAGCCTCGATCAACACTTGCACCTGCTCTTTATCCTGATAACTGACCAGCGCCACCTCGTGGGCGCGGTGCAGCGCGTAAGGATAGGGCTTGACGCCCAACTGGCGGCACTGTTGCAAAAGCGTGGCATGCAATAAGTCAACCAGTTCAGCCTGCCGGCTGACCCAGGCTGGCAGTTCCACGCGCGCCAGCGAGGGCTTGTCTGGCCTCCCGACGTTCAAATAAAAAAAGTGTAAGGCCATTTGGCCTTGAATTCGTTTACTGAATTTTTCAGCGGAGCTGGATTGGATGGCAAACACAGCCGAGCGCTGACCGGGAGTCAGAACGCTCTGCAGCAGGTCTATATCGCGTACCCCACCCAAGAGTCGTTCCTTGCCAGCTTTTTGCAGTTCTTCATCCGGGTAAAGGGACAGTTCCAGCAACCGCACCACCAAATCAGCGGCAGGCTTTTCCACATACCCCGCCGTAATCGTGTTCATTGAAGCCAGAATTTCCATGACATCCAGGTATTCTTCGAACAGCCGGTCAAAACTGGCGTCGCCATTGGGTTCACGAAATAATTCCAGTGGACCATCGGTCAGCGTCATGACAATGCCTGGCTCCGCTGCTGCCAGACTGGCGAGTTCTTTTCTTTCCTTAAAGTCGCGTTTAAGTGCGACCAATTCTTCGGTTAATGGTCCGCTGTTATCGGCTGGATTCTGGTATAAAAACAACTCGCAGGCCGTGATTTCGCTTGGGGTGACGGCTTGAACCGGGGTAATCCGGATCACGCCGATGTTGATCAAGCCAAACTCGATGGCGTCATGCCGATTGGGATTGATCTGTGAGCCGTCGGCTGCCAGCAGCAGTGGATACACAGCAGGAGCAACTACACTGGCTGCCAGGTTGAGCGGTTCTGTGAGTGGCACCGCGCAGCGCAACCCCTTATCGCGTGAAGCTGCGTACTTGACCTTATTTTGTAAATATACGAGATCATTTGAATGGGTTGAAAGCAGATCATGCGCCTTTTGTAGCCGCTCACGAAGTTGTTCCTTTAGCGCTGGGGCCAACTTAACTTGCTCGCGTACCTGCTGCTGTACTTGCTGATAATTGACTGGCATTCGTCCCCTCAATGATCGAACATTTGTTTGAATTATAGCGGAACATAATGGTCAGAGCAAGATGGAGCGAGTGAACATTTGGCGATCAGGCGTGCTAATTTAATCACCGGCGACCGCGAATTCTAGTTCCACTTTCCCCACGACTCTCTTCAATTTTTATTAATTATAAATTTAGTCAACATTGTTATACTGATGTTCCTTGCGGCTTTGACAACGCCCTCTGCAATCTGTTAATGGAATATCCGATTTTGCGAGCGAAAGGAAATAACCATGCGAAAGGTCAAGCAGTCCGTTGTTTTAGCGCTCACCGCACTATTGCTCATTATGATTCCGGTGAGTGCGAGCACATCCACTTTCCCTGACATCGTAAACCTTCCAGCGGGGTTCCGCCCCGAGGGAATCGCGGTGGGGCGCGGCTCCACTTTCTTCGCCGGTTCACTGGCTGATGGCCGTGTACTGCGCGGCGACCTGCGGACCGGTGATAGCGAAGTCCTCGTGGCCGGGCAGGCTGGCATGCTGTCGGTTGGTATGTACTATGACGGCCGCAGCGATGCTCTATTCGTCGCCGGTGGGCCATCTGGAGGGGCGCGCGTGTTCAACGCCAGCACGGGTGAATTGCTGCAGAGCTATCAGTTCGCCAGCCCAGGCAACTTTATCAACGACGTGGTCGTCACCAACCAGGCAGCTTTTTTCACCAACTCATCGGCTGCCGAAGTCTACCGGCTACCGCTTGGACCGCAGGGTAGTTTGCCCCCCGCGAATGGGTTTGTCGTCTTGCCACTAAGCGGCGACTGGAGCCAGGTAGCTGGCTTCAACGCCAATGGAATTGAAGCTTCTGCTGATGGTGCCTGGCTGGTGGTGGTCAACTCGACGGTAGGCAAGCTGTATCGGGTTGACCCATGGTCGGGCGTGGCCACCGAGATTGACCTTGGTGGTGAAAGCGTCAGCGCTGGAGATGGGATTCGCTTCCGCGGCTCGAACCTGTATGTGATGCGCAACAATCTGAACGAGCTGGTTGCCATAGACCTGTCGGAAGATCTGACTTCCGGTGTGGTGGTTGACAGACTGAGTAACCCTAATTTTGACGTCCCCACCACCCTGGCCGTTTTTGGCGACGCCTTGTATGCCGTCAATGCCAAATTTAACACCCCGCCGACTCCCTCTACACCTTACGAGGTCGTCCGCGTAGAGTTGCACTAAAAAATAGACGAATGAAGTGCACGATAAAACAGATTGTTAAAGCCGTCATTTGACGAAAACCTGGCGAGGCAATGATTGTGGGCATCTCAAAAAGCGGATTATTGCCTCGCCGCTGAGGGTGGAAGCGATTTAAATTGTGTATATTGGGGTTTATGGGGGAAATACTTGTCCAATCCTGCGCTTGACTGGATATAATAACAGCAGGAAACAATCATTTTGCTGCCCACTGATGAAGAACTGCTGCACCAGATTGCTCGCGCACAAGCCAGCGCTCTCTCCAGCCTGTATGACCGTTATGGGCGGCTGGTGTACAGTCTGGCGCTGAGGATCGTGGGCAATGCTTCCTCTGCAGAAGAGATCACACAGGATGTCTTCGTCCAGGTATGGAATAATGCCGCATCCTACCAGCCGGAGTTGAGCAAGATAACTACCTGGCTGACCAGTATCACCCGCTATCGCGCCATCGATCAACTGCGCCGCCGCAGTGCCCGGCCGGACGGCTATATGGTGAACGAGCCGCTGGAAGATCTGATCCTTTCTGCCGGAAACGAGGCTGTGCCTGAGGTTCAGGTCGAGAACCGTGCCGAGCAGCAGCGCTTGCAACAGGCTTTGACTGAGCTGCCGGAAGAGCAGCGAGCAGTGCTGGTGCTGGCCTATTTCAAGGGCTTGAGCCAGCCGGAAATGGCAACCTACCTGGGGCAACCGCTTGGAACGGTCAAAACGCGAGTGCGGCTTGGATTACAAAAACTGCGGCGGGTGCTGGAAAGTGAAGAAAGTCGCAATCCATGAGATCTATTCCTTATCGGTCTGCGTATGATTGGTATAGAGGGAGCATGGTTTACCGATGACTCTGGTGCATCCAATTGACGATTTGCCAGCCTACGCTCTGGGAATTTTGGACGAGGAAGACCTCAACCGAGTAGAGCGTCATCTATCCGGCTGCCCGGAATGCCGGGCAGAGGTCGTTGCATTACGCGAAGTAACGGCAAACCTGGCAATGGTTGCACCGCAGGTGGAGCCGCCAGCCCGGCTGAAACGTCAAATCCTGGAGCGAGTTTCGCCCGTTCAAGTCCCTCGGCGCGGCGGCCTCCTTCAATGGTTAAAAAATCTGCAACCCGCCTGGGGCATCGCAGCCCTGGCGCTGATCGCCCTGCTGGTGGTGAGCAATCTGGTGTTGTGGCAGCGGGTACAAAACCTGGCCCAAAATACCCCACAAAGCTTCCAGGTCGCCAGCCTGACTGGACTGGGCAGTTCTCCCGATGGCCGCGCCGTTATGATCGTTACCCAAAACGGACGCTTTGGCACGCTGGTGGTCGATAAGCTGCCAGAACTGGGAACTGAAAAGCAATACCAGTTATGGTTGGTGTTGGACGGCGAGCGCACCAGCGGTGGCGTGTTTTCGGTGGACCACTATGGCTATGGCGCCATGGTGATCCATTCACCGCGTCCATTGAACGAGTACACCAGTTTTGGCGTCACCGTTGAACCAGCGGGCGGCAGTCCTGCCCCGACCGGCGAAAAGGTTTTGGGGGGACAGTTCTAATCAAATAACACCAAATGCATCCACTTTGAAAAACCCTCCGTATCCATACATAACACGATCAAAATAGCATCAATACGGAGGAACTTTCAAAATGAACAGCACAAAAGCAAGGAAATTTTATCAAACGTTCGGAATGGCTTTTATTGCCATCCTGGTTTTAGCCGCCTGCCAACCTACAGCGGTGGCTCCAACAGCCGCAGTTGATCCGTCCGGTGCATTGCCCCCCAAGGCAGCAGCCACCCCAACCGTCGTGGCGGCAAAAGTGACCGTCAGCGATCAATCGGTGGATGGCGGTCTGCTGACCATCGCAGAGGTGGACAGCCCGGCTGCCGGCTGGTTGGTGATTCACGCCCAGACCGGTGGCAAACCTGGTGCGGTACTGGGTTACAGCCCGGTTAAAGCCGGCGTCAATACCAATGTGACGGTGACAGTCGATGATTCAAAAGCCACATCGGTGCTATACGCCATGTTGCACACCGATGCCGGTACCGTTGGAACCTATGAATTCCCGGGCGCGGATGGACCAGTCATGATCAATGGCGAAATGGTCTCACCGGCCTTCAATGTCACCGGCGGCCTCAGCCTGGCCAGCAGCACGAAGGATGACAATCCCAGCAGTAATGATACATCCGAAGATTACGGCTCTGGCGCCAGCAAAACGCCGGCTCCTTTATCTGCCAGCGGAATGGAAATCAAGGTCGCCAGCAATGCTACCCTTGGCAAGTTTTTGACAGATGAAAAAGGCATGACCCTTTACCTTTTCACCAAGGACACGCCAGGAGTCAGCAACTGCACTGGTAAATGCCTGACGGCCTGGCCTCCCTTGCTAACCGGCGGCGCCCCACGAGCTGACGACGGCGTGGTTGGTAAATTGGGCACCATCACTCTCGCTGACGGCACCCTGCAGGTAACCTATAACGACATGCCGCTGTACTACTACATCAGCGATGTCGCTCCGGGCGACACGGTTGGGCAAAATGTTGGCGGAGTGTGGTTTGTGGTTGCCCCATAATTTCAGCTTCGTTCCAGGACCTTCCTTAGTAAGACTAGCCAGTTAGTCAGCAGGCGCTTGCGAGATTGCGAGCGCCTGTTTTATTTCTTAAAGACGCTGATTTCTCGAACAAAAAATCTACGTATATTAGTACCAGCATCCGTACAAATACCGCGGAAAAATCCGTAATTTGTGCGATTGTTGAGCAAAAATAGCCTCACTATAATAGAAAATATCCCCATTAGTAGTCAAAATTAATTGCTGAGCTATCTTGCTGGAGCTTACTTTGTAAAGGGTGGCATTTCGGCTTGCGAATGGGTATTTCATTGTGGTGGGTTTATTGCCTAATTATTCGTTGCGGGGAGAGAATAAATTTGAGTAGCAAAACCCAGGGACAATTGCAGGTTTTCAGGAATTGGTGATACCGATTTTTGCTCTCTGGGAGGACAAAAATGACTACTCGTAGGGAATTTCTTAAGTTATCTGCGCTGGGTGGGTTTGGCATCTTCCTACCGTTAAAAATCAACCTCAACCAGTTGACGCCCAAGGCACTGGCTGCCGTCACCCCAACCCTAAATGTTCCGGACATGCCAAAATTTGTCACGCCGCTGGTGATTCCGCCAGCCATGCCGCGCACCACCAAGATTAAACAGACGATGGCGAAAAACATCGATTACTACGAAATTGCAGTGCGTCAATTCGTACAGCAGATCCTGCCGGCTGGTTCCCCGGCAACAACTGTGTGGGGCTATGGGTCGGTTAATCACCCGGGCACGTTCAATTACCCATCTTTCACCATCGAAGCCAAGTACAACAAACTAGTGCGGGTCAAATGGATTAATGATCTCAAAGATCCCAACACCGGTGTGCATCACCCCCATCTGCTGGCGGTAGATCAGACCCTACACTGGGCTAACCCGCCCGGGGGGTACCGATGCGTGACATGCGTGGAACGAATCCGACCCCATATAAGGGCCCAGTGCCCATCGTAACGCATGTCCACGGCGCACATACGCCTGAAGAGTTCGACGGCTTTGCAGAGGCCTGGTTCCTGCCAGACGCCAGTGATGTTCCGCCAAGTATGCAAGGTGGCAGTAAATATAGACACGTTTAGAGACTAAGGCTGGCCCGACTACCGGTGTCTGGGAGCCTGGAGTTCATCGATTTTCGACTACCCCAATTTACAGCGTGCCACCACACTGTGGTACCACGACCACACCCTTGGCATGACCCGCTTGAATGTGTATGCCGGGCCGGCTGGCTTCTTCCTGCTGCGTGGCGGACCGGATGACTTGGTCTTGAATTCAAAGACTGGAAAACCGGCTGTACTGCCTGGTCCTGCTCCCGCCTTGGGTGATTTACCCGGGACACAGTATTTCGAAATCCCAATTGCCATTCAAGACAGATGTTTTAATGCGGACGGCTCACTGTTTTATCCGGATAATCGCGCCTTCTTCGAAGGGCTGGATATCTCCCAACTACAAATCCCGCTCATTCCGGAATTGACCGGAGATGGAAAAGCCAGCGACATCTCGCCCATCTGGAATCCGGAGTTCTTTGGCAACACCATCGTGGTCAATGGCAAGACCTGGCCCTTCCTGAATGTGGAGGCCAAGCGCTACCGCTTCCGCTTCCTGGACGGATGCAACTCCCGCTTCCTGATCTTGAAGACCAGCAATGACATGCCCTTCCATGTCATTGGCACCGAAGGCGGCTTCCTACCTGAACCTGTAACGCTCACCGAACTGCTGATGTCACCGGCCGAACGCCTGGATACGATCATGGACTTCACTGGTATGGCGGGTAAGACCATCACTCTGTTGAACATCGGGCCGGACGAGCCGTATGGCGGCGGAATCCCGGGGGTAGATTTCGCTCCAGCAGACCCGGCCTCCACTGGTGTAATCATGCAATTTGTGGTTGGTCCGGCCTTGACGCCTGATAAGAGCACCCCGGTTGCCCGGCTGGTTCTGCCGGCGCATACACCCTTGCCAGCGGAATCTGTAATTCGTAAAGTGTCGTTAAATGAATTGAGTTCTGGTACGGTATTCGTTCCAGTGGATGAGAACGGAAATTTCAAGTTTGATGAAAACGGCAATTTAGTAGAGGATTGGCTCAATGGGGATGCTTTCGGGCCGGAGGAGGCCCAACTCGGCACAATCGATGATGTGACTGGGTTCCCCGTACCATTAGGTTGGATGAAACCAATTACGGAAAACCCAGATTTAAACGCGACTGAAATTTGGGAAATATACAATTACACCGCGGATGCCCATCCTATTCACGTTCATGAAGTCATGTTTGAGGTCGTCGATCGCCAGATGATGGATGCGCCATTTACATCCAGAGGACCGGAAGCTTGGGAAACCGGACTCAAAGATACCGTCATATCCTATCCGGGTGAAATAACGCGCATCAAAGCCACCTTTGACCTGCCTGGCTTGTACGTCTGGCACTGCCACATCGTGGAGCATGAAGACAATGAAATGATGCGTCCGTATTACGTCGGGCCTATGCCTTAATCCGCTTATATGCTTGGCGGCGCATAATAGAGTATGCAGCCGACAAGTTTCCCCTCCCAAAGGGCAGGTCAAAAGCCTGCCCTTAAATTATTAAAGCTATAATCTTTTTATGCACGCGATGCAATTAGTCACGCCCGGGTCCGCCGAGGGATTCCCGCTGGTTTCCACCAACCTCACCCTGCCCAGGCCAGATGCCGGACAGATGCTGCTGCGGGTGCTGGCTTGCGGCGTATGCCATACCGACTTGCATATTGCCGAAGGCGAACTGACCGCCCCGCACCTGCCGCTGACGCCTGGTCACCAGGTGGTGGCGGAGATTGAATCGATCGGCGAGGGTATAACGGGATTCTTGGTCGGGCAGCGCGTGGGCGTGCCATGGATGCACACCACCTGTGGAGTATGTGAATTTTGCCGGCGCGGCGCTGAAAACCTGTGCGAGCAGGCACGTTTTACTGGCTTGCACGTGGATGGCGGCTTCGCGGAATATATGCTGGCAGCGCCGCAGTTTGTGCTGCCCCTGCCGGCTATGCTGAACGACTTGCAGGCTGCCCCGTTGTTGTGCGCCGGCATCATCGGTTACCGGGCCTTACGCCTGGCTGACCTGCAGCCGGGAGAGCGCCTGGGATTGTTCGGTTTTGGCGCCAGCGCCCACCTGGCCATCCAACTGGCCCAATTTTGGGGCTGCGAGGTGTACGTGTTTACCCGCTCGCCGCAGCACCGCCGCCATGCCGAGCGTATGGGAGCGGTTTGGACTGGCAGCGCGGATGACCAGCCGCCCCAACTGCTCGACCGAGCCGTCAGTTTTGCACCCAGCGGAGGGTTGGTGCCCATGGCGCTGGCTAAGCTGCGCCGCGGCGGCACTTTGGCGATCAATGCCGTGCACAGCTCGCCGGTCCCCGAATTGCCTTACGAGCTATTGTATGGCGAGCGTACGCTGCGCTCGGTCAGCAATGCCACCCGCCAGGACGGCGTGGAATTTCTCGAACTGGCAGCTGAGATTCCACTAACCGCCAGCGTCACGGAATATCCACTGGAGGACGCCAACGAAGCGCTGCTGGATGTCAAAAATGCCAGTCTGGACGGGCAGGCGGTGCTGAGGATAGCTCAGAGCCT
>CAVRKN010000013.1:0-71409 GCA_963721535.1 uncultured Chloroflexia bacterium
TTCGCCAACGTTCGCCCGGTGAAGGCTTACACCCCGTATGTACCTTGCAATTTTCCCAAAATGGATATGGTCATCGTCCGCGAAAACGAAGAAGATTTGTACGGCGGGATCGAGTACCAGCAAACGCCGGAGATGACCGTAGCGCTTAAGCTGATCAGTAAGCCCGGCTCCGAGAGTGTGATTCGTTATGCCTTCGAGTATGCGCGGGCTTACGGCCGAAAAACAGTGACCTGCATGACCAAGAACAACATTATGAAGATCACCGACGGGTTGTTCGAGCGTACTTTCCAGGATATTGCCAAAGAATATCCTGAAATTGCCGCAGATCATATGATTATCGATATTGGCGCAGCCCGAGTGGCAGCCAAACCGGAGACGCTGGACGTGATCGTGACCCCCAATCTGTATGGCGACATCATCTCCGATGTGGCAGCTCAGGTTTCCGGGTCCGTGGGCCTGGGTGGCTCCGCCAATGTCGGGCATACCAACGCCATGTTCGAAGCCATTCACGGATCGGCGCCCAAGTGGGCTGGCAAGGATGATTCCAATCCGTCTGGGTTTTTGCAGGCAGCTATCATGATGCTGGTACACCTTGGCCTGGGTGAATACGGGGAGAAAATTCATAATGCCTGGCAGCGTACCCTGGAGGATGGCTACCATACGCGGGATATCTTCCGCGAAGGCGTCAGTGTGCAAAAGGTTGGCACGCTGGGGTTTGCCGATGCGATCATTGCCCGGTTGGGTCAATTACCACAGCAGTTAGCACCGGTAACCTTCAAGAGCGGGCGCATGTCCGTGCACCTGGCTCCTGCCACGCCAGTTAACAAGACCTTTAGCGGGGTGGATGTGTATATTGACTGGGATGAAAGCGGCCGTAACGGCAAGATTCTTGGGGAAGCGCTGCAAAAAGTTGAGGGCAATGGATTGAAACTACAGATGGTCACCAACCGTGGTGTGCAGGTGTATCCGGGAGGTTTCCCGGAGACTTTCTGCACCGATTTCTGGTGCGGCCGATATCTGGCGACGGATAGTGCGGTGGGCAACCCACAGGTGATCGAATTGCTTGACCGGATCCAAACCGCCGGCTTCGAGGTGGTCAAAACCGAGAATTTATATGCCTTTGATGGTGAGCGCGGCTACTCGGCGGATATGAGTGAATAAGTTCATTTATACGTATCTTGGATAACTCCGGCTTAATGAATAACAAGTTGGAGGATTACTTTTGGTGGAAAGATTAAAACGCAAGTGCGAAGGGCGTCGAAGGCCACGAAGGAAAACCGAAGAATACTTTAAAGAGGGATTTATTGGTACTTAATTATTCTGAAGGATGATTTTGCGTTATCCCTTGCATCACCCAATCGTTACAATGCCATCGGCCATTTGTTCTGCATACCGCCAACTGGGGTAGCATCATCACAATTAGCGATGTCCGCCCATTCGGTCAAGTAAGTAGATAATTGCGCATTGATCTCAGGATTTTCGCAACTGGAAAATAGCTTTTTGGAGCACTCATGCGGTTAGAGAGCTCTTGGATATGGTCCGTGATGTCCGCTATCACCCAGGGGTCGGTAACTCCTGAGGCAAGGCGGTTGCGTTCCTGCTGGTAATTCATTTGCACATCCTCCGAACCGCCGTACCAATTGACGTAATTGCTTCACACTCGGGGGCAGTGGTGCCCACAGCGCTGGATTCTCCTTGTAGCAGAATTCCGCAATCAAGGCTGCATCGGCTTTGTCGGTCTTGTTGCGATGCAACTTACTGTCTCCATAGCGCTTGATCCGTGCTGGATTGACCACACTCACTAATTGTCCACTCTGATACAGGTATTCCGCGATACTATCGCCATACTGGCCGGTGGCTTCCAAACAAGCATGGACCTGGCCTGCACCCCGAGAAACAAACCAACGGGCCAACCTGGCAAACCCTGCCTTGTGGTTGTTGAAACTGGCATAGGCTTTGTTTTCACCCTGCAACAGCACTACATCCAATGTGTCTTTGGATACGTCGATCCCTAAGATGGATTGAGCCATGATATTGTCCTCTGGTAAACTAAGGATGGGCACTGTTCCGATCCTGGGATTGGATCTTCCTTGTGTATGCAAGCTCATCTCTAGTGGTGCTAGAGAGGCTTCAGATACCGTCCGATCTCAGTATCCCTTGGGGTGGTGAAGGGATCATATCTACGCAACAGGCTTCGCGCCGTGAGGTTGGGTACAGATTCACCTTCACTGATCTGGACAGTGCCTTATACCTCTCTAGCTTACCAAATATAAAGATACAAGGTTGGGTTGAGGGCGATTAGGTACGCTTTCACCTTCAAGACACTTGCAGCCCGAAACCCAACAACGATCAATAATGTTGGGTTTCGCCCGCAGGGCGGTCTGTGACCGGGCCGTTAACGGCTTCCTTTGACCCAATAGGTTTCACCGTCCCTCACGCTCTGTGTGCCTTGTGGGCAACCCAACCTACGAAGATTTAATATCCTCAAATCCAGGATCCCCCAAGAAGTAACGCAATTCTGGCTCAAAGGTCTCGGTTAATGATATTTCTGTTTCAGCCGGACGCAGGCAGGAGCCGGGTTCATCCAATAACAATTCGGTCTCATCCAGCGTAATCCGGCCTTGCTCGTCCAGATCGAGTGGGTGCAGCACACAGTAAAACGGCTTGAAAGTCCATGAATGCAGACCACGGGCGTCCGCGGCTACCTGTAGTGCGCACTTGTGGTCGGTGCGCAGAAATACACAGGACGTGCCACCGTAATGTGACCCATCCGGTAGCACCCGTGAATGCACCACTTTTCCGCTTTTTGAAAAAGCATCTTCATCGCGGCGCTCATCGATCCATAAGTCGGGGTCATCCCAGCCAGTCGGCATGTGCGGTATGATTAATTCTGCCTGATCGTGGATTTCCTGCCATTCGGCGGCATCGATCCACACCCCGTGCAGGCAGCAGGCAGCGCGGCATTCTTCCAGCCGGCAGCGTCGCATAGGTTCCTTACGCAACAATCGTGGGTTGATCTGGTCAGGCATCGAGCCGGATTGTACCATGATCGCATTTCGGTTCCAGGTGGGCACGTAGTCGGAGGTGTCTTGTGAAAATCTCTCTTGGGGCTGACGAACGCACCGCGGTGGTCGACTTTGTACTGGACGAGTTGATCCGCGCCGGCCACAGCGTGACCTATCACGGACCGCGCAGCGGCGACTCGCAACCGGTGGCGGAAAACTCATGGCCGATGGTGGCGCGTCAGGTGGCTGAAGATGTGGCGGGTGGGCGCTCACAGGAAGGTATATTATTTTGCTGGACAGGCACCGGAGTCAGTATGGCAGCCAACAAAGTGCGCGGCATTCGTGCCGCTCTGTGTGCTGACGCTGAAACTGCGAGCGGTGCACGGCTGTGGAACAATGCCAACGTATTATGCATGTCGCTGCGAACCACTGCCCAACCCATCGCACGAGAAATACTCCAGGCCTGGTTTGGGACCTCTTATAAGCCCAATCCATCGGATGATGCCAGCTTAAAGCTGCTGGATGACCTGGAAAACGGTCGATAGACTGGATCTAGCCTTTCACATACGATAATTTTTCAGCGATCAACCCGTTCACGACCCGGTAAATGTCCATGCCGCGAATGTGCCCGGCAGTTTCATCCAGACTGGCCCAATGATATACCCAACGCATCACCACCCGCTCACCGGACGTGAATATTTCCTCAATTTCGAAGCGGGAGGATAGGGAGGAGCCGAAGAAACTCTGCCAGAAGCTGCGAACAGCCGTTATCCCTTCATAGCGGGTACCATCCGGCGGGGGAACCGTGTTTTCGAAAATAGTATCCTCCGTCAGCAGGCCGATCATGACATCCAGTTTACGGGCATTGAGAGCGGCGTGGAAGCGCAGGACCGTATCGAGGGCAGTATCATCTGGCAGCCGATATTGGCATGACCGCGACCGGTCGCGTTTCAGTTTCGTCGCTGATCTCGAAATCGCTGGTCAATGGCAGGGCATCACGGACCGTGGCAAAAGTAGAGCAATATTTCTCCTCACTCAACCGGATGGCACGCTGCACCTGGGCGGGGTCAAGCGCGGTGCCGCCGATGCGGTAGTGAATTTGAATCGAGCGAAAGCGCCAGGGGGGTTGTGTGTCGCGAGTGCTGGTTGCGGTCGCGCTGACGGAGGTAATTTGCTGGCGCTGCTTGAGGAGGATGGACACGATGTCCCACAAGGCGCAGCCGATGATGCTCATGGGCAGCAAGTCTGCGCCGAGGACGCCATCGGGCTGGGTCATGAGGACCGGATAGCCGGCGTGGTCATGCAGTAAAAACACCTGATCGTGAAGCCACTGAGCGTGAACGGTTTCGGTGGTCATGCAGCCTCCAACCTGGCTTCTAATAAGCTACAAAGTATTAGATAAAATATGGACTAGAATTATATATAATTAATCACAACTATACTATCAGCAATTTCCCTGTTCGGAACGGACTGAAATTTCAATCAAATAATCGAATGGTTAACCCACAAAGACAGAAAGTGGCTCTGTCTGTCTTTTCGAAAGCCATATCAGAACACCTAAGGTTCCTAAGACGACCAAGGATAAGATTGCGTTTAGGTTTTCCATTTGAAGATTAATAGAAATACCAAATAATGTATATCCGACAATATCTATGGCAATGAAGGTTAATGGACCGGATAGATAAGGGAAATGCAGGGTTTTTAGTAAAACCATACATGCAACAATCGGAATGACAAGTAGCAGTTGATCATATGGCCATAAATATGCAGTGGATAACAAAGCTATCGGAGTGCAAATACTAAACACACAGATTGGTGCTAAACTCTCTTCCTTTGCAATGGAATAAATGAAAATCGAAATAAAGAAAATGGAAACTATCCCGCCAACAATTATCGCCTTCCCCATATCAAAACGAACTAAAAATGCTACAAGACCCCATATGGTGGGTGTGTATCCAAAGGTAAGACTTTGTTTATTAACTAATATAGAACCATAATCAACCAGCCAGTGAGGGTTAACCAACATGCCTATAAAAAATAATACCAAAAGCAGATGCCAAAATTCCACTAATGGCTGTCCATTTTTTCTGTAATAATAAGTAAACGGTTATAAGGCCAAGATATGGTAAACCGATATTGGGTTTTAATAGAAGCAAACTAATAAGAACACCTCCCCAAAACCAGTATTTATTCTTCCATAAAGTAATAGTACTGACCACAATAATAAGAATTAATGCGCTTAATTGGCCGTTTTTCAAAAGTGGCAAGATCGGCCGAAATAAGATAAGCCCTAATATTAGTGGAAGTATATAATGTTTTTTCTGGGTGCCAAAATATTGGAGCAAAATCATCAGGGCAACCAAAAGCATCATCTGTGTGATCCATACCCAGATAATAAAAGCCTGTTCCACCAAAAGGAATGATAAAGGTACAAACAGAAATGCTAATGGCAGTGGATATAGGAATTCCGGGTCGGACAACCAGGTGGAATTGTAGCGCTGGTGACCATCCTCCCAAGCGGTGGCAGAGTATGGATCCTCACCACTGTTAACCATACGGCCTGCTAACCAAAAAGAGAAGAAATCGCTGTTTGCTGGATTTTCATAACTTGTTACTATAGCGTTGCTAATGATATAAGTCAGCCCAAGGATTAGAACTGTGAGAAGTACCCAATATTTGAGTTTCATTTCCTTAAGACCTCACTGGCAAAGAACAATTAGTGATGCGTTGATTATTGCACAATTAATTTTAGCCGAGACCTACCATCCATACGTTATGCTATAAGGTAGAATTCACCTTATGGACCTTTTCACCCACTCTATGAATGAAGGCATGCAGCTCGAGGCGCCGCTGGCAGCCCGCATGCGACCGCGCACGATGGATGAGTTTGTTGGGCAGGAGCATATTATTGGTCCCGGCAAATTGCTGCGGCGTGCCATAGAAGCTGACCGCCTGTTCTCTTCGATCATTTTCTTCGGTCCGCCTGGAACTGGCAAGACCACTCTGGCACGCATCATTGCCAACACCACCCAGGCGGATTTCGTATCCATTTCGGCGGTATTGGCCGGCGTAGCGGACCTGCGAAAAATCATTGTCGAAGCCACTGACCGCCGCCGGCTGTACCACAAGCGCACCATCCTGTTCGTGGATGAGGTGCATCGCTGGAACAAAGCGCAGCAGGACGCGCTGCTGCCGCATGTGGAAACCGGCATGGTCACGCTGATCGGCGCGACCACCGAGAATCCCTATTTCGATGTGATTTCCGCACTGGTATCACGCTCGCGGTTATTCCAATTAGAACCGCTGACCGAAGCTCACCTGTCTGCCATTCTCGACCAGGCATTGACCGATAAGGTCCGCGGCTATGGCAACCGTTCCGTTGATCTGACCCCGGAAGCTCGCGCTCATTTGATGCGCGTGGCTGGCGGCGATGCCCGCAACATCCTCAATGCGCTGGAGTTGGCCGTCGAGACCACGCTGCCGGCTGAAGATGGGGTGATTCACATTGATTTGGATGTGGCGCAGGAGTCCATCCAGAAACGCGCTGTCATCTACGATCGCATGGGCGACGCGCATTACGATACGATTTCGGCCTTCATTAAGTCGGTGCGCGGTTCAGATCCTGATGCGGCACTCTACTGGTTGGCAAAAATGCTGGCAGCCGGAGAAGATCCGCGCTTTATCCTGCGGCGCCTACTGGTATTAGCTGGCGAGGATATTGGCCTGGGCGACCCGAACGGACTGGTGGTAGCTGCCGCAGCAGCCTATACCTATGAATACATCGGGCTGCCCGAGGGGATTTACCCGCTGGTAGAGGCCACCCTGTACCTTTCCACCGCGCCCAAGTCCAATTCCGCTGGAGCTTTCTTCAAAATACGCGAATTGCAGGAACAAGAGGGCATCGGTCCGGTGCCGGTGCATCTGATGGATGACAACCGTGACGCCAAAGGTCTGGGGCATGGAAAGGGTTATGCTTATCCCCATTCCTTCCCGGAGCATCACACCGGGCAGCAATACTTGCCGACCAACCTCCTCGGGCGCGTCTTTTACAAGCCGTCTGACCAGGGTTATGAGGCTGAAGTGGTTGAGCGGGTGGAACGCTGGCGTAAGGCACAGGCTGCCGCCCTGGGTTATGATTATCCTGCCAAAGCACCCGGTAATAAAAAGGACGCCGCTGATGACACTGCTGCTGCTGATTCGCCACGGGGAAAATGATTTCATGCAGCGCCGGCTGACCGGACGCATAGCAGGAATTTCGCTCAATGCCAAAGGCCGGCAGCAGGCACAGACGCTGGCGGATGCGCTCACCCATGCGCCTATAAAGGCAATTTACGCCAGTCCACTGGAACGCGCGGTTGAGACAGCCCAACCTTTAGCGCTGGCGCACGGTCTGGAAATCCAAGTCCGGCCAGCGTTGATCGAGGTGGACTATGGGCGTTTGCAGGGGCGAACCTATAAGCAGCTGGCGCGCACCAATCTGTGGAAAGTATTGATGGAGAATCCATCCCAGATTCGCTTTCCGGCGGGTGAAACCTTTGCTGAGGTTCAGCAGCGGGTGGTGGCAGAATTGGATTCGCTGGTGGACGAGTGGCAGCCTGTGGAGGATAGCGGTAACCCCCCTAAGGAAAAAAAGTCTGAAGAAGCGCTGATCGCGGTGGTTGTCCATGCGGATATCGTCCGGCTGGCCCTGGCGCATTATTTGAACATGCCGCTGAATGACTTTTTACGGCTGATGGTGGGACCGGCTTCAATCTCCATGGTGCAGAGTAACGGTAGCAGCCGCCCGCGCGTAATCAGCATCAACCAGCAGGCCAATTTCGCCTGGCCAGAGTCCAAACCACCCGAGAAAAAGCCAAAAGCGCAAGCGGGATTAGCCCGAAAGGGTTAAAAGTTGATAATTTTTGTAACCTTTCGTAAATTTCAGCCAGGCGCATGCTATAATTTTGACAATACTTATTCAATACTCCAATTGCGATTGGGATCAATCAGAGGGACAAGGAGAAAAACAATATGATGATCAGTAAAGAACTCAATAATGCGATAAACACCCAGATCGGTGCGGAATTTGGCGCTTCCCTGCAATATGTAGCGATCGCGACCCATTTTGATGGCGAAGCCCTGAAGAAGCTGGCTGCCCTCTTCTACAAGCAGGCCGAAGAAGAGAATGAACACGCCATGAAGTTCATCAAATACCTGGTGGACACTGGCGGCGAGGTCCGCATCCCGGCAATTGCCGCACCTAAAGCCACCTTTGAAACCGCTGAAGAAGCGGTCCAATTGTCATTGGACTGGGAAATTGAAGTTACCCGCCAGATCAACGCGCTGTATGATATTGCCAAAGCTAAGAATGATTATGCCGGCCAGAATTTCCTGGATTGGTATGTTGAGGAACAGGTTGAAGAGGTCAACTCGATGGAAAACCTGCTCAAGGTGATGCGCCGCGTCGGAGAGAAAAATATCGTTATGATAGAAGCTTATCTGTCGCACGGCGATTAATTAATTTCTTCAAGAAAAAAGTCGGTCCCCAAGAGGACCGACTTTTTTATTTACTAAATACCAGCGCCCACAACAGCCACACCAACATCACCAGCACGCCGAAGCCAAAGCGGGCAATCACCCCCCAACCGCAGCCGAGGGCCAGCCCCTTGGTTGATTCGAGCGCCTTGCGCCAGTCTTTAATGCGCAGATATTCCACCAGGAATATTCCGACGATCGCCAGAAGAAGTCCACCGAGAGGAGGCAGCAGGATGCTGCCGACTACCGCGCCAATCAGCGCTACGGCGATGGACAACCAACTGGCGCCGCTGACGCGGGCTTTGGCGCCCATCAAGATATTGTCCATCAGTCCGCCGGTCACCGTCAGGATGGTGATGATGACCATAAAGATGATGGCAGTGGTGTTGAAGCCGTTCGCCAGAGCATAAATCAGGGCAGCGATCCACATGACCCACAGGCCGGGTAGGATGGGTAAAACCAGCATGGCCAGACCGGTCAGCATTACCCCGCCGATGATCCATTGAAAAGAAGCCGTGAGGAAAGCGTCCATCAGCGAATTATGCCAGGTCGGGTGTAATGACTTCGATGCCGCCCATCCAGGGGCGCAGCACCTCAGGGACCACCACGGTACCGTCTGCCTGTTGATAGTTTTCCAGCACGCCGATCAAGGTGCGCGGCATGCCCAGCCCGGATCCGTTGAGGGTGTGCACCAGGCGGGTCTTGCCGCCATCACCCGGGCGGTATTTAATATTGGCGCGGCGCGCCTGGAAATCGGTGACGCTGGATACCGACGAAACCTCCAACCACTCAGCGCAACCCGGCGCCCATACTTCCAGGTCGTAGGTGATGGCTGAGCCAAAGCCAATGTCACCGGTACACAGCTGCACCACCCGGTAGGTAAGACCCAGTCCGGCACAGGTGGCTTCAGCGTCAGCCAGCATTTTCGCTAGCTCCGCCTCGGTGTCCTCCGGCTTGCAGTAGATATACATCTCCACTTTGTCGAATTGATGACCGCGTTTGATGCCGCGCACGTCGCGCCCGGCACTCATTTTCTCGCGGCGAAAGCAAGGTGTGTAAGCGGTATAGCGGCGCGGTAGGCTGGCTTCATCCAGCACCTCGTCCATATGCATACCGGTCAGAGGTACCTCGGCCGTTGGAACATTCCAGAAGTCTTCTTCGATATCGTGGTACAGGTTGTCGATAAACTTGGGCAGTTGACCGGAGGCATACAGCGTGGCGGCTTTGACCATGAACGGCAGGTAACGTTCGCGGTAACCCTGGCGATCATGCAGATCAAGCATCCAGGCGATCAACGAACGCTGCAGGCGGGCACCGGCACCGTTGAGAATGTAAAAGCGTGAGCCGGTGATTTTGACACCGCGATCGAAATCGATGATACCCAATTGCGATCCCAGGTCCCAGTGTGGTTTGGGAGTGAAATCAAAGGTAGGTAGGTCGCCAACCTGGCGCAGCACCACGTTGTCTTGCTCGCCAGCGCCGTAAGGCGTACGCGGGTCGGGCAAATTGGGGATGGTTGCAACCGTCTCCTGCAGCTGATTGTCCACCTCGCGCACTTTTTCATCCAGGGATGCGATCGTGTCCCCCAGCACCCGCATGGCGTCGATTTTAGCCTGTCTTTCAGCTGGCTCCTTCATGCGGCCAATTTCCTTGGAGACGGCATTGCGCTCAGCTTTCATCACCTCAACCTGGCTGAGCAGACTGCGGCGTTCCTGGTCGAGCTGCAGCACGCGGTCAACGATGGTAGTTTCCATCTGACGGGCGCGCAAGGCTATCACGGACGATTTCAGGTTTATCGCGCAGCAAATTGATGTCCAACATGGTGAAGCACCTCCTGGTTATTAAATGCAAGCCCCCACGCCCATGCAGGACGAGGGGGGATCAACTCGTGGTGCCACCTGCTTTCGCTGCGATATTTTGCAGCCTCTCGGGAGGATAACGGTTCCAGCCGGCTCTCTTACGGCTTCGACGAGCTCAGCCCTTGCGAGAGCGAAACCAGGGGGGATTTTTCCGAAAAAGCCTGCCAGCTCGCACCAGCCGCTGACTCTCTGAAAGGGTGTTCCGGATACTTGACCCTGGGCAAATCGTTGAAAAGATTATACCTGAGGGGAAAAGAGTGTCAAGTGTCAGGTGTCAAGCGAGCATCTGGTTACTTGTACATCAATTGTTATTCTGGCGCTATCGATTGTAAAATGAAATGTAGTTTCTTATTCTTTGTAATCATCTTCGTACCACGGGTTGAAATTCTCCAGTATGTCTTACCCACCGATAGGCACTGATTCGTTCCAATTATCTCCGGTTACGGCTCTGGGTGGCTCATTCGAAAAATTGCCGGAGGATGTCATTCGCTTATCTATCCCGGCTGGAGCAGCCGGAGAATACCGCCTGGCTCAGTTGGACGACACTCAGCATCTGCCGCGAAGTGAATTTCGTTGGCAGTCACCCTGCATACTGGAGTTGCGGGCGCGCGTCTCAGCAGCGGATCTGCCCGGTACGTGGGGTTTTGGCCTGTGGAATGACCCCTTCTCAGCCTCACTGGGCGTGGGGGGCGGGACGCGAAAACTGCCGGTTTTCCCAGATGCCGCCTGGTTTTTCCATGCCTCCAGCGCCAACAGCTTGTCTCTACGGGACGACCTGCCCGCCAATGGACTTCTGGCAGCTACCTTTTCCAGCCGCAAAATGTCGCCGCTCCTGCTCGTTCCTGCGGTTTTGGCAGCCCCTTTGTTATTCTGGCGGGTGACAGCTCGCTGGATCCGCCGGATTGCCCGTAGCTGGATTAATGAAGATTCCACTTCGTTGACCATCGACCCAACCGACTGGCATCGCTATCGGATCGAATGGCGAACCGACTCCGCCACTTTTCAGGTGGATGACCAAACCGTATTACAGACGGCAGTTGCTCCCCATGGGAAGCTGGGGCTGGTGATCTGGATCGACAATCAGTATGGGGCTTTCACCTCGCAAGGACGGGTAGCCTACGGTACACAGGCGAATCCGCTGCCGGCCTGGTTGGAAATTGACGGACTGAAGATCACATCTGGCGGTTAAATCGCAGACAGCGCAGGTTGTCCTACGCTGTCTGCACACCCAATCTCCCAAACCCCTTCTACTCAAGAAAAGAGGCTTGCGTCTGACCGGTCCCCACCGGGCAGACACAGACCTTGGTCAAGGGAGGAACAATTGCAGGATCAAACCGACCAGCAGGAGCAGACCATAGCTGCGATTCTGATAAAAGGCCGAGGCCACAAAATACAATGGCCAAGCTTCAGCCGCTGGTCCTGAGGCCGGTTTTTCAGTTGGACGTGGGTGCGAAAACACCTTGATCACCGGCGGCAAATAGTACCAGGCTAAAATGACGATCAGCATGACCGGCGAGAAATAGCCGGTAATGACCAAAGCAAATACTGCCAGGTACTGCAGTGCAATCATTGCCAGGACGGCGTAACGCGAGACGGTCTCGCCCAGGATGACCGGCAAGGTGTGAATTCCCTTGGCTTTATCTTCCTTGAGCTTATCGATGTGCTTGCCAAAGATTACGGTCGTTGGTCCAATGGCATAGGCCAATGAGGCAATCGCCACATTCCAATCCCAATGCCCGGTGATGACGAAATAACCGCCGCCAATCATGAGCGGTCCCCAGGTGATCAGTACCGCCAGTTCACCCAGACCAATGTATTTAAGAGGCCAGGTGTAAAACAGCACAAAAAATGCGCCGGCGGCTAAAAAGCCCAACGCCAGCCAGCCGTTGACTGCTACCAGATAAGCACCGGCTGCCAGTGCAATCAGACCGGTAACTGCGGCGTAGATCAAGTGGGTTTTGCGCGACCACAACCCTTGTTCGAGCGGCTGTGGACCGTATTGCGTGCGGTAGTAGTTGTTTTGATCCACCCCGCGCGAAAAATCAGTCAGGTCATTGAGCAGGTTGTTGGTGGCATGGGCAAAAATCAAGCCGATCGCCAGCAGTCCCCAGCGCAGTCCGTCGAACTGACCGGCGCGCAGCGCCAACAGCCCGGCGATCGCCGCTGAGATAAAGGTCATAATCAATACCGCGGCCCGGGTTGAGATCAACCAGCGCGATATAACATCCAGGCCATCCCACTCGTCTTTATCGATTCGCGGAATTACCTGCAAAGCTTTTACCCACATGCGTACATTCATTAATTGGTGTGCTCCATAACCCCCGCAGGGAGAATAGCTGATCAGTAATTTTTAGATGCACAATTGAGCGTTAAGTTACCTAATATTATCAACTATAGATTAATATTCGATAAGTTTTGCTTGAGAGACGATTAAGCCTTTTCATCGGGTACCATTGATGGATAACTTGACGATCAAGTTGCTGTATCCTTATAATCAGACCTATTATGTCCATTATGAGAAATCAATCTCCATTCAGAAATAACAGCCCATCACGTAAGCGTCTCTTTAATTGGGCTGTTGGGATGCAACTCATCATTGTTCTGACAGCCTGTTCCGTCAGCGGAGGCGGCGGACCGGTGGTGGAAGAGGTCGAAGCCCAGGTGGCTACAGCGGTAGCAGGCACACTTACGCCTCCACCCAGTGCCACTCCCGAGCCGACTTTCACGGCGACGGTCACTGCCACGCCCACAGTTACGCCCACTCCCACGCCGCACCCGCTAACCATGCAGGCAATGCGCTCGCGCGAATATCCGGGCAGCGACATCATCATCGAGCAAACCCTCGATCCGGGCTCCAATTATTATCGCTATATTGCCTCCTATCTCTCGGATGGGCTAAAAATCTACGGTCTGTTGACCGTGCCGTATGCGGCGGCTCCGGAGGGCGGCTGGCCTGCCATTGTTTTCAACCACGGTTTCATCCCGCCGGACGAATATCGCACCACTGAGCGCTATGTGGCCTATGTCAACGCTCTGGCCACCAATGGGTACGTCGTTTATAAAATCGATTATCGCGGGCATGGGGATTCGGAGGGAGAAGCTACCGGCGGTTATTCCAGCCCGGCATATACCGTGGACGTCCTCAACGCCGTATCCTCCCTGCAGCGATTTCCGGGCGTCAACCCGGAGAAAATGGGCATGTGGGGTCATTCCATGGGCGGGCATTTGACCCTGCGTGCCATGGTGACGGTAAAAAGCATTAAGGTGGGCGTCATTTGGGCCGGGGTGGTTGGCTCCTACCAGGACATGATGACCATCTGGCGGCGCAACCGGCCTTTACCTACTATCTCAGGACGACTATCGCGCCTTGGACAGGAATTGACTGATACGTACGGTTCCTGGGATGTCAACCCGGACTTTTGGGCTTCCATTTCGCCGATCGACAATTTGGCGGATATCAGCGGGCCGCTGCAACTGCATCACGGCACAGCGGACGAGGATGTTCCACTGGCGTTTTCAGAAAGTCTGTATCAGGCCATGCAAAAAGCCGGTAAAGAGGTGGAGTTCTATACCTACCCGAATAACGACCACAATATTTCACAAGCCTTCAGTACCGCCATGCAACGTACCGTGGAGTTTTTCGACCGGTTTTTGAAATAAAGACGGTTACGCCAGCTTTTAAGCTTTTATAGGGTGCGCTTCAGCGCACCAATTTTCTCAATCCCATTCATCCGAACTGATGAGATCTGATTTTTCATTCTTTAATTGAGATCCACTTGGATACCAACCCATTTTCACATACCGGTGAAAGCTTGACCATTGCCAGGATTCGACCTCTTCTACAAGGTTATGTTTTACCGGATTGTAATGGATGTAATCAATGTGGCGTTCATAATCAAGATCGTCGAAGATAATATGTTCCCAAAATCGTCGCTGCCATATCCCACTTTCGCGACGCGACATCCGGGATTTTGATATATCGATACCGGAGTGAATTTCACCTTTATAGCGATGAGTAAAATATGATTTTATGGTTTTCCAGCGAATGGAATTGTCATGTTCGATTTCCGGCAAGGTCCATATGCAATGGAGGTGATCAGGAAGAAGGCAAATGGCATCCAGGGTAAATGGGTAACGTTGTTGTGCAAACCTAAATGCTTCGCCAATTAATGTCCTGGCAGATTCAATATTAAAAATCGGGTACCTTTGGTAGGTCACTACCGTAAAGAAAAATGTTCCCCCTTGAATAAAATGGCGACGATACTCAGGCATCGGTTAATATAGGGTTCACGATTAGGAGTAATTATCGAAGTAATCAATTGCGATAATAAATTATAGACGGTAACTTGATTTGGATATGGAATCATGGAAAGAAGTATGGTGCGCTTAAGCGCACCCTATAAGTACGCCATTATTAAAAACAGTGTCTTCAGCACCGCCATGCAACGAACGGTGGAATTTTTCGACCGGTTTTTGAAATAAAATCTCTTGACCATCACAATCATCTTTCCTTGACGCTTTTTCACCGTTAGGGTACGATAACTTTGTGAGCCGCTCTTTTACCCGCAATCAACTCGCTGTCCTCATTGCTGTTGACACGCTCATTCTGCTGGTTATCACCTGGGTGGGTTTTGCATCCCATGACCGCAGCCTGGCTGGCGGACGCTGGTTGACAACTTTCATCCCACTGGTTTTTTCCTGGTTTCTCACCGCGCCCTGGTTGGGGCTCTTTACAGCGGGGGTGGCAGACCGGATGCAGGACTTTTGGCGGCCATTAATCGCAGCCCTGTTGGCAGCACCTCTGGCTGTGCTCCTGCGAGCCTTATGGCTGCAGCAAACGGTAATTCCGGTTTTCGGACTGGTGATGATTGCGATGACCGCGGCCAGCCTGACCATTTGGCGCCTGGCCTGGGCGGCGTTGACCACTCGAAAGCAATGGGCAAATGGACGAAACTGAACTAATCCATGAGGCTATTCAGGGGGATCTGACCGCATTTAACCGGTTGGTCCTCACCTACCAGGAGATGGCGTTTAACCTGGCATATCGCATGCTCAATGACGACGATGCTGCCGAGGATGCCACTCAGACTGCCTTTATATCGGCATACAAGAACCTGCGGTCGTATCGCGGCGGATCTTTCCGCGCCTGGGTCATGCGCATGGTAACCAACACCTGCTATGACGAACTTGCGCCGCCGTCACCGCCGACCGACCGTGCCGCTCGAGCCGCTCAGCGCTGAGGATGATGAGGAAATCGAATTGCCAGCCTGGCTGGCAGATGACAGTGCCTCTCCCGAAGACCAGGTGGAGTCCAAAGAACTGGAAAAAGCCATCAGTCACTGTATTCAAGGGTTGCCTGAAGATTTCCGCGCCGTAGTGGTGATGGTTGACGTGCAGGGATTGGATTATGCCGAGGTCTCAGATGCCACCGGTAAACCACTCGGAACCATTAAGAGCCGCCTGGCGCGCGCCCGACTGCGTCTGCGCGACTGCCTGTCTGGCTTCAGGGAACTTATTCCCTCATTTTTCCGTCTTGGTGATGAGGTTATTTGAAAATGAAACGGCAACTCTCCACCAAAGACTGGGAGCTTCTGTCGTCCTACCTGGACGGCGAGCTCAACCCGCGAGAAAAAGCGCGGGTTGAAGTGTTATTAAACGCCCAGCCGGATTTCAAGGAGGCCCTGGATGGGCTACGCCGGACAAAATCCATCCTGCACCGGGCGCCGGTCCGTAAAGTCCCGCACAACTTCACATTAACCGCCGCCGACGTTCAGCCTGTTAAGACTCCGGGTTGGCTGCCTACCATGCAGTGGTCATCGGTGGCAGCGGCATTGGTGGCGGTGTTCTTATTTGTTTCCCAGTTGGTGCCCGGACTTTCAGGTGCCAGGGCAACATTAACCGATAAATCAGTCGATAATTCGGCACCTACTCAAGAACTGGCCGCGCCTCAGGCAGCAGCCGGAATTGCCGTCGCAGCGACTCCGGAAATTATCTTCTGGGGTGGTCCACCGGCTCCCGTTGGAGCCGCTACGGGCCTGGGCGGCGGTGGTGGTGGTGGAAGCGGACAGCCCGGCGATTGCAGTGCTGCTGGTGCGATTTGTGGTGGCGGCGCAGCCGAACCTGCCCCGACCGAAATGCCATTCCCGCAGCCACCTATCCCCAACAATCTGCCAGATCTTCAAGTGCAGCCTACTGAGGCAGTCCGAATAGCTGCCAAAGAACCCGTTACCGGTACTGGACCGATCCTTGGCGTTCGCCCCGCGGAACAACAGGGGACAACCCTGGCGTCATCTGCAAGGGGTGAGGCCTCATCCACAGAACGAGAATCCACGCCGACGCGGCAGCCGCGGCAGATCCTGATAATCGTGGCTGGCGGTTTACTGCTTATTGCGGTTGCTCTAATGGTAGCTGCCATCCTGCTCAAACGGAAAATGCAGCGTTGACAGCTGCGCTTTACCGCTTTTGTCCGCAGTGCGGTACGGCTATGGAAGCCCGCCCTGTTTTTGGGCACATTCGTGCCGTCTGCCCGGCTTGCGGCTTCATCCACTTCACCGATCCAAAAGTGGCCGCCGGAGTAATCGTCGAGACAGGACGGAAAAGTGCTGCTGGTACAGCGCAATAATGAGCCGCTGCGCGGTTATTGGACGTTCCCGGCCGGTTTCGTTGATGCCTATGAAGACCCACTGGAAGCAGCCCGGCGCGAATGCCTGGAAGAAACTGGCCTGGAAGTGGCGGTCACCGAGCTGCTGCATGTCATTGGGGGTCGCGAACATCCCCATGGCGCGGATATTGTGATTGTTTACCGCGCGGTGATCACCGGGGGTCAATTGCAGCCGGGCGATGATGCCGATCGGGCTGAGTATTTCGCTTACGATGCGCTGCCGCCGTTGGCTTTTCACGCCACGCGCAAAGCGCTTGGCCTCGAGTAATCCCTGCCGACCCCTATGCTATAATTAGAACAGCTTTTCCGCTTTGGGGAGTCCCGGCGTGGCGAAAACTGTTTCCACCAAGACTAAATCCAGCATAAAAGGTCAATCAACCCGCAGTCCGGCTACCCGGACGAGCGGTAAGAAAAGCGCGCCGGCAGCCAGAAAAGGGCGTACCGTACAGCATCGCCGGCGAACATCACAGCCTTCCTTCTCGTGGAGCGCCCTCTCCAACGACCGAAAACTGGATATCTTGGGGATAATCCTGGCGTTGGTTGGCTTTTTAACCCTGCTCAGCCTGATCTCCGCCGAAAACGGCACGTTGACCGGGATGTGGATCGACACCCTTAAAAAAATTGCCGGCTGGGGTACATTCGTGCTGCCAGTGGCGTTGATCATTCTCGGCCTTTGGCTGGTGATGCGCAATGTGGAACAATTGCCGCTGCTTTCCACCGAGCGCCTGTTTGGCATTATCCTTTTGTACTTCAATTTATTGGCCTGGCTGCATTTCTTTGCCGGCGGCACCTGGGAACTGGCTGCACAGGGGGTTGGCGGCGGCTATGTGGGTGCATTTTTTGACATCACGCTGGTAACCGCGCTCGGCAAAGCCGGCGGGGTGATCGCCATGTCCGCCTGGATGGTGATAGCTCTGGTTTTTGCTTTTGACCTGTCGCTACCAGAGATCTATCGGGCGATCAAGCCAGCGCTAACCGGGTTTCAGCAGCTGATGAACCGGCCGTTACATGACTCGGCGCCGCAGCAGCACCGGAAGATCTCGCATACCGCCGAAGAGCATGATCTGGCACCAGGGGAACTGCCCTCGGATTTTCGTCCGCTGCCCGGTAATCATGCGGCGCATGCTCCAGACCCGCAGCGATCGCGCTCATCGCTGGCAGAGCGAGCCAGCGCAGCCAGTAAAGCAGGCGTTACAGCTGCTGCCGCCCAGGAAGTGAGCATTCAGCAAATCACCCGGGCCGGTACGCTGGCTTCCAGGTGGGTACTTCCGCCGATCGATCAAATTCTGGAACCTGCCACCCCGGCGGCGCAGCAGACCAACCTGGACCAGGAACGCGCCCGCCTGATCGAAGAGACCCTGGCGTCATTTGGCGCGCCCTGCCATGTGGTTGATATTTCACGCGGTCCAACTATCACCCGTTTTGGCGTTGAACCGGACTTTATCGAGTTCGCGTACCGGCAAGATGCGGGTACGGGTCAGTAAAATTGCCTCGCTGGCGGATGATCTGGCACTGGCATTGGCTGCCCCGCGCATCCGCATTCAAGCGCCGGTACCCGGGCGGGCCTATGTTGGCATCGAGGTGCCGAACACAGAAATCAGCCGGGTCGTGATGCGCGAGGTTCTGGAAAGTGATATTTTCCGCCGCTTGAAGTCGCCGCTGCGGTTTACCCTGGGTAAGGATGTGGCTGGTAAGCCGGTCGTCGGTGATCTATCCGCCATGCCGCATTTGTTGATCGCCGGAACAACCGGCTCCGGCAAATCAGTGTGTGTCAATTCAATTTTGATCAGCCTGCTGCTGAACAACACCCCGGCTGACATCCGCCTGGTGCTGGTTGACCCCAAAAGGGTGGAGTTGACCGGTTACAACGGCATTCCGCATCTGCTGGCACCGGTGGTGGTGGATACCGAGCGGGTGGTGGGTGCGCTGCAATGGTTGCAGCGCGAGATGGATGCCCGCTACCATAAGTTTTCATCGTCCGGGACGCGTAATATCCAGGACTACAATGCCAAAAATACGGATCGGCTGCCGTACCTGGTGGCGGTCATTGACGAGTTGGCTGATTTAATGATGCTGTCGCCGGACGAAACTGAGCGTTCGATCACCCGTCTGGCACAGCTGGCGCGTGCCACCGGTATTCACCTGATCCTCGCCACGCAGCGCCCATCAGTGGACGTGGTAACCGGCTTGATCAAGGCCAACTTCCCGGCCCGGGTCGCTTTTGCAGTTGCCTCAACGGTGGACAGCCGTGTTATCCTCGATCAGCCGGGCGCCGAGCGGCTTCTTGGCCGCGGTGACATGCTGTTCCAGGCACCGGATGCACCGGCGCCGGTGCGGCTGCAGGGTGTGTATGTGTCCGACATTGAAATCTCTCGTCTGGTGGATTACTGGCGAACCCAGGCTGCGATGCTGCAAAGTCAGATGCCGCAGTCTGAGGGGGAAAACGCGCCAGATATGCTGCCGGGTGGGTTGCCGTTGAAACAGGCGCCGTTATGGGATGCCGAGGATGTCAATAGCGATCCGTTGTATGCCGACGCGGTTGATCTGGTGCGGCGTGAAGGCCGGGCGTCGATCACGATGCTGCAGCGGCGGTTAAGGGTGGGTTATACCCGCGCAGCACGGCTGATCGATGCCATGGAAGAAAAAGGGATTATTTCGCCGGCATTGCCGAATTCGCAGGTACGCGAGGTGCTGGATTTTGGGGAAAATCTACCGGCCAGGGAAGAATAGTCCTGCAGCAAGGACTTAGATTTCCTGGGTGCATTGATACTGAAAAATGTCTCAATTTGATTTCGACTTGTTTTATGAAAGAAACCTTCCTCATTACCAGCCAGAGGGAGCGACCTTATTTATTACTTTCAGGTTAGCTGGTTCGCTGCCAAAAGAAGTAATGGATCAGTTGTTTGATGAATTAGACCGTCAAAAAGATTTATTAAAATTACATCCCGAAGCGCACAATAATTCGGAAACCCTTCGAAAATTAAAAAAGAAAATGTTTGGCCGGTGGGATTCTGAGATGGATAAAAATATGACAGGACCACGCTGGTTAAAGGATTCCGAAATTGCACAAATTGTCGCTAATTGTCTATTTGCTTTGGATGGCAACCAGTATACATTAGATGCTTTCTGCATCATGCCAAATCATGTCCATTTAGTTTGCACTCCTTTGATGAACGGTGAGATTTACATTTCGATTCCTTCAATCATGCAAAAAATAAAGGGATTGACCGCCAGGCAAATTAATATTGCCTTGGGTAGACAGGGTGAATTTTGGCAGCATGAAAGTTATGACCATGTAGTCAGAAATGACCTTGAGCTCAATAGAATTGTCGAATATGTGCTTAATAATCCTATTCGAGTTGGTTTACCTCCTGATTGGGTCTACAGCCGATTCTCAAAAGAATAAATTTTCCAAATTTATGTAGCGCAAACTTTAGTTTGCGAATTAGCGAACTAAAGTTCGCTCTACAAATACTGCCTGACAAAAATGTCAGGCAGTATGTTGGGTTAGCAAAAATAATTATCTCGCAGCTTGTAATTTTGCCGCGACAGCGGATTTCAACGCCTCTGCCTTGTCTGTCCGTTCCCAGCTCAGATCCAGATCGTCGCGACCGAAGTGGCCGTAGGCAGCCAACTGTTGATAGATCGGTTTGCGCAGGTCTAATTTCTTGATGATCGCGCCAGGCCGCAGATCAAAATGCTCGGTGATCAGCTCGGCGATCTCATCATCGGGAATGGCGCCGGTCCCGAACGTTTCCACGTTGACGCTCAGCGGGTGCGCCACGCCAATGGCATAGGCTACCTGAATCTCAACCCGTTCCGCCAAACCGGCAGCCACAATGTTCTTGGCTACCCAGCGGGCCGCATAAGCTGCGGAGCGGTCCACCTTGGTAGGGTCTTTGCCGGAGAAAGCGCCGCCGCCATGCCGCCCCATACCGCCGTAAGTATCAACAATGATCTTGCGACCGGTCAGACCCGAATCACCCATTGGGCCGCCGATGACGAATCGCCCGGTGGGGTTGACGAAGATTTTCATGCCCTCATCCACCATTTCAGCGGGCAACACCGGCAGAATCACATGCTTGATCACCTCTGCCCGAATTTCTTCCTGCGAAACTTCAGGCGCATGTTGGGTGCTGATGAGCACTGTATCTACACGGTGAGGCTTGCCAAAACGATACTCAATCGTCACCTGCGATTTGCCATCCGGGCGCAGCCAGGGCAGCGTGCCGTTTTTGCGGACTTCGGCCAGCCGCCGGGTCAACTTGTGTGCCAGGTAAATGGGCATGGGCATGAGCGTCGGGGTTTCGTTGCAGGCATAACCAAACATCATACCCTGGTCGCCAGCGCCAACATCTTCAATGCCGTTTTGAGCCTGTTCGCCGGCTTTGCCTTCCTGGGAATGATTGACACCCAGAGCGATATCACCCGATTGTTTGGCGATGGCAACCTGAACGGCACAGGTATTGCCGTCGAAGCCCTTGTCGCTGTGGTCGTAGCCAATGTCAATCACAACTTTGCGTACCAGATCATTGAAGTTGAGATGCGCATTGGTGGTAATTTCACCCAACAGCATCACAAAGCCCGTTTTGGTGGCGGCTTCGCAGGCGACCCGCGAATAGGGATCCTGAGCCAGGCAGGCATCCAGCACCGCATCCGACACCTGATCGCACAGCTTGTCCGGGTGTCCCTCGGTAACCGATTCAGAGGTGAACAGGTACTTGGGAGAATTCATAAAAGTGGTATTCATTTAACGGTTTCCTCCAGCTTGAATTAAAAAGCCCCTTCTGAGACAAGGGGCAACCGCATTCGAGGTATGTACTGCCCTCTCATCTTCCAGAATCGTCCTGCCGGAATTGGCACCTTGGAATACCCTTTATAACCACACCCGGGTATCCAGGTTGTCGAGGCTTCACAGGGCCGGTCCCTCCGCCTCTCTGGATAAGAGCGCCTTTTTGGGGCTTGTTTGATTGTTGCTGCTATCTTAACATAAGATTTTTTGAATGTCAATTGAACAGGGGTCACAAAAACGACCCAAACGGTCATGATTCCAGTCCTAATAATATCAAGCCGGTGGGTGATCACAATCCCCTGGAATTATGCTTCCAGGGGATTGTATAACCTGCTTACTTTAGATGTAACCGGGGTTTAGAGTTCCGGTGAACGGTTAATAATTTTCTCTTGCACGTCGGCGATGAACTGGCTGACCGACAGGTCATTTTGACGGGTGCCATCGCGACGCCGCAGGGCGATCGTGCCGGCGGCCATTTCGGCATCGCCAATGACAGCCATATATGGCACTTTGAGCAATTGCGCATTGCGTATTTTGGCATTCATGCGGTCTCCGCTTACGTCTGCGTGGGCGCGGATGCCGGCTGCGCGCATTTGTTTGGCCAAAGCGGCAGCGTACTCATTGTGCTGATCGGTGATGGGAACGATGGTTACCTGATCTGGCGAGAGCCAAACCGGGAAGTTGCCGGCATAATGCTCCAGCAGGAAGCCGACCATCCGCTCGTGGGTGCTGAGCGGGGCTCGGTGAATGCACAGCGGCACTTCGTTCTCGCCTTTGCTGTTGACGAAGGATAGGTCGAAACGTGCAGGCACAGCAAAGTCCACCTGGTTGGTTGCCAGCGAGAATTCTTTGCCAATGGCACTCCAGATCTGGACATCAATCTTCGGCCCGTAGAAGGCGGCCTCGTCGGCGGCTTCCACGAAGGGCACATTATGATTGACCATGGCGCGGCGGACCATATCTTCAGTCTTCAACCACAGGCGTTCGTTATCGACATATTTCTTGCCAAGGCCTTTTTTGTGGTGGGTTGACAAGCGCATGACGAATTTTTCGACGTTGAAAAGGTCGAAATAAGACTGGTACATGGCAACCACACCCATGAATTCGGACTCGAACTGTTCCTCGGAGCAATAGATGTGGGCGTCGTTCATTTGCATCGAGCGTACCCGCATTAGCCCGAACAATTCGCCGCTTTTTTCATAGCGGTAGCAAGTACCGTATTCCGCCAGTCGCACCGGCAGATCGCGATAGGAGCGCTGCTTGCTGCCGAAAATTTTGTGATGGAATGGGCAGTTCATCGGCTTGACGTAATATTTCACGCCTTCCAATTCCATGGGTGGGTACATCGATTCCGCATAGTAGGGCAGGTGACCCGAGCGGATGAAAAGGTCTTCTTTGGTCAAATGCGGGGTGCGTACCCGGTCATAGCCGGCCTTCTCTTCCATTTCCTTGGCCAGTTTTTCCAATTCCTCGATCATCACGCCGCCGCGCGGCAACCACAGCGGCAAGCCGGGGCCGACTTCGTCGTCGAAGATGAAAATTTCCAGTTCGCGGCCCAACTTACGATGATCGCGGCGCTTAGCCTCTTCCATCATCTGGAGGTACTGGTTGAGTTCGTCCTTGGTCTTGAAGGCGATGCCGTAGATACGCTGCAACTGGGGATTGTGCTCATCTCCCCGCCAGTAGGCGCCGGCTACGGTCGTCAGCTTGAAAGCCGAGGGGTTGATTTTGCCGGTGTTCTCGACGTGTGGACCACGGCATAGATCGACGAAAGTGTCACTGGTATAAATCGAAATTTCCGGCTTTTCGGACAACGGATTGCCGTGTTCATCGGTCTCGCCAAGTTCCAAATCGTGAATCAACTCGAGTTTGTAGGGCTGATCTTTGAAGATCTGGCGTGCTTCATCAGCGGTGACCACTTTGCGCACGAAATCATGGCGCCCGGCGATTATCTGGCGCATGCGTTTTTCAAGCTGTTCCAAATCCTCGGGAGTGAGTGTACGGGGCAGGTCGAAGTCGTAATAGAAGCCATTCTCGACCGGGGGACCGATGGTGTATTTCGCCTCGGGCATCATTTCCAGCACGGCTTCAGCCATTACGTGGGCTAAAGAATGGCGGATGCGATAAATTTCACTTTCGTGGTAGTTTTCTTGTGGGTCCTGTGCCATACGTACCTCCGTAAGATAAAGTATTATATCAGCGTGGGAAGCGTAATTCAAAAGGTTCTCACCACCGAGAGCTTAGCCCCATATCGCTCAAGGGAAAGCAATATCCGCGAATTCGCGGGGACGGATAGGAAGATCAAGTAATAAAGTGCGGATAGAATAAAGAGAAATTGAAAACTATCATAAAAAATAAGGAATTTTAGTTGGTGAAGAAATATGATTTATCGACAGGCTACCCCAGATGACTTTCCACGATTGGCGCAAATGCGCTGGGATTTCCGCACCGAACTGTTGACCAAAACGCTCCCGCCAGGAACCAAGGAAGCTTTCTTACCCGTGATGTTGGAGTTTCTGGAAGGCGCTTTCCACAGCGGTCAATGGGTGATGTGGCTGGCTGAGCAGGACGGGGAGATTGTCTCGCATGTGTACATTGAACGCATTCGAAAAGTGCCGCGCCCGACCAGTTTTGATTGCGCTTACGGTTACCTCACCAATATGTACACCGTGTCAGCCTGGCGCGGACAAGGGGTTGGGGCGGAGCTACTGCGGTTTGCCATGGATTGGGCGCGCGAACAGAAGCTGGAGATGATCATATTGTGGCCGGCTCCGGGACGCCAGGGGTTTTATCAGCGTGGCGGGTTCATCCACGAGCCGGAAGCCATGTCACAGGATTTGCAGTCCTGGAAGTAAAATCCCACGGCAAAGTCTGCGAAGTTTGAGTATAATCACGCAAAAATTGCGGGGGACCCGATGAAACGTATTATTAATTTCTTGGAGCTAGCATTCGGATATCCTGGTTTTGGGTTTTGGGTTGGTAGCCGCGTTAGCCGTACGATTAATGCTGCGTGGATATGTAACCGGAGATGCCGTAACTGGTTTTTTGCCCTGGTATGAATATATTAAGTCTCAAGGCGGGATTCCAGCCTTGGGCCATGGTTTTTCCGGTTACTCTCCGCTGTATTTATATATGCTAACCCTGAGTGAAATCGTTAACCGAATCGTAAATATCAGTGAGCTTACAATCATCAAGCTGATACCCATCGCCTTTGACTTTTTTGGCGCCTTTTGGTTCGCTAAAATTGTGCGGCTTCGTTACCCACGGGCTGTGATTGGATACCTGGCAGCCTTAGCCTATTTGTTCCTGCCGACGGTATTTATCAATAGTTCGATGTGGGGGCAAATCGATGGCATTTACACAGCACTTCTGCTGCCAGCCATCTATTTTCTGCTTAAAAATCGCAACATTCCCGCGATGATTTTCTTTGGTTTGGCTCTTTCCATAAAATTTCAAGCGGTTTTCTGGGCTCCAGTATTACTGGTTTTATTTTTGTGCAAGCGGATTCAGATCAAGTATTTTCTAATCGTTCCAGCCGTATATATCCTTACCATTCTGCCAGCCTGGATATTGGGCAGAGATTTTTGGGAATTGCTGACATTGTTCTTCAACCAGGTGGGTTCATTCGATGCTTTAACATTGAATGCCCCTACGATCTATGCATTGATCGACGGGTCAGTGAATTACTTGCTTAACCCGGTGGGAGTATTATTGGGGCTGGTAATTACCGCCACCCTGGCATATGCGATTTCTATCCTAAAACCCAATTTTGACTCGACTGTCATTCTGCATCTTTCGGCTTGCGCCGTTCTGCTGGTGCCGTTCATACTGCCAAAGATGCACGAACGGTATTTTTTTCTGGCAGAAGTGTTGAGTTTATTGCTGGTATTTTACCGACCTCGGTTGGCTTTTATACCCGTCGTTCTCCAAATTACAGCATTTTCCACATACAACAATTATCTATTTGGCTATACCTTTTTATCACTGCCAATGGCTAGCTTGATCAATTTGGCAGTGATCATTTACCTGGGGTACGACCTGGCAAAAGTCATTCGCCCGACTATGGAACAACCGCAAATACAGCCCGAAAATATTTCGGCCTGACGGCTGAATTGTTTTGCCAAGTGGGACTGTTTGAATTAATTACTCGTCTTTCATATAGATTAAAGCTACGTCGTTGCGATACAACAACTTGTAACCTTGAATAGTGCCGTTGTAGGCATCGGTGTAAAAGACGAAACTCCGTTTGTATTGTTCGGTCGATTCCGGTAACATTTGGATTGATATAGTCGCGGATTCTTTGCTCGAGCAGCAGGAGCACATCAAATTGTGATCTCTGGATGTAGTCGTAATCCAGCAGGTCATAACTAGTTTCAATTGACCAGCCGTTGGTAGCAGGGAGGTACAGGCGGTAATCGTAATATACCCGCAGTGGACCGTCGGTGATGGCACCAATTTGATCTACTGCGGTGGTATAGAAAGCGATACGCTCATTATTCTCGGCTCGGTGAAGGCGCTTCGAATATGCATACGCGTCCTGGTAAATAAAACCAGCGAATTGGGCAGCGATCAGAAGGATCAACCCTGCTCTAATTGCTAATTCCCGCCAATTATCCCTGGTAAATTTCAATTTTTCCGGAAGTATCAGCGCAGCGCAGGAAAATAACGGCAGCGCAACTGGCAGCCAGTATTGGAATTTAAAATGTGTGAAATAGATCAAAGAAACCGTAAGGGGGATGAACCAGGCCAGAATCAAAGCATATAAGTATTTCCGCGGACCTTTGACAATTCCCCAAATGGTCACCGCGATCAGGAACAAGATAAAGAATGCCCAACCGTAATAATCTTTGGCAATCGACCAGGCAGCCGACAGACCTTTTTCATAAACAATTCCATAACCTTGCGCCAGCATGTCTGTTTGTTTGTTAAAAATATTGATGTATGCAGCACGGCCCCATTTTGATAAAAGGAAAGGATTGGCGGCAACAAACGAAACCGCCATGATGCCAATATAAGCCAGTCCCAGCCCAATTGATTTGCGCAGGTTGATTTTTTTGAGCACCAGGCCCAGAATGAGTGTCAGCCCTATGCACAGGAAAAAGTAAACCCCGACGATTTTCGTCGCGATTAAGATGCCATTGATGACAGCTGCCAGAAAGAAGCGCCAGCCAAAGCGCAGCTTATCTTTCCACAATAGAAAAAGCACCAGACAGGAGAATAAAACCACCAGCCCGTCCGGATGCCACCAGAAATTATTCTGGACAACGGCTGGGATTGCGAGTAAAAACAAATACAGCACGATCGAGCGGTAGGTGCGAAACCCGTCCTGCATGAAAACCAATAGAAGCAACCCTAAAAGCATCGGCACCACGCTGATAACCAGGCGAAGTGTCAAGAACGTAAGCGGAATATTTTCTGACTGATTGGCCCATTTTAAGGGGAGTAATGACACGGCTGATAGAGCAAAATGCGGGAAACCGTAATAGTAATATTCATAGAAAACGAACTTATAGATCGCTGGCTTGATCCCTTCGCTGGGGGAAATCATGTTGGTTAAGTAATAATACGGAGCTGCCTCATCGGGTTCGAAGATTTGCACCATCGGCAAATTCTCCGATGCGCGGACGTCCGGAAAATAGAATACAACGACGACAACAATTGAAATTAATGCCAGCAAAATCCAGATCAAGGGTTTTGATCGTGGTGCGTCCGGATTGGATTGATTCACCTAATATTCCCTCAATTTAGAAAATGGTTCGAGATAGCGATCTAGATTCTTCAGCGGGAAAATTTTCTCCCCCGGGCTGTTCCTTTGAAAATTGTCATTCGACCCTATTATACAAAATTTCCCGATAACCGTAATCGCAGCCGTAATACGAGCGCAGCACGAGTATAATTACCCCATGTCCACACCGCCGGTCGAAGTCCTCGTCACAGTCTCGTTCCCGGATGAAATTATCGAGCCGCTGCGACACATTTCGCCCAAAGTGCGGCTAACCGTGCAGCCAGTACGGGGACCGGAGGACATCCCCAATGATGTATGGAACCGTACCGAAGTGCTGTACACCGACCGGTTATTGCCGCCGCTGGCAGCTGTGCCAAACCTGCGTTGGATCCAGTTCCATTACGCCGGAATCGATCACGCGGTTGGCAATCCACTGTTGAGTAAGCCTGACCTGTCGATCACCACCTTGAGCGGTGCTGCGGCGCCACAGGTAGCCGAATATGCCGTCATGATGATGCTGGCACTCGGGCATAAAATGACTGATTTGCATGCCAACCAGTTCAAAGCAGAATGGCCTAAAGACCGCTGGGACCGTTTCCGCCCGACCGAACTGCGCGGTAGTACGGTAGGGATCGTGGGTTATGGCAGCATCGGGCGTGAAATTGCCCGCCTGCTCCAGCCGTTTGACGTCCAAATTCTGGCAGCCAAACGCGATGTTATGCACCCGCAGGACGATGGCTACATGCCGGCTGGAATGGGTGATACGTCCGGCGATCTGTTTGCTCGACTTTATCCGATCACTGCGCTCAAATCCATGTTCAAGTTGTGCGACTTTGTCGTGATTTGCGTTCCACTAACCACTGCCACACGCAACTTGATTGGCGAGGCTGAATTGGCAGCCATGCGTCCTGCTGCCTACCTGGTAGATGTCAGTCGCGGGGGTATTATTCAACCGCAAGCACTGGTCACAGCGCTGCAGGACAAAAAATTTGCCGGCGCCGCACTGGATGTCTTCCCCGACGAACCGCTGCCCGCAACCAGCCCGCTGTGGAAACTGCCCAATGTTTTGGTGTCGCCGCATATTTCCGGCATCAGTCCGTTTTATGCCCGGCGTGCGATCGCCCTATTTGGAGAGAACCTGACGCGTTACCTTTCCGGAACAACATTGTTTAACCTTTATAGCCCGGAGAATGGCTATTAATTCATTCCGCTGGTGGTCTGTGGGGATATTGATCTTATGTTTAAAGCAATTTTTTTTGATCTTGGCAGCACGCTGATTTATTTTGATACCTCCTGGGAAGCCGTGCTCAACCAGGCCAATCTGGCGCTGGGGCAATCTCTCAAGAAAGCCGGCGTCAACATTGACCCGATGCAGCTGGCAGCGGATTTCAACTGGCGCATGCAGAAATACTATGCCCAACGCAGCAGTGACTACGTCGAACATACGACTGAATTCGTTTTATCGGAAATGCTGAATTCCTACGGTCTGCCGGAGATCAAACCCACATGGGCAAGGCTGGGTCTGGATGCCTTTTATCAGACCTTTCAAGAGCATTGGCAGGTTGAACCGGATGCTATTTCCACTCTGGCCCGGCTGCGCGGTGTGGGCTACAAACTCGGGTTGATTTCAAATGCCGGCGATGCTGCTGATGTGCACACCTTGATCGATAAGGCCGGGTTGCGGCCCTATTTTGACCGCATCTGGATTTCGGCCAAGGTTGGCGTGCGAAAACCGCATCCGCGAATTTTCGAAATTGCGTTGGATTCGCTGCATTGCTCGCCAAAAGAAGCCATCATGATTGGGGATACACTCAACGCCGATATTCTGGGGGCGCTAAATATTGGGATGTCGACGATCTGGATTACCCGGCGAGCGGATATGCTGGAAAATAACGAATATAAACTATCCATAGTACCCGACGAAATAATTACCACCCTCGACGAGTTGCCACTGCTGTTGGCTAACTGGTAAAAATATTAATTCAATTGACCGGAATCCGGCGGTTGTGGCGGGATGCTAGCAGCCGGAGTGGTCTGGTTTTCTGGTTCGCCTTCGGCCATGGCGGCGCCATTGCTAGCGATAAACTCAAGAAACTCAGTTACCACGCGTGGATCGAATTGTTTGCCGCTTAGCGACTGTAAATGGTGCATCACCTTTTCTTTTGCCCAGCCTTTGCGATAGCGCCGGTTATAGATGAGAGCGTCCCATACATCCACCACGGAAAAAATTCGGGCTGCTAGCGGGATTTCTTCCCCTTTGAGTTTGCGCGGATAACCAGTGCCGTCCCACCACTCGTGGTGGGATTGGGGAATGCTCAATGCCGGACGAAGGAAATCGATCTGGGAGAGCATTTCCACCGAGAAAATGGGATGCTTGCGCATAATCTCCCATTCAACATCGGTCAGATTATCCTGTTTCTTGAGAATGCTGTCTGGGATAGCCATTTTTCCAATGTCATGCAAAAGGGCACCGCGTCGGATGTGCAGTAAATCCTCGCCATGCAGTCCCATCTCATTCGCCAATGCCACCGTCATGGCTGCCACACGGTGCGAATGACCTTCGGTTTCGCCGTCGCGCAACTCCAGTGCGCGCGCCCATCCCTCAATGGTGGCATCGTACGCCATGGTCAACTCCAGGTTGGCGGTTTGCAGATCCTTCAGTAAACGAGCATTGTCGATGGCGATAGCAGCCTGGTTGGCAATTGATTCAAGGAAGTTCATCCAGGCTGGATCAGAGCCAAGCGGTGAGCGCTGGAAGATCTCCAGCACGCCTTGTACTTCCCCTTTAGAGATGAGCGGTACCCCGATATATGCCACAAACCGTTCGGCTTTCACCCAGCGCGGCGGAAAAATGGCTTCGGAATTTTCGTTCAAGTTATCCACGCGCAACAGTCTGCGCTGCAAGGCTACCGTGCCTGAAAAGCCGCGCCCAACCTGCAGATGGACATCGCGTATGGCATTGGTGATAAATCCCTGTCCGGCGGCATAGGCCAGTTGCTCGGTATTCTCTTCCAGCAACAATACACTGGCGGCGTCCACGGACAACTGGGCGGTGACCTGCTCCAGCAGCACACGAAGAGTCAGCGGCAAATCCATCGAAGCGGTGATCGCCATATCCACCGCCCGCAGCGCAGCCATGTGTTTGAGCTGTTGCTGAATTTGATCTTCGGCACGCCGACCCTCGGTGGTATCCATAAACATATCCAGGGTTGCCGGCTTACCTTCCCATTCGATCAACACCGAGTGGACGTTTACCCAGCGCACTTCGTTCGATCGAGTGATAATACGGAAGGGATAATTCGCCAGCACATCTTCGCCATTCAAACGGCGTTGATACCGATCCATCACCATGGCATTGTCTTCAGGGTAGAGAGTAGCCCGAACATCCTGTCCAATGAGTTCGTCCACTGGATAACCAAAAATTTCAGCTGCGCGCGTATTGGCAAAAACGAACTGGTCACCGCAAGAGACGATGACCCCTTCCGTGGCATTATCCACCAGAAGGCGATATTGGTTCTGGCTGCGGCGCAATTCGCGTGTGCGAACATTCACCTGCCGACGCAATGACCAGATCCACAGTAAGGTGGCGAACAAGAATAACAGCGCTGCCCCCAGCCCGATGATGTAGGGTCGCAACTGAACCCAGGCATCCTGCACCTCATAAACCCCAAACCAATGCTCCTGCAGGTCCTGCAAAGCTCCAGATGTGCTGAGGATGTACAAGCCTTCGTTGAGTTTGGCAAGCAGTTCTCGGTCACCTTCAGCCACGCCAAATGCGAATTTGCGCGTCATTATGTCCGCACCAACGCGATGCAGATTGGTCACATTCATGCTGCGAATCAGGTATTCGGCCTGGATGCGACTGAGGATGGTTCCAGCGTAATCGTTTTGGGAGAGAAGCCGGATAGCCTCCGTGGCATCACTGACCTGAACCATGCGGGAAGTGAATCGTTCGCTTTCCAGGAAATCCTGGACCACAGACCCGCTGATAACCACGATTTCTTTACCCCGCACGTCTTCCAAAGACCGGGCGAGCGAATCATTCCGGACGTAAAGGTCGAATGATGTGTACGTGATGGGCACCGAGAAATCAATGGTTGAGTCGCGGTTGGTGGAGTACGCTACACCAGTCAGCATATCCAACTTGCCATCCAATAGATCCTGACGGGCTTGCTCCGTGGTGGTCAAATTAAATTCCACATCAAAGCCCATTTCCCGCGCCACAGCTTTGATCACATCAATGGAAAAACCCACCGGCTGCGCATTTTCTATATATTCATATGGCGGGTTTGTGGCGCTGCCGCCGACGCGGACAACCAGCCGTTGGGATGCATCAGAAACTACCGTCGGCGTGGGATCGACCGGGGGAGTGCTTTGTGCGCTGACAGATGAGTTCCACCCCACCAGCCCGGCGGAAAGCGCGGCTAGCAGGAGAGCCTGGAATATTTTAGAAACCCATTTATGCCAACCAGTATTCTTCATGGGTATAGCACAGGCAAATGAAACCACATGGATGTAGTTACCGCCATCGATACGCGCATAAGATACCAGAAATTCATCCAACCAAATTACTTTCTAATTGTACGTTATTTTTTCTGGATGTTTACCTATGGCAGAGTTGTTTTCAAGAATGTACACCTTTCTACCGTAGAATACCGATCTTGGGATGGTTCGTTCGATAATATTGGCTCAGGGAATTAGCCGTTTGTCAGACGGATGCTATGATCTTCCTCTCATTCTATGGAATATTTAGGCCAGGAGAGTGCGAATGTTGTACAATAATTTGGAACAATTCCTCTTTTCGACCCAATAATATAATCTCTGGATCAAGGAGAACACAGAAAAGCCATGTATAAGATCATGCTGACCGATGGCCTGGAAGAAAATGGCCAAATCATCCTGCGCGGAAGCGCGGAAGTGGTTAATCAGCCCACCATTACAGCCGATGAACTGTTGCAGGTGGTTGGCGATTACGATGCTCTGATCGTACGCGGACGTACCAAAGTTACTCCGGCGGTTTTTGAAGCGGGGAAGAAACTGAAAGTCGTTGGGCGGGCAGGCGTAGGGGTGGACAATATCGATTTGAACGCCGCCAAAGCCCACGGGGTGACGGTGGTTAATTCGCCGACGGCCACCACTCTCGCGGTGGCTGAACTGACAATGGCTTTATTGCTATCCATGGTGCGCGAAATTCCACGCGGGGATGCCGCAATGAAAGCCGGCAAATGGCTCAAAAAAGAGATGGAAGGCACCGAGCTTTGGCGAAAGACCCTGGGTGTGATCGGCTTCGGCCGTATCGGTGAAGCCACCGCCAAACGCGCTGCCGCTTTCGATATGGAAATTCTGGGTTACGATCCGCTCATTCCAGCGGAAGAAATCGTCAAGCGCGGCGGCAAGCCGGTTTCATTTGACGAATTGTTAGCCAAATCCGACATTATCACCATGCACCTTCCGCTGACTCCAGAATCGAAGGGTATGCTCAATGCGGCGGCATTTGCCAAGATGAAGCCCGGTGTGCGCATCATTTGTGCGGCGCGCGGCGGTGTCATCGATGAGGAAGCTCTGCTGGCAGCGCTCGAATCAGGCAAGGTGGCTGCAGCCGGGTTGGACGTGTTCGCGGCAGAACCCCCAGGTCTGACAGCATTGGTCAGCCACCCGCATGTGGTATGCGTCCCACATATTGGGGCTCAAACCGCGGAAGCCCAAGTTCGGGCGGCGGATGATATTGCCAATGAAGTTTTAGCTGCCCTGGATGGTAAATCTCTGCGCTGGAAAGTAGCTTAAATTTACAGTAAAATTACGGGGATGTCAGACAGACAGCCCTTGAAATAAACCTTTTTGGCATGAAAGGGGCGGGTCTTCAGCCCGCCCTTTTTTCAATCTGCAGGCACACGATATTCAATTCAGGAGGATCCGTATGAAGGAAAAATTGGCTGCGTTCAAGGCAGAAATGGGTGAAATTTGGGATCTCAATATGGCAGGTGCGCTGCTTGGCTGGGATCAACAGACCTATATGCCAGCCAACGGCGCTGAAGAGCGCAGCGAGCAATTGGCGACTCTTTCGAAAATTGTGCATATTAAATCAACCTCCGATGAGGTCGGTAAAGCCCTGGATGAACTGTTGGTGTATGCGGATACTCTGGACCCGGATTCTGATGATGCCTGTTTGATCCGGCGCGCGAAGATTGAATTCGATAAAGCCACCCGGGTTACCACGCAATGGGTGGCGGATTTTGCCCGCGTCACAGCATTGGCCCAGGAAAAATGGGTGCAGGCTAAAACCAAGGCAGATTTTTCTATCTTCAAGCCGCAATTGGAGCGCATCGTTCAACTACGCCGCGAGTACGCCGAATTTTTCAAACCTTACGACCATGTGTATGATCCGTTATTGGATGATTTCGAACCTGGGCTCAAAACTGCCGATGTTAAGGACATTTTCAACCGGCTGCGCCCGCAGCAGGTTGAATTAATCCGCGCTATTGCTGCTCGTCCGCAGGTCGAAGATGATTTCCTGTCCCTGAATTATGCCGATCAGAAGCAGTGGGATTTTGGGGTGGATGTCATTACCCGCTTTGGCTATGACTGGAATGGCGGACGGCAGGATCGCTCACCGCATCCCTTTACCACCTCCTTTGGCATTGGTGACGTGCGTCTGACCACGCGCGTTATTGAAAACATGATGTCATCCGCGATGTTCAGCACCATGCATGAAGCCGGACACGGCATGTACCAGCAGGGCTTTAGCAAGAGCTTGACCCGCACGATTTTGGCCAATGGAGCCTCCATGGCAGTTCACGAGTCACAGTCTCGCATGTGGGAGAACCTGGTTGGGCGATCGCGGGCATTCTGGCGCTTCTTCTATCCCAAACTGCAGGCGACCTTCCCAACCCAACTTGGCAATGTGCCGATGGAGAAGTTCTACAAAGCCATTAACAAAGTGGAGCCTTCCTTTATTCGCACAGAAGCAGATGAAGCCACCTACAACCTGCACGTTATGCTGCGCCTTGAATTGGAAATTGCCTTGATGGAAGGCAACCTGGCGGTGGCAGACCTGCCGCAAGCCTGGAACAGCCGCATGCAGGATTACCTTGGTGTTACGCCCTCCAATGACCGCGAAGGTGTGTTGCAGGATGTTCACTGGTCTGGTGGAATGATCGGCTATTTCCCGACGTATGCTCTGGGAAACCTGGTATCGGTGCAATTGTGGGAGGTTATCAACCACGACATCCCCAATCTGGAGGCACAGATCGAGCAGGGCGAGTTTGGCGCTTTGCTGGGCTGGCTGCGCGAAAAAGTACATCGCCACGGTGCCAAGTATGATCCGCAGGACCTGGTGCAACGAGTCACCGGTTCGAAGATCGATCCGCAGCCGTATGTTGGCTATTTGAAGAAGAAATACAGCGATATTTACGGTTTATAAAGATGAGTAAAGGCACGGGGTGACCACCCCGTGCCTTTTTTCAATTCGAGGGGAATTATGAAATTTGGCATCGTTTTACCCAATTTTGGTCAGGATGCGACCCGCCTATCCATTGTGGATACAACTCTGGCAGCGGAGGGGCTGGGCTATGATTCGGTCTGGGTGACGGATCATCTGGCGCTGCCGCAGTCGGATGCGAAGCAGTATGCATTGATCTACGAGGCCATCACAACGCTCAGCTATCTGGCGGGCAGCACCGGCCGCATTCGGCTGGGGATATCAGCATTGGTGCTGCCGCAGCGCAACCCGGTGGAAATTGCCAAAGAATTGGCTACGCTGGATGTGCTCTCGGGCGGGCGGGTGATTTTGGCTGCCGGCATTGGCTGGTCAGCACCGGAGTATGGGAATCTGGGCCACGACTTCCATAACCGCGGAAAACGCATGGATGAGGCTTTGAAGGTGCTGCGCACATTGTGGCGTGGCAACAAGACCGCTACCTACCATGGCAAGTACTACAACTTCGACCAGGTCGCTTTTGAACCGCAGCCTATTCAGGCGGGCGGACCGCCTTTATGGGTCGCCGGCGATTCAGCCGCGGCGCTCAAACGCGCCATTTATTATGCCGACGGCTGGCATCCCCACATGAAGACGCCAGAGGATCTGACAACTGCGCTGAACCCGGCCCGCGCTTTAATCGGAACGCGGCCATTTACGATCTGTTTACGGATGCGTGCCGAGTTTTCCGGTCAACCGGATCCTGCCACGACACTGTTTGGCAGTCCGGCGGATATGATTGAAAAATTGAGAGCATTTCAAAACGCCGGCGCCAGTGATGCCATCCTTTATTTTTTGGCACCCACTCAGGCTGCCCGTAAGCGTGCCATGGAAACCTTCAGCAAAGAGGTAGCGCCAGCGTTGGCCCATTAACCAGCGTTACAATCCCATTACAACCTGGCTTTAGGCGGCCGGGTGATGTTAGCCGCCAGTGCAACCGGTATATAATCGCATTATGGTTTCATTGCAGCCAAGGTGGAAAAACGGATTCATTGGATTGGTTTTGGCAGCTTTGCTGGTGAGTTCTGCCTGCCAGGGAAAGTCACCCGCCACAACTGGGTCATCCACGGCTAGCCCGCTTGAGCAAACGGCGGCGGTCAGAACTGCCACGGAAATGCCAAGCCAGGCGGATGTCATTACCGAGTTGCCGGATTTTACCCCGTCCCTGGCGGAAATTCCGCCGGAAGCGACATCGTATTCTTCGAGTCCGACAGTATCGGTGCTGATTCAAACCGCTTCACCGGCAACCATCATTCCGCCAACGCCGACTGCCACGGTGCGTTCCTTCCGGCAGCCCAGCCCAACCCCGCGGCCGCAACTGGCAAAAATGGCTATTACCAAGCCCGGAGCGTACTCCAAAGTTTCCTCCCCGATTCAACTCGAGGCGTTGATCAGCCCGGGGGATGACAACCTGGTGCACATTGATTTAATTGGCGAAGATGGGCGGGTGATGGTCAGCGAGTTGTTGGATTTTCGGAATTACGACGCCAAGAATTTTTACATCACCCCTGAAATCCCTTTCACCATCAACAGCGCCGCGGAATTAGCCCGCATTGTGGTGTACACCATTGACATGTTTGGCCAGATGATCTCGCTGGCATCAGTGGACGTGCTGCTGCTGCAATTGGGCGGCAGTGACATCGCAGCCCCGTTGATCGAATATGAACCCTACCTGGTATCGACACCGCGGGAAGGTTCGTTGATCGCTGGCGGCGCGGTGGTAGTGGATGCGGCTGCCCGGGTCGTCAATGACCAACCGGTAATCGTCGAGTTAATCGATGAACAGGGCACGGTCGTTGGCTCGGCTGAGGTTTTGGTTCCGCAACCTTCTGATACCCTGAACCATGTACCCTTTCAGGTGAACATAGCCTATACCGTCACGCATCGTACGCGGGTACGTCTGTCCATTCGACAGGAAAGCGCCACGCGCATTTCTGGTACGGTGTGGATGTCTTCGTCGATTTTGTTCCTGGATCCCTAACCAGCAGAGGGATTCGGGTTTTCAGCCAGCAATCCGATAAAGCGGGCATCCTCACGAAGGCTGACCAGGTCGGGGTCTTCGCGCGCCCAGTCAACCAGCTTTGGACGGTATTCCATACTTTTTCGCAGCAGTTCCAGGGAATTTGATCGGCATCTCCGGCAAGGGCATAGAAGCAGGCGCGGTCGTAATAGACTGTACCGAGCGAGAAGGGGGTGTTGTCGATGCCGGAAACGTCTGCCAGAATGGTGTCCTGGACGGCATTCACCTGAGCCAGGTTACCAAGCTTAAGATAGGCTTCGGTGACATGGTACAAGGGGTGAGCGTAGCAGTTGTGGATGGTATATCCCAACAGGGAGTTATTCGGTAGATGTGGAGAGCCGAATTTGCGGAATTCTTCCTCGCTGAAGCGTTCCAGTGCCATTGGAATGGCTTTCAGCACTTCGTCGGCTTCGCGCAGCAGCGCCTGTACTGACTTCTGATAGGTCTCGTTGAAATTTTGCCGGTTGCATTCCTCATAAGGGGGGTATTCAGGCGGATTTTGATCGCGGGAAATATAAGAAAGCGTTTCGAGGCAGCGCCGGCGCCAGTAGGTGTTGTGGGAAATGCGATCCTTGGCAGCCCATTGCTCGAAAGTGCCGGTTGAATTGCGTTCTCCGTCGCTCAACGAGTCCAGATACTCCAACTCGAGGCGGTGCGACTTTTTGATCAGACCCATCAGGTGGGTTTGGATATCTTTACCTGGCATAGGGTTTCCTTTCACCTTATTCGCCAATGATTTTTACCAATACGCGTTTGTTGCGCCTTCCATCGAATTCACCGTAAAAGATCTGTTCCCATGGGCCAAAATCCAACTGCCCATTGGTCACCGCAACCATCACCTCGCGGCCCATCACCTGGCGTTTCAGGTGCGCGTCGGCATTATCTTCACCGGTGGCATTATGGCGGTATTGGCTCACCGGCTCGTGCGGGGCCAGTGTTTCGAGCCAGCGCTCATAATCGCTGTGCAAGCCGCGTTCATCGTCATTAATAAACACCGAGGCGGTGATGTGCATGGCATTGACCAGCACCAGTCCTTCGCGAATACCGCTTTCCTGCAGGCAGCCCTTCACCTGATCGGTGATATTGATGAAGCCGCGGCGGGTCGGCAGATTGAACCAGAGTTCCTTACGATAACTGATCATTATGGCTGCGGGTTCAGCTTAGCGCCCGTTTCCCTTCTTTCGTTTGGACAGGAAAAGCGATTGGATATTGACCGCTTCCTGCGCTTTTTCCGGGTGCATGCGGGTATAGGTACCGTCCGGCCGCATGATGCGAGCTTTGACGTTATCCTCCAGGTAGGGTTGCAGGATGTTGGTGCGAATGTGGCTGATCATGCTGCGGTCTTCCACCGGGAACAGGACTTCGACTCGCTGATTGAGGTTACGCGGCATCAGGTCGGCACTGCCCATGTATATTTCCTCATTGCCGCCATTGTGGAAGTAATAAATGCGGCTGTGTTCCAGGAAGCGGCCGAGAATACTGATAACCCGGATATTCTCGCTTAAACCGGTGATGCCAGGTCGCAGGCAGCAAATGCCGCGGGTGATTAAATCGACGCGGACGCCGCATTGGGAAGCCAGATACAGCAGCTGGATCATGGGTTGGTCCACCAGCGAGTTCATTTTGAAGATCAGATGCGCGGGCGCTCCGGAACGGGCAATTTCAATTTCACGCAGCACCATTTCCTCGAAGCGCTGGCGCAGGTTAATAGGTGCCACTAGCAATTTGCAATAATCGGCCTTGAAGGAGTATCCAGTCAGATAGTTGAACAAATCGGTGGCGTCGGCCCCAATCTGATCATCGCAGGTGAACATGCCGATATCTTCGTACAGCTGAGCGGTGACATGGTTGTAATTGCCGGTGCCAAGGTGAACATAGCGCCGGATATGCTCGCCTTCTTTGCGAACCACCAGCGCAATTTTGGAGTGAGTTTTCAGCCCCAACAGGCCATAGGTCACATGTACCCCTTCCTGCTCCAGCATGCGCGCCCAACCGATATTGCTTTCCTCGTCAAAACGGGCCTTCAATTCCACCAGCACGGCAACCTGTTTGCCATAATCACGGCGTGCCTCCAGCAGGGCTTTCACCACCGGTGAATTGGTACCGGTGCGGTATAGCGTCTGTTTAATTGCCAGCACGTTCGGGTCGCGTGCCGCGGTGCGCAGAAATTCGATCACGGGCGTAAAGGAATCATAGGGGTGGTGTAACAGGATATTGCCAGCGCGAATGGCAGTATAAATCGCATCGTCAGGAGAGTCTTCATCGAATCGCAATGCTGGCGGGGTCAATGGGGTGAAGGGACGGTCCTTCAGCTTTTGACGCTCGATGCGCGCCAATTGCATCAGGCTGGAAAGCACCATCGGGCTGTCGATGGTATAGACATCGTGGCGATCCAGCTTAAGGTTATTGACCAGGATATTTTTCAGGAAATCCGGCATATCTTTGCGAATTGCCAGGCGCACAACCACGCCAAAACGGCGTTTGCGCACCGATTCTTCCATGGTTTCCAGCAAATCCGAGGCTTCCAATTCCTGGATTTCCATGTCGGCGTTGCGGATCACATGGAAGGGGTGGACTTCCAGAACCTTCAGCCCGGGGAACAGCGCGTCGATATTGGCGCTGATCAGGTCTGACAGCCAGACGAAATAGTGGTGGTAGGGAACCGTGCCATCCTTGCGCAGCCCGCCTGACGAGCGTTTTACCGGCACTAACTGCGGCAGCGTATCTGGTACTTTAATGCGGGCAAATAAAGTTTGCCCATCCCGGCCTTCCAATAAAACCGCCAGGTTGAGGCTGAGGTTGGAAATATGCGGAAAAGGGTGACCTGGATCGAAAGCCAGCGGTGTCAATACCGGGTACACCATTTCATGAAAGTAGGCGTTGACGATTTGTTTCTGACGTTGCGTCAGATTTTTGTATGAGCGGATGTGAATGCCGGCAGTGTCCAACTCGGGCATGAGGGTCTTATTCCAAAGTTCGCGGCCTTCTTCCATCAACTTTTGTACTACTCTGCGGATTTCAACCAACTGTTCCGAGGCGGTTAACCCATCGATCGACAGGTCTGGCACACCTTCATCGCGCTGCATGATTAATCCGCCAACCCGCACCATGAAAAATTCTTCCAGGTTCGAGCCTAAAATGGCCAGAAATTTTACCCGCTCGAGCAGGGGATTGACCGGGTCAACAGCCTCATCCAGAACGCGCCGTTGAAATTCCAACATGCCCAACTCACGGTTGATATACAACGTCGGGTCGTCCAGATCGATGTTTTCTGGAAAAACTGTCTCAAGTTGCGCCATGCGCGTAGTGGTTGCGGTTGTCTTTTTCTTCTTCATATGAATCCCGCCTAAATAAAGGAATTATTGATCCATTTTACGCCGACTCAGCAGGCCAAAACCGACCAGCATGACGCCGACGACGAATACTCCGCCTAAAACATAGCCAACGGTCCGGTCGTTGACGTTAACCGTGGCTGCAGCCTTGACTGGCGCCAGCGTGGGGCTCGGCGTGACTGTGGGGGAAGGTTTAGCCGTGCGCGTGACCGCGGCGGTGGTCACAACTGGACTAAGGGCGGCAGCCTGAGCCAGCGGGGTGGCAGTACCCTCTGGAGAGGGTTGCATCGTGGCGGTTACCGCCTGCGGTGTCACTGGGATGTTCAGTTTTTGCCCGATCCACACCACCTGCTGCTCGGGAGATAGCGAGTTGTAGCGTAAGATGTCGACAATATGCAATTCATAGGCTATGGCAATGCTCCACAGCGATTGACCCATCTTTACCTCGTGAACTACCACGCCGTCAGCATTGGGTGTTGCGACTGCCACCGGGATAACCCACTGGGAAGCCGGTGAGGTTGGCTCAGGACCCGATGGCCCGGGTACCTGAGTGCGAGCCAGCGGTGAGCCGGAGGTATAAGCTGCATGGACCACATAATAAATCGAACCATCCGCCGCGGTAGCCACGCCGGCGCCAATATGCTGGTACGCGGGCTTGACCATGGGGATCATATGTGCGGCATCGGACCACACCCAGGCCAGGTCTTCCAGACTCATCGATCCCACCGCAAAATTTTCCGTCGCCCAGGCTGTGGCGCCGCCGCCGTACCCGGCTGCCATTACCCGCCCGCGCACGTCACCAATATGCCAGCCCATGCGGTTAGCTGCCATGATCTCCGCGGTGGATTGAGCGGTGCTCATTAAAATATTACTGACTTCCAAAGCTGGCAGCCCGTTGCCGGTGCGGATGCCATTCACCAGGGCGATCAGATCATAAGCAGTAATCGAACTGCCCGATTGGGCTGCCACCGGAGTCGCTTGCAGCATCGTGAATAGGATTGCCAGGATTACTGTGAATTTGAGGAGTTTGGTCCACCGAATCATTCAGTCAATTATAAGGGATGAACCCAGACGCGGTACAATTCCGTATATACCGCAGGAGAAACGAAATGAATAGAAAAAATATCATTGCTGCTATCTGGCTGATTGGCCTTGGCATCCTGTTTATGGTTAATTACATCTGGCCGGGGATCTTGATTCTGATCGGGCTGACGATGATTGTCCGCGCCACCATGACCGATGAGCCCTCGATTATTCCGCCAGGAACGTCAGGTGACAGTCCCGCGCGGCCGAAGGCTGAAATTATCGAACCGATCGATGTCACCGCCAGAGCGGTGGAAGAAAAACCCGAAGTCACGGCTTATGATCCACCGGAAGCCGGCAGTGGCGAACCGCTGCCTGCGGTGTTGGCATCGGAAGCGGACCGGATTTATCTGGCCAGCCAGTTACCCGAACAATGCCCAGCATGCAATGCACCGCTGCGGCAAAATGCCGAAAAGTTTAACCTGGCATGGTGATAACTCTGTCTCCTGCATGTTTTGCGGCTACCGGATGACGGTCAAAGCCAGCTAAAGATTCTGAATCGTTTCCACGCACCTAAATTTTCCATAAACAATGCCCGGTCTTGACAGCCGGGCATTTGCGGTATAATAGTGTAAAATATACACTAATAAAATGGAGGTCAAAATGCCCCAATCCTTGTTGGAACGCAGCCGACCCTTTGTTGAATTTCTGGATGAATGGACGAAAACATTACCGAGCGTTGATTTGGAGTCTGTGATTCTAAACCCGAAACGTAGCGCCATCATCTCGGTGGATATCATCAATGGGTTTTGCACCATCGGCCCGTTAGCCAGCCCGCGGGTGGAAGCCATCGTGGAGCCAATTACTCGCCTGTTCCGAAAGGCCTGGGAGCTGGGCGTGCGGCATATTGTCCTCAGCCAGGATACACATGAGCCGGATGCCGTTGAATTTGACGCCTGGCCGCGTCATTGTGTGCGCGGCACCCCGGAAGCCGAGACGGTGGCGGCATTCAAAGCCCTGCCGTTCTTTGACCGGATGGTAACCCTGGAGAAAAATTCGATCTCGACTGGATTGAATGCTGGTTTTACCGAATGGGTGGCAGCCCACCCGCAGCTGGACACCTTTATTGTGGTTGGCGATTGCACAGACCTGTGCGTTTATCAATTGGCCATGCATTTGCGGCTGGACGCCAATGCCCGCCAGTTGTCGCGCCGGGTGATCGTGCCGGCTGGAGCGGTGGACACTTACGACCGCAGCGTCGAGGTTGCGCGTAAAGAAGGCGGTCTACCGCATGATGCTGACTTGCATCATGCGTTTTTCTTGTATCACATGGCGCTGAACGGGATTGAGGTGGTACAGGAGTTGGTGTGATACTGGGTCACGTGCCAATTGCCAAGTGTCAAGTACCAAGTGTCACGTGCCAAGTGTCAAGTACCAAGGGTCACGATCCCGGATTTTCCCACAAGCGGATTTGATCGACGCGGATGGTGAAATTGGTCGTCTCGCGGGCGCCGACAAACACGCCAAAATAGCCAGTGGCAAAGGCGCTGTCCCGTACCTCGGTGAGCATTTGCCCATTGGCATACAGGATAAGCCGGTCGCCGATGGCCATTAATCCCATGCGGTTGGTCTGGCTTTGCCCAGCATTGATGGCGGGGCTGGTTTTCCAATCCACCAGGTTGACCATCTCGCCCTTGGTGCCAATGCTGGCATTCCAGCGCCGCAGCGAATACTGCCCATCACAGGTGAAGCCGAAAATATATCCGCGATCCGGCGAAGTCAACACTGGAACCCGCGAAATCAGGCCGTAGCGGTCTTTGCCGCTGCAATCATTCACCTGAAACACCGCCTCCAGGTAAAAATTGGTCTCCTGCGGGTAGGTCATACGCCAACCGTCCGTCGTGGAAAGACCCGTCAGGCGCATGGCGCCATCCACAAAGTTGATATCCGTGAACTTATCTGCACCGGTTGGCCAAGAATTGCCATTATCCATGGTATCTGACCAGTCGGCGCTGCCCAGCTTGGTGGTTGGGTCACTGGCCGGAGGCGTGTAAACACTGGTTGGCTGACCGGTCGGTGAGGCTGTGGGCGTGGCGGATGCCGTTGCGGTTGGAGCCTGGGTCTCTGCCACCAGCGGGGTGCTGGTCGCCGTGGCAGGCAGGCTGGTGGTCGGTGAGGGTTGTATGGTTGGCAGCGAAGGTGTTGGAATGCCGCCTTCAGCCGGATTCGTGGCAGTCGGCATGCTGGTCAATATCTGTGCGACGCGGGTCGCCATTTCCGAATCCCCGGATATGGCAGTGGGAGTCGTAATCAACCCGCAGCCTGATAGCAGAATAGCCAACACAAATAAAGGAAGAATTTTGCTCATGGTGCCATCACTCCTATGTCCAAGGCGGCGCCCAAGCGGCACGCCATTATCAAGACGGAAGAAATGCTATTAATGTTCCGAGGACTTATACCCGATCATTCGTAAGAAACCTTTGCGCCAGGCGATGTCTTCGTCACCTTCCACCCCCAGCGGGCTGGAACCATCGATGACGCCCAGGATGCCGCGCCCCTGCTCGGTTTCAGCCACGATCACCTGGGTTGGGTTGGCTGTGGCACAGAAAATATGGCACACTTCCGGTACAGCCTGCACCGCATCCAGAATATTGACTGGATAGAATCCTTCCCCAAGGAACAGGATGAAGCTGTGACCGGCGCCAATGGCCTGAGCATTTTTTTGCGCCAGGGCAATGCTCTCTCCGCTGGTTCCGCTCCAGCGAATCAGACGTTTACCGGAAGCCTCGCAAAACGCCAGGCCAAATTGAATGCCTGGCACGTGCGTGACCAGTGTCTCGTGGATATCCTCGACAGTCTTGATAAAATGCGATTGCCCGAGGATAAAGTTGGTTTCTTCCGGCTTGACGATTTGAACCAGTTTCAGTTCCATCGACTTTCCTCCAGATTGGATCGCTCATATCATGATGACTAATCCATCATTCGCACCTGGTCTGGGCGAGGATGGGATTGATTTGCGTCTGAAAATGATTATACTTTGGACACTTCATATCGGTAAAAGGAATAATGATGGCTGAAGAACGCAACGAAACAAATCGGGTTTTTCGTTATTTTGACTGGATCATGGCTTTATTTGTAACGGTATTGATCATCAGTAACATTGCCTCGTCGGCAAAAATTGTGGACTGGGGATTTTCACTGGGCGGATTGCGTTTTGCTTTCGATGCCGGTACCATTTTATTTCCGGTCAGCTATATTTTCGGCGATGTGTTGACTGAAGTGTACGGCTTCAAAAAATCCAGGCGTGTTATCTGGACCGGATTTGCCATGCTGGTTCTCTCGGCAGTAGTACTTTGGCTGGTGCGCATCATGCCAGGCGAAGCGAGCTGGGAGGGATATGCCGGGCAGGGGGCATACGACGCCATCCTGGGCGGCATGAGCACCGGCGGAATTGTGGTTGCCAGCCTGGTGGCTTACCTGGTGGGCGAATTCAGCAACTCGACGGTGCTGGCGCGACTCAAAGTAGTTACCCAGGGCAAGTTTTTGTGGCTGCGCACCATTGGCAGCACACTTGTAGGTGAAGGCGTGGACACGATTATCTTCATCCTGGTCGCCACCCTGTTCGGAGTATTTCCGTGGGAGTTGTTCGGCACGCTGGCAGTCACCAACTATATTTTCAAAGTTGGCATCGAGGTGCTGATGACGCCGGTGACTTACCAAATCGTCAACTGGCTCAAACGGGCGGAAAAAGAGGATTACTACGATACCCAAACGCGCTTTACGCCGTTTGCGGTCGATTAATCTTCGGGGTTGGAAACAGTTTTTTCGGTCAACCCCTCAATCACCACCACATATTCACCGCGGATCGGCTCGGTTTTGAACCGTTCGATCAGTTCAGCGATTCGGCCGCGGTACATGGTTTCGAACATCTTGGTCAGGTCATTGGCAACGGCTGCACGCCGGTCGCCGAAAACGGCCAGGGCGTCCTCTAAAAAAGCCGCCAGCCGGTGCGGGCTCTCGTAAAAGATGAGGGTGTGCGGCGAGGCGGCGTCCACCTCCAGAAAACGACGGCGGGCACCTGGTTTACGCGGTGGAAAGCCGCGGAAGGTGAAGCTGTGAACCGCCAGACCGGAGAGGATCAAAGCTGGAACCAGGGCGGTAGGCCCGGGGATGGCGGTCAAGGGCAGGCCGGCTTGCAAAACGCTGCGCACCAGCAGGAATCCGGGATCTGAAATGCCCGGAGTGCCAGCATCGGTCACCAACGCGACTGATTTGCTCTCATCCAGCAGCGCCAGGATTTTGGGCAGAGCGCGTTCTTCGTTATCTTCGCGGAAGGAAATCTGCGGCTTTTTGATCTCAAAATGTTTGAGCAGCATCCCGGTTTTACGCGTATCTTCGCTGATGACAAAGTCAACCTCGCGCAGGGTGTCGAGTGCGCGCTGCGAGATATCACCGAGGTTGCCGATGGGTGTGGAGACCAGATAGAGCATAGGTGTGTTGATTTCCTTACCGGGTTAATTTCCTGCGCATAGTCAATTGAATAACTGGGGCTATACGATCACAATTCCGCTTAAATCCCCAGCGGGCTGCGGGTATTCCATATCCAGTTTCTTGAGAGCATCCACAAGTACGCTGGAAATCACCAGGTCGCGGTACCATTTTTTGTTGGCTGGCACAATATACCAGGGCGCTTCGAGGGTGCTGGTTTTGTTGAGGGCATCTTCATAAGCCTCGACATAATCCGCCCAACGGGCGCGTTCTTTGAGGTCACCCGGGTTGAACTTCCAGATCTTGGCCGGGTCATCCAGGCGCGCCTGCAGCCGTTCTTTTTGCTCATCCAGGTCTATGTGCAGGTAGAATTTTAGGATAACCGTGCCTTCCTGCACTAACTGACGTTCGAATTCGCAAATCTGATCATAGCGCTTCTTCCAGACGGTCTCGGGCACCAGTTCATGCACGCGTACCACCAAAACGTCCTCGTAGTGGCTGCGGTTGAAAATAACGATTTCCCCTTTAGCGGGTGTCTGTTTGTGGATGCGCCAGAGATAATCGTGGTCTGTTTCTTCCGGTGTTGGCACCTTGAAGCTGGCAACCCGTACACCCTGTGGATTGACACCTTCGAAGACGTGGCTGATGACGCCGTCCTTGCCGCTGGTGTCCATGCCTTGCAACACCACCAATACGCGGTGCTTGTGTTCAGCGTAGAGCTTTTCCTGGAGCTTTTCCAGCTCCTGATTCAGTTCACCCAGCAACTCCAACCCTGCATCTTTGGCACCACTGTACTTACCAGTGTCACTGGGGTCGAAGTCCTTTAAATGAATTTTCTCGTCTTCTTTGACGCGGTAACGTTCCATGCAACACCTCCCTGGTGGTGTGAGTGGTACGCTAAGATTATAACCTGCGACCGTTTATGGGCGGGCGACGAACTCCAGGGTAATTTTAGCCTCATCTTCAGTCTTGAGGATGCCAGCGATGGAGATGGGGCCGATGCTGAAATCACTCAGCAAGATAGTTGTATTGGCGGTGCCGGAGAGTGTATCGCCATTCAATCGTGTTATGACGTCAAAGGTGACTGAGCGAGTCACCTCACGCACGGTCAGATCGCCAGTTACTTTCAGGGCATAGTCCTGACCCTCTGCGTACGAGGATGGCAGCCCTTCGATGGATGTCGAAACAAAGGTAGCGATGGGAAACCGTGTGGATTCAAGCCAATCGCCGCGGATGGCATTGTCGCGCCGGTTGCTGTCGGAGGTGAATTTGCTAATGTCAACCTGGATGGGACCGATGCTGCTAACCGGCGGGTTGCTCAGATCGCCAAAGACGCTGCCGGATAGGGTTTGGGTGACGCCAACCGCCAGGTTGAAACGATTATTCTGATTGAAGAAGGTCTCGCCGACTTCGTAAGTGACCTTCGACTCTTCCGGTATGATATTGAAAGTCACAGCGCCGCTGGATTTTGGGGTAACAGCTGTGGAGGGAGCTGTGGCAACGGGGATTTTGGTGGCAAGCACGGTGGAAACCGGTTTGGTCGCGACAGGGGGTGTGGTAGGCTGAGCGGTGGTGCAGGCTGCCAACAGGGTGGTCAGTAATAGGATAAGGGGGAGAATGCGTTTCACAGGACGTGCTCCTCTCGAAGTTGCGCAATTAGTTTCAGACGATAAATATTACCGTATTTATCTTCATTACGCAGCCAGAGAGAAGATGGTTCTCAGGATACTCTTATGAACAAGAGAGTTATTTAGTATGCATTATTTATCAAACAGCATTCGTTTGCACCAGAGAATGCAGATTGCTTCGTTCCTCGCAATTACAAACCAAGATCCGGGTCTAGCACCCAAACCGATTTAACTGAGATCTTGCCGCCCAGCCAGGGCACGCAGCAGGGTGTTTTGATCGGCGTATTCCAAATCACCACCGACCGGCAGACCGCGCGCCAGGCGCGTGATTCTTACCCCCGAACCTGCCAATTGCTGTTGCAAATACAAGGCTGTGGCGTCGCCTTCCATGCTGGGGTTGGTCGCCAGGATCATTTCCTTTACCTTGCCGGTTCGCACCCGCTCCAGCAGCGGTTTTATCTTTAAATCTTCCGGACCAATTCCCTCTATGGGCGAGAGCACGCCGTGCAGCACGTGGTACCGTCCAAAGTAGCCGGCGGTACGTTCCAATGCCAGTACATCCAGCGGTTCTTCCACCACGCAGATGATGCCCTCATCGCGTTTGTCACTGGTGCAGATCTCGCATTTTTCCTGGTCGGAACGGGTGATATTGAAACACTCCTGGCAAAGACCGGTGGAGGATTTCAATGCCGTCAGAGCATCTGCCAGCGCCAGAGAAACGTCCTCAGGCGCGCGCAGCAGAAAAAAAGTCAGGCGCGAGGCGGTTTTCGGCCCAATGCCAGGTAAGCGCTCCAGCGCCAGCGTCAAATTTTCGATCGGTTCCGGCAGTACAGGCATGGAATGATCCGTTTACAAGCCTAAACCGGACAGGCCGCCAGCCAGCGGTCCCATGCGATCATCCGCTAATTTCCGCGATTGATCCAGCGCCAGATTGACCCCGCTCAGAATCAAGTCCTGCAGCATTTCGGCATCGGCATCCTTGAGCAGATCCGGGTCGATCACAATGGCCTGGCAGACCTGCGCGCCAGTCATGGTCACCTTGACCGCACCGCCGCCGACTGTAGCTGTGACCGTCTCGGCAGCCAGGGCAGCCTGGGTGGCTTCCATCTGTTCCTGCAGCTTTTTGATCTGCGACATCATGCCGCCGCCAGCGCCCATTCCGCCAGCCATACCTTTTCCACCAAATCCGCGACCTTTTGCCATAATATCCTCAATAATTCACAAGTATTTTGCAACAAATCCCCACTTTTATACGGGGCTATTCTTTCTGCACAATTTTACCACCCAGGTTGAGCGCAGCATTGACCATGCCGTCGGCATCCACCTCGGGATTGGATTGCATCTGCCCACCCTTGCCGGTGACGTCCACGCAAACCACTGGAATATCCCAACCAAGTACCTGCTTGATGGCAGCGCTGACCAGTTGCAGGTTGCTGTCCTTTTCCATATTACCCTTCAGAACCGGGCTGCTGTAACCCAGCTGCAGCACGCCATCGCGGATGCTGATCGACTTGCAGGAGTTCAACAAGCCTTCGACCCTCGAGGATTGGCGTTTGACCAGCGCGCGTACTTTTGGCCAGTTTTCGCGAATGGTGCTCTGGGATAGGGCGCCAACATCGGTCGGCTCCACAACTGCCGGGGCAGCTTTGATATCCACTTTCGGATTGGGGTGAAGTTCTTCCTCATCTGATTGCGGGATCACCGTCGGCGCCGCTGTTTTTGCGGGGGTTTTGACAGGTTGTGCCTCAGGGGCGGGTTGGGGACGGTGCGGTACGGAGCTGGCAGGCTGGGGCGTAACGACCTGGACTATGGGCGCCACCTGTGCGGCTGGAGACCAGCCGATGGCATGCGCCAGAGCCAGCTCGAGCGGCAAGCCAGGCTGCCAACCGCTGCGCATTTCACTGGCAGCTGCGTTGAACAGGCGCAGCGTCTCAAGCAGATGCTCTTTCTCGAATTCCTGCGCTTGTTTGGCCAAAACTGTACGCTGCTCGGTAGTCGCGTCTACCTGGTCGGCATTCCCCAGGCGTACCAGTAACAGATTGCGCAGGTAGTCCACCACCTGACGGGTGAATTGGCGCGGGTCGGAGCCGCTGTCCAGCGCGCTGTGAATTTGTTCCAATCCGCTGGCCGGGTCGCGTTGGATGACCGAGTCCACCAGTTCAACCACCAGTTGGTTGGTGGCGGTGCCCAGCACGGTTTGTGCCATTTCCAAAGTGATGGGACCGCCCGAGGATGCCAATTGATCGAGCAGAGAGATGGCATCGCGCATGGCGCCAGTTGCCTGACGGGCGATCAATGTCAGCGCGTCGTCCGAGACCTGGATTTTTTCCTGTCCGGCCAGATCTTTCAAATGGCTGACGATCAGGTGTAAGGGGATGCGGCGGAACTCATGCCTCTGGCAGCGCGACAGCACCGTCGCCGGAATTTTATGCACTTCGGTGGTCGCCAGGATGAAAATAGCGTGCGGCGGCGGCTCTTCCAGTGTTTTCAGCAGCGCGTTGAAGGCTGCGGTGGAAAGCATGTGAACTTCGTCAATGATATAAACTTTGAAGCGTCCCAGACTGGGCGAGAAATTGATTTTGTCGCGCAGATCGCGCACATCGTCCACCGAGGTGTTGGAGGCGGCATCGATCTCGATCAGGTCTAGGAATCGACCTTCGTTGACCGCCAGGCAGTGCGCGCAGTGGTCGCAGGGACGTTCCTGCAGGTCCTCAGCCAGACAATTGACCGCTTTGGCCAGCAACCGCGCTGAGGTTGTTTTACCGGTACCGCGCGGGCCGGCGAACAGGTAGGCATGACCCACCCGCCCGCCGCGAATGGCATTTTGGAGGGTTTGAACGATATGTTCCTGCCCGACAACCTGGTCCCACAACCGTGGGCGCCATTTGCGGTAGAGAGCCTGCGACATGAATTACCTGCCTTCTGCTTGCGAAGAATTGGGGTTTTCCCGACGTTGGATCGCGTCCAACTCGCGGGAAAGATCGAGCGGCTTGCGGTGAAAGACCGGGGAGGGAGCCTGCAAATTGTACTGGAAAATACGCTGATTCAGGGCTTCGATCCGCTGTTGAAATACTGACTTTTGCCGGTTCCAAAATTCTTCCGAGCCCGATTGCCAGGCATCGCGGGCGTCACTGCGGGCACGGTCAATGGCTTCTTCAATCTCTTTGCGCAGTTCGAGCCAGGGCAGGCTGTACCCGTTGGAGCGCAGCATGCGGTAGGCTGTGCGCCATTCCTCCGGCTCGTAGGGGTTATCGTCCAGGTTGAGTGGTTGACCCTTGCCGGGCAAATTATCAAATGCACCGTCTTGGATGGCGCGCTGGATGATTTCATCGGCAGACTTGCCAAAAAGACTCATAACCGTATCTCTCAACCGTTAAGGAATGGTATAGGAGGCGCGCTGATCGCCATTCGAATCGAAAAGGGTGATGGTGTCGCCGCTTTTCCAGGCAGCCGAGTCCAGGCCCCAAAACAATTCAATCACGGTGCTCTGACCAGCGCGGGAGTACAGGCGTACCGAACCGTTTTTATTGAGGGTCAATGCCGGGAAGGTGTACTTTAAATTGTTGCCTTCCAGCCACCAACCCGCCAACTGCAATTCGCCCTCGCCAACGCGCTGCAACTGTACAGTTTCGGTGGAAAGGTCGCCGGCGCCGATCACGGTTTCGATGCGGATCACCGGTTGATCCAACGGGGGCAGGGTCGGCTGGGCTTGCGGTGTAGTGGCTGCCCCCAGATTGCCTGTGAGGGTTGCCTCAGGAACGCCGCCGGTTCCGCTGGGCAATTGGGGATGCTGAACCCGGTCCCACAGCGCCAGCACGATCAGTGTTGTGGCAGCAGAGACGATGATGTTGACGATGAGGTAAGGAAAGATGCGTTTCCAAAAATTCATTAGCGCTCGCGGAGTATCGACAGCGGGGATGGGTGGGGTGAAACTGGCCTGTCAGACCGACACTGTTTGAATCATAGCATATTTTGTGAGTAAAATAAAACCGCGGAGACAGCATGCCAACCATTATCGACGGACATAATCTCATTCCCAAAGTGCGTGGTTTGAGTCTGCAGCGGCTGGACGATGAGCTGGAACTCATCCAAAAGTTGCAGATCTATTGCCGCGTGCGTCGCAAGACCATTGAAGTATATTTCGACAGAGCCGCACCGGGCCGCCAGGGGACGCGCAGTTTTGGCGCAGTGAAGGCTCATTTTGTGGCGGAGCGCTCCAATGCGGATTCCGCCATCCGTCAGGCGCTGCATAAGCTGGGGCGCAAAGCCCGCAACTGGGAAGTCGTCAGTTCCGACCGGCAGGTGCAGGCGGAAGCACGCGCGGCTGGGGCGGTGGTGGTGGCATCTGAGGAATTTGCCGCGCAGCTCGAGGATGCACTGCTGCAGGCAGTCAAGGGCGGAGGAGAATCGCAGGACATCTCGGCGGAAGAAGTCGATCGCTGGCTGGATGAGTTCAACCGCGGCAAGGGAGATCAGGAAAAATAGCCGCTGCAACCTTTAAGAAAGTTCTTATCTATTTTTAATGATAATATGACTATTATGGTGTATATTATCCACAAGACACCCGAAAATTTTATAGGTATATGGTGTCGGACCACTTAAGCTTCATCCAGCATGTCCCCCCCATGTTGGCGAAAAAGCTAAAAGTGGCATTCCCTCCCTGAGGATCGCCAGGCGTGTCCCCCCCACGCCTGGCGGTTCGTTAAGGGAGAATTTGTTTATGGCAAGGGATGATGGTCTGCGGGCTGGGATGCCTCTGCGTCTGAAACTGGTATAATTTAATGGACCGAAGGCCCCCGTAGCTCAAAAGGACAGAGCAAGGCACTCCTAACGCCTAGGTTGGGGGTTCGATTCCCTCCGGGGGCACAAATTATTTATTTTTTGTACTTTTTACGTCGTTCAGCCACCATTTGTGTTTGATGGTTCGGTGATGTTAACCGGCCAATCGATGGCTTCGATGGGGGTTAATCTGTTCTTTCGCGGTCAGTAGAGATCGTACTCAGCTGGTGGGAGAAAATGCGCTTCGAGTTCCAGTACACGCAGAATGCGTTGGACAAGTTCAAGGGTTGGGTTGGCCAGTGCGGATTCAATACGCGAGATGTTGGCTTGCTTGGTGCCAACCCGCCGCGCCAGCTCGGATTGCGACCAGCCTCGTTGGATGCGTCCACGGATCATCGCAGTCTCCCCAGAGCGATTTGACCTGAAGATTTTTCCAATCCTTCCAGGAATTCAGGGTCTTGTTCGAGTTCCGCGTTTCCAATCAGAATACTTCATTTTGTTCTCTTGTGTTTTGAAAAGTAATCAAATCGATGTTGTACCGCGACATTGATCTCAGCTTTAGGGATTTTAGTCTTCTTTTATCAAACCATGACTGATCACGATGGAATCCTGGATAAAAGAAGAAAGTATAACAACCGAATTTGCCTTCGTTTGTACTGGAATTCGGAGTTCGTAGATACCATCTCCCAGATTTTCAACATTAGGTCGCCGAAGTTGATTCCCGTATTCTGCCAGCAAAGCCAATTTGCGATTTACAAACGACGCTCGCTTTTTCGGTGTCAAGTCCTTTGAGGAAAGTCTTCGGTTGGACAATCACCATCGATGGTCGTCTCATAGAATTCAATCTTCCACATAACGGCAATGCTCCATGACCATAATAATTATAGCGTATATGCTATAGATTTTCAACATTTTCCCTCCCTGCCGGTTTTTCCCAGGCGGCGATGTCTGTCGTTTCAAACTATTTTATAACTAACCGATCCGCTCGACCAAAAATATATCCCCGCAATTAATAGTATAGAAAAAGAGGACTTTGCTGGTGAAGTAAAGTCCTCTTTTTGAATTACTGCATAAGTCGTTCTTTAGAACGGGGCGTCCTGATCTTCGTCGTCGTCATCGAGATCGATTTCGATCTCGGTTTCGTCATGCTCGCGGCGCACCCATAATACCAACACCTGACCGTCACCGGTATCCAGCGAGCGGGCAGCCATGATAGGTGCTTTTTCTTCCAGCCCGATGGGGGTGCGGTAATGCAGATAGATCGGTTCCTGTTTGCGCCAGGCGCGATGGCAGCGCTCGACCAGCGCCGGTCCATTGAAGGTGCGCAGGCGGGTCAACGCCAGATCATACAAATAAGGGCTCTCGTTCAGACCGAGCGCCCAGCCGTCATCGATATCTTCGAAATCGGGCGGGGGTCCTTCGATAATGGTGATTTTTTCTTCCGTCATTTATTTCAACCTCGGGGCAAAATCATACCACAATTCCAATTGTCACCGGCTTCAGGTAAGAGTCAAATGGGAAAATCATATAAAACACTAATATTTTGTTTATCGCGCTCCAATATGGCTAGCCTAAAATAATTCTTGTAAGCACAAACCCTATTCTTACAGCAAATCGTTTACCGATTAATTAAAAAAACAGGAGAAACCTATGTCACTTTATCTTACCCACCCTTATGGCAGAATGTTGGCTCACCGCCATATGTTCAATCGCATGATGAATAATGAATGGCCCGGCGAGTCGGCTCGCGTAGCCTTCCCGCTGGATGTCAAAGACACCGACGAAGCCTACGAAGTAATCGCTGTGCTCCCCGGCGTCAGCGCGGAAGATCTCAACATCCAAATTGCCAACGACACCCTGACCATTCAGGGCGAATTGAAGGTCGAAGTCGACGAGCAGGGCACTTACCTGTTGCGCGAACGGACCGCTGGACGGTTCATGCGCAGCCTGCAGCTGCCCGAAGCTGTCGATTCAGCCAAGGTCGAAGCCAACCTGAAAGATGGCATCCTGACCCTGCGCGTGCCCAAGGCCGAAGAGGCCCGGCCAAAGTCCATTAAAGTCAACGTCAACTAAGCTTATTTCCTTGTGGGTTTTGGGAATACAAGAGCCGCAGCCTTGCGGCTCTTGTCATTTAACCGCCAGGCCACTTTGGGATTACGGTACAATAGGCCAATGCAGCTCGATCTGATCCGTCAATCTGTGGCGGGCCTTCCCATCCCCGATATCCGTTATTTCGATACCATCGGTTCCACCAATGACGAAGCACTAGCCTGGGCGGAAGCCGGCGCGACGGACGGTTCGCTGGTGATCGCCGACCAGCAAACCAAAGGCCGCGGGCGGCTGGGACGTTCCTGGGTGACCAACCCGGGGGCTGCCCTGGCTTTTTCGATCATCCTGCGGCCGACTGCTGAAGAAATCGACCATCTGGGGCTGTTTTCGCCGCTGGCGGGGTTGGCAGTCTGCCTGGCGCTGCAGAACCTGCACCTGCCAGCCGAGATCAAATGGCCTAATGACGTGCTGCTGGCGCGCCGCAAGACCTGCGGCATTTTGGCCGAATCCGTTTGGCAGGGAGAACAACTGCAGGGTATGGTTATCGGAATTGGAATCAATGTTGCATCCTCTTCTGTGCCGCCCGCGGCTGAGGTACTGTTTCCAGCTACTTGCGTAGAGGAACACCTTGACGAACCGGTTGACCGGCTGGAATTGTTACGCTCCGTGTTGAAATCCTTCTTCGAATGGCGCAACCACTTCGGCTCAGCCGGCTTCATTCAGGCCTGGGAGTCACGGTTGGCGTTCAAAGGCGAGATGGTGACCTTGAAGAATTCCGGCGGACAGGGTTTCAGCGGCATCCTTAGCGGAGTGGATGCGCACGGCAATTTGCGCGTTCAACTGGATGACGGCACGCAAAAATTGGTATCGGTTGGCGACGTGCATTTAAGACCGATTAATGGTTAAATAGTGTTTTGGGAGGGCTATCATGCTCGACGATCTGCGAAATTCTGCATCCCAGTCTTTTATAGACGAAATTGGCAAACATGACCGCAAGAAGAATGATGATGGCCGCATTCTTGGCATGACTGCACCGCAGCGTTTTCTGGTATCGGTGCTGCTGTTGATAATGACTTGCGCCATGGGCACTCTGTTGTTGATTGCATTTAATAAAGTCGGCCTATAACGGTACAATTCGAAATAATAAAACAGGCGCAGCCATGTTTCCGGCTGCGCCTGCATTATTTATTCGGGAACTTTATTCTTCGCCAACCTCTTTAAGGTCGGCTTCGGCAATGCGGGCTACCGTCACCACCGTATCGCCGGAAGTCAGGTCCATGACCCGCACACCGCGGGTGGCGCGGCCGGTCTGGCTGATGTCCTTGACCTTCATACGGATGATCAAGCCGCTGGCAGAAATGAGCGTGACCTCGTCGTTTTCTTCCACCACACGGGCAGTGGCAATTTTGCCAACCTTATCCAGGTTTTTCTGGTCGATGGTCAGAACGCCATTGGTCGCCCGCCCCTTGATCGGGTAATCGGTCAGTGGGGTGCGTTTGCCGTAACCCCATTCGGTCACCACCAGCAATTCGGCGCCTGGCTTGACGACTTCCATTGAAGCAACCTGATCGCGGTTGATCAGGTGGATACCGTTCATCCCGGCAGCGGGACGACCCATGGGTCGAATCGAGCTTTCATTGAAACGCAGCGCCTGACCGTGGGCGGTCACCAGGATGATGTCGTCTTTACCGCCGGTTGAGCGCACCCAACCCAGCTCGTCACCCGGCTCGAGGGTAATGGCGATCAGACCCGACGGACGCACGCTGGCAAATTCTGCCAAAGAAACGCGCTTGACCTTGCCGTTGGCGGTTGCCATGGTGCAATACGCACCGGCACTGAATTCCGGTACCGCTACGGCTGCTGTGATAGATTCTTCCGGCCCGAGCGCCAGAACATTCTGAATGGATACGCCGCGGTCCGTTCGCTGGGCGTCTGGCAGCTGGTAAACCTTCTCGGAATACACTTTGCCTTTATTGGTGAAGAATAGCAACGTATGCAGGGTGCGGGCTGGGATAACCATCAGGATTTCATCTTCACCCTTCAGGTTTTGTCCGGTTACACCGCGTCCACCGCGGGATTGGGTGCGGAAGGTCTTGGCTGCCACGCGCTTGATATACCCCTTCTGGGTAATATTGATCAACACGTGTTCATCGGCGACCAGGTCTTCTTCGCTGAAGCCTTCCTTGCCGTCATGGGCGATCTTGGTGCGGCGGTCATCACCGTATTTATCAGCGATCTCGTTCAAGTCAGTTTTAACGACTTCCAATATTTTATGCGGCGAAGCCAGCAACTCTTCCAGGTAGGCAATGCGCTCAAGCAGCGCTTTGTGCTCGTCTTCGATTTTCTGGCGTTCCAGGGCAGCCAAACGACGCAGCTGCATGTCCAAAATGGCCTGGGCTTGAATTTCCGTTAGATTGAAGTTGGTCATCAAGCGTTCGCGGGCGGTTTCCACGTCCGGCGACTGGCGGATGGTCTGAATGACCGCGTCCAGGTTAGCCAGGGCAATCAGCAACCCGTCCAGAACGTGCGCACGCGCGCGGGCTTTATCCAACTCAAATTGCGCGCGACGTGTGATGACCAGTTGGCGGTGTTCGATGTAGTACTGGAGCGCGCGTTTGAGCGAAAGCAGGCGAGGTTCATTATCCACCAGTGCCAGGATGTGTGCGCCGAAGGTGGTTTGCAGCGGGGTGTACTTATACAGCTGGTTCAGCACCTTTTTGCCTTGCGCCCCACGCTTGAGTTCGAGCACAATGCTCATGCCGCGCCGGTCCGATTCATCGCGCAGGTCGGAAATGGAATCCAGGCGCCCTTCGCGTGCCAGATCGGCAATACGCTCGATCAAAGTGGTTTTATTGATCTGGTAGGGGATCTCGGTGATGATGATATTGAACCGCCCGCCCTTGGTCTCTTCAACATGCGCCTGTCCGCGCACGATGAGCCGTCCGCGGCCGGTGCTGTACATTTGTTTGATGGTTTCAGCCCCGACGATGATGCCGCCGGTCGGAAAATCGGGACCGGGCAGGAAGGCCATCAGATCATCCACACTGACATCGTCCGCCTGTTCGTAGTGGTCAATCAGGTAATTGATGGCATTGCATAACTCGCGCAGGTTGTGGGGGGGAATGTTGGTCGCCATGCCAACGGCGATGCCCACCGAGCCATTGAGCAGCAGGTTCGGCAGTCGGGCTGGCAGGACCAGCGGTTCTTTGAGGGATCCATCGAAGTTGTCGGCAAAATCGACCGTGTTTTTATCGATGTCGGCCAGTAATTCCTCGGCCATGGGGCCAAGGCGCGCTTCGGTGTAACGCATGGCAGCCGGCGGGTCGCCATCAACCGAGCCAAAGTTACCCTGGCCGTCGATGAGCGGATAACGCATGGAGAAATCCTGCACCATACGCGCCATGGCGTCGTAAACTGACATGTCGCCATGCGGGTGATACTTGCCGAGCACTTCACCGACGATACGCGCGGATTTCTTGTAGGCGGTGTTGGAGCGCATCCCCAGTTCGGACATAGCGAACAGGATGCGGCGGTGCACGGGTTTAAGGCCATCGCGGGCATCGGGTAGGGCGCGCGCAACGATCACGCTCATGGCGTAATCCAGGAAAGCCGAGCGCATCTGACCGTCGATATCTACGGTTTGGATCGTGCCGATATCCATGCTGTGTTCCTCACCTGAGTTGTTCATAACCTTGTAATTATACCAAATCCACGCTGAGAAAGCCAATTTCCACGGCTCGCGGCAATCCTGAATGTGGAGAGATGCAGGCTTAAATAAATTTATTGAGAGCCGAAATTGGACAAGCTCGAGTATAATTTAAGGGTATGAAATTCGCTGCCCGAACCATCGCTGTGTTGACTCTGCTGACCGTGCTGGCAGCCTGCACTTCTACCCCGGGGGAATCAACTGCTCCACCTGCGTCTGCTTATATTCAAAATAAAGGTTCCGATACAATCGTCAACCTGGCTTTGGCCTGGGCAGAGGCTTACCAGAAGGTACTGCCTGAAGTGCAAATCTCGGTCACAGGCGGCGGCTCTGGCACCGGTTTGACCGCTTTGATCAGCGGCACGGTGGATATTGCCAACGCCTCGCGGAAAATCAAGGACGAGGAAATCAAAGCTGCCGAGGCCAATGGCATCGAGCCGGTTGAGCATGTTATTGCACGTGATGCCATCGCAGTGATCGTCAATCCGGAAAATCCGATCGATCAATTGTCACTGGAAGATATCGCCCGTATTTATCGCGGCGAGGTCAATAACTGGTCAGAGTTGGGCGGCGAAGACCGCCCTATTGTGCGCTTGTCCCGCGAAACCAATTCCGGAACCCATGTTTATTTCCTGGAAGAGGTTGTTCGACTGGGGGATAAAGAAAATAAAGAAATCTTTTCTGCCGACACGTTGCTGTTACCCTCATCGGAGGGCATCATCTCTGAGGTACGGGATAATCCAAATGCCATTGGTTATGACGGGCTGGGTTATGTCATTCCTGAAGTGAAAATGCTGGCGGTTACTGCCAGCGCCGACCAACCCTATGTCCTGCCCTCGGTTGAGACGGTCAACAATGGGCAATACCCCATCTCACGAGATCTGTATATGTACTCGCGTGCCGATGCGCCGCAATCGGTGCTTGATTACCTGGCCTGGATTGTCTCGCCAGAGGCGCAGAAGATCGTCACCCAGTTGGGATTTGTCCCAATTTTGGTTAAAACAGCCGGGAAGTGAGCGCAGGCAGCATGGAAATGGTCAAAGGCGAGCGCTGGATCACCTTGATTATCCGAATTTCCGGATATTCCAGTATTTTGTTCGTCAGCCTGATCTTGATTTTCCTGGCGAGGGAAGGGCTGCCGGCGCTCGGCAAAGTACCGCTCGGAGATTTGTTCGGCACCCGCTGGTACCCCATTGAAAGCTATTTCGGCATATTGCCGTTAATTTTCGGTTCCGTGCTGGTGACCGTTGGCGCATTGGCGATTGGAATCCCGTTCGGCATTGGCACAGCGGTGTATCTCTCAGAATTAGCCCCAGCCTGGATTAAAAATATTCTCAAGCCGGTGATTGAAATTCTAGCCGGATTGCCATCGGTGGTACTTGGCTTTTTGGGAATTCAACTGGCAGCCCCATTTTTTCGCCAATTTTTAAACCTGCCGACTGGTTTGACAGCCTTTACGGGCGCAGTGCTGTTGGGTTTTATCGCTATTCCCACCATTGTTTCCATCTCGGAAGACGCCTTGAACACCGTCCCAAGCATGTATCGTCAGGGCGCCATGGCGCTGGGCGCCAACCATTGGCAAACGATTTGGGGTGTGACGGTTCCGGCAGCGCGTTCGGGTTTGTTGACGGCAGTGATGCTGGGAGTCGGCCGCGCCATTGGCGAGACCATGGCTGTGATGATGGTCACCGGCAACGCGCCGGTGCTGCCACATAGTTGGAACGCCCTCTTCCTGCCGGCACGCACCATGACCGCTACCATTGCTTCCGAAATGGGCGAAGTGGCAACCGGTTCGGACCATTACCATGTTTTGTTCTTCATCGGAATTGTATTGTTCGCCATATCGCTAGTGGTCAATTTGACCGCCTCATCTTTCGCCTTGCGCAGTAAAAAACGCGCAGAGCGGCTGCTTTCGTAAAGGAGCGTATTGATGGAAAACCTGAAATCCGCTCAAACGTCACGCCGCCAGGCCATTGTTGGAGTCAACCTGCTGCGACTGATTACATTTCTCACCGCAGTGCCCGTGATTGGCGTGATTGTGTATATCATCGTGCGCGGCGCCCCGGCGCTCAGCTGGGAATTTTTCACCGCCATGCCGCGCGACGGCATGCGGGCGGGCGGCATTATGCCCGCCATCGTCGGCACCTTTTACCTGGCGCTGGGTACGGCGATTTTCTCGGTGCCATTGGGTGTGGCCGCCGGCATTTACATTTCCGAATACGCCCCCGATAACCGGCTGACGCGGCTGGTACGCATTGCCATCATCAACCTGGCGGGTATCCCGTCGGTGGTTTACGGGTTGTTTGGGTTGGGATTGTTCGTGCTTTTCTTGAAATTTGGCACCAGCATCCTGGCAGCTTCGCTGACCCTGTCGATAATGACCTTACCGGTGATCATCAGCACCACCGAAGAGGCGCTGCGGCAGGTACCCAGTTCCTTCCGGGTGGTATCCACTTCGCTGGGCGCTACCCGCTGGCAGACCGTTAAGAACATCACCCTGCCGCAAGCCATGCCAGGGGTGGTGACAGGCATCATTTTGGGTCTGGAAAGGGCGGTGGGCGAGACGGCACCGATCATGTTTACCGGTGCCTCCTTCTTCCTGCCTCTGCTGCCCCAGTCACCAATGGATGCGACCATGGCGCTGCCGTATCATATTTTCGTCATTTCCACTTCAGTGCCAGGCATGCCGGTTCAAATTCAATATGGCACTGTTTTGGTGTCTATTGATCTTCGTGCTTGGAATGAATGTGATCGCCACCCTGATTCGCAACCGGGCGCGGGCTCGGCGTCAATGGTGAGGCCGGCATGAGTAATCTGATCTCGGTCAAGAACCTGACGCTGATGTACTCGGATGGGGTGGAAAGCCTGCACGATATCAGCGTGGATGTGGTTGCCAATGCGGTCAATGTGTTCTTTGGACCCTCGGGCGGGGGTAAATCCACCCTGCTGCGAGCCATCAACCGCCTCAATGACCTGGCGGATGTGTCCACTGTCGAAGGTCAAATTCTGTATAACGGGCAGAATATTCTCGATCCGGCGGTTAACGTGATCGAGCTGCGGCGCAAAGCCGGTATGGTATTCTCACGGCCAGCCCCACTGCCGTTATCGGTCTATGAGAATGTGATTTACGGATTAAGACTGATGGGGGAGAACAAGAAATCGGTGCTGGATGAGCGGGTGGAGCATGCGCTGCGCCAGGCATTTTTGTGGGATGAGGTCTATGATCGCCTGAATGACCCCGGTACGTCACTCTCCGGCGGGCAGCAGCAGAGGCTATGTATTTCTCGCGTTTTGGCACTGGAACCCGAACTGCTGATGCTGGACGAGCCGACCTCGGCGCTTGACCCGGTTTCTACAGCCAAAATTGAGGAGATGCTGCAGGAGTTAAAATCGCAGATCACCATCATCCTGGTGCCGCATAACGTCCAGCAGGCCGCCCGGACTGCCGATTATTCCGGTTTCTTCCTCCAGGGCAAACTGGTGGAATATGCGGCCGGAAAAGGCTTGTTCCTCAACCCGCGCGAAAAACAAACGCAGGATTACGTCACCGGCCGCTTCGGTTAAGTCATGTCCCGGGGGATTGCCACATCCAAGGGGGTTGAATCCGGAGTGCGAAGCAATAACCGGACATTGACGACCGATATTGATTTATTTATACTGGGGTTACTGAACGGATTGTCATCCGGTTTAAGGACTGGATGCTCCTGACAAAGCGGAAGGCTGGTAGCATGGCACCCATCAGCAGGCGGCGGTTTTTATCCCTGGCTTCGCAGGCCAGCCTGGCAGCGTTGCTCAGCGCATGCTCAGTTGATTTGCCAGGTCTTCTCGGCACGTCGCCCACCGAGGACCCCAATGCCGTCAAAGGCCCACTGCTGCAGAACGAAGACCGCCAGGGATTTTTTATCCGCTGGTACACACCTTTTCATGCACCCGATCCAGCCGCCTGGAGTTTGACCCTATCTGGCGAATTGGATAATCCGCTGACGGTTACCCTGAAGGATATTCAGGATTTGAAAAGTGCGACCCAGACCTCGCGGTTGCGCTGCGTTGACGGCTGGTCTGTGGCTGCCAGGTGGGAAGGCATCCGGTTCTCGGAGTTATTCGCACTGGTCAAACCACGCGAGGAAGCCACCTGGCTGCATTTTACCTGTGCCGATGGCTACGAAGAAGCGCTCAAGGTGGAAGAACTAGTGAATGAGCGCGTCATGCTGGCGTATGGCATGAACGGAGATATTTTGCCGCCAGAACACGGCGCCCCGCTGCGCTTGATTGTGCCGGCCAAATATGGATATAAAGGGCCAAAGGCCATTACCAAAATCGAGTTCAAAACCTTCGCGGGCTGGGGTACCTGGCCCCGCCGGGGGAGCTATACCATCGAAGGCGATATTGGGGCTGGCATCGATGTGCCGCTCGACCTGAGCGCTCCCAGGGTCATCCAGAACGGTGAAATTTTCTACCCGGACGGATTAGAGGCTGAAGACATGCCTTCACCGACACCAACCCCCTGATTCTTTCGGAGGCTAGACTTCGTCTGAATTTTTATCAATGAACTGGCTGGCAAACTCCACCAGTGTGTAAACATCGGCAAAGTTGCTGATGAGCCCGATTGAAGCCCGCACCGCGCCGGTACTTTTATCGTCGATGCAGCGCTGGAAATCCTGAAACTCCATGCGCGGTTTGAGCGCAAAACAGGTATTCAACTCGCCGGCACTCAGCCCAAGCGCCAGCTCACCTCCGCCGGGGTTGCAAAAACAACCGGTGCGGATGGAAATGTTCTTCTGGTTGGCCCGCTCCTCAACCCGCAAGTGGTCCACAAAATGACCGCGCGGATCGAAGAAATTCATGGTGATGGTGCCGCCGCGGCTGCGAGTCTCCAACGGTCCGTAGATTTTGACGACCGGCAGACCGTTCGCTGTGTCGTAAGTTGGATAGCTGATCCAGCAACCAGCCCGTCAGGCAGGTAACGCGGGTATGAATGACATCATAGCCGATGCGCTGAATGTGACGCAGCCCAATCTCCACCGCCGGCAGCGTCAGATAGTTCAAGGTGCCGTCCTCAAAGCCTTCAGCGCCGGCATGCAGGAAGTAGCGGTCGCCCTGTACCGACGCCACCGTGATCGTGCCGCCGGCGAACCAGGGACGGTGCAATTTTGCCAGGGCGCTGCGGCGGGCGATCAGCGCGCCAACGCCGGTCGGGTAGCCGAAAATTTTATAGAAGGAAAGAGAGACAAAATCCGGGTGGACGGTGGAGAGATCCAGCGGATTGGTGGGGGCGAAGGCGGCCGCATCCAGCAACACATCCCATCCTTTGGACTGCGCCAGGCTCAATCCAGCACAGGTCATGCTGGACGCCGGAGAAATTGGACTGGGCCGGATAGGCAAACAGGTTGTTGGCCTGCGGGTTGACCTCATCCAGCAGGGCAGTGATTTTCTCGTCATCGATGCGCATCTCAGGCGGGATCACCGGCGCGTAGGTGATGGCGGCGCCATGGGCGCGGGCGAACTCGCGGATGCCATTGACCGAATTATGGTTGTCAAAGGTGAGCAGATAGCGGCTGCCGGCGGTGAAGGGGTAGGATTCGCCGACCAGTTTCAGGGCTCCGCTGGCGTTTTGGGTGAAGATGCAAACATATTCAGCTGGATCGGCGTTGAAAAATTCCAATACCCGGCTGCGGGCTGCGTCCACCCAATGCGTCATGGCTTGCGAGGAGGGGTTGGTGGAATGCGGGTTGCCGAAAACGTTGTTCAGCAACAAGTCCAGGTGAGATTGAACCTGCTTTTCGCTATACAGGCTGCCGCCGGTGAAATCCAGGTAGACCTGACCTTCGCGGTCGAGGCGGGCGTACTCGGCTTTGCGTAATTCATCCAGAGGTAGAGTAGCTTCGTAATCCGGATACTGCTGGCGGAAGATGTGGTAGGCTGCCTGTTGATGATCCATGGCAACGTCCGAGGGGAGGGGGTTAAGGTTATTCATAATGGATCTGGGTGGCTTATGCAACGAATTATACTGATATTATGGCACAAAATCGCAGCCAAGGGGACAAAGATTGGGAAGCCTTGCCAGTGTTGGGGGTTATGATATAATTTTTAGACTTCGGGCGCGTAGCTCAGTTGGTTAGAGCGCACGGTTCACATCCGTGAGGTTCGGAGGTTCGAGCCCTCTCGCGCCCACACTGTATTAAATAATGAAGGTTCGGTGGTCCCATCGAGGGATTGTATTCAAGTCCCTCCGCGCCCACCTAGATTTGCAAACATCGTAGGTTGTCGGTCCCATCGAGGGATGCTATTCGAGCCCTCTCGCGCCCACTACGTTTTACAAGTCACATCCATGCCCCCAAGGGGATTTCAAGGTTTCGGGTTCGAGCCCTCTCGCGCCCACTAGACCCTCCACTCAGCATCGCCCCATCGCAGACCGTTCGGATTCGCTGCGCTCCCCCAAATCGCGAAAACCGCGATTTAGAGGGAAGCTGTCCCCTTGGCCACAAGTAAATGGCGGGTTATTCGTATCCCCACAAGGGGGATAATATTCGTTTCAAAAGGAAACGAAAGGAACGAATAAGCGGAAGTGGCTGCGAGCTGAGAAAAATTGGTAAGGTTCAAGTCTAATAATATAATAGCATAAACGTTCTATATTTACAACTATATTACCAACACGAGTGCGGCCAAGTAGCTGGAGGTTGAACCAGAGGTTGGTTTTGTCGATAGGGAAGGCTGCAGAGGACTTTGAACGGAGCTTCAGGTGCAAAAATTGTGCCCAAAATCTGGACAACTACGTACGTAAAGCTACGGATAGCGCGTAATAATAAGGCTGCAAAATGTCACATATTTCTTAGAATTTAGGAAAATTCATGGATTTAAGTTGACTATTCTTGTGCGATTCCGTACAATAAATTTGTAAATAAGTGGGGAGCAAGTCGTTTTTCTATACATTACACAATTTAATAGTAGGGGGGATGCGTTGATCTTGCAGCGTTAAACTGGTCGCTACCTGGTTGTTGGGGGCGCCGCAGGGGAGCAAATAGCGAAACCGGCCCGAAGGTTCTGGGCTGGTTTTTGTGTTTTAACCACTACACGCTTTGGACAGGGGAGGGTGCCAAAACAACAGGTCGGGGGACTTACACGGAAAGAGATTGCGCCTGAGGGCGCTATCTGCGGTTAAAGGCAAATGATGCATACACATTAGCGGCGCGGAAAACGCTCAACAAGGGATGAAGTCCATATTCACAGGGAGACTGACCGGGGAGGAAAAACTTTGAAAAATACCACTTCAATTTCACCCATTTTCTTCACATTCACTCATTTGTGTTTAGGGAGGGGATCATGAGTACAAAAACAGCAAGAATTCTTTCGACAACACTCAACCTGGTGGTCATTTTGTCGATGCTGCTGGTTGGGCCGTTGGCGCCGCGCTCGGCGCAGGCATATACAGGCACAGATAAGCCGGATTATCCTCCGGGTTCTACCGTTACCATCTTTGGAGATAACCGCGATGGAGCGGGATATGTCCTGGATGAGGTTGTGCATGTATTGATCACCGGTCCGACCGAAGCAGCTGGGCGCACCTGTGATGCGACTGTTGTGCCAGTGACAGTGCCTGTCGCCGGTGAGACATTGGGCTGGTCCTGCCAAATAGTGCTGGATATTGATCCGGCTATTGCGGTTGGGCCTTACTCATACACGGTTTACCATACGGACGGAAGTGCCATTGAAAGCGGCGCTTTCACGGATGCCATTGGTGTCAACCTCGATCAATTTGCGAATCTGCCAGGAAATGGCTGGCAAAACGGGAACTTGAATGGCAGCAACTCCCATTATTCTGAGGGAGAGGTTGTTCCATTTAGATATATGATCGATGGCTTACCTAGCGGGACACACACCGTTCACATAAATTTTGATTTTACCGGGGGTGGAATTGTCACTTACGATTTCTTAACTAGCTATGACGCTACAGAACACCCAGATGTGTGTTCCAATGTATCTACAGCTCCTTCAGGCCTATGTCCAGTTGGAAGCCCTTCAGACACTGAAGCTTTTCCAGCTGATCCTTTTGCTCCAGGGGGGAATTCGGCATCTGGGCTGAACGTAAATGGGGCAATCACATTCTCTGGTCTGAGCGCTCAACGATCACTGGCGATGTGGGGCGGAAATATCACGGGTATTTCCTGTGCTGCGCCAGACGGAACCTATACTTGCAATGATGCTATCGCTCACGAGGCTGGGACAGCAGGAACCGGTAATAGTGCCGCTGATATGTTGGTGACCTTTGATACCGGTGAATGTACCACTAATTGTTCGGTCCTATTTGCCTGGGGCGGGCACATTGCCCAATCCGCATATTGGAAAACCACAGCTGGCGGTCCCAATGGAGCTGGTCAGGAAAGCGGCTCCAATTTCCATATGCGGACTGAGCAATTGGATAATGCTGGGGGAAAGAACCAGGACCGCAGTATGCAATCAGGAGCGATTATTACGACCCTGACTGTTAATAAGGCTTTAAGCCCCACAACCGATCCCGGTCTGTTTAATCTGCTCGTTGATGGGACCATCCGTGCCACGGATGTGACGAACGGATCGACCACAGGACCCATCGTGGTTTCTGCAGGAGCTCATACGGTTTCAGAAACAGCAAGGACCGGCACAGATTTAGCTTACTACTCTTCTTCAATAGCCTGTGTAGATAAGGCAGGTGTTCCATACACAATCAGCAGTGGGGTGGTTAATATCCTCACCGGGGTAGATGTAACCTGCACAATCACCAATACCCGAAACACCGGTTCACTGGTCCTGGCCAAGACATTGACAGGCGGCCCGGCGAGCTACACTGGACCATTCACCATCCACTATGATTGCGGAACGGGTTTCATTGGGAATGCATCGGTATCCGTTGGGTCAGATGCAACCATCACAGGTATTCCAACAGGAACGAGCTGCACGGTCAGCGAGGTTACGCCGACCCTTACAGGGTATACCTTTGATACACCTACATACACGCCGGCAACGCCAACCGTAACCATCCCATTGAACGGGACAAGCGTGACTGTTACCACACATAACACGGCCACTCTTGACCTCGGCTCACTACAGATTACCAAGGTGGTTGATTGGAATAATGTGGCCCCGATCGATGGAACGACTTTTGAAATCTGCATCACTGGGCCATCCTATGCGACAGCCAATTGCAAGACAGTCACTTATCCTGGCGATCTGGTAAAGACCTGGAGCAACTTGATCCCAGGGAATTACACAGTAACCGAGACGAATGCTGGGACAGAATGGAACACAACTCTGCCAGCCGCAGCTGTTGCAGTAGCCGGAAATGCTCAGTCCACGGCCACAGTAACCAATACCCGTGTTGCCAGACCGCACCTGGCGATTGTGAAGACAGCCAGCCCGTTGACATACACAGCGGTAGGCGATGTGATCACCTACAGCATTGTGGCGACCAACGACGGCAACGTGACGCTTCATAACGTGACGATAACCGATGCGGCAGTCAGCACCTTGACCTGCACACCGGCCAACGGCTCTGATCTGTTGCCGGGTGCTACGTTGACCTGCACGGGCAGCCATACGATTACAGCGGCGGATATAACGGCCAAACACTACGCCAACACGGCGTGTGTGGATGACGGTGTGGGCGGAGCAATAGAAGCCTGTGCCAGCAAGGACGTCAAGGGCGCGCTGATCCATGTGGTCAAGAGCTCGACAACCACCACAATTACAGCCGCCAACCAGGTGGTACCGTACACCTTCGTGGTGACCAATGTTGGCGACGTCGTCCTGACCGGGATCACCGTGGTTGACGCTAAATGCGACTTGGCACCGGTGTACCAGTCTGGGGATACCAACCTGGATAATAAACTGGATCTGACCGAGACCTGGACCTACAGCTGCAGCCACACGGTGACGCTGGCGGAGATGAACACGGGCGGGAACCTGTCGAACACAGTGACAGCGGATTCAATTGAATCGCTGCCGGACACCGACAGCCTAAACATCCCGATTATCCAATCACCGGCAATTGCGTTGGTAAAGACCGCGACACTGGATATGGCGATGGTCACTCCGACGACTCGAGTGGATGCTGGTGACAAGATCGTGTACGGGTTCACCATCACGAACACCGGCAATGTCACGCTGACCAGCGTGGACCTGCTGGATGCGCGGGGCTGGGGGCAAGGATCCGGCAGTAGCTTGCGGTGCAACGAGCCTGGCTCCAGGAGCCTCGACGAACTGCACAGCCGACTACATCCTCCTCCAGGCGGACATCAATGCGGGCACGGTGCACAAGTAGTGGCACGGCCTGCGGGGCACCGCCGACAGGTGTGGATGTCTGCGACACAGACACGACTGACACCCCGCTGACACAGGTTAAGTCGATTGATCTGGTAGAAGACCGCAACTCTGGACATGACGGTGGTGCAATCCGGCGACGCGAGTGGATGCTGGTGACAAGATCGTGTACGGGTTCACCATCATGAACACCGGCAATGTCACGCTGACCAGCGTGGACCTGCTGGATGCGTTGGTGGGCAAGGATCCGGCAGTAGCTTGCCGGTGCAACGAGCCTGGCTCCCAGGAGCCTCGACGAACTGCACAGCCGACTACATCCTCCTCCAGGCGGACATCAATGGCGGGCACGGTGCACAATAGTGGCACGGCCTGCGGGGCACCGCCGACAGGTGCGGATGTCTGCGACACCGAGCACGACTGACACCCCCGCTGACACAGGTTAAGTCGATTGATCTGGGTGGGAAGACCGGCAACTCTGGACATGACGGTGGTCAATCCGGCGACGCGAGTGGATGCTGGTGACAAGATCGTGTACGGGTTCACCATCACGAACACCGGCAATGTCACGCTGACCAGCGTGGACCTGCTGGATGCGCTGGTGGGCAAGGATCCGGCAGTAGCTTGCCGGGTGCAACGAGCCTGGCTCCCAGGAGCCTCGACGAACTTGCACAGCCGACCTACATCCTCCTCCAGGCGGACATCAATGCGGGCACGGTGCACAATAGTGGCACGGCCTGCGGGGCACCGCCGACAGGTGCTGGATGTCTGCGACACAGACACGACTGACACCCCGCTGATACAGGTTAAGTCGATTGATCTGGTGAAGACCGCAACTCTGGACATGACGGTGGTCAATCCGGCGACGCGAGTGGATGCTGGTGATAAGATCGTGTACGGCTTCACCATCACGAACACCGGCAATGTCACGCTGACCAGCGTGGACCTGCTGGATGCGCTGGTGGGCAAGGATCCGGCAGTAGCTTGCGGTGCAACGAGCCTGGCTCCAGGAGCCTCGACGAACTGCACAGCCGACTACATCCTCCTCCAGGCGGACATCAATTCGGGCATGGTGCACAATAGTGGCACGGCCTGCGGGGCACCGCCGACAGGTGTGGATGTCTGCGACACAGACACGACTGACACCCCGCTGATACAGGTTAAGTCGATTGATCTGGTGAAGACCGCAACTCTGGACATGACGGTGGTCAATCCGGCGACGCGAGTGGATGCTGGTGATAAGATCGTGTACGGGTTCACCATCACGAACACCGGCAATGTCACGCTGACCAGCGTGGACCTGCTGGATGCGCTGGTGGGCAAGGATCCGGCAGTAGCTTGCGGTGCAACGAGCCTGGCTCCAGGAGCCTCGACGAACTGCACAGCCGACTACATCCTCCTCCAGGCGGACATCAATGCGGGCATGGTGCACAATAGTGGCACGGCCTGCGGGGCACCGCCGACAGGTGCGGATGTCTGCGACACAGACACGACTGACACCCCGCTGATACAGGTTAAGTCGATTGATCTGGTGAAGACCGCAACTCTGGACATGACGGTGGTCAATCCGGCGACGCGAGTGGATGCTGGTGACAAGATCGTGTACGGGTTCACCATCACGAACACCGGCAATGTCACGCTGACCAGCGTGGACCTGCTGGATGCGTTGGTGGGCAAGGATCCGGCAGTAGCTTGCGGTGCAACGAGCCTGGCTCCAGGAGCCTCGACGAACTGCACAGCCGACTACATCCTCCTCCAGGCGGACATCAATGCGGGCACGGTGCACAATAGTGGCACGGCCTGCGGGGCACCGCCGACAGGTGCGGATGTTCTGCGACACAGCCACACGACTGACACCCCGCTGATACGGGTTAAGTTCGATTGATCTGGTGAAGACCGCGAGACTCTGGACATGACGGTGGTCAATCCGGCGACGCGAGTGGATGCTGGTGGATAGAGATCGTGTACGGGTTCACCATCACGAACACCGGCAATGTCACGCTGACCAGCGTGGACCTGCTGGATGCGCTGGTGGGCAAGGACCCCGGCAGTAGCTTGCGGTGCAACGAGCCTGGCTCCAGGAGCCTCGACGAACTGCACAGCCGACTACATCCTCCTCCAGGCGGACATCAATTCGGGCACGGTGCACAATGGTGGCACGGCCTGCGGGGCACCGCCGACAGGTGTGGATGTCTGCGACACAGACACGACTGACACCCCGCTGATACAGGTTAAGTCGATTGTATCTGGTGAAGACCGCAACTCTGGACATGACGGTGGTCAATCCGGCGACGCGAGGTGGATGCTGGTGATAAGATCGTGTACGGGTTCACCGTCACGAACACCGGCAATGTCACGCTGACCAGCGTGGACCTGCTGGATGCGCTGGTGGGCAAGGATCCGGCAGTAGCTTGCGGTGCAACGAGCCTGGCTCCAGGAGCCTCGACGAACTGCACAGCCGACTACATCCTCCTCCAGGCGGACATCAATGCGGGCACGGTGCACAATAGTGGCACGGCCTGCGGGGCACCGCCGACAGGTGTGGATGTCTGCGACACAGACACGACTGACACCCCGCTGACACAGGTTAAGTCGATTGATCTGGTGAAGACCGCAACTCTGGACATGACGGTGGTCAATCCGGCGACGCGAGTGGATGCTGGTGATAAGATCGTGTACGGGTTCACCATCACGAACACCGGCAATGTCACGCTGACCAGCGTGGACCTGCTGGATGCGCTGGTGGGCAAGGATCCGGCAGTAGCTTGCGGTGCAACGAGCCTGGCTCCAGGAGCCTCGACGAACTGCACAGCCGACTACATCCTCCTCCAGGCGGACATCAATGCGGGCATGGTGCACAATAGTGGCACGGCCTGCGGGGCACCGCCGACAGGTGCGGATGTCTGCGACACAGACACGACTGACACCCCGCTGACAAGAATCCCAGCTCTCTCTATCGTCAAGGATACTCATGGCTCGAATGGCACCTGGGGTGACGGTGTGTTCGTGGTGATCAATGAGGATGTCTCGTGGCGTTATGTCGTCACCAACACCGGCAATGTCA
>CAVRKN010000014.1:0-17653 GCA_963721535.1 uncultured Chloroflexia bacterium
GCAGCACATTTTCCGGTTTTAAATCCCGGTGAATAATGCCATGTTCATGGGCTACTTGTAGCGCCATGCACACCTGCTGCAGAACGCCCAGCGTTTCCTCCAGTGTGGTGGGTTTCTGATCATGCAGCGACTCGCCTTCCACCAGTTCCATCACAATGAAAGATAAATCCAGCCCCGGGTTGAGCAAGGGATCGGTGCGACCGGCATCGAAGATTCCGACGATATTCGGATGGTTCAAACGCGCCGCAGCACGAGCCTCTGCCAGCAGACGTGCCTGACCCTGTGAACCAAGCCCGGAATCCGCGTTCAACACCTTCACAGCCACGGGCCGCTCGAGCAGCGAATCCAGCGCCTCATAAATGGTACCCAGGCCGCCATGCCCAATTTCACGATCCAACCGGTAGCGCTGGTTGAGGTAGCTACCGATCATTCGTTCGTCCCTGCAGACTTTCCATCTCGGCGTAGCAGCACAACCAGTGTCAGATCATCCGAAGGGTGATCGCGTTCACTGAATTGTTTGACACTATCCACGATGTGATCGACCAACTCAGCAGCATTGGGGTGCCGGTGCTCAATTAAGATTTCTTCGAGCCGCTTCTCGCCAAATGCCTGGTTGTTGAGGTTAAATGCCTCGGTTACCCCGTCGGTATACAACAAAATAAAATCGTCGGGCGCCATCTTGATGGAATGTTGCACAAATTGCGCTGATTCATCCACCCCCAGCGCCATGCCCGTACGGGTAAGCCGGGTCAGTTTACCAGTGGCTGCACTAAAATGGATCGGCGGGTTGTGTCCGGCATTGACGTAAGTAAAAATCCCGGTCGTGGGATTGAGCTGTCCATAGAATACCGTCACAAACATACCCGAGTGCGAATCCTGGCAGATCAACTGATTGGCCTGCCGAATTCCTTCGGATAAACTGCTGGCATGCAGGACCGAAGCCCGTATGTTTGTTCGGGAAATGGCCATATACAACGCGGCAGCCATCCCCTTGTCGCTCACATCGGCAATGACCGCGCAAACGCGGTCTTTTTCGGTTGGCTGCAGGTCATAGAAATCGCCCGCCACTTCGAACGCCGGGTCCCAGCGGGCTGCGAATTCCCAGCCGGCAAATTGCGGCAGTTCCACTGGCAAAAGGTTGACCTGCACTTCGTGCGCCAGCTGTAGTTCCCTTTCCAATCTTCCTTTGTCAATAGCCAGCTGGTACAAGCGCGCATTTTCAATTGCTACTGCCGCCGAGGATGCGATGCTATTGAGCAGGTCCAGGTCATCCGATGTGAAAATGCCGGATTGAACGCGGTTATCGACGTAAATAATGCCGCTAGTCGTCTCTTTATGCCGCAGCGGAACGCACAAAACCGAACGCAACCCCAGCATCATGACGCTTTTTCGTTCACTTAGCCAATCTTCACTTTGGGCATTGCTCGTCAACAGCGGGCGTCCTTCGCGCAGCACCCGGTCGATCACGCCGCGTGAGACCTGGCTGCGGGGATCGTCGATCGGTGTTTGCTCCTGTCCGCGGGCTGTACGGAAGGTCTGTACGTCGCCGTCTGTCATCACCAGGAAAGCACGTTCAGCGCGGGTCGCGGCGATGACCTCGTCCAAAACAGTCTTTAACACCTCATCCAGATCCAGCGATGAGTTGATGGTTTGGGATATTCGGTATAGAAGTGAAAGCCGTTCCGTCTCGCGTGATATACCTGGTCGCAACACGATTAGGACTCCTCCCGCAACGTACCGCTTGCTACGAACACTACCTATTATATCAACCTGAGGTCAACAATAGAACAATTTTACCGTTAATGGAACGCCGCGGGGTTGAATGATTGACGTCCTTAACCATCAAACCGTATAATCGGTATGCTTATGATAAACGTGGAACCATTCCGGGAGGACCAATCCCTATGAAACAGCACGCCAAAACAGTTTTCTTCGCCGCATTATTGCTGGGTCTGTTGGCCGCAGCCTGCGAACCAGCACCTACTCAACCAACTCCCACTCAGACCCCCGAACCTGTTCTGGTTGTCCCCACGATTGTTCCAACTGCCACCGTTCTACCGACGGTCACCCCTGCTACCCCGCCAACACAAACCCCAACTGAAGCCGCCTTGGAAGGCGGCCTGTCCTTCGTGACCCTCGACATGCTGACCAGAACCACAGGTTGGGCTCTGACCACCACTTCCGTCATCCGCACCACGGATGGCGGCGCAACCTGGACCGACGTCTCCCCGGACGGCTGGTCGCAAGAAATGCTGCCATCTTCGGCTTTCTTCCGCAATGAAGTCCATGCCTGGGTCGTCCAGACTGACCCCGTTGACTTCGAACGCGGCACTTTCTACCATACCAGCGATAGCGGCGCCTCCTGGTCGAAATCGGATGTGCCCTTTGGCGCCGGAATAATGACCTTTTACGACAACCGCAACGGCTGGATTATGGTCGGTCTGGGTGCTGGTGCCGGCTCGCAGGCCATCGCCATCTTCGTCACACATGATGGCGGCGCGACCTGGGCTGAAACTTACCGCCGTGACACCGGCGAACCCGAACCGGAGGGGGAAATCCCGTTGGGAGGCTCCAAACAGGGCATCACCTTCCGCGATTCCTCGCATGGCTATGTCACCGGCAGCATCCCAGCCGATGACGTGAGCTATCTGTATGCCTCAAATGATGGCGGTGTCCATTTCCAGCAGCAGGACATTCCGCTACCGGATGGGATCGCCACCGCCATGCTCTCACTGGAAGCTCCCATCTTTTTCACCAGTCAGGAAGGCGTGCTGCCGGTCTATCTGTACACTCCGGATGCTTCATTCACCAATTTCTACACCACTACCGACGGCGGCGCTACCTGGACGCCTACCTCCCTGGTGCCGGTTCTCGGGCGCTACTCGGCGCCAGAACGGAACAACTGGTTTGTTTGGGATGGCAACATCCTGTACCACAGCACCGATACCGGCCGGTCTTGGGATGAAATCACCCCCAACATTAATCTGGATGGGATGATCGCCACCCTGGATTTTGTGGACGGCCAAAATGGCTGGGTGACTTCGATCGACGCCAACGGCGTCACCAAACTTTCGTTCACAGCCGACGGCGGCGTCACCTGGACTGACCTACAGCCCTAATCTGCCAAAATTCATTGATGCCAAAAATGGCGTACCCGTAGGGGCGGACCTCCGGTTTCGCGGTTGTTGCGTCCCCTTGCGGGATGGACCCCCTCTGTGGGGCGTGTGTCCGCCCTTCTATCATCCAGCCCTATATATTTTTTCTAGAAACAATTAATTTCCAATAACCTACCGACTGTCCTTCACCGCCCCGGCAATTGCAGCCAGATGCTCCGGGCTGGTACCGCAACAACCGCCAATGACCTGTGCCCCAGCCGCAATCCACTCCGGCACTGGTTCAGCCATTTGTTGGGGGGTGGTGGTATACACGCTGTTGCCAAGGTCGTCCGTTACCGGCAAGCCAGCATTGGGCTTGAACCAGATCGGCAGGGTTGTGGCTGCCCGCAGTTCTTGCAGCGCCGCGTAGTTATCCGCCAGGCTCCGCCCGCAATTGATGCCAATCATATCCACGCCAGAGTCTGCCAGCGCTTTAGCTGCCTTTGTTGCTGACACCCCCATCATGGTGCGCGTGCCGCGGTCATAGCTAAAAGAGCAAACCAGCGGTAAATCCGTCACCGACCGCACCCCGCGTACGGCTGCCAGCGCTTCGCCGAGGTCAAATTGTGTCTCGATGACCAGTAAATCCACCCCGCCGGCTGCCAGAAAACCGGCCTGTTCGGCAAAGGCTGCTTCTGCATCGGCAACCGCCAGTGGACCGTAGGGGTCCAGCATTTGACCAGTCGGGCCAATCGACCCGGCTACAAAAGCACCACTGGCTTTGGCAGCCTGATGGGCCAATTTGGTTGCGGTGCGGTTGATGCGTTCACATTCCTCGCCTAATCCCATGTTAACCAGGTGCAGCCGGCTGGCGCCGAAAGTGCAGGTCAACAGGATCTCCGCGCCGGCATGAATAAAATCGGCAGCCAGCTGACGTATCGCCTCCGGGTTCTCCAAAACCCAGGCTTCGCCGGATTTTCCGTCGGGCAAGCCACGGGACTGCAGGTTGCTGCCGGTAGCGCCGTCTGCAATCAGGACCTTACCGGAATGAATGGCATCGAGGAATTTACTCATGGTTAAGTTCACCTTTGGATGGATGATCGCGGGTCACGCTGCCCGTTTTCGCTCAGCAATGATGCGCTGAACGTTGGGGAAAGGGTGACTGGCATGCGGCAAGGATAGCGCCGCCACAAACTGCTCTTGAAACTCGCTCTCCAGCGGCGAGGTAATATGCTCCGTCCAGCGCGCCACCTGGGCAGCTTCAATTCGGCGGCCCTTATTCAATAGCGCGATGCGAGCCCCGTCACCGGCGGCGTTGCCAACCGCGATCACCCGCTCCAACGGACTGTCCGGAATCATGCCAATGATCATTGCCCGTTCGCGGTCGATCAGGCTGCCAAACGCTCCTGCCAGCACCACCCGGTCCACTTGCTGCACGCCGCGTTCTTTCATCAACAGCTGCGCCCCAACATATAATGCCGCTTTGGCCAACTGCACCGAGCGCACATCTCCCTGCGTCAACAGAATCGGGCTGCCTGTCGCAGATTGCGCTGCTGTGGCCAGCACGAAAGCGGGTTGGTCTTTGGGTCCGCGTACCAGACGTGGCGATGTCACTTCCAGGTTGAATTTGCCGGAAGGCAGGATGATCCCTGCCACGAACAATTCGGCCACCGCCTCGAGGATACCCGAACCGCAAATCCCGCGCACACCGAGCTGCTCGTCTGGCATATCCAGGCTCCACAACTCCTGACCAATGATCTTGATATTGACTTCCAGCGTCTTGGGGTTGATGCGCACCCGCTCGATGGCGCCCGCCGCGGCGCGCATACCATGCGTGATTTGTGCTCCTTCGAAGGCCGGGCCGGTCGGGCTGGAGGTGCATAACAGGCGCTCTTGATTGCCCAACAGGATTTCACCATTGGTGCCGACATCCACGATCAGCATGATCTCATCCTGCTTGTGCGGCTCCTCGGCTAAAATGACGCCAACATTGTCCGCCCCGACGTAGCCGGCTTCCAACGGCAATACGTGCACCCGCGCCCCGGCGTTGAATTTCAAACCAAGCTCGCGCGCCGTAGTATCTACCGGGCCGCCAGCCACCGGTGCAAAGGGTAATTGGCCCAGTTGACCTGGATCCAACCCCAGCGCCAGATGATGCATTACCGAGTTCCCCACCAATACGCAGTCGACGATATCCTCAGCGCTGGCATGGACCTGCGCCGTGGCTTGCGCTCCCAGGTCGCTGATGGCATGGATCACCGCTCGCTGCAACCGTTCGCGTCCATTGGGCACATCCACCGCATATGAGATCCGCGACATAATATCGTCGCCGTAGGTCACCTGCGGGTTCATCATCGAAGCAGTTGCCAACAAGTCCCCTGTCCGCAGATCGCACAAATACGCCGCCAGTGAGGTCGAACCGATATCGACTGCCAGTCCTAAGGGCGAATCCTGCATCCCAGGTTGCACCCGGATTACAATCCGTTCGTTCCAAATGGTCAGGGAAATTTCGCCCTGGCCCTCCCGCAGCGCTGCCGGAAGGCTTCTCAAGGCGCTCAAATCGAAGTTTACACCTTGCAACCCGAAGCGCATCTCCAATAAGGCCAGAATGCGCTCCTGATCCGAGCGGTCGCCCAATTCCGCCGGGTTAAGCGTCAACAGCGCCATGCGAATCATCGGGTCAACCGGGATGACCCGTTCCATATCGGCTTCCTTGCGCACGATCTGGCGGTTCGCCTGGGCTTCCTCCGGCACCGTCACCAGCAGGTCGCCTTGAACGAAGGTCATACAGCTCAAGCGCACCCCAGCCGTCAAACCGCGCCTGGCGCGGATCGCCATTTCAGCCGCATCCGCAGCGCTGACGTGGTCGGAGTGCGATGTCAGGTCGTGTTTGGCGAAATGTCCGTCCTCGATGATCACCTGGCACTTGCCGCAGGTGCCCGCGCCGCCGCAGATGGCTTCAATCCCCACCCCCAACCCGCGGGCAGCCTCCAAAACCGAAGTACCGGCCGGCACCCTACCAGAACGTCCCGACGGCTGGAATACCACCTTGAACATTTGTGGATTGGGATTTACCGTGTCGGAGTCGGCGGGGTTGGACATATTTTGAAGAAGAAATCAAGATTGGAGGCTGTGAGGCTGGAATACGCGAAGGGATTATAGCTATTATAGGAGGGAAAGTCAAAATGGACGCACATCGCTGCAACCCGCATCAAATTGCATAAAATTGGTCTAAATTGACCCCTTGACAAACTTATGTATAAGTTGTATTATTTGAACTAAGATATTTCAACATCAAAGGATTTGATTGTGCCGACCCATTACGTAGGCAACCCAACTGAAGTACGAGCCCTGGATACCTGGATCAAGCTGAATTGCTCCGTCGAATCGCTGGTGACCCGCATCAACCAGAGCAACACCATGGGTGGTCTAACGCCGACGCAATTCTCCGTTGTTGAAGCTTTATTCCACCTCGGCCCGCTCCCCCAATGCCAGTTAGCTGCCCGCGTTTTCAAAAGCAGCGGCAACATGACCCTGGTTATCGACAACCTGGAAAAATTGGGACTGGTGAGCCGGCAGCCCGATCCGAACGATCGCCGCGTAAGTGTGGTGGCATTGACCTCGCTGGGAAAACAAACGGTCAGCATGATTTTTCCGCAACATGCCGCTGAGGTTACCAAACTCTTCGAAGTTCTGACTGCCGAAGAGCAGCGCACCCTGGGAGAGATCTTGAGGAAGTTGGGCAAACAAGAGGTGTAAGAGCTCTCTTTTTTTGCCCAAATAGTTCGACATCAAAATACTTAGCAATAAGTAATTATAACCAATATTATCAACGATCAAAGGAGATCAAAACACCATGTCCTGGAAAATAGACCCCGCCCACTCAGAAGTAAACTTCACCGTCCGCCATATGATGATTTCAAACGTCCGTGGCCGCTTCGAAAACTTCACCGGTACCGTAGAGTTCGATCAATACGACCCATCCAATTCATCCGTAAATGTTCAGATCGAAGCTGCCAGCATCAACACCCGTGAGGGTCAACGGGACGCCCATCTGCGTTCCGCCGACTTCTTCGACGCTGAAAATTATCCATACCTGAGCTTCAACAGCAAGTCGGTGGAAGTTTTGGACGACTCCCACGGGCGCATCATTGGCGACCTGACGATCCGGAATGTTACTCATGAGGTTGTCCTCGATACTGAATTCAACGGCATGTCCCAGAGCCCCTGGGGATTTAGCAGCGCCGGGTTCAGCGCCTCCACTAAAATCAACCGCAAGGATTGGGGACTGACCTGGAATATGGCCCTCGAAACCGGCGGTATGCTGGTAAGCGATGAAATCAAAATCAATCTCGAGCTCGAAATTATTGAAGAGAAAATCGCGGAAGCTGTCGCGTAAGTCCTGACGGGCAACACCTTTCAAGACGAAAGTATTTCTCCATTCAATTAAGAAACAGGCATTTCAATGAAATGCCTGTTTTGTTGTCTACACAGAAAACAAAATTTTGACAGCTTTAAAACGAAGAATCCCATAAATGACCTGGAACTCCCCTGCATTCTTTACAATTGATAGATATTGTCAGCGTTGATAGGACAATTTATGTATAATAAGATCTAGTACCACATACAATTTCCTAAAAGGGGTCTCGGTTATGGATCAATTGATTGCAGAAATCGTTAAGAAAACGGGATTGTCGGAAGATATCGCCCGGAAAGTAGTCGGGATGGTGGTTGATTTCTTGAAGAAAAAATTACCTGCCCCAATTGCCGGACAAATCGATTCCGTCCTGGGAAAAAGCGGTGGTAAAGAGGGCCTGACCAAAGGGTTAAGCAACCTCATCGGCAAAAAATAATCCTGACCGTTAGTATTCGCATCCACTTTTCGTTTCACATTTGAGAGAGGAACCATATGACCGCATTAAGCAAAATCGAAGGAATTGGTCCCAAGTACCAGGCAGTCTTGAAAGAAGCTGGCGTTGCCTCAGTCGAAGCCTTGTTGAAAATGGGCTCCACTCCTAAAGGGCGCGTCAAGTTGGTCGAATCCACCAAAATCAGCGACAAGTTGATTTTGGAATGGGTCAACCATGCGGATCTGTTCCGAATCAAGGGCGTTGGCGAAGAATACTCGGACTTGTTGGAAGAAGCCGGCGTAGATACCGTGGTCGAGCTTTCCAAACGCGTCCCAGCCAATCTGGTCGAGAAACTGGCTGCCGCCAACACCGCCAAGAAACTTGTGCGCCAGCTGCCGACCCTCAAAATGGTCACAGATTGGGTAGCCCAGGCCAAGAATCTCAAACGCGTCATCGAATATTAGAATTCTCCATAACAGTAAATCGACGAAGCACCGGGACCTCCCGGTGTTTCGTTTTTTTAATTCCCCCTATGGCTTTAATTGCACTCGATCACCGTTTGGCGTATCATCATGATGAGGTACTCAACTTTCACAGGGTTGCAGTCAAAGGAAGGAGCTTCCCATGAGTTTCAAAATCACCTGGTACGGTCATGCAGTCTTCGCCCTCGAAACCGCTGGCTATAATATTTTGGTGGATCCCTACCTCAACGGCAATCCCGCGGCGCCAGTCACTCCGGATCAAGTAGCTGCCGATTACATTCTGATTACCCACGGACACGGCGACCATGTCGGTGACGCGGTAGAAATTGCCAACCGCACCGGCGCAACCATTATCAGCAATGCCGAGATCAGCAAATGGATGTCAGCCAAAGGGCTGAAGACGCACGCCCAGCACATTGGTGGCGGCTATACGCATCCATTTGGTTACCTGAAGCTAACCCTGGCTCTCCATGGTTCGATGCTGCCAGATGGCTCCAATGGCGGAAATCCGGTCGGATTTTTGCTGACCACCAACGAGGGCAAAAAGATCTACCTGGCAGGCGATACCGGCCTTTTCGGTGATATGCGCCTGATTGGCGAAGAAGGCATTGACCTGGCAGCCTTGCCCATTGGTGACAATTTCACCATGGGACCCGCAGACGCACTGCGGGCGGTTAAGCTGCTGCAGCCAGAGCATGTGATTCCCATTCATTTCAGCACCTTTGACGTAATAAAACAGGACGCTGCCGCCTGGGCACGCCTGGTGGAGCAGGAAACCAGCGCCAAAGTTCACTTGCTCAACCCGGGCGAGAGTTTTACGCTTTAATCTCAATTATTTCCGCAATTTCTAAAACTTACTCGTGAACCTGATAGGTTTTGAGATGACCTTTCAGGCTATCCTTCGTTAGCTGCCCGCTCACGGGAAGGTAGAGCTATTCATCTGTGAGAATTTCGAAGAAATGACCGCTTCTCAGCCGCCTAAATTTCACCAGTTGACTCCCGCTGCACGCCTGGAGCGCTTAGCCCAGTCCTCCGGGCTTGATCTTGCTTCTTTGGCAGCCATGACTGCCAGCGGTGGTTTGACGCTCGACCAGGCCGATCATATGATCGAAAATGTGGCCGGGCTGTATTCCCTACCGCTGGGCATTGCGCAAAACTTCATCGTCAACGGGCACGAGGTATGGATACCCATGGTCATCGAAGAGCCGTCGGTAGTGGCTGGCGCCTCTTTTATGGCCAAACTGGCGCGGGCTGGTGGCGGTTTCACTGCCACCACCGATGAACCGGAAATGATCGGGCAAATTCAAATCCTTGATATTAAGGACTTGAGCGCTGCCCGCCAACGGCTGTTTCAGCACAAAGCCGAGCTTTTGGCAGAAGCGGCTGAGTACGATCCGGTACTGATCAGCCGCGGCGGTGGACCGCGCGATATCGCAATACGCATCATTGAGGATTCCCCGATCGGGCCATTCCTGGTGCTGCATTTGATTTACGACGTGCGGGATGCCATGGGAGCCAATGCTGTTAATACGGCGTTGGAACGTCTGGCGCCCCGTGTCCAGAGCATTTCGGGCGGGCGGGTTCACTTACGCATTCTGTCTAATCTGGCCGACCGCCGCCTGGCGCGTGCCAGCGTGACCATCCGGCTGGACCAACTGGCCTTTGACCAGTTCTCTGCCGAGGAAGTGCGCGACGGCATCATCGAAGCCTGGGCATTTGCTGCGGCTGACCCCTACCGGGCTGCTACCCATAACAAGGGCATCATGAACGGTGTGGATGCCGTAGTACTGGCAACTGGCAACGACTGGCGTGCCATCGAAGCCGGCGCGCACGCCTATGCTGCCCGCAGTGGACGTTACACCAGCCTGTCCACCTGGGGTCGTGACGAAGCCGGCAACCTGACCGGCGCGCTTGAAATGCCGCTGGCGGTTGGAATCATCGGCGGCGCCACCCGCGTCCATCCGGGTGCGCAGGCTTCCCTGAAATTGATGGGTGTCACCAGCGCCGCTGACCTGGCTCAGATTATTGTCTCGGTCGGGCTGGCGCAAAACCTGGCAGCCCTGCGTGCTCTGGCAACCGAAGGCATTCAACGCGGTCATATGGGTCTGCATGCCCGGCAGGTCGCCATCGCCGCCGGCGCCTCCGGTGATCAAATCACCCTGGTCGCTGACCGCCTGGTGCAGGAACAAAACATCCGCGTCGACCGGGCCATCGAAATACTAATTGATTTAAAGAGTATTAACCACAGAGGCACAGAGGACACGGAGGATTAGATGGAGATCACAGAAACTCCAAACCATGTTTTTTGCGCTTCTCCGTGGACTTGCGACCTTTGCACCCCCGAGCGAAGCGACTGGGGCTGTGTCTCCGTGGTGAAATCTTTATCTTCCCGAGGTAATTATGGAAAATAATGAACACCCGTCTTTATTACTCAAACCGGACCGGCCGGTAGGCATTATCGGTTACGGCGCCTATGTGCCGCGCTACCGGCTGCCTGCCACCGAGATCTCGCGTATCTGGAAGGGCGGCAAGGAAGCTGGGCCAATTAAAGAGAAGTCCGTACCCGGTGTGGACGAGGACGTGATTACCATGTCCATCGAGGCCGCCCGCAATGCAGTCAAAAGGGCGCAAATCGATCCCAAAGAATTGCGCGCGGTATGGGTTGGCTCTGAATCCCACCCCTACGCCGTCAAACCCAGCTCGACCATCGTGGCTGAAGCCATCGGCGCGCCGGTATCCATTCAGGCTGGTGACTGGGAATTCGCCTGCAAGGCTGGCACTGAAGCCATGGTCGCCGCCATCGCCATGGTCGGCGCTGGCATGGGACGCTATTCGCTGGCCATTGGCATGGACACCGCCCAGGGTCGTCCCGCTGACGCCCTGGAGTACACCGCTGCGGCTGGCGGTGCAGCCTTCATTCTGGGTCCGGCGGATGAAGTCGCTGGCGACCATCCAGGCCACCTACTCTTACGTCACCGACACGCCGGATTTCTGGCGCCGTGCGCATCAACGCTATCCAGAACACGGCCAGCGCTTCACCGGCGAACCGGCTTATTTCAAACACATCAGTGAAGCAGCCACCTGTTTGATGGACGAAGCTGGATTAAAACCGGCAGACTTTGACTTTGTGGTCTTTCACCAGCCGAATGCCAAGTTTCCCCAGCGTGTTGGGGCTCAGCTCGGCTTTACCGCGGAGCAGATCAAGACCGGGCTGCTGTCTCCGGTGATCGGCAATACCTACGCCGGCGCTGCCATGATCGGGCTGACCGCCATTTTGGACATCGCCAAACCCGGCCAGCGCATCTTGATGGTCTCCTACGGCTCGGGTGCCGGTTCGGATGCCTTCCTGCTGGAAACCACCGAGCTGGTCAGCCAACGGCAGGGACTGGCTGTTGCCACCCAGGAATACATCGCCCGCCGTACTGAAGTCGATTACGGCATGTATGTTCGCCTGCGCGGCAAACTGGCCGAGTAAGGAGCAATGATGCGCGAAGTCGTCATCGCCGGAATGGGTCAGACCCCGGTTGGGGAATTATGGGATATTTCGCTGCGCAGCCTGGCCTACCAGGCCATCAAAGCTGCCCGTTTGGATGCTGGCAATCTGCTGCCGCAAGCGCTGTACGCCGGAAACTTCCTGTCCTCCGTCACCTCGCACCAGGGCAACCTGGCTACCCTGCTGGCGGATAACGCCGGCCTGGAAGGCATCGAAGCCTTCACCGTTGAAGCTGCCAGCGCCTCCGGTGCCGCCGCCTTTCAAATGGGCTTTATGGCGGTGGCTTCCGAACTGGTGGATGTGGCCCTGGTGGTGGGTGCCGAGAAGTTCACCGATGCGGTGGGCTCCGAGCAGGAGGCTGCCATCGCCCAGTCGATGGATGCAGATTATGAGGCCGCAGTCGGGTTGACTCTTGCCGGGCAAGCCGGGCTGCTGATGCAGCGTTACTTGCATGCGTATGGTGCGCCGCGCAGCACTTTTGGCGCTTTTCCTGTGCTGGCGCATGCCAACGCCGTCCACAATCCCAATGCCATGTATCGCAAAGCCATCCGCCAGGAAGCCTACGAGAAAGCCGACATCCTGTCTGATCCGATCAACCTGTTCGACCTGGCTTCCTATGCCGATGGCGCTGCCGCGGTTATTTTGACCACACCTGAGATCGCCGCCAACTTACCTCACCCGCTGGTGACTGTGCGCGGTGCCGGCGGGGTGATCGACACCCTGGCGCTGCACGACCGGCCGGATCCGTTAGCCTTCGACGCTGCCCGCTACGCCGTGCAGCGCGCCTGCGAGATGGGCGGCATCCTGCCCGGCGAGGTGGATCTTTTCGAGCTGGACGATGCTTTTTCCATCTATGCCGTGCTGGAGCTGGAAGCCGCCGGTTTTGCCGAACGCGGCAACGGCTGGCGACTGGGTCAAAACGGCGAATTAGCGCTGAATGCCCGTCTGCCGGTGCTGACCATGGGCGGCAGCAAAGGCCGCGGCAATCCATTGGGCGCCGCCGGCGTGTATCAGATCGTCGAGGCAGCCCAGCAGCTGCGCGGTGAAGCCGGCGCTAACCAGATAAAAGATGCCCGTCTGGCGTTGACGCTGTCACTGGGCGGGCCGGCTTCCTCGGCCTATGCCCATGTTTTGCAGCGCCGCGCTGGGGCTGATTAGGATTTTCTAAGGGATTCAGATCAACCTGATAGGAATTGATAGCTGCCCCCCTTTACACTTTAGCGTGATCTAAACCTTTAGGAGTAAATTTATGGAAATTCCACGCCATTGGCGCTTAAAACAACAACGGTATGCCCTGGTCGGTGAAGTTTGCCCGCACTGCGATGGCAAAATCTTCCCCCCGCGCGACGTTTGCCCGCACTGCGGCAACGACGCCCGCACCACCTTCACCTTTAGCGGACGCGGCAAGATTTTCTCATTCACCACCATCAGTGATGCGCCGGCCGGTTTCGAGCACAACGCTCCCTACACCGTCGCCCTGGTGCAACTGGATGAAGGCCCTGTGGTCACTGCTCAACTGACCGACCTGGACGGGCAGGAAGTCAAAATTGGCGATGCTGTGGAAATGGTCACGCGCAAGATTCGCGACGACGGCAATCAGCGCGGCATTATCGTGTACGGCTATAAATTCCGCCCGGCGGTTGCCCGCTCAATGGCTGCGGCAGATTAATCTACAAACAACCCATCAAGCGCCTTCCGGAACCGGAAGGCGCTATTGATTCTTGTCGGCGTAACAGCCCAAACTATTTGGCAGGAAGTTAAAATTGCGACCCCGTGGGGGTGGTAACGCATGATCAAAGATGACGGCGACCAGCGCGGCATTATTGTGTATGGCTATAAGTTCAGACCCGCGGTAAGAGCGTAAAACAATATTGTGTTTGAAGCGCCTTTCAGAAATGAAAGGCGTTTTTTTGTTGCGTTTATTAGTAGGATATTTATAATCAATTTTGTTAGGGGGTAACCCAAAGTATTTCGTTCATTGTTTAAATTTCCGCATAATAATAGTTTGGTTTGCTCTGATATATCAGCAATTCAGTCAGTAAAGGAGGCCGTCTATGACAACACCAAAGCCAGATGATGAGCATGTAAAAGTACAAGTCTCGAAAGAGCTGGAAGATGCTAAAGCCTTAGCGAAAACTCTCAACCTAGACGAAGTTAAGAGTGGCGAGTGGTTTATTAAATTACTACAGCAAGTAGCAAGGGCTTATGACCGGAACGCCAGAGCAACATATTTCCAGAAAAAGTATCCGGGGCTACCTCCTGATGATGTCGCCGATATTTTAACCACGGTAACTGTTCGATATGCGACTATCGCCGGAGCCGTTGCCGGAGCAGCAGCAACGGCGAATCAGATTGCAGCGTTAAGTTCTGCGGGTATGACAGCGGCTTTATTTTTTGGATCAATAGGGGCGGAGATGCTTTATCTGTCGCAAATCCAAATGCGCCTTGTTCTCGACCTTTCCGTTGTCTATGATCTCCAACTTGACCTGGAAGACCCCGAAGATGTTTTAATGATTTTCGGCTATGCGTTAGGAGTGACCCCTACCGGAATAATTGGTAAGGGACTTCAAAAAGCCGCTGCAGCGGGTGCTAAAGAAGCCGTGAAAAAATACATCAGCAAAGGGACGCTTCAAGCACTTAAAGATTTTGCACGACGGCTTGGTTTCAAGATTTTACAGCGTACTATTCTGAAATATGCTGTGCCCGTGGCTTCAGCGGCAGTAGGCAGTAGTTATAACTATGCCACAACGAAATCAGTGGGTAGAATTGCCAAAGCACATCTCAAGAACAGAGGCAAAGTGACGGATGAGTTACGTGTTTTGGTATCACGTCAACACACATACGATTTAGCTTTTCCCGCCTCAGTTATGTATGTCGCCCAAGTTGATGGTCAATTCTCCTCAAAGGAAAAAGAATTTTACAAAGCGATGCTGTCTCGCATGTCCTTTGATGAAAATACTCAGGCGGAATTTCAAAAACTGATTGCCAACGAGGAAAATATTCTTGAGGCAATTGGTAACATCGAAGATGAAGAAGTACGGCACAGTCTGATGGAAACATTGGTCTTGATGACCATATATGATGGTGAATTGGCTGAAAAAGAACGTGAGTTTTTAGGGAGTGCAGCGGAACGGTTGAAGGTGCCTTTGGATATTGCAGAGGTTGAACAACGAACTCAAGATTATCAGATCGTTATACAGAAGAATGTTTTTGAAAAAACAGCGGAATTTACAGGCGGCGCAGCGGCTAAAGGTATAGATGTAGCAGGGCAAGCGGCTAGTCGTGTCAAAAATTCAGCCGTAGAAACAAGCAAAAAAGTTAAGGGTGTGTTCGACAAAGTTCTTACCCATAAGAAAGTAGATGAGAAAATACCCGCTCTGTCAGAAAAGTCAACCATAACCTGCTCAAAATGTGGAAATGAAATTCCTGCTGGGTGTAAATTTTGTCCGGAGTGCGGACAATCGACGGCTACTGACAAAGGTTGTGTGGCTTGTAGTAAACTATTTCCAATTGATTTTGCTTTTTGTCCGCACTGTGGTGCAACACAGGCTTTGTCAGATTAATTGCACTGTTTCTGGGTCATACCCACGTAAAACGCTCCTATCAAAGCTCGCAGTGGATTTGTGGGATTCTGCGGCATCTTCAAGTTTTTTCCTTGCCTTGAGTTTCTTGGCGTGCAAACATAACTCAAGCCTGCCTTGTTGCCTGTGACGCAAACCGTTAAATCAACACTCACCTCCACCGCGCGGCATCATAGTCTATGGCTATAAATTCCGCCCGGCAGTTGCCCGCTCTATGGCTGCGGCAGATTAATTTGGAAATAAAATTTATAGCGCCTTCCGGTTTCGGAAGGCGCTTTTTTGTCCAGCATAAATAATGGTAATGTGTATAATTGAGGTAGGGACCATGAGATTTGTTACCAAAAATTACCTTGTTCGATACTCCAACCTGCTTATAAGCAAAGACCATCCTCTACACATTGCTGCTAATACAAAACGTTAAGTCTTTATTTCTTATAAGGTAAATAATGACAAATCCAATTTCAAACCCATATAGCGAAACAGAAGCAAGAGAAATAATTGAATCCATTTTGCCAGATCCGCAAATTAGGCTAATTAGCCTTTCGATGTTTGCTGAGATTATTGTTGAAGCAAATTATCATAAACGGGATTTTTGGGCTATCACAAACACAAATAATTATCCCTATACAATTTCGCTTCAGGTTGGAAACTACATCAGTTTTATGCTTTCGAACAATCAAACTTGGCTTGCTTTAGATAAACAATTAGTCGACAGTCCTTTGTCTGATGATTTTGATTTCAATAAACCGATTTTAGACTATGGTTGGACACCACAAATTGGTGGATTGAATCAATACAAAGATAAATTCAAAAAGCCTGCTAACCCTATCTCGGTCAACGGCTATTACAAACCGATTTCGGAAATGAGCCATGGGATAATTTGGCAAAAAATGAGAAGGCTTCATTTTGAGTTTATCTATAAAGTCACCCAGGTAGGACAATCTATGGGTTCCGATACAAAAAATATCCACTTACCTGGTGTCTTGATGTATCTACGAAATGAATTGGGAATTTATATTCCTGACCCGCTTTATTAAAGGTAATTCCTTTACTAAAAGCCTGCGTTACAACAAAAAGCCCCCTAATGGAGCGTGCTTTTGACGCTGGGGGTTCTATGAGATTTGCCAGCATTTTCCTAAATTCGGGTTTTTTATGCACTCAAGTAGAACTCAGGTTCGCTCTACCGTGAGTTCTCAAACAGGTAGTTTATCACTCTTACATCATCCTAGCGGATTGAGTCACATTTGCGGTTATTCCCTCTCGCCTTTGGGTATACCAGGGGTGGCGTTAGTTTAGGCTGGTGCTTGCAGGGACGCAGTAGGAAAGATCAGCCCTCTGTCCTTGGCAATAAAAAGCCTGGGAGGTGTGTTCTAAACGAAGTTACCATATTGGTAACTTCGTGGTATAATCTTCTCATGAGGGTCATCAGCCGGCGCATTCTTGCGCGAATTCTGGGAAAAGCACCCCGACGCAAGCGTTCCCTTACAAACCTGGTTTCATGATGTGGAACGCGCAGCCTGGAACACGTCTGCTGATATCAAAACGATCTATAAGAATGCCAGCTTTGTTGCCAATAACAGGGTCGTTTTCAATATCAAAGGAAATCATTACCGGTTGGTGGTGGTAGTTATTTATCAGCATAGCGTGGTTTACATACGATTTGTCGGAACACATGAAGAATATGACCGGATTGACGTGACCACGATATAAGGAGTGTGAAAAATGGAAATCAAACCTATTCGCAGCGATGCCGATTATCAAACGGCGTTAATAGAAATCGAGAAACTGATAGATTCTCAACCTGGCACCCCCGAAGGTGACCGGATGGATGTGATTGTGACTCTGGTTGAGGCATATGAAGCCAAACACTTTCCGATCCCTGAGCCAGATGATCCGGTCCAGGTATTGGAATATTATATGGAAAGCCGCGGACTGAGCCGTTCCGATTTAATCGCATACCTGGGCAGCAAAGAACGCGTTTCTGAAGTGCTAAACCGTAAACGCCGACTCTCTCTCCAGATGATTCAACGACTTCATACCGGCCTCGGCATCCCCGCGGATCTCCTGGTTGGCAAACAGGGTCGTAAAGCGACGCCTATCGTCAAATCCCGGCCCGAGCCGCAGGTACGGGTGTAAATTCCGCCCGGCGGTC
>CAVRKN010000015.1:0-251277 GCA_963721535.1 uncultured Chloroflexia bacterium
TCCTCATCATTTGCTGTCACCGCCGCTACTTTGGCATCCAGCACCGCGATCAAGTTAGCCCACAGGCCGTCCCGGGTCCAGCCCTGCCAGGCATCGCGGAAGCTGACGTACACTTTCTCGCGTTCACTGCGGCGCGCCTCCTGGAACAATGTCAGCCCGGGTGTCAGTCGTTTGAAGGATCGCAGACTGCCTAAATAATCCATTGTCCGCGAGCGTTCCTCTTCGATAAATTGCGCCATGAGCTCCGACCATACATCGCAATCATGGATGGTGCCCAGCATGTCTTGTCCGCTGCGCAAGGTTTTTAGATATTCTTTTAGGCCGTCCTCAAATAGAGGCGCAAAAATCTCCAATGTGTAACGGAATCGCTTGGCGCTGATGCGCATGGCGTGCAATTCGGCTATTTTTTCCGGCTGGTTGACAATTTCATCGAAATCCAGGTACTCGGCCATTCCAGCGCGAATTGCTTTATTCGCCAGCTTGATCAATCCAGCATCGTTGACGTCCAACCGGTCGCGGTAAATATTGAGGGGTGCCAGCGCCTGTGCCATTTCGCTGACCAACCCGCTTTTCTCGAATTTATCCAGCTGCTTCAGCACCTGCGGCTGCAGGTCCGTTCTTTGCTGTCGCAGGCGCAGCAAGAGCCGGCGCACGCCCATCCGGTTGGGGGATTGGATTGTTTCCAGAAACTTGCTGACCGCTTCGATCTGCACGTCGCTGTCGCGCGCCTGGCCCAGTGCCCGCGTGATTCCACGCACCGCTTTAATCCAATCCAGATGCTTCTTTCCCACCAGTTGCTGCCCGAACAACGGGATGGTTGCCCTCAGCCGGCGCGACGCCACTCGCATCCGGTGCACGGCTTCGATGTCCTGCCCCAGTCTCACCCCTTCCATCTCTTGCACCAGCGCGGTCAGGTGAGTCATTAACACGCTGGCGCCGAAAATCTGCACGTTGGGGTTGACTTTCTTTTTCATTTGTCCGGCGCTTTCAGGTTAAATATTCAGATCGTCTTCGTCCATGGTGTCCATCTCGAACAATTCACCGGTGGCGATAAATACCGTCCGTTCGCAAATGTTCGAAACCCGGTCCGCCATGCGTTCCAGGTTGTGGATGACCCACAGCATCAAATTGACCGAATCGATGGTCTTTGGGTTTGCTACCATTTCCTTCAAGATCTTGGTGTAGGCCGTGTTGAATAAAGTATCCATGCGGTCGTCTTCTTTGGGGATCGCCAGCGCTAAATTGGCATTTTCTTCAATAAAAGCCCCCAGAGCCCGATGCAGCATGTCAACTGCGATGGCTGCCATTTGATCGACTTCCAGCATGGGCATATTGACCTCTGTGTCGCCCATGCGAATGGTCACTTTGGCGATGCCTTTAGCGTAATCCCCCATGCGTTCCAATTCCGTGTTGACCTCCAGCAGCGCTGCCAGAGCGCGCAGGTCGCGTGCCATCGGTTGCTGGGTTGCCATCAGGATTAATATCGCATTTTCGATTGCGAACCGCTTCTCATTGATGATTTGATCCTGCTCAAACACGTCTTTGGCCTGTTTGATGTTGCGAGTCTTCAGTGTCTTGACTGCATTCAATGTGGCCTGTTCCACCATACTGCCAAGCAGGAGGATTTCGTCCTGAACCATGTTCAATTGTTTGTTAAGTGTGTTTCGCGGCATGGGAATTTCCTCTTTCGGTCAGGATTTATCCAAAGCGTCCGGTGATGTAATCTTCAGTGCGCTGATCTTTCGGCTTGGTGAAAATCATCCCCGTCTCGTTGTATTCCACCATAACCCCGGCGCGGTCGGTATCCATGGTAAAAAATGAGGTGAAATCCGAGGCGCGTGCTGCCTGCTGCATGTTGTGGGTGACGATGATGATGGTGTAGTTCTGCGACAGCTCCCGCATCAAATCTTCAATTTTCAAAGTGGCGATGGGGTCCAGGGCCGAGCACGGCTCATCCATGAGAATGATTTCTGGTCGTACTGCCAGCGCTCGGGCGATGCACAGCCGCTGCTGTTGACCGCCGGACAGTGCCAGCGCGGATTTTTTCAGATCATCCTTGACCTCGTCCCACAGGGCTGCCGAGCGCAGCGTTTCCTCGACCAGCTCGTCGGAGTTGCCGCGAAAACCGTTCATCTTGGCACCCCAGGCAATATTGTCGTAAATCGACTTGGGGAACGGGTTGGGTTTTTGGAACACCATCCCGATCATACGCCGTAGTTGAACTGCGTCAATCGACGGATCGTAGATATTTTGATTGTGGTAAAGCACTTCGCCGGTGGCATGGGCTGACGGGACGAAATCGTTCATGCGGTTAAACGACCGCAAAACGGTGCTTTTCCCGCATCCCGATGGGCCGATAATGGCTGTGATGCGGTTACGTTCGAATTTCAGGTTGATATCTTTCACAGCCTGAAAGTCCCCGTAAAAGATGTTCAATCCGCGGGTTTCAATGGCGTAATGATTATTTTGTTGTTCCATAGACGTTAGTATTATACTCGCTTGGCGAATCGGTTGCGCAGCAAAATAGCCGCGGCGTTGAGGGATAACAGGGCAGCCAGCAGGACCAGGATGGCTGCTGCGGCAATATGCTGAAAGGCCGGTTGCGGACGGGTTGTCCAGTTGTAAATTTGAATGGGCAGCGCTGTAAAGCTGGAAAAAGGGCCACTGGGGTCGCTGGTGATAAAGGTCGATGCGCCCACGACGATCAGTGGCGCCGTTTCGCCAATGGCGCGGGAAATTGCCAGAATGGTGCCCGTGAGAATCCCCGGCAAGGCATTCGGCAGCACATGCGACCAGATGGTTTGCCAGCGGGTAGCGCCTAATCCGTAGCTGGCCTGCCGCAGTGAATCTGGCACCGAGCGGATGGCCTCCTGTGCGTTGATAATCAGAATGGGCAGTACCAGCAAGGCCATGGTCAACCCGGCGGATAAAATGGTGCGGCCATTTTGCCCTACCACGCCGAAGATCGCACCGCTGGTAAGCGGCTCCAAGGCGCGCACGAACAATGCCAACCCCAGGATGCCATAAACGATCGAGGGCACGCCGGCCAGATTGTCGATATTAGTCTGAATCAGCCGGTTGAAGCGTGATCGATGCGAGGCATACTCCTCCAGGTAAATCGCTGCGCCAACCCCAATCGGGAAGGCAATTCCAACCGTAATCACGATCAGGAACAAGGAGCCAATCAATGCGGACCGCACCCCCGCCAGTTCAGGTTGGCTGGCCATAGTGCTGCTCAGGAATTGTCCGTTCAGCCAGTAGCGAAATTCAACCGTGGCTGTAGGGTAATCCACCGCCGCGGCGGCAGCAATTTGCTTCCGGTTTAACAGCGACGGGACGAAATTATAACTTTCCACCACCTCAGGCTGAATGATTTCTGCTTCCACCAGTTGAACCAGCGTACTGTGGGATTGATCTTCCAAAAAGCCGGCCCGCTCCAGTGTTCGAATGCGATTCTTGCGCAGGTTGTCGCGCAGAATTTTCGCCAGCTCGGCATTGGTCAATTGAGTCAGCGGTTTTTCGGACAACGTAGTCGGATTAACCTTGTTCTGGATAACTACATAACCCATTGATTTGTTCAGCACAGTGACCAACAGTGTCGCCAGGAAAATGACCGCCAGCAGCGTTGCGATGCGAAAAATTGCCCGCGCCAGTTTGGCGCGCATATGGCGCCGCTGGGCGAGTTGTTTGCTGGTCTCGGTCGATAACAAACTGCTTAATGGTGTTTCCGGCTGTGTCATTCATACACCTCACGGAAGCGGCGCGAAATTGCCCGGCTAACCATGTTCAATCCAAGTGTCACCAGGAACAGCAGCAGCCCAATGGCGAAAATACTGTTGTAGTCGGGGGTGTTGTAGGAAAGGTCGCCGCCGCTGATGCGCGCAATGTAACCGGTCATGGTTTCAGCTGCCTTGAATGGGTTGAAAGTGAAATTTGGTCCCGATCCGGCTGCCACTGCCACGATCATGGTTTCCCCGATGGCGCGTGAGATCCCGATGATGAATGCCGCGACAATTCCGGACAGGCCGGCAGGAACGACAATTTGAATCGCCGTCTCAAATTTGGTGGCGCCCAGTGCGTAGGCAGCTTCCCGCAGCGAGCGCGGCACCGCGCTGAGCGCGTCCTCGCTCATCGAGCTGATCAAAGGCAGGATCATGATGCCCATCACCAGTCCGGCGGATGCCATGTTATATACATCCACGGTTGTATTGCCAAACAGTCCGCGCAGCAGGGGAGTCATAAACGTCAGCGCGAAATAGCCATACACCACGGTTGGCACGCCTGCCAGAATTTCCAGAATTGGCTTCAGCACCGAACGGGTTTTTGGTGAGGCATACTCGCTCAGAAAAATCGCCGTGGCAATGCCGATGGGCAGAGCTACCACCATAGCAATTACACTGGTGATTAATGTGGAGGTCAGTAGCGGCAGGACGCCGAAATTGCCAAGCTTCGGCTGCCACTGCGTGCCGGTCAGGAATTCCACAATACTGATGTCTGGGTTTCCAAAGAACAACCAGGCTTCCTTGCCCAGCTCAAACACGATCCCGATTGTTGTTAATACTGATACAATCCCGCAGAATAATAAAAATGCCTGAATAATAGCCTCAGTTGGGCGGGTTTTCTTCTTCAGATTTTCGGTAACATTCTTTTTCCAGACCAGCTGGGTGCGACGCGTGGCGATGGGACTAAAATTTTCCATTCACACTTCCTTATCCATACCTGTTTGGACGGACAAGCTGGCGGCTACATTTCTGGCCGCCAGCTGTTATTTTTCCGTTCAGCCTGATGATCAATTAAGGTTGAGCATCCAGCCAGGCTTGTTTTGCTCCATCGATGGCCTCTTTCGAAGCCGGGAAGTAACCCACATCACCGATAATGTCCGAAACGTTGTTCAGGTAGTAGGCGATGAAGGCAGCCACCTGGGGTTTGTCCTGCATAATGGTCGCGTCCGAGTAGATGTACAGCGGGCGAGCCAACGGGTAGGTGCCAGCTTCAGCCGTGTCGAAATCCGGAGTGATCCCATTGACGGAGAGGATGTTCAGTTTGGCTGCATTTTCCTTGTAGTAAGCGAAGCCAAAGAACCCGATGGCGTACGGGTCGCCTTCCACGCCTTGCACCAGCACGTTGTCATCTTCCGAAGCCTGCAGGTTGGCAGCTCCCAGGAAACTGGTTTCGCCGGTATCGCCAAGGATTTTGGTCATCACGAATTCGATGAAGAAGTCGTAGGTACCCGAGTCGGTGCCGGGGGCGTACCGATGAATATCTTCAGCCGGCCAGGCCGGGTTGACGTCGGACCACTTCTGAGCCTCTGAAGAGAACAATTTGGCCAGTTCGTCCGTCGTCACATTGGTGACGAAAGTGTTGCTGGGGTTAACTACGATTGCCAGTGCATCTGTGCCGATGCGGAATTGGATCGGGCTGCGGTTGATGGCAGCGCAGGCTTCTTTTTCGCTGTCTTTGATGGCGCGAGAGGCGTTCGAGATGTCGGTTTCGCCGGTCTTGCAGAAGCGCTCGAAACCGGCGCCAGAACCGATCGAGTCTAGCTTGATATTGCCCTGGCCGTCATAGCCATCGGACTTGAACAGTTCCACCATCTTCTCGCTGACCGGGTAAACGGTCGACGACCCTGCCATGACGATGTCGCCGCTGAAATCAGCCGGGTTGATATCAAACGGATCTGCTGCAGCGGGTTCGCTGGAAGTGGGTTGAACAGCCAGGGTGGCAGTGGGCTGCTGAACGACCGCGGTCGGGGCGACCTCAGCGGTTGGGGTAGTCGTCGGCGAGCAAGCTGCCGCGACCAGGCTCAAAACAGTAACAAACAATACGATCGTAAATATACGGCGCATATTAAATTCTTCTCCTGTAAATGTATTTTTCATATCCCCATCGTACCAACCGTCTGTTAACCCCTCGCGAAGGTCAGGTTAACAGTTTGTCAACGAATGGATATTTAATCCTGCTGATCCATTTTCGTAAGGGCGATTCAAATGTAGCACAATTGATAGGTCGGCGTTGAGGGCGATTAAGAACGTGCTTTAAATATCCACTTGTGCAGCCGCGAAACCCGACATCCTTCTTGTAAATGCGTCTGTAGGCCGGTCTAATAATGGGGTGTTCCATTATGACCATCTTGTAGGGGCGAGGCAGGGACATTATGATTGGATTCAGTCCGCATGGAGCCTCGCCCGATCTTTACGTAGGGGTGGCCCATCATGACCATTTTCGTAAGGGCGAGGCAGGAACAATACGATCGGATTCAATCCGCATGAAGCCTCGCCCGATCTTTCACTTCTTCCCTGGCACGTGACACCTGACACTTTGTTCCCGCTCTGTTATAATTCCCCCCGCGAAACGTTAAAAGAAAGCGACCATCCAACCCTGTATGCTTGAAAAACTTGCCCAAATCGAAGCCCGCTTTAGCGAACTGAACCGCTTACTACAAGAATCCGTCGACGATTACCAACGCACCGCTGAGTTGGCCAAAGAACGCTCAGACCTGGAAGAAATCGTCACCAAAGCTGAATCCTACCGTTCCATTTCCCAGAGCCTCGACCAGGCACATCAACTTGAATTTTCAGATGATGCCGACATGCGTGAACTGGCGCAGATGGAACTGGCTGATCTTTCGCCGAAGTTGGAAGCCCTGGAAGCTGAATTGCGCGCCTTGCTGGTGCCGAAAGATATTCGCGACGACCGAAACGTCATCGTCGAGGTCCGCGCTGGCACGGGTGGTGACGAAGCCGCCTTATTCGCCGCTGATCTTTTCCGTATGTACTCACGCTATGCCGAACGCCGCCGCTGGCAGGTGGAAGCCCTCTCAGAAAACGAAATCGGTATCGGCGGCTACAAGGAAGTAGTATTTAATGTCAAAGGCAAAAGCGCCTACTCGCGCTTGAAATACGAATCGGGTGTCCATCGTGTTCAGCGTGTCCCCGCCACCGAGGCCTCCGGCCGCATTCACACCTCAACCGTGACCGTGGCAGTTCTGGCGGAAGTCGATGACGTCGACATCCAGATCCCGGATTCCGATATTAAAATCGACATTTACCGTTCGGCCGGCGCCGGCGGGCAAAATGTGCAAAAAAATGCCACCGCTGTCCGCTTGACCCATCTGCCGACCGGCATCGTGGTCGCGGTCCAGGACGAACGCTCCCAACTGCAAAACCGTCTGCGTGCCATGGGGGTGCTGCGTGCCCGCCTGTATGAAATGGAAGAAGCCAAACGGCAGGCCGAGGTGGATGAAACTCGCCGCTCACAGGTGGGTTCCGGAGAACGCTCCGAAAAAATTCGCACTTACAACTACCCGCAGAACCGCGTCACCGATCACCGCATCAACGTGTCCTCGTTCAATCTCCCAGCCGTCATGGATGGCGATCTGGATCAATTTATTGACGAACTATCCATCCGTGCTGAGTTGGAACGCCTGTCCACCCATGGAGAGCTTGACGACTGACGTTGGCGCCTGGCTTGGCTCTGCCCGCCAGCAGTTATCCGCGGTCGAAAACCCCGGGCTGGAGGCACAATTGCTGCTGGGGTTGGTCCTCAATCAAACCCGCACCGCTGTTCTTACACGTCCGGAACGTCAGCTGACTCCTGAGCAGGCGAATCGATACCAATTGCTGCTCGACCGCCGCGCCGCTGGTGAGCCGCTGCCGTACCTTCTTGGTCACTGGGAATTTTACGGGCTGGATCTGCTCGTCACGCCCGCGGTCCTCATTCCGCGCCCGGAGACGGAACTTTTGGTCGAGCATGCGCTAGCCTGGCTGAAAGGTCATCCCAACCAGCGTCGGGTGGCGGATGTTGGCGTTGGATCTGGAGCTATTAGTCTGGCCTTAGCCAAAACGTTACCCAATTTACATATTCTCGCCACCGATCTTTCCCGCCCGGCCCTACGCGTCGCCCAGCAAAACGCTTCCCGTCACGGTCTTTTACCCCAAATTTTATTAGTGCAGACCGATTTGCTTTCCGCTTCCTGCAGTCCATTTGACCTGGTCTGTGCCAACCTGCCGTACATTCCAACCAGCACTTTATCCCAGCTGGATGTCGCGCGCCACGAACCAGTTTCCGCCCTGGATGGCGGTGTGGATGGATTGCGGCATATTGAGCGCTTATTGACCGATTCACCCCGCTGGACGGCTGCTGGCAGTTGCTTGCTGCTCGAGATCGAAGCCGGGCAGGGGGATTCAGCGCTGGATTTGGCTCACACCATTCGTCCGTCAGCTAAGTTACGGGTATTTCCGGATTCGGCTGGCTTGCCGCGATTATTGCGCATAGATATAAAATAAACCTCCCGGACAGAGATCCCATGGAAACTGCCATCCTCTCAATCGACGATCCTCAGGCCATCCCGGCTGCGTTGCAAATTCTAAAATCGGGTGGGCTGATCGCCTTCCCAACCGATACAGTATACGGTCTGGCAGCCGATCCGTTCAATCCAACCGCCATTCAACGCCTGTACGCGGCCAAGGAACGGGATATGTCGAAAGCCATTGCGGTTTTGGTGGGGGAGGTGGAGCAGTTGGGCCTGGTCACACCGGGGCTGACCAGCGCCGCGGACCGCCTGGCTGCCCGCTTCTGGCCGGGTGCGTTAACCCTGGTCATTTCCCGCCGCCCGGAGCTTCCGCCGGAACTGTCTGCCTTACCGACCATTGGAGTCCGCATGCCAGATCATGCCTTTGCACTCAGTCTGCTGCGCGCCAGCGGGCCATTGGCTACCACCTCTGCCAACCGTTCCGGTGCCGAAAATCCTCTGACTGCTGAGGATGTACTCGATCAATTGGGCGGCCGTATCGAACTGGTACTGGATGGCGGGCGTTGTCCTGGCGGGATCCCATCCACTGTGGTGGACTGTACCGTTCCGGATGGACGAATTTTGCGCGAAGGGGCCATCTCCACTGCCGCTATCCAGGCTGCACTGGGTGCGTAGCACATTGCGGATTTACAACTCGCTCCTATAGGTCAATTCGGCAGTTGTCTTAAAATCTCGCGGCTGGATTCATGCTACAATTACCGCATGAATCCGGCTCCAGAACGCGTTAAACCTTCCCCGCGTCACCGCCGCCAGACTTTCTGGCAAATTCTGCTGCCGGTGATTCTGGCCGGACTGGTAGTTATCGCGCTGGTGGTTTTTGCCTCACTGGCCACGGTCGGTGGGTCATCCATGCCAGCTACCTGGGCCAATATCTCCACCGTATGGCTCATTATCCCGTTGATGGTCGTCGGAGTAATGTTTTTCCTTTTTACAGCTGGCATGATATTTCTGATGTCGCGTCTATTGCGCGGTGTTCCAACCTATACTCGTCTGGCACAAATTTATCTGCAGATTTTCAGTCTCCGGTTTGATTCAATCCTGAACCGAATCGCCCGTCCACAAATTGCTGTTCTCAGCCGCTGGGCTGCCTGGCGCGAATTTTGGCGTAAAGTATGGCGTATCGGCCGGCGTGCCTGACGCGTCTCATTATCGAAGGAGGATCATCAATCCATGGCTAAATATAGAAACAACTACATCATTATTGGAGCTTTACTTGGTGCTGTAGCAGGAGTCCTCGCGGCGGTTGTCATGGTTCAGCGGGCCGAAGAAGCCCAACAAACGCCTAAATTGACCGCTGGAGATGGCGTCAAAGTCGGCCTGGGCGTCCTGGGCGTCCTCAAATTGATATCCGACATTGGGGCGAAAAAATAGCTCTCGCTGGCACCATCACTGAACCATTTTTCGCTTCGGTTCTGTCTGGTAAATCTTATTAACCACGGCTTCGACAATCGAATCATCGCTTTTAATATCGCTTATCTACCAGCTCCAAATTTCATCCTGACAGGCGGGGAAATATGGTAAGTCCATCAGCGCTGCGATTTATCGTCGCTGGAAAACTGCAAAGAGACTACATCCTGCCGGTCTCTGGCAGGGAGGCGCTGGATGTTCCCGGCGGCAGTTTGCTATACAGCGCCTTTGGTCTTAAATTATGGGAAAGCCAGGTCGGTTTGATCGGCCGGGTGGGCGAAGATTACCCGCAGGATTGGTTGGAAAACCTTACACAGTTAGGTTTTGACCGGCGCGGCATTCGGATTCTGCCAAAAGCTGTGGATTTGCGTTATTTTGCCGCCTATCCGGATGCGGATACCCGTTCCCTTTCCAACCCCGTCTCACATTTTGCCCGCCGCGGCTTGCATTACCCCAAATCCTTGCTGGGTTATGTTGAACCGGGCCAGGTTTTGGACAGCCGGCTGACCCCCAGCGACATCACCGTGCGCATTACAGATTTTCCCGAAGACTACCTGGATGCCACCGCTGCCCATATAGCTCCGCTGGATTTTCTCAGCCACACTCTGCTGCCGCCGGCTTTCCGCCAGGGTCACATCACCACCATCACGCTCGATCCGCCTGCCAGTTACATGTCGCCAATTTATTGGGATGAAATTCCCGGCTTGCTTCGTGGCATCACCGTTTTTCACACCTCCGAAGAAAAACTGCGCACACTTTTTCAGGGTCGTAGCAGCGATTTGTGGGAGATGGCGGATTCGATCGCCAGCCACGGCTGTGAACTGGTGGTCATCAAACGCGGCGTGCAGGGGCAATACCTCTACGACCATGCCCATCGGACCCGCTGGACTATCCCAGCCTACCCGGCTCGGGTAGTGGATCCAACTGGAGCCGGTGACGCTTTCTGCGGTGGTTTCTTGTCTGGTTTCCGGGAGACCTATGACCCTTTGGAAGCTGCCTTGCGCGGGAATATTTCCGCCTCGATCATCGTCGAAGGCACCACGCCGTGGTATGTGAATGACACGCTGCCTTCGCTGGTAAAAATGCGGCTGGAATCCCTGCGAACCCTGGTGCGCCGCTCATGAGTTCACTGCCGCCAGCTCTAATGGAACAGTGTCTGGATTGGATTTGCACCATCCAGCAGATTCCTGCCCCCACCTTTAAGGAAAAAGATCGCGCCGATTTTCTAAAGGCAGAATTCATGCGCCTGGGCTTATCGGACGTGCAAACGGATCAAAGCGGCAATGTTTTGGCACGCTGTCCGGGTGGGAATGACCGCCCGCTGGTCATCAGCGCGCATCTGGATACGGTTCACCGCTCTGAAGATCCGCTGCCGCTGATTCGGACCGACTCACGCCTTACCGGTCCGGGCATTGCCGATAATTCCACCAGCCTGGCTGCATTACTTGTTCTGGCTTCGGTGCTGAAAGACAATCAGACACCCAGCCCCGGTGATATCTGGCTGGCAGCCGACGTCTGCGAAGAAGGTCTGGGCAATCTGGCAGGCATGCGTGCCCTGGTGGATCGGTTTCAGGACACGCCCTGTGCTTATCTTAATTTTGGAAGGGTTGGGCTTGGGACAGGTTTGTCACCGCGGACTGGGAGTGGAGCGCTATCAGGTCAAAGCACAGACCGCTGGTGGGCATTCCTGGGTGGATTACGGCTCGCCCTCCGCCATTCATGAGATCGCCCAGGTGGTGGCTGACCTGGCGGATATGACCATTCCTCAAAATCCGCGCGCCAGTCTGAATGTCGGCATCATCCAGGGCGGCACCTCGGTGAATACCATTGCTTCCCTCGCCAGCTTTGAATTGGATTTACGCGCTGAGGACCAGCTCTCCCTGTCGCGCTTATCCGAGCGGGTCCGGCGGCTCATCACGCGTCGCGATAGTCCCGGGGTGGATTTCTCAATCGAGCCGATCGGTCAGCGCCCGGCAGGGGAATTAGCTGCTGACCACCCATTAGTCAGACTGGCGTCTGATGTTTTACAACAGCTAAAAATTCCAGTTACTCTGGAAATCGGCTCAACCGATGCGAATATCCCTTTAAGCCGCGGCTTTCCGGCGATTTGTCTGGGGCTGACCCACGGTGGTCACCCGCATACCGCGCGCGAATATATCGAGATTGCCCCGCTACAGTCTGGCTTGCAGCAAATTTTGAACTTGATCGACCGGGTATGGCAGGCTTAATGGTCCCGCCTAGCGGATCCGCGAGAAGCGTTCTTCATCCGCCAGTTTGGGTACTCCGGTGATCGAATCGGCAATGGCTTTCAGGCGGGCTTGCAGCGCAGCTTTCCATAGCGCCTTGCGTGCCACCCTGGCAGCTTCCATATCAGGCGAATACAAACTGTAAGCCGCTTTTTGATACTCATCCAACAATATCCCGGCTTCAGGCTGGGCTTTTGGCAGCACCTTCACCAGATGAGTAATTTGCTCTGAGGGTGTGGATCCGTTCTGCAGCGGGCTTAACAGGAATCGCAGCATCCAGCTGACCTGGACGAAAATTCGCTCCATGGGCGTCAGTTGCGTATATCCTGACCACAGTCCGACCCATGCCGGTATCTTGACTCCTCGTTTACGCAGTGTTTTCTCGATGACGGTGGGCAATATATAGTTCGGATTACGTTTTCCAAGCAGGACTAACAGCAGGGCAAACAGGGGCAGGAAGAGAATGGCGCCGCCGATTGCCAGCAGCCGGAAAGTGTCCCAAATGGTCGGCTGATTATTGGAACGATCGCCAAACCGGGCGGCATTGGGGTCTTCATCGGTTGTATTGTCGAGCGATTGTCCTTCATCGATTTGCGCGCTAGCCCCGGGTTGCGGACCGCCAGTGGCGTTGTTTGGCGTGCCTGTCGGACGGGCAATAGATGCCTGGGCGGCGGTAGGTTCAAATTCTACCCAGCCGTATTCCGGGAAGAATACTTCAGGCCAGGCGTGTGAATCGCGTTCTCGAACAATATACACCTGTGCCTTTGGGTCATACTCACCCTGGGCATAGCCCACTACCCAGCGCGCCGGAATGCCAAGGCTGCGCAGCATCAGGATTTCAGCGGTGGCGTAGTAATTGCAAAACGCCTGTTTTTGGCTAAAGAGCATCCATTCGATCGGATCATCGCCTTCCGGCACCTGGGGCAGCACCTGACTGTACTCAATATTGGTCCGCAGCCAGTTGGTGATTGCCACCACTTTGTCGTATGGATTGTCGAGCCCTTCCGTGATCGTTGACGCGAGTTGGGAAATTGACTCCGGCAAATCATCTGGTAGCTGCAAGTACTTCGCTGTCACCCAGTCCGGGTAGGGCTTATCGACACCTCGGAGTTGTGCCACGGTGGGTGCCGCCACCATGGAAACGACTTCGTAGACCTCCCCTGCTCGGACAATCGGGTCGACTTCGATTACGGTGACATCCACCAGGTTGTTATTTTGTTTCTCATATTGCAGGGTGACTCTTCGGCTAACGGTAAGCGGAATGGCTGGAGCGTACAACATGCTTAGATTACGGTCCGGGTAAAACTTGAAGCCGACAGTCAATCGACTGGTATAGCGTTGAAATGAAACCACAGCCGTGTCCGAGGCCAGCGGTTGAGTGTCTTTAATCGTGCTTTGCCACAACCCGTTCACATACTGGTCGTAGCTGCGCACCCGCCAATAGTACGGCACACCGATCCGTCCAGTGATGCTTGGGTCGACCGTAAATATCTGTGCATCCGATAACTGCGAACCTTGCCCGAGTGAAAATTGGTCGCCATAAAATTCTCGCGGTACAGTAGTGGTGCCGCGCAGCGGCTTGACGGCATTTTCAAAGCGCAGGCGGATGTCGTTCCACAGCGTCACCACCTGGTGTCTTTCCGCTGCGTACGGGTTTACCGCTTTGACCACCGAGTTGACATTCCAGGCCAGGACCACCAGCACAATCGCTGTGATCAACGCTCCGCGCGACCACGAAAAGCCGGTTTCGCTATCCACCGAAACATCATCCGTGTCCCATTCGCGCTTGCGATGCAGGTAATGCATCCGCGTCACCAGCAGCAATGCAAAAACCGTAAACACGGCCATCGCCAGGCCGCGGCTGCCAACCGCCGGGTGATAAATATCGATAATGACGATGGCGATGGCGCCGATCATCATGGACAGCCAGGGTTTACCGTGACGGGATAGGGTGTATCCCCCAACCACTGCCACCAGCCAGAATAACAACGCCATGTTCCCCAGGAACAGCACCGGGTCGGTCAGCGGTTGATTGCGGAAAAACAGGTTGAGACTGGTCCACAATCGTCCGCCAACACTCGCCAATTTCTCGCCAAAAGCAACTTCGCCATGGATTACTTTGGTCATTTGCCATGGGTAAATGGCCAGAGTGTATCCCAATCCAATCAATGTTGCTACCCAGCGGTGGAAGCGGCTGAGCCCCAATGCCAGCCCCACGATCGCGCCCAGGATCGTCAGGGTGATGACAATATTCAGGTCCTCGGTCCATTTGGTGTCGCTTAACCGGAACGCTACGCTGAGTAGGCTTGCCAAAAACACGATTACGGCGGTCCAATCCCACCAGCGGTTCGCTGAAATTTTCATAACTTCGAGTGTACAATAAAACAATTAGAATCGTCAACCGCACCACAAACACTTGGGATGCACCAGGCCGGCGGGGTAAATCACAGTGGATGCTCTGTTGCAGTGGGAATTGACCGTCAATTTATTCTTCCAGGGTCTTGGCGCCTGGTTGTATCCCGTCATGGCAGCCATCACCTGGTTGGGAAGTGAATATTTCTATATCTTGTTCATGGCGCTGCTTTACTGGTGCGTGGATACCTCTCTGGGCATCCGGGTTGGCTTAATTTTGCTGCTATCCAATAGTGTGAATTCCCTATTCAAAGTGTTATTCCACACTCCGCGTCCATACTGGATTGATTCACGCGTTAAGGCTCTGGTCTACGAATCTTCATTCGGATTGCCATCCGGTCACGCTCAGAATGCAATGAGCATTTGGGGGCTCCTGGCAGCCACTCTAAAAGGGAAAACTTACTGGCTGGCGGGGGTGCTCATCATTTTGATGGGCATTTCACGCATCTACCTGGGCGTCCATTTCCTGTCTGATGTATTGCTGGGCTGGTTGATCGGGGCCGTGTTAGTGGCACTCTTCGTGTATTTTGAAAAACCGGTGGTCGATTGGTTCGACCATCTGCCGCTCGGTTACCGGTTGACGGTCGCTTTTGCTTCTGCGTTGGTCATGATCGCCGCCAGCATGGCGGTGCATGCCATCACAACCGGCTGGACGGTGCCCGAAACCTGGTTTTCCACTGCGCTGGCAGCCTCTCCCGACTTTCCCATCGATCCGCTGAGTATGGGAGGAATCTTCACTGTCAGTGGCACCTGGTTCGGCATGACCGCCGGCCTGGCATTGTTGGCAGGTGGTAAAGGCGGTCATGACCCACATGGCCCTTACCTGCAACGGATTCTACGCTTCCTGCTGGGCATGGCCGGGTTGGGCATCATCTATGCCGGGCTGGGCATTGGTCTTTCCGGATACGCCAAACCTGTTGAGTTTTTCTCTGCGATTTTTACGCTACTCACTGGTTGGTTTATGGGCGATCTGGCTGGCGCCGCTCATTTTTGTAAAATTGGGGTTAGCCCAGCCGCGCAGGGCGGTATAATTCATTCACACATTTGATGAATTCTTTTTAACAACCAATGAAGGAGGAACAATGCGCCGGTTCGTAGCATTATTTGCAGGGTTGTTGACAGGGGCATTGGTTGGCGGCGTTGTGGCGCTGCTGTTCGCCCCAAGTTCGGGTAAGAACTTCCAGCAGCAAGTAGCCGATTCGATCGACCGTCTGGTTGGGCAGGTGCGCCAGGCAGCGGATGAACGCCGCATGGACCTTGAAAACGAGTTGGAAAAACTGCGCCAGCCGCAGGTCAAATTGGAATAAATCGCAACAAAAAAGCGGAGAGCCTGGCTCTCCGCTTTTTGATTCCCATGAATCAATTTACGGTGTTTCTGTGACGCTAAACCCGTACGATGCTTTTTCACGGGTGAATCGCGTTGTTCCACTGACCGCCAACGTCACCGTATTACCGCGGGTCACGTCCAGTGCCACTTCAGCCTTGCCGGTCGCGTCCACCTCGACGTACCGCACGGACGGCGCATTGCCTTCCTGAATGACCGTCAACCGAAACGTCTGGGGCAGCCGGTTTTCGATGCGCACAAAGCCCTCAGCCTGCCACCCGCCATCATCCGTCTCGAAATCCGCGCTGTAGCCGATCTCCGGGATGTTGATGTCATCCAGCAGCAGCCCCTCAGCTGTGATGGCTGCATCCGTCACGTATTCAAACCGCAGCGTAACCTCTTTTCCGGCAAACTGCGACAGGTCCACCGTTTGGTTGAGGTATCCACCGGAATCACCATTAAACCCGCAGCCGAAACTGTTCCCCGATGGATTTTGGTTGGTGCAGGAGGGGGTATTCAAAATTTCCCAGGTGACTCCATCGGTGGAGGCGGTCAGGTATGCATAATCATAATCTTTTTCCAGCGCATACCACGCTGAGTAATTCAGCGTCAGCGGTCCTGTGACGTTGCGAAAATCAAAGGAGTGCGTCAGGCGCATATTGGATTCGTCGCTGCTGTTCGACCAGAAAGCAAAATTTCCCGAATTCGCTCCCTCAGAAAGCACTCCTACCTCGCTGGCGCCCTGGAAAGAGAATTTCGCTGGTCCATTGCAATCAACTTTGATGTAGTCCGTGCCGTATTGACTGACCGAACGGGGTTGCCAGCTGCCGTCGCATTTGGAAATGGTTTCTGTCTCTGAAAAATTCGGCAGATTCTGGTAGCGGTGATAGGCATACCGTTCGCCTTCCAGCGCTGGGTCATTCAGGTAGTTGGCAGCTGTCCAATCAGCGAATAGGTCGTCTGCGCTGCCGGAATTGGCATCGATCAATCCTTTGGCGCGCAAATCCTCCAGGACCGCATCGACGCTGTCCATGCTGTTTTCTGGGTTCGCCACCAGTGCCTGGGTCGCCTGCTCGCCGAACCGATCCAGAAAATAGGCCAAAAACAGGAAGGATGAGCCGTAATGCGGTGAGCGTAAATCCTGGTCCAGCGGCCAATCCGTCAGTTGAATGTCGGGGTCGATCGCGAACAGCGTATCGAAGCCGCCCGGATCGTAACCGTTCAGGAAAGCCGCCAGCTCCGAGAATCCCTCATTCACCCATGAGTCCTCGTTACGGTCATTATTCCAATGAATCATGTGTTGAAATTCGTGCGCCAGCACCCCGTAGGTATATTCCTCGCTCAACGTGACCGAATCCGCGTTGATCATGAACATTTCATGCGCGTTCGAATACGGATGTGCCTCCGGGTTGATCGAGTCAATACTCGAGAAATATCCCGCGGTATTGCCCCCCAGGTTATGGACATACAGGATAAACAGATGCGGGTCGCCGTCAATTCCCGGTGACCACTCCTTGCCAAAAAATGCCTGGTCGATTGGGTAGATACTGTCGTTAAAGGTCTTCGCCAGCCGGTTCAGGTCCTCTTCCTGGTAATCGATTCCGTCCTCGATCCAGAAATAAGCGTGATCCACTGCCGCCCGCAGCACCGCCTCGACTTGAAACGTCTCGTTCGTCGCGGTATTGGAGACCCAGAACTTCAGCTTGTCCCCCACCGCATACGGTCCGCTGGGCGCTACCGTCTCAGAAATGTTAGCTTTACCTAGGAGCCGTTCCGCCAGGTCGATCGGATCATTGATCGGGATCTCGGCGGACTTCAAGTTGCCCAACGTCTTAATCGCCCCGGCGGAAGCCGGTTCTGGCGTGGCGTTTGGATTGATCGGCTGCGGAATTTCCCCCGAACCTGAGTTTGGATCTGCTGATCCGGGATCGGTCTGCCCCGGTTTGTTCTGCTCCTGGTTGGACCCCGGCAGATTTATGCCGCTCTGGTTGCCAAGCACCCGCCACGCAACTACTCCGGTGACCACCAGAGCCGTCATGCACAAACAAATAACCACAATCACACCGATAACAATAAGCCAGATTTTTTTGGATTCCATGCACTGCTCCAATGAAAGCGCGAATAAACCTGCTCCCTGCAATAGGACCGAGCCGGGAGCACAAGCCTCAATTATACCGGACTAAAATGCACCCTTGCCGCGCACCACTGACCAGGCCGTGCGAAGCAAAATTTGCAGGTCCACGTAGATAATAAATATATACATATCGAACCATCGGAAGTTCAATATTATTTGAAAACTCCTAATAATAAGTATCGAGTAAATAAATAGATTAATGTAAAATTTATCTATGGTTTCGACCCTGAACAACACCTCTGGTAATGTAACATCATTTACTAAACGCCTCCTCCAGGCTGGAGTAAATCTCTGGGAATCACCTTTTGGCTCGATGGGGATGGCGTTCATTGTTTATTATGTAATAATTATTTACTCTGGCCGATTTAATTCACCTTCCAGGTTCCCGTACTATAATTATTTAGCTGATGCGTTTCTCCACGGTCAATTTTGGTTTCGGTTACCACCACCGGAAACTCATGACCTGGTTTTCTTTCAAGGCCATTACTCACTTTACCAATCTCCCTTTCCCGCCTTTGTCATTTTACCCCTGGTTGCCTTGTTCGGCCTTGATCTGAACGATGTGATTTATACTGCCGCATTTGCAGTGCTTAATGTTGGGCTTTTGGCACTTCTCCTGCGAATTGCAGTGCGAAAAGAATTTATTCACCTTTCAAAAAATTTCCGGGGTGTGTTGGTAATGTTTTTGACGCTTGGTACCGTCCATATTACACTAGCAACAAATGGGAGAGTATGGAATACCACGTTATTACTCGGTCTCACGTTTGTTTTGTTAACCTTCCTGGCCGCGTTTTCTTTAGAAGGTTGGAAAGCTTGGTTTTTTACTGGTCTAGGGTTGACTGCCGCAATGCTGACCCGCAATCACCTCGTTTTTAATGGAATATTTCCGATAGTATATTTGATGTCGAGAGAAAAAACCTTCGAACGGAAACGATTGGTAAAATACGGGATTGTGGGCGCCTTGCCATTAGTGATTGGTTTAGGATTACTAATGTTCTATAACCAAATTAGGTTCGGCAACTGGTTCGATAATGGGCTCAGTTACCATCTTATGGCTGATGTTTTTATCCAAGATTTCTCGATTTATGGTGCATTTAACCTTCATTATTTACCAATAAACCTCTACTACCAATATATATTCTACCCATTCCCTCTCCGTGCCGAGACTCTTATGGGTGGTAGTTTATTTTTGATGAGTCCCTTGTTTTTCGGTGCATTGGCAGCATTTTGGAAGCCAGGAATGAAATTGCACATTTCTACATTGCTATTTAGTATACTTCTAACAAATATTCCAATATTACTGTTAATGGGTACTGGTCGGATTCAATTTGGACCACGCTATACATTGGATTTTACGGTCCCTTTGCTCCTGTTAACAGCGCTTGGAATTGAGAAATGGAAGCCTTTTATCGTCATTGCATTGACATTCGTTTCAATTCTAACCTTCGTTTTTGGTTCTCCATGTTGGAGAAATATATAAAATAGACTAATAGATTGCTAATTTTTACTGCTTCTGAAAAAGTGTTTCCCTCTAATCCGCGATTGGAATTGACAGACCATTTGGATTGTTGAAGGAGGACGGGATTATTGGAAAATAGATTGGAAATAATTTGGAAAATCATTTGGCAATAGATTATTCTGAAAAATCAGACCCTTGGTCAAGTCATTCAATTATTATTTCATGGTTGAAAGATTGTAAAGAAGGAACCCGGGTGCTGGACATAGGGACTGCTAATGGGATTATTGGTAAGCATTTTCATGGCTCTGGTCTACTAATATCGGGTCTAGAAATATTGTCGGAGGCTGCAAAAATTGCCAATCCTTATTATTCAGAATTTTATTGTGGCAGCATTAATCAGGTCGACGATGATTTCATTGCTGGAAAGGATATTATCATTTGTGCGGATATTCTGGAGCATACTTCAAATCCATGGCAAATCCTTGAACGCCTCGTAAAATTGCAAAAACCTAACTTCCAAATTTTTATCTCGGTTCCCAATATTGCCAATATATGGGTAAGGACAAGCTTACTGTTCGGAAAATTTGAATATACAAACAAAGGAATACTTGATTGCACTCATCTTCGGTTCTTCACAAAGAAGACACTATTAGAAATGATAAATGGTTCGGGTTTGAAGGTTCTTCAAATTCGCTATACACCTCTTCCTCTACCCCAAGTAAATTCTTTTTTTTACGAAACGAAATTTGGTCGGTTTTTCCATAAGGTATTAAATAGGCTGACGCAGGTCATGCCTTCGTTATTAGCATATCAATTCATTGTTCGAGCAACGATTGATAAAGGAATTAAGCCAAAATGAATTTCGCGGATCATAATATTTTCATTGTTTTACCTGCATATAATGCTGAAAAAACTTTATTTCACACAATCGATGAAATCCCTGTTGAGTATCGGAATAATATTATTCTGGTGGATGATTTCTCTTCCGATCGTACAGTCGAATATGCTATTTCAGCTGGCCTAACTGTATTCTGTCACGAAAAAAACCTTGGTTATGGAGCTAACCAGAAGACTTGTTATTCCGAAGCGATGGCGAGAGGGGCAGACATTGTTGTTTTGCTCCATCCTGATCATCAGTATGATGCTGCTGTAATATCAGAATTGGTAAAACCAATTATTCTTGGAAAGGCCGATGCTGTTTTTGGTTCGCGTATGTTAGGTGGTAAGTCGCTTGAAGGTGGCATGCCTTGGTGGAAATATGACGCCAATATTGTGCTGACAGCTTTCGCCAATTTGGTCTTCCGTCGTTACCTTACTGAAATTCATTCCGGTTTCCGTGCCTATTCACGTAAATTCCTTGAAACGGTAAAGTTTAATGAGAATAGCAATGATTTTATCTTCGATACTCAAATAATTGCCCAGGGTATGTCTTGCAACCTGTTTTTTGAAGAAATTCCTATTGTCACCCGTTATTTTCCAGAAGCTTCATCGATCAACTTCTCCCGTAGCATACAATACGGAATTGGGATACTTTGGACGTTGATGCTTTATTTTCTTCATCGAAAAAAGATTTTACTATCACCCAGTTTTGTTCCTGTTAATTCCCTCCACAAACCTTGAATGAATAATTTTGAATAAGAACTATTTAGCTTCTACTGGATTGCATAATGAAAGTTATATTGATTATTGGTCCAGCTATTTGCAAACAATTTATTTCTGAATTTAACCCATATTCTTGGAATATTAGGTCGAGATTGCGACCAGAGATGCATCAGGGTATGAATTATTGGTTACTTGGTAATAGTGCGAATATTTTTTCTTCTAATTATTGTTTTTGAATATATTTTCTTGCTATTTTGCCAATTAACGGGCTGATTATGTATAAGGTATATCTATTATTATTAACATTAGATTGCCTTATTGTAATAATTAGGGCTACGATTAAAAAAATTGCAAGAGTATATAATGTTTTGCATCACCCCACGGTTTATTGGATTACAAAAACACACTTTATTTGATGTCAGATCAAAAATATTGTAATAAGTTGACAGGAAGATACCTTAAGATAAATTACACGGCAAGTCGTTCATATTACCCACACGACTTTAGTGTGTGGGTTAAGATTGGGATTATGCAATTTGTATTAATCCAGGACAACCATTCTCAATGCAAATTACTTGACATATTAGAAAAATAGTTCTATAATCAAGGTATCGAATCCTGTACATATCATTCCCACTCCCGTGAGTTTTACCCGTATCCCACCTCGCTCATTCAGACTTGTTGTACAATGCTTTTTCAAGAACAAATATTCGTTTCTTTCGTTTGCCTAAAACGGATATTCATTGCTTTTTTCCCCATTTTTCACGCCCGAATTCCCGCTTTTCCCCGCATATTCGTTCCAAAATAAACGAAAACGATTAATATCCCCTTGTGAGGAATACCTTTTTGTACTGGTTTTCTCCGTGTTCTTCGTGTTAAAACCGCCTCACTCATACCATTTGAAACTTAACTATCCTCCTTGCCAGCTATTCAGGGCATTTCTCTCTTTTCCATTGGCTCTTCTCCGTGTTCTCCGTGCCTCCGTGGGGAGGGTAGGGTGGGGTGGCACTCCACTTGCAACACATCCCTCAAGGGGACACCCATGTACCAGCCTATGACCACGAACCGCACCGCACCCTTCAACCCGCAAGCCCTCGCCCAAAAAGTGGACGCCTACCTGCGCACTGCTGAGCTCTTTTCCGGCTCAGACCCGCAGCACGCCCTCTCCCTGGCGCGCCAGGCGCTCAGCATGCTCACCCCACCCTCCGCGGACGGTCAGCCTACCACCGGCAAGCTCGCCGATCTCAGCCCGGTGGACTACCCCGGCGGGCAGGTCGGTCGCCGTACCCTCGGCCGCGCGCTGTTGCTCGAAGCCCGTGCCAGTGTCCAATTGGAAACCTATGATCAGGCCATCCCCGCCTACCTCAAGTCGCTCGAATGCTTTGCCCCCGGCGACGATGACGACCTGATCGCCACCGCCCTCAACGGTCTCGGCAGCGGCTACCTGACCATCGGCGCCTACCCCGAAGCCCTGCAGCACCTGCTGCGCGCCCTCACCCTCTACCGCACGCTGGGCGACCAGCTCGGTGAAGCCGCCACCCGCTCCAACGTTGGCCGCCTCTATCTGCTGTTGGAAGATGCCCCCAAAGCCCTCACGCACCTCGAGCAGGCCCTCGACCTGGCTCAGCGCACCGCCAACCGCCGCCTGGAAGCCGAAATCCACGATAACCTGTGCAATGCCCTGCGTCAGACCGGTGACACCAAAGCCGCCAGCGCTCATGGCCTGCGCAGCATCGAGATGTACCAGGAGCTGCAATATCATCCTGGCGAAGCCGAAGCCCTCAGTACAGTCGGTGACCTCTACCTCGAGCAGGGAGATTATGCCCAGGCGCTCAACTTCCTCCAGCTCACCGCCGAGGTCTCGCAGAAGATCGGCCGCCGCCAGGAGGTTGCCCGCGCCCTGCGCCGCATCGGCACCTTGCACGCCCGCGAAAGCCGCCTGGAATTGGCCCTCACCTACCTGCAGCGTGGCCTGGATGCCGCTCATGAAGCCGGCGCCCGCCATGAGGTGGTTCGCTGCCATGCTGAACTGACCGAGGTTTACAAAAAATTGGGGGATACCGCCGCCGCGCTGGATCATTTTGAGAACTTCTACCGCGCCGAACGCCTGTTGTTTGACCAGGAGTCCGACCGCCGCCTCAAGACTATCGAGATCATCCACAACGTCGAGAACACCCGCAAGGATGCCGAGATCTATCAGCTGCGCAATGTTCAGCTGCAGCGCGAGGTCGAGGAACGCAAGCAAGCCCAGGCTGCCCTGGAACGTCTGGCGACCATCGACACCCTCACCGGTCTGGCCAATCGCCGCTACTTCCTCGAGCTGGCCGAACGCGCCTTCTACCAGGCGCAGCGCTACAACCGCCCGCTTTCGGTGGTGATGATCGACGTGGACAACTTCAAGCACATCAACGATACCTTCGGTCATGCCGCCGGGGATCAGGTCCTTGCCAGCCTTGCCACTCGCATGCAGCAGGTTCTGCGCCGCTCCGATATCCTGGGACGCTACGGTGGCGACGAGTTTGCCGTCGTTTTACCCGAGACCGGTCAGGAAGGCGCCCGCCGCATGACGGAACGCCTGCGGGCTGCCGTCGCTCACACCAACCAGATGCTCAGCACCGAGGATGTACCCGTCAGCCTGAGCGTCGGCGTCTCCAGCAGCTTTGGCCTGGCCAGTGTCACCCTGGACCAGTTGCTCCAGCGCGCCGATAAAGCCCTCTACACCTCCAAACAGTCCGGCCGAGACCGCGTCACCGCCTTCGACGCCCTCTCCTCGTAGGGGACGGGTTCCGTCGAAATTTGGACCCTCTTGTCGGGGCATCCCGGTGCCCGGACCTCGATCTCGTAGGGGACGGGTTCCATCCCGTCCCGAACCTGTATCTTTTCGGTTGTCGTGCACAGCCGTGCCGAGGTCTCATTATATTCGTGCAACTTCGATTGCAGCCCGATACCCAACTTGTCTCTAAAAACAGGTAGGCCTGAGTGCGGGTTGCCGGCTCTTGAAATGTGACCCATGTAACCTTCCATTTCTTCACTATAATGAAGATACTGCAAAAGGAGGTTGACCATGGCTAAAGTGTCCCGCTCGAGCTTGCCCTATGACGCGTTTGGCGTCATCATTCTCTTTCTCACCGGCGTCCTGGCGCTCATCCTGCGCAGCCGCCGTTGGCCAACCTACGGGGTCCACCTCCCGGCCTCAGCGGATGTCATCACCCACACCCCAGAGTCCGCCATTGTCCTTCCCGAAACCCAACCCTCGGGCATGCTCCCCATTGACGACGATCTGACCCTCATCGAAGGCATTGGATTGAAGACCGAAGCCGTCCTCAAAGCCGCCGGCATTCACCGCCTCGCCCAGCTTGCCAGCACCTCCCCCGAGGAACTGATCCGCATCCTGCGGGCCGCTGGAAACCGTCTTGCCAGTCCGACTACCTGGCCGCAGCAGGCAAAACTGGCCGCCGCCGCTCAATGGGATGAGCTAAAGGCCTACCAGACCACACTCAAAGCCGGCCGGACTGGTTAATTCCCTTTTCAACCATTTCCCGCAGCGATTGCTCAAACGGCGGGTAGGCAATACCCTGCTCGGTGATGATCCCGCTAATATACTCCGCCGGTGTGACATCGAACGCCGGATTGAAAGCCGGAGCACCGCGCGGTGCTATCCACTCACTGCCGATTTTCGTGATCTCTTCCGGGTCCCGCTCTTCAATTGGAATGGCATCGCCGTTTGGGGTTTGCAGATCGACGGTTGAAGTTGGCCCAACGACATAAAAAGGCACCTGGTGGGCTTTTGCGACGATAGCCAGGTTATACGTACCGATCTTGTTGGCCGTATCGCCATTGGCTGCCACGCGGTCACACCCGACGGTAACCGCAGTTACACCGCAATGTTTGAGCACATAACCCGATGCGCCATCCGCGATAATCTTGTACGGAATCCCCAACTGGTCCAATTCCCATGCGGTCAGGCGTGCGCCCTGTAAACGCGGCCGGGTTTCGTCCACATACACAAACACCTTTTTACCATGCTCATGCGCTGCCCGAATAACACCCAGCGCCGTGCCGTAATCCACTGTTGCCAGCGCACCGGTATTGCAATGATGCAGAAAAGTCACCTCGTCCGGCCACAACGGCAGAGCATGGATGCCAATTTGAATGTTGTTGGCGACTTCCTGGTTGGCAATGCGAGCGGCTTCTGCCAGCACCGCGGCTCGTATCAATTCAACAGTCGTTAGCGTTGGGTTTTGCGCGATTGCCAGAATCCGTTTCACGGCCCAGGCCAGGTTGACTGCAGTCGGCCGGGCAGCGATCAGCATAGCTCCGGCAGAAGCCAGGCTATTGATCATGGTAGGCAGATCGCGCCAGGGTTTGACAGCTTCCAGGGCTAACCCGTAGGCTGCCGCAGCGCCAATTGCCGGCGCCCCGCGAATGGTCATATTCTGAATAGCCTCGGCAACGCTCGCGGCATCCCGCAGGGTCACATACACCGTCTCATGCGGCAATAAACGCTGATCAAGCAGGATCAGGTGATCATTTTTCCACTCAATGGCACGGTAAGGGGTCATTTAGGCTCATCATTCGTCAAAAATATACCTGATTATAGCTTGAGTAAATAGGTGTGGCCTAAAAGTTGCACGCCTAAGGGTACATATTAATTGTTGACCTTTCGAGGGGTCGCCTTCATGACAGCAGGTTCCACCACGCCAGAACTAAATACGCCGCCCATACCCCGTACCCGGGTGCGTTTTCCGTTGCGGGCGAAAATCACCATCCCATATCTTCTGTTGGCGCTCGGTCTGGCTATTGGCGCAGGATATGTGGTCATGCGTATCGTCTTCGACACCACCGACGAACGTTTTTCCAATCAATTGATTGAAACTGAAAAATTAAGCGTCGAATGGATGGTCCGTGAAGAAAACCGTCTGCTAAAAACATTACGCATTTTGACTTTCACTGAAGGCATGGACTCTGCCATCCAAAACAGCGAGATCCAGCGGCTCAGCGAATTGGCAACCAGCGTCGCAGCGGCGCAGGGAGAAGAAGAAGTATTCCTTCTAAACGCCAAAGGCGAAATCCTGCTTGGCATCGCAAAACAACAGGCAAATGCTGGCGCAGCCTACTTGATTCAGCAAGGCAATGGGACAGATTTCGCAGCACTGCCATTCGTCCAAAAAGTACTTGCGGGTGAATTGGATACTCATGGCGACAAATACAGCGGGATCGCCATGCACAACGGGAATTACTTTTTCTACGTCTCCGGCCCGCTGCGTGACGAGCATGAAAAGTTGGTTGGAGTAGCATTGGTCGGCAAATCGCTGCATTCGATCGTCGGCCAGATGCGCGAGGAAACCCTGGCGCAGGTCACGCTCTATGATTCCTCCGGAAAAATATTGGAATCGACACTAACCGAGCCGCAATCCATGTCACCTGAGGTCGCCGGGCAAGTTATTGCCAACAGAGACACCTCAAGTCTGAAACGGTTATTGGCCGGTCAAAGGTCATTCAACATTTTGGATTTGAAATACACCGAGGTGGTTGGCGCCTGGCAGGTACGCAGATCGGATGTCGTCGGATTGTTAGGCGCATCCATGATAAATAATTACTGGGTCACCGCCAGCACTCCAACTCGTGTACAAGTAGCCGGTCTGGTTTCATTGCTGGTCTTGTTGGTTTTTGTCATTGGTGTAGAAATTGCGGACCGGATCACCTACCCCTTAAAAAGTCTGGTGGTCGCTTCCTCTCAAGTCGCAGCTGGAAATTTAAACGTTCGCCTGGAGCCAGGCGGCAATGACGAGGTCGCTTATCTGACTGAGACCTTTAATATGATGGTAGCCAACCTTAATCAGTCCCGGTTGGACTTGATCCATGCTTATGATGAGACCATCGCCGGTTGGGCAACCATGCTCGATCAACGGGATCAGGATACGGAAGGGCATACCCGGCGTGTCAGCGAACTCACCCTTGAGGTCGCTCGCCACTTTGGCCTCTCTGATGATGAACTGGTTCAAATCCGGCGCGGAGCTTTACTCCACGACATCGGCAAAATGAGTGTTCCAGATCAGATTTTGAAAAAGAATGGCCCTTTGACATCGGATGAATGGGTAGTCATGCGGCTGCATCCCAAGATTGCCTTTGACGTATTGGAACCCATTGCATACTTGCGCCCAGCATTGGAAATTCCGTATTCGCATCATGAACGCTGGGATGGCAGTGGTTATCCGCAAGGGCTGAGCGGTGTTGATATTCCTCTGGCAGCCAGGATTTTCTCTGTTATCGATGTGTGGGATGCCATGACTTCAGATCGACCGTATCGAAGCGCCATGGAACCGCAGACTGTTATCAACCATATTTTCCAACAGCGCTGCAAGATGTTTGACCCACAGGTCGTAGATGTTTTCTGGGATGTCATCCACCAGACATCACACCAATTAATAAAACCCAACCTGGCGACGGATGATCACCAAAGTGTAGATTAAGATGAAACCAGACTTAAGGGTTGGGGGAATTGATGGTTCATCAAGACGCATCCGGCGTTACCTGGAAATGGTAAGCCTGGTCCTGTTCATAACAGCCTGCATCGGTATCCAGATTATCGCTTTTTTAGCGACCGCGCGCGGCGATGAATACCTTAATGGGGTGCGAATCCTCTCCAAATCTACTGCGGACTATAGTTTGGATGAAATATTAAGATTAGCGCCTATTTTGCCTGGAATCCTGGAGGATTTGGAGCAGGATCAGATCTTGACGACGCCGGAAGAGGAACGAATCCGGAACCCCGCCGGCAATTGGGCTGATCGTTCCTACCAAAACGACAACGGTGGTGGCGACGATGCTGCCTCCGGTTGATGTTACTCAACCCACCACAGTCAATACGGTTAACCCTACACCGGGTACGCCAGTGACGACTACCGTTCCCCCTAGCATCGTGCCAACCACTTTGACCCCACCTTCCACAACTACGCCGAAGACCCCTACGCCTACCACTGCCGTTGTTACGACCACCGTGCCCACCACCAGAGTCCCGACCACAACAGTACCGACCACTGCGGTGCCTACTACCAAGGTTCCAACCACCGCAGTTCCCACCACTGTAGTGCCCACTACCATAGTTCCTACGACTCAAGCCCCTACCACACCAGTGCCAACAACCCGGGTCCCAACGACACCAGTGCCAACGACCCGAGTGCCTACCACCCCAGCCCCAACTACCCCGGTTCCGACACCGATTCCAACTACCATCACGCCAACGTCCACCGGGGTCATTGAAATCCCGACTCCGTGGGTGCCACCAACCGATACGCCTACCTGGGTGGAAGAAACCCCACCAGGAAATGGTTTGGATATGCTCTCGACTCCGGTGCCTTCTATAACAATGGTCCCGACGTTCTGGTCAATCTTGCTCAGCCATCCAGGGGCAGCCGCACAGGTTTGTACTGTAGCGATTTATTAAGGGGTAAACCTAATCTCAAAGGCTGCAGAATAGGATGGGGTTATCGAAGATAGGGATTAAATTCTTTTTCTTCAGTGACTGTAGTTTCTGGACCATGACCGGAGAGTAGCCGGGTTTCGGGTGGCAAAGTAAAAACCTGGTTATAGATACTTCGTAACAGCTTGGGCATGCTGCCGCCCGCCAGATCGGTGCGCCCGACGCCATTTTGAAAGATTAAATCGCCGACAAGTGCTGCGCCAGCCTGCGCCAGAGAAAAGATCACGTGACCTGGGGAATGACCCGGCGTATGCCGAACTTCAACTGGTTCTGCTCCAACCATCAAAATTTGGCCATGCTCGAAAAACAATGTCGGCTCTGGCGCTGGGGGCGAATCGACCCCAAATTGGCGGGCACCGCCTCCATCCCGATACAAGCCCAGGTCATCCGGGTGGATACCGATCGGCAGCGGCGGATCAGCCAACCTGGAAAAATCGGCAACTCCCGCGGTATGGTCAAAATGAGCGTGGGTCAACCAGATCTGAGTAATGTTCCAACCAGCCTCATTCGCTGCTTTGATAATATGGCGGCTATCGAAGGTCGGGTCAACCACCACAGCCTGTCCACTGCCAGGTTCAACCACTACATATGTATTATTAGCCAGCGGACCAAGAGTAAATTTGTGAATTTCAAGCGTCATAATAGCGGATCAGAGTACGTTGATTTACAGAATGGTCAGTTCGCGTGAATAATCGGTAAGACTTTCGGATCCATCCGCTGTGACGACCATGTCGTCCTCAATGCGCACGCCGCCTCTTCCTGGCAGGTAGATCCCGGGCTCTACCGTATAAACCATGCCTTCTCTTAACGGCACATCGTTTTCTGCAAATATATAAGGTCCCTCGTGACCTTCCATGCCTAATCCATGACCGGTGCGATGGGTAAAAAATAGGCCGTAATCTCCCCGTTGAATGACACCGCGGGTAGCGTGATCGATATCGCCGGCGCGCAGTCCGGGTTTCCCCATCAGCCGACCAGCCAGATTAGCCTGTTTAACCAAATCATAGATCGTTGAGAACTCTTCCGATACCTGCCCAACTGCAAACGTGCGGGTGATATCCGAAGCATAACCCTGGAAAGAAGCGCCCCAGTCGAATAATAACAAATCGCCAGTTTCGATCCTGCGATCGGATGGAACAGCATGCGGATTAGCACTATTTGGACCGCTGGCAACGATCGGCGCAAATGGAAGTTCAGAATCCGACCCGGCGCGGAATAAATTTATCAACAATTCAGCGGCAAGCTCACGTTCAGTCACGCCCGGTTTCACCAACGGCAAAGTAGCTTTCAGAGCGTTCTGGGCGATAACTGCAGCTTGACGCATGGCAGCGATCTCTTCAGCATCTTTTTCCATGCGCACCTGACCCAAGGCTGCTTCGCCGGATACAAAAACCGCCTGGGGAGCCGCAGATTGTAAATAGGAAAGTTCCAGAAAGCGCAGGCGGGTGGGTTCAACTCCGATATGTTTACCATCCAGTTTGAGGTCCGCCGCAACATTTTTGAACACACCATCCCATTCCTGCATGTTATCCCCAAAGGTGATCGGGGTAACTGGAATTCGTGCCGATGCTATTTTTGGTTTTTCTAATTCGGGCATGATCAGCACCGGCACGGCCGGCGGTACCAGTAAAAGAACTGTCGGCCTTTCCATCAGGTGAAAGCTGAGTCCAGTAAGATAGAAAAGGGTTGGGCCGGGGTTCACTGCCACTGCATCGAGTCCGGCAGCGGTCATTAATTGGTACAGGCGGTTGAGTCGTGCAGCGGTCATTGGCATTTCTCCTGGGCGAATTATACGCCGGAACGATCTGGAAAGTGCTCAAATCAACCTTACGCTGGAAATCGACACTCCTTGACAGTCGCCTGGCTTCGAAGTAAAATACCGTTACCCTCGAGAAAGGGCCTGTAGCGCAGCTGGGAGCGCGCTTCAATCGCACTGAAGAGGTCAGGGGTTCGAATCCCCTCAGGTCCACTGGGGCGGAAGCCCCGACGCAAGCCGCAAATCGCGGACTTTACCAATCGAGAGTACATACTGGGCCCATAGCGCAGCTGGGAGCGCGCCTCAATGGCATTGAGGAGGCCGAGGGTTCGAATCCCTCTGGGTCCACTCAAAAACGAGTTTTAGAACTCGTTTTTTGAAAAAGCCACAACGGGAGTAGTAGATCATCCGTCAGCGAGCAGGGAGAGCGAGGTGTGAGCCCGGCAATGCGCCAACGGAGCGCGCAGATCGAACTCGCTCGTTCGCCTGGAGTCCAGGCAGGCTGTTCTGGTGAATAATTAGCCAGAATCGGGTGCGCCCGTTATCGCGATTTGAGGTGGCTCGGGATAGACCCGGGCAACCAGGGTGGTACCGCGGAGTTTATCCTTCGTCCCTGATCGGACGGAGGATTTTTTGTTTAAGCAAGTCAATCGATGGAGGACAAGATCATGTCGAACCCAAACACCCCTATATACAACCCGGCAGAAATCGAACCCAAATGGCAGAAGAAATGGGACGAAGATGGGCTAAATCATTCTGACATCGATCCTGCCAAACCCAAGCATTATGCCCTCACCATGCTCCCATATCCCTCCGGCGACCTGCACATCGGTCATTGGTTTGCCATGACCCCGCCCGATGCGCGCGCCCGATTCAAACGTATGCAGGGTTATAACGTCCTCTTCCCAATGGGATTTGACGCCTTTGGCTTGCCGGCTGAAAACGCGGCGATAAAGAATAAGGTGCATCCTAAAGAGTGGACCTACCTCAACATCGAAAAGATGCGCAAACAGTTCCGCAGTTTGGGAGCTATGTTTGATTGGCGCCGGGAGGCCATCAGTGCGGACCCGGAATACTACCGCTGGACGCAGTGGTTTTTCACCCAGCTGTACAACCATGGCCTGGCATATCGGAAATCAGCTCAAGTGGATTGGTGCCCGAAGGACAATACGACTCTGGCTCGCGAGCAAGTATGGGGTGAAGACCGCCATTGCGAACGCTGCGGCACGCCAGTGATCAAGAAAAATCTGGAGCAATGGTTCTTCAAAACCACAGCTTATGCTGACCAGCTATTGGATTTCAGTCAGATTGACTGGCCCGAACGAGTGCGTACGCTGGAAACCAACTGGATTGGACGGTCTGAGGGTGCTGCCGTTTCCTTTGCCACTGAACAAGGCGATACGCTGGAAGTATTCACCACCCGGCCGGATACACTATGGGGCGCAACCTTTATGGTACTGGCTCCCGAGCACCCCCTGGTTGCCAAATTGACCAGCCCTGAGCAAAAAGCCCAGGTCGATGCCTATGTGCGAGAAGTCCAGCGCGAATCGGATATTCAACGGGAGTCTACGGACAAGGAAAAAACAGGCGTCTTCACTGGCGGATATGCCATAAATCCAGTTAATGGGCAGCGTATCCCAATATGGATTGCTGACTATGTCCTCATTACCTACGGCACCGGTGCCATTATGGCCGTGCCAGCTCATGATGAACGTGATTTTGCCTTCGCGATCAAATTTGGCCTGCCCATCCTACCGGTTATTGATCGAAACGACGGGATAGCAAAGAGCCTGGTTTTCCCTGGTTCAGTAGCCGATGGATTTGCCACGCAACTGCGGGATGCTGGAATTGAATATCATGTTGCTCCAGTAGGCGATGAAGGCGAAGGTTTGTATGTCACTCTAAATGGGACCGCCCAAATTCAAAAATATATCGCCATGATGCGAGCTGCCATCAAACCAGAAAACTGGAATGAAGTCGTCGGTGCTCAATGGGTCTTTATATTTTCTGATGGGGTACGCGAGCTGGATTCCGTTACCGCTGATCAGGAGATTCTGGCAAAGTGCAAGTCTCTATACCCGTCGGTTGGAAGCAATCGCACCACGATGGAGATGCTCAACAACCTCGATTTTTATAAGGATGTCCTATTCCATTCTGAATACGGTACCATGATCCATTCTGGTGCTTTTAGTGGAACGCCTGGCGATGTTGCCAAGCATAAGGTTTCCCAATGGCTTGAGGAAAATGGCAAGGGCAAGGCGACGGTCAATTACCGCCTGCGCGACTGGTTGATCTCGCGTCAGCGCTATTGGGGTGCGCCAATCCCTATTGTCTATTGCCCGGAACATGGCGCTGTGGCCGTCCCGGATGACCAGTTACCGGTCCTGCTGCCGGATGATGTCGAATGGATGCCAACCGGTCAATCCCCACTCAAATTGCACCCCACCTGGAAAATCACCACCTGCCCGGTGTGCGGTGGGCCTGCCGAACGTGAGACGGATACCCTGGACACCTTTATGTGCTCCTCCTGGTATCACCTGCGCTACCTAAGCCCGCATTACAACAAGGGCCCGTTTGATCCCAACGAATATGACTATTGGATGCCGGTGGATACCTACACTGGAGGCATCGAGCACGCCACCATGCACCTGATCTACACCCGTTTCTTCCACAAAGCCAGCCGCGACATGGGAATCACCAAAGGCGACGAACCCATGCTGCAGCTGCGCAACCAGGGCATGATTCTAGGTGAAGATTCAGAAAAAATGTCGAAAAGCAAAGGTAATGTACGCTCGCCGGATGATCTGGTGACGGCCTATGGTGCCGATGTCGTACGCGCCTATCTGATTTTCTTCTCCCGCTGGGACCAGGGTGCCCCCTGGAGTTCCGGTGGCATTGAAGGCGTTAATCGCTGGATCCGCCGGGTGTGGGGTGCAATTGTCGAGCCCGGCTCCGAAGGCTCACGGGATGAGGCTGCCATCGGTAGCCTGCGGCGCAAAGTGCATCAAACGCTGCGCTCCGTCACCCGCGATTTTGAACAATTTGAATTCAATACCATCGTCTCTGGGCTTATGGAACTACTCAATGAGATGCTAAAAGCCAAACAACGGGGCCTGTATAACTCCCCTGCCTGGAAAGAAGCGGTCGAGTTGTTCCTGTTGATGCTGGCACCGGTTTCACCGCACATCAGTGAGGAATTATGGGCCTGGCTGGGTAAACCTTACTCGATCCATCAACAAAACTGGCCAAAAGTGGATGAGGAAGCCGCACGCGAAGATGAAATTACTCTGGTAGTGCAGATCAATGGCAAGGTGCGTGACCGGATTCAGCTGCCGGCTGGAATAACCGAGACGGATGCCAAGTCCAGTACACTCGCATCCCCCGTGGTTCAGAAGCACCTGGAAGGGAAATCCCCGCGGCAGATTATTTATGTCCCTGGGAAACTGATCAATATCGTCGTTTGAAATCGAAAACTTACGGCCTGGCAAATACCATGGTGTAGTAACCGCCAAAGTTGCTTCCGGGAACATTTACAAAACCAATGCCAACCTCAGTGGGGCGGGCGTTCAGGATGTTCTTTTTATGCACTGGGCTATTCATCCACCAGTCGAAGGCGCCCTGAGCATCTGCCCCATATTCTGTGGCGCCGGCATAGATGTTTTCCGCGGCGTACGAGGGATTGTAACCTTGGGCAATGATTCGGTTGCGCGCTTTCGAACCATCCGAACCGGTATGGTCCAGAAAGTTGTTACATCCCATGTCGATGCTGTGGACTTTGGCGGCTGCCATTAGGGCGGCGTTGGCTGTGAGGGGTGCAACGCCTTCAGCCGACCGGGCGGCATTGACCAAATTCAAAATGGTGTCCAGGTATCCGGGATTTTCAGTGAACGAACAATTTGCTGGCGTTGAGACTGTTACACTGCTTGAACCGCCGGCATTAGTCCCGCTTCCCGAAGTCGTATTGGAAGCCTGGCTGTTACCCCAGTCCACGACAATTTCAACCCAGATGTAGTCGATGCCATTGCTGTTGACGCCAAAACGGTTTCCATTGGGGTCGCGGAATTCATAATTTGCCCCATATTTGCCGCCCTGCTTAGGCGCTGCAAGGTTAACAGAAAGGTCGGCAATTTGCCCGGGGGCTATTTCCGGCATCGGCGAGGTCAATGGTCCGTCGAGGGGATCTCCGGCAGCAAATACCAGCGTATACCCTTCTGTAATGGTGCAGGTACCCTCGTTGCGGATGCTCCAGGTTTTTGTAAAGGTCTCACCCTGCTTAAAAACCGTGCCATCCGGAATGGTAACATCCGCATAAAAAGCCACCTTATTAATACAATCGCTGGTTACTGGTACTACTCCTGGTGCGGCAGGCGGTTCAACCGTGGGAGTCGCGGGGATTGGAACTGGCGGTGAAACCGATTCGGTCGGCTGGGGGATGGGTGAGTTGGGGATTTGGGTGGGTTCTGCCGCCGCTACGGCTTCGGAAATGGTGAATGCAGTCGAAACGCTTCCAGCTTGAACGGTATAAACCCCGGGAGAAAGTTGAGTAATGTCGAGGTTAATTACCTTGTCAAATTCAATCGGCGTAGTGGGGCAATTTGAAGTCGAGGTTTGTGTATACGTTGCTGACAAGGTGAAAATCAAGTCCTGACGTTCAGATTTGATTTCTCCGAGGACCGCGCAGGATCCAGGCAGTTTTCCCTGAACCAGAACCCTTTGTTGCGTACTTCCTGCCTCAAGTGGCAGCACTTCAATGCTGCTTATTTCAGCCTGGCCAGTTTGATCCACCAACGAGGGTGATACTGTCTGGCGAGATGTATTGTTCGAGCAGGCTGCCAAAATAGCTAACAGAATTGCACCGGTAATAATAGCTAATTTCTTCAAGATTGTTCTCCCCTTGCGTATAGATACAAGTAATGGACATTGTATATCTTAATTATTGACAATACAACTATCAAATTCATCTATTGGACATTGTGGCTTGCTACTTTTTATTCAATGTACAATTGATGACATCATCGTACGCGAGAGGTAGAGATGCGGCTCGAAGAACTGAATTGGATGGATGTCGAAACATATTTAGCACAGGACGATCGCATCATTTTGGTGCTGGGGGCGACCGAACAGCACGGTTACTTGAGTTTATTAACCGATGTAAAAATACCCCTGGCCCTGGCAGATGCTGCCAGCTCCAGTACCGGTGTACTGGTCGCACCGCCATTAAATTTTGGGGTTTCTCCCTATTTTGCTACTTACCCAGGCACAATCAGTTTACGGACAAGCACGTTCCTGGCAGCCGTCGAAGATATCGTCCGCTCGCTATACCGAGTTGGCTTCCGCCGCATGTTTATCATGAATGGGCACGGTGGCAACAGTGGGGTAAGAACCACCCTGACAGAATTAGCGAATGAGCTCGAAGACTTGAAATTTCTCTGGTATTCATGGTGGGAATCACACAGCATCGAAGCAGTAGCGATGAAACACGAACTGAAAACCACGCACGCCTCCTGGATGGAGGCTTTCCCCTTTACCCGGGTATCTGAACTGCCAGTAGATGACAAAATTCCCCCTAAGGTGACGGGTATTCCTAACGCGCAAGAGACCCGGGATCTGTATGGCGATGGCATGTTCGGCGGTGCCTATCAGGTTTCCGGTGAAATTATGGACGAAGTGTTCGCCGCTGCGCTGGGAGATGTCCTGGAGTTTATTCAATTTTGAAGGGATTTAAACAGCAGCCCCGTTAAGTTAACGAATTTAAACATACTGTTAAAAAACCGAGTATAATATCTTAAAGAACTTCAAACCCCTTTTGGCGTACCCGCCGGATGTGGTTTATCTTTAGGCTAAATGATCGTCTGGATAAAGCTGGGCGTATTCCCTCCCAATGGGAGGTTTTGGTAAAAGTTAAATCGGGCGCAGAGATGCCCATTTCACAGGAGCAGGGGAACTCACCTCCTATACACATAGAGTGATCCGCCTAAATGTCTGACTCATGCAAACATTACAATTTCGACATTCTGTGAAAAACTGCAAATCTGATAACAGGTTAACTGGAACCACGGTTTAGACCTGAATCCAAAGCTAGGTTTTGGGTCCTGACCAACCCAGCAAATACTAAATCCAACCTCTGATGCCTTACCGGGTATGCTGCGTTGGCAGTTTGTGGAACCTATGGGTAAGATCACGGCACTAAAGGTCCAAAAACGCAATCCTAACCGAGTCAATGTTTACCTTGACAACGAATTTGCGTTTGGGCTGGCCCGAATGATCGCCGCCTGGCTACACCTCGGGCAAGAGTTGAGCACTGACAAAATTGCTTCACTCCAGTCACAGGACGCCAGTGAAGTGGCTTACCAACGCGCTTTGCATTTTATTTCTTACCGACCGCGATCCGAGGTCGAAGTACGAAAAAAACTGGCTGAAAATGGAGCTGAACCTCAGATTATCGAAACCGTGATGGCGCGACTTCACGCTGCCCAACTCGTGGGTGATGAGCAGTTTGCGCGTACATGGATTGATAATCGCAGCACTTTTCGCCCACGCAGTCACCGGATGCTGCGTTATGAATTGCATCAGAAAGGTGTAGGCGAAGTATTTATTCAACAGGCTCTGGCGGAGGCAGAAAATGAACCGGACCTGGCGTATCAGGCAGGCAGCCAATATGCTCGCCGGCTGGTAGAGCAAGACTGGGAGCTGTTTCGTAAACGGTTGAGCGGCTTTTTAGGACGCCGCGGCTTCTCTTACGGAACGATCGCTCCAGTGGTGCGCCAGATCTGGGAAGAAATTCATTCCGCTGAGCAACAAACCTGACTCGGGAAAGAGGAACTGGAAAACCATGGGAAATTCACCGTTAATCATCATAGGGATCGTCATTGGCGACATCATTTTGCTCGCCATTGGCTATTACCTCATCTCGCGATATTTTGCGGATCGCTTCCGTAAGGATCAGCAAACCCGTGCGGACACAGTACTTTTGTCTGCCAATGAAAAGGCTCGCGAGATCGAGTTGGAAGCCAAAGATAAAGCAATGAAGGTCTTGCAAGAGGCGGATAACGAAGTCAACCGCCGCCGGGCTGAGACATCACGCGAAGAAGATCGTCAGCAAAAACGGCGGGCTGAATTGGACGCCCGCATCGAACGGCATGAGCTGCGCGAACAAACTTTGAACAAACGACAGAGTGCGCTGGATAAGCGCACCAATGACGTCGAAAAGATGTATGAAGAGCATGTGGCAGAGTTACAGCGGATTGGTCAAATGTCCGTTGAAGAAGCCCGCGGACAGCTACTGCAGGAAGCTGAAAAAGAAGCCCGTTCTGATATGGCGCGTATTATCCGCCAGATCGAGGCGGAAGCTCGTTCCGAAGGCGAAAAACGCGCCCGCGAACTGATCACCGAGTCGATTCAGCGTGTGGCGTCAGACCATGTGGTCAGTGTCACCACTTCGGTGGTCACATTACCGAATGAAGAAATGAAAGGCCGCATCGTTGGCCGCAACGGGCGCAACATTCGCGCCTTTGAACAGGCTGCCGGCGTTGACGTGATCGTCGATGATACGCCAGAAGCAGTGACCATCTCCTGCTTCGACCCGATCCGCCGTGAGGTCGCCCGCCGCTCGCTGTCCCGTCTGATTATCGATGGACGCATTCATCCCGCGCACATCGAAAAAATCCTGGGCGAGGAACAGAAGGAAGTGGACAAAACCATTATCGAGGCTGCGGAAGAAGCTGCCTATGATGCCGGTGTGGCCGGGTTGCACCCCGAAGTCCTCAAGGTGCTGGGTCGCTTGAAATACCGCACCTCTTATGGCCAGAATCAACTGTCACATGCGGTGGAAGTCGCCAAATTGTCAGCGGTACTGGCGGCAGAGTTGGGCGCCGATCCTGAACCATCGCGCATGGGCGGTTTGCTGCACGATCTAGGCAAGGCCATGGATCACAATACCGACGGCACTCACGCCATGATCGGCGCCGAATTTGCCAAACGCTACGGTGTGCCTGCTCGGGTGGTCAACATCATCGCTTCGCATCATCATGAGGTTGAGCAGGAGACCATCGAGGCAGTCATCGTAGAATCCGCCGATGCCATTTCCGGTGCTCGCCCTGGGGCCCGCCGCGAAGATCTGGAACAGTACATCAAACGCTTGCGCGCTCTGGAAGACATCGCCAATTCCTTCAAGGGCGTCAACCAGTCGTATGCCATTCAAGCCGGCCGTGAAGTGCGCATCATTGTTCGTCCAGAAGAAATCGACGATCTGGCTTCGACTCGTCTGGCGCGTGATATCGCCAAAAAGATCGAGGAAACCATGCAGTACCCCGGTCAAATTAAGGTGACCGTCATCCGCGAAACACGTGCCGTCGAATTTGCCCGCTAAGTTTATCGAAATTTGATCATTAATAGAGGCGTCCGCCAGGGCGCCTCTATTTGCATCCATAAAAATGCGATTGCTTTTATAATGAACGCGACGAACACCCTTGCTCTCCAAGAATCCCTCCTGAAGGCTTTTGCATGAAACAATTGCTCAAAAATATACGCGACGGGCAAAATGTAGTCGCTGACGTCCCCGCCCCCGCCCTTCGGCCTGGAATGGTATTGGTTCGCACCGCTGCATCGTTGGTATCGGTTGGCACAGAACGCATGGTCGTTGAATTTGCCGAGAAAGGTCTGGTTGGTAAAGCGCTTTCCCGTCCGGATCAGGTACGTCAGGTTCTGGACAAGGCGCGCCGTGAAGGAGTTGTCCCAGCCATGGAAGCAGTATTCAACCGGCTGGACCAGCCCATGGCGCTTGGGTATTCCTCAGCCGGGACCATTGTGGCAGTGGGGCAAGGTTTGGAAGAGTATCATCCCGGTGACCGGGTCGCCTGTGCCGGCGGCGGTTTTGCGGTGCACGCTGAATATGCGCTGGTGCCGAAAAATTTGCTGGCCCGCCTACCAGACACGGTCGATTTCGAATCTGCCGCTTTCACCACTTTGGGAGCCATAGCCTTACAGGGTTTTCGCCTGGCGCAGCCGCAGGTTGGCGAGCGGGTTGCCATTGTTGGGTTGGGCTTATTGGGATTATTGAGCGTGGCAATTGCCAGGGCAGCCGGGTGCGTGGTCTTCGGTGTTGACCTGGACCCGCGGCGCGTTGAGTTGGCTCAAAAAATGGGGGCTTTTGCTGTCTCCCGGGACGGGGCTGAAGACGCCGGGCGAAGTTTTAGCCAGGGACGCGGCTTTGACAGTGTTCTGATATGCGCGGATACTGCTTCGGATGATCCGGTGACTTTGGCAGGTGAATTGGCGCGCGACCGCGGCGTGGTCGTGGCAGTCGGAGCGGTCGGACTGGATATTCCACGTAAAATCTATTACGAAAAGGAACTGCAGTTCTTAATTTCCAGGTCGTATGGCCCAGGCCGGTATGACTCTGCCTATGAGGAAAAAGGCCAGGACTACCCCTTCGGGTATGTTCGTTGGACCGAGGGCCGTAACCTGGAAGCCATTGTTGACCTGATGGGTGCCGGCAGTTTGGATGTTCACCCACTTATTACCCATCGTTTTCCGATCGAGCAGGCTGCGCAGGCTTATGAACTGATTTCTGGAAAATCGGCTGAGCCTTTTCTGGGGGTATTGATCACTTATCCGCATGGTGCAGCAGCTGAACCAGTCAGTAAGGTAGAACTGCCAGGTGTACAGGCTCCAACTACCTTATCAGGCGAACCGTCCCTGGGTGTTTTGGGAGCGGGAAATTATGCCAGTGCCACCTTTTTGCCGGTGGTCGCCAGTGTGGGTGGTGCGGCACGGATTGGAATTGCATCCGCAACGGGTCTGAGTGCCCGGCATGCGGCTCAAAAATATGGTTTTGTTTTTGCCAGTTCTGCCGAGCAGGAAATTTTGCATGATGAGCGGATCAATGTGGTGGCGGTGCTTACCCGACATAATCAACATGCCCACCAGGTGGTCACCGCGTTGCAAAATGGCAAGGCGGTGTTTTGTGAAAAGCCACTGGCGATCGACGTGGACGGATTGGCAGACGTCGAGGACGCGCTGGAGGCGCCCAATGCCCCGATTGTTGACAGTTGGCTATAACCGGCGGTTTGCGCCCTTCTCACAGCGTCTGGCAGGCTTCCTGGCCAACCGCAGCGAACCGCTGTCGGCGCACTACCGGGTTAATGCCGGATTTTTACCAGCGTCCCACTGGCTGCACGATCCCTTGATCGGCGGCGGGCGCATCATTGGCGAAGGCTGTCACTTTATTGATTACTTAATTTTTCTGGTTGGCAGCCTGCCGCTCAAGGTCCACGCGGTGGCTTTGCCGGATGGTGGACGCTACCATCAAGACAATGTAGTCATGACTTTCACTTTCAGTGATGGGTCGGTTGGGATTGTCACATATCTCGCCAATGGGGACAAAACCTTCCCCAAGGAACGGATCGAAGTTTTCAGCGGCGGGCAGGTGGCCGTATTGGATGATTTTCGACGGTTGGAACTGACTCATGGCGGGCGTACGGAACGTTTCCAATCCCGTTTAAGGCAGGATAAAGGGCATCGGGCTGGGTGGGAGACCTTCCTGAAAGCACTTCGTAGTGGTGGGCAACCGCCGATTCCTTATGACCAGCTGTTCAGCGGATCAAAGGCGGCTTTCGCGGCAGTCCGTTCGCTGCAATCTGGGGCTGTTGAAGAAATAGGATAATCGGGTGTGATATGGCTGACCCGCGGTCGCTGCTAATAATCGGCTTTAATCAACAACCTCTGGATAACCAGTTTTGGCCGTCCGACTCGTCCGTTGGCACGCTGGCCATTTTACTTGCGGGATTGAACTACAACATGGACATGCCGCTGATGTTCTTCGCGCGGCGATTATTGCTTTGGCGCGGTGTGGATGTACTCAACCTCAATCCAAATACTCGTTCTACTGCTTTCCAAGGTACCAATGAAGCTGATCAACTGACCTGGCTGGAAGCCGATATGCGGGCTGGAATTCATGCCGGATTGGCTCAGTCAAATTATCAACAGTTGATTCTGGCAGGTAAATCGATCGGATCTCTGGCAATCGCCACGGTAGTGGAATATGCTCAATCCTTGCTGCCGACTGCGTTGGTCTGGTTGACACCTTTATTGCGCTACGAGGCTGTTTTTCAGGCTGCGTTGAAGGCCTCAGGACCTCAAGTCCACATCTGCGGGGGAGCTGATTCAACCTACAAGCCGGATCGCTTGCAGCAGATTTTGGCCGCAAAGCCTAATGCCAGCGCTTTCGTCGCTGAAGGGGCGAACCATATTTTGGAGGTTCCCGGCAATGATCAGGCAACCTTCACCGGATTTAGTGGAGCCATGCTGTTTTTTGGTAAATTCTTGGATTCGCTATTAACGCCATCCAGCGCTGGCACGCCTTAACATGATTCTTGCGGTGGGGAGAATAATTCCGACATGTTGAGGAAATTCCAACTGGGCTGGCTGGCGCTGAAGGAATTAGGTCCTCAGCAGGTTGGACTGTATGCGCTGTACCAATTTGGGCTGGCTACCGGGCATTACCGCCGTCTTACGCCGGCTAAAATGCACCCGGCTGTGCAAGAGAGCCTAATTTTTCGGCCGATCTTTAACCTCCCTTCGCGCGAGACCCTGGAGGCTGTAATCGGTGACCTTCGGGCTGATATCATTCGCGAAGCCGATGAGCTGATTAACGGCCAGATTCGCCTTTTTGGTGGTGCCTTGCGACCGCTTATCCTCACTCCACCAGGCAGCAATATTCATTGGTCCCGTTCGAAGACACCCGCTGGTGAGGATATCAAATTGATTTGGGAGCCGGCCCGCTTTGGCTGGGTTTTTGTCCTCGGTCGGGCTTACCTGCTGACCGGTGACGAAAGGTATCCGCAGATATTTTGGCAATATTGGGAGCAATTCACGGCGGGTAACCCGGTCAACTGCGGCCCGAACTGGGAATCAGGGCAGGAAGTCGCATTGCGGCTGATGGCTTATTGTTTTGCTGCTCAGGTATTTGAAGGTTCTGAAAAAACTACGCCACAGCGCAAAACAGCATTACTGGCTGCCGTTGCTGATCACGCTGAACGCATACCCCCAACAATGGTCTATGCCCGTGCCCAGCATAATAATCATTTGATCAGCGAAGCCTGCGGACTGTATCTGGCAGGCACCGCTCTTCCAGGTCATCCACACGCAGAGAACTGGCGCAATCTCGGCTGGAAATGGTTGAATCGGGCTTTTATCGACCAAATCGAGCCGGACGGAACGTATGCCCAGCATTCCATGAATTATCACCGCATGATGCTGCATCTTGCGCTGCTGGCATCGCAAGCTTCCCGCATCAACCAGCAGAATTTTCCGGCAATCATCAGCCAGCGATTGGCCGCCGCCACCAATTGGCTTTTAGCGCAGCTGGATCCGATCAGTGGAGATACACCCAACCTTGGTCACAATGACGGCGCAAATATCCTGCCGATAGGAATGAATACTTTTCGCGATCACCGGCCGGTAGGGCAGGCAGCTGCGGCGTTATTCCTAAACCAGCGGTTATTACAGAAAGGGTCGTGGGATGAACTGGCGTTATGGCTCGGAGTAGCTTTACCTGATTCCGATCCGATACCCGCACCAATTGAGAGTCCAGCGGTACGACGTTTAGGCAATGCCACTGAATGGGCTACGCTGCGCAGTGTGCAGTACCATTCACGCCCAGCACATGCCGATCAGCTGCACGTTGACCTATGGTTCAACGGTAAAAACCTGCTGCTTGACCCAGGAACTGTTGCGTATAGCCAGCCGCCTTTCTTCAACAACAGCCAGGTTCACAGTTGGTTTCATAATACCGTGACGATCGATCACCAGGATCCAATGCTGCGCGCTGGAAAATTTTTGTGGCTAAAATGGGATCAAGCTCGCTGGGTGGAATCTGAATGTACCCCAGGAGAGCTACTGACCGCCGAACATGCCGGGTATCACAGCCTTGGCGTTCAACACAAACGCAGCCTGCGCTGGCTTAAACCTGGTCAATGGGAGGTTATGGATAGCGTCACGCCTTTAAAAAAATCCGGACACCATACCATGACCCTCCAATGGCTGGTTCCCGATGGTCAATATGTTTTGTCTGGCCAAAAATTGAGGCTATTTGGTGAGAAGGAAATCTTAACTATTGAGGTAACCCCTGAACCCGCCCAAACTGCCAAAACCCGGGATTACCGTTTGGTGCGCGGAGGAAAAATCCAGCAAGGACAAATAGGTGATTTTCAAAACGAAGGGTGGTTTTCTCCCACGTACCTTCAACGCCTCCCTGTCCATACTTATCAAGTCTCTGTCCCTTTTGACAGCCCAATGATTGTCAAGACCCGGATTGAGATTGAATCACTCGGTTCGAAATAGGAGGCTGCAAGGCAGCGTCCTTCGTGACCTGATCTGCATTAAAATGTCCTTATGCATATTCTCCTAATCCATCAGGCCTTCGCGGCATTGGACGAAGCCGGCGGAACGCGCCATCACGAAATGGCGCGTTTTCTCGTAACCCAGGGTCATCAAGTTACCATTATCGCCAGCCCGGTGAGCTACCTGACGGGTTCCACGCGTCAAACCAGGGTTCGTTGGCAAAGCCGTGAAGAACCGGAACCCGGAATCACTATTATCCGCACCTACACCTATCCTGCCTTACACAAAAGCTTTGTGCACCGGGTGTTCAGTTTCTTAAGCTTTATGATTTCCTCTTTTTGGGCTGGATTGGGCGTCCACGGCGTCGATTTGGTGTGGGGAACATCCCCGCCCATTTTTCAGGGGGTAACCGCCTGGCTGCTGGCTCGACTCAAGCGCGTTCCTTTCTTGTTTGAGGTGCGTGATCTTTGGCCGGCTTTTGCTATTGCCGTGGGTGTGCTCAAAAACCGCACCCTGATTCGGTTGTCTCAATGGCTGGAACGATTCCTATACCATCGCGCAGACCGGGTGGTGGTCAACTCACCGGGGTATATTCCACACGTTACGGAACGCGGCGCTCATTGGGTGGAATTGATTCCCAATGGGGCCGACCCCGCCATGTTTACACCCGATGCTGTTGGTGGGGCTTTTTCCCGGCAGTACCAGCTGGACGGAAAATTTGTGGTGATGTATGCCGGTGCCCATGGATTGTCCAATGATTTAGGCGTGGTTTTGCAAGCTGGCGCACTTCTAGCTGACCGCGATGACATCCAAATCATATTGGTCGGCGATGGCAAGGAAAAGCCGGCTTTGTTGGATATGGCTGAGCAGCTCAATTTGAACAACGTAACCTTCGTACCTTCACAGCCCAAAAATCAAATGGCTGATGTTTTGGCAGCGGCCGATGCCTGTATCGCCATCCTTAAACCCATTGATCTTTATAGAACCACATACCCCAACAAGGTGTTTGATTATATGGCAGCCGGAAGAGCGGTCATTTTAGCCATCGGCGGGGTCATTTGTGACGTGGTGCTGAGTGAAAAAGCTGGCATGGCAGTCATTCCCGGCGATCCAGGTGATCTGGCTGCGGTTATCCGTCGCATGGCGGATGATCCAACACTTACCGAAGCCATGGGCGCCGCCGGACGGGCCGCAATTGAAAAGCGGTACAATCGGAATAAATACTCCCACCAATTCAATCTCCTCCTGGAAGATATGGTTAGGTGACCTTTGGCCGATAAAATATTGGTCGTCGAAGATGAAGTTTCTTTACAAGAGACCCTGGCCTACAATCTACATAAACAAGGTTATGAGGTGGAGACGGTCGGTGACGGTTTGGTAGCCCTGGACAAAGCCCGTCAGGCACATCCTGATTTGATTGTGCTGGATTTGATGCTGCCCGGGTTGGATGGTTTCGAGGTGGCTCGTATTTTACGCCAGGAAATGACCACACCGATCCTGATGTTAACCGCCCGGGATGATGAGATTGACCGTGTGGTCGGGCTGGAAGTCGGCGCCGACGATTATATGACCAAGCCATTTAGCATGCGAGAATTGACCGCACGCGTGAAGGCCATGTTACGCCGGGTACGCCTGGTCCGGGAAGAAATGGCTGCGGCCGGAACGATGCCGAATTCTGGCCAAAACTTCAATTTTGACGATCTGGTAATCGATATAACCCGACGCGAAGTCCGTCGCCAGGACCAGGTACTGGCACTTAAACCCAAGGAATTTGAATTGCTACATTTTTTAGCCCAACACCGTGGTCAGGTTCTGTCGCGCGAGTTCATCCTTGAACGAGTTTGGGGCTGGGAATACATCGGTGACTCTCGAACCGTAGATGTCCATGTCCGCTGGCTGCGCGAAAAAATCGAGTCCATCCCGGCACAACCGGTTCGCATCGTAACCGTTCGCGGCGCCGGTTACCGGTTTGAGGGGTAGGCATGCGTTCATCCCTTATCTGGCGAATCGCTGTCCCATTTATCGTGCTGATCCTGCTATCCATCGGCGGGGTCAGTTTATATTTCACTCAATCCACTGAACAGCGATATACCGATAATTTGCATGACAGTCTTAAAACGTCAGCCAGTCTATTGGCTTATGATATTTCGGTGCAAATGCAGTCCGGAGCCTCATACGAAGATCTTGGTCCGCTTATCAATACCTACGCGGAAAAGACAAACACTCGGGTTACCTTGATCCGCACCGATGGGGTCGTCACCGCTGACTCGCAAGCAGATCCAAAAACCATGGAAAATCACCTCAATCGGCCAGAGGTGCGCGAAGCGCTAAAAGGCACTGAAGGCGTCGAAATTCGCTTTAGTGATACTTTGAAACGCCGGTTTTATTATTTTGCAGTGCCGGTTCTTTCACAAGGTCAGACGGTTGCTGTCATCCGTTTGGCACGAGATTTGTCTGTCATCGAAAGCGAAATGAAAGCGTTACGCGCCAGGATTTTGGGCATAGGGGCAGTGATTATCATTCTTGCGATTTTGTTGGCCTACCTGGTTGCCGAAGCAACGTTGCGTCCCCTGCGGCAGCTGGCTGACAAGGTGCAAACGCTCAAACCAGGAGATACTGATCTTGTTTAACCTCTGGTCGCTCAGATGAAATCGGCCAGATGAGCCGCTCGTTTGAGCAGGTCGCCACTCAACTGAATCTTCAGATGGAAGATTTCCAGGAGGAACGCGGCAAACTTGAAGCGGTCCTACGCCACATGACGGATGCAGTATTAATGGTTGACCGTAATGGTTTGGTCATTTTAGCCAACCCCGCGGCTGAAACGTTGTTCAACACATCCGGCGACCAGGCGCTTGGGCGTTCACTCATTGAGGTTGTCCGGCAATACCAGCTGGTCGAATTGTGGCGTTCATCTCGAGCAAGCAAAAAGCAGCAAATTTCCACGCTGGAAACCAGTCCGGAGCGCTTGTTTCTGCAGGCTACTGCCACGCCACTCGAATCCAGCCTGCCAGGGAGCACCTTGCTGGTATTTCAGGACCTAACCCGCATTCACCGCCTGGAAACAGTACGGCGGGACTTTATCAGCAATGTATCGCATGAACTGCGCACACCACTCGCATCCCTAAAAGCCCTGGCAGAGACATTACAGGAAGGCGCTCTGGAGGACCCTCCCGCTGCCCGCCGCTTCTTGCAGCGGATGGAGGATGAAATTGACAACCTCACTCAGATGGTGCGTGAATTACTCGACCTTTCCCGTATCGAATCAGGCCGGGTGCCGTTTGATCAGCGGCCTGTCAGTCCATCGGTGATTATTGCCAACGCAGTCGATCGCATGCGAATGCAAGCGGAACGCGGCGGGTTGACCATTCAGGTTGAGGAAAATTCCTCTCTCCCCGAGGTCATGGCGGATGCTGATCGCATCGAGGCCGTACTGGTCAACCTGCTGCATAATGCCATCAAATTCACTTTGCCTGGTGGTCAGATATCAGTGACCGCCCGACAGGAAAATAACCAGGTCGTCTTCTCGGTGCAGGATACCGGGATCGGCATCGATCCACAAGATCAAGTCCGGATTTTCGAACGGTTCTATAAAGCGGATCAAAGTCGTTCCGGTGGGGGAACCGGTTTGGGATTGTCCATCGCCAGACATACCATCGAAGCACATAATGGCCATATCTGGGTCGAGAGCTATCCGGGACAGGGCAGCACCTTCTCCTTCTCCTTGCCAGAGGCGTAAAGGCATGCTAAACTCTCCGTAAGTTTATCGGCGGGGATAGGGAACGCCAGGGGGGAATTAGCACGGTTTAAAGAATTAGCCAGTTGTGTTTATATTTCAGCACCGCATTGATTGGATAATTACCGCCCATAAATGACACGGTTGACTCTGCCAGCCGCGAACATTCCGTTTCGACAACCCTACTTTTCAGTTTCGACTGGATCATCGATAAATCAAGGAGTTGGTTATGGAACCCGCTACCGGAATCCTCTCTCAATGGCAGTTTGCCATTACATCCATCTACCATTTCTTCTTTGTACCGCTGACCCTAGGTCTCGGGATTCTCGTTGCGATTATGGAAACCCTCTACGTTCGCAGCGGGCTGGAAATGTATAAACGGATGACCAAATTCTGGGGTACGCTGTTTGTTATTAATTTCGCCATGGGCGTGGTGACCGGTCTGGTGCAAGAATTCCAATTTGGCATGAACTGGTCTGAGTATTCACGTTTCGTCGGCGACATTTTTGGGGCTCCCCTGGCAATTGAGGCACTGCTGGCTTTTTTCCTTGAGTCCACCTTTCTAGGTTTATGGATTTTTGGCTGGGACAAATTGTCAAAAGGTATGCATCTGGCGGCTATTTGGATCGTTGCCATCGGCGCGGTCTTATCAGCCTACTGGATATTGGTAGCCAATTCGTTCATGCAATCGCCGGTCGGTTTCGTTGAATCCAGTGGCCGGATGGTGCTATATGATTTTGGCGCTTTGCTTACCAATCCCTATGTCTGGGGCCAGTTTCCGCACACGGTTTTCTCAGGATTCACCACCGGCGCCTTCTTCGTCATCGGCATCAGCGCCTATCATATTTTGCGCCGCCACCAGTCCGACGTGTTCAAACGCTCCTTCCAAATTGCAGCAGTGTTCGGGATGATTTCTGTATTTCTGGTTGTGCTGGTTGGTCACAACCAGGCCCAACGCATGGTGCAGCTGCAACCCATGAAAATAGCGGCCGCGGAAGGGTTATTGGAAACCGAAAACCCTGCGTCGATGTCGCTATTTACCATCGTCGATCAAAAAACTATGACGACTAAGGTTTCTATCCGAATACCACGTGTACTAAGTCTATTGGCCTTTAATCGGCTGGATGGTGAAGTGAAGGGGGTGGTTGATCTTCAAACTGCCGCCGAGAAAAAATACGGTCCCGGAAATTATATTCCTTCCATCTTCTCTACCTACTGGACATTTCGAATCATGGTTGGTGTGGGCATGCTGATGTTATTGATCGCAGGTTATGCCCTTTACCGAACCATGCGCAACCAATTGACTGCCCGCACCCGTCTATTGGCGATCTTTCCGTTTGCGCTTTTTCTGCCTTATCTCGCCAATTCGAGCGGCTGGATACTGACCGAGATGGGACGCCAACCGTGGGTGGTTTATGGCTATATGCGGACGGCCGATGCCGTTTCCAAAAACCTTACACCGGGTATGATCATTGCCAGTCTGGTCAGTTTTACCCTGGTATATGGTCTGTTGATGGGTGTGGATATTTTTCTGCTGGCCAAATATGCCCGGGCTGGGGCTGAATCCGCCGCTGTGAAACGCACCATCGAAGAAGAAAGCTACTGGGAATAGGAGCTGAAATGGACCTTAACACACTGTGGTTTCTTTTGATTGGCGTGTTATTTATCGGCTACTTCATCCTGGAAGGTTTCGACCTGGGCGTAGGGATCTTGTTGCCATTTCTTGGTAAAGATGATACTCAGCGGCGAATGATCATCAACACCATCGGCCCGCATTGGGATGGCAATGAAGTCTGGCTAATCACTGCTGGCGGAGCCATGTTCGCCGCTTTCCCGGGTTGGTACGCCACCTTGTTCAGTGGCTTTTATATGGCCTTGTTATTGATGCTTCTGGCATTAATCATGCGCGGTGTGGCTCTGGAATTCCGCAGCAAACATGACAGTCCCCGCTGGCGCTCGTTCTGGGATTGGGCGATTTGCATTGGCAGCTTTTTGCCCGCTCTGTTATGGGGGGTGGCATTTGCCAATTTCATACGCGGCGTCCCGATCGACGCAACCAAGAATTTCATCGGCAGCTTTTGGGATCTAATCAACATTTATTCATTACTCGGCGGGCTGGTCACTTTGACTGGATTTATGCTGCAAGGTGCGCTTTTCTTATCCTTGAAGGCTGCCGAACCTATCCAGTCGTCCGCACGCTTCGCCGCCAGCCGAATTTGGGTGGTAACCTCCGGTGTTTTGTTGGCAGCGGTTATCGCCACCTACTTTTTCACAGATATTCTGGCGAAATTAGGTGTCAACCCTGGACCAGTACCCATTGGGGCGGTTATTGCTGTCTTGGTTTGTGGCTGGTTCATTCACCAGAAACAAGATGGGTGGGCGTTTGCCACCAACAGCCTGGCAATATTACTGACGGCTGCCACCACCTTCCTGATTCTCTATCCTCGCGTGCTGGTATCCATTTTGGATCCCAATTTCAGCTTGACCATCTATAATAGCGCCTCCGGTCCGACGACCCTGAAAATCATGTCAATCGTGGCATTGATTTTTATACCGCTTGTTTTGGTTTATCAGGGTTGGACCTATTGGGTTTTCCGCAAGCGCATCACGGCTGACCCATCTGACCTGCACTATTAGATTCTCTCCTGACAAATCTACTTCGCGGCGTGTCAGACGGGATGTTTGCTTTACCTTTCCCCCCAGTTCGCTTAAAATGGGAAGAATCATTATCTCAGGAGGTCACCAGTGCATCATTCCAGTGAAAAAGAAATCGTTCGGACAGAGCATGCCCCAAAAGCAATTGGCCCGTACTCGGTTGGGGTTAAAGCAAGCCATTTTGTATTCACGGCTGGACAAATCGGTTTGATCCCAGAGACGGGAGTGATTGTCACCGGTGGAGTTGAGGCGGAAACCCGCCAGGCCTTGACCAATGTTCGGGCAATTCTGGAAGAAGCGGGCTCATCACTAGACCATGTGGTTAAGACAACGGTATTTTTAATGGATATGGCCGATTTTTCCCGCATGAACGCAGTTTACGGCGAGTTTTTCTCCACCAATCCGCCAGCCCGCTCGGCTGTCCAGGTGGCTGGACTTCCAAAAGGGGCACTGGTTGAAATTGAGGCCATTGGTCTCATCCCTAATGAAGAGCACCACGACTAGATCATCCGTCGGTCGAATGATTTCCATCCTTTGAAAAAAACTAATTTTGATAATACCGCCGCCGGAAACCCGTCCAAGATGACCGGACCTGAATTCGTTTCGATTGTGGTCCCTTGCTACAACGAAGAGCAGACCATTGGTCTGCTTCTTTCGGCTATTCATGCGCAAACTTATCCGCACACACAAATGGAAGTCATCCTGGCGGATGGTATGTCAACCGACCGCACCCGCGAAAAGATCGAGCAATTTCAATCTGAACACAACGATTTAATCGTGCGGTTGATCGATAATCCGAAGCGCATTATTCCAGCCGGCGTCAATCTGGCGATCCAGGCTGCCAGTGGAAGCTACATCATCCGCTTGGACGCGCATTCAGTGCCGGAGCCGGACTACGTGGAACGAAGTATCGTCAATCTACAGGCAGGCGTGGGAGATAATGTTGGTGGGTTGTGGCTCATCCAACCTGGAAAACCTGGCTGGATGGCTCGTTCGATCGCGGTAGCCGCCGGTCATCCGCTCGGCGCGGGGGATGCACGGTACCGTTATTCGACAACAGCTGGCGAAGTAGATACAGTCCCCTTTGGTGCTTTCCCTCGTAACCTGTTTGACCGGATTGGTTTTTACGACGAAACCCTGGTCACCAACGAAGACTACGAATTCAACGCGCGCATTCGGGCGAATGGTGGTAAGATTTTTTTTGATCCCGCCATACGCACCCAATATTTTGCCCGTCCTACACTCGGTGCCCTGGCTCGGCAGTACTGGCGGTACGGGTACTGGAAATGGCGTATGCTAAAGCGGTTTCCAAATACCCTGCGCTGGCGGCAGGCAGTGCCCCCAATATTTGTCCTCAGTGTATTGTTGTTATTAATTTTGTCATTATGGGCCGTACTGGCCAGAATCGTGCTGCTTGCTGGCGCAGGATTCTATATCGCGCTATTGATCGGGGCTTCAATACCGTATGCCCGCCGCTTTAAGGATTTACGCTTACTTATTGGAATCCCCGCAGCCATAACGACCATGCATTTTTGTTGGGGCAGTGGTTTTATTTGGAGTTTTTTTTCGTCAGGTGGTTAATTTAGGATAATGAGCAGTATGGAATCTGGCAAACCACTGATTAAACCTGCCTGGCGCTTACGCCCTGCGGAACGCCGCGGCACATTGTTCTTTGGGGATTTATTGGTATCTCTCATTGCCCTTGGTCTTGGATTGTATATTTGGAATTCAGGGAATGAGTGGCTGAATTTTTCCTGGCAATTCCTGCAAGAGCGGGTGCCAGTGTGGTTCTATTTTATGCCAATGATTTGGTTGCTTTTGCTAATTGAATCATATGATATTCGGCGCTCTACCGCCCGATTGGAATCATTAAAAGAACTTAGCCTGGCTGCCGGCGTCAGTTTGGCTTTGTACTTAATTGTATTTTTTATATTCAGTCCAGAAGGCGTTGAACTCCCTCGCCGGGGCGTAATCGGTTTTATCGGCACTGCATTTGTTTTAACCATGCTTTGGCGCCTCATCTTCATCGGTCTATTTACCGCGCCCCAATTCAGGCGTCGGGTCATCATTGTGGGAGCAGGCAAATCCGGCGCGCAACTGGCAAATATCATTCACGACATTTGGCCTCCACCTTTCTACACCATTGGGATGGTCGATGACGATCCTGAGAAACTGGGGACTGAAATTTCCGGCTTGAAGGTGATCGGTACCAGTGAAAATTTATTTACCCTGGTTCGTGAACACCAGGCGACAGACTTGATCTTCTCGATCATGGGTGATATGGATTCAGCCATGTTCGAGAAAGTTCTCGAGGCTGAAGAAAATGGCATTGAGGTCACTACCATGCCGATCGTGTATGAAGAACTTCTCGGACGGGTTCCGATTTTCTTGTTGAAATCCGACTGGGTGCTGCGATCTTTTGTTGACCAGGCGCATGTGGGTGGTTTTTATGAACTTGCCAAACGCCTGATCGATATCATCGGAGGTATAGTCGGCTGCCTCATCCTGCTTGTATCTTTGCCGATTATTGGCACAATAATTTTGTTGGAATCCGGTGCACCAATTTTTTACTATCAATCCCGCCTTGGAAAAAACGGCCGGTTTTATAATATGATCAAGTACCGCAGCATGGTGCAGGACGCGGAATCGGACGGTATCGCCCGCCCCGCTGCGGAAAACGATATCCGGACGACGATTTTTGGCAAATTCCTGCGCAAGTCGCATCTGGATGAATTGCCTCAGTTTTTTAACATTCTAAAAGGCGATATGAGCCTGGTTGGCCCGCGTGCTGAACGCCCAGAATTAATCGCATTACTGCAGCAGCATATCCCTTTCTACCGGGCGCGGCTGTTTGTCAAACCGGGGTTATCCGGGTGGGCGCAGGTCAATTATGGTTACGCCAATGACTATGAAACCAATGGCGTCAAACTCGAGTATGATCTGTATTATATTAAGCACCGCAATCTCATGCTTGATTTCACGATAATGATCCGGACGGTGGGGACCGTGATCGGTTTACGAGGTCACTAATCCATGCGAGGAAAATTTTAATATTCGCAACCGATATATCCTTTTTGGTGACTTGCTGCTCATTCCTTTGGCAGTTTTGGGCACGTTTGTTTTACGTTTTGAACTGGGACCGCTCTTTTACCAATACCTGCCCTTTGCCTATTGGATGATCGGCACTGCCCTGATTGTTAAACCCATTGTTTACTATTTTTTTGGCATGTACCGCCGCTTGTGGTTATATGCCAGCATAAAAGAACTGATCATAATAGCCGCAGCAGTCACTTCTGCCTCAGCTGCTCTGGCTGTCGTTATGTTGTTATTAAATACCCTGGGCGTCATTGATTCTTATCTGCGCTCTGTTTTTGTCATTGACTGGCTCTTATCCCTCGTCACAGTGGGTGGTTTACGCATGACCTTGCGGTTGATCGCAGAGTTGCGCCAAAACCAGGTCGCCCCCGGTACCGGGTCACGATCAAAACGGGTTCTTGTGGTAGGTGCCGGTGACGCTGGTGCCATGGTCGTGCGCGAACTGCAAAAAAATCCACAGATTAACCTGATACCGGTTGGTTTTCTGGATGACAACCCCACCAAACAGCGCCAGCAGATCCACGGGGTACCGATTGTCGGCACCATAACCGACCTGACAAGGGTGCTGGACCGCCTGCATGTGAACGAGGTCATCATTGCCATCCCCAGCGCGCCTGGTCGAGTGGTCCGCACTGTCGCCGATATCGCGCGTTTGAAAGGCATCCCTTTCCGCACCATGCCCGGTATTTACGAACTGCTTGGCGGCAAAGTGAGTGTCAGCCGGCTGCGCGAGGTGGATATTTCCGACTTGCTGCGTCGCCAACCTACCCGCATCCGTGACGAAAAAGTTGGCTCGGTGCTATCCGGTAAAGTCGTGCTGGTCACAGGTGCCGGCGGATCGATTGGACGCGAATTATGCCGCCAGATCGCCCGCTGGGGACCGGAAGAATTAATCATGCTGGGTCATGGCGAAAATAGCATTTTTGAAGCCCTGCTCGAACTCAAAGAGGCTTACCCTTCCCTGCACTTACATCCGGTAATTGCAGATGTGCGTGACCCAATGCGTCTCAATAATGTTTTTGCCCAATATAGGCCGAATGTGGTTTATCACGCGGCTGCCCACAAGCATGTCTCACTGATGGAAGTCAATGTGGAAGAAGCGGTAACCAACAATATTCTTGGCACCAAAAACTTGGTCGATACCGCCATGCAGCATAATGTTGAACGATTGGTGATGATTTCCAGCGACAAGGCGATCCGTCCGGTCAATATTATGGGCGCCACCAAGCGGATTGCCGAGATGGTAGTTCTGGAAGCCGGGCGCCGGAGCAACAAAGCCTATTCCGTCGTTCGTTTTGGCAACGTCCTCGGCAGTCGGGGAAGCGTGGTGCCCATTTTCAACCGCCAAATTGCCCGCGGTGGTCCGGTGACCATTACCCATCCGGATATGAAACGCTATTTTATGACCATTCCGGAAGCGGTGTATTTGGTCCTGCAAGCTGGCGGTATGGGACTGGGCGGCGAGACTTTTGTGCTCAATATGGGTCAGCAGGTGCGTATCCTGGATTTGGCCGAAGATTTGATCCGTCTTTCGGGTTTGGAGCCTGGTAGGGACATTGAAATCGTATTTACCGGTGTGCGTCCTGGTGAAAAATTAGCCGAGGATTTATGGGACGAAGGTTTCCAGTTCAAATCCACTGAGCATCCAGACATTTTCCGCCTGGATAATACTGAACCATTATTGGGCGACCGGCTTCTTCAGACTGTTGATGAACTGGTTCAACTTTCACGGGATGGCAGTCGGGATGAAATCATCACCTTGCTAGACCAATTTATCCCGGGAGCATCTGTCCGGGCGACTCCGCCTCCAGAAATCACCTCGATAATTTAATGGCCATTCTCGACGCCGCGCAATGGGAGCATTATCTCGCTAACCATCCCAATTCCCACGTCCTGCAATCCGCAGCTTGGGGAGAGCTCAAGGCTGGTTTTAGCTGGGATCCCATCCGCGTGCAGGTTGGCGACACTGGTGCTCAAATCCTGTTCCGAAAACTCCCCCTGGGGTTGACGGTAGGATACATTGCAAAAGGTCCAGTAGGCCCAGGTTTTTCTGCAATATGGCCGCAGGTGGAAGAAGTATGCCGGCAACAACGGGCGATTTTCCTGAAAGTGGAACCGGATGATTGGGAAGGGCAACCGCTCTCCCATTTGGATCTTCCCAGAGGGGCAGTACCTTCCGACCCAATTCAACCACGCCGGACAGTAGAAATCGATTTGGCTGGGGGACCTGAAGATTGGCTGGCGCGGATGAAACAAAAAACCCGCTACAATGTACGGTTGGCGGAAAAGAAGGAAGTGGTGGTTCAGGAGAACACTGATATTGCCGGGTTTTATAACCTCATGCAGCAGACGGGTCAGCGCGATCAATTTGGGGTTCACAGCCAGGCTTATTATCAGCGTGCCTTCGATCTTTTTTCTCCTTCCGGCAATTGCGCGTTGTTGACTGCAAGCTATGCCGGTCAACCCCTGGCCAGTGTGATGGTATTTGCCCAAGGCAAGCGGGCCTGGTATTTCTACGGGGCGTCCAGTAACGTTGAACGTAATCGCATGCCCACTTACCTGGTGCAATTTGAAGCTATGCGCTGGGCTGCCGCCCACGGATGCAGGGTGTATGACCTGTGGGGCATTCCGGATGTCGACGAACAGGTATTAGAGTCAGAATTCACAGACCGGGAGGATGGGCTGTGGAGCGTCTACCGGTTCAAGCGTGGTTTCGGCGGAGAGGTTCGCCGTTCAATTGGCGCCTGGGATGTGATCTATCAGCCGCTCTTATATAAAGCCTATGAATTGTATTTGCGCCGGCGCGGGGGAGAATAACCGACACCCATGAATCATTGCTTTTTATGCGGTGCATCGCTGGAATTGAAGGAAGTTGAAAACCGCGACCGGCTAGTTTGCCCGGCCTGTGGCTGGGTGTATTATGAACAATTAAAGGTCAGCTCGGCTGCCTTGGTGGTCATGGAGGAGAGTCTGTTATTAGTACGACGCAGCCAGGAGCCCTGGAAGGGATGCTGGTACCTTCCGGCGGGTTACGTCGAAGCGGATGAGGATCCTGCTGACGCAGCAGTGCGTGAACTCTTCGAAGAGACCGGGTTAATTGCTCATGCCCATGACCTGGCTGGAGCCTATTATTTTCAGGATGACCCGCGCGGAAATGGCGTATTGCTGGTTTACAACTGCCATGTGATCGGCGGGAGTCTGGGCGCCAGCGACGAAGTAGAGGAAGCCGGTCTTTTTACCTCCAGCACACTGCCGGAAAAGTTGACAGGAGCTGGACATGAACGCGCAATTAATGATTGGGTGATTCGGCAAAAGGTATGGCAGAGCAAATGGCATCAGGCTCCGAAACACTAAACGGCTGGAACGAGGTTATCGAGTCCCTGCCTGGTGCACATGTGCTGCAATCCTGGCAGTGGGGTCAGTTTAAGGCGATGTATGGTTGGCGACCTTTGCCCCAGATATGGCGGGATGCAACCGGAAAAGTTCTGGCGACTGCCATGGTATTGGAAAGAACCATTCGCCTCACACCGCTAGGTCCGCGGTTCAATATCTTGTATGTACCACGCGGGCCACTCCTGAATTGGGAAAATTCGGCTTACCGCACTTTAGTTTTGGATGGGCTGCAAGCCCTGGCCAAAAAGGAAAAAGCCATATTCATCAAAATTGACCCGGAAGTGCTTCTTGGTAGCGGTATCCCTGGGTCGACTGAAGAGATCGAAAACCCGAGTGGCAGGCCAATAACCGCCGAGTTGGAATCGCGCGACTGGCGTTTTTCACAAGACCAAATTCAATTTCGCAATACCGTCTGGTTGGATCTAAATGGGAGCGAAGAAGACTGGCTGGCACGGATGAAGCCAAAAACCCGGTATAACATCCGCCTGGCCGAGAAAAAAGGGGTGACTGTCCGCAAAGGGACATTCGAGGATTTGCCGTCAGTCTACCGCATGTATGCCGAGACTTCGGTGCGTGATGGCTTTGTCATTCGACCGGAGCCTTATTACCTGCGTGCCTGGAAATATTTCATGGAGGCTGGAATGGCGGAAGTGCTTCTGGCTGAAGTGCAGGGTGAATTGGTTGCCGGGCTGATTCTGTTTTTTACCGGTGAACGCGCCTGGTATATGTACGGCATGTCGCGTGAGGCGCACCGGGATAAAATGCCCAATTATTTGTTGCAATGGCAAGCCATGCGTACCGCCCAGGGTCGCGGCTGCCGGCAGTATGACCTGTGGGGTGCGCCAGATACTTTTGATGAAACTGACTCGATGTGGGGAGTCTTCCGCTTTAAAGAAGGCCTCGGTGGACAGGTTTCGCGTTTTATTGGTGCCTGGGATTTTACTTCCCGGCCGTTCTTCTACCGGGCTTACACCAACCTGCTGCCGCGTCTATTAAATTTAATGCGCCGGCGCGGGAAAGAACAAACCCTTCGCGAGGTATCCTTGTGATTCCGCGGATCCTATTTGCCCACCTGCCTACAGCTATTGAAATGCTGCCGCGGCTTTCAACAGCTCTGGGCGGGCCGCGCATCTGGGTCAAACGGGATGACCAGACTGGCATCGGCTTGGGGGGTAATAAAACCCGTAAACTGGAATATGTTTTGGCCGAGGCTCGGGCTGGCGGGGCACGCACGTTGATTACGGTGGGCAGCAGTCAATCCAACCACTGCCGGCAAACTGCTGCGCTGGCAGCCAGGCTGGGGTTACGCTGCATCCTGGTACTGTCCGGTGAACCGGACCAGAACTCAAATGGCAACGTTCTGCTGGATGACCTGTTTGGTGCCAAAACGATCTGGACCACGCGAGCAGAACGTGAAAAGGTTCTTACCCACACCTTCGATAACGCCTGGGAGAACGGGGATCGTCCGTTTTTGATCCCTTTGGGCGCTTCAACCCCGACCGGAACCATTGGTTATGTGACGGCGTTCAAAGAATTTCAATCCCAGCAAGTGGATGTCGATTGGATGATCGTGGCATCGTCCTCGGCAGGAACCCAGGCGGGTTTGGTGTTGGGTGCGAAGCTAGCCAATTGGTCTGGTAAAGTCCTTGGCATTAGCATCGACCATCCCGCAAGCGAATTGCAGGCCGATGTCGCCAACCTGGCGAATCAAAGTGCCGATCGTTTAGGCGAGCGCGTCCGTATTCCATCAAATGAAATCATCGTAAACGATGCCTACCTTGGTGGTGGGTACGCCGTAATGGGCGAGCCTGAAATTGAGGCTATTAAATTGTTTGCGAATAAAGAGGGTCTGCTCCTAGATCCAGTTTATACCGGCCGGGCAGCTGCAGGCATGATTGATTTGATCCGCCAGGGATTTTTCAAAACTACCGATCGCATCCTGTTTTGGCACACCGGTGGAACTCCCGCCCTGTTTGCCGAGCCATATGCCAGCCAGCTATCAGGCGGTTAAAACCGGGTCGCCGCTGGTCGAATAATAACTTAGAGTAAACCCCAGGGAACACGCCGCCGGATTGGTGTGGTCGGTTCTGGAGGAGCAGGTAGCCTGCGATGGCTGGTTTTCGGGTTCCGATGGTATCACTGGATTGAACCCCTCGCTGCTGGTCGGTACCGCCTGGGAGAAAGTTAATGGGGTCATACGCAAAGTTTCCGGTGGGATTTGCACCAGGGCGTACAACAATGCCGCTTTAAAATCTTCGATGCTGCCAAAGCCTTTTTCCGGGGTAGGATCAACACATCGGGCAATGACGGCTCCAATGGAAGCTGGAATTTGTGGAAAGTCCGCTTGCAGTCGGGTTTCGATTTGTGTTTGGATGATGCCGTCAGAAGCCTCAGGGGGCGGCAGGTTGGTTAGTAAGGTGTAGGCTGTTTTCCCCAGGTCAATTACATCTGAGATTCTACTGGGTTCGGCTGTTGGTTTCGCCTGATCCCCTACATACAACAGCGTAACCTTTCCATCTGGGGTAACGAAGATGGATTCCAGTCCAATGGCTCCATGCACCAGCGGCGGTTGGTGATCATGCAGGTAAAAAACGGCATCGCATAAGTTCAAAATCAACGGAACAACTTCGGTGTATGGCATTGGCCCGGTATTTTCCAACCGCTGCCGCAGGACTTCATTCCCGCCAGTGTCCAACACCACATAAGCACCTTGTCCGGCAATGGTCAACCGGTCTGAAGCGGATACCAGGTTGGGATGCCGCAACCCAACTAGAATTTCAACTTGAGTTGTGTCAGAAATATCACCCGGATTTCCAGGTGAGGCAAATTCTTTGACCAACACATCATTTCCGCTGACCTGGTCATGGGCTTTATATAAAGCTTCTCCCCCACTTTGGGTCAAAATCTGCCCAATGCGGTACCGTTGGGAGAGCAAATCACCGACTTGCAGCGCCATGCCAATTACCTCTCAGGCGTCAGGAACCAGGGACGGGCCGCCAGGCTGGACCGAAATCAAAATCTTTATCGGTGGTCAGCCGCATTTTGGCCGATCCGTTGATGGTCATCATATAAATATCATGATTGATGCCATCTGGCCAGCTTTCATAGGCGATCCAGTTCCCGTCTGGTGAGATGTCAACCTGGGCGACCGGACCGACATCTGGTTGACCGCGCGGTGGGATGCGGGTAGAGGTTGTCGTGTTGCGGTCTTCGTACCGAAGGGAAACCAGCCAGGGCACATTGGCTGCATTGAGTTGTGAGAATAAAAGGTTACTGCCATCTGGAGACCAGTTTGGCCACATGTCGTTAACCTCGCCGCTGACAGCAAATCTGGTCTGGAACTGGCCCGTATCCGACATGGTCCATAGCTGAGAGTAGGAAAAATCGCGGACATACGCAATTTGCGTACCGGTGGGTGACCAGGCTGGGTATTTTTCCACCGAACGATTATTGGTCAATTGCAACAAAGTTTGATCGCTCATGTTGTAAACAAAAATATCTGGGTTTCCAGCACGCGTTGATGTGAAAGCGATTTTCAACCCGTCCGGTGACCAGGTGGGATCATAATCCTCAGCCGGGCTGGGGGGAACCGGTAAAGGATATGGCGCTGATCCATTGGCCACATCCATAACGAAGATTTTCGATCCGTCGTAGCGGTCTTTCCGCTCTTTGCAAGGGGACACAAAAACAAGCTTTCGACCGTCCGGTGACCAGGAAGGCTTACATGCGCCATCTGGCAAGTTGGTAAGCGGATGCTGTTGACTACCATCGGTATTCATCATCCAAACCTGCATACTGCCGGTCCGATCAGAAGAAAATGCGATTTGTCCGGCGCTACCTCCGACTCGGGTAGGAGTGACTGTCGGGGTCTCCGTCGCGATGGGCGTGTTTACCGGTTCTGGCGTTTTAGATTCGCCAACAGGAACAACATTTTCAATTGTGGGGTCTTCCGGAGAAACTGATGCAGTTTGATTCTGACCAGGGGCGGTCGGCGTGCTGTTCTCTGCGACCGCTGCAACCGTCGCAGTCGGGGTCGGCGATGGAATAATCCAGCCAAATACCGTTTTGGATACCCCGGGTTGAATCAAGAAGATGAGAGCTACCGACGCAACAATCAATAGCCCTACAGGAACCATTTTGCGGCGTCGTTTTCTGCGCGATACGGGTAGTGACAGGCGGCGTGCGACCATCGGATCTTCCGTGCCGGAATTAAATGAGATCGGTTCGAGAATTCCCGTATTTTCGATATCTTCAGGCGGCGGAAGATAAGGCGGTGGTGAAACCAACGCCTGACCTTCAGGCAGCCTTTCCAGGTTGCCGGCTTCTAACAATGCTTTGCGAAACTCCACGGCAGTCTGATACCGGTTATCGGGGTCAACTGCCAGAGCTTTTTCGATCGTAGCGGCTAATTTTCGGTTAGCCTTTGGCATCAGCGCTCGAACCGGGGTGAGGTCGGCTTTGCCGGTCGCGCGCGCCAGCGCGTCTTCCGGAATAGCGCCGGTCAGTGACGCGTAAAGTGTTGCACCCAGGGAGTAAACATCAGTTCGCACATCGGTTGGCGCCGTACCATACTGTTCCGGCGGTGAGTAACCGGGAGTCATGGCACGTGCACCGGTGGTGGTTTGCTGCGTCCCAATCATCAACTTTGCCAGGCCAAAATCAACCAGGGCAACTTGCCCTTCAGGTGTAATTTTGATGTTCCCGGGCTTAATGTCGCGGTGGATGATCGGAGGGAAACGGTGGTGCAAATAATCCAGCGCATCGCAAATGGCAGCCCCGATCAACACCACATCTTCATCGGGGACGGTGGTCACGCGTTCAATACGCTGGCGCAGGTCTTCACCTTCGATGAAATCCATGATCAGGTATTGACCCTGATTGGGCACGGTGAAATAATCGCCTACCCGCGGCAGGCTCGGGTGGCGTAAGCTGGCCAAAATATTGGCTTCGCGCTGAAATTGGCGCGCATACTCGTCAGTCAGAAATAAATTCTCTTTTACCGCGACTGATATGCCTAAATTCTCATCCCAGGCCTGATATACAGACCCCATCCCACCCTGGCCGAGGATGGAAACAATTCGGTATCGATTGTTGAGAATAGTCCCCGGAGCGAGCGCCATATAAAAGGATTTTACCCTTGAAAAAAATAATGCGCAACATTATGCGCCTATTCGTAAGGCGACTGCAAATAATGGGGGCCTACGGCTGTTTTATGGGAGCAAACGAATGATGTCCACGCATTTTCCTCTGGATTATTGACAAAATTTGATCATGCTATAATGGTTCGAGCACGAATTCCGTCGAGTCATAATGAATCTAGATATTCGCACCGCAGTCCAAACATTGTTTGTCTTGATTCTGGTGGGTGTAGTCCTGAGCATTTTTATTGGTATCCGCACCATCCGCTCTGGACAACGCCTGTTATATTTTCGTAAACGCCGTGAGATGGTCTCGCGTGGGTGGCGCACAATTTTCGGAGCCGTAGTGATGGCTGCGATTGGCTTTACCATCAACCGTTACGCCGAGCCAGTAGCTTACCGCTTTTTCCCGCCGTCGCCGACCATAACATTAACCCCCACCGTCACACTGACGCCCACCATCACGCTCACGCCTACCATTTCACTGACTCCCACCATCACCAATACACCCTCGATCACGTTTACTCCAGCCCTACCGGATAGTATTCGCAGCAGCATCCTGACCACCATCACGCCCAATCCGGATGCGGTATTCAGCGGGGTATTGCTTGCCCGCGAGATCGATGATGCATTCCAACCGGTTGACCCACAAACGGAATTTGCCAACCCGGTAGGCAAGCTGTTTGGCACGTTTAGTTATGACCAGATGATCCCGGGCTCGAACTGGGCGGCGTTGTGGTACCGGTTATCCGATCAAAAATTGCTGTGCTTTGAATCCAAACCCTGGGATGGCGGTTCAGGTGGGTACGGCTACACCGAGTGTGAGCCATCTGCCGATGATTGGCTGGCGGGGGATTACGAGGTGCAAATTTTTGTCGGCACGGATTGGAAAAGCTCTGGTTACTTTAGCATAAGCGGCAGCCCGCCAACGCCATTGCCTACCTCTACAGCTACTCGCACGCCAACCGCCACTTGGACGGTGACTGCCACTGGCACCGCCACGTTGCGTCCAACCATCACGCCTACTCCGACCATCACTTCGACCCGCACATCCACCCCGACGCCAAAACCATCAGCGACCCGCGCGCCAACCGCCACCTATTAAGCTGGCGAAGGTTATATGAATCAAGCCGCTGTCAACTATATGGAGACAGACCTGGATGGTGTTAATGCCACGGCAATTTGAGCAGCCAGCCTGGCGTTTGAGCGCAGCAATGCCAGATTTGTTTGCATACTTTGACCGCTGGTCAGTTGATTGATATGCGATAGGAGAAAAGGTGTAGCAGCTGACCCATAAATGCCTTTGGCTTCAGCTTCGTGAATCGCTTTAACAATCACGGTTTCAATTTCATCGAGAGGCAGTGCGCTTTCGATCGGCGGGGGGTTGGCTACCAGAATAGCGCTGCCTATGCCGGCCTGCCAATGCGCTTTAGCGATTGCTGCGATCTCTTGCGGGCTATCGGAACGGGCATTTAATTTCAATCCGGATGAGCGTGAGAAAAATGCCGGGAATTCATCCGTTTGATACCCAATGACCATAACCCCCTGGGTTTCCAATACCTCCAATGTCGCCGGCAGGTCGAGAATCGATTTGGCGCCGGCGCATACCACCACCAGCGGTGTACGTCCCAGTTCAATCAAGTCAGCAGAAACGTCGAACGGTGCGTTGCGATGCACGCCGCCGATGCCGCCGGTGGCAAATACCTGAATACCAGCCAAATGAGCTGCATGGAGCGTCCCCGCCACGGTTGTGCCACCTGGAATCCCGCGTGCCAGCGCCAGACCAAAGTCTCGCCGGCTGACTTTAATCGCATTTTTCGCGGTTGCCAGATGTTCCAATTGGTGTGAATTCAAACCGACCTGAATTTTGCCATCCAATATGGCAATTGTTGCCGGTACTGCCCCACTGGCTGCGATGTCGGCTTCCATGTCCTGTGCCAGTTTTAGGTTTTCAGGGTAAGGCAAGCCGTGCGTGATGACGGTCGATTCAAGTGCCACCAGCGGCAGGTTGGCACTTCGAGCCCGCATGACGACATCGGAATAGATCATTGGGTACACAGCTGCCATATTTTCACCTCGATCAGGTTTTAGAGAAGCTGGATAGGATTTCACCAGGGATATTTTCATTTTATCCCAATTTTGGAGGCACGGTCAGCGGTTCATTTCTTCCCTCCAGCCGCAAAGCATCACGTATGTTAGAATCAATCGGGTTCGGACTACCAGGGTGAACATTTTCCAATTTATGGTTGAGGTGCAATGCTGCGAGCGCTGTTCATATCCCTTTCCAAAGCCAGGTGGGCGCAACGACTGATCACAAATTGGAAGTTTGCCTGGCGCATGGCCTCCCGCTTCATCGCTGGCGAAACCATTCAGCAAGCCATGAGGGTACTTACTCAGTTGAATGAACTGGGGATTCGTGCCACGCTCGACCATCTGGGGGAAAACACAGAATCTCAGGAAGCCGCCACTCAATCGACTGAAGACGTTCTGGCAGCCCTGGATGCCATCCAGGCGTCCGGCTTGCCGTCCAATGTATCCATCAAATTATCACAATTGGGACTGCTGCTTGACCCTGAACTGGCTTATGACAACCTGGTGACCATCCTCGACCGCGCGAAAAACCAGGGCAACTTTGTGCGGGTCGATATGGAAGACTCATCGCTGACCGAGATTACATTGACCCTGGTGCAGCGGGCTGTATCAGCGGGATTCACCAATATTGGCACCGTAATCCAGTCCTACCTCTACCGCAGTGTTGAAGATACGCGCCAGCTGGCTCAGGCTGGGATTCGCGTTCGGCTGGTCAAGGGCGCCTACAAAGAACCAGCATCTGTTGCATTCCCCAAAAAGGCCGATGTTGATGCTGGGTTCGACCAACTGGTCGATATCCTCCTGAAGGCAGAAAAAATAGCAGATGCACCAGGTGGCAGTGCGGACGGCCATTTTCCGCCATTGACCGCGGTTGGCAGTCACGATCCTGCCCGCATAAAATATGCCCAGTCAAAATTGGCAGCGTTAGGCCTGCCAAAACAAGCCCTGGAATTCCAGTTCTTGTTCGGCATTCGGCGCGACCTGCAGCAGGATCTGGTCAAAGCCGGTTTCCCGGTTCGGGTTTATGTGCCATACGGCACTCACTGGTACCCGTACTTCATGCGGCGTCTCGCGGAGCGTCCGGCAAACGTCTGGTTTTTCCTATCAAGTTTCTTTCAAAAATAAGGGACGGATAGATTGATGATCCCTTTTCGCAATGAACTGGCACTGGTCACCGGCGGGGCGGTACGCCTTGGACGTGAAATTGCGCTCGGGTTGGCACAGGATGGCTATGGAATAGCCTTGCATTACCGTTCTTCCGGTGAAGCTGCTGACCAAACTGCCCGGGAAATCGAAGCGTTTAACGTTCCTTGCACGTTAATTCAAGCCGACCTGAGCGATCCTACCCAAATTGAGTCGATCTTTGAAACGGTTGGGAGGCAGCAGTACCCTTTGAGCGTTTTAGTCAATTCCGCTGCCATTATGCCACGTGGTAATTTGACCGAATTGACGGTCGCTGAATGGGACGACACTCTTGACCTGAACCTTACGGGCTCCCTGGTTATGCGCCAAAGCAGCGGCAAGGTTGATGCAAGCTCACGGCGGGGTTATCATTAACCTGTCTGATACCGGTGCCCGGAAAACCTGGAGCGGATTTCCGGCCTACACCATCAGTAAGGCCGGACTGGAAGTGCTCACCCGTCTACTGGCGCGTACTCTGGCACCGAAAATCCGAGTCAACGCCGTGGCACCAGGATTGATCTTGCGTTCAGACGATACCGATCTCGCGGACTGGAACCGTCTGGTTGAGCGGCTGCCAGCTAAACACCCGGGAGCGCCGCAGGACGTGGTTCAGGCTGTACTCTTCTTAATCCATCACCAATATATCACCGGCGAAACATTGATCGTTGACGGCGGATACCAACTGACCTAATACACTCATGATGCGTTCATCTCCCTCATCCCCCCTATCCGATTTCTTTCGTATCACTTCCTGGTCATCGCTGCTGACAGGGGCTTTCTTGTACGCACTTGGCGCAGGTATTGTGATTTTCCGCGGCGAGCTGTTCAACTGGCGGAATTTTTGGTTAGGTATGGCTTTGGTAGTCCTCCTGCAATTGAGTTGTTTCTTTCTGACAGCTTTCTATACCCGCCTGCTTGACTCGCGCCGCGCTGGAAGTTCTTTGCCAGGAGGGGATAGCGGCGGAGTTCTTTTGCCGCGAGGTGCGTTAATGCTGGTGGCTGTCACGACATTAACCACCGGTGCCATGTTCACTGTGATCTTGTTCGCTTCCGGCGCGATTACCCCCTCTGTTTGGCTGGTATTGGGGTTGGCTTTCCTGCTCGCTTTTGTTTATGCGGTGCCGCCTTTCCGCCTGGTATATTCGGGCTACGGCGAGTTGGTGATGGCGGTTTTTCTGACCACTCTGGTTCCAGCGCTGGGTTACCTGTTGCAAGCCGGTGAAATGAGCCAATTGCTTGGTATGCTGACCTTCCCCATCACTGCTTTGTACCTGGCAATGGTCCTGGCACTGTCTTTGGAATCCTATTATGCCGATCTGAAAAGCGGGCGGCAGAATCTGATGATCCGCCTGGGCTGGCAGCGTGGGATGGTGCTGCATAACGTTCTGATTCTTGTGGCCTACTTATTAATTGGCATTGGCGCATTGATTGGTATGGCCTGGGCGCTCACCTGGCCGCGCCTGCTCACCTTGCCAGTAGGGTTGTTCCAATTCCTGCAAATCTGGCAAATTGGCAATGGCGCCCCGCCACGCTGGCGGCTGCTGCGCATCACGGCAATCGCTACTTTTGCTATAACCGTGTATTTACAAGCGTTCACCCTGTGGGTGGGATGAGCTGTGCCTGAATTCCTCAATCTCCTTCCCCCGGCGGCAGCCTTGGAACTCCTGTTGGCGAACCTGCCGCAGCCTGGGTTGCTCAGTGAAAATATCTCCACCACAGATTCGCTAGGTCGGGTGGTGAAGGGTCCGGTTTTAGCACCGGAACCATTGCCGTCTTTTGCACGCTCAACGGTGGATGGTTATGCCGTGCATGCAGCCGATACCTACGGCGCCAGTGAATCACTGCCAGCTTACTTGCCGCTGATCGGTGAAGTACCCATGGGTGCTGCGCCAACATTTGACCTACAGCGCGGGTCTGCAGCCGCCATTCATACCGGCGGCATGCTGCCAACCGGAGCCGATGCAGTATTAATGCTGGAGCATTCACAACTTTCCCGGCTGGATGAACTCGAGGTTCTGCGTGCAGTCGCTACCGGTGAAAACCTCCTCAAAGTTGGGGAGGATGTGGAAATTGGACAAATTGTCCTTCCTGTTGGGGCATTGCTGCGACCAGCCGAGATCGGCGGGCTGCTGGCACTTGGAATTACCACCATCGAGGTGGTGCGACCACCGCATGTAGCAATTTTGTCCAGCGGGGATGAGGTCGTCCCACCGCAGGATAACCTTCAACCAGGCCAGGTGCGGGATATCAACAGCTACTCCCTCAGCGCCCTGGTTACCCAAGCAGGCGGCGAGCCGGTGCGTTATGGAATTGTCGCTGACCGCGAGGAAGCGCTTGAAACAGCTCTTCAGACGGCGCTGGCTGAGTGCGACCTGGTGGTTGTGACGGCTGGCTCATCCGCCAGCACTCGTGACCTCACGGCGAAAGTGGTCAACCGCATGGGAAAACCTGGTGTGCTGGTCCACGGCGTCAATATTAAGCCGGGCAAACCGACCATTTTGGCGGTTTGTGATGGAAAAGTGGTAATCGGTTTGCCGGGAAATCCGGTATCTGCGTTGGTGATAGCACGCCTATTTGTCGTGCCGGTGATCGAGAGGTTGCTGGGGTTGCCGGCGAATAGAATTCGACCATCGATTCCAGCACGGTTAACGGTAAACCTGGCCTCGCAGGCCGGCCGTGAAGACTTCATCCCGGTGCGCCTGCTGACCACCCTCTCAGGGCTGAATGCCGAACCTATTTTCTTCAAGAGTAACCTGATTTTTACCCTGACCCGAGCGGACGGTCTGGTGCGGATTCCGGCCGATATTACCGGATTGCCAGCCGGATCATCTGTTCAGGTGGAGTTGTTGTAATTCACTGGTTGGAGAGCAGCATGACGGAATCCGAAAACTTCTATCTGCATGACATCCCGCTTGACCAGGCCTGGCAGCGTTTCAATGCGGCACTGGAGGCGGCAGGGTTGAATGGCGTGTTGGGAGTCGAGGTGGCTGACCTGGCGGAAAACCTGGTCGGTCGGGTAACTGCTGAACCGGTATGGGCGTTGACTTCTTCGCCCAATTACCATTCTGCCGCCATGGACGGGTTCGCGCTGCGGTCTGAATCCATTCGCAATGCCATGCCAACCGCACCGACCACTTTGGCTGTGACAGAGCAGGCTGCTTATGTGGACACCGGTGATCCACTGCCTGAATGGGCTAATGCAGTCGTCCCTATTGAAAATATTGAACCATTGGACGCAGCGGGGAATCCAGCGGCGGATTCACGCAAACCAGCCCAAATCCGGCTGCGGGCTGCGCTTCCGCCATGGAGTCATGTGCGTGCAATGGGCGAAGACATCGTTGTCACTCAGTTGATTCTGCCCTCCGGTCATGTGCTGCGACCGGTGGACCTGGGAGCCGTGGCTGCCAGCGGACACACATCGTTGCGTATAGCCAGGAAACCCAAAGTCGCGATCCTGCCAACCGGAACAGAACTTATCCCGCTTGGCAGCGAGGTTCAACGCGGCGAGATCATTGAATATAACTCTTTGGTCCTGGCGGGACAGGTGCAGAGTTGGGGCGGGGAACCGCAGCGTTTTGCCATTCTCCCGGATGAATTTGATCAGATTCGCCAGGCTGTGCAATCAGCCGCAGAAAAATATGACCTGATTCTCCTAAACGCCGGGTCCTCTGCCGGGGCGGAAGATTTTTCAGCCAGGGTGATCGCAGCCTTGGGAACGGTGTTGGTGCATGGCGTGGCAGTTCGTCCCGGACATCCGGTGATTCTTGGAATGGTGGTTCGCCAGGATGGCAAACAGGTACCCATCATTGGCGTGCCGGGCTATCCCGTATCGGCAGCCTTAACCGGTGAAATTTTTGTTGAACCGCTATTAGCCCGTTGGACCGGGAGGTTGGCTGCCCAACCATTGGAAATTGACGCGTCCTTAACCCGGAAGGTTACCTCACCGGCTGGGGATGATGACTATTTACGCGTGGTGGTTGGCCGGGTTGGAGCCCGAATGCTGGCAGCGCCGCTGGCGCGCGGCGCCGGTGTGATTACCTCACTGGTGCGGGCGGACGGCCTCGTCATTATCCCACGCGGGACGCAGGGTATTGAAGCTGGAAGTCCAGTGCGCGTTCGGCTGTATAACCCGCCTGCCGAACTGGAACGTACGATATTCGCCATTGGTTCCCATGATGTTACCCTGGATGTGTTGGCGCAATACCTGGCAACACGTGGACGCCGCCTGGTTTCAGCCAATGTAGGCAGTCAGGGCGGGTTGGTGGCGCTGCGACGCAAGGAAGCCCACCTGGCAGGCTGCCACCTTCTGGACCCATCCACCGGTGAATACAATCTGGCAGCTATACACCAATATTTATCCGGTGAAAAAATGCGCATTTTCGGCTGGGTGCGTAGAGAGCAAGGGCTGATGATTGCCCGCGGAAATCCAAAAGGAATTTCCGGATTAGCTGACTTGAAACGGCCTGAAGTTACCTACATCAACCGCCAGCGTGGCGCTGGAACCCGGGTTTTATTGGATTATCATCTGGCGAAGTTGGGAATCGCACCTGATCAGGTTCAGGGCTATGAAAGCGAAGAATTCACGCACCTGGCGGTGGCAGCAGCAATTGCTTCCGGGCGCGCGGATTGCGGTATGGGAATTCCAGCGGCTGCCCAGGCATTAAAGCTGGAATTCATTCCTTTATTCCATGAGCAATATGACCTTATTATTCCGACCGAATTTGCGGAAAGTGAGTTGCTTGAGCCGTTGTTGAACGCCATGCAAGATGAAGCTTTCCACCAGCAAGTCGCTGCCATGCCGGGTTATGATGTTGCCCGCATGGGAAAAATCATTGCAGATTTGGCTTGACCAGGCATTCCAAAGGAGAAAAATGGTTACCGTAAATTTACCCGCCCCGGCATTTTCACTACAAGATGAAAACAGTACGGTTCGCTCACTGAGCGATTATCTGGGCCATCCGGTGGTCCTCTATTTTTATCCCGAAGATGATACTCCCGGTTGCACCGCAGAAGCCTGCAATTTTCGTGACGACTATGGTGTCTATCAGGGCGCCGGCGTGGTAATTCTGGGCGTCAGTCCGGATTCACCCAAGTCACATGCCAAATTCAAGGCTAAATACAAACTGCCTTTCACCCTGTTAGCGGACGAAGGCCATGTAATTTGTGATCTCTACGGTGTATGGGGACCGAAAAAACTATGGGGACACGAGTTCGATGGGGTGATTCGCACCACATTCCTCATCGACGAGAAGGGAATCGTCAAGAAGATCTTCCCCAAGATCACTGTCGAAGGCCATTCCACAGAAGTGCTGGCAGCCTTGAAGGCATGATTCACCAGGGAAATATCTGACCAGACCGGAAGGTTTAGATTCCGGTCTGGAAGAATACCGTTATTTGATTAATTAGTCAGCGGGAATTGGGGTTTTGTCTTGCACAGCTTCTGTGGCAGGTACTACGAAACTCTTGTAGTCCACAGAGCGTTTTACAAGTACATCCAGCGTGTGGGTTACCATGTAGTTGATGATTTTTGACTGCAAGTCATCCCACATAGATTGAGTTGCGCAGCTTTCCTGGCGGATGCAATTGTCACCGATTTCAACACCAGGGGTGATGTTGATCGGACCTTCCAGGACCTCGGCGATTTTGAGCACGGTGATGCTATCGGCTGGCGAGTTCAAGCGCAGCCCGCCCCGGGGACCCGGAGAGGCTTTGATGAGGCCAGACTGCATCAACGTGTGTGCGATTTGGTGCAGGAAGGGGAGCGGAATTTGCAGCTGCTCGGAAAGACGGGCGCTGGGGACGGGTTGCTCGCCATCGCCGGAGGCGAGGGCAATCATCAACTGTAACCCATAATCAAGACGGCGGCTTATTCGAAACATTGAACACCTCTAAGGTAAAGAATGTAGTAAGGATAATAAAAATCGTTGATCTTAGTAAGTGACATTGTTAACATACGAACAAGTAATTATTCCTATATATTTGATAATTTTCATATATGATTGCCCTACCAATTATCCAAAAAGCCCGTTATAATTTATTTAATCGTTTTCTAATGAAACAACCAACATGGAGGACAGTTATGAAACGTTCAATTTATATTCTGGTGGCAGTTTTTGCCCTGAGCACATTGCTTTTAGCTGCTTGCGGTGGGGGCGGAACAAAGAGTGAGGTCCCTGAACCGCCTGCCCCCTACAAAGGTATGACCAACCCGCTGGCAGGCAATGCGGACGCCGCCACCGCTGGTGGTGCACTATTCGCTGAACGCTGCTCGTCCTGTCACGGCCCAAGCGGTCAAGGGGATGGTCCTGCCGCGGCTGCCCTGACGCCTCCGCCCGCTGACTTGAAAACCAAGGCGCCGGATCTGACGGATGACTTCATCTACTGGCGCATTATGGATGGTGGGGCTTTCGATCCCTTCAACTCATCCATGCCGGCACAGAAAGGCATTCTGACAGAAGATCAGGTCTGGCAGCTAGTGACTTTTATCCGCACGCAAATTCAATAGATTTCTGGCAAGGTACATATGGATACAGAGCAGCTCATCGCTGCTCTGTATTTTTGTCTGCCGTTTCCAGCCGCGGTTTCAGGGTAAAATTAGTATATGAAACGTCCGTTGCTTCGCACGGTTGACCGACAGTATTTTTTTGCGGGGGGAATTCTGCTGGCGGTCCTGGCACTGGAAGGTTTTGCCTGGTGGGTTATCGGAGGACCTCATTTCACTCCTTTCGCCATTCTGGTTTATTGGGCGCTTGCTTTACTTATGGCAACCTGGCTGGCTATTCTTTCAGGAAAATTATTTCAACAGCAAAAAACTCAAAAACTGGCGACTCCTCTCCGCGCGGAGCACGAATCGCTGCAAAAGCGATTGGATGGCATGATCCGTCTTAACCAGTTGCTGATCGATGCATCCGATGAGCAAGAAATGGTTGAAAAAGCCCTGGAAATCATCTCCGGCGTTGTCTCTTCAACAGCTGCATCCTTTATTCCATATGATGAATGGGGACAGCCTCTCAAAACGTATGTCTATGGCCCTCAGGTTACCTCCCAGTCGCAGTTATGGGCAACCCAATTGACCTCTCCAGCCGTGCGTGACCGCTGTCGGAACTGTACCGAATACCACAGTGAAACGGGCGGAAATTGCCCATTATTGGCGGCTCCTTTTACCGATTCAGTTCGCATTTATTGTCTGCCGCTGAGTCGCAATGACCACACTTACGGGATTGTGAATCTGTATTTACCTGCGAATACGGAAATTGAACCGGATGTGCATGATTTTCTGGTGATGCTGCTCACCGAGATGTCGCTGGCGGTCGAAATGATCCGCCTGCGGAATCAAGAACTGGTTACCTTGCGCCAGCTACAGTCGGTTAATGGACAACAGGAAGATCTATCCGCAATTATCGGCAATCTCATCGACGGTTTACGAAATGTGCTGGATTTCCGGCATTCCAAAGCCCTTTTCCGGGCTGCTGAACCGCGTGGAACCAGCTTTGAAATTTCCAGCAACACCGATCCCTGGCTGGATGCACCTGAGGCCTCCGCCATCCTTACTCGGACAGCCAACCAGGGATATTCGACCGGTCCTGAAATTCATTTGCAACCTGGTGATGATGGTTCGACTATCATTGTCTTGCCGTTCTGTCTGCCAGAAGGAACGGTACTTGGAGCGTTGATCATGACGGGTGGGCACACATCTGATCTCCAACCGCGTCAGACGGCATTAATCGATACTGTAACCACCCAGATCGCCCTGTTGGTCGAAAATGAACGCCGGAGGGTGGAAACTGAATATCGTACGGTGATGCAGGAGCGCGTTCGGCTGGCGCGTGAAATTCATGACAGTCTGGCACAAACCCTGGCCTATTTGAAGCTTACCTCAGCCCAAATGCAGACCCAATTGGCCCAAGGTGATCTGGTACGTCTGGCGCAAAACCTCCAGAACAGCCACGACGCCCTCTCTGAGGCGTATCTCGAAACCCGGCAAGCGATTGATAATTTGCGTTTTGCTCCACAGCAAGACATGGTTTCCTGGTTGGGTCAAATTATTCATAATTTTGAACAGACCAGCGGTCTGAAGGCGGTGACTTCGGTTCCGGCAGTGTTGCCCCAGGTTAGCCCCGAGGTTCAAGCGCAATTGGTGCGGATCATTCAGGAAACACTGAGCAATATCCGCAAGCACGCCCAGGCTACCAAGGTGTGGATCAACGTACGGGAATGGAACCAGGAATTGTTATTTGACCTTGGCGATGACGGTGTCGGGTTTTCTGCCGAGGATGTGCCGGATCTTTCCCGCCATGGGCTGCGCGGAATGCGCGAAAGAGCAGAATTGATAGGTGCAGAATTTCAAATCACCAGCCAACCGGGTCGGGGCACCACTGTTCACATCGAAGTACCCATCAATACCCAGGAGACACCTGTATGAGAAGCGCCCCACTTCGTTTGGTCGTGGTTGACGACCATGCCCTTTTCCGCCGCGGCTTGATAGGATTATTAAACGATATGCCGGAATTTCGCGTGGTAGGTGAAGCCGGCAACGGCCGGGAAGCCTTGCCAATCATCCAGACCACGGCGCCCGATATTATCCTTTTGGACGTCAATATGCCAGAAATGGACGGCATCCAGACCGTCGAAGCAGTGCGGAAAATGCATCTCCCGCTGCATATCCTGATGTTGACAATTTCTCAGCACGAGGAAGATTTGATGGGTGCCATTCGCATGGGCGCCGACGGTTACCTGCTCAAGAACACCGAACCGGAAGACTTGAGGAAGTCCATTTTACGAGTCGCCGGTGGTGAGGGGGCATTATCTCCAGAAGTGACTGGTTCTGTTATGCGTGCCTTAGCACGCCAATCCGAAATCACCAATCAACAGCCGTTGTCTGATCGCGAGCTGGAAGTCCTGGACTGCCTGGCATCCGGGCAAACCACCAGCCAGATTGGGTCGCGCTTATATATTTCCGAAAACACTGTGAAGACCCATGTTCGGCATATTCTTGAAAAACTGGAAGCTTCCAACCGTACCGAAGCGGTCAGCAAGGCGATTCAATTGGGTTTGATCCAAAAAGCATGATCCCTTTAGCGGATGGGATGGCAGGAATTTAATCCCAGATAGCTTTTTGAATCCGGTAGATTTCCAATGGTTTCGGGTGATTTGTAAATCACCCGCCCGTTAAGCTTGATTTAACCTAATTGACTGGGGGGTGGGTGTAAGTAATTTGGACTAAAACCGTGTAAATTAGAACCTGTAGAACAATCTGACCGGTTCAATTCTTTTTACATGGGAATGCTCTATGGCCAGTCCAACCCCTTCAACCGAATATAAGGTTTTGATGGCTTCGGCCAACCCGCTTTTCCGTAAAGGGTTGGAAAAAATGGTGCTGGGTCGATACGGTGAATCCACCGTACTGCGAGCCACTACCACCACGTCTGAGACTCTGGCTGTGATGGAAGCCTGGCAGCCCAATCTGGTCATCGTTGATTACGACGATAAATCCATCTCGCGCGCCGAATTCTTACATCAATTTGTGACTGGCGACCTGCCCATGCAGGTCATGCTGGTTTCGCTGCAGGCCAGTGGAGCAGTGGTGGTCTACGATCGGCGCACATTGACGCCTGCCCAGGCCCAGGATTGGCTCAGTAACCCGCAGACCCCACAAAATTCCCCTCATCCGGAAGCCCAACCAGCCAGGAGGAGCTCTTCAATGAAACATTTTGTTTTTGCCGGAGTGTTGGTCTTGATTATGACAGTTCTGGTTGACCTGCTGCTGTCAGTTTCCCGGCTGCTGCCGGTCCAAGCCAGCCTGCAGGCTCTGCCGATTGACCGGTTGTTTGATATTGAGATCATCGCCATTTCCTTTTTATTTTCTTTGATCGTTGTTTTTATCGTTTATAGCCTGGTGGTGTTCCGCCGCAAAAAAGGCCAGGAAGAGGATGGCGCTTACTTTAAGTCGAACAATCCGCTGGAAATCATCTGGACCATCATCCCGCTCGGAGCCGTGATCGGTCTCTCCTATTTTGGCGCCATCACCCTGGGTCAGACTCGTCTGGCGGATCCCACGCCGCTGGAGATCAAAGTCGTAGCCGGACAATGGTATTGGCGCTTCGAATATCCGGAATTCGGCATTGTGTCGGACAAAATGTACATGCCGGTGGACAGGCAGGCCAAACTGATCTTAACCTCCATGGATGTTATCCATTCCTTCTGGGTCCCTGAGTTCCGTGTCAAACAAGACTTGCTGCCTGGCGAAAATCTGGTGCGCGAGTTGCGCATCACACCGACGCTGATCGGTGAATACAAAGTCCGCTGTGCTGAAATGTGCGGGACTTCTCATGCCTACATGGAAAGTCCGGTCATCGTCGTATCACAGACGGATTTTGACGCCTGGGTGCAGGGTGAATTGGCTGCCATTGGCACCGACCCGGTCGCACGCGGCGAGCGCTGGGCTAAGAACAACGGTTGCCAATCCTGTCACACGGTTGACGGCAAGCCGGGGGTTGGTCCTACCTGGAAGGGATTGTTTGGCAAAACCGTTCAACTGATGGATGGCTCGTCTGCGGTTGTAGATGACACATTCCTACTAAATGCCATCACCAACCCAAATTTACAGGTTGAAGTTGGCGCTATAGCCAACGTCATGCCGCAAAACTACAAAGATTCCATTTCTGCAGACCAAATCTCAGACATTATCGCATTTATCAAATCGCTCCAGTAGGCTGTGTTCCGGAGGATTAGCCTGATGAAAAAATTCTTATCGATTAATTTTGTGACTGGAATCATCGGACAAATAATCGGTGCCGCGGTCGGTTACGGCTTGCTGACCGGTATCCGGTTGCTGATGGGACTGGCGCCTAAAGCTGAGCCAGCGGCTGTCCTGGGTGCGGCTTTCGGCGTAATTGGCTTCATGATCGGCGTCGGCGGTTTTCGCGACTGGTTTTCCTGGGCCAAAGGCGAAGACACCTACGAGGCTGAAGAATTCCACGACAAACCTGGAATCGGCCGGTATTGGAGCTACTCGCTTGACCATAAGGTGATTGGCGTTCAGTATGGCATTCTGTCGCTGCTGCTGCTGGTGTTGGGCGGTTCTTTTGCCCTGATTTTTCGGGCCGAGTTGGCCCAAACTGGCATTCAGTTTATTACCCTGGATGTTTTCAACACCTTGATTGGCATGCATGGCATGGTGCTGATCATCTCCATCTTGATGGGAATATCGGCTCTCTCTAACTACCTGGTGCCGTTGTTGATTGGCGCCCGAGACATGGCTTTCCCGCGATTGAATGCCTTCGGCTTCTGGTTGGCAGTGCCGGCTTCAGTCACGATCCTTGCCGCGCTATTCACCGGCGGGTTCGATACCGGATGGACGGGTTACCCTCCACTCTCTGTGCGGGCACCGATGGGCATTCAGATGTTCTTTGTCGCGGTATTTTTTGCCGGTTGGTCATCCATCCTGGGTGCGCTCAACCTGATTGTCACGATTTTACGGTTGCGCGCAAAAGGTATGAACCTGTTCCGCATGCCGATTTTTGTATGGGCGGTTCTGGCGACCTCTCTAATTGCTTTAAACGCCACGCAGCTGATCGGCACCTCATTTCAAATGGTCAGCTTCCAGCGCCTGTTTGGCATGGGCTTTTTTGACCCGGCTAAAGGCGGCAATCCACTGCTGTTTCAGCATCTCTTCTGGTTCTATTCCCACCCGGCAGTCTATATTTTCATCCTCCCCGGTCTCGGAATCATCAGCGAGTTGCTGCCGGTATTTGTTCGTAAACCGTTGTTTGGCTACAAGTGGGTAGCCATGTCTTCCATGGGAATCGCACTGGTCGGGTTTATGGTTTGGGCGCATCACATGTTCGCCTCCGGAATGGAAGAATACCTGCGCGTACCGTTTATGTACTCCACATTGCTGGTTGCGGTTCCGACCGGTATTAAATTCTTCTCCTGGACTGCTACCATCTGGCAGGGGCGCATGCGGTATGCCACGCCGCTGCTTTTTACGCTCGGAGCCATCATGGTTTTTCTCCTGGGCGGGTTGACTGGTCCCCCTTTGGGAACGGTTGCCACGGATCTGCACTTGCATGACACCTACTTTGTCGTCGGTCACTTCCACGACACGCTGTTTGGCGGCTATATCTTCCCATTGTTCGCTGCCATCTACTTCTGGTATCCCAAGATCACCGGTCGCAGGATGAACGAGACACTTGGCAAGCTGCACTTCTATCTGATGACGCCTTCGTTCCTGGTGATGACTTTCGGCCAAATGGCAGTGGGGTTACTGGGGATGCGCCGCCGTATCGCGGATTATGATCCGGCTCAGGGGTTCCAGACCACCAACTTGATCATTACCATCGCAGCCTTCCTGATCGCGGTTTCGATACTCATCTTTTTCATCAACCTGTTCGTCAGTGCCAAAAAAGGTGAGCCGGCAACCAATAACCTGTGGGAGTCCCGTTCTCCCGAATGGACTCTCCTGCCCTCACCGGCACCGCAACACAATTATGATCAACCGTTTACCGTTGTTGGCGACCCTTACGATTACGGGCTGAAAGACTCAAAATTCGTCGAAGTTGCTCCGCAGCAATCCGCGGATTAAGGGAATCGAGGGAATTATGGAAACTAAAAAAACGTCTGAGCTCCGCCGCGGGTTGTTGGTGTTTCTGGCACTGGCTGTGCTGACCGCTGTGGAATACATCATCGGCACCAATGAAGCACCGATCATCTTCTTATGGGTGATAGCTATTCTCAAAGCTGCTCTGGTGTTGGTGTACTTTATGCACATCACGCGTCTTTCCGGCAGTGAAGGAGGCCATTAATGACCACCCCAATCACCACTTTGGAGAAACAAGCCTATAAAATTGGCACCGCCCGCTTGGGGTTGTGGCTGTTTTTCATGTCCGATTCTTTTGTATTTGCTGCCTTACTTGTCTCGCGCTTTTACCTGCTGGGTGACAAACGCCCGCATTTGGAACAACCACTGGGATTGATCGTCACCTCGGTGCTGCTGATCTCCAGCTTTTTTATGAACCGGGCTGAGGTTCAAATATCGCAAGGCAACCGTAAGGGCTTTATCACCAGTACTTTAATCACCATGCTGCTGGGAATCAGCTTTTTGGTAGGCGTGATCGGCTTTGAGTGGGGACTGGCTCCGTTTGGTCCGGCGGACGGCGTAGAAGGTGCGATTTTCTACATGATGACGGGTATGCATGCTTTCCATGTATTTAGCGGAGTTGTTTTCCTCTTTATCATTCTGCGGAATGGCATCAAAGGTCGCTACAGCCCGGAGAAACACTGGGCGGTGGAAGCCGCTGCCAATTATTGGCACTTTGTCGATGTTATCTGGATTTTCTTCTATCCAGCTTTGTATTTGATCGGCAGGATTTAATCCGCTCTCTCTGGCTGGTGCGGGGGCTTACCAAATTTTTACGAAAGGCTGACAATGCAGCGCAAGGTTATTCTCGGGGTGGTGGTGATACTGGCGGTGATGCTGCTTATCTGGGCGGCTGCCTTTGCCCGTCCCTATATGCTGCACGGGTCAGAAATCACCAATCGGATTTCCGCCCCAACCATCCATTTGACCCGCGCTGACGGCTCGGTGTTTCAAATGGAGCAGCAAAAAGGCAAAATCGTCCTGCTCTTTTTTGGCTTTACCTCTTGCGTAGATGTATGCCCAACAACGATGGCTGATATGAAGCGAGTCAAAGAAGAGCTTGGTGACCGGGCCGGGCAGGTCGAAGTTGTTTTCATCACCGTTGATCCACAACGGGATACCCGTCAAATAACCCAAGACTATGCCTCAGGTTTTGATTCGCAATTTATCGGCCTTTCCGGCAGCGAGAGTGATTTGACTCCCGTCTGGCAGGGATATGGCGTTTACCGGAAGGTGCCGGATTCAGTCAATGCAACCAACTATGAGGTGGAACATTCATCCCGTATTTATTTGATCGATACTGCCAACCAACTGCGCGCCACCTACCTGTATGGAACGCCTGTAGCAGACCTGGCCGATGATATCCGTTTTCTGTTGAAGGAAAAATGAGATGAGTCCCATGGTTCGGGCAGCGCTGAAACGCCTAGTGATCACTTTTGTGATTTGTATGGCGTTTGCTTTTGTCGTGGCTGAGATTTCCTACCAGACCGTAAAAAACAAATATGAACGGGCTCCGCGCACGATCGAGATCTTAATCCCCCCCGGCACCGCGGAACAGATCGCCAATGGACAGCCCGGGCCAGCCATGCCGGATATGCGTTTTTCCGAAGGTGATCAGATATCCGTCCGGAATTTGGATTCAGTCAGCCACCAGTTGGGTCCACTGTGGGTGCCAGCCAATTCATCCAGTGTGTTGACCCTGGACCGTCCCAGCAGCTACAGCCTTTCCTGCACTTTCCAGGCGTCGCAGAAGCTTGATATCGAAGTCGTGGCGCGTGCCAAAGCTTCCGATCGCGTATTGGGTATTCTCTCCATTGGACTGCCGACCTGGATGCTGGTGTGGTTATATACCTTGATCGCAATTCCCATGCCGCCAAATCCGACGCAGCCGGCAGAGGAGCATTAGTCCATCCCATGTTGAAACGCTTGTTAACCGTTCGCTGGATATTAACGACGCTGTTTGTAATTGCTGGCGTAGGGGTTCTGATTCGGCTGGGTTTCTGGCAGTTGGACCGGTTGGAATGGCGCAGGGAGTTCAACGCGCGGGCTACCAGCCAGTTGAATGCTCCCCGCTTGGACCTGACTGCTTCCCAGCCAGCGGATCAATTGTTTGACATGGAATATCGCAGCGTAACAGTGACCGGCAGCTACGATTTCAGCCAGGAAGTACTGCTGCGCAATCAAGTCTGGGAAAACCGATTGGGCTTTCATGTGCTCACGCCGTTAAAAATTACTGGAACCAGCTGGTACGTACTGGTTGACCGCGGTTGGATCCCATTTGAGGATGCAGCCACCCGCTCAAAATATGAGGAGCCGGGCAGTGTAACCGTGCAAGGGATGATCCGCCGCGGGCAGGAAAAACCGGACTTTGGCGGCGTAACCGACCCCGCCCTGTCGCCTGGTCAAACCCATTTAGACGCCTGGAATGTGGTTAATCTGCCACGGATCACGGCGCAATCTGGCTTAAATTTACTGCCTGCCTATATCATCCAGGCGCCTGAAGCTGCCTGGACTGCTCTGCCATATCGCAGCCTGCCGACAATTGAAATTAGCGAAGGATCACACCTGAGCTACGCCATTCAATGGTTTTCTTTCGCCGCCATCCTTGGCCTGGGTTATCCATTTTTTGTGCGGCGGCAGCTCGCTCGCTCGACGAATTCTGAAGAATCGGCATCGCTTGATGCATTTGTTACGCCCGGCATTGGCCGGGGAGGAGATTGAACCGTGCAAGCGCACCCTAAAACGACCCATCGTAAAGATTGGTTTCGCCGAGCATTAATTACGGCAGCAATCCTGACGTTTTTACTGGTTATGGCTGGTTATCTGGTGAGGTTTGACGGTACTCAGACCGCCTGCCCGGATTGGCCGACCTGTTACGGTCAGTTGGGTATTCCAGCCGGGCTGGCTGCTCAACTGGAAATGGCGCATCGGGTATTGGCAGGTTTATCGGCATTGACCATCTTCTCGGTCGTAGTTTGGGCTTTTCGTCGCCGCGAAACTCGTCCGATCCTGCGCCTCCTGCTATTGGGTGCCCTGGTGGGCATCGTTGTCGAATCGGTTATTGGCGGTGCGCTAAATTCGGGACTCGGTGCCAATATTCACCTCGGACTGGCGCTTCTGATCATGGCATTTGTCACCGCCGCTGCCGTGATGGGAAACATCTTTAGTACTACTGCGATAGGAACCATCCCTCGAACGGGGTTCTCCCGCCTGGCCTGGGCTACTTTGTTGGCAGTGGCGTTGGTCATGATTTCCGGTGCCTGGTTGACTTCGGTTGGCACAGCAAACGCCTGCGTCGGTTGGCCTTTATGCTCCGGCGGCTTGCCGTCCAATCCAGATGGTTGGCTGGCTTTTGGACATCGCATTTTGACGCTGGTTGCCGGAATTTTAGCCGCGGCACTCTTTTATAACGCCTGGCGCAAGCACTACCGGCAGCCGGTCTTGCTAACCAGCGCTACCGGTGTCGGTCTATTATTCGTTGGACAGGTATTGATCAGTATTCTCAAAGTTGAACGAGGATACCCGCTCGATCTGGTTGCATTACATAGCTGCCGCCACTGCGGCGCTATGGGCTGGCCTGATTGTGACGGTTACAGCCGCGGCATTTGAGCCAGACAGAGCCCTCACAGAAATTCAGGTGGCTGCCCGACCGGTTGGTTCCAAACGGTTGAAGGCTTTCCTGATGCTCAATAAGCCCATTATCGTGGTGCTGCTGTTGGTCACCACTTTTGCCGGCATGGTGGTTGGCGGAAAACAGATGCCCACCGTTGGGTTGGCATTCTGGACCTTGCTGGGAGGAGCATTGGCAGCCGGCGGCGCTTCGGCATTGAATCAGGTGATCGATCGGGTGATTGACGGCAATATGCAGCGTACCGCCAAACGACCGCTGCCATCCGGAGCATTGACCCCGGCTGAAGGACTGGCCTATGGACTGGGAGCCTGTCTGGCAGCCTTCTTCATCCTGGCTGGTTTTGTCAACCTGCTGGCAGCTGTGTTATCGCTGGCAGGAATGATTTATTATGTGCTGCTTTACAGTGTGTGGTTAAAACATGCTACCGTACAAAATATTGTGATCGGCGGCGGGGCTGGCGCCATCCCCCCATTGGTGGGGTGGGCTGCCGCGACGGGCTCCTTGAATATTCCATCCCTGTTTCTGTTCGCCATTGTCTTCATGTGGACGCCGCCGCATTTCTGGGCGCTGGCAATCGTCCGCCAGAACGATTATGCCCGCGCCGGTGTCCCGATGCTGCCAGTCGTCAAGGGCGAAAAAATCGCGCGTACCCAGATTTTTATCTACACCCTGGAACTGGTAGCATTGACCTTGCTTATGCCATTATTTAAAATGACCGGCAGTTTGTTCCTGGTTTCTGCCATTGTTCTGGGTCTATGGCTAATTTATACGGCCTGGAATGTTTTGCGTAAACCTGGCAACAAGGTGGCCTGGATGATGTACCGCTATTCCAGTATGTACCTGGCTTTTATATTCCTGGCGTTGGTGCTGGATGTGCTGATTTAATGCAGGTGGACCAGAACTTTGCCCTTGGACCACAATTCTTCCAAGCGGTAATAGTCACGCTGTTCTGTTGAAAAACAGTGCACCACCACATCGCCCAGGTCAACCACCACCCAGCCGGATTTGGGGCCGCCTTCAATGCGACCGTTGATCTGGAAATTCTTTTTCGCGGCTTCCTCGGCTGCTTCGGCCAATGCATCCAGCATGCGGTCACTGGTACCGCTGCAAATCACAAAATAATCCGTAAACGACGAAATTTCCTGAATGTCCAGGAGTAATATATCTTCCCCCTTCTTGTCTTCCAGCGCGTTGACGATACTGCGAGCGACTTCCAAAGTATTCAGTTGGCACCTCTTTCAAATTTTAAGATGGCTCGATTTTAACATACTTGCTGACTGAAAATCAACGCTCGGCATTAACCGCGTTCAAAGCGAATTGTTGCAGCACAGTATACAGCGGTCCTTGCGGTCTTAAGTCGCTGCGGAACAGGGTAAATTGATTGACTGTAAAATCACCCAACGATCCGACCTGGATCAAGTTGAGCGCTGCCCGAAGGGTTTGCAGGTCCGCTGGCGAGGCGTCATTTCGAACCCGCCCGAGCGTCAGGTGCGGCGAAAAGCTGCGATCTTCGGGGGGAATACCGATAAGGCTGGCTGCCGTTTCGATGCTAGCCTGCAGAATATTCAACCCGGATGGCGCTTGCAGTCCAACCCAAATAATCCGTGGGCGCTGTGGGTTTGGGAATGCCCCCACGCCTGCCACCTGGACCGAAAACGGCTGATGCGACGACATTTGTTTTTGCAAAATGTTGGTTAATTTACCCAAATCTCCGCTGGAAGTATCCCCCAAAAATTTTAGTGTCAGGTGAATGTTGTCCACCGCTACCCAGCGAACAGCCTGTATCTTCTGTGCCTTAAATTTCTGGATAGTGGCTTCGAGATGAGCTCGAATTTCCAGCGGGAGTTCGATGGCAATGAAAGCGCGAATTAGGGCCATGGGTAAGAGTTTTCCTGATCCAATTTTGCTGAGTATAGGGTCAGGCCTGAGTGATGTCAAGGCACTATTTTCAACGGTTCAAGTGAATACCCTTGACACGATCATACTACCCAGTCAATCCATTTTATGGTATAAGTTGGGTAGCCCTGCTGTGTTCGTGATGCAGCACGACCGGTTTTGAGCCAACACCCCCTTAAAGGGATCCATATCATTTCTGTGACGCGATAGGCTTCGGCCAAGGTTGATCAGGGACGGAGGATCCCGCCTGCGAAAGCAGGTTCAAAACTATGCGGCACACGGCACGGTGGGGTTTTATTTAAAGGTATGGGTGACGGGGACAGCTAAATAAGCCTTATTTCGCGTTGACACAAACAGGCAATTTCGCTACACTTATTGTGAAACTGTGAGCAAGGAGGATTCGATGAACCCCACCTTCCGGCTGGTATTGAAATCCGGACCCAACACCGGTCAGGCGTTCAACCTCGAGACCAGCGAAATTGTCATCGGTCGCGACATCAACGCCACGTTTGTGATCAACGATCCCGAAGTCTCCCGTCGTCACGCGCGGTTGAGCCTGCAGGGCGCCAATTACGTCATTGAAGACCTGGGCTCGACCAACGGCACGATGGTAAGCGGTCAGCGTCTGGCTGGCCCTTATATTTTGCGCCCGGGGGAGATGATCACATTTGGTGAGCACACCAATGTGCTATTCGAAAAGCTGGTTACTGACCCGGATGCCACCATCGCCTCACTGCGTCCAATGGAATCTCCGGCACAGCCAGCTGTTTCCTACAATCAACCCGCTGCATCGGTCATGGATCCCTATCCAATGGAACCAGCCGTCGCTGTACCTCCGGGTGCCGGTGAATACGCCGGTAAAATTCCATCCCAACCACGTCCAGCGGCTGCTCGTCCCAAAAAGAAGAAGACATCACGCCTGGTGGTGATACTCATCATTTTGGTCGCAGTTTTGGCCTGCGGCTGTATCGCCTTCGCAATTTTTGATGCTCTGAATTTATATTGTGAAATTCCCGGGATCATGAACTTCCTGATCCCCGGTGCCTGCCCGCCTTAGACAACCATTCGACCTGATGATATTGGATCGCCCCTTCCGCCAACGTGAAGGGGCGTCGTATCATTCCTGACTGGTACGAGGCAAGAAAAGCTGCCGATTGTGGCTGATGGACTATTGCACGCGGCTTTCCTTTAGGTACAATAAGGTATATTGAAACCTCATTGGATGTGAGCATGTCAGACGAAATCGTTTCCGGCCATCCTAAGGGAACCAACAGTTCTCCTCGCTGGGGCAGCACCACAAAATTGGTCGTGGCGCTGACGGTAATTGCTATCACTGCCGGATTACTGATCCGTTTTCGCGAGATCGTTGCTCCGCTTTTTATTGCCTTCTTGCTGGCGTATGTGCTTTATCCGGTTGCACTATTTATGCACCGCAAGTTCAAAGTATCCTGGCGTTTGGCGTCAGCGATCATTCTGTTGGTGTTGCTGGTAATCATTTTTGGCCTGTTAACCCTGGGTGGTCTGGCTATCTTTAACCAGATTCAAAACCTGATCACCTTCCTGCAGGAACAAATCCAAAACATTCCCACCTTCGTCGCCAATATCACCAGTAAACCGATTGAAATCGGTCCCTTCTTCCTGGATCTCACCAAACTGGATGCTGCCAACACGGCGGATCAATTGTTGGGGCTTGTTCAACCCATCTTAACCAATACCGCCAATATCCTGGGGGGCATTGCTACCGGGACGATCACCACCATCGGTTGGTTGTTATTTACGATTTTGGTTTCTTATTTCATTTTGTCTGATTCAGGGGGAGTGCGTACCCGCCTGATCTCTTTCAAAATCCCCGGATATTCGGAAGATATGGCTCGCATTGGCCATGAATTGGGAAACATTTGGAATGCGTTTGCCCGCGGACAGTTGATCATTATGGTCCTTACAGTCATTGTGTATGTGATCATATTGGGTGGTCTGCAGGTCAATTTTTATCTTGGACTGGCCTTGCTGGCCGGGTTGGCGCGTTTCGTACCCTATGTTGGACCCTGGGTAGCCTGGATCACGTACGGCCTGGTGACCTACTTTCAAGGAAGAACTATATTCGGTCTGCAACCGTTTGGCTATGTGATTTTAGTGGTCGGGGTTGCAATCCTTATTGACATGGCGATGGATAATCTGGTTGTGCCCCGTATGATGGGCGACACATTAAAGGTTCACCCGGCAGCAGTAATGGTGGCAGCCATCGTTTTTGCCAACTTATTCGGCATCCTGGGTGTGCTTTTAGCGGCTCCGGTCATGGCGACTGTAACCCTGGTCACCACCTATGTCATTCGTAAGTTATTTGATATCGATCCCTGGCTCGGTTTCGAGACCCGTAAAGCTAAACCACTGCCACCAATTTTTCGTATCCTGGGCGCGAAGTTAGCCCAATTCTGGCAGTGGACGAAAGCCAAATATGATACGCGTTGGCCACAAGGTATACCTTTCTTACATCAAACCAAGGAATTTTTTGTCCGGATGTGGCGAAAATTGTTCAAAAAGAGCGAACCGCCCGCATCTACACCCATAGGAGGAAATGATGAGCAGCTCGATGGAACCCAAAACTGACACGATCGCTGAAACTGAAAGTTATATGGCCTGGCGCGCAGAAGAACCGGATGGCGAAACCACTTACCATCTCGAACTGAACAACATCACCATCCACTTCTTCAACGAGGAGTGGGACGAATTCCTGACTTTGGTGCGGGCAGTCGTAAAAGAAGCTGACGGGAAATAATCCCGTCCACGTCTTAGTAACGACCGCGCTTTTGAGCCGCAACTGCGCCGGTTAACTCTTCATCGAAGGCGCGGGTGATTCGTACCACACCGGCTTTGTATTCCGGAATCTTTGCTTGCGGATCAACAGCATCGGTCGTGAGAATGTTGGCGGCTGCCTCCCAGAAATGGAATGGGATAAACACCACTCCCGGGTTGGCTTTGGCTGTAACCCGGGCGCGCAGCACGATCGAGCCTCGCCGTGAGGTGACCCGCACCGGGCTGCCATCCTGAATGCCTAAACCGGCGGCATCCGCCGGATTGATTTCCATCAAGGCTTCGGGGAATAAATCATCCATCCAGGAATTGCGGGTCATTGTGCCGCCGTGCCAATGTTCCAACACCCGCCCGGTACTCAAAACAAACGGGTATTCCTCGTCCGGCATTTCTACATTGGGCACATATTCCAGCGGATGGAATTTTCCCCGTCCGCGCGGAAAGTCCTGGGTATAAAGGTAGGGCGTACCGGGGTGTCCTTCCGTGGGGACAGGCGTCTGCAGCCCGGATTTTTCAATGGCTGTATAGCGCACGCCGGCGTAATCCGGCACATTGCTGCCCATTTCTGCCAGGATCTCCGAGGGATGTCCATAATCCCAATAGGCGCTTTGGCTGCGTCCCAGACGCGTCTCGATGCGTTTGGCGATGTCGCAGATGATCTGCCAGTCAGCGCGAGCTTCTCCGCGCGGCGGGAACGCCTGGCGCACACGTTGAACGCGCCGGTCGGTATTGGTAAAGGTTCCATCTTTTTCAGCGAAAGCCGCAGCTGGCAGGAATACGTCGGCGAAAGCGCCAGACTCATTGATAAACAGGTCTTGCGCCACCACAAATTCCAATTCTTCCATCTTCTTGCGGGTATGGTTCAGATTCGGTTCAGACATCATGGGGTTTTCGCCCATAATATAGAGCGCCTGAACGCCGCCGGGATGGACTGCGCCTAAAATCTCTGTAGTGGTCAACCCGCGCTGACGGTTTAACCCGCCGGGTTCAATATTCCAGGTCTTTTCCCAGCGCTGTGCGTTTTCCTCCCGGTCAACCGCCTGGTAGCCCGGGTAATGCCAGGGCATGGCTCCGGAGTCGGAGGCTCCCTGGACGTTGTTTTGCCCGCGCAGCGGGTTCAAACCGGTGCCGCGTCGTCCAATCTGACCGGTCAATAATGCCAGGTTGATCAGACTGAAGGCGTTAGCTGTTCCGTGGGTGGATTCAGGGATACCAAGGGCCCAGTAAATTGCGCTTTTACCGGCGGTGGCGTACAGACGGGCCGCATCAATGATCAGTTGCCGGTCAACTCCCGAAATGGTTTCAGCATATTCCGGAGTAAATTTTTCCATGGAAAGGGCAAACGCATCGAAGTTTTCCGTGCGGTCGGCAATGAACTGCTGGTTGTGCAGGTTTTCCTTCAAGATCACGTGCGCCATCGCCGAAAAAACCGGGACGTCGCTGCCAGGTTTAATCGGCAGATAGAGCGTGGCGTAATCCACCATTTCAATCCGCCGCGGATCGATCACGATGAGTTTTGCACCGTGTTTTTGCACGGCTTTTTTCATTTGCAACGCGATGATTGGATGATTTTCCGAGACGTTCGAGCCGGTGAGCATGAACACGTCGCTTTCGACCACCTCAGCTGCCGTGTTGCTCATGGCAGCTGAACCAACCGCCATTTGCAGCGCCACCACGCTGGCAGCGTGACACAGCCTTGTGCAGTGATCGACATTGTTGGTGCGGAACAGCGCCCGGAACATTTTTTGCAGCAGGTAATTATCCTCATTGGTGGCTTTGGCGCAGCAATAGACCGCCATGGCTTTGGCGCCGTCGCGCCGGTAAATTTCAACCAGTCGGTCAGCCGTGTAATCCAGGGCTTCGTCCCAACTGGCTTCGCGCCACTCCGCCCGGTCAAAGGCCTGGGTACGCTCACCTGGTTTTTGCAAGGTTTTCCGGATTAATGGTGTGGTTACCCGCTGCTTGTTGTAGATGTAATCGTAGCCAAAGCGGCCTTTTACGCACAAATTACCGTGGTTGACGACTGAGTCAAATGGTGAGGTCACCCGGTAGATAAAGTCGTTCTGGATGTGTAACTGCAGATTGCAGCCAACTCCGCAATAAGGGCAGGTCGTCGAGACGATTTTCTCAGCTTTTAACATGGGTCCTCCACTCAAGCCTGCTCATTGGCGCTGCTATCGACACGGCGGCGCCGGCTGCGGCGTTCGCCGCGGGTCAAGTCCATGATTTCATCTGGGGTGCGGCCGAGTTCGAGCAGCCACTGGCGTTTGGGCTTTAACGCTCCTGTCGGGCACACCCCCACGCATTGACCGCAAAACACGCAGGTCGATTCGGGCATGGGAATTTTATAGAAAGTGCTGATCTGGGTTTCATAACCGCGTCCGGAGAAATTGATGGCGAAAGTATATTGGGCATCTTCCGCGCACACCTGAACGCAGCGCCAGCAAAGGATACACTTGGAATAATCGCGCAGGTACATGGGATTATCGTCGATGGGCAGCGAGGTCCGTTCCTCAGCCTGCGGGAAACGGTCTGGGGTTGCATGGTAATCGACAGTCATTTTTTGAATTTCAGGCGCCTCAGAAAGATCAACCGTGGAGTCGAGCAATTCCAAAATGGTGCGGCGCGAGCGGATCACCCGCTCAGATTGTGTTTGGACCTTCATGCCTTCACTGACCGCGGCTACACAGGATGGAACCAGTACGCGCGAACCTTCCACTTCCACCACGCAGATACGGCACAGGGCATTGGAGGTGGTTGCTTCGTGGTAGCAAATCGTCGGGATCTCAATGCCCGCATCGCGCGCGGCAGCCAGAATGGTGGTGCCTGGGGGAACAGACACTTGTTTTCCGTCGATGGTTAATTGGATGGTTGCACTCATCATGGTTCCTCTCGCTTAGTGACCCATTGTCTCTGGAACCTGGAATAAATTTGGCCAAAGCTTCATGGCACTCAGGACAGCACTGGCAGCCGTTTGCCCCAACCCGCATAAAGAGGCGTCGGTCATCGTCCAGCCAGTGTCCTGCAGCCGCTCCCAATCTCCGGGCAGGGGTTGCCGATCCATCACGCGGTGTAGGATTTCCAGCTGCCGTTGCGTGCCCATCTGACAGGGGTAACACTTGCCGCAGGATTCCTCGGCGAAGAAATGCGCCAGCCGCAGGCAAATATCACGCATGTCGCGGGTTTCGTCAAAAACCGTAATCACGCCAGACCCCAGCGGCAGGCCGGCGGCGCGTAAATCTTCAAAACTTAGGTGCACATCCAGGTGCGATTCGACCGCAAATGCACCGGCAGCCCCGCCAAACAATGCGGATTGGAAAGTGTGTCCAGCTCGAACACCACCCGCCAGGTCGAAAAGTAATTCCCGGACCGGGGTTCCGAATGGGACCTCGTACAACCCCGGACGCATCACATCACCGGAAAGGCAGAATAGTTTGGATCCCGGAGATTTCTCGGTGCCAATCTGGCGATAGGCTTCCGCACCATTGCGAAGGATTAATGGGATATTTGCCAGTGTTTCGACATTATTGATCGAAGTTGGTTTGCCAAACAGCCCATGGGTGGTCGGAAACGGCGGCTTGACCCGTGGAAAGCCGCGTTTGCCTTCGATTGACTCGAACAGCGCGGTTTCTTCCCCACAAATGTATGCGCCGGCGCCGCGGCGAATCTCAACGTCAAAATTAAATCTCTTTCCCAAAATCGCTGCGCCTAAGTAACCAGCTGTACGCGCCTCTTCCACGGCTGCCAGCATGGTCTGGTAGGCGTTTAGATATTCGCCGCGGATGTATATGAATCCTTTGCTGGCGCCAACCGCATACGCGGCGATAATCAATCCCTCAACGATGGAATGTGGATCATCTTCCATCAGCACCCGGTCTTTGAAGGTGCCCGGTTCAGCTTCGTCCGCATTGCAAACCACGTATTTCGGCGAGCCGGCAGCTTTGGCAGCGCCTTCCCACTTGAGCCCAGTCGGAAAAGCTGCACCGCCTCGCCCTACCAGCCCCGAAGCTTTGACTTCTTCGATCACCGCTTCGGGCGATCGTTCGAGGGCTTTGCGCAGCCCATCATATCCACCGTGGCTGACGAATTCGTCCAGTGCTACCTTATGACCATGTCCGCAATTGGCCGTCAACAGCGAGATCGAGCCGCCCAACAGCGTCTCAAGCCGGGAATTGGTGTTCGCGAGGATTTCTTCCCCGGTAAGAAGATCTGCTTTGCCCACCGGTTTACCATTGACCAGTACTGCCGGGGCATGTTCGCATAATCCCAGGCAGGGAGCGTGCTCAATCGTCACCGACGGCGAAAATTCCTCGCCGGGGGCATGTAATTCTAGTTGTTGGCTCAAACGTTTGAGAAGCGGGTCGGAACCTGCCATGGCGCAAGCCGGGTCGGTGCAGACCTGAATGATCGTCTTGCCAACCGGCTCGCGGGAAAACATGGCGTAAAAATCGATGACACCAAAAACCTCCACCAGCGGCACCTTCAGGCTGCGGGCAACCTCCGAAGCAACGGGCTCTGGCAGGTACCCATACATCTCCTGGGCTGCATGCAGCGCCGGTAGAAGCGCAGTCCTTCCCCGGGGAGCGTATTCTTCCATTACCACTTTGAGCGGGGTCAGGTCGAAATCAGTCATGCGTCCTCCTGGTGAGGGTTGAGTTGTGACGTGAGGGGAAACAATCGAATTTTACCCGAGAAGGTATAATTATAGTCAATGTTGCTCTCGATTGTCATACAGGCGGGTGGTGAATCGCAGCGAATGGGGGCGAATAAAGCGCTGCTGCCTTTTTTGGGCGTGCCATTGATCGAGCGGGTTGTGGAACGCGTGCGCCATCTGGGGGCCGAGATCATTGTAACCACCAATCAACCGAATGGCTTTGAATATCTGCATCTGCCGCTGGTAGCCGACCCAGTCCCAGGGCAGGGTGCTCTGGTAGGGTTGCATACGGCTTTGCAGGCTGCCAGCCAACTCTACGTGGCGGTCATTGCCTGCGATATGCCATTCGTCAACTCGCGGCTGATCTCTTACCAGTTGGATTGTCTGGTCAGCGAAAAGGTTGACCTGGTCATTCCATTGACTGAACAAGGATACGAACCCTTTCACACTGTTTACCGGCGGGAAACCTGTTTACCAGCCGTGGCGGATGCGCTGCAAAGCGGTAAAAAACGTATGATCTCCTGGTTCGATCAGGTACGGGTGCGCGAGGTTCGTCAGGCTGAATTACTGCGTTTCGATCCTCTCGGCCGGGCATTCTTGAACGTAAACACACCGCAAGAATTCCAGCTTGCCGAGCAGATGGCTCAGGCCAGCGAGGATTGAACCTCGACATCTGCTGCGTGGACGGTCCAACCCTTGGGTGGAATCAACCGTTCGGCGTGAGCGTAGACATTGCATTGGTTGCGGCGGGCATACCCGACCAGGGTGATGCCGAATTCTTCTGCCAGTTCGATCGACAATGGAACTTGGCGAGGTACGCGAAACCAGAATAGTGGCACCCATGCGCGCCGATTTCTGCAACATTTCGGAGCTGATTCGCCCGGTTGTGACGATGATGCGTGGACCAGGTTGAATATGCTCGAGCAAAATCAAACCGGCAATCTTATCCAGCGTATTATGGCGGCCGATATCTTCAGCTTGCGCCAGAATTTTCTCACCGTCTGTCAAAATGGAGCAGTGTACGCCGCGTACTTCCCGGTATAGCTCCTGATTTTCCAACAGACGATCCATCCAGCCCATAAGCACGTCCACTTGTATCTGGTCGCCTGAAACCAGCTTTTGCGTACCCGCTTTGGCGCCATCCGAGGTCACGCCGCCGGTGCAGCCCGAAGTTCGCCGCCAGTGAGGCGGCTTCTCAACCGGGTGGTTGAGCCAAACATCCACATTATCGCCATTCTCGCACGGGCGCATCACTTCGATTTCATCCACTGAATGGATGATAGTCTCGTTATACAAAAAACCCAGCGCCAGCGCTTCCAATTGGGTAGGGGTGCACATAAAAGTCAGCCACAGCTGACCGTTAACCGTTAATCCGACATTGGCCTCGGTGATAATGCCGCCTGAGGCTTCTTCCCACCCATGATGCGAGATTTTGGTGAACTGGATCGGTGTAAAAGGAAGTGGTTTCATCCGTTTTCCTTAAGGAGTAGTCCTGGTGGTTAATGTAACCCAATTCTATCAAGTTTAGCTAAATGCTGCCTTAATAAACTGCCTGCAGCAGTTGTGATACAATCGGCGCGGCCTGTCGAAAAACGAATCGGCGGTAGAATAGAACTGAACTTATGAAATTTTCCCCAAATCTTGTGTGCAAAATAATCATCCCAGGAGTGATGTGTGCGGTGCTGTTTTCAGCCTGCAATCTTCCGGGAGATCTAGCTGTAGATCCAATTGACGTCACAGCGGTTTATCAAACCGCCAATGCTTTCGTCAACCAACAATTTAAGACCCCGCGTCCCGAACCCAAACCCAGTCCATCGCCAACACCACGCGTGATCACACCCACCACTCAAATCCTCACACCGGACACAGGACCAGCACCAAGCTCGACCAGCTCCTCACGTCGTTGTGATCAGGCTGGAGCCGGCAACCCGTTGGATGTCACAATCCCGGACGATACCCGTTTGCTGCCGGGCGAAAGCTTTACAAAAGTCTGGCGCCTGGTCAACCTTGGCACCTGTGAATGGACCTCAGCCTACGCGGTTGTCTGGTTCTCCGGAGATGATTTGGGCGCAGTCCGAGAACAGCCATTTTTGTCCTCTGTGGCAGCCGGTAATACGGTCGAATTTGCGGTGGATATGACGGGTCCGAGTGCTCCCGGTATTTATTCCAGCTATTGGATGCTGCGCAGCGAGTCTGGTGACCTGTTTGGAATTGGTCCAAATGGCAATTCGCCTTTTTGGGTGCGCATTCAGGTAGTGGCTGTAGAAACTGCCGCACCTACCGTAACCGCCACCATTGCACCAACTTCAATCGTATTAGCTGACGGTTCTGCCAGTTTGCTTACGGGACAAGGCTTTGACCTGGACTCCGGGCAGGATACCTCTGAAAACCAGATCGACTTTAAGCTGGAACAATCCGGCTCAGACCCTTTACAATGGAAGCCTCAGAACAATTCCCGTTTTGCGGTTTTTGGCTTGAATCAACCCACCGAATTGGAATGCCAGTACGCCACTTTAAGCGACCAGCCACTGTCTCTTGGTACGCTTGAAACCGGGATTTTTCTCTGCTATCGCACCAGTAAAGGCCTGCCAGGGCGTCTGAAAATTGATACCTTGCCAGCTGGCGCCACACCATTGCAGCTAACATTCACCACCTGGGCTATCCCCTGAGCCCGCACCATTCACCAAGGAGAGTCGCACATGAACCTGGACGATACCAGCCGGATTAAACAACTGGATTCTCTGAATATGCTGGCGGAAATTGACGGGTTGCCGGATCAGTTGGAACACGCCTGGAAATTAGGTTTCGAACAGGAGCTGCCAGACCTGCCAGGAATCACCCAGGTTTTGGTGGCTGGGATGGGCGGCTCCGCTATTGGCGCAGATCTATTGGCGGCTTATATTGAGCCGTTGAGCAGCGTTCCAGTTCTGGTTCAGCGCGATTACACGCTGCCAGCCTGGGCAAATGGCAGCCACACACTGGTGATCGCCTCTTCCCATTCCGGGAACACAGAAGAAACGTTATCCGTGTTTCAGCAAGCACAAAAGGCCGGCTGTAGCCTGCTGGTGATTGCCACCGGCGGGAAGTTAGCCCAGTTGGCGGCTGAGTCCAATGTTCCGGTGTGGAAATTCGTGCATCAGGGTCAACCACGGGCAGCCGTGGGCTTTTCCTTCGGGTTGTTGCTGGCTTTATTCGTACGTCTTGGATTTGTTGCCTCGCAGGACACCGACATGGCAAATGCATTACAGGCCTTGCGCGATCAGCAAAGCGGTCTGCTGGCTGACGTCCCCGCCGTTAAGAACCCGGCTAAACGGCAGGCAGGTCAAATGATGGGTCGCGGAGTGGTCATTCTGGGTGCTGGACTGCTGGCACCGGTAGCCCGCCGCTGGAAGGGACAGGTGAGTGAGTTGGCCAAGGCCTGGGGACAGTTCGAAGCCTTACCCGAAGCCGATCACAATACCCTGGCTGGAATTGAAAATCCGGAAGCCATGTTGACCAATACCCTGGTTATTTTCCTGCGCGCTGCATCCGACCACGCGCGCAACAAGCTGCGCAGCGAACTGACCCAGCGGTCGTTCATGGTTGCCGGCCTGGGTACAGATTCTTATACCGCCAAAGGCAGCTCCCGCCTGGCACAATTATGGACCACGCTGCATTTCGGTGATTATGCGGCATACTACCTGGCGATTGCTTATGATGTCGACCCCACGCCTATTCCCGTCATCAGCGGACTCAAAGAAGCTATGTCCTGATCGTTAATCGACTTCAGGCAACATGAATTTCAATCGCGATTTGCTGCAGGCAGCGCGCCGTGAATGGCGATTGCTGCTATTAACCATCTTCCTGGGAGCAGCTGGCGGTCTGGTGGTGATTTTGCAGGCGCGTCAATTGAGCGCAATTCTGACGGCAGTATTTATTGGCGGGCAATCACGCCCTGCTGTGGTTGGCATGTTTGTGCCCTTGCTGATAATTCTGGCTGTGCGCGCTCTGGTTGCCTGGGGAGCGGATGCGTCCGCTGGTCACCTGGCTGTAAATGTCAAAGAAAGCCTGCGCAGCCAACTGATCAGCCACCTTTTTCGGCTCGGACCAGCCTATACGCGCGGCGAAAACAGCGGCGAACTGGCCAATACTGCCTTGCAAGGCGTGGAGACGCTGGATGCCTATTTCAGCCAGTACCTACCGCAAGTGGCTCTGGCAGGGCTGGTGCCGCTGCTAGTGCTGGTAATGGTACTTCCGGTGGACTGGCTGACCGGGCTTATTCTGGTTTTGACTGCACCGCTGATTCCAATTTTTATGATTCTGATTGGTAAAGCCTCTGAGGCTGCTACCCGCCGGCAATGGAGCGCCCTCAGTCGTTTGAGTGCTTATTTTTTGGATACGCTGCAAGGATTGCGCGAGCTGAAATTGCTCGGGCAGAGTCAGCGCCAGGCAGAACGGGTGACCCAGGCGGCTGAGCAGTACCGCCTGACAACCATGAATGTCTTGCGGGTCACCTTTTTATCGGCATTGGTGCTGGAGATGGTTGGCACTATCAGCACCGCGGTGATCGCCGTCCAAATCGGTCTGCGCTTATTGCATGGTCAATTGATTTTTGAGCAGGCATTTTTTATTTTATTGTTGGCCCCTGAGTTCTACCTGCCGCTGCGGCTGCTGGGACAGCGTTTCCATGCCGGTGCCAATGGGATTCAGGCAGCCCGCCGGATATTTGATATTTTAAACACGCCGGCCCTCCCCGAACCGGCTGGAAGTGTCGCATCAACAGTAAAATTCCTGTCCTCCCCACAGCTCATTCGATTCGAGCATGTCAGCTATACCTATCCGGATCAGACCCGCCCTGCGGTCGAAGATATCAGTTTTGAGTTGCATCGCGGTCAAATGACCGCCCTGGTCGGCGCATCCGGAGCAGGTAAAAGCACGCTGGCAAATCTGCTGCTTCGGTTCGCACTTCCGACCAGCGGGCATGTGCTGGTAGATGGCGTTTCTCTGGAAAGCATACCATCGGCTGTGTGGCGCCGGCAAATCGCCTGGGTGCCGCAACAGCCGGTGATTTTTCAAAAATCGATCGCGGAAAACATTGCACTCGGGAAACCGGAGGCGCAGCTATCGGAAATCCAATCGGCTGCCAGCCTGGCTTTACTGCATGAGCGCATTATGGCTTTGCCAGCCGGGTATGCCACGGTCCTTGGCGAGGGCGGAGCCCGTTTAAGCGGCGGTGAACTGCAGCGTCTGGCGTTAGCCCGCGCCTTTCTGCTGGATGCGCCGCTTCTGGTGCTGGACGAGCCAACCGCGCATCTGGACCTAAACCAGGAGGAGCTGCTGGAAGAAACTGTGCAGCAGTTGTGCACTGACCGAACCGTGCTGGTGATTGCCCACCGTCTGCCGACAGTTTTCCGCGCTGACCAGATCCTGGTGCTGGACAATGGCCGTGTAGTCGAGGCGGGCTCACACCAATCGTTATCAGCCAGTCGACGGCCCGTATTCTCGTTTGTTGCGCCTTTACAGCGGAGTCTCGGCGTGAGAACCACCGCCCGGCTGTTACAATTTCTAAAACCTTTCACGGGTTGGGTGTTGCTGTCCGTGCTTCTCTCCAGCGCCACCATCGCCAGTGGGATCGGTTTATTAGGCACTTCCGCTTACTTGATCTCGCGGGCGGCATTGCAGCCTTCCATTGCGTTATTACAGGTTGCCATTGTTGGCGTCCGATTTTTTGGCATTTCCCGCGGCATTTTCCGCTACCTGGAGCGTCTTACCGCTCACTCCGTCAACTTCAGGCTATTGGCTAAGCTGCGATCCTGGCTTTACCGAACCATCGAACCGTTAGCCCCGGCCAGGTTGCAGGATTTTTCTTCCGGTGACCTGCTCAACCGTATTCTGACGGATGTCGATACGCTGGAAAACTTTTATGTGCGGGTGGTGGCGCCTTACGCTGCTGCCGGGTTGACAGTTGTGGGCATGGGACTCTTCATCGGTAAATTTGATGCCCTATTAGGCTTAACCCTGGCCTGTGGTCTGATTTTGAGCGGATTGGCCATTCCACTGGCAGCTTATTATGTTGGCCGGAATGCCGGTCAAAAAACGGTAACCTTGAAAGCAGACTTGAGTACCACCCTGGTGGCGGATCTGCAAGGCATGAGCGATTTGACCGTATTCAATCAGGGAACTGAAGCCTGCCGTCAACTCACGGACTTAACTACACTACTGGCACATGCCCAACGACATAATGTCTGGGGTAGTGCCTGGACCAACGCTTTCAACGGTTTTCTCACCAATATAACCATGGTTGCTGTGGTCTGGCTGGCGATTCCGTTGGTTTCTTCCGGCAGGCTGGAGGGATTTATGCTGCCGGTCATTACCATGCTGGTGCTGGCTTCGTTTGAAGCCGTCACGCCGTTGGCAACCGCGGCTCAATTCCATTCTGCCAGTCTGGAATCGGGTGCACGCCTGTTCGAATTGGAGAATCTGACCCCGGCAGTCGCTAACCTTGATCATCCCGAGGTTATACCGCCGCCTCCATTTGAGATACAGCTGCGGAACGTCACCTTCCAGTATGAAGTGGGGCCCGATGCGGTCCTGCAGGACATATCGCTGACCCTTTCTCCGGGTAAGAAAATTGCCTTGATCGGGCCAAGTGGAGCCGGGAAAACTTCTCTGGCGAATATTTTGCTGCGCTTATGGGAATTTGACGCAGGAGAAATTTTATTGAGTGGCATGGATCTGCGCCGTCTCCAGCCATCAGATGTTCGCGCTCAGTTCTCGGTCATCTCTCAATCAGCCTATCTTTTCAATGCCACCCTGCGACAAAATTTACGCCTGGCTGCCCCGAAGGCTTCGGAGGAGATTCTCACAACCGCACTCCAACAAGCTGGGTTAGCCGAATGGGTCTCAAGCTTGCCAGACGGGCTGGACACCTGGGTCGGCGAACACGGACTGCGGCTAAGTGGCGGTGAACGCCAGCGATCTGGCTATTGCCCGAGCCCTGCTGCAGAACACTTCGCTGGTGATCCTGGACGAACCGACAGCAAATCTGGATGCATTCACCGAAGCAGCCATCATCGACCAGCTTCACATCCGCGCTGGCTGGTAAAAGTGTGCTGTGGATCACACATCGTTTGGTCAAGTTGGATTGGATGAATGAAATCATTGTGCTTGAATCCGGCCGCATCGCCGAGCGCGGCACGCATGCTAGAATTAATCAAAACAGGCGGGCAATATGCCCGCCTGCTGGAAATGCAACAGCGCCTGATTCCGCTTACTTTTTCATCGCCGCCATCATCGTGATTCGCACCGCGATGCGGTTGATCTCTTTGAGTTTGTTGATCAGGTCTTCCGGTTGCTTCTGCGCTTCGCTTTGCGCAATCAAGCCGCTCAGCATCTGAGTAAATTCCGGGGTGACCATCTCGGCTTTGGATTGCATCAACGCCATCCGTTGGTCATAATTTTCCATCTCTAGTAATTGCTCGATCAGCGCCAGTTCGGGCGGTGGAGCGGTAGCTTCTTCGATTACCGTGTTAAATTTTTTGCAGCTTGCCAATCCGGTTCAGGTCCGCGGCAGCTCGGGCATTCTTTAGTTCCTGCTCGACCAGTTCCATAAAGAACTCATCGATTTCCTGAATGTGTTCCTTGACTGCTTCGCCGGGATTGGGTGAAGCCAGGATGGCGTCCAGTAATTTTTTGGTCTGCTGCACCTGAATTTGACGCTGGTCGTCGATTTCTTTAATATAGCCAAGGACTTTTTCCCGCATGGCTTCCAATTGGGTTTTCTTGTCAGCATCGAAGGTATTGATTTTTTCGGTCAACAGCGAGAAGAAAGTGTAATCCAGCCCGTTACGCACCAGACTGACCAGCGTGGTCAGCCGCACTTCACTCTCAGCCGAATCGATAAAAATATCCACCAATTTTTCGCGGGTTAAGCCGCCCTTGCTGGCTTCATTCAGGGTGTTGATGACTTCCTGGGCTTCGCGTGATTGATCCTGGATCTTCTTGCCGATGGCAGTATTCTCCACCAGTTCTTTTTGCACCGCTGCCAGCGCACGAGCCGATCGCTCGTCACCTTGCGCCATGGTGGCTTCCATCAGGCGGGAGAACATACTGAAGAAGTTCTCGTCGATCAGTGCTTCTTCTTGTTTGATTACTTCCAGACGCGACTCGGCCGATGATATCGATAGCAAACGCTGCAGTAAAGCCAGCCGTTTTTGCTGGTCATCGATCATCTGACGGCTGATGCCGTCGCCTTCCAGGATGCGTTCGATCATGGTCTGAAACGTAAGCATCGACTGCGGGCGCAGGATGTAGGCTTTGCGCTTTTCCAGCGGCAATCGGTTGACCACCTGATTGATCAAAGGTCCGATCATACGTTCCTGCTCATTGAGCGGCAGCCCCATTTCGGATGGGAAGAAGGTCAATAACAATTCTTTGTCGGGATCGTGGTAAACCACCGGTGTGCCCACCATGCCTTCATAGCCGCAATTGGGGCAATGCAGCACGTTGACTTGACCGGAAAGCAGCCGCTGTTTGGCCTGAGGGTCTTGATTCAGATCGAAAATCTGCTCGACTTCGGTAGCCACCAGGGTTTTACAGCGGGGACAACTGGTTTGAACTTTTGCCATGGATAATTCTTCCGCTTCTGTATAAGTTTTCGATTTTTATGCGGGGTTGAAACCGCACTATTTGTTTAAATTGATTTCGTCTTTGCAGGCGTTAATTCTTCGCCATTCTTGGTAGGCGAAGGAAAAATTATACCATTATTCACGTGCCCGTTCGACTAAGCGGAAGGCTCCTGGCGAGGCAGTAGGAAACAGAACCGGGCTCCCTTGCCGACCTCAGAATCGACCCAGATCTTGCCGTCATGGGCTTCAATGATTGCCCTCGTCAGATAAAGTCCCAGTCCTGCCCCCTTGGTATTTCGAGCTGCACCTGACGCCCGGTAGAAACGATCGAAGACATGTGGAATGTCAGACTGCGCGATTCCCGGCCCTTCGTCGGTCACACATACGATCACTAAATCCGGCCGAACCTGCCCGGTGATTTTGATGGTGCCGCTCGGCGAATACTTGATCGCATTCCCGATCAAGTTGGTCAAGACCTGGTTCATGCGGTTCTCATCCGCCAGAATGACGGGGAAGTCGGGCGGGAAGTCACACACGATGGTATGCTGGTTAGTTTGGGTTTGCATCCGTTCCGCAGTGCGGCGTGCCAGATCCGGCAGCAGCACATCCGTCCGTTTGATCGACAGGCTGTTGGCCTGCAGTCGGGAAGCATCCAGCAGGTTCTCGACCAAATCCGCCAATCGGTCTGTCTCCTCCTCGATCACAGCCAGGCTCTCCTTGACGATGGCACGGTCCCAGCGAGCATCTTCACGGCGCAGGGTGCTCACATAGCCCTTAATCAAGGCCAGCGGCGTTTTCAATTCATGGCTGATCACCGACACAAAAGTGCTTTTTAGTTCGTCTGCCTGGCGGAAATGGGTGATGTCGCGTACAGTGGCAATGATGTTCAGCAACACATCGTCGTTGGACATCAGTGGTGAGTAGGTGATACCTACCGGCAGCGGCGGTAATGAATCGTCGATTTTTAAGTCGCCTTCCACGTACAGATGCGCATGTGGCGTCAAGGGCCAACCGCCGGCAATTGCCTGTTCCAATGTCAGGTCGGTAGTGCGTTTCGTCCAGCGAATGACTTCCTCGTGGGATTTGCCCTGAATGTCTTTTCCATCGATCATCAACAGCCGGTCGAGAGCTGGATTCGAGCGTTCCACCTTTTGGCTGGGTGAGAGGATCAAGATGCCATCCGCTACTGAATCCAACAGGGCATTCAGCCGCTGGCGGCTTCGATCAGACTGGGAGTACAACAGATGCATTTTGTACCGCGATGGCAGCCTGATCGGCAAAACTTCGTAAAAGCGCCCGATCATTGCTGGAAAATTGGTCCGAATAGGAGCGGAACAGGAAAATGACGCCCACAATCGTTTGGTGGGTGATTAGGGGTAAAACGACCCCGTTGAGCAACCCGCGCGAGGCTTTGTGTGCCAGTTCCACCAGGCGGCGGTTGATTTCCAGCATTTCGAACTGGTCGGCATCTTCGGCTTTGGAAATTTCCGCCAGATATGGCACCAAATATTTTAAAAATGGCTCGGGCAAGCCGTTGGAAACCGGGATGCTCCAGTTTTCTTCCTCATCGCGGAGTGCGATCAGGCCGGCTTGCCCGGCCAGCATTTCGATGGAAATTGCCAGGATACGCCCAAGCAGCTTTTCCAAATTCAATTCGCGCGTGATGGCACGCGAAATTTCGAGCATATAATCGCGTTGACGCACTCGAAAATCTGGCAATTGCATGAGCATGAGTTGACTCTGTTATGCGACTTCGATGTCGGCCTGGCTGACGGTCAGTAGTTCTTCCTCGGCGCGCGTTATGACCCGGTCAAAGATTTCCAAGGCCTCTTCCATTTCGCCGTAGGTGGTGCACAGGGGTGGTGAGACGCGAATGACACTCCGTCCGCAACCCAGGGTGAGCATACCTTCTTCAAATGCCAGGTCCACGATCCGGTCGCGCAGTTTGACGGCTGCACTGCGAGTCTCGCGGTCTTTGACGAACTCAACGCCGATCATCAGCCCGATGCCGCGAACTTCCCCAATGGATGGGTGGCGCAACTGCATCTGACGGAGTTTGTCCAACGCAAAAGATCCAACCGCGGCAGCGTTATGCATGTATTCTTTTTCAATCAAGTCAAGCGTTGCCAGCGAGGCGGCACAGGAAATCGGGTTGCCGCCGTAGGTATTGCCATGCGAACCGCGCGGCCAGGTTACCACACTCTTGCGTGCCACCATTAACCCCAGCGGCATGCCGGAAGCAATTCCCTTGGCTGTACAAAAAATGTCCGGCTCGACACCGAATTGTTCGATCGACCACCACTTGCCGGTCCGTCCGTTGCCAGCTTGAACCTCATCAGCAATCAAGAGAATGCCGTAGCGGTCGCACAACGCCCGCAGCGCCGGAAAGAAACCGGGAGCAGGAATAACATATCCGCCCTCGCCTTGAATCGGCTCAACCAGAATGCCCGCCACTGAATCAGCCGGCAGGATGCGTCCCAGAATCTCGGATTCGATATAACGGACAACTGCCTCGCCGTAATCTTCACCTGTATTTGTGGCTAATAGGGGGTGGTAAGGATCAGGGAAAGGTACATGTGAAACGCCGTTCATCAGGGGAAAAAAGCCGCGGTGATAAGAGGCTTTGGAGGCAGTGAACGTCACGGCGCCCATGGTTCTGCCGTGGAATCCACCCAGAAAACCGATAAATTCCGTGCGTTTGGTATGGTAGCGCGCCAGCTTGATGGCTGATTCCACGCTTTCCGTGCCAGAATTGGTCATAAAACTGACAGCATCCTCTTTAAAAGGTGCGATTTCGTCAATTTTCTCTGCCAGCTCGATCCATTTGGTATGGTAAAAGTCAGAAGAAATGTGGATAAATTTTTCAGCCTGTTCCTGAATGGCCTTAACTACCTGCGGATGACTGTGTCCGGTGGAAACCACCGCAATGCCAGCAGAAAAATCAAGGAACCGGTTTCCATCTACGTCCCAGACTTCCACGCCGCGCCCATGATCCATCACGAAAGGATATCCGCGAGGGTATGACGGTGAAATGACGGCTTGATCGCGCTCGATCAATCGGGTGGCGTTAGGCCCGGGCAAGGTGGTGTTCCGCATAAATTCCTCCATTGAATAGTAGTGGATACATTGGTGAGACAGGTCACCGAATAGCCAAGCAATTTGTTAACATTGATTATAGCATCAGGCCAAAAGGGTCAGGAAGGCATCCGTTTTAGCTATTGCGCATAGCCAAGTACGGCTGCAAGAAGGAGTGATACTCCTTTTATACGTTTCAGCTACCCAAAATCAGTCGTCTCAGCCAGGGCTAACGCACCGATCAGACCGGCATTGTCGCCCAGCGAGGCAGGTACAATTTGCATTTGATTGAGGTAGGCACGGTTTAGAATGAACTCGGGCAGGGCTTGTTTAATGGGGTCGAGAATCAAGTCGCCGGAAGCCATGACACCGCCGCCGAGGATTACGATGGAGGGGTTGAATAGTGAAATAAAATCGGCCAGGGTATGGCCGATATAGGTGCCTGCTCGGTTAATGGACTGAATAGCCAGGGCATCGCCTGCCTGGGCTGCCTGGCTGACATCGGCAGCCGTGGGATTGCTGACTGCCTCAAGTGAGGATTTTGCCCCCAGTGCAATCCGTTCTGAGACGTAGCGGGCTATAGCTGGACCGGCCGCCAGCGCTTCGAGGTGACCGCGATGACCGCAGCCGCACAGCGGACCTTCCGGAATAATGGTCACATGGCCAAATTCGCCAGCCAGACCGCGGAAGCCTTCCATAAGACGGCCGTTCACAATGGCGCCGCCGCCAATACCGGTGCTGATCGTCATATAGAGTAAATTATCGTGCCCTTTGCCAACTCCATAACGCCATTCACCGATGGCGGCCAGGTTGGCGTCATTGCCCAGTAAGATCGGGACGTGGAATTGTTCCTCAAGCAGCTGGCGCAATGGCAGATCGATCCAACCAGGGACATTGGGAGCTTCGAACACAATGCCCTCGTTCTTATCCAGATACCCTGGCACCGCGACCACGATTGCCTTGACGGACTGATCTTGCGGCCAGACCTCTTTAAATAGGTTAATGAGCCGTTCGGTTGGCGATTGCAGCTTATCTTTGGTGCGAATTTTTTTGACAATCAGCGGACTCGGATTCCCTTTTTGGAAAATCGCTGCCCGTATCTGTGTCCCGCCTATGTCCGCGACAACGAAAGTGTCCATGCCCGTGATTATAGCATAGAGGCGCTGATCAGAATGGGTTCAACCGCTGGACCACTCTCCCGACCTTTGTCAGACATGTTTGGACAATTGAAAATAATCGTTGACGTACAAATGAAACGGAATTATAAATAGACCAATATGCAGTCAAAGCAGAAATCCTGGTTAAGCCGTGCCTTTTCAGGCGCCCGGCCGCTATTACGCTGGCTGAAACCAGGCATTGGCGTCAAGCGTTATTTCTTCGTTCTATTGGCCGGTACGACGCTGTTGGGTGTCGGGCTAACCCTGCTGATTTTGGACGTTTACCGCAGTGCACCTAATACCTGGTGGCTGCCTATTTTCTCATCACTCTCTTTGCGAGAACTGGAACGCCCCATCCGGGTGCTGATTTTTGGCAGCATCGGACTTGGGATGTTGGTTTACGGTGTCATGGGCATTAACCGTTCGCTGCTCATGCCTTTTGTCCGCCCGGGCAAGCCGCTGCTGGATACCGTCACCAATTATCGCAGACGCGACCGTGGGCCGCGAGTGGTGGCGATTGGTGGGGGTCATGGATTGGCCTCGTTGCTGCGCGGCATCAAGTTTTATACGCACAATATCACAGCCATCGTCACGGTGTCCGATGACGGTGGTTCCTCGGGTGAATTACGCCAAAAATTGGGGGTACTGCCGCCAGGTGATATACGCAATTGTCTGGCAGCCTTATCCGATGACGAGGAATTGATCACGCAATTATTCAAATACCGTTTCGGCGAATCAGCCGGGATGAATGGTCACAGCCTGGGGAATTTGTTGATTACCGCTCTGTCGGATATCACAGGCAGTTTTGAATCTGCGGTAGCCGAATCGGGCAAGGTGCTGGCAATAAAAGGCCGGGTTCTGCCTTCCACACTCCACGACGTGCGCCTGGTAGCTGACCTGCACCAGGACGGTTCCAATCGTGAAGTGCGGGTTAAAGGCGAGAGCAATATCCCCACCACTCCCGGGAGAGTGCAGCGGGTGTGGCTGGATCCAAACAATCCCGAGGCTTACCCGCCAGCCATCCAGGCGATTCTAGGCGCTGAATTAATTGTCATCGGTCCGGGCAGCCTGTTCACAAGTATTTTGCCTAATTTACTGGTGCCGGATATCGCCGCAGCTTTAAAAGCCAGTCGGGCCTATAAGTTCTTTGTGTGCAATGTGGCTACCCAGGTAGGTGAGACCGATGGGTTTTCCGCATACGACCACGTACGTAGTATCGAACGCCATTTGGGCGGGAGGGCTTTCCACCTGGTTTTATGCAACTCCAAGCAAGTGAGTAATCTGCCAGAAACAGTTCAACAAGTGCTACCGGTGGAAAAATTGGAAGAAAATTATGCGGTTTACAGTGGCAATCTCATTGATGAGGAACAGCCCTGGCGGCATGATTCCATAAAATTGGCACGCACCATCATGGATCTGTTCTTTGAACGGACCGGTCCGCAATCCATTAGAGAAGATAACCCTGTGCGAGTGGGGGACACTCGCTGACAGGGATAAACTCATTTTTGAAAGGAACCAGGAGGTTCATCATGACAGTAAAAGTTGGTATCAACGGTTTCGGTCGCATCGGGCGGCAGGTGTTAAAAGCCATCATCGAGAAATACCCCAATGAATTGGAAGTAGTGGCGATTAACGATCTCTTCGATCCAAAAACGAATGCCCACCTGTTCAAATATGACTCGAACTACGGCATTTTTCCGGGGACAGTCGAAGTTTCGGGGAGCGACCTGCTGATCAACGGCAAAAAAGTAAAAACGTTTGCTGAAAAAGAACCCGGCAAGCTGCCATGGAAAGATTTGGGCGTCGAAATTGTGATCGAATCCACCGGCGTTTTCACCGATGCCATTGGCGATCCGGCCAAAGGTAAGGCTGGCGCGAATGTTCACATTACCTCTGGCGGCGCAAAGAAGGTCATCATCAGCGCCCCTGCCAAAAACGAAGACTTGACCATCGTGCTGGGAGTCAATGAAGAAAAATATGACCCCGCCAAGCACAATATAATTTCGAACGCCTCTTGCACCACCAACTGCCTGGCTCCAGCCGTGAAAGTCGTGCATCAGGCATTAGGCATTCAGTACGCCATGATGACCACCATCCACTCGTACACCAACGACCAGGTCATCCTTGACCAGGGTCACAAAAAGGAATTACGCCGCTCACGGGCTGCCGGGCTGAACATTATCCCGACCACAACCGGAGCTGCCAAGGCTGTCGCGCTGGTCATGCCCGAGCTGAAAGGCAAATTTGACGGCTATTCCCTGCGCGTCCCGACTCCCACCGTTTCCATTGTGGATTTCACTGCCACTGTGGAAAAATCGACCACCAAGGAAGCTCTGAACCAACTCTTCATCGATGCCTCCAAAGGCAAACTTAAGGGCATAATGGGCGTGACCACCGGCGAATATATGGATCCGCTGGTTTCCATGGACTTCAAGGGCGATGACCGCTCCTCGATTGTTGACCTGGCCTCGAATATGGTTCTGGGCGGAAACCTGATCAAAGTGGTAGCCTGGTACGACAATGAGTGGGGGTACTCTTGCCGCACCGCCGATTTAGCCTCCATGATGGCAAAATCACTCTAAATTGAAACTGGCATGTGGGTGCGGTGCATCACTGTACCGCACCTGCTTACTGAGTCGGGGAGATCGCTATGTTCAACAAGAAAACGGTTCGCGATATTGACGTAAAAGGCAAGAAAGTATTTGTGCGGGTCGATTTTAACGTCCCGACCAAGGATGGTGTGGTGGGGGATGACACCCGCATTCAAGCCGCACTGCCGACAATTCGCTATTTGCTGGATAACGGCGCGGCGGTCATTTTGGCTTCGCATCTCGGACGGCCAAAAGGCGGTCCAGAGGCCAAGTTCTCACTTAAACCAGTGGCTGAACACTTAAGTAAATTGCTTGGCAAGCCAGTTTTATTTGCAGAAGATTGCATCGGGCCTGTTGCCGAAAAAGCTGCCAAAGCGCTTAAAATCGGCGAGGTACTGCTGCTGGAAAACACTCGCTTCCACCCGGAAGAGGAGAAAAATGACGAAGCCATGTCCAAATCCCTGGCGAGCCTGGCAGACATCTTCGTCAATGATGCTTTCGGCACCGCACATCGCGCCCACTCATCTACAGCTGGAATCGCCGCCTATTTACCTTCCGTCGCCGGTTTCCTGCTCGAAAAAGAAATCAAATATCTGGGACAGGCAGTGGATGACCCGAAACGGCCCTTCGTTGCCATTTTGGGCGGTGCCAAGATCAGTGACAAGATCGGTGTTATTCGCAACTTGTTACAAAAAGCCGATGCGATTTTAATCGGCGGTGGGATGGCGAACACCTTCTTCAAGGCTGAAGGCTACCCCATGGCTGATTCGCTGGTCGAGGATGAAGCTCTGGAGACCGCTCGGGAATTGTTAGCGACCGGAAAAACCAAGCTGCGTCTGCCAGTGGATGTTGTTATCGCCGACAAATTTGATGCCGAAGCAACTTCGAAAACCATTCCATCCGGTCCGGTACCGGATGGCTGGCGCATCCTGGATATTGGTCCAAAAACGATCGAGGCTTATGCCAAAGTGATCAAAGGCGCTGGCACGGTGGTCTGGAATGGTCCGATGGGTGTATTTGAATTCCCGCGCTTTGCTGACGGCACCTATGGGGTTGCCAAAGCAGTGGCAGCCAGCGATGCGGTCAGTGTTGTTGGTGGCGGTGATTCGGTTGCTGCGATTAACCAGTCCGGTCTGGCAGACAAGATTACGCATATTTCCACCGGCGGCGGGGCTTCGTTGGAAATGCTGGAAGGCCTGACTCTGCCTGGGGTTGCCGCGCTGCTGGATAAGTAGTACGTTATCTGATTGTTGTGCAATGGGTTTCGGGGGCTTGGGTTCCCGAAACCCATTTTTTCAAAGGGAGGGCAAAATGAAAAGATCTTTTGGTTCAGTGCTCATGGTCATCATTATTATCCTGGCGGCATCTTTTGCGCTAATTCAGTTGATTCCTTATGGTCACAACCATGTCAATCCGCCCATCGTTCAAAACATCCAGTGGGACACACCGGAAACCAAGGCGTTGGCGGTCCGCGCCTGCTTTGATTGCCACAGCAATGAAACGGTTTGGCCCTGGTATAGCAATATCGCTCCGGTGTCCTGGTTGACAGTGCATGATGTTGAAGAAGGCCGCAGCCGGCTAAACTTTTCAGATATTGGAAGTTTTCGGGAACGGGAAGATCGAATTGGTAACATCGTTCTCGAGGGCGAAATGCCGCCTCTCCAGTATTATCCCACCCACCCTGAGGCGCGATTAACCGCAGCCGAACGGCAGGCATTGGCACAGGGACTCGATAACTCACTGGCAGCCACTTTAGGAAAGTAGAAAAATTGAATCCATCGGCTGTCAAAGATAATCCCATACAACCGTATGGTGGGGTTTTGGCCAGATACGGTGCTCTCCTCGACATCCCTGCCCATACGATACCCATCACTTTGCTCGAAGGGAATACTCCTTTGATTCCCATGTCGCGGTTGGCACAAGAGTTGGGCGGTGGCTTCGAATTGTGGGTCAAATTCGAGGGCTTGAATCCGACCGGGTCCTTCAAAGACCGCGGCATGACGGTTGCCATCAGTGAAGCCGTGGGTCGTGGGGTCGAAGCGGTGATCTGTGCTTCCACCGGTAACACCGCTGCCTCTGCTGCGGCATATGCCGCGCGTTCCGGCCGGCGTGCCATCGTGATCATCCCCCAGGGTAAGGTGGCAGCTGGAAAATTGGCAGGCGCTATCGCCTACGGCGCTGAGGTGATCCAGATCACTGGTTCATTCGACGACGCCTTAACTCTGGTGATGCAAATCAGCCAAAATTATCCCATTGCCCTGGTCAACTCGCTCAATCCCTACCGTCTGGAAGGCCAAAAGACAGCGGCTTTCGAGGTCTGTGATGTGTTGGGCAGCGCGCCAGATTGGCTGTGCTTGCCAGTGGGCAACGCCGGCAACATCACCTCGTATTGGATGGGATTCAAACAATATCACAACCTCAAGGGGAACTGGACTACCGCAGATTCTTGGCGTTCAGGCCGCAGGATCTGCCCCATTGGTGCTTGGGCATCCGGTGGAGCACCCTGAAACAGTCGCGACCGCCATCCGCATCGGCAAGCCGGCACGCGGCGAACAGGCACTGCAGGCTGCCGAGGAATCGGGCGGATTGATCATGGCAGTCAGCGACGATGAAATATTGGCCATGCAACGCCAGTTGGCAGCCAACGGCGTATGGGTGGAGCCAGCCTCGGCTGCGGGTTTGGCCGGCCTGAAGCACGAATTATTGGCGGGCCGATTGAATTTGAAAGGCAAACGGGTGGTGGCAGTCTGTACCGGACATGGTTTGAAAGATCCGGACATTATCGTCAAGCAATTTACCGCTCCGCGCGTACTGCCGGCGGAACTCGCGGCGCTGGAGGATGCCATTCTGGGCGGGAAAAAACTGTGACACCCCAATCGGTAACCATTCGCGTCCCAGCCACCACCGCCAACCTCGGCCCTGCCTTTGATTGTCTGGCGCTGGCACTCGATTTATGGAATACCAGCACTTTTGAACTGGGGTCAGGCGGCGTGAGGGTAGTTGTTAAAGGCGAAGGGACCGGTCAACTGCCAGTCGATGACCAAAACCTGATTGTTCGGGCGTTCTTTGAGGTGTACCGCCGGTTGGGACACGGCTTGCCACCCGGGGTGAAAATCAGCTGCGAGAATCACATCCCGCTGGGTTCCGGGTTGGGATCAAGTGCAGCCGCGGTTTTGGCAGGGATTGGCGCAGCCAATGTCTTTTTAGGAGAGCCGCTCAATCGATTGGAAATTTTGGAAATCGCCTACGAATTGGAAGGCCACGCTGATAATGCTGCTGCGGCACTATTTGGCGGATTAGCGCTGGTGACCAGTGAACCGAATGGCGATTTATCAGTCCGGAATTTACCTTGCAGTTCGTGGCAGGTGGTGGTGGTTCTGCCTGAATTTCAACTGCCGACCGCTCAGGCGCGGCGGGTTTTACCAGAGCAGGTCCCACTGCAGGATGCGGTGTTCAATATAGGGCATGCCTTACTCTCGGCAGAAGCATTGCGCACGGGCGACCGCAACTTGTTAGCCGGAGCCATGCAGGATCGGCTGCACATGCCGTACCGTATGAAGCTCATTCCAGGCGCAGCGGCTGCCATCCAGGCTGCTCAATCGTTAGGAGCGCCAGCGACTTTGTCCGGTGCCGGGCCGAGCGTCATCGCCTTTGCCGATGGCGATCCTCTGCCAGTCCAGTCTGCCATGCAAAACGCGTTTTCCGCAGCCGGTTTGACCTCACGTGCCTGGAACCTAACTACTACCGTCAAAGGATTAACTTCCGATATTTAGTAAAATGCTTTACAAATCTTCAACGATCGATTAAAATTCTGGGTCGCAATTCGTTGAAAGATTATTTGGAGGAAGTACTTTGGCAAACATTAAGTCTCAAATCAAGCGCAACAAGCAGAACGAAACCCACCGCCTGCGCAATCGCTTTTTCCTCGGTAACGCTCGCAAAGCTGTCAGCAAAGCAGTTGTAGCTCTGGGTGAAGGCGATAAAGCCGAATCTCGTGAAGCTGTTCTGCTGGCTGTCCGTGAACTCGACAAGGCTGCTGAAAAAGGCATCATTCATAAGAACAATGCTGCCCGCCGCAAGAGCCGCCTGATGAAAAAACTGGCTACCTTAACCAAATAAATTATCCCGCTCAGCGGGTATTCCGTTTGTTCATGTCAGCGGGAGGTCATCCTCCCGCTTTTTGATCTATTCAAGCTGGAATGTTAAAGAAATCAACCGTCCTGACGCCTGTGATATAATCCCAGCGTTTGCAACGAACATATTGCCATCCATTAACCTGAAGGTTTTCATCCCATGTTTGAAGTTGAACAACGGCAGATCGAAAAGAAAATCAATGCATTTTGCGCCGCTAACGATCTGCCGGATGCTTTAATCCAGTGGAAGTGGATCCCTTTTAGCGGACACTGGGGGCTTTCGACCACCTTTTTTCAGCTGGCAGCCCGGGAAGCCCGACAGGGCAAAAAAATTAATGTCAACGAGCGAGCCCAGGAATTAGCCAGCCAAATTGCTGACGTTTTGGGAACACCATCCGGTTTCGAGAAAATCGAAGCAGTCGGCGGCTACCTCAACCTATATTTTGACCCAGCTGTTTACTCGCGCCGGGTAATCGATTCCGTCATCGAGCAGGGAAAAGAATTTGGGCATGCGCCAAACCGTGGCGAACAGGTAATGGTCGAATTCTCACAACCCAATACCCACAAAGCCTTTCATGTTGGGCACCTGCGTTCTGCCATTCTGGGAGATGGCCTCTCACGTCTGCTGGCTTTTGCCGGTTACGATGTGATTCGCGCCAACTATCCCGGCGATATTGGCTTGCATGTCATCAAGTGGCTGTGGTGTTATCGCAAATTCCATGCTGGCGAGAAACCTGTCAAAGATATTACGCGCTGGATGGGCAGCATTTATGCCGAAGCCAGCCGCCGGTTAGAAGAAGCCCCGGAGTTGGAAGCAGAAATCCGGGAACTCTACGGACGCTGGGATCGCCGTGAGCCGGAGCTGGTGGCTTTGTGGCAGGAAACCCGTCAATGGTCGCTGGACGGATTTAATGATATTTATGGCCGCCTGGACATTCCCTTTGACCGCTATTACTTTAACAGCGAAGAGGAACAGTCCGGAAAAGTTATGGTCAATACCCTGATCGAGCGCGAAATCGCCAGTGATGAACGGCCTGACGGCGCGGTTGTGGTTAAATTGGATGAACTGCTTGGTTCAAAGAATGAAAAATACCGGGTGCTGGTAGTATTGCGCTCTGATGGCACCGCATTGTATGCCACCGAAGATCTTTCACTGGCGCGGCGTAAATTTACCGATTATCCCGACCTGGTGAAATCCTACTACGTGGTCGATGTTCGCCAGTCGCTGCACTTTCAGCAGGTGTTCAAAACCCTCGAAATCGCCGGTTATCCCTGGGCGGAGCGCTGCCAGCATATTCCTTACGAGCTGGTCACGCTGCCGGGTAATGTGGTCATGGCTTCACGCGAAGGTACAGTGGTTTTGCTCGAGGACTTGATCACCGAAGCGACTGAACGCGCCTATGATGTGGTTAAGGTCAAGAACCCAGATCTAACCGAAGACCAAAAACGGTCTGTGGCGCAGGCAGTGGGCATTGGCGCCATCAAGTATCCCATGCTGGCGCGCGAGAACACGAAATTGGTGACATTTGATTGGGAGACCGCTCTGGATTTTAATGGCCAGGCCGCTCCTTATATTCAGTATGCCTTCGTTCGCGGCGGCAGTATTTTGCGCAAAGGCGGGAAGGAACCGGCCAAATCTGTTGCCCCGACCTTCGAATTGACCGCCTCAGAACTGGAACTAATCGATATGCTGGCACGCCTGCCGAACGAAGTGCAGCGAGCAGCCGGCGAACTGCGTCCATTGTGGATGGCGACGTATGCCTATGATTTGGCACGCGCCTTCAACGATTTTTACACGCAGTGCCCGGTTCTTCAAGCAGAAGAACCGGTTCGCAGCTTCAGGCTGCGCCTGGTTATGGCAACCCGTCAGGCTCTGGCCAACAGCCTGGCTTTGCTGGGCATCACAGCCCCACAAGCGATGTGAAAAAGATTCCAAATCTATATTCACATTCAAAGGAGATCCAAACGTATGACAATTCGAACCCTGATCATGGGTGCCGCGGGCCGAGACTTCCATAATTTCAACGTCTATTTCCGCGATAACCCCGGCTACCAGGTGGTGGCCTTTACAGCGACCCAGATTCCCAACATCGACGGTCGGCGCTACCCGGAAGAGTTGGCTGGCAAGCTATATCCAGGTGGTATTCCGATCTATCCCGAATCCGAACTGGTGCGTCTGATCCAGGACCTGAAAGTTGAGCAGGTCATCTTTGCCTATAGCGACGTCTCCCACGAGACTGTCATGCATAAAGCCTCACAGGTGCTGGCCGCTGGCGCAGATTTCCGTCTGATGGGTCTCGAATCCACCCAGATCAAATCGACCAAGCCGGTCATTTCCATTTGTGCAGTACGTACCGGCTCGGGTAAGTCACAGACCACCCGCCGGGTTTCGTTGATCCTGCGTGCGATGGGCTTGAAGGTGGCTGCCATTCGTCACCCCATGCCCTACGGCGACCTGGTTAAACAGGCTGTGCAACGCTATGCCGATTACTCGGACCTGGACAAGCATGAATGCACCATCGAGGAGCGTGAGGAATACGAACCGCATCTCGATAACGGCGTTATCGTGTATGCCGGTGTCGATTATGAAAAAATCCTGCGCGCGGCGGAGCAAGAAGTTGACGTTATCCTATGGGATGGCGGCAATAATGACTTCTCCTTCTACAAAGAAGACCTGGCTATCGTTGTGGTTGACCCGCACCGTCCCGGTCACGAACGCCGCTACCACCCTGGCGAGACGAACATGCGGCACGCTGATGTATTCGTTATTAATAAAGTCGACACTGCCAATCCGGAATCTGTCATTCAGGTTCGCGAGAGTATCCGCGAGTTGAATCCTAAAGCCATCGTCATCGAAGCCGCTTCCCCGCTATTCGTCGACGATCCGGCTGCCATTCAGGGAAAACGCGTGCTGGTCATCGAAGATGGCCCCACACTGACCCACGGCGAAATGACCTACGGCGCCGGCTGGGTGGCTGCCCGCCGCTTTGGCGCTGCCGAAATCGTGGACCCACGTCCATTTGCTGTCGGCTCGATCATTACCACCTACGAAAAATACTCTGGCACCGGCCCAATTCTACCCGCCATGGGTTATGGCGAGGAACAAACCCGGGACCTGGAGCACACCATCAACAACGCCGATGTTGACCTGGTCATCTCGGCAACTCCGATCGACTTGAACCGCGTCATCAAGGTTAACAAACCGATGCAGCGCGTGCGCTATGAACTGCAGGAGATCGGTCAACCGACCCTGGAGGAAATCCTCAAGGCTAAGTTCGCCAAGTAATCGTAGGGCGGCTCACGCGAATGTTGTGCCCCAACCACAGGGCGATCTGCCCGATCTTCCCTGGCACCATCCGCCAGGACAGGTGTGGGCTCCCGCCCACAGGGCGATCTGTGATCGACCGAAGGGAATAGGGTGATCGACCGAAGGGAAGGGGGTGAGCTGCCCCTACTCGCGAAAGGCTGGAAGTGCGCCGGTGACAGCCAAAGGGTATAATTGGCTGCAGGGGTACCGGAATGCGCGGAAAGCCTTTCGCATTTTAAATGCTCGTGCCTCTATATTTATTGAATGATTATGCAATCAGATGGTGAGTTGGAATGTTCATTGATGAAGCGACGATTTTTGTTCGATCCGGTAAAGGCGGGGACGGTTTTGTCCACTTCCACCGTGAGAAATACGTCAATCGCGGCGGTCCGGATGGCGGCGATGGCGGGCGCGGCGGAGATGTAATTCTGCAGGTCGTCCCGACCCTGAATACACTGGTTAATTTTCGCTACCAGCGCAAATTCATCGCTGACGATGGCAAAAAAGGTGGCGTCAGTGACCGGACCGGGCGCTCCGCCGAGGATTTAATCGTGCCGGTGCCGCCTGGGACCGTGATCTATGATGCACTTACCAATGAAATCATCGGCGATCTGACTGAATCCGGGCAGTGTTTGGTGGTGTGCAAGGGTGGTCGCGGCGGAAAAGGCAACCCGCATTATAAATCGTCGCGCAACCAGGCGCCGCAAACCGCTGAACGAGGCGAGCCATCTGAAGAACGCAATTTGCGAATGGAACTAAAGCTGATCGCGGATGTAGGCTTGGTCGGGGTACCTAATGCTGGCAAATCCAGCTTCCTGGCAGCCGTGACGAACGCTCGTCCAAAAATTGCCAATTATCCGTTCACCACCATTGAACCGAATTTGGGTGTGGCGGAATTGAACATGGATACCACGCTGGTTTTGGCAGATATTCCCGGACTAATAGAAGGTGCCCATGAAGGCGTCGGTTTGGGAGATGCATTCCTGCGCCACATCCAGCGCACACGCGTTTTAATCCACCTGCTGGACGGTTTATCCGAAGATCCAATGGCGGATTATTCGCAAATCAATTCTGAACTGGCGCTTTTCGATCCGGAATTGAGTAAAAAACCGGTCATCGTGGCATTAAATAAGATCGACCTGCCCGAAGTCCAGGAACGCTGGCCAAAAATCAAGAAGCAACTGGCTGCCCATGGGGTGAAAGATGCCGTGGCTATTTCTGCCATGGCTCGCACCGGATTGGACCCCATTCTCTGGAAATGCGTCGAGCTCTTAAAGACGGCACCGGAGCCGGTGGTCGTGAAGGCATTGCCTGTATATCGGGCGGCTGAAGATCCGCGTGTCTTCACGGTGGTGCGCACCGACGACGGTGGTTATAAAGTCAACGGAGTTGCCATTGAACGGGCTGCCAAGATGACCTTCTGGGAATTTGAAGGATCGGTGCGCCGTTTCCAGAGGCTTATTGAAGCGCTTGGTGTGGAAGCTCAATTGCGCGAGATGGGTATCACGGACGGTGATACGGTGTACATCGGCGACGAACATGAACTGGAATGGCAGGAATAAGGTCATGCGTCTTGGGATTTATGGCGGCACCTTCGACCCACCGCATTACGGTCATCTGATCCTGGCAGCCGAAGCGCTCGACCAGCTCCGACTGGACAAGGTCCTGTGGACGGTCACAGCCGACCCGCCGCATAAACAAAATCGCATTCTATCACCGGTTGATGTCCGCTTTCAATTGACACATGCTGCGCTGGCAGATAATCCAGCTTTCGAGCTGTCGCGCGTAGAGATTGACCGACCTGGCCCGCATTATGCCGTCGATACCGTGAAACTATTACGCGATCAATATCCCCATGACGAATTGTTTTATCTGATTGGGGGGGACTCTCTGCGAGATCTGATTTCCTGGAAGACACCGGTGGAGTTAACCCAATTGGTGACTGGTTTTGGCGTGATGCACCGCCCGGTGGTGGTATTCGACCTGGTAAGTTTGGAAAGAGAGATCCCTGGGTTGACTGCCAAAGTGCAATTCGTGCAATCTCCCCTGGTCGAAATTTCCGCATCGATGATTCGCGAGCGAGTGGCGATGGGACAACCCTACCGCTATTTTGTTCCGCCGGCAGTTTACCAGTTAATCGAAGGCCTTGGAATTTACCGCCAGCCCGCCTTTTTCGAAGAAGAATTCTAAGGAGGCAGGTTGCGCAAACGAATCGGGTTGATCGTATTCTGTAGTATCTTGCTTTCCGGGTGTTCAGTCCTTGCACTTGCCCCCACCGACAACCTCGCAACTCCTACGGTTTTGCCAACGACCAATCCGGAAGAGGGGCTGCGGGTGGTCGTATCGCCAGCCTGTCAGGTATTAACCCTACCAACCATCCAGGTGGACAAGCCCTCAGGAGATTTGATGGGGTTCAGTCCGGATGGGCAGGTGTTCGCCTATATATCGCCGGTCAATAACAAATGGGGCTGGTATTCGGGAAACCTCACTTTATTGTCTTTGGATACCGGAGAAATCCATACCACTCGCGACATAAAGGTTACTGGAGATGTCAGCTGGTCGCCGGATGGCAGTCGCATCGCTTTTACCGCGCTGCATACTACTGAAAACCTTTACACTGTGATCGTCCTGCTTACCTCTGACTTTACGCCGCTGGATTTATACGCTGCCGGCGCCGCCACAGATGATTACGGCAGCGCCAAGGGGATACTCCGTTGGGCAGGCAACGATCGGATTCAAGTGGTCGAGACCTGTGGGGTGGATTGTTCCCGTGTGGTAGAAATTGGCATTTCCGGACAAGGGCAGCAGGTGCTCAGCACTGGTCGTAAGCAGGATAATACCAGCTTGAATATCAGCCTCAACCAACCCGGGATTGCTGCCAACCCGGATTGGCTGCTGGCGAACGCCGCACCGGATGGCAGCCTGGTATTTTACGATGATGATAATGATCACGCCTGGCTGGCATCGCCGGAAGCGAAAACCAAATACCGCCTAACGCTGGACCTTGGCACGGTGCAGGAATCCAAATGGTCACCGGATTCAAAGTTGATTGCGGTACGGACTGACGAACAAATATTCCTCTACGATTTGGATTGCACTCTCAACTTGCCAAAACCTTAGCAGCTTTGATGCTTCCCATAACTGAACGGCAAGAAGCTGCCTGGGAGCACACATTGTTTGTTAATTAACGAAATAGAGCGAGCCACCAGGCTCGCTCTATTTTTCTATTTTGATCCTGAATTTTACTGTGAGATCAAGTCCAGACTGCCAACGCCCATGTCGACCATAATGTCGATGCGTGGACCAGTCCCTTCTTTTTCATACACGCTGCCGCTGATGGACCAGGTGCCACGCGGTGAAACGTTATTCAGCCCACCAGAAATCGTTACCCGCACCGGAACGCCGTCCGGAACACTGATCTGGATTTTACTGACACCGGAATTCACTTTGACGTCCAGATCCTTCTGCAGCTTGCCAGAGAAATCCAGCGTGTAATCGCCGGCGCCGCCATCAAAGGTGAATGTGCTGGTGTTGGCGTTTCCGATGCCAAAGATCTTCACCTGGGATGCGCCGGTTTTATAGGTGAAATCCGTCATTTCGACAGGATTCATGCTATTGAATTCGACAGTTGCCTTGCTGGCACCATCTTCAACCATCAGGTTGGTTAGCGCAACACCGCTCAAATCAATGCTGCCTTCATAGGCGCCAGCAGAAATTTCCAGATCTGTCGGGAAGGTGCCGAGGGACAAATCCCATTCGTTGATCACATCATTGCCCGGGATCTTGAAGTTTTCGATCCGGTTTTGATGGATTCGGACACCATCAGTTTCGCGGGTGACCACCGGGTCCCAACCGAAGACGTTGTAGTGGATGCTGCCTTCGACCAGACTGGTTGCTCCACCGGAAACATTCAATTTGCCCGCACCCATCTCAATTTTCACCAACGCTGCAGTGACGTTCGTCGGGACTGCTTCGTTGACAACCAATTCCTGGGTATCGATCGTTTTTACCTCGGGGGCATTGACCGAAAAAGAACAGGCCAGGGTGGCTCCAGCCAGAGCCAAAATTGCTGCAATCATTCCAAATTTTTTCATTTTCTCCTCCATTTTACGGGTCATATGTACCGTAGATTGATTTATGAGTTAAGGTTTACTGCTCAGTAGATTGAGCCTCGCCAGACGGGGTTTCTCTGGTCGCGGTAGGTGCCGGGCTGGCTGGTGGGATGACTTCAATTACTGGAGCTGGTCGCCCGCTTGAAGAAGTCGAAATACGCGTTCCAAAGCCGCTCAAGATAACACCACCCAAACCGATACAGGCTGCCACGAAACCAAGTAACCAGCCAACACAGGGGACGAAGCCGAGAACCCAGACCACAATTCCCAACACCAGGGTGCCAACACCGGCTGAAACACCATCAGCCCATTGTGATTTGAAAATTACTTCCAATCGGCGCCCAACCTGGAAACCAATGGCGATCCACCCAAAGATCACCGCGACCGCTAATGCTAGCGCAGCCAGGACAGTGACGGGTATCAGAATGATGGTGATGGTCAGGATCAACAGTACGAATGGAGTCGCCAGGAAAGCCAGGAAACCGGCTCCGCCGCTTACCCACGGTTGATTGACGATGGTATCTGCCACTCGATTGATGGGGCGGGGCAGCAGTAAAACCACGATCACAGCCAGGACTGCCATCGCCAGAATCTGCATGATTTTCCCAAGGAACGAGAGGATAAAGCCACCGACAGAGCTGGTTGTATCAGCGCCACCAGATATCGGGAATTTGAAGGCATTCTTGTCGAACATGAAAGCCCGCGGGGTAAAGGTACGAATGCCGCCGCGAATGGTGCCGACGTTCTGCCCAACAACATTTCCGCCCATGCTGACGACTTCACCGGATACTAATCCGCCTTTGGAAAGCGTGACATTGGCTCCGATGGCAGCGATATCACCATTGACAGTGCCTCCGACATCAACATTGCCGCCTAGCACAGCTACATCGCCATTGACGGATGCTCCAGTTTCGATCGAGGCATTTCCGCCCAATACCACCAGGTCGCCATTCAAGGTTTGACCGGTCTTCAGGATGTAACTATCCCCAAAAATTACCTGGTCACCGGAAATAGTCCCACCGCCGGTTTGGGCTGGCGGCTGCGCCAGCACCGTAGTGGGTACTGCCAGGGACAGAATGAGGATAATTGCAGGGATGAGGATTCTATAAATGGTTTTCATCTTATTGTTTCTCCTTGACGATGAAATCGCTTGTATGTCAGTGAGCCGGTGACAAGCAGAACTGCCACCCAGGCGGAAAGAATCAGACTAATGGAAGCCCAGGCCAGCGGCGGGATTCTTGACATCCAAAAGGATGCAATGAATCGGACTTCTAAAAAGTTGAAAGGTGCATCCACGATGAGCCGAATAGCCGAACCGAGCCAGGTGGCAGGTGACGTCTGAGCCATGGTGTAAATCACGAACAATATCAGGATCAGCAGCAAGGACAGTCCCATAATGGTCAGCATTTTGCGCACTTGTAGACGGTGAGCGCGCCGCCGCCGGTCTTCCAGACTGAACTGGAAGCGGGTTGCGAACCCGGCCGGAGCGTTCACCCGTTTGGCGCTTTTCATGTCCTGCTGGGCGCATTCCCAGGCGGCGTGCATGGGCTTGCACACCGGGCAGGTCTCAAGATGACGCTGCAGTTCAGCTTTCTGCTCGGGCGTCAGACTTGAGCGATTTAGATTCCAAGTTTCAAAAGGCTGGTGACTCATCATGGATTCCTCCCGCTGATAGGGTGCGGTCCGCCTGGTACAAGGTGGCGAACTTCAACCGGGCACGGTGTAATCTGCTCTTCACAGCGCTGACTGATAATTGCAGCGCCTGGCTGATTTCCTCTTCGGAAAACTCATACCAGTAGCGCAGAACAATTGCAGCCCGGTCTTGAGGGTTTAAAGCGGCTAACATTTGGTGAATTCGATCCTTTTCTTCTTGGGCGCCGGTCGCTCTTTCTGGGTCGGGAGTGTTATCGGGCAACACTTCTTCCATCCAGTCATCGATTTCCAGCGTAGGCAGGCGCCGTTTGCGCTGCTGGTCGATGCAATAATGTGCGGTGATGGAGAGCAGCCAGGTGGCAAATGGCCGGCTTCGGTCGTAACGGCGAATGGCCTGGTATGCGCGCCAGAAAGCTTCCTGTGCGGCATCTTCAGCTTCTTGCGAGTCACCCAGCATGCGATAACACAGGTTGAAGACCGGATTTTGATACCGCTCCACCAGCTGTGTAAAAGCTTCGTCATTGCCGTTCTGAGCTAACGCCAGAAGTTCGCTTTCTTCGATGCTCAACATCTGCTCCGCAAATTTGTTTGTTTCTAGTTTCATATACGCATCCATGCCTTTCAGGTTGCGTCGATGCAGTCTTAATGATTATTTTCTAATACTTATTTAATGTATCATACTGCGAAAAAAATATATTTTCAGGGGGTTATTCTATGGCCAGGTCCACCTCTGGCTTTTTTCGGAAATTTACAGATTGAGCCAGTAACAGTGCTCCCAGAATTAAGATACAGCCTATCACTTGCACCGGTCGGAGAATTTCATTTAACCACCAATAGCCAAATATTGCCGCAAAAACTGCTTCAAGGCTGAAGATTAATGATGCGTCGATCGGCGGCGCGCTGCGTTGACCATAGACTTGAATGGTAAAGGCAATCGTCACCGGGAATATCCCGGAAAACAGCATGGCCCACCAGGCGTCTGGCTGCGGCGCCAGATTTCCCCATTCGAATAATCCGGCGCAGATCAAGTTGAGCCCGGCTGCTACCGCAAATTCGCCTATCGTAAATCCCAGGGCATCGGAGTGTTTGCCGAAAATACCAATAACTAAAATTTGCCCAGCCCATACCACAGCGCCTATGAATTCAAACAGGTCCCCTGGAGCAGGCTTAAACTTGCCGCCAGTGCTGAGCAGCAGGGCTCCGACTGTCGCGATTCCGACAGCCACCCAGATGACTGGCTTTATTTTTTGATAGCCGAAAAGCCACAAGATGATGGGAATGAACACTACGTACAGACTGGTGATGAACGCAGCGTTGCCGACGCTGGTTGTTTCCAGCCCGATTTGTTGAAGTGCGCTGGCTCCAAAGAGTAAAAACCCGGCCGGAACACCCAGCGGAATTGTTTTCGGTTAATTTTTGGTCGAAAACGGGTGACGATCAATAATATGATCACACCCAGCAGAAACCGCCCACCGTTGAATAGAAAACTGCCCATACTGTTGGCTGCGATCCGCTGTGCGATAAATCCGCTGCCCCAGATGACCGATGCCAGCAATAAAAGCAGATCGGATTTAATCCGTTGAGCGGAATAATGGGTTTCTTGCATTCAGTAGTACCTTTAAAGAATGAAATATCCTCCCGGCACAACGAGCAACCGTTTGCCGGTGGGTAAAGGAAAAAACAGTTTGATTTTGACTGAGTGTGAGCTTAATCTTCCAAAGAAAAGCCGATTTTGAGCGACACCTGCCATTGGCTAACGTGGTTTTCATCAATACGGCCACGCACTTCGACCACTTCGAACCAGGACATGTGTCGTACGGTCTGAGATGCCCGGGCAATAGCAGTTTGAATCGCATCATCGATGCCAAAAGTTGAGGTTCCGGTGACTTCGATGAGTTTGAATACAGAGTTGGTCATTTTTTCCTCTTTCGATCGTGACGGACATAATGACCTATTTTACCCGGTCATCCTATCCATAAATGTGCAAAAGTCAGGCTGAAACGGGTTGAAATCTTCCAGCAGCTGCCAGCACGGCCAAAGTCTCCACCGTGACCCATTCGTTCATGGTTTTCAGGCTGGTGGCACCCCAGCTCACCAGCGAGCGGTTGCCAGCGGCATGTTCCGAAACAGTGTAGTAACGGCGCTCAGCCGGGAAACCGCCGCCGAGTAAACGCTTGGACTCGAGAATATCCAGTGCCTCACCGCAGCGCGGATCGTCCAGACAGCCGATTTCACCCATCACCTTTAGCCCATAAAGGATGTTGTAATGCCAGTAGTACGGGAAGTGGGTGTTGATAAAGTACGGATCGATCACCTCGCCATCTGTCAGACGCCGGAACATGCCGCGCTTGAGGAAAACCTCAGCGCTATCCAGCACGGTTTGCCGGATGCGCGGGTCGTTGTTGCGTTGGGTGTATAGGTTTAGTGCCCGCAGCGGGATGAGCAACTCATGAAAGGAGGAATGTTTGGCATGCGGCTTTTTATCGCAATTCCAGCCGCCATCGGGCCAGCGCCAGCCAAGCACAATTTCGGTCAGATAATCGGTGAGGGAATCAGCCAATCCCAGCTTCAGTAGCGACAGGATGGCATTGCCTTCAATCGAGGCGCAAGCCCGCACCAGTCCCTTCAGGTGCCGGATATCGCGGTTATAAATTGGGTTTTCCCGGCTGCCCGTGAAGAAATACCCATACACCTGTTCTCGCAATGGAATCAGGCTGGCGTCGCCAGCTGGGTACTCCAGATCGCCAAGCGAGGCGAGCACCCAATGCGCGCCAACCCATTTCTTATAGGGGTGGTAGGGGATGCGACCCTCCGGGTTGCGTTCGGAGAGCAGGGTTTTAACCCGCTGACTGTCACGGATTTCCGCTTGCAGCGCCACCAGCTCCGGACTGCCCGGATCTTCCTGCAGCAAGTGCAAGGCGGGTTTTGTAGCGTATGGAGGGTTCGTCTGAGAGGAGGATATTCTGAACGATATCGTCCATAAGTTCCGTTTCCCGAAGAAAAATAGCCAACCGCAATGTACTGCGCATAGCCATTAATTACAATGATATTGGAGTATGAATCCAATTATAGGTGTAAGTGGAAAATCCCCATTCAATTTTTTAGGGGAAGCTTCGGAGTTGCTGTTACCAAATTAACGGCTAGCGGGGGACGAAATAGATATAGAATTCCCTCCCGGGCAGGGTGGAGGGAATCAGCCGTAATACACCTTCGGGGTACAGGCGGTTCAAAGCCAGCAAGTCTGGATTGTCGTTTACATTCAGGACAAATAATTTGGGAGAAGGCTGCGACAGTGTTTGTTCAAATTGATCGGTGAAAATGGCATAATCTTTCGCCGGCGTGCCGGCATTGATGCCCACCAGACGGCTGTCCACCCAGTGGGGATACCCCACCAGGTAGGCCGAATTCGGGTCACCCCAGGTATCCACAAAGTCGCGAACCACCGCTCCGATTTGGGCACTGGGCCACGATCCATTATCAAAATTGACGCGATATTGATTGAAGACCAGGTCATAATTTTGGCTGGCGGACAATAATACCAGCCCAGCTGTCAGCCCGGTTGCCAGGGATAAACCAGTTTTCCCAAGTGAACGCCGTACTGTGCTAAAAATTGCATCCAACGCGAAACCTACCAACAGAAAAACAGGAACAATGGCTCCGGCAGTTCGATTAAGGCTGGGATTTTCGGTTGGAAATGCCAGCGAGAAAATGGAGGGCAGCATCAGGAAGGGGATGGAAATGAGCAGCAGCAGGTCAGTCCATTTGCGCTTGCGAATATAGCGCACCAGCACTGCCAGAAATCCAATGTGGTATAAGGCGCCCGTGACCACATCCAGCACCGGGCGGTGTGGAATCGAAAGCACCCACACCTCGCCATCATCCCAGGCAAACATGGTCATGGCTTGCCATACTTCCTGCAGGAAGATACGAACAGGCGAGCCTACGATCGCTGTTTCCGCCGAGGTGACCCTGGTCATGGTGCGGTACATCACCATATCCGGATGATTGACGGTGTAGCGCAGCAGGGGTAGCGCTACCAGCACGGCAACCACGCTGATCAATAGCAAACCGACCAGTGCATGTTTAACCGCCCGGTTGGATCGGTTATGAATGAGGTAAAGAGCGACTGCCAGCACGATTAGTGCCGGCACCACCCGAAACGGCGAATAGCCGTGCAGGCCGAGTCCCATGAAAATACCGGATAAGATGAAAAAGCGACGCTGACCGGTTCGCATGCCACGCAGGAAATAATACAAAGTTGGCGCAAAAAAGAACGGGTAAAGCGTGAAGCGCAGCGCGAACCGCGAGATGAGATTAGGCCAATACCCAATTCCGGCAAACAGCATGGTAAACAGGCCAACACGCGGGCTGCCGAGTTCTTTTCCAAGCAAATACAGGAAGGGTAAGGTGACAATCCCAAGCACAATGGTGCCTAATTTCAAGCTGAAAAAAGTGACGCCGGTGTGCAACAGTTTAATGATTAATGCTGTCCAGTAGAATTGGAAAGCTTCGCGTCCGGTGTTGCGGGTAAAGAATACCGAGAGCGTCCCGTTGAGCACATCCTGCACGTCATACAATTTCTCGGCGTGGTCGCTGACCATTTGCGAAGGGACCTGGTTGAACTGGTAAACCCGGAAGAAAACGCCGAATATAAAAACAGCTGCGCACAAAACCAGCCACGGACTGATTTTGATCGGAATCCCAGCCTTTAATCGTTCCCAGGCACCGGCTGACCAGCGCTGAAAGCTGGCATCCGGTGGCTTTACGCCGTAGATAAAGAAACCCAGCGCTGCCAGCCAAACGATGGTATTGACTGTATTGAAATGCTCGCCGCCGAACAGCACAAACGCCATCACTGCCAGCATCAGACTGATGATCAGCGCGCTTCGATTAAAAATGGTACCTACCTGCGGCACCGGCTCAGTTTCCGACTCAGCCAGGGTGAATTGGTTGCGCAGCATCGCCAGCACCAACCCTACGCCAGCGATCAAGTAAAGGAAGGCACCTATCAACCAGGAACGGTCGGCGCGCGGCTCGAGCGATAATTGCGCAGCCAGCGCCAGCAGCAAAACCAGCAGCACCAGCCATGGCAGCGGCGTGATCGGCTCTCGAGCGGTTTCCGTGTCCGTCAGCATTGCGGGTAGATCCGCTACCTTCGTTTCAATGTCATCGGTCAGAGAGTCGATCTCTGGGAACCTCTCGTCCTCTGGTGCTGGAATCGGAATTGGTTTCCGCCCGGGAATCAGGATAGATTTCAGGTAATCGAGGACACTGGGTTCCGGTTTATCGTTCACGATTGCTCTGGCTTTCGACAGATGTAGAAGGTGCATACCCCACCCGGTTGCGGTTGGGGTTCCTTCCAGGCTGGATTGACGATCAGACGAGTGGGGAACAGGCTCCAGTGTCCTTCTTCGATGATCCAGCGTTTAAATAACATTTTACACGCCCAGGCCGGCAAGCCAAAATAATGGCCCCACTCCAGAATACTGAGCGCCCGCGGTGAGAAGTAATTCCAGTGGTGCACAACCTGCATGCCAGCCTGCTCGACCCGCGATTGCCAGACGGACGGATCATCCAGGTGAACATGACGGGCGATCCGGTCGAACCAGCGTCGGTAGCCAGCAGCCAAATTCTTCAGCCCGATCCGCTCGAAGAAACGTGCGATGCTGAGATTTGGATCGAAATTTTGATTGGGTACGCAAAAATAAAAGGTCGCACCCGGTTTGAGCACCCGTGCCAGGTCATTCAAGACCGGTTGAACCTCTGAAATGTGCTCCAATACGGAATTCGAGAGCGCACTAGCGAAGCTGTTGTCTGGTGCTGGAATGCGCTGACCATAAGCCTGTACCAGCACTGCATAATTTTGCCGCCGAGAAGCTTCCCGCAGCGGACCGAACCAAGGGTCGACACCCAATTCCAATTTGCGCGGGAAGGTGATCTGGGCGAACTGCCCGTCACCGCAACCCAGGTCCAACGTGGGGGCTTCCAGCGGCAAGTCCTGATAGAAACGGCCTTCCACTGCCCGCAGCAACCCGCGAAAATAAGGCAGCTCTTGAATATTCAACCACAACAAATCAGGTTTCGCGCTCAATTCCGCGTGCCCCCGTCAATGCGTATTGCTCGCAGGTAACCGATATTGGCGTGGGCGTAATTTTCCCAAAATTCGACTTGGTAACCATGCCTGGTCAGGAATTTCACCAGGTCAATGTGATTAAATGACGTCACGCCATCATGAAATTCCATCACGATGCGTTCGATTTTTTCCAGGACTGCCGCCGGTGCATTCAATAAAATATCGTACTCAGCACCTTCGCAATCCAACTTAATCAGGTCAATGTGGCCAAAGCCCGGTCGTTCGAGAACTGATTCCAGATTGATCGCCTCAACAAAAAGAGTGTTTCCCGCTGAATCCTCGCTTACGGTTGATGTCTGCCGGGATAACGGGTCGACCATCCCGCCGGCAAATTGTAGCTGTCCTTCGCGGCTGGCAATGGCTAGAGCCGATATTTCAACGTTGAACATTTGGTTGAGATTTAGATTGTCTTGCAGCAAGCGGTACGATTCAGGGAAGGGTTCAAATGCCAATACCTTGGCCCGATCCCGTTCGTGTGCGGCAAAAATGCTGTAATCGCCAATTCCCCCGCCAATATCCACAATTGTCCAACCATCTTGAACAGCGAACCCGTAGCGCTCGTAAAACCGATCGAGCAGGGTTTCTTTTAAGCTCCAGATATCCATTTTTCCGCGTACTTTGAATTTCAACCCGCTGCGGCGGAGTTGAACCACAAAATCCTTATCGGTTTTAGCCCCCAGGAAAATAGCCGCAATATTTAACGGATTGCGAAAGCCGGCCAGCAGCGTGAAAATGGATGAAATGTAGTAGGCGTAGCGGCGAAACTGCATCGGGGAAGCATCCAGTGGAGATGCCTTATTATAACCGGGAAAAATCTTGTGACCCGCGGTTGACCGGCATTTCGATGTTCCTTTACGGCTGGGGAGTCTGTAAGGTTACCTGTTTATTTAAAAACCGCCCGAGTTGTTCAGCTTCAGCTTCGACCAGTGGTTGAAGCGTAACGGGTTGATCCTCAAAATACTGCACGCTGAGATCCAGGCCGCTTTTGCGTTGGGTGACTCTCCAGGTGCCGATGATCCAGCCGTCCAGTGCCACCATTAAATCGATGACGCCACCTTTGATAATCCGCGAAATAAAAGCTTTTGGGATGGCCAGTTCACGGTTGGCGTAGCCCAACAGGTAAGTATCGAAGAACGGCAGCAGTCGCAGCACTGGCTTTTGATCATCGAGGTCTTCCAGCCATTTCGTTTGCTGTTTGAGCATCCAGTTAGGCTTGCCTTCGATCTGTACCGCGGTCAATTGATCCTCCAGGGTAGGCCATAGGCCGCGCACCTCGCTGATTTTGACCCCGGACCAGGTTGCGAAATCTTCTGGTCGCGCCGGAGCATAGGCTTGTAAATAACGGAATACCAGTTCGGACAGTGCCTCGGCACGCGGACGGGCTTTTAATGGGCCATAGCGTTTCTCGAATAATGTGTATGTGGGTTTTTTGCCTCGATCAGCACCCGGGCAAACGCCGCCCTCACATACCGCCTTGAAAAGGATGTGAACCGTGGCCTGGCCTTCAAATGGAAGCTTGTTTTCCCGCAGCAGATTGGCTATATCAGCTCGCGTCTGTTCCCCATGCTGTTCGATCTGACTTCGGATGAGTTCAACTCCCTTTTTGGCCTGGCTGTCACTATACCCCAGCTGCGTCAATCGCAGCCGATCCCAGGCAACCAAATCTTCAGCCATTAGCGGCACAAACCAACGCGCGTCTTCGACCGTCAATAAGTGTAATGTGCCGCGCAGCGACCAGCGCCAGCAGATTTCCGAGCCAAACTGGCGCTCTTCAGCAACCTGTGCTTCGGTGATTGCCTGGCTGCGGACTCCCATGGATTGATAGGCTGCACCCAGGTTTTGTGCCTGAACCGCAAAGATATGGGTCAACAATTGAGCAGGGGACAAAGCTTGTCTGGGGGCGGCTAATTGTTGTGCCTTCATGCGCAGCAATCGGGCCTGGTGTGCGGTGAGGTTTGGGACCACTTTCCTCCGATCGGGAAAACTCGGCATTTCAGGGATTCGAACAATCTTTTGCCTGATGATACCCGATGACAGGCTCATCTGCCACCTCCGAACAAAAACTTTATCAATCCTTGAGAAATTGCCTGTTGAAAATGAAATGGGATCTTGCTACAATACTCTTAACTGGTAAGACCTCTTACCAGTATCCCCAAACCAGGAAAAACATATGAATTGGGATCTCCCTAAAAAACCCGCGGAGCTATCCGAACGACGGTTGATCGATGCCATATTGACCGGGCAATACCCGATAGATACCAATTTACCCGCTGAACGCGAACTTGCGGTGCTGTTAGGCGTTACCCGGCCGACTTTGCGCGAGACCTTACAACGTTTGGCGCGGGATGGGTGGGTGGAGATACGGCATGGAAAACCAACCCGGGTGCGCAATTACTGGCGTGAAGGAAATTTGGGGGTACTGGCTGCCCTCGCGCAATACCCGAGTTCGCAACCGAATGATTTCCCGGTCAATCTGTTGGCATTGCGCAGTCTGTTGGCACCTGCCTATACCCAACAGGCGGTTGAGCGGGCTGCAGCGACGGTATCCAATTTACTGCAACCTTATCAGAACCTGGAAGATGATGCCCAGACCTTCACCGATTATGACTGGCGGCTGCAAATCGAACTGACCGTACTTGTCTGGCAATCCGGTATTCACCCTGATTTACAACAGCTTCACCGATCTATACCAGGTTTTGGGCCGGGCTTACTTTCAACACGCTGACTACCGGGCTCTGTCGCAGCGGTTTTACCGCAATTTGTTGAAATATGCCTCCAGTGGGGATGCGGTCGGCGCCGGAAAACTGGTGCGGGAAACCATGCAATCCAGCCAGATGCTGTGGCAGGCGTTGAAAGTGTAAAACGCTCAAGGTCATTTTGAGTAGGGGTTTGGAAAGCCATTCAGTGGGGAGGAAAACATGCAGGTCCAAAGGGAACAAGTCTGGAATAAATTAGCCGGACCATGGGACATCTTAATCATCGGCGGGGGAATTGTTGGCGCCGGGTTGCTGCGCGAAGCCAGTCAAGCTGGTTTGCGTGCCCTGTTGGTGGAGGCTAAAGACTTTGCCTCCGGCACCTCCAGTCGTTCGTCAAAGATGGTCCATGGCGGGCTGCGCTATCTCTCCACCGGGCAAATCAAATTGACCATGGAATCGGTGCAGGAACGCCAGCGACTTTTACAAGAAGCCCGAGGGCTGATCGACCCGCTTGAATTCCTATTGGTTAGTTACAAAGGAGACCGTCCGCCCGCCTGGATTTTTGCGGTTGGGTTGATGGTTTACGATACCCTTGCCATGCGCTGGCAGCACCAGCATGAATCGGTCGATGAGCTGGAAATCCTGTGCCCTCAACTGGCGCGAGACCGATTAGCCGGCGGGTTTCGCTTCTTTGATGCGCAAACCGATGATGCCCGCATGGTTTTGCGCGTGCTGCAGGAGGGGGTGCGAGCTGGCGGTACAGCCATCAATTATGCCCGCGTGGATGGTCTGCTGCGCGACCGCAGTGGGCAGGTCCGCGGTATTCAACTGCGAGATCAGGTCTTAGGGAACCAAATCGAGGTAATGGCTCCGGTCATCGTCAATGCCACCGGCGCCTGGGCTGACGATCTGCGCACTCAACTTGGACAGCCGCGCCGACTGCGCCAGTTATGCGGCAGCCATTTGATCTTCCCGCGCGAAAAACTGCCAGTTAATAAGGTGATCAGCTTTCTCCATCCCGTTGACCGCCGTCCCGTTTTTGCCTTCCCCTGGGAGGGCGTCACCCTGGTGGGCACCACGGATGTCGATTACCGCCAGCCTATGCAAACCGATCCGCGCATCAGTTCGGCGGAAGTATCGTACCTGATGGATGCTGTCAGCAACACCTTTGGTTGTCTGCATTTGATCGAAACTGATGCAATATCAACTCTAGCTGGAATTCGTTCAGTATTGGATACCGGTAAAGCCAATCCGTCTCGTGAATCGCGTGATGAGGTCCTGTGGAATGAGGATGGGCTGGTGACCATCACCGGCGGCAAACTGACGATGTTTCGGCGTATGGCGCAGAAAACCCTCCAATTTATCCGACCCTATTTACCTTCCCATACCCATCCGGACCGCAGCGCCCGCGCTTTTGATCGGTTGAATTGTTGGGATTTCGCGGCACAGGCCGACCAAATGGGGCTCGACCCGGCATTGCAGTTGCGTTTGCTCGGGCGTTATGGTCATGCTGCCATCGATTTACTGTGTTCAGCCAGTGCTAATGACCTGTTAACCATCGCCAACACGCCCACACTGTGGGCCGAACTTCGCTGGGCGGCGCGTGATGAGCAGGTAGTACATCTGGAAGACTTGCTCTTGCGCCGTACCCGTCTGGGGCTGTTGCTTCCCGGCGGTGGTATGGGTGAATTGGCGCGGATTCGATCCGTTTGCCAGCCGGAATTGGACTGGGATGACCAGCGCTGGCAGGCAGAAGTTGCTGCTTACGCGGATCTGTGGCAGAAGGCTTACAGCCCACCTGGTTTCAAAACGCCAAGCAGGTTTGCCGCTTCCATTCTGCAAGAAACCGTTTCGGAGGCGGCATGAGCAAATCCAGCCGCTTCACACCGAATTGGATCGAGCAGTCACCGCCACCCGGCTCTTTCCGCAGTTTGTTCAAGTGGGGAGACCCCCATGGCTTCAAACATCCCAACCGCGGCATGCTGGGCTTGTTAAAAGAGACCTTTGGCATGACCGACGCTGATTTCGTTACTCCGCAGCGCAGCGGAATGGAACCTGTCCTGGTGGACATCCCGGTCAGGCTGGAGGAGCGACACCTTGAGATGTTCAGGCAGATGGTGGGCGCAGATAATGTCCACACGGACGTCTACCAACGGACGCGCGCCTCTTACGGCGCCGGCATGATAGACGCCTTGCGGCTGCGTCAGGGAATCATCGAAAACCTGCCGGCGGCGGTGTTAGCCCCGCGATCAACCGCTGATGTGCAGGCGCTCGTGCAGTACTGCAATGCCGAACGGATTCCACTGTATGTCTATGGGGCCGGTTCAACGGTCACCCGCGGCATGGAAGCCGTGCAAGGCGGAGTGACGCTAGACATGAGTAGTCACATGAACCAGGTACTGGCCTTCAACGAGGTCAACCAGACCATTACTGTCCAGGCTGGCATGTGGGGACCAGAATTGGAACGCATCCTCAACCATGCGCCGGCGGCACTTAACGCTAAACGCGCCTATACCTGCGGTCATTTTCCCCAATCCTTCATGCATTCGAGTGTTGGCGGCTGGGTGGTCACTCGCGGCGCCGGTCAAAACTCGACCTATTATGGAAAAATTGAGGATATCGTCCTGTCACAAGAGTACGTCACACCGCGAGGTATCCTAAATACGCCAGGTTATCCCCGCTGTGCCACCGGCCCGGATTTTGACCAAATCATGATGGGCTCGGAGGGCTGCTTTGGTGTCCTGACTTCAGTCACGCTGCGAGTGTTTCATTTTGCTCCGCAAAACACGCGCCGGTTCAGTTTTCTGTTCCACAATTGGACAGAGGCTCAGGCAACGGTGCGCGAAGTCATGCAAGGTGAGTTTGGCTTGCCATCGGTTTTTCGCCTGTCCGACCCCGAAGAGACCGATGTCGCTTTGCGAATGTACCATATTCATGGCACGGCGGCAGACAAAGTCTTGCGGGCGCTCGACTATCAACCCATGCAGCGCTGCCTGCTGCTCGGTTCCGCTGACGGTGATGGCGCCTATACCCGTTTGGTGGCCAGGAAAATTGCTCAGGTCGCCGGTCGATACCGGGCTTTCACACTGACTCCGTTTCAGGTCACGCAACGCTGGGAGAAAAGCCGTTTCACCGACCCCTACCTGCGCGAAGATTTGATGGATTTTGGCATCCTGATTGACACACTGGAATGTGCAGTCACCTGGCATCAAATGCCAGATGTACATGCCCGGGTAAGGGAATTTATCAAAAGCCGGCCAAAAACCATTTGTATGACACACCTTTCACATGCCTACCCCCAGGGCACCAATTTATATTTCATCTTCATCGCCCGCATGCAGGACATCGATGAATACCTGGCGCTGCAATACGGCATTCTCGATGCCAGTTCAAAAGTCCGGGGCTGCCATGAGTCACCATCACGGCATCGGTAAACAGACCGGTCCCTGGTTGGAAGGTCAAATTGGCAGCGAGTGCATGGATATCATTCGCGCGCTCAAGCAGCATTTTGACCCAAATGCCATTCTCAACCCCGGCGGCACCTTGGGCCTGGATATGAATGCCGTGCAGCGCCAAAAACGCTGGGGCTTTCGCAGCTGACCGGCTATAAAGGGGTATATACTTTTTCCATCCTATCCTTTGCGATCAAACACTATGTCCCCTGAAAACCTGCTCGCCATTGATAACGGTACCCAGAGCGTCCGCGCACTGCTTTTTGATTTGCGCGGGAATTTATTGGCCAAATCCCGCGTTCCCATCGAACCTTACTTCTCCACTGCGCCCGGCCTGGCTGAACAGGACCCGCAGGTGTTTTGGAACGCGGTCTGTCAGGCCTGCCAGGCGCTGTGGCAGATGCCCGGGTGTTGATCGGTCCAGCATTGCCGGCGTGGCGTTGACAACTCAACGCGGTACAGTAATCAACCTCGATAAAGCTGGCAAACCGCTGCGTCCGGTTATCCACTGGCTGGATCAGCGCCGTACCGAAGGACTGCCGCCGGTCAGCGGCTTGTGGGGAGCGGCTTTTGCCGTCGCCGGCGCGACCGAAACAGTCAACTACTTGCAAGCTGAAGCCGAGTGGAACTGGATTCGCACTCATCAGCCGGAAGTGGTGAAAAATACCCATAAATTCCTGTACCTTTCCGGCTATCTTACTTACCTGCTCACCGGTCGACTGGTCGATTCAGTCGGCTGCCAGGTGGGGTATATGCCGTTCGACTACAAAAAACACGCCTGGGCTGCCAGTTGGGACTGGAAGTGGCAGGTACTGCCCATGGATCCAGCCATCCTGGTGGATTTGATCCCGCAAGGGCAGCCGTTGGGAGAAATCACCACCGAAGCCAGCCTCGCTACCGGCATCCCAGCCGGTCTACCGTTGATCGCAGCTGCGGCTGATAAGGCTTGCGAAGTGCTGGGCTCTGGCTGCCTCGAGCCGCAGTACGGTTGCCTTAGCTATGGCACAACTGCCACCATCAACACCACGCATCGAAAATATATCGAGGTCGTCCCGCTAATTCCACCATACCCGTCGGCTGTACCCGGCGCTTACGACCTCGAGATCGGCATCTACCGCGGCTATTGGATGGTCAATTGGTTCAAAAACGAATTTGGGCTGCGTGAGGAACACCTGGCGTTGGAACGCGGCATCGAACCTGAGGAATTATTTGATGAGCTGGTGGAGAAGATTCCGCCGGGCTCGCAGGGTCTGGTATTGCAGCCATATTGGTCGCCAGGGCTACGCTCGCCGGGTCCGGAGGCACGCGGCGCTATCATCGGTTTCGGTGATGAACATACCCGTGCTCACATTTACCGTGCCATTCTGGAAGGGCTGGCTTATGCCCTGCGCGAAGGTGCTGAACGCACTACCCGGCGCAGCGGCGTTCGACCCACCGAATTGCGGGTTGCCGGTGGCGGCAGTCAGAGCAACGCTGCCATGCAAATCACCGCCGATATTTTTGGTTTGCCAGCTGCCAGGCCGCACGTCTATGAAGCCAGCGGGCTGGGTGCTGCCATGGATGCAGCTGTCGGCGTGGGTTTGCACCCCAATTTCGAGACTGCCGTGAACGAAATGACTCGGGTTGGGCGGGTATTTGAGCCGGACCAAAAAGCCCAGGCTGTTTATAACGAGTTGTACAATGAAGTCTATTTAAAAATGTACAGCAAACTGAAGCCGCTATATCAATCGATGCAGGAAATCAGAAAAAAGCTGCGCAGCTGATTATTCCCACTCGTCCGGGTTGTACTGTCGGGTGCGTTTTAGTTGGCCGCGTTTCTTTTTGGCACCGACTCGCGCGGCTTTTGCTGTAAGACTGGGCCGGGTCGGTTTACGTTGTTTAGGCGGCTCCACCGCCTTTTGAATCAACGTCACCAGCCGCTGCATCGCATCCAACCGGTTCTTATCCTGGGATCGGAAGCGTTTGGCTTCGATCAACAAAATCCCATCCTCGGTCATGCGCTTCCCTGCCAGTTTACTCAATCTTAGTTTGACGGCCGGTAACAAAGAGGGGGAGGCACCGACGTCGAAGCGTAGTTGCACCGCAGTCGAGACTTTATTGACATTCTGCCCGCCCGGTCCCGAGGAGCGGATGAAGTCAAAAGCCAACTCTTTCTCGTCTAATCGGAGGGTGGGAGTGATCTCGATCATAGCTGAAGGAATGATACTCCACCACACCCCGCCTTACAACGCGTCCGCTACCTCTTCGCTCCAGTGAATAATGGCGTCCCAGTTGCGGTAATCGCCTTCGGGAGCTCGCAGCGCCTTGACTACGATCCGCGCCAGCCAGTTCAAGCGCTTATACTCTAAAACCCCGCCAAAGAACCCGATACTGATCGGCTTGATCTTCGAGGTTTTGTTGAACACCTCAGCCAGATAACCTTCCGCCATATAGCGAGAATCCGGATTATCTTCACGCATGGTCATACAGCATACAAAATACGCCACTGGAACCTGGCTGAGGACGGCTTCATAATCTTCCAGAAAGTGCAGCACATCATTGTGAATTTTTCCGCCCTGGACGGCGCTGCCAACCACGACTGCGCTGTAGGGCGTCACATCGCGGACGTCGGCAGCTGGCATGACGTCGGTTTCGTACCCATGCTCAGACAGGGTTTTGGCGACCGCATTCGCCACGTCGGCAGTTGTGCCGTAGTAGGTGGCATAGGCAATCAGAATTTTCTTATCCATGTTTGTCTCCATTAATGATCAGGATGTTATGCAGGCGGCGATGATGAATTGTCCCCTACCAATGCCGAATCCTTTACCTGTAATGAAAACAAACCATTAAAAAGTCGGACTAAAAAACGATTTCCTCTTTCCCAGCTAATTTTTCTTGAATTACTTGCACCACAGTGTCCAAATGTCTGGGTTGATGCACAAAATCCAGATCATCGGTGCGCAAGGTCAGAACCGGGCATAAATCAAAATTGCGCATCCACTCTTCGTAGAAGCTATCCAGTAATTCCAGGTAGCTAGCATCGATGCCAGTCTCGATGTCACGGGCGCGCTGGTGGATGCGCTCCATCAGCACCGGAACCGGCGCTTTGAGGTAAATCAACAGGGAAGGAGGCGGCAAGGTTTGCGTCACCAGAGAGAAAACCTTGCGATACGTTTGAAAATCTCGTTCGTTGAGGTTACCCAGATGGTTGAGTGCCCTTGCGAAAATGGCGGCATCCTCATAGATGCTGCGGTCAATGATGGCGGATTGGGAATCCTGCCACATATCCAGATGCTGCTGGGCGCGGTGACCCAGGAAGTAGATTTGTAAATGAAACGACCAATCCCGCATACTGTTGTAAAAGTCGGGTAGATACGGGTTATCCGCGACGGATTCGTACGCCGTCCGCCAGCCGAGTCGCGCGCCGATGCGTTCGGTGAGCGAAGTTTTACCAGAGCCAATATTGCCTGCAACCAGTATTAATCTTTTTGGGGGCATTGCAACCGTCAGCCTCTCTGTGAAAAAATTCTCAATATCAGTTTACATGATTCGAGAAAAAAATCAAATTACCATTCGTCACATTTTTCCTGAATTCATTTTACTCTGACCCGTTATCCTGCAAGAATTTCTCTCGATGCTCGCCAAATACTTCTCTACTCGTGTTTATGAGATGCACCTTTACGCTGTTATTGGGGTTTTACTCCTTGTCCAGGCAGGCTTCTTGTAAACCGCCTGCGTTTTTGAGCAAGTAAAATATGATAAACTTAGCCGGTTGGAAAACCCCTGAGTTGCCGTTGAATTGCAACTTTCACGATTTTATTCCCCTAATTTGAGGTGCGAACAATGGAAATAACCATGGATAAGGCTACCCCCCGCATAAAGCGGCGTCGGGTTCCTGCCACTCGTCGTGAGCGTTGGGCTTGGTATTTATACGATTTTGGCAACTCAGCTTATGCTGCAGTGGTTTTATTGGCGGTCTATTCAGCTTATTTCAAGGGAAGCGTGGTCGGCGGGCACGAGGGTACGCGGCTCTGGGGTTTATCGGTCGGCATTGCCATGTTGGTGGTGGCAGGGATTTCGCCAATTCTTGGGACTCTGGCGGATTTTGCGGGCTCGAAAAAGCGGTTCCTGTTCTTTTTCACTGCCATGGCAATCGTTTTCACCGCTGCTTTATTTTTTGTAATGCCAGGCAATGTCTTCACCGGAATGTTGTTCTTTATCCTGGCAGAAATCGGCTACCGCGCTTCGCAGGTTTTTTATAATGCCCTGCTGCCGGAAATTGCTGAACCGGGTGAATTGGGCAAAGTTTCTGGCAATGGGTGGGCAATCGGCTCCTTCGGCGGGATTGTTTGTCTGCTGATCGTGCTGGCGTTGATTATGACCATTGGCGGAAATACCATTATTCGAGCCTCATTCTTGATCACGGCTGTATTCTATACAGCATCCTCTTTGCCGATCTTCCTATGGTTGCGTGAACGCGCTGAACCGAAACCCTTGCCGCAGGGTGAATCTGCAATCCGTCTGGCTTTCAAACGTCTGGGTACAACCTTCAAGGCCGTTCGCAGTTATAAAGAATTCATCAAATTCATCGTGGCGTTCTTGATATTCAATGACGGCATCATGATGACCCTGGATTTTGCAGCGATCATGGGCGCTGTGCTGTTTGGCATGCAGCAGCAGCAATTGATCATATTTATGATCATTGTACAAATTACCAGTGTAGCCGGGGCCTATCTGTTTGGGATGTTGGCACATCGCTGGAATAGCAAGAAATCACTGGTGTTATCTCTTGTGATTATGATCGCGGCAGTTGTCTGGTTGTTATTTGTTCAAAACATCAATGTATTCATTGTGGTTGGCGGTCTGGCTGGCTTCGCTCTAACAGGTGTGCAATCCGTAAGCCGGACGCTGGTGGGCCAATTCGCTCCAGAAGGCAAGAGCGCTGAGTTCTACGGTTTCTTCGAAGTTGGCGGACGCACCTCATCCTTCATAGGGCCGGCTGTCTATGGGTTTATTGCAGCTGAGGCTGCCATTATCTATACCGGCCGGGGGCTGGACGCGTTGGCGGCTGAGCAAATGGGCCTAAAAGTGGCGGTCGTATCCATCATTGTCTTCCTGGTTGCCGGTTTGGTGATGCTGCTGGCAGTACGCCAGCCAAAGGCGCTCAGTGAAGAATCAGCTGCGGATTAACAGGTTTATAATTTTTTAAATCATGGCTGAAGCTGAACCAAACATCACCTACCCGCGCCGAAGGCCGATTTCGGGCGATTTTACGCACCTTGATTCGCGGCTCGTTCTCGGCACTGGCCGATTTCAAAATGATCGGAACTGAAAATTTGCCCAAAAATGGGCCGCTGCTGATCATCGGCAATCATTTCAGCTTCCTCGACCCAGTGGCATTGATTGGCATGCTGCCGTATCCATTGGAATTTGTTGGTGGGTCGCAAATGCCAAATGCGCCGGGGGCAGTTTCATGGTTGGCGCGCGTCTATGGTGTGCTGCCCGTACGGCGCGGTAGCATCTCGCGGGATTCGCTGCGGGCTTCCCGTAAGGTGTTGAAAGATAACGGGGTGTTGGGGATTTTTCCAGAGGGCGGATCCTGGGCGACAGTGCTGCGTCCAGCTCGACCGGGTTCGGCCTACCTGGCTACCTGTACTAACGCCAGCGTCCTGCCGATCGGTCTGGACGGATTGACTGATTTATTCCCCATGGTCCGGCAAGGCAAGCGCGGCAAAATCACCTTTACGATTGGCAAGCCATTCGGGCCTTTCTTCGTTTCCGAACGCGGTGAGACTGACCGTCAGCGGTTGGATGAAATTGGCCATGAGTTTATGGCGAAGATTGCGGAGTTAATCCCGTCTGAACGACGTGGGCATTATTCCGAAGATGCTAGCCTGCGCGCAGCTGCTGTTGAAGCAGCGGTGTATCCGTGGCAAAATGTCCAGGAACAATAGCGTACATATTAAATAAACGAGCCGATGGGGAGGGGATCCATCTCATCGGCTCTGCAGAACATTTTTCAAATCTGAAGGTCATCAGGGTATTCGCTGGTGACCTTATTTTTTCACCAACGCCCTCAGGAAATCGCAGTTGAAGGCGTTGGTGAGTTGGCATCAATTAAGGGGTAGTCGATTCTTCAGTATCTTCGTCTTCAGGGTGAACAACTATTCCCTGGGCAGCGAGCGGGCCGCCGGTCGGATCGCGGCGGGAGATGATGGTTACTTTGGCGCCTACTACCAGTTTGTCAACCCGTTCTTCGGGGAGAATCTTGGTGGTATCGGAAAGCACAAAGGTATACAACTCGCCGTCTTTAGCTTCGATGGTAATGGTCTTGCCGGCTTCATACACCGTTACTACACCAACGCGGTGAATTTTTTCCGGTTTGCCGGGCACTACATGCACGGTAACGGCTGTAAATTCACCCGCGACTGCGGTCGCTGTGGCGCTTGGGTCGACCGTCGGAACTGCGGTTGCGCTGGCATCGACTTCCGGTTCACCCGGCTTTACCGCTGTCACGATAACCTGAACGCCCACATTCAATTCTTCCCAGGTGGCGCCTTGCCCAAGCGTTGGGATCTTGAAGGCAGTGGTCGGGGTTAGATCAAATACCATATCTCCGCCTGATTTCAAGGTGACGGACAGGGTAGTTGCGGTCACATCGGTGACTTCGCCACGGAAGTGATACTTCTTACCCGCCAGTTTGGCATCCATCCGTTCGACCTTTTCGGTAGCGCGGAGGTCTGTCCGATCTTCCTTGGCAGCTTGCTGCGTAGCCTTCATGTCCGATTTGTCACCCGCATTGGTGTTCGGACCGCGGCGGTCCAGGATTACTGACGGATCCGTAGAAACATTCGTATCTGCGAAAACTCTGACCGTGCCGAAAGCCATTGTAAAAATGATGATGACTGAAGCAATTATTAAAAACTTTTTCATTATTTTAAATCTCCTATCTGTGATTGTGATCCGATCCCAGATCACGGTTCAAAAGTGACTGTCAGCGTAATGCTGACTTCATTGCCGTCCAGGTCGCTCATGACGATTTCGATGATGTTGGGGCCTTCCTCCAAAGTCACTGGGAGAGTAAATACCGACTCAGCCGGGTTGGTGAAAATTGCCTCGTTGACCGTGACGACCACTTCTCGATTGGTTTGGCCTTGTACGAGATAAGGCTCGTTATTAACAGTCGTATCTATGTCCGAAAAGATACGGGCTGTTAACCCGCCCATGCTGATTTCCTGCACGGGGCTATCCACCGGGATGGTTGCCTGCTCCTGTGGCACAACTTGAACATTGTCAGGTGCTTCTACAAAATCGGTAGGTGCTGCGGCTGGCGTTTTTGACGAACAAGCTGTCAGCGCCAATGCCAGAATCAATAGGAATGCAACCTTTTTCATTTTGTTAGTATAACGGAATTCAGTTTCACATTTCCGTATATTCACTTTTCAATATTGATAAGTATCGTTAACAATTCTTGGATTACGCCTGGTAGGAAAAAATCAAGTTGGTTGACATTGATCAAAGATGATCTAGCCGTAGCATGATATAGTCATCTCACTTCCTCAGCAATGGAGACAACCAACGATGCAGGTGGAACAAGGCGCCTTAAAGCAACGCTCACAGGTGATGCTGCGGCACGTGGCAGTGCCCAATGAGCATGGATCCTGGGTATTTCTATTTTGTCCGTTGTTAATCGGTCTGTTTGCCGGTGGACAATTCCATTCCGGCAGTTTCCTGCTGGTGGGTGCGAGTTTGGCTGCTTTTATGCTGCGTCAGCCAATCACAATTCTGATCAAAATCCTCAGTAAGCGCCGGCCACGCACTGAACTCCCGGCAGCGCTTATGTGGATCGCAATATACGGGGTCATTACCCTCGGCTTTCTAACTGGGCTGCTGGTCATGGGATACTCCCCGCTGCTTTTCCTGGCAGTGCCGGCCGTGCCAGTATTTGCCTGGCATTTGTGGCTGGTGAGTCGGCGGTCTGAGCGCCGTAAGCCAATCGTTGAAATTGCCGGCAGTGGTGTGCTGGCTCTGGTGGCTCCAGCCGCCTACTGGGTAGGCGCCGGGCATTATGAATACACTGGCTGGCTGCTGTGGGGCCTGGTCTGGTTGCAGGCTGCGGTCTCCATCTATTATGCTTACTTGCGCTTGGAGCAGCGTGTCTGGAAAAGCAAACCCGTGGCAGTTCAATGCTGGCAGTCCGGGAGAACCGTGGTTCTTTCCTCGGCTGGTGCTTTTGTGCTGGTATGCCTGTTGGCTATCTTGAAAATTGTGCCTCTGCTGCTGCCTTTGGCTTTTGTGGTCCAACTTGCCGAGGCGGTTTGGGGAACCTTCCATCCCGCCGTCAAGGCAAAACCGACCTCTATCGGTGTGCGCCAATTAATTATATCGACGCTATTTACGATTATTTTTATCTTGACGTGGCTGGCCTGATCGGCAGCCAGGATCAATTCATTACCTTAGTAATCCTCGCCGATACAATTATAGTATTTGCCCGATACTAGCCCGTAACTTTTCGTGGGTTTGTACGACTATACTTTTATCCCATTGTTTTAGGTCTATATAAACACGTCTAATAAGGTCAAGAAACTTTACAAATTCTTGACAATCCTGGAAATTGCCTGCAAAGCAAAAAATCAGGCCGTTAAGCTATCATTGCGGTAGAGGTTTATAGGTTTATGCGATCCCATCGTCTTGTTTTAATGTTAGTTATAGTGCTATTCCTGGTCAGCACCGTATTTCTGACCATTACTTCGACCGTTAAAGCCCAGGACCTTGGCCCTGCCATCGACGAAGGTCTGGTTGAGGAGCAGAGTGGGGGCATTGGGTTGGATTCGGTCGGCTGCACCCGGACAAATACAGCAGCAGTCAATGCGGTTTTTGAGCAGCGGGTAGTCGAACTGGTCAATCTTGAGCGGGCAAAAGTTGGTTTGCCGCCGCTCAAACGCAATTCCGAACTGGATTTCGCCGCCCGCGATCACACTAGGGATATGGTTGAGGACAATTACTTCAATCATGACACATACGATCGCATCAATGGCGTAGAGACCTGGGTTTGTGGCGCTTTTACTCGGATACGCTTATATTATTCGGGTTATTCTTTAGCGGGTGAAAACCTTGGAGCCGGATATTCAACCCCGGAGGGGGTTGTCCAGGGATGGATGGCTTCACCTGGTCACCGAGATAACATGCTGAAACCCGGATATAAAGAAATCGGAGTTGGCTATTATTACGGTGGATCCTCCTTTATGCATTACTGGGGGCAGGATTTTGGCGCCAAGCCAGATGTTTATCCGGTGATTATCAACAATGAAGCACCCGTCACAACCAGCCCGACGGTTGGGTATTATTTGCTACGGAAAAGGGGTATGGTCCGAGATGCGCACCAGCGATAACGCTGGAGCCTGGTCCAATTGGGTACCTTTTCAGGAAAATGTCACTTTTCAGCTGGCTCCCACCAATGGAACCCATACTTTGTCGGTTGAAATGCGGGCTGCTGGCACATTGACTGCTGGAGCAGTCAGCAGCGACACCATCGAGCTTTCCGCTCCATTGTCGGTTAATCCAAATAAAATCTTTCTGCCATTCGTCAAACGCTGAGGCGGGTTCAGGGTTTGCCTCTGGGGGTAAAGGCACGCTGAGGACTGATTTCTCCCCAGCGTGTCTTTTTGTCTACGGACTGGGCTATATTAAAACGTCTCCACCGGGATGAAGGACTTGGGGTGCGGCGTCCCCGGCGCCGTTATAGTCGCAGGCGAAGATATCTGTTAGCCTGTTGAAGCCATATCGTTCCACGATAGGGCGACTCATCTCACCAGCATCCACTGCCAAATATTTGACGCCCCGTTGCAGCGCTTCAGTGACACGGGCAGCCAGTAACGCTGTATAAAGCCCTTTGCCGCGTTGGGAAGGTATGGTTGAACCGCCCCACAGGCTGGCAAATTCACTGCCCGGATGGTAGTAGGTCCAACCGGTACAGGCCGGTAGGTCGTCCACATATGCCGTGTAAATGCTCAAATAACCCTCTATGGCCAGGTGACTGCCCAGCCGGTTGAAAATCCAGCTGAAATTACCACCCCATACCTGTTCCATAATTTGAACCACGTCGCCCAGGTGAGCGACTTCCGTTCGGCGTAGATCCACCGGGTGAGGGGATGTCAGTATAGCTGGTGCGGTCTCTAAGTCCAACACCATTAATGTATCCGGTGGATCGGGAGTAAACCCGTGGTTTTTTAATCGTGTCAACAGGTCAACCGGATTGTCATACCCGTATAGCTTCCAGCTAAATGGCAAATTGTTGGCCGAATAATGAGCGATCTGATCCTCGATCTCGGCGTCCGCCGTTGTGGAATCGAGATCGCTATACAATACGAAACTCATGCCGGGTGCCGGTCGGGTAAAGCGCACAATGTGCGGCAGAACCTCTTTTTGCATGTCCGGGAACACGATTTCTTGACGCATCTGACGGGTATATTTGGCTAGGACAACGGTCGTATCCATTTAGTCCTTTGGGCGATACAAGGTCATAACAACAGCAGTCCAAGTATATCCTGAGCGGAATAATTTACGTTTGGACAACAAATCCAGGGTGTTTTTAGCCGACAGTTTCAACCTTCGCGCGCGCCAATCCATGCTAAGCTATTCTGAAATCGAAACATATTCAAAGAGGGGTCATTTGTCGTCACCTGCCGCATTACCATTTTTACAACAGCCGAAACAGAAGTGGCACCAGAATCGCTGGGAAATCAGCCTGGTTGCTATCCTCGTCTTTGCATTTGTAGTGTTCTTGCTGGTGCTTCCCAGCTATGGTGCCAGTTTTGATGAACCGTCGATTTATCCGTATGCTGATCGCAGCCTGGATGCATATAAAAGCCTGTTTCTTGGGCAACCGCTCCCGCCTTTTGAATTAACCTACGCTCTTTCTTACTACGGTCCCGCCTATTTGACCATCGGACGAGTTGGTGTGGGCTTGATCCAGGCCATTGCCCCCAGGTTGGACATCTACGATGCCTGGCACGTAATGAATTTTGTAAATTTTCTCGTAGGAGCCTGGCTGAGTATTTCTTTTAACCCGACGGGTGACTTCGAAGCCAGCTGCCTGGATGGCAGCGCTGTTGTATCTCACTCAGCCGCTGCTCTGGGGCCATGGTGTGATGAATCCTAAAGATCTGCCGTTTATGACTGCGTTTATGGCGACCTTGATTTGCGGCTTGAAAATGGTGGATGTATTTGCCCAACCCGTTTTGGACGGTGATGGGGCCGGAATTACAAATCGATCGGGTCATAACCGGCGAAAAATTGCCTGGCTGTTGCTCACCGGCATTTTTTCCGGGCTGACGATTTCCATCCGGGTTCTTGGACCGGCAGCTGCCGGTCTGGTATGTTTTTACGCCTTCATGCTCAATCGGCCAGAACGCTGGAAGATATTGATTGGCCTTGGTTCGATCTCCATGGTCGTGACGTATTTGACCTGGCCATTTTTGTGGGGGAATCCGCTTTATATATTCTTTAAGGCCTTGAAAACGATGTTGGCCTTCCCCTGGATTGGCACGGTCCGCTTTGAAGGATTGAACTATCAGGCCAGCGAATTGCCGTGGTATTACCTGCCAAAGTTGATCGGGATTCAATTCACCCTGCCGCTGATCCTTCTGGTAATCGCAGGGACCGTTTTGTTGATCCGACGGATAATGTCCAAATCCCAGGGGTGGAGCACAGGGATTATCCTGTTGATTTGGTTCTGGGTACCGCTGATCGTGGTAATGATCCTCCAACCCAACAGCTATGACAATTTCCGGCAATATTTGTTTATTACACCGCCTTTGTTTGCTATGGCTGGGGTCGCGCTTGACAAATTAATGCAAATAATCCACCGGCCAGTTTTACGATACCTGGTCGCGGGGATCGTGTTAGTTCCTGGAATTATTGCTGGGATCTGGTTGCACCCCTATGAATATGTGTATTACAACGCGCTGGTAGGCTGGACCGGTAATATTCAACGGAATTATGAAACTGACTACTGGGCTACGGCCATGTGTGAGGCGGGTACGTTTGTCTCGGAACAATCTCTGCAAACCAATGTGGTCATCTTCAGTGATTCTGTGCAAGCGCAATTTTTTACACGCTGTTCAAACAAAACATTTGAAGTGCAACTTGACCCTTACGGTGAATTGAATTTGCCGGGCGATATTGTAGTTGTCTGGTCGCGGTTCGATGACGACCTTTCGCATTACCCAGATCTCCCGCCGATTTATGAAATCAAACGCGGAAAAACGGTTTTCGCGGTCGTTAAAAGCAACCTCGAAACTGGAAACCCTTAACGGAAACCTACTGCAGAAGAGATCGGGATTTTCGGCAGCGAAAATGCCCTTCGCTATAAACAACCCCTTTCGGGCAGGACAATTCTTAGACTTTATTGACTAATATAATCTTGTTTGTTACTATTTAATCAGTGGAAGCGTTGAACCGCAGGGTTTGATGGTCGCGGCCTCGCACCTTGAGGAATCCCGCGGGGAGCTAGAGCGAAACCGGCCACAATGGCGGTTTCGCTTACATTTTAATCAGAATATAAACACCAGCCAGGAGTTGTGCAAAGAAAGGAAGGTGGGAAATCCGTTTCTTGCTGTGTGAACAATCTACCGGTTATTCGGCAGACTTCGTATCCATTACCCAGTAAATGATAAGGAGTTTGGAATGAGCGTTAATAATCATCGCCGCTGGCCGTATTCAGTTATGGTAATCGCGATTTTAATTACCATGATCGGCTCAGGCGCAGCACCTTTATCCGCTAATCAGGTGGCACCGGCTGCGAACAGCTCGGCACAATCTGCACCCTCCGTCAACTCGTTGTTGTTTTTTGCGGCAGATGGGATGCGCCAGGATCTGGTTGCGCAATATGTTGCGCAAGGGTTAATGCCCACCATGGCTGGCTTGATGAAGAATGGCGCCATGGCAGGAGGAGGCGGGTTGCTAACTCAGGCACCGCCCAATACCGGCGCTGGCTGGTATAGTCTTGCCACGGGTGCCTGGCCGGGTATTCATGGCTCAACCAATAATACCTTTGCGATAAATGGGGCAGCTTTCAGCGCCCGAACAGCATCTTTCGATGCAGGCGTTCTACGGGCTGAAACCATCGCTCAATCGGCTGAACGCGGCGGGAAAAAGGTAGCCCAAATTGAGTGGGCCGGCGGTCGCAATGGGACAATTCATGGTCCGACGGTGGATTTCCGCGCGTTTTTCTCTGGTCGCGGTGTTGCTACCAACTATATTAGCCCGAATGATCTACCGAACTTTGTTGCATCCTTCGGCCTGCAGTTTGATCATCCCGCCGGTTTCGCCGGAATACCACCGTTCCCGGCTGCCAACCCGGCTCCAGCAACTGGCTGGACGAATGTTCCCGTGAGCTACTCGACAGCGATGGAAATGCGGTTGCGAGTCATCGATTTTGGTGTCGATAAATATGGCTTGAACGCCTATATATTTGACTCAACGGATGACAGTGTGGTCAATTACGACCTGGTTCTCTTCTCGCCAACTAAAAACGGAGCCGACGGCGTGGCAACCCTGCAGAAAGGCGAATGGGGTGAAGTTAAAGTGGCGATAATTGGCGGAGCACTGGCGGGGAAAACCGCTGGTTTCTTGCTAAAAGTCGAAGAGTTAACCCCGGATTTATCCATGGTTCGCTTGTTCCACACTTCGGTAGCCCGGGCATTTGCTTCCTGGCCTGATTGGCCAGGTGAACCCGGTTTTGTGGGCGACTTCGAAGAGTTTGTCGCAAAAATGTTCCCACCCTCGACCGCAGCTGATTTTGCAGTCCTGGAGGCAGGGATCGTTTCTGAAGATACCTATGTTGAACAAGGGTTAAGCTGGGAAAAAGCCTATCATCCGTTGATTGAGTACATTATGCAAAAGTATCAACCGGATGTGGTCCTTGGCGGTTATCCCACGACCGATGAGTTCCAACACCAATTCATGGCTCTGGTTACCCCAACCTTGCCTAATGGCTCACCAAACCCGGCCTATGACGACGTCCAGGTCAACGGTACGCCAGACGGTTTGGTCACCAAGCGCGCGGGATATCTATCCAGGGCTTACGCTGGGGCGGATAAAACCCTGGCGTTAATCCAGTCCTTTATGCCTAAGAAAGTCACAACCTTCGTCTCTTCGGATCATGGTTTTGCTCCGCAGTTCCTGGCAATTGACGCCAGTAAAGTGCTGGTCGATTTGGGACTGCTTTCGCGGCCGCAGACCTCGAACTGCCGTCCCGCTACCGGTGAAACGATTGGTAAAGCCAAGGCTTGTTGGGCTGGAGGTACTGTCCAAATCTACATCAACCTGGCCGGGCGCGACCCTGCCGGCGGCGGTTTCTTACAGGTAGCTGCCAGCGATTACGCTAATACTGTTGCTACTATTAAAGCCGCGTATGCAGGTCTGGTCGATCCAAATGATTGGACCGGTGATGGCAGCCCGGAAAGTTGGACGGTCATCGATCGCGTCTATACCAAAGCCGAGGCTCGTTATATTCCGAATGGACCAAACAGCACTGCCAACATGGCAAATCCGACCCGAACTGGGGACGTAGTGGCTTTTGCTTACCCTCCATACCAGTTTGATGCCGAGACTCCCGGCACACTGGTGGCACTATCAGCTTTCTTTGGACAGCATGGATATGTGCCGGATGTACAAAATCTGAATGCCAATGTGAATATGCGGGCCAGTTTCATCGCTGGCGGTGATGCCATCGGCCATGGTGTGTTCGATAATTTGCGCACCATTGACCTGGCACCCACCATCGCATACCTGTTGAAAGTGCCAGAACCTCAGCAATCCCAGGGGCGGGTGCTTACCGAGATTCTATCGGGCGGCAACCAGTTGAAAAAGGTCAACATACTGGGGTTGAATGATTTCCACGGTCAACTTGATTCGACCACACTTGTGACGGATGGGGTCAATAGTCCCATCGGCGGAGCAGCGGTTCTGGGAACCATGTTCACCGAAGATGCCGCCATGCTGCCCGGCGAGTCGCTGCTGTTGGCAGCCGGAGATAATGTCGGGGCTTCGCCAGCCAATTCTGGACTGCTGCAGGACATGCCCGCTATCGACGTGGAAAACGCCTGGGGTCTGGATGCCACTTCGTATGGTAACCATGAGTTCGATTATGGGATAGCACGGTTGCAAACCCAGCAAGCTCGGGCCAATTTCCCATTCCTGGCGGTTAACATTGTGGATGCTGTCACCGGGTTCACACCACCCTGGGTCCAGACCAGCAAGATTTTCACAGTAAATGGCGTAAAAGTGGGTGTTATAGGCGCTGGCCTGGAGAATACCCCGGAACTGGTGTCTGCAGGTGCTACCGCCGGGCTGAGTTTCCTGCCGGCGGTCGACCGCATCCGCGCTGAATCACGCTGGTTGTCCAAGTTGGGTGTGAAGGTTCAGATCGTCGTCATTCATGAAGGCGCTGCTCTGGGTGCCAACGCCATTGATGGCATCGCGGCGGTCGATTGGGCTGGCCCAATCGTGGACATCGCCGATGATTTGCAAGACACCTCGGTCGATATGATCCTGGCTGGGCACACTCATAAAGTGTCCAACCTGATGGTCGGGAAGATCCTGGTGACCGAAGGCTTGAATGCCGGAGCGACGTACTCGGTTGCCCAGCTGATGGTCTCCGGCGGCGATGTTGTCTGGGCAGGCGGTGCTAACCGCAGCGCTTTTAGTTTAGGCGTACCTCTGGATCCCGCCGTGAAGGCCATCGTCGACGATGCCAATGCCCAAACCGCGATCTTGCGCAACCAGGTGATTGGCACGCAGTCCATCGACATCCGGCGTGCTCCGTCCCGTTTGCTTGAATCGGCTATGGGAAATATGGTGACGGATGCCATGTTATTGAAGTATCCTGGCATCGATGCTGCCTTCACCAACTCCGGCGGTCTGCGAGCAGACTTGGTGGTTACTCCACCATCTGCCGGTGAACAGCCTGGCGAAATTACCTGGGGCGAAATGTTCGGCGTGCTGCCGTTCGGCAATCGCACCGTGATCTTCACCCTGGCGTATGATAAGCTGCTGGAGGCTTTCACCAACGGATTTAGCCCGGTCTGTAACACCGCTATTGCTACCGGGCGCTTCCCGCAAGTCGCCGGTCTTAAAGCAGACTTCCACTGTGCTGGAACAGTAGCCGTAGTAGATCACATCTATAAAGGTTTTGCTGCAAATCCAGCTTCTCTGGTGCTGCTCGGACCTGGTGACAGCGTCCGGCTGGTGACCAACGACTTCATGTATGTTGGCGGCGGCGATGGGTATACTGCCTTCGCGGCGGGCACCAATGTGCTGCAACCGGGTGATGATTTGCTGCAACTAGCAATCGAATACGTCACCGCGCACTCGCCCGTCGCACCGGTGGTGGAAGGACGGTTGATACAGAATCCATAGAATATTTACGGGCTATAACAATACAGGGCGGCAGAAATGCCGCCCTGTTTTCTTTACGATTTTGTGGGCCCGGAAGGGATCGAACCTTCGACCAAGCGGTTATGAGCCGCGCGCTCTGCCACTGAGCTACGGGCCCCACAATGAAAAAAGCTAAATTTTTAAACTTCGACCAAGCGGTTACCCCCCTTCGGAGGGCTTTGAGCGGCGCGCTTGGCATCCCCTCTGGGGGCTGCCACTGAGCTATGCATCGCACCCCACAATGAAAAAATCTAAATTATTAAACTTCGACCAAGCGGTTACCCCCCTTCGGAGGGCTTTCAGCCGCGCGCTTGGCATCCCCTCTGGGGGCTGCCACTGAGCTACGGGCCCCACAAAAGGGGTACCGAGAAAATATTTACTGCCACTGAGCTATGCCCCGCACCCGGAGCGTGCGTGAATTATAGCATAAGGGCACGGGGATAACGCCCCCGTGCCCTTACCGATTTGTGTCACATCTTCCTTACTTGGCTGTAATCTCTACCCCGTTCTTGAACACATGCAGCGGAGCCTCATGGCTCCACAACGCTTCCCACACCGAGTTGGCATTCAGTACCACCAGGTCAGCGTTGCCGCCTTCCACCAGCTTGTGCCCACTCACATTGAGCGCTTCGGCTGCGTTGGTGGTGATCAGGTCGTACAGGATCTCCATCTCATCGCGGTGGGTCATCCACATCAAATGTGCCGCCAGGAAAGCCACTTCGAGCATATTATTACGCCCGAAGGGGTAGTAAGCATCAGCGATATCGTCCTGCCCCAATGCAATGCGCACGCCAGCTTTGTATAAATTCTTGACACGGGCGTACAGCGGACCGGTCTGCGGGTCGGACACCACGCCGATGTTGGCGCGTTTCAGCAGATATTCGATTTTGCGATAATACGGTTCAGGGTACAGCGCCATGGCGCGTGAGTGCTGCGCCGTGACGCGGCCTTCCCAGCCTTCGCGAATGGTGGTGACTGCCAGCATCTCCAGCGTCTTGAGTGTGGGGTCGCCGGCGTCATCGATCAGCATCGACACGTCTTTGTTGTACTTCTTGGCCAGCGCGAACATGCGATCGATGTGTTCCTGGGCATCCGCATCGGTGTATTCGATCCAGGGAATGCCGCCAACTACATCTGCGCCCAACTTGAGCGCTTCCTCGATATAATCCTCGGCTCCTGGGTCGCGCACCACGCCATCCTGCGGGAACGCCACCACTTGTAAGGTAATTCTGTCCTTATACTCCTCGCGGGCGCGCAGCAGGGCTTTGACGCCCTCCAGGCGGGCTTTGGTGTCGGTATCGGCAAAGCAACGAATGTGGGTGTTGCCAAACTTGACCGCCAGGTCCAACGCCTTGCGCACGTTTTCGATGATCCATTTTTCATCGTACTGTTCTTTGACTTTGGCAGCCAACTCGATGGCGGTCATGGCGCCGCCCATCGACTCGCCGGTATAGGCTGCGATGGCGGAGTCATCCATCATCGCCAGGGTATAAACCTTGTCCAGATGCAGGTGGCCATTGACGAACGATTCGGTCACCAGGTGACCGCCGGCATCGATCGTTTTCGCTGCGCTGCCCTCTACTTTTTCAGCAATTTTGGCGATTTTGCCATCTTTCAATGCGATCTGCAGCGTTTTTCCCCCGGATAAGCGTGTTTTGGCATTGGAAATCAGGATATCGTACTGCATTGCTTCCCTCCACAGGAATGAAACAAGTTGATTGGTGATACCAGCCGCCCCAAACCCCGCTGAGACGGCTGGAGAAAGCACTAGGCGTGTTCGGCAGTGCGGTCTTGCACCACTTTTTGGGCAATCAAAGCGCCGTCGCGAATCGGCTCGTAGCCGGTGCAGCGGCACAGGTGCTTGTTGAGCGCGGTGGTCAATTCCTGCTCGCTGGCATTTGGTTTGGTATCCAGCATAGCAACCAATTCCATCACGATGCCCGGCGTGCAAAAACCGCACTGCACCGCGCCAGATTCGGCGATGGCTTTTTGCACCGGGTGCAACTCCATACCCTTCGCAACACCTTCCACCGTGGTGATCTCAGCGCCCACCACCTTGGTAATAGGTGTATTGCAGCTCTTCACTGCTCTTCCGTTGACGATCACAACGCAGGTGCCGCAAGTGGCGTTATCGCAGCCATGTTTGGTACCGGTCAGGTCCAAAACGTCGCGAATCACGTCGATCAAAAGCGTATCGGGCTCGACCTCGACGCTGCGCGGCATGCCGTTAATGGTAAAGGAATATTTCTCAGCCATTATGCGTACTCCTTCAGCGCTTCAAGCGCTTTCTTCATCTTTTCCGGAGTGACCGGGATTTCGCAGAAGTCAATGCCGGTGGCATCATAAATCGCGTTGAGGATCGCCGGCGCTGGGCCAAGGACGGAATGCTCGCCGATGCCGCGAGCCCCAAATGCGCCAATCGGGTCGGGAGTTTCGAGGAATTCGATGGTTTGCCGCGGCATTTCCTTGTAGGTGGGGATGTGATATTGGAAGTACTGTGGATTCACGATCTTGCCGTCGTCATCGAAGATCACTTCCTCATACAGCGCTGCCCCAATGCCAATATTGACGCCGCCAAGCACCGATCCGCGTATTTGCAGTGGGTTGATCACCTGGCCGACATCGAATACCGAAGCGAAATGATCGACCAGGATCTTGCCGGTTTTCTTTTCGATGCGAATCTCGGCCCCTTGAGCGCCAAAGGTGTAGGTCACACCCAAAGGACCCTGGCCGTTCTTATCCGGCGAGGCGTACCGCGGCAGGCGGGCATCCGAGACCGATTGTGCCAGGTCGCCGATGGTGATGCCGTTTTCGGTGATGTAACCGCGCGCCAAATCTACGACTGGCACACGGATGAATGGATCAGCCTTCAGGTAGATAAACTCGCCGTCGTATTCCAGGTAATCCACATCCGTTTTGAGCACCTGAGCTGCGGTACTTTTGAGTAAGGCGATCATTTTGTCGGCGGCCCGCACAATAGCGCGCCCGCCCTGCATGGTGAACATCGAGCCGATGGTCTGCCATTCGTAAGGCGAGAATTGGGTATCCAGTTCGGTGTACACGCGCACTTTTTCCGGCGCAATCTTGAGCGCCTCAGCCGCGATCTGCCGGACTACTGTGCGCAGTCCCTGGCCAACCTCTGCGCCGCCCATGTTGATGTTGATGCTGCCATCGGTGTTCATCTTCATGTAGCAGCCCTTGGTGGAGAAGGGTGCTCCCTTGGGGGATTTCATCACTGCTGCGAAGCCGCGCCCGTAGAAGTAGGTGTCATCTTCTTTCGGCTTGTCATGACCGAAGACGACATCCTGTACTTTGGCAGCCGCCGTGGCAACATCCCCGTTGAATTTCCACATATGCTCACCCAGCGCGTTGACGCTGCCTTCGCGCAGGTAATTCTTAGAGCGTAGAGCAAATGGGTCCATGTTGAGTTTGCGGGCCAGCATATCCATCATGCGCTCGATGGCCAGATGCACTTCCTGATGACCATAGCCGCGGAAGGCACCTACTGGGGTGGTGTTGGTATAAACGGTGTAACCCGTCAGGTCGCAATGCTCGAACTCGTACGGCCCGGTGGAATTATGCGTGGCAGCCATAGTCACATTGACACCGGTATCAGCGTATGCGCCGGTGGAGTGCAATACCTTCACCTGCAGCGCTACCAGTTTGCCATCTTTTTTGGCACCTATTTTCATCTGTGTCCGAATGCCGTGACCGATCAGGGTGCTGGTGAAATCTTCCTCGCGTGAGGAAACCCATTTCACCGGATGCCCGGGAACGAAGCTGGCGATCCAGGCGATGGTCTGCTCAACGGTGATATCTGATTTGTAGCCAAAACACCCGCCAATGTCCGGAATGTGCACCCGTACGTCGGATGCCGGCACGCCGTAGGAATTGGCCAGATCGTCCCGCACGATGAATGGACAGATCGAGGAGGACCATACTTCAATCGTCCGGTCTTCCTTGAACCACACGATCGAACCGTGAGGTTCAATGGCAGCGCAGGAACCGAAGGGGTAGTTGAATTCGCCTTCCAGGACAACTTCAGCGTCGGCGAATCCATCCTCGGCGCGGCCTTTGCGCACCTTGTACACATTCGCGATGTTCGTGCCCGGCACAACCGCCAGATAGGGCAGGGTCCAGTATTGGTCCATGTCTTCGTGGATGACGACCGCATCTTCGCTCATCGCCTGGCGGGCGTCGATGTACACGGGCAATGGATCATAAGTCACATGGATCTTGGCCAGTGCTTCCTTGGCGTGTTTGGGAGTATCTGCCACGACGGCTGCTACTGGTTCGCCTATATAGTGAACCTTCTTGTCTGCCATGGGCACCAGGTCGCGGATATTGTCGCCATAATGGAACGTGCAACCTTCACCGGTGACCACTTTGACGACACCCGGGCATTTTTCTGCTTCAGTGGTATCAATGCTGAGGATTTTCGCATGCGCGTACTGCGGGCGCAGGATGGCGGCATGCAGCATGCCCGGTAAGCGGATGTCATCCAGGTACACGGCTTTACCGGTGACCTTGCTGATGGCATCTGGCCGGATATAGCTTTTACCTACGTATTTATATTCCATAGCCGAACTCCTTTTCTTTCTGGTAATTCAAGTCGGTTTCTATCAAAAGTCGGTCATTCCCGCCGGTAGGGTTTGAGCAAGGCAGCTGGATAGGATGCATTGCGGCCAGCCAGTACCAGGGCGATGATGGTAACGATATAAGGTAATGCTAAGAAGGTCTCGTAGGGGATGGGCAGTTGTAAGCCCATGGTTTGTAAACGTAATTGTAATGCAGAGGTACCGCCAAAGATTAATGCGCCCCACATGGCGCGTACCGGGTTCCAATTGCCAAAGATGACAATGGCTATTGCCACCCAGCCGCGACCGGAAATGATGGCATGAGTAAATGAACCCACCTGGGCTAGCGCCAGGAAAGCCCCGCCAGCAGCCATCAACCCACCGCCAATCGCCAGGGCGCCGTACCGTACCGCATAGACATTCACGCCGGCAGCATCCGCGGCTTCTGGGTTCTCGCCCACGGAGCGGATCTTCAACCCAAAGCTGGTGCGGTAAAGCAGCCACCAGGCCAGGGGTACGATGACCAGGAAGGTGATATAGGTCAACAGGTATTGTTCAGTTATTGTATTGAGCCAGGGGATGCTCTTGAATGGTGCCAGTTGTTTGAAGGATTCGATGGAGGGCGGCACCGAGCGACCACCGTAGTTGAGTCGAAAGGCGAACAGCGCCAGACCGGTGCACAGCATGGTGATTCCCAGGCCGGACACATGCTGATTGACCCCCAGAGTTACTGTCATGAGCGCCATCAACAATCCAAAAATTACGCCGCTCACTACCGCAGCAAAAAAGCCCAGCCACAGCGATGAGGATTGGTCCGCTATAAAAAAGCCAATGAACGCGCCGAACAACATGGTTCCTTCGATGCCAAGGTTGAGCACACCGGCACGTTCCGAGTACGTTTCTCCGATTGCGGCCAGCAGGATGGGGGTGGCGACGCGCAGAGTCGCGCCGATGAGGTTGACGATAAAGATTTCCATCACATTCTCCGCACGCGATAGCGTTGAAGTAAGAACATACCCAGCGCCACCAGCAGCATGGCAGCCTGGGTGATTTCACCCAGATAAACAGGTACCCCCAACACCCGGCTGACCGTCTGTGCGCCGGCATCCACCAGCCCAAAGAACAGGGAGGCGATGAACACCCCAATCGCGTTGAGCGAGCCTAGGGTGGCGATAATGATGCCGGTGTAGCCATATCCGGCAGACAGGTCGCTGATCAGGTGGTATTGAATGCCGCATACCAAAGCGACTCCAGCCACCCCTGCGATTCCGCCGCTCACCAATGCAGCAATCAGCGTCGTTTTCCCAACATTAATGCCGGCGAAGCGTGCCGCTGGTTTTCCCAGGCCCACCGCCCGCATTTTCAAGCCAAACGACGTGCGCGTAAGAACAAACCACAGCACTGCAATGGCAATTAACCCGATCAGGAACCCGAAATTGAGTCTGGATCGTGGAATCAGCTTGAATAAAGTGGCTGTGGTGCCAATTTCTGGGCTCTGCGGCCACCCGGAATTGGGATCGCGCCACGGGCCGTTCAACAGGGCGCTGACGATGAATCCCATCACCGAGTTGAGCAGCAGAGTGGTGACCACTTCATCTACCTGCATTTTGACTTTAAGCAGTGCCGGAACTAATGCCCAGGCCATGCCTGCCGCAAATCCTGCGATGATGATACTGGGGATGGTGATGATGGCTGGGACGTCTTTCATTACCACGCCCAGACCCGCCGCGGCAATCGCGCCGGCAAACAGTTGACCTTCAGCCCCAATGTTATAGTACCCGGCAGCAAAGGAAAAAGTGACTGCCGCGCCGGTCAACAGCAGGGGAGTGGCGCTCACCAGCACCTCGATGGCGTTCACTTTCGACATCAAAGGCGAGATGAGTAACTGGTAGTAGGCCTCGAACGGATTGGCTTTTGCCCAAATGATCAGACCGGACGTGAGAATAAAGGTAACCACCAGGGCCAGCACTGGGATGAGTGGACGCACCCACACTGGCGGGTTGTCCGTCTTGACGAAACGGAGTCTTGGTCGCGAATTTTCCATGCCGTTAATGCTCCTTGACCGCGCCGGACATCAATAAACCCAGTCGTTCCGGAGTCGCTTCCGCGGCTGGTAAAATCCCGACAATTTCGCCCTCATAAATCACTGCGATACGGTCCGAGAGTGCCAATATCTCATCCAGGTCTTCTGAAATTAGCAACACTGCCGCCCCACGTTCGCGTTGTTCCAGCAGTTGCTGCCGAACGTAATCTGTGGCGCCAACATCCAGTCCACGCGTCGGCTGCGGGACGATCACAGCTTTCGGATTGCGGGATAGCACCCGCGCCAAGAGTACTTTCTGCATGTTTCCACCCGACAGGGTGCGGATTGGATCATTGGGTTTTGCTTTGATCTGATATTGCTGGATCAGCGCTTCGGATTGGCGGCGGATGGCTTTGTGATCCAGCACACCATTATGGGTATATTCGTTCAAATGCTCGAGGGCCAGGTTTTCGGTTACCGTCAAGTCGCCGACCATGCCCTCATGGCGGTCTTCCGGTATGCGCCCAACCCCGGCTTGGGTAAAACCAGCAGGACTCTTTCCGATCAATTCTTTACCATCCAATTTGATACTGCCACTGGCGCAGGGGCGGACGCCGCACAGGGTCTCAGCCAGTTCCATTTGACCATTACCACCGACACCGGCAATACCTAAAATTTCTCCCTCATGAACCTCCAGGCTGATGTTGGTTAAAGTCTGCATCCCCTGGTCATTTTTTGCGCATAAATTATGAATTAGCAAGGTCACTTTTTGCGGCGCTTTCTCTTCATCCTTGCGAGTAACGCCAAACGTTTCCCGTCCAACCATCATAGCTGCCAATTTACTCTGGCTCATGCTGCTGGTATCTACCGTGCCGATCAACTTGCCGTCTCGTAATACGGTTACCCGATCGGTAATTTGGGTTACCTCATGTAGTTTGTGGCTGATGAAAATGACCGATAATCCGTCTGCTTTCAACCTGTTTAATGTTTCGAACAGTGCGTCCACCTCTTGCGGGACCAGCACTGCAGTTGGCTCATCCAGAATTAGAACCTTGGCGTTCCGATACAAAGCCTTCAATATCTCAACCCGCTGCCGTTGACCGACAGCCAGGTGCCGCACCAATGTTTTTGGGTCAATTTCGATGCCAAACCGTTGGGCGGCAGCGCCTACTTTTTCTTCAATGACAGCCCGATTAACAACGAATCCATCTGTATTTCCAAGCACGATATTCTCTGCGACGCTCAAGGGTGGGACCAGGGCAAAGTGTTGGGTAACCATCCCAATGCCATTGGCAATGGCATCTTTCGGGGAATGAATATCGATTGGTTTACCATCCACCTTGATGATCCCCACGTCCTGGCGATAAAGACCGTAGAGAATGCGCATTAATGTCGTCTTTCCCGCACCGTTCTCGCCGAGCAGTGCGTGAATTTCGCCTTTGCGCAACTGGAAATCCACATTGTCGTTGGCAATCAGGTCACCAAAAGTCTTGGTGATCCCGAGCATTTCTACAATGTACATTTTCTCTCCAGGGGTTCTCCTCCTCCGGCAAACCGGAGGAGGAGAACAGGGTTTCGTTTTAGGGTAGTGACCCTGAACAAACCACCTGCTTAAAGTCAGCAGGTGGAAAAACTTTTAGTCAGATATCGGGGGTTCTTCTTTGATATCGACGCGGAACAGGCCGTCTTTAATCTGTTTTTCGGTGTCCTTGACCTTGGTCAGAACATCGGCTGGAATCTTGGCATCCATGCCGTGGAAATCGGCCAATGTAGCGCCGCCCTTGGCAACCATCGAGAAGTCTTTCAGGTCGATGGCAGTGAAGGCACCAGCTTTAACCTGGGCAATCAGATATTCAACGGTCGGGGTCATATTCCATACCGGTCCAGTGATTACGGTTGCTGGAGCCAGGGAATTCTGGTCACTCATGTTGCCGAAGGCCAGCAGACCTTTTTCAGCTGCAGCATCAATGACACCGAAACGCTCAGCAAACAGCACGTCAGCGCCCGCATCCACCTGGGCTAAAGCAGCTTCTTTGGCAGCGGCGGGATCGAACCAGCTGTTGATGAAGGTCACAATGACTTTGGCTTCGGGATTGATCGCTTTGGCGCCATCGATGAAGGCATTTACGATACGGTTCACTTCTGGTACCGGGTAACCACCAACAACACCGATAACACCAGACTTGGTCACGCCGCCGGCAATCATGCCAGACAGATAACCAGGCTCATGAATCCAGTTGTCGAAGACAGCCATATTGGGCTCGGCTGGTCCAAGACCGGAACCGAATGCGAAAGCGATTTCGGGGAACTCAACGGCTACCCGGCGGACGGCTTCTTCGTTGCCGAAGGCATCGCCAAGAATGGCGGCGGGCTTCTGGTTGGTGGCGATTTCGCGCAAAACACGTTCCATGTCGCCAGCGTAGCCGATGTTATCGGTGAATTCGTAGCGGATTTTGCCTTCATCAGCGGCTTTTTGCAGAGCCGCATGAATGACACCATCCCAGGGTTCTTCGATGGGGGTGGCGAAGGCGCCGTAGAACAATGGCAATGCATTTTCCGCTGCCGGGGTTGGGGTGGTTGCAGCCGGGGCGCATTGTGCAGCAAATACGATCACCAGAACGGTGACCAGGAACAGCTTAAGGTACTTCATTTGCTCCTCCTAAATCGAATGGAAAACGGGTTATTGGGTGTTGCGTTTTTGAAAACCTTGCGTCCTTACGACAAAAATACAGGCATCACCTCCCTTTGCTTAAGGAATCCCAATCGTGAAATATTTCACCAAATATGTGAACTAGGTACGCTGGGAAGTGGACGGTTGTACGCTTCAAGAAAACACCTATAGGATTGTGACTATTCTGCAATGGATAATGGAGTTTGATAGAGCCCCTGCGTAAAGCGGCTGCCTGCGAATAGATGGTCAAGGCAAGACTTTACGTATAAAGTGTATAGTTTTTGAATGCGGTTGGCAAGTTACAGATTTCCTTTATTGCCTTTTTAGGCAAGTTGTCTAGCAAACTGCAATGCATTAACAACGTTTATATTCGGTCAAAATAAGCCGAAATCTTATGTAAAATGCGATAAATTCTGGCTATGTTGTTGGTGCGTAAATTGCATGGGATATAATGATGCTCAGTTCGGGGCAGGCGATGGACGACATTGCATGAACATTTATTTTCCAGCCCCGTTGATATGAGCACGGTGGGGGTTGAATTTGGGTAGGTTTATTCCGGGTAAAGCATGGGCGTAGAGAATGGATTAAGTGAACGGGAAGTTGAAATACTTCAGCTGGTTGCCACGGGCGCGAGCAATAAAGAAATTGCCACCCGCCTGGTCATCAGCCCGAACACGGTTAAAGTCCATCTGCGGAATATATTCTCCAAAATCGATGTGGTTTCGCGCACAGAGGCGACCCTATACGCCATTCGCTGCGGAATTATCCAACCGGAGCGTGCAGCCTCGGTCCTCCTGGGAGAGGAGGTCGCATCTGGCACGGGCGAACTTGAAGCCGTAGTCCAACCCCGTTCGACCTGGTGGCATATCCCGGTGATCGTGGCAGCTCTGGTTACTCTAGGGCTGGTTGCCTATTTCATTCTCCGCCCACCCGTCAGTCCTGCCGGCCAAACCACTATTCCGGAAACAACTTTACCCATCCGTTGGCAATCATTGAAGGAAATGCCGGAGAGCGGCTCTGGCATGGCAGCCGTGAGCTACGAAGATCAAATTTTTGTGATTGGCGGGCTGCGAGGCGCAGCAGTTAGTGCCGAAGTCAACAGTTACCAGGTCGCTGGTAACACCTGGGACAAAAAAGCTGCCAAGCCTACGGCGGTCACTGCTGCCGGGGCGGTCCTGATGGGTGAAAAAATCTATATGCCTGGCGGGCAGGCTGCTGACGGGTCTCCTATCGCTGTCCTTGAGATCTATGACCCGCGGACGGATCAATGGGAATCAGCCGCACCGATGCCAACTGCCCTTAGCCGGTTCGCTTTGGCCGCGTTTGAAGGAAATCTGTATGTATTCGGTGGTTGGGATGGGCAAAATTTTTCTGATGCTGTCTATCAGTACAATGCTGCCGAAAACACCTGGCTCGAGCGCGAACCCATGAGCCAACCTCGGGCGGATTGCGCGGCAGCACCGCTTGGAACGAAAATCATCCTGGCTGGCGGAGAAAATGCAAACAGATTGTTGCAGGACACCTGGGCTTATTTCCCGCAGCGCGAGGCGGATGGAGAGTCGGGTTGGGAGAAGCGAGCCGATTTACCGGCTGGACGCGCTGAGTTCAGTCTGACAGCCTTGGCTGGCAGCCTGTATCTGGCGGGGGGACATGGCGAAACCGCCGCCGCACCAACAACAGCGCTACGCTATGACGATACAGCTGACCGCTGGGAAATCCTTGAATCGTCACCGAGTCCGATCGGGGATCGTCCTGGGATGGCAGCCAATGGCAATTTTGTGCATATCTTTGGCGGTAATTCCAGCAATCAACCTCAGGCAATCCATTTGTCTTATCAAGCCATATACACGGTACTTATCCCGGCAATCAGCCGATAATTAGTGAAGCAAATCACAATATAGACCTTTAACGTGATAAATATTACGTTAAATTATGATTGGGTTGAACTTGTAATATATCCATTCCATGCTATAGTAAATTCAAGTTGGAAGCGTTGATATCCTTTCAACATTTCGCTTTCTCTTCCGGTTTTGTAAGTACTAAAACACCCCCCTTTAATCTACAACTTTATAAATCGAATACCAAATTGTTTTAAGGTAGCCATCCGTTCTGGATGTTTATGGCTCCCGTCACACACAATACTGCTCGCATTCAGCACAGTGACTCGCAGGATTGTATTTTGAAAACAAGCACGGTATTTCATATTCCTGTCCAATTTGCGGAATCCTATTCCCATTTGCCACGGGTGAAGAGTCTCTGTGTCCATTTCTACGAGACATTCATTCAACGCATTAAATTGGAGAATCCATTGCATTGGCTGTCCGTGTTGGACAGAACTTTGGTTTACGAATGTCATGGAGGTGAAAACCAGTAGAAAGCAATCGGAATGCCCATAAAACCCAGATCATTCGTATTTTTCACAAGAGGAGAATATTATGAAGAAGCGTATTCTGATTTTTGGCGTTTTGATTATTGCCAGCCTGCTGCTGGCAGCCTGCGGGGGTGGTACAAAGGCTAATGTCATAAAGGTCGGTGTCATAGCGGAGTTAACCGGCGACATTCCGGCTGTCGGTGCCTCCTGTAAAAACGCGGCTGAATTGGCCGTAAAGGAAATCAATGACGCAGGCGGACTCGATGTCGGCGGCACGAAATACACCGTTGAACTATTCATCGAAGACAATGCCGGCAAAGCCGATCAATCGGCTTCGGCTGCATCAAAATTGATCACGCAGCAGAATGTAGTTGCGATCATCGGCCCCAATGCCAGTCGCTATGCCATTCCGGCTTCGGAAATTGCGGAAAGCTCCAAAGTGGTTCTAATCAGCCCGTGGTCAACCAATCCAAAGACCACGCTCAAGGGTGATACCACAGAGCCCAAACAATATGTCTTCCGCGCCGCCTTCATCGATCCTTTCCAGGGACGGGTTGTGGCGAAATTTGCGTTGGACAACTTGAATGCAAAGAACGCGGCAGTCTTGTATGACGTTGCCTCGGATTACAACAAAGGCATCGCTGAATTCTTCAAAGCCACTTTTGAAGAAAATGGCGGAAAGGTCGTCTCTTTTGAAACCTATACCACTGGCGACAAAGATTTCTCCGCTCAACTGACCAAAATCAAAGATGCCGCTCCGGATGTCATCTTCCTGCCGAATTACTACAGCGAAGTTCCCCTGCAAATCCAACAGGCTCACCGCCTTGGCATTGAGGTCCCGTTCCTTGGCTCCAACTCTTGGGGCAGTTCTGAACTGATCACGCTGTGCGGCACTGACTGCGAAGGGTACTACTTCAGCACCCATTATGCTGCGGATGCTGCCACACCGGTGGCTACTAAATTCATCGAAGCCTACAAGACTACCTACGGCAATACCCCAGATGATGTCGCAGCCCTCACCTATGACTCCTTTGGGTTGTTATGGGATGCATTGAAACAGGCTGGAAAAGTTGACCGCGAATCTGTTCGCACCGGCATGACCATGATTACCAACTATGAAGGCGTCACAGGTAACATGGCATTCCAGGCAGGTTCCGGCGACCCGATTAAGAGCGCCGTGATTTTGCAAATCAAGGACGGTAAATTCGTCTGGTTTGCCAACGCAGCTCCGTAAAAGTTTTCTGATAATCTGACTCTCTCGCTGTACCGCACAGCGAGAGAGTCCCATTTCTGACATCAAAGGCGGTCTTATGACCTATTTTTTTCAGCAATCACTGAACGCGCTGCAGTTGGGCAGCATTTACGCGTTGATTGCATTGGGATACACCATGGTCTACGGTATCCTCACAATGATCAACTTCGCTCATGGCGATTTATTCATGATCGGCGCCTTTTTTACCTTTATGGCAGCTGTTTATCTTGGATTACCATTTGTCCCAACATTACTGGTGTCCATGATCGCGGTGGCATTGCTGGGTGTTCTAATAGAACGGGTGGCATATCGCCCGTTGCGAAATGCTCCGCGAGTTTCGGCAGTTATTACGGCGCTGGGTATTGGCCTGTTTTTGGAAAACTTTACCCTTGTTTTCTATCCTTACCCTCAGCATATCCCCACGCTTATACAAAACACCACCTGGAACATTGCCGGCGTGTCCATCTCTTCGCTGCAAATTATCATCATTCTCCTTTCCATCGGTCTGATGATCACGCTCGACCTGATCGTCCGAAAGACCATGGTCGGGATGGCGATGCGGGCGATCTCGTGGGATAAAGCCATTATTCCGTTGATGGGCGTGCCGCTCAATCTGATCGTTTCTGCCACATTTGCTCTTGGCACCGGCTTAGGGGCTGCGGCAGGCACGATGTACGCGTTGGCATTTCCGGTCATCGACCCTTACATGGGTATTTTAATTGGGTGGAAGGCGTTTATCTCGGCGGTGGTTGGCGGTATTGGAAATATCCGCGGTGCAATGATTGGCGGATTCATTCTTGGCGGGGTCGAAATTATGGTGGCGGCTTTCATGCCTTCCACTTACCGCGACTTTGTGGCCTTTGCCCTACTTCTGGTGTTATTGATATTCCGCCCATACGGTATTCTGGGTAAACCCCGGCCTCAAAAGGTATGACCATGGAAAATATGCCATCATCCACACCTACCTCTGAATCCAAAGGCCGTGCGCTGATCGAGCGCTTGAAGATGCTCTGGAACCGCATTGCCAACAATCGCAAAGCTTTCCCGATTGTCCTGGCGGTTGGCTTTATTTTGTCGATATTAGTCCCGAGATTTGGCCTGGTGAACGAGTACGTTCAACTGGTCATCATCTATATCGGAATTAACATCATACTGACCACAAGTTTGAACTTAATCAACGGTTATATGGGAGAGTTCTCCGTCGGGCACGCCGGCTTCATGGCAGTAGGGGCTTATATTTCGGCCCTATTCACCACCAAGATTATTCCAGACAATCTGGCAGCGATCACCTTTCCGCTGGTTGTATTGGCTGGTGGCATTGGCGCGGCTTTGGTGGGTCTGCTTGTATCTGTCCCGTCCTTTAAAACCCGGGGCGACTACCTGGCGATCGTCACCCTGGCGTTCAATATGATTGTCAAATCGGTCATCGAGAATATCGAGGCCATTGGTGGACCCCGTGGAATTCCGGGGGTCCCAAAATTAACCACCCTGCCCTGGACCTTTTTCTGGACCGTCCTGGCCATTCTGGTGATTCGCAATTTTGTGTTTTCCAACTATGGGCGCGGCGTCCAGTCGATTCGAGAAGATGAAATTGCCAGCGATCTGATGGGTGTCAATACCAATCGCGTGAAATTACTGGCATTCATGCTGAGCTCGTTTTTCGCTGGAGTTGCCGGTGCGTTATTTGCGCACATTTTGCAGTTCATCAGTCCTAAAGTGTTTGACATAATCAAATCGACCGATGTACTCATCATGGTTTACCTGGGAGGCATCGGTTCGATCACCGGTTCGATCCTCGGCGCAACGGTGTATACGGTTTTACTGGAGGTCTTGCGGCCATTTGGTATGTGGCGCATGGTGCTCATGCCGTTGATGCTGGTGCTGTTGATGATCTTCCGCCCGCGCGGCATCATGGGCTTGCGCGAATTCCGTTGGCTCATACCGGGCTTTGATCTGTATGCACTCAAATACTGGCGAGCAAAAAAGGAGGTGACCAGTGGCACTCCTACGAGTTGATCACGTCACCCATTACTTTGGCGGTTTGTGTGCCGTCTCTGATTTCAATCTGGAACTGGAACAGGGTGAGTTGGTTGGCATCATCGGCCCGAACGGCGCCGGAAAAACCACCATTTTCAACCTGATCACCGGTGTTTATAAAGCTACTGAAGGCAGCATCCAACTTAATGGGCAGGAATTGGTTGGCAAAAGGCCAAATGCGATTACCCAATTGGGGATTGCGCGTACCTTCCAGAATATCCGTTTGTTCAAAGATTTGACGGTGCTGGACAATGTTCGCATCGCTTACTATAACTGGATGCAATATACACCCTGGGAGTCGTTGTTGCATATCGGCCGCTACCGGGCACAGGAAGAACTTTACACCAACAAAGCCCTCGACTTGTTGAAATACTTCAAGCTCGACCATTTTGCCGACGATCTGGCAAAAAACCTGCCATATGGATCGCAGCGCCGGCTCGAGATTGCGCGTGCCCTTGCGACCGGTCCCAAGTTGCTGCTGCTGGATGAGCCTGCAGCAGGGATGAACCCTCGCGAGATTGAGCAACTGATGGAGTTTATCCTGTGGATCCGTAAGGAATTTAACTTGACCATCCTGCTAATCGAGCACCAGATGCGCCTGGTGATGGGGATCTGCGAGCGATTGAAGGTGTTGGATTTTGGAGCAACCATTGCTGAAGGCCTACCAGCTGAAATCCGGGCGAATCCCAAGGTACTCGAGGCCTATCTTGGCGAAGGAGGTGACCAATGAGTTCCGATGTCTACCTCTCGGTCCAGGATTTGAGCGTTTCATATGGCAATATCAAGGCAGTGAAAAGCATCAGTTTTGATGTGAAAGAAGGTGAAATCGTCACACTCATCGGTGCAAACGGCGCAGGAAAAAGCTCCACGTTGCGAGCCATTTCCGGAATGCTGCCGTATAGTGGCCAAATCATCTTTAAGGGCACTAATCTCCACAAAATCCCCGCGGATAAAATTGTCGGAATGGGCATTGCCCAGGTCCCGGAAGGTCGCGGCATCTTTGGCAGCCTGACAGTTTTGGAGAATCTGAAATTGGCGACCTGGCAGCGCAAAGACAAGGCTGAGGTTGCTAAGGATTACGAACGGGTTTTTGCCATCTTCCCACGGTTGAACGAACGCAAAATCCAACTTGGGGGCACACTTTCGGGCGGTGAGCAGCAAATGCTGGCAGTCGGCCGGGCGTTGATGAGCCGTGGTCAGATGGTGTTGCTGGATGAGCCTTCGATGGGTCTGTCGCCGGTGTTGGTGCGCGAGATTTTCCGCGTCATCAAGGAGATCAATGCCAGCGGGACCACGGTTTTACTGGTTGAACAAAATGCCAATATGGCGCTGCGCACCGCTCAACGCGGTTATGTGCTGGAAACCGGCACCATCGTTTTCAGCGGCACCGGTGATGAACTGCTGCACGACAAACGGGTTCGCGACGCCTACCTGGGCGGGTAAAATCACCCGACTGGTGGTATAAAGGACCAAACAAATCTTCGAGGGGTTTTGGATTGAATGCCAAAACCCCTCTTTTGGGGAGTAATTTTATGTCCGAACTGGATGGGGTAGTCACCTGGGCTGAAATTGACCTGGAAGCCATTCGTAAGAATGTCCGTTCCTTCAAACATCACATCGGCGATGCGGTTCAGATCTTCGCGGTCGTCAAAGCCAATGCATACGGGCACGGCGCCGTCCCGGTGGCGAAAGCGGCTCTGGACGCCGGCGCATCCCGACTGGCAGTTCACCGCTTAACCGAAGGCATTGAGCTGCGTCAGGCAGGCTTGAACGCCCCAGTTTTGGTGATGGGGTACACCCCTCCTGCCGGGGCTCAGGCCATGGTGGAATGGGATCTAACGCCCAGCTGCATCACCCCTGAGTTCGCTCAAGCGTTATCAGCGCAAGCCAGCGCCCAGAATAAAGTCATACCATTGCACGTCAAGGTAGATACTGGCATGAGTCGCTACGGCTTGTTCCCCGCCGAGGTGCTCCCGTTTCTGACAGCTATAACGCAATTGCCAGGTATTGAGCTGGAAGGTCTGTTTACCCATTTTGCTACCGCCGATTCAAATGACCAGACCTGGGTGCACCAGCAAATCGCCACATTCGACCAGGTTATCGCCTCGATTCGCGGTGCCGGGATGGACATTCCCATCATTCATGCCGCCAACAGTGCCACCACCATGAAACTGCCGCAGGCACACTACAACGCTGTGCGGCCTGGGATTTCCATGTACGGGATGAATCCCTCCAGCGACTGGCAGCCGGTGTTTGAACTGCATCCGGCGTTGACGCTCAAAAGCACGGTCAGTCGTGTGCGGGAGCTGCCGGCAGGGGCGGGGGTCAGTTATGGGCGAACTTTTGTTACCTCCAGACCGACCATGGCAGCCCTGGTACCGGTCGGCTACGGCGATGGGTTATCACCGCATCTTGACCAACAAAGGCATTGTTTTGATCCGTGGTCAGCGCGCTCCGATAATAGGCCGCGTGTGCATGGATCAATTTGTGGTGGATGTGACCGGCATCCCCGGTGTGCAGCAGGATGATGAGGTAGTTTTGGTCGGCCGGCAAGGAGAAGAGCGCATCTCTGCCGAGGAGGTTGGCCGTTTAGCGAGTTCGATCAATTACGAAATCACCACCGGGTTGCTGCCGCGGGTGGTGAGGAAATATATAAATCAATAGCGCAAACTATTAGCTCGCGCTCTGTAGAGCAAATTTGGAATTTGCTCGGCACAAATCATAAATTTGACCAGGCATGTAGGGCGAACTTTCAGTTCGCCACGCAAACTAATACCGCAAGGGTACGCAAAAACCGCGAAGTTTGCACTACAAAAGAGCGGGCGGTGAGATTATTTCTTGAGCGGGCAACGGGACTCGAACCCGTGTATACAGCTTGGAAGGCTATCGTTCTACCACTGAACTATGCCCGCGTGAAGTCTGTGTATTTTACATTTTTCTGAGCTTAAGGTCAAGCGTTCGGTGGTTTCCGGTTACACCAAATCGGCCTCTCTGGCCGCCACCTTTACATTCCCCGGCCACGAACCAATCACCGCACCGGCAATGATCAATACCATCGCCAGCAGTGTCAGCAGGGTTAAATCTTTTCCGGCAAACAAGATCAGGTTCAAGGTTGACAGCAGGGGTGTGATGTAGGCTAAAGAACCAATCGTTCGCGGATCCCCTTTTTTGAGGGCTGCATCCCACAAGAAAAACGCCGCTCCCATGGGACCAATTCCGACCAAAATCAAGAATATCCACTGAATTGGCAGAATTCCACCCACCGCCGGCATACTTCCGCCGTCGATAAAATAAATTCCCAACGACAACAGTCCGGAAATCAGGCAGAAAGCTCCAACCGAGCTGGTCGGAAAGGGCGGCAGCCGCTTTGTCAGCAATGAATATATTGCCCAGATAATGGCTGCCCCCAACGCCGCTGAGTATCCAGCCAGATACTGGATTTCAAATTTCAAACTTCCACCGGTTGCGATCAGTCCCGCACCAGCCAGACCGCAAACAGCGCCAATCATGTGGTTAACTCTCGATCGAGTCCCTGGGAGCAGCAGTGGTGCCAATACCACAATCAACAGCGGCCAAAGGTAGTTGAGCAGGTTGGTTTCAATCGCGGGAGCATGTGCGAACGCGGTGAAATACAAAAAGTGATATCCGAATATTCCACCCACGCCGACCAGGAAAACTTTGACCGGAACTCGCCAACCATTCCTGCGAACCAATGAGATCATTCCGCTGGTAGTCAACGTGACTCCAAGCAGCAACAGCCGTGGAATCGACTGCAAACCGTTTCCGGCCAAAGCCAGAGTGCTCCATAGCAGAATGGCAATGAGAGCCAGCAATATGGGACTAAAGGATTTCAAAAGGATCGCTCATCCCCCAGCCGGTTCGCTTGGCAGCAAAGTGGGTGCCGGGCCGGGAACCTTAAGCAACCCTTCGACAAAACCCTGTATCTCCTGTTGATCAGCAAATTGTGCAATCTCCTCGCCAATGCCATTGAAGGTCAATCGAACCTTCACACCATCCAGGCGGGTCTGCGTGCTGTCAAAAGGAGAAAAATTCAATATCCACCGCAGCACAACTGCCTGATCTTCAATCGATAAATCAGTAATCCCCGGGTTGGCTGCGAATGCGCCAAAACAGGTGTATTGCAAGACTTTACCGCTCAGGGTGATATTGAGGTTGTCGCAATAAGCATTGGGTCCGCCGTCGCGCGACAATAACAATATGACTTTACCGGCTTCAATTCCTGCTGCGAGGGCTAATACTGGTTTGATCGGGTCTTCCGCTGAGCGAAATTCAAAGATTTCTCCATTCGCCTCGAGTTCAATCCGCGTGCCGCGAACCTGAACCTGAGCACAAATTGTTTCTGGGATGGGAATCCCCAGGCAGGAATCGGAAAAGCGCAGCGACTCTTCTTTTACAATTCGTACCGAGTCAGGATTGAATCCGAGCATCCCGGCTAACAGCGAACTGGCTTCCAAGGCTGCCTGAGACGGGTTCATGACCTGGTTAATGCGACGCAGCTGGATACCTTCCTGGTCGGTATGGTAGGTGTAAACGTTATTTTGGAACGCCAGTACCACCACATAACCGTTGGACGGCTGCTGGGCACAGGTTTCTCCCACGACGGGAACGTCCATGCAGGAATTGCCCCATTGCGTCGATTGAATGTCCCGAATGGTGATCGCATCCGGAGCCACGCCTAAAAATCCAGCCAGATCCGTTTGCGCCTGGACCGCAGCTGCCGGGGGTGGAATGACCCCGCCATCCCAGGGTGTGGGAGTTGCAGGAGCAGGAGTTTGCTCAACTGGCAATGTGCAGGCCAGTACTGCCAGAAATATTGCGATGATTGGGAGCAGGCGTGGTTTCATTGATTCCTCTTGGGATAATCAATTATACCTACGGACCTGCAATCAAATTGGCCGACCGTTCACCGGTCTCTTATAGAGATATAGATTTTGACCAGCGGGGGAATTAATGTTATTGGTAGTTATTGTAGATGGTCAGAACCAAGTCGGCGTAATGATATCCGCTGTCCATTGGACCATAAGCCCGCAATCCCTCACGAATATCGCCGAATTTTGAAATGAGACCTGAAAGCATCATGATCCCAAAATCAATATTGAATTGCGGATCAAATAGTTCGTCCATACTTGGCCTGGCCGAGAAACAGGGTCCATTGGCACACATGAATTCAGAAGCCAGGCCATCCCGCGGCATAACCTGCATTAGCCCCACAGCGCCACTCTTCGAATAAGCCTCAGGGTCGCCGCCGGATTCCTGCAGCATAACCGCCGCGATCAGTTTTGGATCCAATCCATAATAGGCAGAATATTGTGTAATCGGTTGACACCATTGCTGGATATTATCGGGGTAACTGGATGGCAGCGGGCATCCACTCGATGATTCTTCCACAACAGCAGGGGTTTCGGCTTCAATAGCTGCTGGTTCGGATGGAACCTCTTCGCTGCTATCTGCCAGTACGATTTGGGCTGGGTTATACAGCAGACGGGTCATGAAGATGACCGCCATGGAAGCAAAAATGAATCCAGGAATGATAAATTTTCGTATGTCGGTCATTATGTTTTCCTCCCAGCGGGTTTCTATCATTATAGAACAAAAGTCCTAATAATGCAAGTCCTAATCCACCCTGATTTAGATTTGATATAATTCACCCACGGCAGAGTATGTTAAGCATTGGAATTTATCCGGTCTAAGGGGATTATGCATGGAAGAGAATCAAAGCTGGTACATCAATGCCATTTTCTATCAGGTCTATGTTCGCGCCTTCTGTGACAGCAATGGGGATGGTCACGGCGACCTGCCGGGTCTAATCTCCAAGTTGGATTACATCCGCGACCTGGGTGTGGATTGCATTTGGCTTATGCCGATTTATCCATCACCCCTTAAGGATGACGGCTATGACATCGCTGACTTCACCGGCGTCTTGCGAGAATATGGCAATTTGGCTGACTTCCACCAGTTGATCGCTGAAGCACACTCTCGTGGGCTACGCATTGTCACGGACCTGGTCCTCAATCACACCTCAGACCAGCATCCATGGTTTCAAGCCGCCCGAACCGACCGTCAATCCGCATTCCGCAATTATTATGTTTGGTCAGACACCGACCAAAAGTACAAAGATGCCCGCATCATCTTTATCGACAGCCAGAAATCCAACTGGACTTGGGATGAGAAAGCCGGGCAATATTTTTGGCATCGTTTTTATCCATCCCAGCCTGATCTGAACTATGACAATCCAGCAGTCCAGAGAGAGATGTTGGCGGTGATGCGCTTCTGGCTGGACCTTGGCATCGACGGTTTTCGAGCCGATGCCATTCCCTACTTGTTCGAGCGCGAAGGTACCAATTGCGAAAACCTGCCGCAAACCCATGCCTTTCTAAAAACAGTTCGCTCTATTTTGGATACAGAATACCCCGGGCGCATTCTGCTGGGTGAAGCCAACCAGTGGCCGGAGGACGTGCGTCCCTACTTCGCCGACGGCGATGAACTGCATATGAATTTTCATTTTCCGCTCATGCCGCGGCTTTATCTGGCGCTGCATGACCAGGATGTTGAACCGATCAAATGGGTCTTTGAACGCACGCCGGCAATTCCGGAAAACTGTCAATGGTGCACGTTCCTGCGCAATCACGACGAATTGACCTTGGAAATGGTCACGCCGGAAGAGCGGGATGCGCTCTGGCGGGCGTATGCTCCCGATCCAAAAATGAAGCTTAATTTAGGGATCCGCCGCCGTCTAGCTCCACTGCTGGATAATGATCCTCGGCGAATTCGGCTGCTCAATGCCTTGTTATATAGTCTGCCCGGAACCCCTATCTTGTATTACGGCGACGAAATTGGTATGGGCGATAATATCGAGTTATTTGATCGGAACGGGGTCCGGACACCGATGCAATGGGACGAGACTCGCGGGGCAGGTTTCTCCGCTGCCAAACCGGACCAATTCTACGCGCCCTTGATCGACAAAACCCCTTATGATTTCCGTTCCATTAATGTGGTTACCCAGGATATTGACCCGGACTCCTTGCTCAACTTTATGCGTATGCTCATTCGCCAGCGTAAAGCTCACCCGGAATTAGCATCCGGGACGATGGAATGGGTTGAAACGGATAATCCCTCGGTGGCAGCTTTTACCCGACGGTTGGGTAATAAAGGCGTGCTCGCGATTTTTAACCTCTCCGATACCTCACGTGGAGCACGCATCCCCCGCGAGTTGCGCCTGGAACCACGCACCGATCAGCTCGGAAGTTACGTGCGGTTGTTGCCTGAACAGACCAACATCAACCTTAAGCCCTATCAGTTTGCCTGGTTTAACCTGTAACCCGTCCGGATCGATCACTCCTCGTCGTTGGACTGACCATCAGCCAGCGGATCGCTGATGACAGCGGTCCGGGCATGCGTCAAATCGATTAGCGCTTTGACGGGTAATCTTATATTCAAACCACGCTGCCCACCAGAAATGTGAATCTGCTCGTGTTGCGACGACTCGCTGGAAATCACAACCTGAAATCCCTTGTTGAGTAATGCCAGAGGAGATATTCCGCCGGCTTGCAGCCCGGTCAGTTGTTCAGCCTCACGCATGGTGGGTACTTTTAGCTTTTTCTCGCCGACAACTGCCGCCAGGTTTTTTAAATTGACGGCATGATCGCCCGGGACAACTGCCAAAATCGGTTTGGCGGGTTTTTCGCGTATGACCACAATCGTTTTATAGACTATGGATGGGGATACGCCCAACAGTCTGGCGCTTTCCAGCGCTCCAATCTTCTCAGCCGGAAGCTCGAAGGACTGATAGGAAATTTTGCGCGAGTCTAGAAATCGGGTAACGTTGTTTGTGACCATTGTGGACCCATGATGGAATTCCGGTCTGTTCCTGGAGGACGCAAATAGATCGGGTTGCTGTAAATCCAGCCGCGTTGTTTTCCAAGGAAAGGGATCAAAGCTTCCACGCGATAAACCCCCGGCTGGTTGGTGATATGTGCTCCTACCTGTTGATCTTGCCAGGTTTTAATGACCCGACCGTCTTGGATCAAGCGGCAATCGGCTGGAAAAGGCAATCGTACCTGCAAAGTGACTGCCCCACGCAGCTCACCCTGGTCGCCCATGGAAAGTACACCCTGTTTAGCTTGAGCAGTGAAGCGAAACCCGCGGGTGGGCGCCGGCAGATCATAGCCAATAAAGCAATGGCCTCTTTGCAGCGCCTGGTAGATCAACTTACGGTCTGAATTGAAATTATTACCGTTCAAGGGCTCGGTGGTGAGTACATGGGTATTAATTGCCTGAAAATGGAAAGAATAAGGGAAAATGGTGCGGCGAAGGAACCCCACCTTGAGGTTAAGCGCATGTGCATCGGATCCACCAATCGCCACCACCCGTTGACCCTGTGCCAGCAGGTTGTCCCAACGCTGCAAGGTAGCTGGGTGCGGAGCATGTGCCACGGCATCTGGATTAAACCCATAACGGGCGGCATCCAACACGTTATGAATCACCTGTTTAAGTTCGCTCAACCCGTTCCACAATTCAATGCCGGTATAATTGCGCACATCCCAGTTCTCCCAAGGGATCCCTTCTTCATGAAAGAGGGGTAAAGGCAGATCGATTGGGTGAGCAATGAAACTCAACCCGCCCGCCTGATTGACACGGTCGATCAATTGTTGCGACGGATCGGCGTGGGTTGCCATCTCATGGTCAACGCCAAGAACCAGCATATGGTCCCTTTGCGGAAGGCGCGCCTGATCATGGATCTCTTCCCCCATGAGTATCAGCAGCTTCCGACCATCCTTGCGCAGGTAGCCCTCAACCCCCTCAACCCGCACATTGTGATCCGTGAAGATCACCGCATCCAGGCCAGCCTCAATGGCTGCCTGCGCCACCTGCTTATGGGTGCCCGTGCCATCGGAAAAGCGTGTGTGCACATGCAGATTAATGACATATTCATGCATTGACGTTTTCCGCCCGGGACAGGTATAATTCGTGGGTCTAGATAAATGGAGGAACGAGCTTGACCAACTACGTTGATATCGCACTGATTATAATCTCGATCGCATTGATCGCCAGCGTCATCTTTCAGAACAAGGGCGTTGGTTTGGGCGGGTTAACTGGCGCAGACAGCAGCCAGGTTTTTTCTGCTCGGCGCGGTCTGGAGAAAACAATCTTCCTCATCACCATTGGGCTGGCGGTTGTCTTTGTGCTCCTCACCCTCGCGGCGGTGGCATTCGGATAAAAATCAGCAAACCGATGGCAGCTTTGCCTGCCATCCTTGCTCGCAGGGCGACTCGCGTAAGTAAAGAGGGCGCCCTTTTCCCATTTCAAAACCTATGAAAAAATTCCGTTGGCAACTTCTCATCATCTTCCTGACCGGAATCGTGGTCGGGATACTTTTACTAGGGCAACAGCCGGCTGCTACTCCCGGTGAGACAACCGAACCCGTCAAAGGTGGCTTTTACACCGAAGCCCTGGTTGGATCATTACAACGGCTTAACCCCGTGCTTGATTTCGGCAACTCCGTCGATCGTGATGTTGACCGGCTGCTTTACAGCCGTCTGATCACCTTTGACGAACGCGGCGGCGCGGTAGCCGACCTGGCAAGCGGTTGGGGCGTCTCACGGGACGGGACAGTTTACAACTTTGAATTGAAGCCAAATATCACCTGGCATGACGGTGAACCCCTCACAGCGGATGACATCCTCTTCACCACGGAACTGCTGCGTAATGGCGGAGACTTCATCCCGGCTGACTTGAAGGAATTTTGGTCAGGGATTGAGGTCATCAAACTTGGGCCCAATTCGCTGCAGTTCAAACTCCCCGAACCCTTTGCCCCCTTCCTCGACTATTTATCTTTTGGCATCTTGCCCAGCCATCTTCTCTCCGGCAAGACCATTGCCGAAATTAAAGACCTGGATTTCAACATTCATCCCGTTGGCAGCGGTCCCTACAAATTTGACCGTCTGATCGTTGAAGAAGGCCAGATTACAGGTCTGGTACTGACGGCTTATGAGGGTTATTTTGGCACTGCGCCTTTTATCGAGCAACTGGTTTTTCGGTATTACCCCGATTCAGCCGCTGCATTTCAGGCTTACCGGGCAGGTCAGGTGCAGGGAATTAGCCAAATTTCACCCGCTGAGCTGCCGGATGCTCTGAAGGAATCAAATCTGGCCATTTACACAGGCCGTATGCCGGAATTAAGCATCGTATTGTTCAACCTCAAGAATGATGAAACCTCATTCTTTCAGGATGCCAACCTGCGGCGGGCTTTGTACTTGGGTATTAATCGCCAGTACATAGTCGATAAGATATTAGCCGGGCAGGCTATCCTGGCTGATGGGCCGATTTTTCCAGGTACCTGGGCATATTATGATGCCACCCCGCATGTTGATTTAGATGTTGATAAGGCCAAATCCCTATTGGATGAAGCTGGGTTCCCGGTGAACCCGGAAAATACCTCAGAACGTGTCAGTTCAGATGGGGTAGCGCTCAAATTTACACTGATCCATCCCGATACCGATCAGCACCGCCTGGTGGCTGAGGCCATCCAACAGGATTGGGCAGCCTTGGGCGTGAACGTGACCCTGGAAGCTGTGCCTTATGATGCCCTGGTTTCGGAACGACTGGCAAATCGGCAATATCAGGCTGCCCTGGTCGACCTGAATCTGGCGCACTACCCAGATCCGGACCCTTATCCCTTTTGGGATTCAGTCCAGGCGACTGGCGGCCAAAATTACTCGCAATGGGATGACAAAATCGCCAGCGAATATCTGGAAAGCGCACGCATTACAGTAGACACTGGCGAACGTGCCCGCCTATACCGCAATTTCCAGGTGATTTTCACCGATGAATTGCCCTCGCTACCGCTGTATTATCCGGTTTACAATTACGGCGTTGACCGTCAGATTCAAGGTGTGCGGATGGGTCCGCTGTTGGATACCAGCGACCGCTTTACCACGGTGCTGCAATGGTTCCTCGTAGCCCGAATTCCGACCGCCACGCCGCCTGCCCCTTAAGCTGACCGGGTTCGAAAGGAGCGCAAAATGCAGGTTTTGGAAAATGACTTGGCATTCTTGCAGGCTTCAACTCCGGTGTTGGAGGAATACCTGTTATCGGATATTTTGTATTATCCGGTTACTGGTCAACACGGCCGCCAACTCACCGGTGACACTACCCGCTTAACCCTGGGGAATTTACTTCTTAGTCAGAAACGTCTTTCCTCGGCTATTTTGGCAGGAGATGCTTCTGCAGAATTCAACCAGTATTCACGTCAGGTTGAAAAAACCCATTCCCAATGGCGCTCACGTTGGGAAATTAAAATCCAGCAGGAAATTCCTAACCGATTGAGGTTGTGGAAAAATTATCTCAGCGAATGGGCTGAAGGGTCAAATTCAAAAGCCGGCGATTACCCCTATAATGTACGTCTGCGGGTGATTCTCGAGTTGTTGATGTCAGAAACCAGCGCTTTACTGGTGCAGGAGAAGTCGCTGCTGCATTCGCTGGATCAACGGTTAAAAGGCAAAGGCGCTCCTGGACAATTCGTTTGGGATGAAAGTTTCACATCTTATTTTCCAGCAGACAAGTTTTGGTATTTATATCTGCAGTTCTAAAAAGTTTTTGTAAACAGGGTTAGAATAGGCAATATTCTGACCAACTGAGTAGTTTTCTTGCGCAAGCAATAAGACGATGCGCATAGCCATATTTTTATAATATCAATCAGTTGGAAGCGGGGGAAAGTTGGTAGATAGTGTCGGATTGGTATTTCAAGGAAAGCAGTTACCAAAGGTGGTCGACAATGGTTTTTAGCGGCATGGGTGACGATGGGACGACCGGTTTATTAGGAAAAGGGCGGGTTCCGAAGTTTGACCTGCGTTTGGAAGCTCTGGGTACTTTGGATGAGGCTAATGCTGCCCTGGGACTGGCGCGCAGCTTATTGGCACAAAGCTCAGAAGCCGAGATGTTGCTTGAAATACAACGAGAGCTATATCGCATGATGGCAGAAATTGCTGCCACGCCTGAAAATGCCGCGAAATTTAAACAAATCGATTCCCGTACCGTAAAGAGTCTGGAAACACACATCGACCGTCTGAACGATCATGTCCGGCTTCCGAGTGAATTTATCGTCCCGGGGGATACCACCGTCAGTGCTGCTGTATCGCTTGCCCGTACGGTCGTCCGGCGGGCAGAACGCCGTGTGGTGGAGTTAGTTACCCAGGGCACGTTGTCCAATCCTGAATTAACCGCCTATTTGAACCGGCTGTCATCTTTGCTTTTTGTGCTCGAACTGTACACTTTACAGCATGCCGGCAAGACCAAACCAACCCTGGCTAAAGGCGATTGAGCATGGTTGGCACCTGGGTCAACGTCGCCGCCATATTAGTGGGCGGATTATTGGGGTTATTTCTCGGATCGCGATTGTCCGAACGGGTTCGCGAGACGGTGATTGCCGGGCTGGGCCTTTTTGTATTGGCCTTTGGCATGAAATTGTTCTTTTCGACGCATAACGCTCTGGCGGTCCTTGGGAGTTTATTAATTGGAGCGTTACTCGGTGAGTGGCTGCAGATCGATCAAGCGCTCCAGCGACTGGGGGTATGGCTGGAAAGCCGTTTCGCCAAGGTTAATGGCGCTACAACGGACAGCCGTTTTGTGCGCGGTTTTGTGACTGCCTCACTGGTGTTTTGCGTTGGCCCGATGGCGATTCTGGGCTCCATCCAGGATGGATTGACCGGCGTTTATTCAACGCTGGTGGTCAAAGCCATATTGGACGCCTTTGGTGCACTGGCATTCGCATCTTCTCTTGGAGTAGGCGTATTATTTTCCGCGGTCATTGTTCTGGTGTATCAAGGCGCAATTTCATTACTGGCAGTCCAAGTCCAGAGTGTGGTCACCGATGCGATGATGGTCGAGATGAACGCCACTGGAGGTGTGCTCTTGTTGGCAATTGCTTTGAGCAGCCTGCTTGAAATTAAAAAGCTGCGCACGGGTAATTTCTTGCCAGCCCTGGTTATCGCACCTTTTATGGTGCTCTTGATGCAGCTATTGAACGTGTATTAAACGAAAAACCGCGCGGATTGTCCGCGCGGTTTTTATAGCTGAATGTTTAATTCCCACTCAATGCCTTTTCGATCATGGCGAACAAGTTCACGCTATCCGTCTTTTCACCATTGACGAAGAAGGTGGGGGTTGAATTTACCCCTTGTCCTTGTCCTGCCTGTACGTCCTGCTGAACTTTCAGCTTGTATTTACCGCTGTTATAACAACTGTTAAAAGTGCTCATATCCAACCCTACTGCCTGAGCGATAGCTTTTAGCATCGGCGAGGTAAATTCGGCGCCATAATTTGCGAAAATATAGTCATGATATTGCCAGAACATATTCTGATCCATCGCGCAGTAGGCTGCTTCAGCCGCGGTAAAGGACGTCGGACTGATGAAGCTAAATGGCACGTACTGGAAATTTACTTTACCCGTGTCAACATAATCGGCAAGCAGCTGGTCTGTCTGATCTGCCCAGAAGTTTTTGCAATGCACGCAATTAAAGTCTGAATATTCCACTACTTTCACGGGTGCGGCAGGATCGCCAATAATATTACCGTCGACCGTAGTTCGGACCAGTTCCTTCGGGGATTGCAGGTTAGCTGTGTTGACGGGTAGATTTGGAAGGATAAGAATCGCTGCGACTACCAACGCTGCCAAAGTGGCAATACTGATCCAAATGACCCGATTGCGGCGTTCATTGGATTGGCGTTGAGCGCGAAAAGTATCGCGCCGGGTGACCTTTCCCTTGGTCGGTTGGGCGGGTTTAGCCATGAAGATGCTCCTGAGTTGTGGGATTAATAAATTATTTTATATAAAATCATACGATGTTCAACGAATTAATTTTGCCATATTTAGTCGTAAAAGTCCATAAAATACTCTAAGAGTTTCCTAAGATTATCCACTGTAAACAAACACTGGGAAGTGCTCGCCGGATAACTCGAAACCAACTTTCCGGTATAGCGCCAGAGATGCGTGGTTATCATCCTGCGTATTGATGGTTATTTGCCATAACCGTTCAGTTCGGCAACGCTGTACCAGATCGTGCAGCAAGGTTGTACCGACCTTTCGACCCTGCAGCCCGGGATTGACTGCCAGACGTGCCAGGTGAGCTGAGAACATGTTGACGGTGGAGATTTGGAAACCCACAATTGCCTCATCCCATTCGACAACCGTGGCAATTCCTGCCTGTTCGTATGATTGCTCCACCTGGTCGAGTGAATTTTGCCAGATGGGTTCAAAAGCAGCCTGGTCGATGGCAGCAACCACCGGTAAATCTTCCGGCTCCATTAAGCGAACGAAGAGTTCGGGGTTGGGATTGAGATTGGGCGAATCATACTCAACCTCCCGTTCCAACCCAACGATATCCTGGTGATGTTCGAAACCGCTGCTCCGTAAAATGGTGGCAAACCAATCGCTAAGCGCCAGCGATGGAACGATCGTTCGCGTTTCCAACGCCGGCTCGGCCAGGCAGCGCGTGAAAAGTTGGTCCCAAACATCCATCGGCGCTACCCCGGCAGCGCAGGCAAATAACCGCACCCAGGCAATCCCGGGCGGGTCGGGGACGATTGCCAGTGCGGCAGCTATCAAGCCGCCATCTTCCGCCAGCCAAAACGGCTGCCGCCCGAGCCACTCGATTGGCGGTCGCCAATCCAGGTGACGGTGCATGCGTGGGCTTGCTGCCAAAAAATTGGTCAGGCGGGAGAAATCGCCGGAATTAGCCTGACGGAAAACGAGGGGGGATCGCATATGATCCTCGCGCAACCCTTATCGATGTGGATTTGTTGTCAACGCGTGCCCATCATGCGGTGAACCGTGCCCATCAAGCGTTTGATCAATGATTCGCGCCAGTTTAGCTTCTTCTTGGACTGAAGGGCGGCATCCATGGCGAACAATGAGTCAACCTGTTTTCCGCGTTTCATTTGCAGCACTGAAATCTCGCGCAGCACATAGGAACGCATTTCATCGTTGCCGGATTGTTTGAATAAATCCGCCGAAAGTTGATACTTTTCCAGCGCTTCATCATAACGCTGTAGGTCAACCAATGCTGCCGCAATGTTCCCCAGCGCAATAGCCTGGCGCTGTGGATCGAGTAATTCAGCAAAAACCAGTTCCGTACCGTTTGCCTGAACCAGCGCCTCGGGTGCATTTCCAGACTTCAGTAGTGCCACAGACAGGTTATTGCGCGCTTCCGCATGGGCAGCTGGTTGTTCGATAGGGTCGATCAATCCCTTAACTTGCAGGTAAATCCGCACGGCTTCAGGATAATTCTTCTGCTCGAAGGCAGACTGAGCTGCCTGGTTTAGCGGATTGACTTTCGGGGATGTCAGCATCATTAACCAGATAATTTCTTGGCTAGTATGTAATTTCCAGCAGGCCTTCAGCTACCCCGCGCAATTTGTCGACGGATAAATCTGACAGCCGCATGGCGAGTTCCAAAAATGGCAGGTTGACAGGTTGGCTGACAAAAGACCGTACCTCTGGAGGCAAATCCAGGATCGTCCGGACTGCAGCCTTGTCTGATCGCCATTTGCCTATCATTCCGCGCTGATCGAAAAGATCTTCATTGCGAATATCCAGGATGTCCGCCAGCAGTTCCAGGTCAGGGATGGGAATGGCTTCCTGCCCCAACTCATATTTTTGAATTTTTTCAACTGGTATATTGGTTTTCAGTGCCAACTCAGACACAGAAAGGTTATGGGTCGTCCGTGACATGCGCAAGCGGGTGCCAATAATTCGCTGACGCAGGTCCTTCAATTGCGCCGGCTGCTCAATGGGATCGGTTGGTGTTAGGGTGGAAATTGTCTGGTTACCCCAAAAATGCTCCAAAGGAACATCCAGATAGAAAGCCAATGCTTCGAGTTGGGGTAGGGTGGGGGCAGTTTCTCCGGCTTCAATGCGTTGGTAGTCTTCCAATGGCAGACCCATAGCCTTGGCGCACAAATCCGCCTTGCGGGACCGGCTCAAGCGGGCATCGTAAATCAATAGTCCTAATTTTCGAGTACGGACTCGGATTTGTTGTTGGTAAGTGGCCATTAGATCCTTCCCCTGTAAAAAGTACGATGATTTCTAACCTGAATTATAGCATCGACCACTTTCATCGTTGCGTTCACACACAGCCTGGTTTAACGCCACCTGGGCTGGTTGTGAGAAAGCATGGCGCCGATATTTGCACCAAAAACCTCTGGGCCAAGTTTAAATCCCGCGGCTTCGATGCGTGGATAGAATAATGGGCGGATACCCGTCGGTTTAAGCTCCCCCAGAACCTTGCCGTTTTCGTCAATACCGGCTGCCTGGAATTTAAAGATATCGGTCATGACCACAGTATCGCCTTCCATCCCACAAATCTCCGTGATGGATGTGATCTTGCGGGAACCGTCCTTCAGGCGGGACTGTTGAATAATCAGGTCCACAGCAGCCGAGGCCTGCTCACGGATGACGCGCAAGGGTAGATCCATGCCAGACATCAGCACCAGGGTCTCCAACCGGGAGAGGGCATCGCGCGGTGAGTTGGCGTGCAGTGTGGTCAGCGAGCCGTCGTGACCGGTATTCATAGCCTGCAACATGTCCAGCGCTTCACCACCGCGAACCTCGCCTACTACAATCCGGTCGGGGCGCATGCGCAGCGAGTTGCGGACCAAATCGCGAATAGTCACCGCGCCTTTGCCATCGGAATTGGGGGTTTTTGTTTCCATGCGAACGACATGATCCTGCTGCAGTTTTAATTCGGCAGCATCCTCGATGGTGACGATGCGTTCGGTCGGGCTGATAAAGCTGGAGAGGATATTGAGTAGCGTGGTTTTTCCGGAGCCGGTGCCGCCTGAGATGATGATGTTCAAACGGGACAAAACGCAAATCCGCATGAACTCAGCCATATTTTCCGTAACCGTTCCAAGATTGATATACTGCTCCATTGTCAGCTTATCTTTTTGGAACTTACGGATGGTGATGGTCGGGCCATCGATGGCTACTGGCGGGATCACAGCATTGACACGCGACCCGTCTGGCAGGCGGGCGTCAACCGTCGGGCTATCGGCGTCAATGCGGCGCCCCAACGGCATAATGATTTTGTCAATCGTCCGTAAAACTGCATCGTCATTCGGGAAAGTAATATCGGTTCGAATAATTTTTCCCTTGCGCTCGATATATACTTTCTCGTGGCCGTTGACCATGATCTCAGAAATATCTGGGTCGTCCAACAACGGTTGCAAAGGGCCAAACCCGAGCAATTCATCCAGAATTTCGCGCGTGACCTGATCCTTTAATGGCGTCGGGAAGTTGTACTTGAGCTCAACAAATGCTTTCTGAATTATCATGATGATCGCACCCTTGCGATCATCACCCAGCGGAGTACTCTCTAGTTCCCGTGAGATCACTCCCAGCAAGTGGGTCTTAAGGTTTTGCAGATTGATGGCACGCGGTTGGGAGGGTAATGGGGTAGCCATTAATTTTCCCCAGTTTCGGCTTCGAGATCATCTTCTGGAATCACCCAGATGATTTGATAACGGTTGACTGCCATGAAATTTGTTTTGAATAATTGGGTTGTGCCGGTAGGTTCGAAAACTTCAGCTTCGGTCACTGCTAGAAAGTGAACCGCGGAATCCAGTTCGTCCTTCAAGCGTTCGCCAATCCGTACGTGAATATTGCCATGAATGCGGTGAAAGGCAGTCTGCAAAATAACCTTAATTGTGGCCTTAGTAATCACCTGGGTATAAATTTTCCCCTTGTCATCAAAATTATCTAACATCTAGATTACTAATCCTTTCTAATCGGATGTTGAGCCGTCGGAAGCGGGCATCATATATCCCAGGCCAGATCGGGTAACGATATGTAGCGGGTTGTGCGGGTCGTCTTCCAGCTTCTGACGTAACCGGGCAATCGACACCCACAGAATTTCTTTATCCTCGCGGTAGGACTCGCCCCAAACGGCAGTGAGCAATTCCTCAGCGGAAAGGATGCGTCCGGAATGTTGGGCGAACTGGATCAACAGCCGGTACTCCGTGGCGGATAGATAGACAGGGTGATCGGACTTCCAGACTTCTGCCCGGGCAAAATCGATGCGCAAATTCAGGTGGGAAAAGTACCGTTTGTGAATAATTTGCTGAGTGGTCTTAGCCCGCCGCAGGACTGCGCGGACACGTGCCACCAACTCAGTTGCCGAGAAGGGTTTTAGCACGTAATCATCAGCGCCAACGTTTAGCCCGTGCACACGGTCTTGTTCTTCGCCGCGGGCGGTTAACATGATGACCGGGACATCCGAAAATTGCCGGATTCGTTCACAGGTCTCAAAGCCATCCAATTTTGGCATGGCAATATCCAAAATTACCAGATCGGGGTGCCGGCTGGAGACCATTTCGAGCGCCTCTTCCCCATCTTTGGCAGCGCTGACCTCATACCCCTCTGTCTCCAGATTTACTTTGAGCAAGTGGCGATAAAGCTGCTCATCATCGACGACTAATATTCTGGCGCTCATGATCCATCCCTCCTGAGAAAAAAGAAAAATTACAGCCGATCTGGAAAGAAAATACGGAAAGTACAGCCTTCGCCGACGCGGGAAATTAGTTCGATGGTACCGTTATGGGCTTGTACAATTTGCTTGCAAATAAATAACCCCAATCCAGAGCCGTGGACACTCGAACCTGACTCTGGAATGCGGAAAAAGCGATCGAATATTTTCGCCTGATATTTTTCCGGAATGCCGGGGCCTTTATCGATGACATCGATCGTCACACCGTTCGGCGCACTGCAAATCTTTACCTTCACCGGGGAGGTGGGCGCATATTTGACGGCATTATTGATCAGGTTTTCCAGTATCTGCGCCAGACGGCGGGGGTCTGCTTGAATATTCTTAATCGGCTCTTCCACTTCCGAATCAACCACCAGCGCTGGATGGTGCAACCTCGACCGTAATATAACATCTTTGATCAGTGCATCCAGGCGCACCACTTGAAAATCCATGAGGATCTGGCCGGATTGCAACTTGGCGGAATCCAATAAATTGCTTAATAAGTCCTGAAGCCGGTCTGTTTCCTGGTCGATAATGGTCAGAAATTCCTGCTTCGTCTGATCATCCCAATTGGCATCCGTGCGCAGTAAGGTGGTGGTGTAGCCTTTAATAAATCCGAGTGGGGTGCGCAGTTCGTGAGAGAGTGTGGAGATAAAATCTTCCTGTACCTGGAATGTACGGTACTGGAATTCCAATCGACGATTCTCATTTTTGAGATTCTCGCGAGCTGCCACAACCGCCAGTTGATCGGCCAGGTATTCAGCAAAGGCAATTTGCTCCGGCGTGTACTGCGGGCTGCCAAACCGGATAAAAATAATCGCGCCCAAAGTCTCGGTCTGGGTAATTAACGGCACGCCCAGGGTATGCGGGCGTCGCAGACGGTCTGTTTCAATCGGGTCCTGGGGCTCCTGCAGAATGGATTGCCGACTTTCTATCACTTGACTGCCAATGATCTCGCCCCAGGCTACATCTGCCTCCGCTGATTTGCCGCGTCCGGTAGCTCGGGCGTAGGTCACATCGAGGTTGAGCGTCATCGGATCGATCAGAAATACAACCAAATTGTCAAAAATGAAATAGGGGCAAATCACCGGCACCAATGCATCCAGGGCGCCGTGCAAATTGTCCACCCCGCCCAGGATTTTATTGAGCAGATAGAGGAAATTGGTATCGACAGATGGAAATATTCTGGATGGAGCTGGAAGTGCGGTCATCGGGTGTTACCTTCCAAAACTTTCTTCAACTCGAAGGAAAATTGACTGCCTCTGCTTAATTCGGATATGACCTGGATACTCGAATCATGCGCCTCGACGATTTTCTGTGCCAGTGACAGTCCCAATCCAGTCCCGCCATATTTTCGGGTGGAGGAACTGTCTAGCTGGTGGAACGGTTCGAATATCTCTTTCATGCGGTTGGGTGGGATGCCGATCCCATTATCGCTGACTTTGATGCTGACATGCAGGTCGTCTTGGATCAGGTCAATGGTAATGGCGCCACCAGATGGAGTGAATTTCACGGCGTTGTCGATGAATTGGTGAACCACCCAGCCTATTTTTTCCCGGTCGGCATAAACCAGGACACTATCTTCCAACGCATTAAAAATGAGTTGCAACTTTTGATCCCGCGCCTTTGGCAGCATTTGATCATAGACTTCGGCAATCAACTCGTTTAAGTCCACCGCATCCAACAGTACCGGCATCTCCGTCTTATCGGAGGTGGCGAATAGGATTAAATCTTCAATGAGTCGACCCAGGCGGTCGGCGGCTTTGTTCATCGTGTCCAATGAATCGCTCTGCGAAGGCGTCAGCGGACCGAGGTCACCTGATTGCACTAATTCAAGATAACCCTTGAGATGGGTGAGTGGGGTGCGCAGCTCGTGAGAAATGTTCGCCAGAAAATTGCTTTTGAGCTGATTTAATTCGGAAAGGCGAACCAGTGCCTTTTCTAGTTCGTTGGTCCGCTGCTGCACCCGTAATTCGAGTTGCCGGTTGTTTTCTTTTAGCGCAAAGCGAAGTTGCAGCACCTGTTCTGTGATCGCCTGGTCGAGGACACCGCGCTCGAGGATGCCCATCTCAACCAACAGTTGACCGATGAGTGGTGCGGAAGCCTGTGTCTTGCGGATGGCAGCCTGCTGCTGCAGCGCAGCGGTCAGCTGGTCAGCCGTGATCAGACCACGCTCGATCAGGTAATCTCCCAGGCGTGGTACAAGAACTTCGGGCGTGAGGGTTTGCGTATTATCCATAGCTTTGGGGAAATTAAATGCCAAAAACCCATTCGCCGTTTACCATTACGCGTTCTGGTTGTAATGTGTAGATGGTTGCTGGGTCAATAGTAAATGGATCGGTCGGTAAAACAATCAAATCTGCCATATAGCCAGGCGCGAGACGTCCCAATCTGATTTTCCCATCCGGCAGCATACGCCGGGTGGATGGTGTAACTTTCCAACGCTTGTCTCAGACTGATGCGCTCTTGCGAGTTCCAGCCATCCGCGGCAGGATAGCCGGAGTGCCGCTGTCGGGTTACGGCAGCATGCAGTCCCCAAAACGGGTTGGGCGATTCCACCGGCGCATCCGAGCCAAACACCAGGCGGGTGCCCATTTTTAGCAACGTGTTGAAGGCGTAGGCATACTGAGACCGGTCCCCCCAATGGCGGTCAGCAGTATCCATATCGGAAGTGGTGTGAATGGGCTGCATGGATGCGATGATGTCATTCTCTGCCAACAAACGCAGGTGATCCGGATGCAATACCTGAACGTGCTCAATGCGGTGTCGCAACCGAGGTTTGCCCGCCGCCTTTTCTAAACCCCTGAGTTGCATATACGCTTTGAGAACTTCGTGGTTGGCGCGGTCGCCAATGGCGTGGGTTGCAAGACTTATGCCGCTTTGCGCCGCTAATTGACCGTATTCCAGGATTTGCTCGGCATCCAAAAATAGCAGCCCGGAATTTTCCGCTTCATTTTCGTAAGGCTGCAGCATGGCCGCCGTTTGTGGTCCAAGCGCGCCATCCGCAAACAACTTGACGGACCCGATACGGAGGAAAGAACTTCCGAAGCCGGATTGTAATCCAAGGTGAACTGCATTTTCCAATTCTTCCAATGGAATACTTTTGACCGTACGCAGCTTTAAGCTGCCGGAAGCATCCAGCAGCTGCAGGGCTTGAAAACAGGTTCGCCGATCGAAATCATGGACACCGGTCAACCCCATGCTCCACAAATTGGATTGCGCGGCTTTGATCGCTGCTGCGACTTCATCCGTGCTGGTCTGAGGGATCACATCCTCCACCAAACCCATGGCGCTTTCGAACAAAATGCCGGTCGGATTGCCGGCCTGGTCGTGTTGGATTACCCCATCCGGTGGATTGGGAGTGTTGCTGGTAATTCCCGCCAGCCGCAGCGCCGTACTGTTCGCCCAGCTTGAATGCAGCGATTTTGAGGTTAGATAAACCGGTTTTTCCGGTGCGATCTTGTCGAGCAACTCAGCCGTGCCAAAGCCCTCGGGCCAGGAATTTTGATTCCAGCCATGTCCACGAATCCACTTCCCGACCGGCGAAATTCCCGCGGCTGCTGCCACTCGAAGCAGGCATTCTTCCCGTGTGTCCGTTTCACAATCAATGTATTGAAGCCCAAGCGCGTAAAACTGCAGGTGAAGGTGTGAATCCGTAAGGCCGGGCCAAACCGTGCTTCCTTGTAGATCGATCAGACGAGTGTTGCGCGAGGCCAGGGAGAGAACATCTTCCTGGCGGCCAACCGCGGTGATTTTGCCATCTGAGATGGCGATAGCGGAGGCTTGCGGTTGGTTATCCCACAGCGTGGTAGCGTTGATGTTGTGCAGAATGAGCATAGTTAGTCCCGCAGGATTTGAGAGATGAGGCCGTCGAGTTCTTCGTCGGAATAATAATGAATTACCAACGTCCCGCCTTTTTTTCCGTGACGCAGTGTGACGCGGGTCCCCAGACCATCGCGTAGGCGGGCTTCCAGTGCCTGTATTTCCGGGGCAGGTTCCGACCGTTTTACGAGTACAGCCCGTTCGCCGCTATAACGGCGCACCAACTCCTCCGTTTGACGAACGCTCAAGTCGTTTGCCAGAACATTTTGCAGTACCGCGGCTTGCGCCTGTACTGAGGTTAAACCGAGCAGGGCACGAGCATGCCCCTCGCTTATTTTGTTTTCAACCAGGGCGATGCGCACGGCATCTGGTAGACGCAACAAGCGCAGCGTATTGGTCACAGCCGCCCGGCTTTTCCCGACCCGTACTGAGATCTCATCATGAGAAAGTTTAAATTCCTCAGCCAACTGGCGGTAAGCTTCAGCGGTATCCAGCGGAGCCAGGTCGGCGCGTTGTAGGTTTTCGATGAGTGCCAGTTCCAGCCGTTGCTGATCGGTGGCCTCGCGTACAATCACTGGCACCGTTGTTAGACCAACCAGTTTGGCGGCGCGCCAGCGGCGTTCACCGGCGATGAGAATATATTGATCTGGTGTTTCTCCCTGGCTGACGATCAAAGGCTGCAGAATTCCGTGTTCGCGGATCGAGGCGGCCAATTCCTCTAAACTCTCCTGCTCCATGACTTGCCGCGGCTGCGACGGGTTGGGCAGAATCTGATCAATTTCCAACTGCAGTGGACCGCTTTCAGCGCCGCGTTCCTCAGCTTCAATCCCACTTGGAATTAATGCCCCTAATCCTTTACCCAAACCGCTTTTTCTTGCCATTTTTACCCGCCTTCTTGATCCATAACCGGGATATGTACGCCGTCACCTTCCAACATTTCACGTGCCAGGGTTGCATAAGCTTTGGCTGCTGACGATTCAGGTGCAAATACTGAAATTGGCATGCCAAATGAGGGAGCTTCAGCCAACCGGATGCTGCGAGGAATGATGGTCTGGAAAACCTGGTTGGGGAAGAACTTGCGCACCTCATTTACCACATCCAGGGATAATCGAGTGCGGCTGTCGAACATGGTCATCACCACCCCGCGAATGACTAACTCGGGGAAGACAGATTGTCGCACGCGCTGAACCGTCTGTGTCAATTCCCCCAGCCCTTCGAGCGCCAGGTATTCACACTGTACCGGGATCACAATCCCATTTTTAGCTGCCGCCAGTCCGTTGACGGTCAACAGCGATAGCGAGGGTGGGCAGTCTATCAAAACGTAATCATACCGACTCGCGCTACCGTCCAACGCTTCTGCCAGGCGGTGCTCCCGCTGTTTCAACTCGATCAATTCGATCTCCGCCCCGGCTAACGACGGCGACGAAGGCAAGATGGACATTTTGTAAACAGGATTGTGTAAAATAGCTGGCCCAACCGGCTGCCCGCCGATTAATACTTCGTACATGCCGGCTTTGACACCGCGTTTATCGATACCTAAGGAGGATGTGGCATTGGCCTGTGGATCCAGATCGACCAACAACACCCGCTGGCCAAATTGCCCCAGGAAAGCTCCCAGGGATATTGCTGACGTTGTCTTTCCGACCCCGCCTTTTTGATTGACAAACGCATAAATTTTGGCCATAAATTCCAGATTACGGGAGAATGGTAATTAAACTTGCTTTCACTTCTTCTTCAGTGGGAATCCCCTCGACTCCGCGGCGGGTAACGCTGACGGAAGCCAGCTGAGTGGCAAAACGGGCAGCTTCCCAGGGATCGCGAGTGTGCTGCATGCGGGAAAAAAATGCGGCAGCGAAAATATCACCGGCACCGACCGGGTCAACTTCTTCCATCGGTGGCGGTCGAAAATAACGCACATCGCCATTCCAGTACAATCTTGCCCCACCCGAGCCTTCGGTCACTACCAGCACGCGGATGGAAGACACCATTTCTTCTATAATGCTCTCATCACCGCGTACATCCTCGACGCTGAAAACGACTGCCTGGGCTGATTCAAGTACATAGCGCGCTTCCGGCCAGTCGGAGTAATGCACCAACCCTTCGGCATTGAAGCTGCGCATCCACCCCTGAGGAGTCAACCCCACCAGCGAATTGGGGAACGCCCGCGCCAGTTTGGGGTCAACTTCTTGCATAATCGGTCCGAGATGCACCACAGGAGTGTTGCGCCACACCTCAGGCACCGCCGAATAATCCAGGAAAGCTGCTGGGTGATAGGCGTACTGAATGCGTCCAGCCGGAGTGTAGATATTCTTGAAGGTGGTGGTGGTTTCGGATAGTACCGAAGCTACCTGAATGCGGGGACGTTGCGGCAGTTCCAGATCTGGTCCAAAAGCGGTGACGATACCCACTCTTAATCCCAATGCTGCCGCGGTCAAAGCGGAATAGGTGGCTGTCCCGCCAAGAGAATATCCGGTGGGAGTGATGTCTTTCGTGATGTGCCCTATCAATAAATAGTCAACAGGTTCAAATACAGAAGAATTCAACATAAAGCCATTAAACCTTTAGCGCCGGAGTATTATGCCCCCGGCAGGGGAGTATCGGATTGTGTTTTGTCATCCCTGGATTGCGGGATGATGATCCATTCAGCGTCTGCCCCCTCGGCTGCATTGGAATCGAGTGGTGCACTCTCTTCATCCAACGGCAAGTCAGTGAACGCATCGGTGGCAGTCACATTCTCCAGCCGAACTCCGGGCACTGTGGTGGCGCAGTAAGGGCACAGGTTCCACGGTAATTCCATGAGCCGGCTGCAATTGGGACAACGTTTCTTTAGCAGGGTGTGACAGGATGGACACACCAGCCAATCCGTTTGAATGCGCCGGTTGCAACCCGGGCATAGCGCCGCATCTTCAATGTTATGCAGCAGCGCTTCTTCTTCCAATGTGCGCTGGTACTCATCCTCCAAAGTTGAGGAAGGCCGCAAAATCAGGTAAATCAGAAAGCCGGGAAGGAAGAGCAGCAGGACGATCAGCACCGCTAAAATGCGGGTGAACGGATCGCGTGCCCGCCTGCGGATGTCTCGGAAGGTCCAGATAACCAGGCTCAACCACAGCGCAGCGATTAACCCCGCTGCGATGGCGGTCACGACCAGGGTAATGTCACCGAGCGAGGTTGATCCAAGATTCATGCGGGCTCCAATGCGAGAATTATAGCATGGATGGCTCGCAGCGGCTTTTCAAAGAGCTTGCGCCTTGCGCGGAAAGGCAGCCTTTGCTATAGTTTTCCCGTAACCTGCACTTGGATCATGGAAGATGCCATTGGAGACCCACCGATGAAAGAATCGCCTGCCTCGTATCGAATTTCCGACCTGGATGCCACCGATCGCCCACGAGAACGCCTGGCGGAGGTTGGCCCGGAAAATCTTAAGACCGAAGAGCTCCTTGCAATTCTGCTGCGGGTGGGTGTCAGCGGAGAAAATGCAGTCCAGATGGGGCAGCGGTTGCTGCATGATATGAAGGGCTTGACTGGGCTGCAGAAGGCCAGCTTTGTGGAATTAGCCCAGCAGCATGGTCTGGGGACGGCCAAAGCGGCTCAAATCAAAGCTGCCATCGAGCTGGGACGCCGCCTGGTGCGCGAATTACCCGATCAACCGGTGTATTTAAATAATCCGCAGGCTGCGGCTGATCATGGTCAAGTTTGAGATGGCTGCCTTTACTCAGGAACACCTGTGGGTGCTCTTGGCTGACACGCGTAACCGCTGGATTTCAACCGAAAAAATCTACAAAGGCTCGCTCAATGCCTCCACGGTGCGCATAGGTGAACTTTTCAGACCGGCAATTCTGCGAAATGCCGCTTCAATTCTATTGGTGCATAATCATCCCAGCGGCGATCCGACTCCCTCGCCGGAGGACATCGCACTCACCCGCGCTGTTGTGCAGGTGGGCAAGCTGTTGGATATTGAGGTTCTCGATCATATCGTGATCGGGACCCATCAGAATTTCGTATCTTTCAAGCAGCGCGGTCTGGGGTTTGGCTAAACCTTTTCATCGTTTGCTGCCTCAAGGTGGAAGCGGTGTAGAATGCGGTGGGCGAGAGGTGCCAGAATAATGCCTGCCACCAATATGACCACGATGCCGCAATAAAGGGCATATAATCCGGCAAACAATTTCCCACCCCCTGTGATGGGGGTATTCACTGGCCCCATGCCGCCCAGCAGCATGGCTGAATTGAGAAAAGCATCCATCCAGCTCAACCCTTCCAGAGACCGGTAGCCTATCATACCGATCAACAGGGATACAGTAATGATTCCAAGCGCCAGGATACCGCTGTTGGCAACCCTCCTCAGGAACTGATCCATGGGAATCAACGGCTGGGTATGATGCTCAAATTCCGGAAGGATTCTTTTCATGGGTCACCTGGGGCTGATGGATATAGCTCTGATTATATACACATCAGACGCGGTGGGTGATTTATTGACAAAAAAATCGGTTCAGTATATACTTTCGCTCGCTGGCGAGGTAGCTCAGTGGTAGAGCAGGGGACTCATAAGCCCTTGGTCGTGAGTTCAACCCTCACCCTCGCCACCTTGATCCCCATGAATTTCGTGGGGATTTTTTTTATATCTTCCGATGTCACTTATCACATGTCGCAATCGCCGGTTTCTGATGAAACCACCGAAGTGATGGCGGATACTCTGACTACAGTAAATAATAATTGTCTAATCCAACAAACGCCAATATCGAAGCCAACCCAACGGGAATGATCCTGAGCCATGGACCGATAAAATTGATTTGTGCATTATGGATGAGTTGAGAGAATAGTATGGGTATTACGATCTCAAGTGAGAGAGCCAGTAAGCTGGCGATAATCAGGGTTCTTGCGATTTTCGACTTCCAGGAAATTGTAATTGCAACCAGACCAGCCAGAACAGTTACAAAACCAAAGAGCAAAAGGAAATCAGACATTTCCGAGAATACGCGGGTCCCTGCAGGACCCAATTTAGCGTATACCATGTCAACCAGGATCGCTCCGATAAAGACCGTGACGATCCAGGCATAGAGTCCAACAAAAAGAGAACCAGCTGGTCTGTGACGAATACCCATAGCAATATATTATCAAATCTCAAGAACATTTATTGTGTTTTAATCTGACGGATTTTTGGAATTACCTGTAAACAACTTATACCCATTCGTAAACAGGGAACATTGTTGATATTTCCTTTCAAAGAAATCCTGATGGCAGTTTAGATTGAGGCGTCTTGGCAGTTACGCTTTATGTGCTCTTGCCAACCAGTGATCTGAGGTTATGCCACCATATTACTCGAGGGAACTGTTGGGTTCTCATTCACCTCTGGTAATTAGTTCAACCCTCTCGCCAGCCAATTTAATCATCGGAAACTTTCCCGTTGATATTTCAAACCTCTTAATTCCGCACTATTTTCGCCTCCAAGGTACAATGAAAAAATCCCATGTTTGCATCAATCTGACCATGGATGGAGTTTAGGTGTCCTATGAGTGAAAATACACTCAGTGTTGTTGTGCCGCTATTTAATGAAGAAGCATCCATTCGAGAATTTCACTACCGGCTGGATTCGGTTCTACAAGGACTGTTACCATCGTTCGAGATTATTTATGTAGACGATGGTTCTACGGATCGCACTCTGGACATTTTGCTGGATATTTCAAAGGATGACCCATTTACTGTTATCCAGTTGAGTCGCAATTTTGGCCATCAGGCGGCTTTAACCGCAGGCATTGATCTTGCCGAAGGTGAAATGGTGATCACACTGGATGGAGATGGTCAACACCCGCCTGAGTTAATTCCCTCCATGATTGCAAAATGCCAGGAGGGTTTCGACATTGTCCAGATGCAGCGCGTCAACGATAGCAAGGTTCCATTAATCAAGCGGGCGACTTCCGACCTATTTTATTGGACCATCAATAAATTAGGCGATACCCGCATCGAACCTGGAACTTCAGATTTTCGTTTAATGACCCGAAAAGTTGTACTGGCAATGCGAGAGCTCCGCGAGGTTCATCGCATCATCCGGGGCATGATCCCGTGGTTGGGATTCTCAAAAACTGAAATTCCATACCATCCCGATAGACGTATCGGCGGTAAATCGAAATATACTTTTCGGAAAATGTTTTCTCTGGCTGAAAATGCGATTTTTTCATTCTCACTGGTGCCATTAAGAATTGGCCTATTTGCCGGAGTATTTTTTCTTTTACTGGCTCTGATTGAGGCGGTGTATGTGCTCAGTTTTTGGGTCACCGGTCGCCAACACCTTCTGGCACCCGGGTGGAGTTCAATCGTCTTTCTCATCCTAGTGTCCGCCGGATTTTTAATGGTCTTGATTAGTGTACTCGGTATCTACATAGGTCAGATTTTTCAGGAAGTAAAAGGCAGACCGTTGTATATTGTCCAGAAAATTTTCAACCAGTCCAAAGTGACTGTTGAAAAAAAGCGAATAAATGAATTTGATACCTTAGGGGATTCTGGTATATAACCCTTCGTATCCAATCATTACATCTCCATCCAATTGCTCCGCACATTGAACCGGTGCGGTGTGGTCAATATTTAGCGTTAGCAGCAGACACTTTGTTGGGTTTGCCCGAAACTGAGCCAAAGGAGAAACGGTCAACTCCAGATTGCCTTCGCTGGACCAGCGTAATAATTCTTTTTCCAAATGGCTTTCGAGGCTAGGCAAAAGTGTTTCGAATTCAGCCGGAGGGTCGCGCAGTAAATAAAATGGATTAATCACCCCGCGGGACCGTAAAAATCGGATGTAGCTGGTCGTTGTTTCGTAATCCGAGCCGGCATCATTGCCATAGAGGATCAAAGAAACATCTGGATTAGTGTTCAAGTAATATTCAGTTTCATGTATTTTCGAAATGAAATAATTGGTTTTATTGACATTAATTTTGCTGCTGTTATTCAATGAAAGCCAATTGGATGGATTGATCAAGATAACTGCGATCGCGAGACCCGAAAAAATGGTGAGGACCGCCCTTAATTGGTGTTTTTCGTGAATGGAAAGATATTGTTGACCGTAATATAAAAGTAAGCTCGCGAGCAATGGCAATCGTAAACCAATGGGATAGTTGTAACGGCCCCAAATATCGCCAGAGTAAAACACTTCCTGGGAGAATGCCAATAGAAATATTGAAAATGAACCCAATAACAAGACCCGGTTGAGGTCTTTCATTTTCTGATCTTTTGAGAGAATCATTCCAAGCAGTCCAACCAGGATACAAACACCCATCACACCATAAACCGGCCATTGTCTGGCCATATGGTTGAAAACCAGACTAAACCGTTCCGCCAGGCTCCCAGAATATCCATAAACATCACCTCCGTAAAGTCGCATCCGGGTTAAGACTACGGTGTAAATCCAGGCAGACCAGGCAATACTCAGAGCGAAAAATGCAATAGGTAAAATAATTGGGCCTGATTTATAGCGTAGATACAAATAAAGGTCGACGGCAAACGGGACAAGCAGGATTCCCATTGTTTCCTTGCTGCCGACTGAAATTGCCACGCCAAAGAACAAGGCGATCCAGCTTACAACCGTATAGCGGCGATACAAGTGTGAAATCAACCCAAGGAGGAAGATGGACACACCGATTGTGCAATAGACTTCAGAAGGCCCTAGCCGCGAAAAAATATCCGACCAGAAAGTAAAATTTGAAATAGCAAGGGTCAGTAAAAAGGCTACCAGTTGACCATGAAGTTTTACAAAAAAAGCATAGAAAACAATCAGCATAAATAAAAAGAAGGCCATCCGGGCTGCATACCAACCCTGCGGTCCTGAAGAATTCCATAATCTTGTTTCGATTAACCGTAGGAAAAAATATACGGGGCGAAATCTTGGCAAAGTCGCATCAGGGTTGATCTCTGTCTTCGTCAGTAATGTTGGGAATATTTCGGAAAACCCCATCGGCTTAATTGCTGGTGAAAAAACCTGGATCTCATGATCGTCAATTACCCACCAATCAGCGTCCAGATTTGGTCCAAAACAAAATATGGTTACTAAAATGAAGATAGCGATAAATATTATCGAAACTTCACTTTTTGACTTGCTTTCAATTAATTGATTAACAAATGTTGAAAAAGAACGCCGAATTGATTGCACAATCGATTGACTTGACAAGAAAATTACCCCGCAATAGGATTTTTGAAATTATACCGATAATTGGCCAACGTCACAGACGATTAGACCGAGCTGAAAAACAAATGATTCTTCAACTCAGAGACGAACATTTGTGTGAATATTTTTGGTTAGTTTTTATCCATGTTTTAAACGAGGGATTGACAACAAAATCCACTGTCAAATATTCCTGACCTTATTGGTTGGCCAATATTTAATTCACACCTACAATTATCCATTGTAGAACTTCCTGATCTCCCAAATTCTCCCGACACGAATCTCGACCTCAGGCATGTTCATAATCCTTCATCGCAACTTCATAAAGGAAAACTATGGATTTTAAACCCATGAATCGCCGAAAATTTCTACAATTAGGGGGCGTGACTCTCGGCGCTGCGATGCTGGGAGTCAGCGGCTTGACCACCGCCTGTTCCGCGGAAATGGAACCGGTCGAGATTGATTGGATTGACACAACCTATGGAGAATCTCCGATGAGCAATGGAAAAATCCTGGTCACCTATGCCAGCGCATCTGGCTCAACTGTGGGTGTAGCTGATGCGATTGGAAAAAAATTGGCTGAATCCGGCAACATCGTCGACGTTCGCCCGGTCAAAGAGGTCAAGGATTTGGCGAGTTACCGCGCGGTCGTGATTGGCAGCGCCATTCATGGTGGACTGTGGCTGCCGGAAGCTGTCAAGTTCGTTGAGGATAACAAGCAAGCCCTTAAAAAAATGCCAACCGCCTTCTTCCTGGTTTGCCTGATGACCCTCAAGGATGATGAACAGAGCCGTACCTTCGTCGGTGATTATTTGAAGGATATGCGTGCGGTTGTTTCGCCGGTGTCTGAAGGCCGCTTCACTGGTGCATATCTGCCCGAAAAGTACGATTTCTGGACGCGAATTAGCATGAAATTCTTTGTCGGCTACTTGAAAATCAAACCAGGAGACTATCGCAACTGGGAAACGGTCAATGCCTGGGCGGAAAAAACCCAACCCCTGCTGAACTGATCCTAATTTTTATTCCAATTTTTCTGCCAGATCGCTGCCCCAGCCGCGAATCTTGTCCCAATCACGGCTGTCGCTCTCGACTGCTTTGACCAACCTGCCGATCAATCGATCGGCAAATTTCACGCGTTTGTAATCCAGTTTTCCGCCGAAGAAGGCGGTATCCACCGGCTGTACCAACGGCTTCAATGCGGTTATGTAAGCTTCGCGGTAGGTTTGGCTGGTCTGATCGTCCGCCAAATTTAGGATATGGACCGTAAATATAGCCGTCGGTATTGTCCCCAAGGCTGGTTGGTTGGTTTTCAAAAATTCCACGGCTTCCGGCAGCCATTGACCCATTCGTACCGCGCTGCCAATCACCACTCCGTCGTACCCATCAACTGTCGGTTTTTCGAGGACCGGTTTGACATCCACCACAAATCCATGGGCGGCAATGGATTGCCCAATCGCTTCGGCTATTTCCCCGGTCGAGCCGGCGCGTGTGGCATAGGTTACTAATATGTGTTTTCTCATCCTTACACCTCCTTCTTTTTTCGGTGGATCATATCTCGTAATTTTTCCATGACCGATGGTCGCGCAATTAGGATTTCCTCGCTGATTCTTGCACCAGTCAGGTAAGGGCCTGGTGTAAATGGTCCGCCGGAATAATATTCAGCCAGCACCCCGATTTGCGCCAGGATCGGCAATACGCCAGCCAGGTCCCACAGGTTGACCCGCCGCAATAAGGCGGCAACCGCGCTACCCTGAGCGACATAGCAGCAATGGGCGGCGGTGGAGCCGAAGTTGCGCAAGTTGGGATACTCGATGTCGAAATGGCGGTGACTATTGGCTGGAATGGCGAGAAACCCCAGCGGATCGTTCAAATCTTGTTCCAGTTCTATAGGCAACGGTTGGTCATTGTGCCAGGCACCATACCCGGCTCCGCCCCAGTACATATCTCCAGTGGCCGGCATATAAAAGAATCCGAGGTGAGGTTGGCCGTCCACGATACTGCCGAGCGAAATTCCCCAGTTAGGCAGCCCAAGCAGATACACCTTGGTACCGTCAATTGGATCGAGCGCCCACAACGCCGTTTTTTTCGGTCCTTGGCTTCCATTCTCCTCGGAGAGTATCTGGTATTCCGGGAACTTTTCCTGCAGGTAAGGTAGGATCTCGGCTTCAAGATCCAATTCGACATCGGTAAAGGGTGTATGGTCCGCCTTATACTGGACTTGCGCCTGGCTGCGCCGCGAAATTGCTTTCTCACCCGCCCGGCGCAGAATCAATTGAATTTCTGATATGGTCGATGATGGAATAGTGGCCATGGGAATTTTGGTATCCAATCAAAATAACGTTTGTTCACCATTTTACCCGACGAATAACGGCTGAACCAATCAAAATTCGTCAGACAATTTGGGAACCTCTCCTGGATAATCTTCGTCTAAATGAAGATGTTGAGCAATTCTGAAACATTTAATTGATTCGGATAGACGAAAGGTGTAAGGAGAAAGACCATGAGAAAGACTTTTTTTATTGTTATTTTTGTTATGCTGTTTGGGGCGCTGGCATTGGCTGCCTGTGCCAGCTTGTTCATTCCGAGAACCGGTGGGAACAGCCAATCCGCCCAACAAACCCAGGTGATGGGCACAGTTTCCGCTGCCCTCACCCAGCAAGCCTTCGAAACGCTGGTAGCACAGGCGACTCAAGGTGTGCAGGCGACACAAGCCGCAACCGCTACCCAGGCGCTTCCAGTTCAAAATACACTTATTCCGACAGTCGTGGTCGCTACACCGATTCCCACTACCATTCCAACGGCCACAGCCACGCAGATCGTGCTGCCATGCAATGCTGCCGGCTTCGTCAAGGATGTGACCATTACGGACGGCACCGAGTTGCCTGCCGGGGCCAAATTTTCCAAAACCTGGCGATTGGTCAATAACGGTACCTGCACCTGGACCTCAGCCTACGACCTGGTGTTTGTGGACGGCAGTGCGATGGGTGCGCCAGCATCGGTAGCCTTGACCGGCAATGTTCGCCCTGGCGAAATGGCAGACCTGTCGGTCGATATGGTTGCGCCGACCGCTGGCGGTTCGTACAAAGGCTCCTGGTTACTGCGCGATGAAAATGACAAAACCTTTGGCCTGGGTGGCAGTAAAAACCCCATCTGGGTGATCATCAAGGTCTCGGCTTACAAATCCGACCCGATTCCAACCGCAATAGGCGCTTACGACTTTGTCTCTGCGCTTTGCCAGGCGACCTGGAAAAGCAATGGCGGTATGGTTACACTACCTTGCCCGAATGTCAGTCAAAACGAAGAGGATTGGGCGGCGGTAAAGATGAACCCGCTGTTGGAAGGCAATATCCAGGAAGACGAGCGCACGATCTGGATGCACATTAACACCGCCAATAACTGGATGCAGGCCTTCTACCCGGCTTACTCCGTCAAAAAGAACGACCACTTCTTTGGTTATGTCGGCTGTCTTTATGGCAGCAACGCTTGTGACGCAGTCTTCAGCCTGGATTATCGAATCGATAACGGCGACATCGTCAACCTGGGCAAATGGACCGAATCTGCGGATGGCAAATACACTAAGGTTGATATCGATTTAAGTCAGTTCGAGGGCAAGAACCTAAGCTTCATCATCGGAGCTACCAACCGGAATGCTTCCAGCGCCATCGACCTGTTCTGGATGGATCCTTCGATCCGCAACATCACGCCGTAACTCGATCCCTTTCAAGGTTGATCTACACATCGACCCCACTAAAAAATAAACGGGCGAACCTCATTGGTTCGCCCGTTTCGGTTATTCTATTCGAACCTGTTAAACATTTCCGTTTGAAAAAACAAATTTAGCTTGATCTCTGCCAGCTGACTTGGCTGCGTAAAGGGCTTGATCTGTACGCTCCAGGATGGTTTCGACCGAGTCACCAGTTTCAACCGCCGTGCCTCCGATCGACACAGTGGCTTTCACTTTAGCCTCATCCAGCATCAGTTGCGCCGTATTGATCAGGATGCGCAGTTTATTGGCAACAGACGATATCTTTTCCGCTTCAACATTGTGCAATATAACCAGGAATTCGTCTCCGCCCCAACGACCGATAAAATCATCCGCCAACAGGTTGTGATGCACAGTTTTCGCCACCATGCGCAATACCCGGTCGCCAACCAGGTGACCGTAGGTATCATTGATTGGCTTGAAATGATCAACATCCAGGAAAAGTACGCCGTAAGGCGTGTGATGGCTCCCCGCTTCATCTAAACACTTTTTCAGGGAAGTTTCCGTGTATCGCCGATTGCCAACCTCGGTCAGAGGGTCGAGATAAGCCGCCTTCTCCAGTTCGTTGATCTTTTCGAGAGCCGATAAAGAGGCCGAATCATTGCTGAAAAGCTCGGTGGCACCGCTAATTTCGCCATTGGCGTCGAAAATTGGATTGATGCGCACCACCACCGGTATGCGTTGACCATCGGCATGGTGCAGAAACACCCGGGCTACGCGATTTTCACCGTCCAGGATCGTTCGCGCAAGGGGGCACATTGTGTGACACAAGGATGTACCCTGCTCATCCACATGCATGAGGATATTATTGTAGCAATAGCTGCCGACAACTTTTTCGGCGGCGAAACCGGTCATCTGTTCCGCGGTGTGATTCCAATAAACGATCTTCCGGTCGCGGTTGGTGACGTACAATCCCTCAGAAAGGTCATCCAGTACGGTTCGATACCAATCAGGTTGAGTAAACATAATGCTTATATTCCCTGGACCGCCTCCTGGCTGAAGGGGTCGAGGGCTTGCTCCATTTGATGCCGGAATTGGGTGGTATACAACTGGTAATATTTGCCGCGTTTGCGCAATAGTTCACTGTGGGTACCGGCTTCTGCCACTCGACCGCCTTCGATAACTAAAATGCGGTCAGCCCGTTTGATGGTCGAGAGTCGGTGGGCGATGACGAAGCTGGTTCGGCCTTCCATCATTATATCCATACCGCGTTGAATCAAGGCTTCGGTGAGGGTATCAACTGACGAAGTGGCTTCATCCATGATGAAGATCTCCGGCTCAGCCAGTACGGCGCGTGCCAATGACACCAACTGCTTTTGACCGACCGACAACAGGTTACCGCCCTCGCCGACATTTTCCTCAAAGCCCTTGGTGAATTTGCTGATGAAATCATGTGCTCCCGCCAGACGGGCTGCTTCTTCTACTTCCTGATCCGTGGCGTTCAATCGGCCGTAGCGGATATTTTCGCGGATCGAGCCGGTAAACAGGTGCGGAGTTTGCAGCACCATGCCGATGCGGGATTGGATGGCGTGCAGGGAGAATTGGGTGTAATCTTTCCCGCCAATTTTGATACGTCCCTGCCTGGGTTCGTAGAAACGGCATACCAGGTTGACAATGGTGCTTTTGCCGCCGCCAGTTGGTCCTACCAGTGCGATGGTCTCGCCGCGCTGGACATGCAGCGAAAAATCTTCCAATACCGGCTTGCCGTCGCCATCCGAATAGTAGAAGGTCACATTTTCAAATTCGATGTCGCCTTGCATGGTACCGGGATCATACGCTTCCGGCATGTCTTTGACTTCCGGAACGCTGTCCGTCAACGAGAAAATGCGTTCGGCGGAAGCGATGGAATGCTGCATTTCGGCAAATACGCGCGCCAGGTCCTGGATTGGCCACATCATAAAAGTGACATACGAGACAAAGGCTTGAATTCCGCCCACTGTCATGGCGCCAACGCGGGCTTGTCCGCCGCCATACCAAACGATGCTGCCCAGCGCTATGGCAGAAATAATCTGTACGGTAGGAAGAAACAGTGCGCTCAGCCAGGCCGCCCGGTAACTGGTACGGTACATGTCCCCGGTTAGATTGCTAAAATCCCTCAAGTTGGCATCTTCGCGACCAAGAGCTTTGACCACCCGGACACCAGTAATATTTTCATTGAAAGCGCCTGTGATTTTGGAGTTGTACTTACGCACGTTGCGGAATTCACCCAATATGCGTTTGCGGAACTCAATCGCGATCCAGAACAAAATCGGCAACGCTGCCAGAACAATCAAAGCCATGCGCCAGTTGATATACAGCATAAAACCCATGGCAGTCACAATATTCATCACTGCCCAGGTCGAGTCGAGCAGCCCCCAGGTAACCAGTTCAGCTACCCGTTCCGAGTCGGAAGTGACCCGTGGACATGATCCACCCGACGGGCGTGCGGCTGAAGTACGATAGCGACAACCCCTGCAGGTGGTTGAACATTTTCTGTCGCAGATCATAGCGAACCCGTTCGCCAAGCACGCCGGCCAGATAAACGAAGCACAATACCCCGGCGGCTTGCACGAGAGTCAACCCGCCATAGGTTGCCAGCAGCCGGTAGAGCATCGGCTTATCGCCAGCCAGGATACCGTCATCGATGATCAACTTGCTTAGATAGGTGAAGATGGAATCCAGACCCGAAACCAATGCGATTGCCACCAGAAAACCGATGACCCACTTGAGGTGCGGACGCGTCAGCCCCAGAATACGGCGCAGGGTTTTTCCGTTGACCTGAGCCTTGAACTCCTCTTCTTCAAAATATTCATCCGACACTGGCGATCTCCTTCTCCAACTCGTCGTCGATGCGGGTCTGGATGTTGAAAATTTGCTGGTAAATCCCGTCTTTGCCGACCAGGTCTTCATGCTTGCCGTGCTGGACGATGCGGCCATTATCCATAACCAGGATCAAATCGGCATCCATTATGCTTTGAATACGGTGGGCAATTACAAAAGTGGTGCGGTCTTTCATCAAATTCTGCAGTGCCTCACGGATTTCCGCTTCGGTTTCGGTATCCACCGATGACGTCGAGTCATCCATGATCAGAATACGCGGGTTCTTTAGCAGCGTGCGGGCAATAGCAACTCGTTGTTTTTGTCCGCCAGAGAGGGTGACGCCGCGCTCGCCGACCAGAGTGCCATAGCCTTTCTCAAAGCTGAGAATTACGTCATGAATGGCGGCGGCCCGGGCTGCAGCTTCGATTTCTTCTTGCGGCACATCCCGTCCGACGCCGTAGGTGATATTTTCGCGGATGCTGCGCGAGAATAGGAAGGGTTCCTGTTCGACGATGCCGATATGTTGACGCAGGTAGCGGCGCGGATAACGGTTCAACTCGATGCCATCCAATAGGACATTACCGGTTGTGTATTCATAAAAACGCGGCAGCAAATTGACCAGTGTGGTTTTGCCCGAGCCTGTTGACCCCAATAACGCGATCACCTGCCCAGGTTGCACGCTGAAACTGATGTCTTCCAGCGCCTGGCTGCCTTCTTCGTATGAGAAGGCTACATTCTTGAATTCAATCTGGCCTTTTGGACCATCCGCCGGTTGGTAATCACCCTGTTCCAGCGGCTCACGGTCTTCTTTGATGATTGCCATCACCCGGTTATACGACACCATACCGGTCGAGGTTTGCACGATCAGCCGCCCCAGGTTGCGCATGGGGAAAATAATCCAGACGATCAAGCCTGCGTAAGCCAGATAGGTGCCAATCGATATTTCGCCATTGATGGTCATCAATGCGCCCAGCAGGAAGCCGCCGATAATCTGTATGTTACAGACCGTATCTGAGATGGGCCAGAAGAGCGAATGCATGCTAAGCAGCTTGCGGCCGCGCACGAACTTTTCCCAGTTGTCGCGTTCGAATTTGTTGATCTCGTATTCCTGACGAGCAAATGCTTTCACCACGCGCACGCCGGAGAGGTTTTCCTGCAATGTGGTTGAGACAACAGCATCCTGCGCCTGGTACGATTCGTACAGCGCCGATATTTTCCGGAAGAAAAACAAAGAAACCAGCAGGACGAAGGGCACCACAATGACCGAGAGCAGCGCCAGTTTGGTATTCAACTGCAGGATGGCGATGAAGTTGATTAAAAACAGCAACACGATACGCCCCATGCCGATAGCCTGGTCGGCAAAAAAGCGCCGCATCGCGTCCACATCCGAGGTTGACCGCTGAATTAGTTCTCCAGTTTCGGTCTTCGAGTGATAGGTGAAACTCAGATGCTGAATGTGGTTGTACAGGTAGTTGCGCAGCCGGCGCGCCACACCTTCCGCGGTCAGCGATGCCAGCCGTCCGCTCATGAACGATGCCGAGCCCTCGACTGCAGCCAATCCGACGAAACCCAGGGCAATCACCCACATGGCAACCACCGCGTCGTTGGCCATTAGTGAATGGTCAACGAAATATCGCAGCAGCATATAGGTGCTGGTTTTGGCTAATGCTGCAATGCCAAGGCTCAGGTTGGCGCCAACGTAATTCAAGCGAAACCCGGTCATCATACGCCACAAGCCAACCAGTCGATTGGAATGGATCGTATTCTTTAAATCGTAATCGAGCACTTGCTGCGAGACGGTCATTCAACTTCCTTCATCAATGGAGCTTCTGCCAGTGCGGTAGGGCGCCAGGCAGTCCTCCATTATACAGGCAGAGTTTGTTTTTGGGATGACAATTGACAAAAATAGTCAATAATTAACGACATGCAAGTGGTTAACCCGGTTGCTCGCCAGTCCATTAATTTACGCCAGCGAGATCGTTAAGTTGCGGATTTGCAGCGTTAAAAGACCAATTCCAGCGATTGGTGCTTAGGGCAGATAAAACTGCTGGTGCTGCCGGTTTTGATCTTGACGATTGGTGTGCCGCATTCCGGGCAGGGCGCGTTTTCTCGATACCCGATCAGAATCCGGTCCAGGGTAAAACCGCCAGGTTTCCCGTAGATGTCTTTTTCGTAAAAGGCACCATTGAGTGCCAGGCTTGGACGTAAACCATCCTGAATCGCCTGGTATAACGCTGCGATTTCCACCGGTGTCAGGCTGTCCATTTTTCGCAGTGGATGGATCCGCGCCAGGAATAGGATGTCATGTGCATAGGCGTTGCCAATGCCAGCCACCCGGCTCTGATCGAGCAAAAAGGTCTTTACATTTGTGCGTTGACCGGCCGTCACACGGCGAAAATCTTCCAGCGATAAGTCCAAAACGTTTGGTCCGAGCCTGGCAGTGGGTGCATGGCTCAGCAGTGCCCGTTCCGTCACATAATGGACGTGGCCAAACCACCAAAAGCTTATAGAAAGGCAACTTTCATCCCTAAAATCAATCACTACTGCATGTTTTTCCGGCAAGTTGGCGCGATTTACCAACAATATCTCCCCACCCATGCCCATATTGATCAACAACCACCCCTGGTTGGTATGCACCTTAATCCACTTGCCGTGATAGCTGACCCGATCGACCACTGCCCCGGTTAATCCCTGGGTGAATTGCTCGACTGGGAGATTCAGGCATTTGGGCTGAAAAACATCCGCCCCACTTATGGTCTTGCCAGGTAAAACTGCATTTAATTCATGGGCACGTGAGGCAATCTCGGGGATTTCAGGCATTGTGTCCTCCAGCAGGATTGAGCAGATACCGACCCATTATAGCACGCGTGTTCTAGGTTGTAAAGGCTGGATTTGTGAAATTTGATGCATAAATCTTGTTGCGCAATCGTTTAGCGTGACATATAATGAAATCACGATACTCATTCTGGAAGGAGGTTTGCAGAAAATGGCTGGTGTAACGTACGATCATGTAATGAAGAAATTTGGTGATTTCGTTGCGATCAATGACCTGAACATCAAAATCGAGGACAAGGAATTTTTGGTGCTGGTCGGGCCATCCGGTTGCGGTAAGACGACAGCACTGCGCTGTCTGGCGGGATTGGAAGAGGTGACCGACGGCCGGGTGTTAATCGGCGATACGGTGGTCAATGATGTACCGCCCAAAGACCGTGACATTGCGATGGTGTTCCAATCATATGCCCTTTATCCGCATATGACCGTCTTCGACAATATGGCATTTGGCCTGAAACTGCGCAAAGTGCCCAAGGCCGACATTCAGCGCCGCGTGCAGCAAGCCGCCGAGATTCTCGGCATTGAGATGCTGCTCAAACGAAAACCGCGCGAACTGTCTGGTGGTCAACGACAGCGCGTCGCGGTTGGTCGGGCTATCGTTCGGGAACCGAAAGTGTTCCTGTTCGATGAACCGCTCTCCAACCTGGATGCCAAACTGCGTGTTCAAACCCGCGCGCAGATCAGCAAGCTCCACCAGAGTCTGCACACCACCTTCATTTACGTTACCCATGATCAGGTGGAAGCTATGACCATGGCGACCCGCATCGCGGTCATGAACAAAGGCATTCTACAGCAGTTGGATACCCCCCAGGCGTTGTACGATAAACCCGCGAATCTCTTTGTGGCGGGCTTCATTGGCTCTCCATCCATGAATTTCTTCCCGGCTCATATTCGCAAATCGGACGGCGGTTTGCTTGTTGAGACCGACGCCAACAAGGTGAAAATTCCGGACGATAAGGTTGCCCGCTATTCTCACCTGGTCGATCGCGAAGTGATCATGGGCGTCCGCCCGGAGGACATCCACAATCCGGTGTTCGCACCCTCCGGCATCCATGCCGAACCGATCGAAGCGACCGTGGACGTCACCGAGTTGATGGGTAATGAAATCTTCCTGTACCTGGTCAATGGCAAGAATAACCTGACCGCTCGGGTTGACCCACGTACCCGCTTCACCATTGGCGAAAAAGTAAAGATGGTCATCAATATGGATAACTTCCATATTTTCGATCCGTCTGTCGATCGGGAAAACCCGGCTGCCGTCCGCTAAACTTAGTGATTTAGATAAAAACAGCGCGGAATTTTCCGCGCTGTTTTCTATTAACCGGCTAAGCCGCTGAGAGAGCCCATTTTCGACCTTTGAGTGCCAGGAAAAGAGCGCCTGCGATGGCCAGGACACCAATGGCAATAAACAGGTCTTGCCATAGACGCATCGGAAACAGACGAATTAGAGTGTCGGAAAAGTAAAACAGCCAGGTGTCGCCAACGAAGAAAATTTGGTGAAAGACGGTGAACAATGCGCTGAAGTTGAGAAATACTGTAGCCAGAATTAATCCGAGCAAACCCAACGTCAGCCAGCCGCCAGCCGAGACCGCCGACCAAAACCCGGATAAAAGGTGCGTGCGCCAGGCAGCCAGCCCCATCAAAATGACAAAAATCAGTAGCCCTAGCCAGATTGCCATCATGGTCTTGAAAAAAACCTTTACATCCACCATGTGTCCCAATTCGCGCTCATTGAAAACTGGGGTTCCATCGACAAATCGCAGATCGCCTAAAAACTCGATGCCAGCGTCGTTGTTCAAATACTTCAGCGATAAGTTCGCCCAGTGAATTCGATCCGCCTTGGTGAAACCGTATGGATCCTCCGGGAACCCGGGCATGTTGTATTCAACGATAGCGAATGGCGGATTAAAGAAAATGCGCAAACCGGTCAAAATTAAAACCAGTGGGATGACCAGCGTTATCAATATTTGTAAGACCTTTTTCAGTACTTTCATTGCAGAGTCTCCGCATTACCGGCTAAGAAGAAATTGAGGATCATATCGTTTGTGATCCATTCGATCGGTGCCCGATCATCCGTGAAGGCATACCCCGCCGGTGGTGTTGGTTGCAGATTGGCAATGGCGGATGCCATCGCTTGCAGCAAAACCGGCGGAATGTCGGCCTGTTGGGAAAGTGCGGAATAATTGGCAATCAGATTTTGCGAATTGGTTGGCTGCACGCTGGCAAACAGAATTGAATTGAACGAGTTTGGCAGGTCCATAATATGGACGCTGGGGAAAATCGTCAAAATCGTACTGCTCAAAATCTCCACCAGGCGCCGGTCTTGCGGGCTGCGTCCGACATTGATCACCATCACGCCGTCATCGGTTAAATGGTCTCGCACCACCTGAAAAAACTCTTTCGTGGTCATATGCCAGGGGATGTAGGGTGGGCGATAGGCATCGACGCTGATGATCTGAAACTTATTGGGATTATTTTTCAAAGCCCAGCGCCCGTCTTGTACCGTGACGTGCAAATTCGGCAGGTCCATGCCGAAGTATTGGTACCCAACCGCCACGATATCCGGGTCGATTTCAATCCCTTCCATCTGAATATTGGGAAAAACGTAAGCAGCCTGGCGAGCCGTGGTGCCAGCTGCCAGCCCAACGATTGCCAGACTTTTTACGTCAAGCAGTGAAACCGGTGCCGGGTTGAAGAATGGTGCTACCAAAACTTGCTCCCACGGTCCATTGTAAAAATATTCAGTGGGGTTGTAAATCGAATGCACCCCTTGACCGTCATTCAATCGCAGCAGACGGGTTTCACCGACCTGCAGCACCTGAATGTAGTTATATGCCGAGTCTTTTTCGTAGATCATCCCGCTGGTATTCTTAATTGCCCCCCGCACGCCGAAATAAGCCAGGAAGCCTATGATTAATGGCATCCAGAGCAACGGCAATACTTTTTTCCAACCCGCGGTAGCGCCTAAACCAATCAACGCCACCACCACCAACAATGCGCTAATGGCTAAAAACGTTCGATAAGTGCCGATCCACGGGATGAGCAGCAAGACGGTCAGAAAGGTGCCGGCAAAAGAACCCAGGGTTGAAACTGCATAAATTCGTCCGGAAATACTGCCAGCCTGGCGCGAATCGCTCAATGCCAACCGGATGGCAAATGGGGATGCCGTCCCAAGCAGCGTCACCGGCACCACGAATAACACCATAACCACCACAAACGATCCAATCAACACGCCTAATTGCAGTTGATCAAAGGCGTCCGCGGCTGCGCGCAGCACCGGTTGAGCAACAACAGGAACCAACCCGATGGCGAACGCTCCCCAGGCTAAAATTGAGAAAAATGTAGCAAAATGTGGGGATCGGTCCGCCCAATATCCGCCCAAATAATATCCGGCTGTCAGATAAATGAGGATTAATCCAATGATGGCTGCCCAGGTGAGGTTGCTGGTGCCAAAGTAATTCCCCAACAAGCGCGAGGCGGCCATTTCAACCGCCAGTCCGGTCAGGCCTGAGGTGAAAACTGCAATGTAGAGCCATTTACGCATGCGACGATTATACCGTAAGCGTATGTCCGCGTCTGGAAAGCGGCCATTTAAGACCAGGCGTTTACAGAAGCGAAGCTATAATAAAACCATGGACACAAAAACAGCCATGAAACTGGTAACAGTTGCTGAAATGCATGCCATTGAGAAGGAAGGTAACGCAGCCGGCGTGAGCTATGCCGTCATGATGGAACGCGCCGGTGACGGTATTGCGGGCATTGTTGACACCACCTACAGTCACGGGAGCCCGGGCCAGGTGATCGGCCTGATCGGCTCCGGAAATAATGGCGGAGATACCCTGGTAGCCCTGGAAAACCTGGCCAAAGCGGGTTGGCGGACCCGGGCAGTATTGGTACGTCCCCGCCCGGTCGATGATCCTTATTTGGAACGGGTGATCCAGGCCAAGGGTGAGGTTTTGAGTGTCGCGACCCAGGCCGATTGGGCCAAGTTGGAAACCTGGTTAAATTCAGCCGACATTCTGCTCGATGGCGTTCTGGGGACTGGTGTCCAACTGCCGCTCAAACCCGACCTGGCCGCCTGGTTCGAAAAATTGATGGATTACCGGCTGCCGCATCACATAGTGGCGGTGGATTGTCCATCTGGCGTCGATTGTGATACTGGCGAAATTGCATCCCATGTTATTCCAGCTGAACTCACAATCTGCCTGGACGAGGTAAAACAGGGATTACTTCGATTCCCGGCCCACAATTATGTGGGAACTTTAAAAGTGGTGGATCTGGGTCTGCCCGAAAATTTGCCTGTGTTGAAAACAATTCGCTCCTTCGTTGTCTCTGGCAGGCAGGCAAAAGCGATTTTACCGCGACGGCCGGATGATGCCCATAAAGGCACTTTTGGCACCGCACTGGTGGTGGCTGGGTCGGTGAATTTTACCGGCGCAGCTGCTTTGGCAGGGGAGGCAGCTTACCGCATTGGCGCCGGTCTGGTGCGGCTGGCGGTCCCCAGCCCGCTGCATGCGGTATTATCCGGTTTACTACCGGAAATTACCTGGCTGCTGTTGCCCCACGAAGTCGGTGTGATCGCGGAGAATGCCGCTGATTTGATTTTTTCCAATTTGGAGCGCGTCACGGCTCTGTTGGTCGGTCCTGGACTTGGACTGGAATCGACCACAAGTCATTTTATGCGCCGCTTATTGTCGGCTGCTCCACTGGAAGGAAAACATGAGGGCTTGGGTTTCATAACCAATCCATCGAGAAATCAAACCAGTCCGCCTGTTTTGCCGCCTTTGGTGATCGATGCCGACGGTCTCAAATTGTTGGCGCAACTTAAGGACTGGCCGCAACTCTTGCCTAAAGACACTATTCTCACGCCGCACCCTGGCGAGATGAGTGTTCTGACCGGTCTGGATGTGGCGGATATTCAGGCTGACCGAACCGAGATCGCCCGTAAATATGCCATCGAGTGGGGTCAGGTGGTGGTGCTTAAAGGTGCTATGACGGTGGTGGCTGACCCGGTAGGCCAGATTTTTGTTATCCCGGTGGCGACTGCCGCCCTGGCACGCGCCGGCACAGGAGATGTGCTGGCTGGACTGATCGTGGGATTGCGCGCCCAGGGTGTCTCGGCACTGGATGCAGCCATTGCCGGCGCCTGGATTCATGCGCAGGCTGGGCTTGGCAGCCATCGATCTGGTGGGGCACCCGGCCAGCGTTCTGGCAGGTGATGTCCTGGCAGCGGTTCCGGAAGTCCTGCACGGTTTTGAAAACTAGCGTAGTCTATAAAAAAAACGGCCAGCGCAATGCTGGCCGTAATTCATTTCATAACTTGGCTATTCTACTGCCATCGAACCAGAATCGTCTTTGGATGTCATTCGAGTAATCTTAGCTTTCTGCTCTTCAATGACAACTGCGCCTTTTTTCTGGATTTCGGAAGCAGTCTCTTTGGCTTGCGCCAATAGGACTTCCGCGCGTTTCACAGCATCGGCAGCAGCCGCTTCGGCGGAGGTATAGACCTCGCCCATGGTGGTAGAGGCTTTATCAGCCAATTCAATCGCACGCTCTTTAATCGACTCCGCGAGTCTCCTCACCAGATTGCGGGGCCAATAATAAGGCGGCAATTGCACCTGTTAAACCACCCACAACAAAACCTACTAAAAACGCTCCAAACTCATCTCGATCAGACATGTCTCGTATCTCCTTTCAGTTGGCTACTGTTCCAATGGCTTCTTTCGCTCATTACTTTCCGGGGCGGAAGATTTCGAATATTTTTTTCAACCCAGCCAAATATTCATTCATTTTCAACACAGGTTCAACCAGGTTGTTTGAAAGAAACTGGGTTGTTCCGCGTAAGTGATTGACTGTTTCACTGGTGGTGTCCAGGATAGGTTTAATTTCATTTTGCAGCAGATTGATCAAAGTCGCCAGCTGCAAAATTAACACAATCAACCCGACGCCCAGCACCAGTGACTCGAGCGCCATAAAAATGATGAAGATATCCCGCACTTTTGCCGTCGTGCCGTCTGGAGAGCGTGCCAAGTAAAAATACGCCCCCGGCGACCAACGCCACCAGAAGAATGATGACCAAAATGATGATCCAGGCCTTGGATTGAACCTGTGTTTTCCTCCCGGCAGGGAGGGACGCTGAAGATACAGCCGGCGGTGGAGGTGTTTGGACGTCTTCCATAGTGGCTCCATTATAACACACGGCTAATTTCAATATTAATTGTCAAGATATATTTCTGATCATTCATCTTTATGACCGGCAAATGGGTAGAGAAATGGGCTGCCCCATCCCTTTGGCAGCCCCGTGGATAGGTCAAATGGTCTTTTGGGTCAGGGGCATTTCACATTCGGATTGAACGGTGTGAATATACCATCGGGATTAGCTTGCCATAACCACACGTGGAAGTCATAGTGCGGCGGCATTCCAGGTTCGTGTCCCAACATGGGCCCCTGGAAAGTTTGTCCGAACATTACCGGCGCAGGCGGGGGGTTGGCAGGGACCGCTCCATCGGGAGGACCTACCGGCAGGAGGTATTCAACTGCAACCAGTTTTAAACCATCTGCGGTGGGCTGATACAGTAACAATTCGGGTTCGAACATATTGATAGCGGGGTCCATGATGCGGGCTATATTTCCGTAATGAATTCCCATTCCAGCTGTACCATCTGGATTTCATGGTGCAATGCGACATCGGAACGAATCCATCTGCTTCCGCGATGGATACATCATGATATTTTGTGGTCAAATTCCGCAATTTTGCCAGATCCTTGGCTGTGCTTGAATCGGTGTTAGAACCGGTTGCGGCGGAAACTTGCATGGGTAATGCTGCTGAAATAACAAAGACGAGCAGCGCTGCGGCAAGGACCCAATTCAGAAAATGTTTTTTCATTCATGCTCCTCAAATAACCGATAATGGAATGGTCCGGAAGGGGATGGTAATTCAGGCTGCAGGAAATTTCGAAAGGGGATCTGCAGCAATATTCTGAGCCGGATTGCCAGGAAATCGAATCGCTGCACTATTTTCCCCGTAGTACGCAATGAGCAGGCTCGATTCACAGGAAAAATTATATTATTTATTATCTAAATTGTCAAGTATTTATTTCATTTGAATCGCTTTCATACGTGGGTCACTCCACACCGTTTCGATTGTGACGATGAAACGGTGGAGACACGAAATAATGGAGCCGGACAAAATTTGCCAAATCGAAAAAATATTAGAATTCAGATCGAGCCTGCAAACCGAACCAAAGATCTTCAATACTATTTGCATGGTTTAAGGCAACATGATAGACTTAAAAGCTATGCCTTTTTCGTTTTAACGTCTGGGTGGGATAAAAAACTAAATCGACAACTGATCGTAGATACAATGCCATGCCATTCAACCTTTTTCATCGCAAACCAGTAGAACTCGCCACCGACAGCACCACTCCGGTGTATTTACTCATCGGCCTGGGCAATCCCGGGCGTGAATATCGCGAAAACCGCCACAACATTGGCTTTATGATGATCGACCGCCTGGCTGCTGATTTAGGCGTCAAGTTGACCCGCGTGCAGAACCGCGCATTGACCGGCTCCGGTATGCTCGGCCAGGCGAAGGTAATCCTTGCCAAGCCGCAGACTTATATGAACCTGTCCGGGGAATCCGCTTCCGGGTTAATGCGTTTCTACAAAGTGCCGGCTGAACATCTCATGGTCGTGTATGACGATATCGATTTGCCATTTGGCGTGTTGCGGATGAGGCCAGGCGGCGGGTCTGCGGGTCAAAAAGGCATTCAATCCATCATCGAGCGCATCGGCAGCCAGGAATTTCCACGACTGCGCTTTGGGATCGGCCGGCCGGCCGGCTCAAAAGGCGGCGCAGGGTACGTACTGAAGGACTTTTCAGGCGAAGAGCAAAAAGAAATGCCATTTATGCTGGATGCAGCGGTCGCGGCGCTGCGATTGTTTGTTACCGATGGGTTGGATGCAGCCATGAACCGCTATAACGGCTCGCAGCTCGAGGATTAACCTGTGATCGAGCGCATTCGGTCCTTGCCTGCCTATCAGGCCTTTCTTCAGGAATTAAAAAGCGGTCGCACTCCGGCCAGTCTGGGTATGATGCGTTCAGCGCGCCTGCCGGTGGTTGCTGCCCTGCAGCAAGACCATCAAGTTCCGATTGTTTTGATAACGGATCGAACTGATCGCGCTTTGACGGTCATTGATGAGTTGACCTATTGGATGGATGGCGTTCCACCTTTGTATTTCCCTGAACCCAACCCGCTATTTTACGAACAGGCGGCCTGGGGCACCGTCACCCGCCGTGACCGATTGCAGGCATTGACATCCCTGGCGGTATACCACTTATTGGGAGCGGAAAAACCGGCTGTGCCGCCGGTGATTGTGGCGCCGGTTCGCTCGCTGATGACCCGAACTTTGCCGCGGCGCGATTTTATCAAGAACAGTAAGACGATCAAGGTCAATCAATCCGTCTCGCCAGAAACGCTCAAACGGTTGTGGGTCGACATTGGCTATCTTCCGGCTGAAATCGTGCTCGAACCGGGTCAATTTTCTCACCGTGGCGGTATTTTGGACATCTGGCCGCCGCAAGAACCAGCGCCCGTGCGGCTGGAATTTTTCGGCGACGAAGTGGATACCCTGCGTCGTTTTGACCCGGCTTCCCAACGCACGCTGCACCGGCTGGAGAAACTGCTTATTACGCCAGCGCGAGAAGTGCTGCCCGGTTACGCCGCTGGCCTGGACCTGCCGGTTATGGAGATCGAAGAATTTTATCTGCCTGTCGTTCATCCAGCTCAGGCCAGTCTGCTCGATTATTTGCCCCAGCCAGCCCTGGTATTGGTGGATGACCTGGATTTATTGGCCAGCATCGCCAATGAAATCGAAGAACAATCTGTCCGACTTCGCAACGAAAGCGTTTCAGAAGGCACTCTGCCAGATAATTTTCCCATTCCCTACCTGACCTGGTCAGAAGTTCTGGATTCCCTTTCCGCACATTCGACGCTGGAGTTTGGCTTTTCATCCTCGCAGGAACCATCACCCCTGGCGGATTGCTTTCAGAAGGGACAGCGCTTCGGCGGGCGGCTCAATGCTTTTTTGGAGACCCTTTCCGGCTTGTATCGCAAAGGAAAACCGAGCGCGGTGGTCTCCCGTCAAATTGGCCGTTTGCAGGAGTTATGGCAGGAGCAGCGTCCAGTGGATGGTCTGGATGGCGAGCCTCAGTTCATTGAAGGGACGCTCAGCGAAGGTTGGGTGCTAGCTGACAGTGATGGGAGGGAATTCCACCTATTTACGGACAGTGAAATCTTTGGTTGGGAACGGCCGCAGCCGCGCCATCGGGCACGCCCCATCGCTGAAGCTCCGGAAGCCAATTATGCTGACCTCCGTCCGGACACCTGGGTCGTCCATGTGGACTATGGGATCGGCAAATTCACCGGTCTGGTACAACGCGTGCTGGATGGGGTTGAACGTGATTTCCTGTGCGTAGAGTATGCAGAAGGTGACCAACTCTTCGTGCCGGTTCATCAGGCTGACCGGTTGAGCCGGTATATTGGGGCCAGCGGTGAAGCGCCGCATCCCACGCGGCTTGGCAGCGGTGAATGGGTACAGACCCGGCAGAAAGTTCGCGAAGCCGTGCTGGAGGTTGCCCAAGATCTGCTCGACCTGTACGCCCGTCGGCAGGTCGCGACCGGCTTTGCTTTCGATGTCGATTCCACCTGGCAGCAGGATCTGGAAGCCAGTTTTCCGTACACCGAGACCGACGATCAGCTCAGAGCTATCCAGGAAGTCAAGAAAGATATGGAAACAGCCCGGCCGATGGACCGCCTGCTATGCGGTGATGTCGGCTACGGTAAAACCGAAGTCGCGCTGCGGGCAGCGTTTAAGGCGGTCATGTCCGGCAGGCAGGTGGCGGTGCTGGTTCCGACCACGGTCCTGGCACAGCAGCATTACGACACTTTCCGCCAGCGACTGGCTACCTTTCCCGGTGCAAGTCGAGATGCTCTCACGTTTCCGCACCAGCAAAGAGCAGGATCAAATCATCGCCCGTTTGGAAATGGGTGAGGTGGATATCATCATCGGTACGCACCGTTTGATCTCGCAGGACGTGGTCTTCAAAGATCTTGGGCTATTGATTATCGATGAGGAACAACGTTTTGGGGTCACCCATAAAGAACACCTCAAAAAATTGCGAACCGAAGTGGATGTGCTGACCCTGACCGCCACGCCCATACCCGCGCACCCTCTATATGGCATTGACCGGCGTACGCGACATCTCGATGATCAATACACCCCCTGCCGAACGCCTGCCGATCATCACCCATATTGGGCCCTATTCCCAAAAATTGGTACGCCAGGCTATTCTGCGCGAGGTGGAACGCGGCGGGCAGGTGTTTTTCGTCCATAACCGCGTGCATACCATTTACGCCATGAAGACCCACCTCACTAATCTGGTGCCGGATGCCCGCATTGGCATTGGTCATGGGCAAATGAACGAGGGTGAACTTTCCAGGGTGATGCACATGTTCACCAACGGCGAGATTGACGTACTATTGTGCACCTCGATCATCGAATCTGGGTTGGACATACCCAATGCCAATACCTTGATCGTCGATCGCGGCGATACCTTTGGTCTGGCGCAGCTCTACCAACTGCGCGGGCGGGTTGGACGCGGCGCGCAGCGTGCCTACGCCTATTTCTTCCGACACCGGCGCCGGGCTCCAACCATCGAAGGGCAGGAGCGGCTGGAAGTGATTGCTGAAAATACCCAATTAGGTGCCGGCTACTCCATTGCCATGCGCGACCTGGAAATGCGCGGCGCCGGCGAATTACTGGGTACCCGGCAGCACGGGTATATTGCCTCAGTTGGCTTCCACTTATATACCCGATTGCTGGGTCAGGCAGTTCGCCAGATCCGCCAGGTGAGCGGCATGCCTTCGCCGCGCCTACCAGATGGCATTCGGGAAATTGGTCTGGCAGTCAATGTTGACCTACCGATCCCGACCGGGATTCCTTCCGCTTATATCGCCGAGCAAAATGTCCGGCTCGGGCTATACCGGCGTATTTCGAACATCGAAGATTATGCCGAGTTGGATGCCCTGGCAAGCGAGTTCGAGGACCGTTTTGGCGCCCTACCAGAGCAGTTGACTAATCTGTTCTTCCAAATTCGCGTCAAGATCATGGCTGAGGATGCCGGTTTGGCATCGGTGTCGAATGAAGCTGACCAGATGGTGCTGCGTTACCCCACTCTCCCAGAGGGAGCACCGCCGCGCAATCTGCCTAACGTTGGATATGGCAGCCGCCCCGGTAAAAATGCTTATTGGATGCCATTCCACGAATCGGATCCGGAATGGCGCGAGCGGTTAACCGCGATTTTAACCGTGCTCCAACGTGCATGATCTCCCAAAACGGTCGGCTTTATTGTTTGCATTAGCAAAACTTAGAAATTATGTTTTATTTTGACTGTTTTTGTGATAGAATACCAATCAGTCAATAATCAAATTCGCCCACGATTGTGGGTTAATGGATGAAAACAGGTAGCGAGGGTTAAATGGAATTTCAACTCAATTCACCCTATCAACCTACCGGGGATCAACCGGAAGCCATTCGCCAGTTAGTAGCTGGCGTTCAACAGGGGATGCGCCACCAGGTACTGCTGGGTGCTACCGGCACCGGAAAAACCTTCACCATGGCCAACATCATTCAACAGATGCAAATGCCGGCTCTGGTGATGGCGCATAACAAAACCCTGGCGGCCCAGTTGTATGCTGAATTCAAGGAATTTTTCCCCAACAACGCGGTGGAATATTTCGTCAGCTACTATGACTACTATCAACCAGAGGCCTACGTCCCGCGGCATGATCTGTACATTGAGAAAGAAACGGAAATCAATGAGGAAATTGACCGGTTGCGGTTAGCTGCCACGGCAGCGCTCATGTCGCGCCAGGATGTGATAATCGTCGCCTCGGTTTCGTGTATTTATGGCCTGGGTAATCCGGAGGCGTACAGCAAGGGTGTCATTAACCTGCAAAAGGGGACGGTTTTTCGCCGCAATGCGTTGCTGCGACAGTTGGTCGAAATCCAATACCAGCGCAACGATATGGAATTACGCCCGGGCACCTTCCGCGTGCGCGGTGAGACCATGGAAATTTTCCCGGCGTATATGGATAAGACCGCCTACCGCCTGTCCTTCTTCGGCGACGAGTTAGAACGGATTCAGTTGCTCAACCCACTGACTGGCGAGTTGATGGAAGAGCCGGAGACTGCCCAGATTTTTCCAGCTAAACATTACATCACTATGGAAGACCGGCTAAAACAGGCTATTTCGGATATCGAGAATGAACTGGATACCCAATTATCCACCTTCCGCAATGAGGGAAAAATCTTGGAAGCCCAGCGGCTGGACCAACGCGCCCGCTACGACCTGGAAATGCTCAAAGAGGTAGGCTATTGCTCTGGCATTGAAAACTATTCCCGCCATCTCGACCAGCGGCCTATTGGTTCGCCGCCCTGGACCTTGATGGATTATCTGCCGAGCAATTACTTATTATTCCTGGATGAATCACACATGACTGTGCCCCAGGTGCGGGGAATGTTCAACGGCGATCGCTCGCGCAAGAGCACTCTGGTTGAATATGGCTTCCGCCTGCCATCGGCGATGGATAACCGACCGTTGACCTTTGCCGAGTTCGAACAGCACATGGGATACACTATCTACACCTCCGCCACACCCGCCGCGTATGAATTGGCCAAAGCTGAGCAGGTGGTCGAACAGATTATTCGCCCGACCGGTCTGATTGATCCGGGCATTGATATTCGCCCGACCCGTGGGCAGGTGGATGACCTGGTCAAAGAGATTCGCGCCCGGACTGAAAATGGCGAAAGGGTGCTGGTCACTACCCTCACCAAACGTATGGCAGAAGACCTGGCAGATTATTTGATGGAGTTGGGCGTCAAAGTCCATTACCTCCACTCCGAGGTTGAAACCCTGGAGCGCATTGGCATTCTGCGCGATCTGCGCATGGGCATCTTCGATGTAGTCGTCGGAATTAACCTGTTGCGGGAAGGGTTGGATCTGCCCGAGGTATCGCTGGTTGCGATTCTGGACGCCGACAAAGAAGGCTTTCTACGTTCCGGCACCGCCTTGATTCAGACCATTGGGCGTGCCGCCCGGCATGTACATGGGCAGGTGATCATGTATGCCGATCGCATCACCGATTCGATGAAGTTTGCCATCGACGAGACCAATCGCCGCCGCACCAAGCAGGATAACTACAACAAGGAGCATGGCATTGAGCCGGTTAGCATTTTCAAAGCTATCCATGACCTGACGGACCGCCTGAGCGTGCCGGCTCCGGGTGTGGCAGAATCCCGCGCCGGCTATTCAGCAGACGGCAAGAAGGGCTTCGTTCCCATCCCGGCCAATGAGTTGAAACGCATCATCACCGAGATGGAAAAAGAAATGAAACAGGCCGCCAAAGATCTGGAATTTGAAAAGGCCGCCTTGCTGCGGGACCAGATATTTGAAATGCGCATGATGGTGGCAGATCAGAGCGATATGCCTGGCTGGCAAAAAGCTAAGCTACTATCCGGTGAAGTGAACTAACTCCGAGTTTTAAGCAGTCCGTTCAATGGCGAATCGGTCGAACTCACCGGACGCCTGACTCCATTCGCGCGTTACCTGCACCACATGAGATGAGTGCGGACCGGCTTCAAGCAGCATGAGCAATCGTTCCAGCGCAGGTTGCGGTCCTTCTGCCAACACTTCTACCTCCCCCAGGTAGGTATTGCGCACCCAACCCGTCAATTTGAGGTTGGCAGCGTATTGCTGCACGAACACCCGAAAACCAACCCCCTGAACATGACCCTGAACAGTCGCGTGTAAACGCTGTGCGAGGGCTTCGCTCATTTGCCTGCCTCTGTAGGTGGCTGCGGTTTACGCCGGGTCGGCATTAACGTCAGGCTGATGGGAACGATAACCAACCCTGCCAATAGCATGTACGGCCACATTTGTTTCCAGGCGGCCGAAAGGGGGCTGCGTCCGAGCATTTCTTGCTGCCAGCGGGTCTCCAATTGAGTGAGGTTGGAACCAAAAGCTGCCTGGACGCCGACTTCACAGGAAAGCCCATCCGCATATAAATTCAAAAGCGACAAAGTATCCCGGGTGCCAAAATTCTGGTTGAGGAAGCGCACAAATGAATTCGATTGCGCATAGGCAAGCAATGCACCAGATAGATCGCGTGGAAATTCCTGACACAATACGCTCATCGGCAGCAATAAATCCTCGTCAACTGCTTTTTCCAACACCTGCTGGTAGTCCGGGTTGGGGTAGAGCTCTGCCGACGACGCCAAACCTTCCAATAGCCAAACTGGAATTTGATTATAGGCTGTTCCAGTGACCTGGTATTCCAGAATGTGCATGATCTCATGCGGTATCTGGCGTTCCATTTCGGCACGGGCATCCGGACCGGGGGGAATTGAAAGCAAAATTAAACCGAGATCTGGACTGGCATGGCCGGCTGCCCACGCGGGGGATGCCAACTTGGCGGCGGATTGCATCGATTGTGAATCGGGATAGACCACAATGCGGATGGGTGCAGGTAGTTTCACGGCTAATATCGCCTGTGAAGCTGCCAGGCTATCTATTGCGGCGTTTTCTAAATCTGTGCCAAATTCAATACCGCCTTCAGCCCAGTTCAGCGAGAAAGCTTCCGAATTATGCTGCTGCCATTGATACCGGTTGTCTTCATAAACGAAGGTGTAAGTAGGGCTGGTAATTGGATCTCCAACTGCCAGCTTGACCTGGTACCAGTATTCCAGCGGAGTAAAGGCGCGTAACGGATAATCGTTGAGATCAACTGTTAGCTTCACTTCGCCAGTTGTTGCCGGTTTGAATGGAATGGTTTCGGTATCTGCGCCAGAGGGTTTGAGGAACAACACCGCTTCCGTCACAGACGACGGACTTTTTATGGTACCGGTAAAAATAAGTTGCTCGCCGAAGGTGAAATCCTGGCTAAAATTTACAAACTCGACCGCGCTCTGCTGTGGCGGCTGTAATGCCAGGGTGAAAAGGCTGGTGATGAAGAGGGTGAGGGCAGCTAGGCGGTGCACGGTGGTTTCATCCTTTTGTGGTGCTACGAGTCGGAGCCGTCATCGTCCTCGTCCTCGTCATCCGTCTCAACTTCCTCATCATCCTCGTCTTCATCCTCTGAGTTCTCGATCCAGCCATCGCTTTCAGCATGGGCGATGATTTCTTCCTCATTTTCGGGTTCGACTTCGACCAATCCAAATTTATTGAAGCCTTCAGTGAATTCCAGATTTTCCAAAGCTTCGTCCAGGATTTCAAGTTCCTCGTCGTCTTCCGACTCTTCCAGCAATTTTTCAAAGGTGTCCCGCACCTTTTCGCCGCCAATTTTCGAAAGCGCCCAAATGGCAGCCATGCGGATTTCGGACCCCTCAGGTTGATTTTTAATCAATTTCAAAAGCGGGCGGCGCGCACTGTGGGCTTCCAACTCCCCGGCAGCCCGCACCACTTCCAACAGCACATCTTCGTCGTCAGCATCCAACATGTCCAACACAGACGGAATCCAGGTGGAGTTGGCGGATCTTCCCATGGCAAATAGCGCGCTGACCAGCCATTCACGGTCATTGTTATTGTAGGCTGCCACAATCAGTGGCTTGACTTCCGACCGGCTGGAAAAACCCATAGCCTCCAGGGCACGCCGTCGAACCAGCTTCGGTTCCGATAGTGCTGTGGTTATTCCAAGAAGCTTATCCTCGATTCGATGTAGCGAGGTTTCCGGAATTTCTTCCAACTCACCCAGGTAGACAAACTGCCCCAACGCTGTAGCTGCCGCAGCCCGCACTGACACAGCCGGGTCATGATCTAGCATTTGTAGCATTTTCTGAATGAGCGAGGAATCTTCGCTTTCCCATAACAACCGCAGCGCCACTTCACGGACTCGCGGGTCGGGGTCATCCAGAGCAAATCTCCCCACATCGTCAAATGAAACCAGGGTATCCGAATCGACTAAATTTTCCAGATCTTCCAGTAGTGCTGTCCGCCGATCTGGATTGATGTCCAGCCAGATTTTTTCCAGTTTTTGCAGATCAGCAATCGAGATGTCTGAGAATCGATGCCAATGCACCGCCGGAAAGGGATGCTCGTTATCCAGCAAAGCTGCAATGACTTTATCAAACGAGACCGATTGTTGAATGCTTTCTTCCATTAATCCTCAGCTTACGGGAGTTTTATCGGGTTGAAAATGTCTTGGGCGGTAATATAAAACATCAGCAAGATCAATGCCACAAACCCCACCATGTGGACCAAATTCTCATACTTTGCCGGAATCCGTTTGTGGAATAGCAGCTCAGGCAGGATGAATATGATTCGCCCGCCATCGACCGCCGGGATGGGGAAAAGGTTGGTTAGCCCCAGCGCAACCGTGATCACTGCCATCAGCCGCAGGGTAAACGTCGTGTCGAATGGATCGGTCGATCCAGTGTTCTGCTCGTCCATCGTCCGTGCCTGATTGAACATGGTGTAAATTCCTACCGGCCCAACGACGCGGGATTGATCTTTGGGAATTTCATTACGGATCAAGCGGCCCGGCATTGCGAAAATCTCGCGCGCCTGAGCGTAGGTCGCCTGGAAGGAAAGCGGAACGGTTTTAATCCAGCTGGTTTTCACCAGCGGATTGGTCATGGCAATACCCAGCGAACCTTCATTCGGCGGCGGATTTTCTCGCGGGGTGGCTCGGGTGATAATCGTTTCGCCATTCCTCTGCAGCACGATTTCAATTTCCTTGCCTTTGTTGGCTTGAATGAGCTCGGAAAGTTTATTCGTGCTATCCACCGGGGTCTGATTGATACTGACCACAATGTCACCCATCTTCAGCCCGGCAGCTTCGGCTGGAGAGGCAGCTGACACCGAGGAAATGAGCACCTGGTTATAGGCCGGTACCCCGACCTGGTTGAACATGATCGAAAATAACACGACACCGGTCGCCAGATTCATCAGCGGGCCGCCCAAAAGCACGGCGATGCGTGCCAGGGGTTTGGCATTGCCAAAACCGCCCTCAACCGAGGGATCATTTTCCCCAGAGAGCCGTACAAAAGCCCCGAAGGGAATCCAATTCAGGCTGAATTCGGTTTCATGGAATTTAAATAACTTGACCAGTTTTGGTGGGAATCCAAAACCGAACTCTTCGACCTTGATTTTGAAAATTTTGGCTACCAGGTAATGACCCAGTTCGTGCAGGAACAACATAGCGCCAAAAAACAGGATGAATAACAATAAGTTGGTGAAATTCACAAAAACCTCGCTCCATTTCGCACCGCTGATGAGTTATTCGGTGTCTGGTAGGGATAACCCTATGTTGAAGGCGATAGAAAACTCCGAACCAGGATAGGCTGGATCGACCTGTCAATTATATCGCCTTTGAAGGTCTTTCGCTAACCAGCGTGGAGGTGCTGAGTAAGAATTAATCTTCTGATGTCAGGTGTGCACCACCACCGACAGTAGACGTCCGCACCGTCAAAACTTCTGGAATTTCCCCCAGGCGTTTTTGTACTTCAGCTGCGCTGGCAGCGGTACAAATCACATGTACATTTGGACCCGCGTCCAGTGTATAACAGGCAGCGATTCCGGCTTTGCGCCATTCCGGGACAGTCTTCATAATCGTAATAGATGCCGGTTCCCAGTAAAGGAGCGGCGGGGCGGAAGTCATCATCACGGCATGCATCAGGTTGGAATCCAATTCCACCACGCTGGCTAAAGCCTCAAAGTCGCGAGTGCGGATCGCGTCCCGGCAGCGCTCGAGGCGTTCATGAACTCCAGCAACCCGCGCCGATTGCAGTGGACTGGTATCGGCAAGAAAATGCCCTTCACTGGAGCCGGTCAGCTTGTGCGTATCTTTTAGCACAGCAATGCAATCCACCAATTGCCAGTGATCGCTGCCAGCCAAAGAAATTGCATACGAATCCGAATCGGATTTACCCGGCAGCCATTCGACAAATCCTGCTGGGATTGAACGGCACGCCGACCCTGATCCCCGGCGCGCCAGTGCTGAAAGTTGGTGCTCATTCAGATCCAGCCCAAGGGCGCTTGTCGCAGCCATCGCCAGCGCCGCAAATGCCGCTGCAGATGAAGCAATTCCAGCGCCAGTCGGGAAGTTGTTGGCGGATTCAACTTCCGCCTTCCAATTTTTACCTGCCAGGGACCGAACCAGATCAAGAAAATCGCTGACCCGCGTCAGGCTGGCGCCGGTTTGGTTGGAATTATTGAGCGTGAATCGGTCCTGTTGAAAATCAGCGCTAAAACTGACCCGGGTGTGAGTTTGCAGCCCGGCCAGGTTCATGGAAATAGAGCCATTCTGCGGCAGACGCAAGGATGGATCGCGATTGCCCCAGTATTTGATGAAGGCGATGTTCGGATGAGCCAGGGCGGAGGCACTGTATGTGGACATGGAAGGTAATACCTTGTAGCTTTAAGTGTACCATTTGCAGGAAATTCGATGCGAAAATCAGGTGGATTACGCGTAAAATTGGAGCGTATAAGTACCTGGCAATGACTAAAACATAAGTATTTGCAAAAAGAGAGAGGTCAAATGAGAACCATAGCCCTGGGACGCAGCAATCTTCAGGTTCCGGTTATAGCAGTCGGCTGTATGCGTATAAATTCTTTGAGCCAACCGCAAGCAGAAAAATTTGTACAAACTGCGCTTGACCTTGGCGCACATTTCTTCGACCATGCGGATATCTATGGTGGAGGAGCGTGTGAAGAAATATTTGCCAACGCAATTCATATGGCTCCTGCCATAAGAGAAAAACTGATCTTACAATCCAAAGTTGGAATTCGTCAGGGCATGTTTGATTTTTCGAAAGAGCATATCCTGAATGCGGTCGATGGAAGTCTTCAACGGTTGAAGACTGAATATCTGGACGTACTATTATTACACCGCCCGGATGCGCTGGTTGAACCGGAAGAGGTGGCTGCTGCATTCACGGTATTGGAAGAGTCGGGTAAGGTCAGGAATTTTGGTGTATCGAATCAGAAACCAATGCAAATCGAATTGTTGAAAAAATTCGTGAAACAGCCCATCCTGGCGAATCAGCTTCAACTAAGCATCACCAATGCCGCTATGATCACCAATGGTTTTAATGTCAACATGGAAAACGCGCCTTCCATTGACCATGACGGCAGCATCCTGGATTATTGCCGGCTGCATGACATCACCATTCAACCCTGGTCACCTTTCCAGCACGGATTTTTCGAAGGCGTATTTCTTGGGAATGAGAAATTCGCCAAATTGAATGGCAAAATTGATGAAATCGCCCGTAAATATGGTGTAACCAATACCACCATTGCTCTGGCCTGGATTTTGCGGCACCCAGCAAGAATGCAGCCGGTTACCGGCACGACAAACCTGGAACGGTTGAAGGATTGCATTAAAGCTGCGGAAATTACTCTCACACGCGAAGAGTGGTATGAAATATTATTATCGGCTGGAAATGCTTTGCCGTAACTATTAATTCATAATCGTCTCTGATGCTAATAGGTGGAGTCAAAAATAATTTTAAGCTCCATTAGATAGTTCTTGGAGCTTCCAGGAAAATCATGAAACCAACTGAGGGAATCAAGTCCGAGATTTTGACTAACTTCAATGCTTTTCCGCTGGCGAATCTGTAAGAAATAAAGTCATCGGGAGGGTAGTTTATCAAAATACCGTATATTACCTTTTGCCAGCCGGTAACGATTCTGTTGTAAAATCGGTTTCGTAGGGATTGTTCGCATAACCAGAATGTCCCTGTCCGCTGCCGACATGGGGTGGGTCAATTATCTTGAGGAGTGTTCCATTGAAACATTCGAGCATCATGCGGGTACTGGTTTTATTCCTGTTTATTATTCTTTTGTCAGCTTGCTCAGATGCTCAATCGACGCTCGAACAGCCCACCAATACCCCCTTAAACACCACGACCGTTCCATTTCTGACGACTGCGTCATCTGGTGTTACAGCAACTCCGCAAATCACCCTGGTCGCAAAGTACACACCCACTCCACGACTAATTACACCTGCTCCTTCAGAGGGGACATTTCTGGACCAGTCGGTCATATCACCAGACGGGCAATGGACAGCTTTGCCGGCCTTCGAGACTTCTGACTACCGGTTACCGGGTCTCCCTGACGATCGCCAATCGCGACAAAAGTGTGGTCTGGACACCGGTAGATTATAAAGGCGAGGGGCTTGGTTATACGTTCCCCAATCCGAAACAGTGGTCCGCCGACAGCAAGTATTTCTATTACCTGGAGTCTACAGTCGCAGACGGCTGCGGTGATTTTTACCCAGTTGACCAAAAATGGCAGCGACTGGATGTCCAAACAGGTAAAGTGGATTCCATTGACCTACCGTCAGGCCGTGGTCACATGTTCTCGCCGGATGAATCATTGCTAGCCTATACAACCGGCTCGGCAGAAGTTGAATTGGTGATCTTGAACACAACTGATCAAAGCGAAATCAAGGTCGCGCTGCCAGTCAACCCCGCGAAAGATCAAGTCCCACAAGCCGGAGGTATTCGCTGGTCGCCAGATGGGAAACAATTGATTTTGGCAGCGGCTAGCGGCGAAATCTGCGGCTCTTCCGCGATTGAATTTTATATTTTCATTGTGCAGCGATCTAATCTCAAAGTTAATACCTTATATGAAGGTAAAGATTTTATCCGTCCTCTGGAATGGCGTTCGGCTGGAAAAGTGCGTATGATGGACTGGAATAGTAAAAGCTGGTGGATTGACTCCACAACAGGTGAAATCACTACCGCCCCAGGAAATTAATCGCCCCTGAGCTCAATAACATGCCAGATTCCAAAGCCCAGCGCCTGCGAGAAGTTGTTCTTCTGTTCCTAAAACTGGGTTTCACTGCCTTCGGCGGTCCAGCAGCCCATATCGCCATTATGCACAATGAAGTGGTGGTTCGCCGCAAATGGCTGACGGATACGGAATTTCTCGATCTGGTCGGGGCAACCAATCTGATTCCCGGGCCTAATTCGACGGAAATGGCCATTCATATCGGCTTTTTACGAGCCGGCTGGGCCGGGTTGATCCTTGGCGGTGCTTGTTTCATCCTACCGGCTGTTGGGTTAGTGATGGCTCTGGCGTGGGTCTATGTCCGCTACGGATCGACACCGCAAGCAGACTGGCTATTGTATGGTATTAAGCCGGTTGTGATCGCGATCATCCTGCAGGCGTTGTGGATGTTAGGTCGTAAAGCGATCCATGGACCCTTGTTAGCCCTGGTGGGAGTAGCAGTAACCACCCTGTACTTTCTTGGAGTAAATGAAATATTATTGCTTGTGGCTGGCGGGCTGGTTGTGATGCTTATCAATAACCTGCAGCGACTTGGCTCTCTGCGGTCAAACTCAAAGGGATTAGTCATCATTCCATCCACTGATTTCTTGAACTGGCTTGGGATCACCGCAATGACCGTGTCTCCCTTTAGCCTTCCGCTAATGTTCCTGACATTTCTAAAAATTGGCGCCATTTTATATGGCAGCGGCTACGTATTACTCGCCTTCCTGCACTCCGATTTTGTGGTGCGGCTGGCCTGGCTGACCAACCAGCAGTTGCTGGATGCGGTCGCAATTGGACAGGTGACGCCAGGGCCAGTTTTCACGACTGCCACCTTTATCGGCTACCTGTTAGCCGGAGTTCCTGGTGCGCTGTTAGCCACGCTGGGCATATTCCTGCCAGCATTCATTTTTGTCGCGATTTCGAACCCGCTAATACCCAAAATACGTAATTCCGAATGGGTTCGTGGTTTGCTGGACGGTGTCAATGCAGCCTCACTCGGTTTGATGGCAGCGGTTACCTGGACTTTGGGGCGCTCTTCCATCATCGACCCAATGACTATAATGATCGCCTTGGCGTCATTGATCCTGTTATTGAAGTTCAAAGTGAATTCAACCTGGCTCATTATTGGTGGGGCGGTTATCGGTTATGTTTCCCAGGGTTTACGTTAGTGGGTAATGAGGAATTTTCCCGGATATCTCAGGAAATTACTCGATTTATGACATCATTAACAGAATTGTTAGGTTTTTTGGTCTGAAAAGGTGGTTACAATGATATCCCCTGTGGCGGTCTACCTTCACCATCGTAGCCGACAAGAAATAGACCGCACACTTTTGGTGTCGACAAAATGCCCTTTATCATAAACATAGCTGTGGCAATCGCTTTTTTAGCTGCCACATTCAATCCGTTATCTGTAGTTAGTCATTTTCTAAATGGCCTGCTACAGCAATCCCAACCCACCGGTCAAAATTCAATTTTTCTACCGCTTATTACCACCAGCGGACCTGTTCAAGCTGCCAACACCTTTTATGTCTCGACGACCGGCTCAAATACAGCCCCCGGCACACTGACTTCCCCCTGGCGCACGATTCAGCATGCCATCGACGCAGCACCAAACGGTGCGACGATCTTTATACGATCCGGGGACTATACCGGATTTTCTGTCAATCGTTCCAGCCTGACGATAACAGCCTACACCGGTGAAAAGCCCGGGATTGTCAATGATGGCAGTAGTAAATATACCGTCAAGATTATGAATTCCAGTGACATTACAATTTCCGGGCTGGCATTTCATGACAATATGCAAGCGTATGGCGTTGGAATTTATGTTGAAGGTTCGAACGGGGTAATGGTTAAGGGGAATTCCTTTTCCAATAACCAGGGATTCGGCGTCGCTACCAAAAATGTTACCAATGTAACGGTCGATGGAAATGATTTGTATGGCAATGGCAACGCGATAGAAATTCGTTATGGCGGCACCGGGGTTGTGCTGAGCAATAATCTGGTCCACGATAATTTCCGGGCAATTGATAGCGGACGTGGAGCGATGGGAATAAATTTTTACAGAACCAGCGGCTCCATTTCAGCTATCGGAAACAGCTTGTGGAATAACCACAGCATCGGCCTGGCTGATCCCGAAGGCTCGGCTTTCGAGATTTATGCCGGCGGCGATGTATCGATGATTGGGAATGTCATTTGGGATAATGAAACCGTCCTGGAGACAGGGACTGAAAGCGGCATTGCCTGCTCGAACATCACTTTTATGCGAAATATCGTCTTCCGAGGTTCTCGTCAACAGGGATTGATCCTGCGCTGCGCTTCCAACAGCCTGTTTGCCCAAAATATCTTTGACGGGCTGGATGAGTATGTGTTTTACCTGACCCACTTAAGAGGAACTTACGGCGGGTCGATTGAAGGGCTGCGAATTTTCAATAACATCGCGGTCAACGGTAGGGTCTATTCCATTGAAGGCGCCATCCCCGCCAGTGTACAGATTGATAACAATCTACTTTACAATCCCGGCAGTCCATCGCTCCACGGTGATTCCCTGGCGTATGTCGAAGGCAAGGGCAATACACTCGATTTATCTAAATTCCAGCAATGGACCGGATACGATTTGAGTAGTCGAAGCCTGGTCCCGGCTTTTATCAATCCTTCGGTAATTGATTACCGGCCGTTAGGAACCTCACCAGCAATTGATATAGGGAAAAACCTGGGAGAACCATTTCTTGGATCTGCACCGGATGCTGGCGCCTATGAATACGCCCCATAAACCCGATTAGTTACACACATCCACAAATTTATTGCTGGTTTTTAGCCGGTTTGGATGGTCGATGCTACAATAAAGCTCGGCTACCCTAACCGGTTATTGTTATCCAGAGCCACGCAACCACAACGAAATTTATTAATCAAAATTTATGCCCTCACGGCATTAACAGGAGAAGAATATCATGACCAACACCGACCAACTTCAATACCATGTGCACGTGAGACCCGGGGATGTGGGGCGCTATGTACTTCTTCCGGGTGACCCGGGCCGCGTTGAAAAAATGGCAGCGTACCTGGATGAACCGCATTTTGTCTCCTCAAACCGTGAGCATACGGTTTATTCCGGAAAATTGCTAGGGGAATTAGTCTCAGTCGTATCCACTGGCATGGGCTGCCCATCGACTGCGATCGCGGTCGAAGAACTTGTTAAAGTTGGTGCCGATACTTTTATCCGGGTGGGTACCGCCGGAGCAATGCAGCCGGGTATGTCTTTAGGCGACGTGGCTATCGTCACGGGTGCCATTCGCGACGAAGGAACCACCCGTCAATATCTGCCACTCGATTATCCTGCCGTGGCGGATCTGGCAGTGGTTAATGCACTGGTGGCCGCTGCCAAAACACTTGGAATTGGCGCCCAGCTGGGCGTCTCGCATACCAAAGATAATTTTTATGGTGAAATCGAGATGGACCGCATGCCCATCGCCGATGAGATCAAAATGCGATGGAAAGCCTGGGTAGCCGGCGGCGCCATTTGTTCTGAAATGGAAGCGTCAGCGATATTTATTTTGTCCAGCATCTACCGCAAACGAGCCGGAGCGGTGCTGACGGTGGTCGGCAGCGATACCGAAACCCTCAAGGCTAAAAAAGCCTCACCGGATGCCATGATTCTGGTAGCAGTCGAGGCGATCAAAGGTTTAATTAAGCAAGACCGCGGCGGATAATAAAAATTTCATAACTATCGGGGTTGAAAAACAATCCCTTCCTTATCCTCATACACCACCTGATAACGTTCTTTGGCGGACGTGACTACGCTGTCATAGGCGGAGCCAATCATTTCCTCTCCCCTCAATTTGAACAGGACCAATCCCTCGTCATCGGGTAGATCGAGGAGAAATGTTTTCTGATCTGGACTCAGCTTGATTTGATCCGGGAAGCGGCCGGTATAGAACAGGATCAGGCTGGGATCATTCGACGCCATCGGTCGGGCGGTTTGGAGCGATGCAATCTCCTGGAAAATCGGGTTTTCATTCCAGCGTTTACTGGTATACCCATCGCCAAAATGGTGCATATCATAGGTATAGAGATACATTTTCCCGTGGAAATACCAAATCGTTACGCCTGCCAGGAGAGCAAATGCTACCGCCACAATCCATTCAGGTTTCACCAGCCCACCAACTGATTTAAAGATGATTGCCAGGAGCAATATCGACGTGATGTAAACTGGTAGGAATAGGCGGCCATTTGCGTCTGGTTGGGTACTGGCAAACAGATAGGTTGCAAAGTGGATCGTCATATAGACTGCAATGAAAGTGGTAAGAATAACTATCAACCCATAGGATTTGCCTTCAGCAACAGGACGCTTCCGCTTGCGTGACATAATCAAACCGATACTAGCCAATCCGATAATTAAACCGAGGCCAAGAAATAATTTCATACCTGGTGGGATTATGTGGTTGCCCCGGTAGAAAAATGGCAACCATGAGCCAATTGTATTGAATAAGGAAGCTCCATAATTCTTAATCATTGATGGAATGTTCTGTGGGGCAATCCAATGCCAGTTTCCCAAAGTTTCTGAGGTTAGGAAGACTGGCACGAACCATAGAAGCGGAAGAATCACTGCCGGGATGATGAACGCTAATGTTTTTTGCAGCCGCAATCGAAATTCACCCCTGGCGATGATCAAGATGGAAATTATTCCAACTGGCAGCAGGAATAACCCAATATAGCGCGTCAGAATTGCCAGAGCGGCTGCGATTCCGGACCAAACCAAAGGTATCCGGGATTCTTGAGCTGGCTTGAGTCCGATGTTTAGAGCAAACAGGCTGGCAAACACCAGAAAAATAAATAGACCTTCCGACATCACCCCCGAAAAGGCTCGTAAAGGCTCGTAAGTATACAGAATTAAAGCGGCTGCGCTGATTGCTAGCCAGAGAGACCGGGTTGACGTAAATGCCATCCATCCTACTAAAAAGATGGTCGCGGCGAATAAGATGACGTTCAACCACCGCGCAGCTTGTAAGGCGCCGGCACCGAACAGCATGGGTAGGCTGATTGCAAGTGGATACAACGGCGGGTGACGCGGCAATAAATCAAAATGACCTGAGGGATTTTGTAAAACGATCCCGCGTCCGGCCGCGATATTTTTGGCAGTGGTGATATATGCCGCAGAATCACTATAAGCCCACGGAGCGATTTCGGTTGTGTAAAGGAGTAGAACAGCGCCGCTAATCGCCAGGGCGATAAGCAGGAAGATTACAAGTCGCGGTTTCCAAACCGAACGATCAAGTCCCCTCAGCATCAGTCTCCATTTAATGGTCCGAAATTTTGTACAAGCCCTCGTAGTTTAACCCGAGCATACCCGCCTCGTAGGAACGTTTATCCATTAAGGATAGCTCTTCGATTTGATTAGAAGTGATGACGCCGACCGGTTTCAGGCTGTACAGTCGTTTGACAACCTTCTCAACACCAGCTTCGCTGGTTTGCCAATCGAAGCGGTCATAGGCGGCCAAATTTAAGGGGCGGGTATACGCACGCAAGGTTTTCTGCCCGGTGACGTTATAGAAAACGTCAAAATAGGTCATCACGAGTTCGCGCAGGGAGCGGTAAACCGGTTCACGGTACCGCAGCCCGACAAAGTTGGATTTCGCAACCGCGCCGTAGCACCCGTTAACCTCAAAAATTGCCAGCACGTGATCATCATCCACATTTGGCGCGGGGATCAGGTCAATAATGCGGGCGGAAAACCCCAATTGCCGCAAAGCCAGGGCAGCCAGCAGTCCGCCATCCAGGCAATGGCATTGCTGATCACGAATTACACGCAAAGGCGACCTATTTAGCTCTTCGCCAACATATGGCAGCCCATCCAGATAAGTCTGGATCGCGTATGGTGTATCCAGTTCTACTAGCAGGCTGATTAATTCCCCTGGCAGTTTGATCGTGGATTCCAAACTGGTTCTCCTGAGTAAATTTTGAATGAATTGGACCGGACCATTTTGAGTATATCACGCTGGAATTTTCCGATTTCAAAAAAGTTATGACAAATTGTAGCGAAACCTTTTTGGTTAATGCGGGTTTTCACGCTTGTAACCTCGGCAAAAGGTTATGGGTATGCCCTGTCAGAAAACCGGCAGGCCTGAATTGCAAAAAATTGCCTGAATGATTAGCAGGCTTCTCCAAACTTCAGATAAATAGCACGACGATCGAGGACATTTCAAGGGGCTGATTTTGTCAGATGGGTGAAGTGTTAACTTTTGCCAAAAAGCTTGTCGCTGAGAAATTTCCGAACTCCAAAGGAGAAAGACAACATGTTGGACCCGAAAGCAGTCGCAATTGTTGGTTTGGGGGCGATTATGCCGGATGCGGTGGATGCACCGGAATTCTGGAAAAATATACGAGACGGACGTTATTCCATAACCGATGTTCCAGCTGGCCGTTGGCGCGAAGACTTGTATTACGATCCGGATCCCAAAGCGCCAGATAAGACTTACTCCAAAATTGGGGCTTGGGTCAATAATTTCAACTTTGAACCCCTGAAATGGGGCATTCCTATTCCACCCAGCGTGAGTTCGGTGATGGATGACAGCCAAAAATGGGGGATTGCTGCTGCCCGTCAGGCATTGCAGGATTATGGTTACCCTCAAAAACCTTTGGATACCAGCCGGGTCGCCGTCATATTGGGTAACGCACTGGCTGGCGAGAACCATTACTGGACCAGTTTGCGCATCCGCTTGCCTGAATTTTTAGACACACTTTCGGGGTTGGATATTTTCCGTGGTCTATCGCCAGAGGTTCAGAATGCCCTGATGACCGGGATGCATCGTGATTTCGGCGCCAAGGTTGCCGGCATCACAGAAGACACCATGCCCGGTGAACTGGCAAATGTTATCGCGGGGCGAATTGCCAATGTGTTCAATCTTGGCGGACCTAACTTTGTTACCGACGCGGCTTGCGCCTCTTCTCTGGCAGCCTTGCAGGCTGCGGTGGATGGGCTTACCAATTATCAGTTTGATGCGGTCCTGACTGGTGGGGTTGACCGCAATATGGGCGTCGAAGGATTTGTAAAATTCTGCAAAATTGGTGCCCTTAGCCCGGACGGTTCGCGCCCATTCGCCGATGGAGCCAATGGCTTTGTGATGGGGGAAGGCGCTGGCATTTTCCTGCTTAAACGCTTGGTGGACGCAGAAAAAGACGGAGATAAGATCTATGCTGTCATTCGCGGCATCGGCGGTTCGAGCGACGGTAAAGGCAAAGGAATCACCGCCCCCAATCCCATTGGTCAACAGCGGGCGATTGAACGCGCCTGGAAAAATACTGGGGTTAACCCTGCCAGTGTCGGTCTGATCGAAGCTCATGGTACTTCCACCCGGGTTGGTGATGTGACTGAGGTCAGCAGCCTGAATGCGGTTTTTGGAAGCTACGGTCTGCCAGTTGGACGGGTAGCGCTCGGGTCGGTCAAGTCGAATGTTGGTCACCTTAAAAGTGCTGCCGGTGCAGCCGGTTTATTCAAAGCGGCGATGGCACTATACGACAAAGTTCTGCCGCCTTCCGCAAATTTCGCCCGGCCAAATCCCAATATCGACTTTGATCATCTGCCTTTCTTTGTCAATACAACATTGCGTCCATGGGACAAGCCTGAAGGGGAAATTCGCCGCGCAGGCGTGTCTTCCTTCGGTTTCGGCGGGACCAATTTCCATGTGGTTCTGGAAGAGTGGGTCCCCGGCTTGTTGACGACTGAATCCAAGCCTTTCCCGGGTATCGAGATGCCGGCTAAAGCAATTCCTGCCGAGTCTCCAATAAATTCCCAGCCAATATCCATATCTGCCAGCGTGTCCCCATCAATTCCAGCTATGATTTCAACTCCTGTTGTTGTCCAAACGGTAAATCATGAGGTCATCAAGCCTTATCGCGGATTATTGTTCCTGGGTGCTGAAACTACAGAAGAATTGAATTACAAACTGACCCAAACCCTGCAGGCTGCCCGCACCGGTCAATTACCACCGCGGCAACTGCCATCAGCCGATGCCCTGGCCCGTCCAGAGCGAATCGTGATCGATTACGCCGACGCCGCTGAACTGATTAGCCGTTGCGAAAAAGCTTTGAAGGGATTTGAATCCAACACACCCAATGGTTGGCAGGCGTTGACCGCACAAGGTGTATATCGCGGCAGCGGCGCTCCCGGCAAACTGGCTTTCCTGTTCCCCGGCCAGGGCTCTCAGTATGTCAACATGCTGAAAGACTTGTGCGAAGTGGAACCGGTTGTCGCGGACACCTTTAAAGAAGCCGATGAGATCATGACCCCCATTCTTGGTCGCTCGCTGACCAGCTTCATTTATGTGGATGGCGATGAAGAGTCTCTCAAACGCGCCGAGGCTGCTTTACGGGATACTGCCATTACCCAGCCAGCCATGTTGACTGCCAATGTGGCCATGCTGCGATTGATGAATAAATTTGGCTATTCGCCAGATATGGTAATCGGTCACAGCCTGGGTGAATACGCTGCCCTGGTCGCTTCTGGTGTGTTGTCCTTTGCTGAGGCCTTGCAGATCGTCAGTGCCCGTGCCAGTGAAATGAAGAAAGTCTCCATGGATGATAATGGCGGCATGGCAGCCGTTTCCGCTCCGCTAGAATCCGTCGAGAAAGTGCTGAACTCGCTTGGCGAGTATGCAGTCATCGCAAATGTGAATAGCCCGGTACAGTCGGTCATTGGGGGCAGCACTGTGGGTATTGAAAAGGCTCTGGCAGCCTTTGCCGATGCCGGTTTCCAGGCTACCAAAATTCCGGTTAGTCATGCCTTTCACACCAAAATTGTGGCACCGGCTTCCGGTCCACTCAAAAATGTCATTAGCCGCATGAGTTTGAACACACCCCGCATTCCGGTCGTCGCCAATGTGACTGGTGAGCTATACCCGACTACTCGCCCCGAAATTTTGGAAATCCTCGGGCAGCAGGTCGCTTCACCGGTGCAGTTTATCAAGGGGATGCAGACGTTGTATAACAATGGCGTTCGGGCATTCGTCGAAGTTGGTCCCAAGCGTGTTTTGAATGCCCTGGCAACTGACAACCTTAAAGACCGCACCGATGTCACCATTTTGGCGACCAATCACCCAAGGAAGGGCGCAGTCGTGAGTTTTAATGAAGCCCTTTGCGGTATGCTGGCAGCTGGGATTCAACCCCAGAGCAGCACAATGGCTGCCCAGGCTCCCGCTGCGGTCGCTCCGCACCCCCTGTTGGTTGAGACGCCTAAAAACGGAAATGGCGCCTCAGCACCCAAACCACAACCAGCAGTTCAGGATGGCCGACAGGCTCTGACTGGTTCGGTGGTGATTTCCGGAGCTGGCCTGGGTTTGCCGGGTTTGAAGCATCATGTATTCGATGATGGCAACGTCACATCGATTTTAAATGGTGAGCAGCGTATCGAACCGCTGCCTATGGAATTACGCCAGGGAATGGTCGATTTACATCCGACTCGTCTTGAGAAAAGCGATGCCGGCGCGCAGATGGTGACCATCAACCACTTGGACAGCACCCTGAAATTGGCTGGTCAGCCCGGTAAATTCGATCTGGTCGAAGAATTCGGTATTCCTGCCGAGCGTGTCGATGCTTGTGATATTTCCACTCAATTGGCGATTGCAGCTGGAATTGAAGCCCTGCGCGATGCCGGTATTCCTCTGGTCATGGCGTATAAGCCAACCTCCAAGGGTACCTTCCTACCTGACCGCTGGAAACTGCCAGAATCAATGGCTGATGAGACCGGCGTGATCTTCGCTTCGGCTTTCCCCGGCGCCAACCGGTTCGCTGAAGAAGCGGATAGTTTCTATACCCATAAATCGCTTGAGACTCAGGTGGAAGAAATTCGCAACCTGATCGCGCTTATCCCAGCCGATCAAACTGATCTGGTGGCTCAATTCCAAAAACGCGCAGTCGAATTGGAATCCCAACTGCAGGAGATGGATTACCACTTCGATCGGCGCTTCGTTTTCCGAATTTTAGCCATGGGCCATTCACAGTTTGCCGAGCAAATCGGTGCCCGCGGCCCGAATACCTATGTCAATGCTGCCTGTGCTACCACCACCCACGCCGTCTCCATCGCTGAGGATTGGATTCGCTCCGGGCGGGCCCGGCGGGTGGTTATCATTGCTGGTGACGATGTCACCGGTGGGCCGCTGGCTCCCTGGCTGGGCACTGGCATGTTGGCGTCTGGCGCCAGCACCACCGAAGGTGATGTGCGAATGGCTGCCCTGCCTTTTGACCGCCGCCGTAATGGCATGTTAATGGGCATGGGTGCTGCTGCATTGGTGGTGGAAGCCGAGGACTCCGTTCGCGAACGCGGGATGCGCGGCATTGCAGAAATTCTCTCTGCGGTAACCGCCAACAGCGCCTTCCATGGCACCCGGCTGGATATTAACCATGTCAGCGAGGTCATGCAGCGTGTTGTCGAACAAGCCGAGTTGCGTTTTGGTATTCAACGCGCGGACATTGCCGCCAATACCATTTTCATGTCGCACGAAACCTACACACCGGCACGTGGCGGATCAGCCTCGGCTGAAATCCATGCCCTACGCAAGACGTTTACCGATCATGCCAATCAAGTGGTTATTGCCAACACCAAAGGCTTCACCGGTCACACCATGGGTGTGGGGGTGGAGGATGTGGTGGCAGTCAAGGCATTGCAATACGGTATCGTGCCGCCAATCGCGCACTACGACGAGGATTTTGACCCGGATCCCGAGCTGGGCGATTTAAACCTATCACACGGTGGTCAATATGACGTCAAATATGCCTTGCGGCTGGGCGCTGGTTTTGGCTCGCAAATCGCTATGGTGCTGTACCGTGTGATCCCGGATGGTCAAAACCGCAAGAATGAACCGGTTTACTCACAATGGCTGGATAAGATGACCGGTTATGACGCGGCTGAAATGGAAGTCACGAAGCGTACCCTGCGGGTGAAAAATATCGGTCAGCCTAAACGCAACCCGGCCAAATCGACCTGGAAATACGGTTACGGCCCCACCCAGTGGGCAGATTCACCCACCAGTGGCGGTACCCAACCTGCGCCAGTAACTCACGTCAGCAAAGGTACCGCCTAGCGCCAGAACCTGTACAGCCTGCGCCAGAACCTGTGGCGGAATCTGTGCCACAATCCCAGGCAACATCCACTGTAAGCGATGACGAAATCAAAGCCTTCGTCCTGGAGGCTGTCAGCGAGAAGACTGGATATCCGGCTGAAATGCTTGACCTTGGTCTGGATCTGGAAGCTGATCTGGGTATCGACACCGTCAAACAGGCCGAGTTGTTTGCCACCATCCGCACCCATTACAACATTCCACGGCGCGAAGATCTGCGCCTTTCCGAGTACAACACGCTTGAAAAGGTCATCGGCTTTATGCGCGACGCGCTGGCATCTGGTAACAGCGCACAACCTGCGCCGGCAATCAGTAGCGGCATACAACATGTGCCAGAAACTTCAAAGCCTGCACCAGAATTTGTGCAAACACCTGCACCTGAATCTGTTCCGCAGCCCCAGGTAGCCCCCACAGTGAGCGATGACGAGATCAAAGCATTCGTTCTGGCGGCCGTCAGCGAAAAGACCGGTTACCCATCCGAAATGTTGGATATGGATCTGGATCTCGAAGCCGACCTGGGTATTGACACCGTCAAACAGGCTGAGCTCTTTGCCACTATCCGCACCCACTACAACATCCCGCGACGCGAAGACCTGCGCCTGTCGGAATACAACACGTTGACCAAGGTCGTACAGTTCATGCGTGACGCCTTGACAACCGGTACCATCGCGCAAGCTGCGCCAGAAATCTTACAAAAGACAACCCCAGAATCTAGTAGCGGCGCACAGCGTGCGCCAGAGACGGTACCACCTGCGCCAGAATCCAATCCGGTATCTGAACCACAGGCCTCGGCGATATCCACTGCTAGCGAAGAGGAAGTCAAAGCCTTTGTCCTGGCAGCCGTCAGCGAAAAGACTGGCTATCCTTCCGAAATGTTGGATATGGACCTGGACCTCGAAGCCGATCTGGGGATCGACACCGTCAAACAGGCTGAGTTATTCGCCACTATTCGCACCCATTACAACATCCCGCGGCGTGAAGACTTGCGCCTGTCTGAATACAACACGCTGGCGAAAGTCGTCCAGTTCATGCTGGACGCAACAGCCGCTCCGGCAACTCCTGTAGTCACAGCAACCGTCGCTGAACCCGTTGTCGTCAAAGCTGAAGTTGTCCCCATGACAACTGTGGTTGACAGTAAACCAACCGATAACAGCGAAATTCAGGCTTTCGTGCTGCAAGCGGTCAGCGAAAAGACGGGCTACCCCTCTGAAATGCTGGATATGGACCTGGATCTGGAAGCCGATCTTGGCATCGACACCGTCAAGCAGGCTGAGTTATTCGCCACCATCCGGACCCACTACGACATCCCGCGGCGCGAGGACTTGCGCCTGGCGGATTACAACACCCTGGCTAAAGTCGTTCAATTCATGGCTGACGCACTGGCAGAACGGTCCGTGGCTGCAATTCCAATGATTGTTGAGCCCGAACCTGTTATCGCCCAGCCTGTTGCCGAAGCCGTTGAGTCAAAAGCTGAGGAAAAACCTGTTGCCGTGATCGAATCAGCCCCGGCTGTCGAACCGGTAGAAGCGGTGACCATTCGCCGCCGGATACCCCTGCCTGTGCTGCGCCCGCGGCTGAACCTGTGTACTCCCTCAGGTCAGAAAATTGACGCTGCCAGCCGGATTTTGATTGTGGCGGACAGCAGCAAAACCGCGGATAATCTGGCGCGCCGCCTGCGCGGTCGCAAGGCCCAGGTGATGGTGATCACCACGGTCGATGAGACTGCTCTGGCTAAAGTCCAGACCTGGCAGGCTGAATCACCGGTCACTGGCATGTACTACCTGCCCGCTTTGAACGTTGAACCGGCGTTGTCCGAGACTGGACGCGGCTTCCTGGGACACCGAGTTGGAAGCCCGAATATTACCGCTGTACCATCTGCTACGCCTGGTAGGTCCGGAGGCTTTCCTGGTCAGCGCCACCCGCATGGGTGGGCTGCATGGCTACGGCGCCGATGGCGCCAGTGCACCTTTTGGCGGAGCCGTCAGCGGTTTCACCAAAGCCATGGGCCTGGAACGCTCCAGCCTGTTGGTCAAGGTCGTCGATTTTGCGGAAGATGAGGACGCTGCCCGTATCGCCTCCTTGTTGATCGAGGAAACGCTGATCGATTCAGCGGTGGTTGAGGTCGGTTGGCGCGGTGAGCAGCGCTTTGGCATCGCCATGCTGGACCGTGATGTGGATGAGCAAACCCTGAACCTTGGCGAACATCCCGTCTTTCTGGTCAGCGGAGGTACCGCTGGGATTACTGCCTCGGTAGTGACCGATCTGGCTCAGCAAACTCAAGGCACATTCTATCTGTTAGGTCGCTCAGAACTGCCCGATGCGCAGGATGCCGATATTCAGCTGGCACACAGCGGGCGCGATGCGCTAAAAACCGCGACAATGCAGCGTCTAGCGGCGCAAGGCCAAAAATTGACTCCCCGGCAGGTGGATGCGCTGCTCGATAAAACTATGCGTGCAGCAGCCACTTTGAGAACACTTGATATGGTTCAACAAGCCGGCGGAAAAGGGCACTACCTGACCTGTGATGTAACGGATGCCAAATCTGTCAGTGCTGTGGTCAAGACAGTCATTAAGGCCGAAGGTCGGGTGGACGTTCTTGTCCATGCTGCCGGTCTGGAACACAGCCGCAAATTGGAAAGCAAACCACTGGAAGAAGTTCGAGAAACCCTTGCCATCAAAGCCACCGGTTTCTTCCACTTCTTGAAAGCGCTGGAAAAGGTCAAGAAACCGCTGAAAGCCGCCATTGCCTTTACTTCGGTAGCCGGACGCTTCGGAAATTCCGGTCAGGCGGACTACAGCGCCGCCAATGATCTCGTATGCCGAATGACCTACGCGTTGCGCCGGCAAAATCCCGCTTTGAAGGCGGTTGCCATTGACTGGAGCGCCTGGGCGCAGGTTGGCATGGCCAGCCGCGGCTCGATCCCCATGTTGATGGAACGCGCCGGCATCGAAATGATGCAGCCGGAACAGGCTGCCCCGTTGGTGTACCGCGAGTTGGTGCATGGTTCTATCGAGTGGCGAAGTGCTGTTGGCCGGGTCGCTGGGTTTGTTGGAAAAACCACGTCAGGCAGATGGCGGTTTAAACCTCGAAGCTGCCAACCAGGCGCTGACCGCTGGCCGACCGATCCATATTATGTTCAGCCGGCTTACCGGACTGGACCTCAATACGGGTGTTTTATTGGAAGCCGACCTGGATCCCAAGGCAGAGTTGTTCCTTAAAGATCACGCACTGAATGGTATTCCATTGCTGCCGGGAGTCATGGGTATCGAAGGCTTCTCGGTCGCCGCTAAACATATCTCGTCCGTCCTGGCTTCCGAAAAGAACGGCTTCAATGTGGCTCGACTGGAAGATATCCGCTTCCTGGCACCCTTCAAGTTCTACAAGGATGAGCCGCGCAGAATCACCTGGCGTGCTCAGGTGGCTCATGAAAATGGCGCCCTGGTAGCCCATGTCATCCTTGAATTGAAGCTGGTTCGCTACGGTCGCGAAGAAGAAAAATTACTGCACTTCTCCGGCAAAGTTCACCTGAGTCCGATCGGCGAAAAAGCGGAAGAATGCATGGCGGTTCCGCCGGTCTGGAATGGTCACTATACCGTCAAAGCCAAAGACATCTATAACTTGTACTTCCATGGGCCGGCTTTCCAGGTTTTGGAAGGTGTACAGCGATCCGGTGAAACCGTCCTTGGTAAGTTGAACAAACGCACCCCAGCCATCACTGCCGAAGGGCAGGAGCTGGTCAGCACGCCGGTACTGGTGGAGTTGTGTATGCAAACCGCGGGTATCTGGGAAGCCGGATCAACCGGATCGTTAGCGCTGCCGCGCTCGATTGGCGAACTGCGCCTGTTTCCCATCACACCCAACGGCGTCTCCATTTATGCTTCTGTGACTCCTAGCCAGGATGCTGACGGTCAGTTGAGTTTCGATGCTCAGGTAGTGGATGCCAAAGGAAGGGTATATCTGGAACTGGATAACTACCGCACTTCGCCTTTGCCCTACACCGTGGATGAGAAATTATTGACCCCACTGCGCGGTTTGATGAACGACGGCGAATGATCCAGGAATTTGTGATTAACGGTGTCTGACGCCGACGTAATTTACTGGTATTTAGGTGAGGCCGGTCCTGAGGGGGCCGGCCTCATTGACACCAACGCAGTTGACTGGCTCTCTCCGGAGGAGAAGACGCGCTTCGAAGCCATGCGTTTTCCTAAACGGCGTGCCGAGTGGTTGCTTGGCAGGGTGACCGCGAAAACACTGCTTACCCGGTGCATGCCCGAGTTGTCTGGCTTCCTATTGAACCAACTGACAATTGCTAACCATCCAGAAGGTGCACCATTTGTGAAAGTGGATGGGCAGACATTGCCCATTCAACTAAGCATCAGTCACCGCGAAGGGATGGCGGCAGCTGCGCAGTGTACAAATCCGGAATTGGGTCTGGGAATCGATCTGGAATGGGTGGAAGATCACCCGCAGAGTTTTTATGAGGATTTCTTTACAGCCGGCGAGGTAAATTTACTTGCTGCGGTTCCGGCGGAACGCCTGGCATGGAGCGGGACTCTGATCTGGAGCGCTAAAGAGGCGATGTTGAAAGCCCTTGGTAAAGGGCTGCGCCTGGACACCCGCACTGTGGAAATCACCGGCATTTCCCGAACCACGGTTGACGGTTGGGGGAGTATTGAAATGCGCATAGCTAATTCTCGTCATGACGACTGGTACGGCGTTTGGCGCGAGCGGGGACCGTTTATCCTCACTCTGGCAGTTAGAAATGCAAAAAATCGACCCGTTTTTCGCCGGGTCGATTGAGCTTGCGGATAATTAATTTCAAAGCGGTTGAGCGGGGGTGTAGTGCTCTAGGGCCGGTGTAGTCTTGACGCCAAAGGTAGCCAGCTGCCGCAAACGTGTCAGATAGGCAGCGCCGGTTAAGATATGCAATCCCAGATCGGTAACCCTGCGATTTTCCGCTTTTTCCAGGTAGGTACCGCGCACCCAGTCGTTAAAGGCGCCCATTGCGGGTCCGCACCAGATTTGATAATCCATCTCGCGGCCTTTTTCACCGGCATTTGACCAGCGGGAGGATAGCCCGAGGTACCAGCGGAAGATCAAGGCCATTTTTTGATGCGGGTCGGCGTTGGCGCGTTCGATCTGGCGCGGATCGCGCTCGGTAAAGAATTGCACGGTTTCTGCCCAGATGGCATTCAATTCGCGTTTAAAGATATTTTTTTCTATTTTTTCGCGCTCATCCAGCCGGGATCTCTTCAATCGAGTCGTAACGCGAGTAAAGTTCATACAATTTGAGCGCACGCTGACCGAACATGGTGCCGCGCCGAAGTACCTGCACCTTGACACCCATCTCGAACATATCAGCTGCCGGCGCCATGATGACGTCCGCCATGCCAGCCTGAGCCAGCAGGTTGCGCGTGTGCTCGGAGGCCCCGGCCTCAACGCAGGCCTGGTTAATCGAGCCGGTTGCCACATAGGCTGCCCCCATGGCAAAGGCGGCGTAGGCAGCGTGCGGCGTAGAAATCCCGCCGGCAGCGCCCACTCGCGGTGCGACGGCATATTGATAACGGGCTTGCAGTTCATCTCGTAAGGCTAAAATGGCGGGCAGCAGCAATACCAGCGGTCGGTTATCGGTGTGACCGCCGGAATCAGCCTCGACCGTGATATCGTCCGCCATGGGTACAAACTGAGCCAACTGTGCCTGTTCAGCTGTAATTTTACCGTCTGCCACCAGCCGCTCAAGAACATCCTTTGGTGCCGGGCTCAAAAAGCGGGAGGCTACTTCTTTACGCGATAATTTGGCGATGATCCGATTGCGGATTATGACAGTTCCAGCTGGACCCGCTTCCAGACCAGCAGCGCGGTAATATACCAGCGACGGGGTAACGTCCATGTAGGCTGAGGCTTCCACGGTGCGGATGCCATGTTTGAGATACAGCTCAGCTGCGCCGCGCTCCATGGCTGGCTCATTGGGGCTGTTGATCAGGTTGAAGGCGTATGGGCCATCGGGAAGCGCCGCCTTGATCTCCTGGATGGCGCTTTCCAACCGGGCAGGGACCACTCCGGCAGCGCCGAATGCCGATAAAATACCTGCTTTGCCCAGGGTAATCACCAGGTGGGTGGAAGCGATGGCATTCGCCATCGCCCCGGCGTAATAGGCATACTTTACACCGTAGGTTTTACGAAATCCTTCGTCTCCAAGGTCTTCCAATCGCACCGCGGGCAGCACCCCCAAAAATTGCGGCGACTTGCCATTTACCCCAGGCTGTACCGAGCCTGTTTTCGTCAGGCTGGCGCCTTCTGCGTTGGCAATAACCTGCAGAGGTTGATCCAGTTCCAGTAGGGCAGCCTGAACGCTGGCAGAATCCGTGAAAATTGATTCGCTCGGTCCTTGCCAGGTTAAGCCCGTCAGATCAGCGGACGAAGTGCGGGTCAATGCGGCGGGGGTCATCGATTGCGACATAGATCTACTATCCTATAAATGGGAATGAAAATAATGCCTTGCGCCTACCGGCAAGGTGATAACAGGTATAACCCGTACTTTTGAATCGGGTTGCGCGTGCATACTTAAGCGGATTGAACCATTGCCCGGGTCAATTTGACCGGGATGCCGCCGTTGGATAATGATACGCCTTTATTGAATTCCAGCCGGGTCAGGCTGGCCAGACGTTCATCATTACACAAATAGGCAGCCTGCCAGCCGGGGCAGTGTTCGCGCAGCACGTTTCCGAACTGGGTGTATAGACCGCGCAGGTCATTCCCGGAACTGATGCGCACGCCGTACGGCGGGTTGGTCACCACCCAGCCAGGACCAGGTGGCGGTTGAATGGCGGAAATAGCCGCCTGGCTGAATTGAATCCATTGTGCCGTTCCGGCCCGTTCCGCATTCTCGCGGGCAATTTTGATCGCGCCTGCATCGCGGTCTGATCCGAGAATTGGCCCAGCCGGGGCAACGGTCGCGTCTGAAGCCTGTTTAATCATTTCTTCCCAGATTCCAGCTTTGAAACCCGGAAAGTTCATAAAGGCAAAATTTCGATTTCATCCCCGGGTGCCATCCCGGCTGCCAGCATGGCAGCTTCGATTGGAATCACACCCGAACCGCAGAATGGATCAATCAGATGGGGCGCTGCGGTCCCAACCTGAGGCGAACAGCATGGCGGCTGCCAAAGTTTCACGTAAAGGCGCCTTGGCTAATGCCAGGCGGTAACCGCGCCGGTGTAGCGGCTCGCCGGAGGTGTCCAGGCTGATGGTACATATATCGTCGTCCAGGCGCACCAGCACCAATTGAGCTTTAGGTGCCTCTTCATCGAACGGCTGAACTTCGGGAACCTGCTTTAAATGATCACCGATGGCACCCAGCACCCGTTCACTGACTGCCCCGCTGTGATACAACTTTGAATGGTGGCAGGTGGTTCGAATGGCAACCGGTTGACCGGGGCTAAGATATCGTTCCCAGGGTAGCGAGGCAGCCTTGCGTCGCAGTTCGGCAAACTGGATGGCACGGAAGCGCCCCAGACGCAGCAGGACGCGATTGGCGGTGCGCAACCATAAATTAGCCCGGTAGAAGCCTGTCAGAGGGCTTAGAAAGCTGATTCCGCCCTCACCGGCAGCGTTGGCTGAGCCATCATCCGGTTTGACCAGTCCCAGCTCGATCATCTCCTGGCGTAGAAACGGCTCAACGCCTGGCAGACAGGCGGCAAATCCCTCCAGGGACTCATTAGTGGTCATTCGGTCTCCGGCGAGGAGGTGGGGCTTCCTTTTCCACCACGATGCGCTTCTGGCGTTCCTTACGCCCACTTTCTTTCTCCACGAACAATTTTTCGCCAGTGAATGGATCCGTTTCCGTGTAATACATCAGGCTGGAGTAGGTGGAGGGGGTGGGGGTAAAGATTTGAACCTGCTCGGGGTGAATGTTCAATTTCCTACTGGTAAAGGTCCGCAGCCGCCGCATGTCTTCCTCCGAGCAACCGGGGTGGGCAGCGATCATGTAATAGGTTAGGAATTGCGGCTTGCCAACTTCCGCGCTCATTTGCTCGAACATGCCTTTGAATTGCAACAGGCTATCGTTGCCGGGTTTTCCCATTTGTCGCAGCACCTTGTTCTCAGTATGCTCCGGCGCAACCTTCATCTGCCCGGAGACATGATGGTGTACCACCTGGCGCATATAATCCCGCCCGTGATTGGGATCAGCCAACACCATGTCATAGCGGATGCCGGACGCCACGAATACCTTCTTTACACCCTCAACCTGGCGCAATCGTCGCAACAGAGCAATCTGTTGCGAATGGTCAACTTTCAACTGGTTGCAGATTTCCGGGTAAAGGCAGCGTTTTTTAGCGCAGGCGCCACTCTTCAGCTTTTTGGCACATTCAAAACCGTACATATTGGCGGTTGGGCCGCCAACATCCTGGATATTGCCCTTGAAATCTGGTAAAGCAGCCAGCCCTTCAGCTTCGCGAACGATTGAATCCGGGCTGCGCCAGGAAACGGTCCGCCCTTCGTGCACGGCGATGGCGCAGAAATTACATTCGCCATAACAGCCGCGGTGTGTCTGGATTGAAAACTGGATCGTTTCCAGTGATTTGACTTTACCCTGGCGTTCGTAATAGGGGTGTTGGGCGCGTTCATAGCCCAGGCTGAACACTGCATCCAATTCAGCCTGAGTGGGAGTCAGCGCCGGCGGATTTTGGATCAAATAGCGATCGCCGTGCCGCTGGACCAATCCCCGAGCGGTGATCGGGTCGTTGTTCTGATAGAAAGTGTGGAACATCGCTGTGAAGGCGGCTTTATCGGCAGCCACCACTTCGTAGGATGGCAATTCGAGGTAGCCAGCCCGAGGTTGCCGGTCGAGATAGCATAAACCGCGAATATCGCGGTAATCCTGCCCGTCACGCAGCGCTATAGCCAGCTCGACCACGCCTTTTTCAGCCATGCCGTAAAACAGCAGATCGGCCTTCGCGTCCAGCAAAATCGAACCACGCACCCGATCTGACCAAAAATCGTAATGCGCCACGCGCCGCAAACTGGCTTCGATACCACCAAGCACAATCGGCCGGGTGTTTTTGTGGAAACGTCGAATTAAATTCGTATAGGCAATAGTAGCTCGGTCCGGCCGGCGGTTGTTGATTCCGCCGGGCGTATTGTCGTCGCTGCGCCGCCGGTTGCGGGTGGCGGTGTAATTGGCGACCATCGAGTCGACCACGCCGCCCGTCACCCCCCAGAAAAGAGCGGGTTCACCTAGCCGGGTGATGTCCTCAGCTGAATCGATTTTTGGTTGAGCAATCACCCCCACGCGAAAACCAGCGGATGTCAACACTTTGCCGATCACCGCGGTGCCGGAAAATGGTGTGTCGATATAGCTGTCGCCGCTGACGATGATCACATCCAGCGTCTGCCAACCGAGCGCTGCACATTCCTGAAGGGTAGTTGGTAAGAACAATGCCAGGGGTTCCTAATCACCCAACCGGGTGCCGACCAGCCTGGCACCATTAATCCAGGCATGATCTAATGGCAAACTTTTCACCAGACCAGCCACCTGATCGAGCGGGATGGGCTCAACACTGCCGCCGCGCTGGGCAACCATCACTCCGAAGGTCCCCTGCTGGACATAATTGGCACAGGCGGTACCCAGCTGGGTCGCCAAAACCCGGTCCACTGCCGACGGCGACCCGCCGCGCAGTAAATATCCAAGAATAGTGACGCGGGTTTGCAGGCTGGTGAAATTTTCCAACCGGTTAGCCAGATGCATGGTGTCACCAGCCGCCCGTTTTTCGATCTGATCCAACCGCGCCGAAACATTGGCTGCGTCATCGGAGCCGCGGATGCGCAAATTGGCGCGCCTGGCATTTTCGAAGAATGCCACGTTTTCAATCGAAATTGCGCCTTCCGAAACTGCCACCAGGCTGAAGCGTTTGCCATGACTGGCGCGATCCTGAATGGCTGCCGCGATTTTCTCGATATGGTAGGGAATTTCCGGAATCAAGATAACATCTGCGCCGCCGGCGATTCCGGCACCTAAAGTCAGCCAACCACTGTCACGTCCCATAATCTCGACAATGATGATGCGGTGATGACTGATGGCTGTGGAATGCAAGCGGTCGATGGCTTCCGCGGCGACTTCCAGGGCGGTATTAAAACCCACTGTTGTATCGGTGTGTGGGATATCGTTGTCAATGGTTACCGGCACCGTGATCAGGTTGAGACCTTCACGCATCAGCAGAGCTGCGCTGTCCTGTGCGTCACTGCCGCCGAGACAGACCAGACCATCCAACCCATGAGATCGGTAGGCAGCTACGATTTCAGCTGTGCGATTCTCGTATTTGTTATTGACCAGAATATGATCCGGCCGATCCCGGTTGGTGCCAAGAATAGTTCCGCCAGTGGTCAGAATTCCGGAGAACATGGGATTCTCCAGGTCCTCGAACATATTATTTAACATGCCGCTGAACCCATCCTGGAATCCAATCAACCTGGTGCCCGGCTCATTCAGCAAGGCTTTCCCGATGGCGCGCAGCGCCGCGTTGATTCCCGGACTGTCTCCGCCGGTGGTCAATATTCCGATTTTCTGTCCCATGTCTTTCCCTCCCGCGAGGAATTCGCGGATACTACTTTACCCGTACAGCTGGTGATACTTGTCCAGGTCAACCGAGGCGATATACGGCAGGTTGCGGCCTTTTTCGTCGATGTCCAGGCCATAACCAACCACAAAGTGATCGGGAATTTCGAAACCGCAGTAGTCGATTTCAAGATCGACCTTATGGCGCGCTACTTTATCCAAAAGCGTGCAAACTTTCAGAGCTGCGCGGGTGGCGGTCTAGCAGCAGTTTGCGCACGGTGTGCAGCGTCAGACCGGTATCGACAATGTCATCCACCATAATCACGTCCCAGCCCGCAATCGAAGACTTGTGGTCCGAGTCAATCCGCACAAACCCGCTGGATTCGGTACCGGCATAAGACGAGACCAGCATAAAATCCATGGTCATTGGGCGGCGGACATTGCGCATCAGATCGGTCATAAACATGACGCTGCCGCGCAGCAAACCCAGCAGCAGCAATTTCTCGGAATCCTTGTAGTCTTCCGTAATCTGAGCGCCGATCTCAGCGACCCGTTCTTCAATTTGATCTTGGGTGATTAAAATATCGCCAATAAACTCGTAAGGATATTTCAGCCGTTGGTTCAAGGAGATAGTACCTCTGACATGCTTAGAAATAGTGAAAGCCTTATGCCAGAAACGGCTTGTTCGCTTTCTGTGGAATGATACCACGCCCTGAAAGAATCCGAACGGGTTGGCATGTACGGGTTGAAGTGTCCACCACATCGAGCGAAATCCTTTGAAATTATCCGCATGCTATAATGAAGTTTAATGAGGGTGGAGCAGCTCATCCGGGAGGAAACCGATGGATGTGATCACAATCTCTCGTCAACTTGGCAGCCTGGGTTTTCAGGTGGGACAGGCTGTGGCAGCCAAATTGAATTACCAACTAGTCTGGCGGGATCTGATCAATCAATCTGCCATCCGTGCCGGCGCACCCGAAGTAGCCCTGGCGATGATCGATGAGTTGAATTTACTGGGATTGGCGCCAACTTCAGGTCAATTCAAGGCTTACATAAAAGTTGTCGGGCAGGTGATCCATGAACTGGCTGCCGGCGGCGGAATTGTCATCGTTGGGCGCGGCGGGCAGGTGGTGCTGCGGAACAATCCGCGGGTACTGCATATCCGAATATTTTCCCCATTGGATGTGCGCATCCGGCGCATTTGCGATTATCGCGGCGTCTCGGCTGAGGCAGCCCGGGCGCAAATAGAAACCAGCGACCGCACTCGCAAAAATTATCTGCGCCGCGCTTACCAGGTCAACTGGGAAGAAGCTGGCCTATACGACCTGATCCTCAATACCGGGCACATGTCGCTATCCACCGCAGCCGAAATCATTTGCCAGGCAGCAGCACTCCCCTACGAATCCTATCTCACCGATGTAAAAACGAGCGAGGAACCCGAACATTGACGCATTCATCACCAGGCTCGACCCCCTTCGTGCATCCCGCGGAGGAGATGTTCGCCCGCATCATGGATTATTATGGCATCCGTTGGGTGTATGAACCCCGCACCTTCGAGTTAGAGTGGGATGGCAGCGGCAAGGTTATTCTGGCATTCACGCCCGATTTTTATCTGCCCGACCAGGATTTATACGTTGAGCTGACCACCCTGAGGCCGCAGCTTTCGACGAAAAAGAATAAAAAAATGCGCTTGATGGCAGAACTCTACCCGAACATCAATATCAAGCTAATGAAGCGGCGGGAAATGCGCGATATGATGGTGAAGTACGGCTTGTACGACGAAGCTGAAAGCATTCAAGGCTCGGAGTCGCAGAAGAAGGCACCATGAAGAATGACATATTAATTTCCTACGGCGAATTTGCGCGGGACATTTCGGAAGTTATCATCACCGAACAGCAGATCCAAACACGCGTTCGCGAAATTGGCGCTTTGATCTCCAATGATTACCAGGGCAAGTGCCCGGTGTTGGTTGGCGTGCTGAAAGGCGTTCTGTTTTATATGGCTGACCTGCTACGCGTAATCGCCATCCCCTCCGAAGTGGATTTTTTAGCCGTGTCCAGTTATTCAAATGAAGCCCGCAATAAAGGTGTCGTGAGGCTGGTCAAGGATTTGGAGATTCCAATCCACAATCGGCATGTTCTGTTCGTCGAGGATGTGATTGATACCGGGCTGACGCTTAATTATCTGCTGCGCAGCCTGCGCGAACGCGAACCCGCCAGTCTGGAAGTATGCGTCCTGTTCAACAAACCGGGCCGCCGGCTGATTGATATTCCACTCAAGTACAAAGGCTTTGATCTACCGGACCGCTTTGTGGTCGGCTATGGGCTGGATCACCAGGAACGCTACCGTAACCTGCCATTCATCGGGTTACTCAAACCCGAAGCTTTCAAAAATCCCAATCACCTGCGCGAATGCGAATAAAAAACACCCCTGGAATGTACATTCCAGGGGTGATAGAGCGCAGGGGCTCCTAGTAACCTTCCCACAACCTTCCGTTTTCCTCGGTTTTCCTTCTCTGGCTGTTACTTCCCTCTTTTTCAGGGGAAGGGGGTCTTCCAATTCCCACCAGGAAGCGATTTAACCTTCCAGGTTGACTGTAAACAGTCCTTTTCGGTACACCGGTTATTAAGGATCTTCCACCTTTTTTAAAAGTGTTACCAAATGAACCTGTTTCACCGGAAAGAGCTTGCAATTTCTTGGAGCTCTCCTGCAACTTCATTATAGAAAGAAACAGGGGGGAGTCAAGTCATTTTAATGTTGTCTAGTCAACTTAAAGCGAAAATTTTAAGATAACTTAACTACTGCATGATGGGTATACGAAATTTTGATCTCCCAAAGAGTGGATTCTAAATCCACCCCTTAAGTACGCGAACCTTTCCGTGAACTTAAAATCCATCCTCGAGCAAAATGGCAGGCTTGAGGTCTTTCAAGGGTTTTGAACGCTAGCCAATTGCTGTAAATTTTGCTGAATCTGTTCAACATGTTCTTCGATGTGGGTGTCGTTGGTCAAAAGATTTTGGGCCACTTTCCAATACGATCCCTTGCGGGCTAAAAAGGATTGAGGCAACACCTTCAGAAAATGAATGGTCTCTTTTTGCGCCCGATATATTTCATCCATTAATTCAGAAATCGTCGGATAAGCTGCGATCGTCGCGATCCCACGTTCCAGGGTATTGTCCACCCACTCGAAATCTTCATCCAGCAGCAAGGTGTGCATTCCCACCTGGTTATCTCGTTCAGTGTGAATCAAATGCGCCAATACTTCCTTGATCGACCACTCGTCCGGGGTGGGTTTCCAATTCGCTGCTTCATCGGTCACACTGACTAATGCTTCCCGGAGTTTATGGAATTCCGCTTCGTACGAATCCTCGAGCTGCTTAATTAATTCGGCGTGGGTGCCCGGTACTTGCGGCATGGGTAACGGCATGAGTTCAAGCGTGACGAGTTTTTTTTCAGGACCACGGTAGAATTCGATTTCCACCTGTGATCCCATTTTTTGCCTTCCAAGAACCTGCAGAAGCATTTCAATTCGCTCTACCGGTGAGCCCCCGACCTTGGTTACCAGATCACCTTTTTGCAGACCAGCTTTTTCCGCACCACGGCCTTCGATAACCTGGTGCAAAAAGATTCCTTTTTCCACCGGGAAATTATGTTCCTTCTTCATTTCGACGGAGAGTTCTGCCGGGTAGATTCCCATGCCTGGGCGATTGATGACCCGCAAATCTTTCCCAGTCTCGAGCACCGATTTGAGATTTTCGATCCCTTGTTCCCAGCCCTTGTGCAGTTCACGCCGCGGTTCCGTCCAGATCTCTTCGCTGCCAAGCCCGCGGTGGGTGATTTCCACTTTAGTTTGATCGTTTTCCGCCGAGATCTGAACCTGTACCTGAGAGGCATGCGGTTCATTGCGGCCCTGCCATTTGAAAACCACAGTATGGTTAGGCTCCAGCCTGACAAATTCACCAACAGCATAATAGCCGCTATTCCACCACATCGTCACCATTCCGCCAACCTTGGGAAAGGTGCGGGCGCCATTGCATAACCATTCGCACAAGCCAACCCCGCGGGTAAATGCCCGATAGACCAGTTCAGGCGAGGCCTTTACGCTTGTTTGAAACGATTCCAGATCCGCTGCTGGGTACATGACTTCCTCCGCGAAGCACTGAACCACCAACGCAAGGTATTATGTTGATCAATACCATCATAGTTTATCACGAACTAAGAAGCGTTGTTCACCTGGGTGGCATCAAGTTTCGAATCCGCAGGGTTTGGAAGGCGAGAAAAACTTGAAAAAATGAGTATAATGAGGCTTACGAACTGTATTTCCGGTCAAGCAAAATATGAATTATTTTGCCTGGCTTGCTAAAATTTCACCGGAATTATTTGTAAGGATAGGGAGCCTATGAAGCTAGCTGTCGGTCAAATTGCACCGGATTTTACAATTGTTGCTACCTATGATCGTACGGTGACCTTAAGCCAGTACCGCGGCAAAAATGTAGTTCTGGTATTCTTCCCCCAGGCCTTTACACCCATATGATCAGGTCAAATCCCTTCCTACCAGGCGCAACTCGACCTGCTGGAGGGATTAAATGCCCAGGTTCTGGGCATCAGCATTGACCATGTTCCCTGCCTTGAAGCCTGGGCTGAAAGCCTGGGTGGAATCACCTACCCGCTGCTGAGTGATTTTTGGCCGCACGGTATGGTCGCGCGCCAATATGGCGTGCTGCGGGATGAAGGCTACTCTGAGCGTGCAATTTTTATCATTGATAAAGAAGGCATCATCCGCTATATCGATATTCACGATATTGACGATCAGCCCAATAACGATGAGGTATTCGCCATCCTGCGCCAGATCGACCCAGAAAACGCGAAAAAGCATCCGGTCGACCTGGAAAAACTGGCTGCCGAACTTCCTCATGGCGGAATTGTGATGTACTGCAATACCTGGTGCCCTGGGTGCCGCAAAGCGCGGGCTTTCTTTGAAGCCAATCACCTGGAATACAAGGAAGTTGATATTTCCCGTAACCGTGCGGCAGCTGCCCAGGTACGCCGCTGGGCTAATGGCTACGAGACAACCCCTACCTTTGACATCGATGACCAGATTCTGATCGATTACGATGAGAAACGGTTGCGAGAAATCCTGGGCGATCGAATTTCCGCCTGAAGACGTCCATTCAACGAAAAATAATAAAACAGGGCTGAAATTTTCAGCCCTGTTTGCATTTATTACTCCGCCAGCTGGCTTTTATGGATGTGTACTAATTCTGGAACGATTTCACCCTGCAGCAGGTGTTGATCGAAGATGCGTTGCAAGGCATTTGGATCAACTCGCTGATAATAGGTTGCACCCGGGTGAACTACCATCACCGGTCCGTTTTCACATACATCCAGACAGCCGGATACCAGACATTTGACGCGCAGTGGAGCGTCGTATTCGTCCAGACCGCGCTCATGGATCATCGCCATCAATTTCTCATAGATTTCATGAGCCGTGCCAGAGGATGCGCACTTGCCATTCGTGCAAATGAAGACCTTGCGAACAATCTGGGTTGGGTTGCTATTGAGAGTGGTCATAAATACCTTAAAATAAATTCCAAAGAAAAAGATGAAAATACCCCTTTAACTTTTCACCCTTTTCCAGATGCTTGAGTATACTATGTCCTTGTTATCCCTGAATAATACCGCTGAAAAATTCCTAATGACCCGGTCGAAGATGAGGAAATCTCATGGGTGAAAAAAAGCGCGTAGCCGTATTGGCCAATTTGAAAAAGAATGCGCCTCACTGGAAGGACATGCCGGATGATCAGTGGGATGACCTCGATTCAGAATCCACGGTAGTGGCATTGGTGAATGCCATTCGGATGGGTGGGTACGAAGCCGAGTTCTTTGAAGGCAACCTTAGCCTGGTCACTGAACTGCCACGCTTCAAGCCGGATATTTGTTTCAACATCTGCGAAAGCCATTTTGGCGACGCGCGTGAAGCCCAGGTTCCCGCATTATTGGAAGTCATGCGCATTCCCTATACCGGGTCAAAAGTACTTACCCTGGCTCTGGCTCTGGACAAACCCATGACCAAGCGTGTCTTGACGTACCATGATCTACCGACGCCTGATTTTCAATCTTTTGAACGTGCCGATGAACCACTCGATTCGAAGATGAAATTTCCACTTTTCGTCAAACCCAGCCGCGAGGGCACGGGGATGGGAGTGAGCAAGAAGTCCATTGTGCATA
>CAVRKN010000016.1:0-62695 GCA_963721535.1 uncultured Chloroflexia bacterium
GCGAGACTTGTGCGAAAAACACAATGTCAAAATGTCCGGTTTATCCTCGCACACTCCCCTGTGCAAACCGGAAATTTCAGTCGAGTACCTCAAGCAGGCCATTCGCTGGGCGTCCGATGCTGGTGCTCTGGTCGTCAACACTGATGAGGGGCCAAAACCCGAATGGACCACCCGCGAAATGGATTACACCCTCATGACCTATACGCTCCAGGAAGCCGCCATGGTTGCCGAGCGTTACGGTATTAAGATCGGGTTGGAACCGCACCAGCAGTACAGTAAATCCATGGAAGGGTTGGACAGTATCTATAACCTGGTGAAATCACCGGCTATCGGCATCAATTATGACACCGGCAACAGCTACCTGGCTGGCACCACCGACACCTATGATTGGCTGACCCATGTGAACCCACATTTGGTTCACCTGCATGCCAAGGACATCAGTTTTTCGCAAAGCGGCGAGGAACGCGGCAAGGTCACCGGAACACCGGTGGGCTGCGCCTGTGGCGATGGCGTGGTGGACTGGAAACGGGTGATTGACATCGTCAAAACATGCCCGAACGACATTGTGTTCAGCGTCGAAGTCGGCAATGTACCCGATGCCATCCGCAGTTTTGAGCATTTAAGCAAGTTGATCTGATTTTCTCGGCTCGGGCTGGATTTCTTATCTCGGGTATTCCACGTTTATAAATTTTTCCCGGTTCACATCGCCGGGTCTGGGAGGGTGTATGGAATTGATTAAAGTTGCGGTGGTTGGTCTGGGATTTATGGGTCGAACCCATATTCAAACGCTGCGGCGGCTGGGAATTGAAGTCTATGGCGTGGCTGGCATCGATAAGGCTGAAGCCCAAAAGGTCGCCGCTGATCTTGGGATTCCCAAATGGTATGCGAACTTTGATGAAGCCCTGGCCGACCCTGCCATTGGCTGTCCACCTTTGTACACCCAACCACCTGCATTTCCGTCAGGCGAAAGCAGCCTTAATCGCCGGAAAACATGTTCTGTGTGAAAAGCCATTGGCACTGACCACCGCGGAATCGGGCGAATTGGCTGAATTGGCCCGACAAAAAGGCTTGGTCACGGCTGTTAATTACAACCTGCGTTTCTACCCGATCTGCCAGGAAGCCCGTGCCCGCGTCGCAGCTGGCGATCTGGGCCAGCCGTATTAATCACCGGCGGCTACCTGCAGGATTGGCTATTTCTGAAATCCGACTGGAACTGGCGTTTGGAACCCGAACAGGGCGGCGACCTGCGGGTGGTAGCAGACATTGGCACCCACTGGATGGATCTGGTCACCTACCTTACCGGGCTTAAAATCACCGCCGTCATGGCTGATTTTTCCACCGTACATCAAACCCGTCTGCAGCCGTACGGCGAGGTGGAAACCTTTGCCGGCAAGATTGAAAAGAACCTCTCCACCCAGGAGGTCGCCATCCACACCGAAGACGTGGCGGTGATCTTATTCCGCTTCGAGAACGGTGCGCTGGGCAGCGTCAGCCTATCGCAGGTTTCAGCCGGGCGCAAGAATTTCCTGTGGTTTGAGATTTGCGGCTCGAAATCAGCCTTCCATTGGGAACAGGAAGAACCAAATTCGCTGTGGATCGGTTACCGCGATCAGCCCAACCAGATCTTGTCCAAAGACCCCGGTCTTTTCCACGATTCATCCCGCACGCTGACCGGTTTCCCCGGCGGGCATGCCGAAGGCTATCCCGACACTTTCCTGCAGGTATTCCGCCAGTTCTATGGTGCCATCGCTTCCGGCCAAATGCCTGCTGACGGAAAATTCGCGACCTTCGCGGACGGTCATCATGAGATGCTGTTGTGCGAAGCCATCAAACGCTCCGCCGAGCAAAAACGCTGGGTCGAGGTTGAAGAATAATCAAATTCCCTGCCATTTTTAATAGGCAGTTTCGCGGTCTATCACCATTAAGGAGCTATCAATGAGAATTGGCGTGTTTTCGGTCATTTTTCAGGATCTACCGTTTGAACAGGCGTTGGACAAAATCCTTTCCTACGGCGCCACTGCCGTTGAAATTGGCACCGGCGGCCTGCCGGGTGCCCACCACTGCCCGCTTGATGAGTTATTAGCCAGCGCTGAAAAACGCAAAGCCTATCTCCAGGCTGTTGAGAGCCGCGGCATGATCATCTCAGCTTTCAGCGCGCATTGGGACCCGATCGGCCCGAATAAGCAGATTGCCCGCCAGTCGGATGAGCTGCTGCGCAAGTCGATTCAACTGGCCGAGATGTTGGGCGTGCCAGTGGTCAATGCCATGTCTGGTCTTCCGGCCGGCTCTGCCGCTGATACCATGCCCAACTGGGTCACCTGTCCCTGGCCGCCGCACTTTCTCGAAATTCTGGATTACCAGTGGAATCAGGTAGGCATCCCTTACTGGAAATCAGCCGCCAGTTTTGCCGAGCAGCATAACGTCAAAATCGGCATCGAGATTCACCCCGGCATGCTGCTCTATAATGTGGAAACGTTCCTGCGCATGCGCGCTGTTGCCGGCCCCGCGTTAGGATGCAACTTCGATCCCAGCCACCTATTCTGGAACGGAGTTGACCCCGTAGCCGCCATCCGCAAGCTGGGTGATGCCATCGTACACGTCCACGGCAAAGACTGTTCCATCGACCCCTTCAACGTAGCCGTGAACGGTTGCAACGACCACAAAAATTACACCGATATTCCCCACCGCTCCTGGACCTTCCGCACCATTGGTTACGGTCACGACCTCAAAGTGTGGAAGGACATCGTTTCAGCCTTGCGCATGATCGGCTATGACTATGTCATTTCACTCGAACATGAAGATGGAATGATGTCCTTCGACGAAGGTGTCAGCAAAGGGCTGGCTGCCCTGCGCGAGGTGGTCACCGTGGAAGCGCCGGGCGAGATGTTCTGGGCTTAACCGGTCTTTTCTATAAACCGCACCATCAAGACCCGCTCATAGACCTCGGAGAAATCCGAGGTCTCTATTTTATCCTGCCCCGGCTCCCACCCGAACAAAGCTTTCGCGTCCGCCGGCAATTCGTTCAAGAATTGCGCCAGGGTGCGCCGGATTTCGCTTGGATTCTCTAAAATTTTCGCACGCACAGACTGTTTTTTCATTCCAATCTGGATCCAGACCTGATCCGGATGAGCGGTCAGGTTGGCGTACCAACCCGTCCGTTTGCCCCAGGCCGAAAATAGATGGACCACTCCGCCAATGCGAAAATATCCGATGGGCGTGCTGCGGATTTTCCCGCTTTTGCAGCCGCGCGTGGTTAATACCATCACTGTCCGGCTGCCGCCAAATAGCGGCAGCAGTCCTGTGCGGTAAAAGCCAACCACCAACGGATTGAAGCGTTTGAGCTGGGCATGGAATTTTTGCCGGTGCTGCGGATCATGCAAGATTTTGTAAAGATTGGTCTCGCTGGTCGGAAACACCTTTTTGAAGGGCGGAATCGTTTTCTCAACCATGCCTGTTTTAATTTGATCCATTGTGTTTTCTTCCTTTAAAGAGTTACCGGTTCCGCCTGCCATTGAAAACCGGCATACGGTTGATTAACTTGTACAGTAAGCCCGTTCTTATAACGCAAGGTGCCGATGAGCTCTTCCATATAGCTCCTCGGTAGTTCGGGTGACAGGTAGTTGCTGCCCGCGAAAAGCATCCGATCATCCGTCAACTGACCAGCCTGGCGTGCATCTGTCAACACTTCCTGCCGCGGCGTCCACAGGCAAATCCCAACAGTCATCCAGGTGCCCTGCGGAATCGAATACTGATCCAGTATTCTCCACCGATTCCGCCACCGTGTTTGGTGTTTCACCCGGCGCGCCGATCATCAATGATGCGCTGTAGGGAATGCCAGACTTTTCCAGCGTCTCCAACGATTCCAATACGTCTGCCCGGGTATAGCCGCGCTGCATGCGGTGCAACATGGCATCCGATGCGCTTTCGATCGACAAATTGACAAAGCCGCAGCCTGAGTCGCGCAGCAGGCGACAAAAATCATCCGTGATCCCCAACGGTCGCAAGTCCCCCGTGCCCCAGCGCACATTCAACTTCCGGCTGAGAATCTCGCGGCAAATCGCCTCGGCATGCTGTTTGGGAGCATTGAAGTTGTTTTCGCAAAACATGACCATTTGCCCGGGGTCCTGCCGCACCTGCATAATTTCATCCACCACCCGCGCCGGCGATTTCATGCGGTATTTTTTGCCCTCCATCGAACGGTAGGGGCAGTAAGTGCACAGAAATGCGCAGCCGCGTTTGGTCATGATACCCGGCGAGATCCCCATGTCGCGATATTTCGCCAGATCGAAGAGCTCGTAAGCTGGCATCGCGGTCGCATCCAGATTCTGCACCTGGTCGCGTGCCGTTTTACAAATTTGGCCGTTAGCCCGGAATACCGCCCCCGGAATGCTGGTAAGATCGCCGCCGGACTCCAGCCGTTCAAGATACAGCGGGAAGGAGAAATCCGCCTCGCCGCGAATGCCGTAGTCCAGATTGAGGTACTCGAGCCAATCGGCTGCGTAATAGTTGAAGCCCGGACCACCCAGGATAATCGCAGCGCTGGTTGCCTGGCGAATCGCATTCACCACCTGCAGGACGTTTTTACGTAAATCCAGGTGACGGGTGTTGTAAGGGGCTGTCTCGTCGATGACGTAGCCGTGCACCAGCCGGATCGATACCCCGACCACGTCCGGTTGGAATCGCTGAATGTGCTGGGTTAATTCACTCGCCACATCCCTGGCAAACAGGCACTCAAATATTTCGACCGTATGGCCGGCACGTACCGCTGCCCCGGCAACATAGGCCGGCCCGGTGGGTGACGCCGGCAGCGTGTTCGCGGAAACAATCAATACCTTCATATCGCCCCGCCTTGACTTTCAAATTTAATTAAAGGAAAAGGTCTGACGCCAGAATTCAGTCGATTATGCAAACGCCAATGTTCAAGAATTCTGCAATGCCATCATTCATGCCATTCACATTGTATACGCCAACCAGCCCGAAAAGTTTTAGGCGCTTCGGTAAAATTCCAGCGCCCTCCGACGGGCAAAATCATGTTCGACGATGGGATAGGGATAATCCTTACCAATCTCAATGTGGTACGCCTGTTGCTCCGCGAGCGATAGCTGCCATGGCGTGTGAATATGCTTCTGGGGCACGCCTGCCAATTCCGGCAACCAGCGCCGGATATATTCCCCAGCCGGATCAAATTTCTTTGCCTGCAGCGTTGGATTGAAAATTCGGAAATAGGGGGCTGCGTCCGTTCCGGTGCCGGCGGTCCATTGCCATCCGCCGTTGTTGGCAGCCAGGTCGCCATCGATGAGCTGGCGCATGAACCATTTCTCCCCCTCCTGCCAATGGATCAACAAATGTTTGACCAGAAAGGAAGCCGTGATCATGCGGGCGCGATTGTGCATCCAGCCGGTCTCCGCCAGCTGACGCATGCCAGCGTCCACGATCGGGTAACCGGTTCGTCCCTCCTGCCAGGCTTGCAGATCTTCAGGCGCCGTGCGCCACACCAGATTCCGGTAGCGCGCTTGAAATGCCCGGTTGGCAACAAACGGGAAATGAAACAGGATCGATTGGTAGAATTCCCGCCAGATCAATTCATTGATCCACGCCTGGCAGCCGGCAGCGGATTGGGAATCAGGGGCTCGATCGTACGCTTTTCTTGCTCCGCTTAGCGCCTGGCGCGCTGAAAGCATGCCAAACCGCAGATAGGGCGATAAGCTCGAAGTCCCATCCAGGTCCATTCGGTCCCGTTCAGCGCCATAAGCATAAATGGGACCATCTAAAAACAGTTCCAAGCGACGCTGCGCTTCCCGTTCGCCCGCTGGAAAATTGCCAGACTCTGGCAACTCCGGCAGCGGATCCGAACGCAGGTCGGGGATGGCGGGCAGCCATTTTGGTCGCGGCAAGGTTTCGTCAACATACGGCAGCGCTTTCCATGCGCGACTGTATGGCGTGAAAACTGTATAGGGTTTACCGTCCGGCCGCACAATTGCATCAGCAGGATGGATGCCCAGTCCGTCTTCCAGGTGCAAATCCAAAACCTGAGCCACAATCGTGTCGCGACGCTTCGCGTATGGAGAGATATCCGTCTCAGCAAATACCGTCCGGGTATTCAACTCCGCTGCCAACCGTGACAGTTCAAATTGCGGATCGCCCTGCCGGACGATTAACCCGCAACCAAGGTTCTTTCAGCTCCTGCTTCAAAGTCTGCAGGCCATTGAATAAAAAAGCCTGCCGTTTCGCGGCAGGTTTTACCAGCAGGCGCGGATCCAGGATAAAAACGGGAACCACGCCAGTTCCTTCCTTCACAGCAGCAGTTAGCGCTGGATTATCGGAAAGGCGCAGGTCCCGTCGAATCCACCAGATATTCATAACGGTTTTTTAGGCTGCGGCAGCTACACTGACCGGCAGCGAACTCGGCTGATAAGGCTGACGTCCGCCCCGTGCGAGATTGGTAATTTCATCCGGGGTAGCATATTCCCGCACCAGAGCTCCATCCTGCATCACCAGCACCCGGTCGGCAAATTCACACATGCGCAGGTCATGCGTCACCATAATGCCAGCCCGGTTCTGCTCATGGATCAGACCGGCAAAGGTCTCCACCACCTGGTAAGCGCGTTCCGTGTCCAGGCTGGCGGTCGGTTCGTCTGCCAAAACCAGGCTCGGGTTGTGGATCAGCGCCCGGGCGATTGCCACCCGCTGTTGTTGTCCGCCAGACATTTGACTGGGCAGGTTGTGCATTCGATCCGCCAATCCCAGGCGTGCCAGAAGTTCTCGCGCTCGCAGCTTGCCGGTTTTATCCAGCCGGTTATTCAGCCGCAGCATCATCTCGACGTTTTCCACCGCACTCAAATACGGCACCAGGTTATTGGCCTGAAAGGTAAAGCCAATTTTCTCGCGGCGCATGGCGACGCGTTCCTTATCGTTCAGGTTTGCCAGATCTCGGCCGTCCAGGAAGATTTGCCCGGAACTTGGCCGCAGGAGTGCCGCCAGCATGGATAACATGGTGGTTTTGCCGGAACCGCTGGGGCCCACCAGCGCCACAAACTCGCCGGCAGCCACCCGCAGGGATACATCTCCCACTGCGGTGATCGTTCCAGAGTCGCTCGGGTAGGTTTTCCCGACTGATTTTGTTTCAAGTGCATTGATAATATTGTTCATGCCGATAATCCCAAAGCTTTGAGTGGTTCTATACGGGTCGCATAACGGATGGAAACCAATCCGCCCAGCGGGCCGATGAGGAGTAATGCGACGATTGCGATCGCCGAGGTGGTTCCATTGAAAACAATGGGTACCGTGGGCGGAAAGGTTAACGAGAAGGCAAAGGCTAACAACCCGCCGATTGCCACGCCAATAACCGTGACCATCACAATCTGCAGGATCGTGGCTGCCGCGACGATGGGGTTGGCAGTCCCAATGGCTTTCAAAACACCGATTTGGGCCACCTTCTGCAAAATTTGGATCTGAAAGAAACCGCCGATCACCAGTAATCCAATGATGAGGGTGAAGCCGCCCTGGGTGTTGAGTGTACTTTGCTGCGCGGAGTAGCCCGGCAGCGCCTGAATGGCTTCATCTAGTGTAGCCACATCGATATTTTCCACCTGCGCGGTCAATGCTTGACGGACCACCTCAGCCTGCTCCGGGTCAGTCAATTTGACCAGGATAACGTTTGCCACCGGATTGGCAAAATTCTTTTCAGCTTCCGATTTTGGCCGGATTTCATCCCAGGTATCGAACGAGACAATTATCGATGGCTGTAAAGAATATTGCTGACCATCCGTCACGCCCACCACCTGCAAATTGAATAGCTGCTCCTCGGTGCCCTGGGTGGTGCGCAAGGAGACCGTATCGCCAACCCCCAGCCCGCTGCGCAGGGCTGTATTGCGGTCGATGAGAACCTCGACCGCCAGACCCGTGCTGAGCTGCCGACCATCCGTAACCTTCGGTTCGCCGACGTGTCCGGGCTCGACGCCAAGCAGGGCAACTTTGAGAGGCTCTGCGTCTTTCGTGTTGACCAGAGTGGCGCTGCTGGTGCCCAGCATGCTGGCATCCGCCACCCCGTCCACTGTTCGAATGGCATCCACCCGGTCAACTCCCAGCCGGCTGGCCTGGATGAGCCGGTCCGATTTCGCCTGGTACACGATGAACTGAGCATCCAGCTTGGAGATATATTCCCGATTGCCGTTTCCCAGGCCTTCGCCTAAGGCCGCGATAAACAATACCAGTAAGGTGATCAAGGCAATGACCAGGCTGATCAGTAAAAATCGGCCGCGGTTGCGCCAGATTTCCTTGAAAGCCAGATAGCCCGAAATGTTTAAACCATTATTCATAGTGTGCTCCTGCATTGAAAGCAAAATTTAAAACCAGTAATACTTTTTCCATCGGATTCATTTCTGTTCCGATTCCTGACTGTCCACCCCGACCGGGCCGTCAAATGGCTGTGTCCATTTGGTTGACAGCACGCCTTCGAGTAACAATTCCAGTGCCGGGTGATCGGCGATGTGGTCATAGTAATAGGGCAGCTCAATCCGGCCGTTTGTGCCGATGATGAAGGTGCCAGACATCTGCATGGCATCCTGGCCTGGCGGCGGAGGTTCCACTGCGTAGCCTTTTTTGCCTGCCTGCCGAATCCCTTCCCAAACTTTCGGGTTCAAATAGGTCTGGAAAATTGTGCCCTGGTCCAGCCCGTAAGCCGCGTACGCTTCGCGCTCTGGGTCGGCAAGTACCAGCAGGCCGGGAGCATAAACTTTGGCGAATTCCGCTGCAGTTTCAGGCGTTCCCTGGGTGATGACTGCCAGGTCTAGCCCGGCCCGGGTGATCGCCTCCTTGCCGGCTACCAATTCGTCCAGCATCAGCTTGCATTGGGTACAGCCAAAATGTCGGGTGAATGCCAGTAGCAGCGGACGCTGAGCCCACAGGCTGGATATCTGTACCCTGTCCTGCGTGGTGTTGACCAAGGTCAGGTCCGGAGCAGGAGCATTGAAATTGAGTTGGTGACTTTGTTTCATTCACAAATCCTTTAATACTTCGTTGAAATCGACTGTAGCCAGTCGGTGACGATTGAACCAGCAGATCCCATCACTGCCAGGGCTGCCTGGTGATACATTCGCAGATAGCGTCCGAGCAAATCGTTCGTGATTTGTCGGCCAACCAGAAGGGTAGAAACCCACCCTAAATCTTGCTCCAAATAAGTCGGCGAACCAAGTTCCAGGGCTGCCGACAGGCACTGACCGAAATAAGCATTGGCCTCATGGATGTGTTTTATTTCAATCCCGATCTCCGACATCTGATCCGCCAGCGCTGCTTCGATTAGCAGGCGTTTTTCTTGATACAGCCTGGCAACCGCTGACAGAGATTTATTTACAGCTGGCTCGGCAGGGAAAATCGTGGCATTACTGGCGAGTTGTGTAATCTGCTGTACGGCTCCGCTGACGCTTTCACCCAGGAACCAGGCAGGGATCGAATTGCGCAAGGCCGGTACCCGGTTGAATACCAGTCCGCCGAACGCCACCGGAATGTTCAGCTGACCGAGTAGCCCGACGGTATCCTTCAAGGCGGCTGCCGACGGCAAGGTTTGCGCTACCAAAACCACAATATCTGGTGACAGGGCTTGCGCAGTTTCCACCAGTTGGTCTGCCGGGACATTGGCTCCCAGGTTGATGACCTTCCATCCGCGCCGGCGCAGCAGCAGCGTGAGCAATAAGGCCGGGAATATGTGCAGCTCGCCTGCCGGGCAGCCAATCAGAACGGTTTGTTCGCGGGTGGGTTGTGGAACCGCCAAAATCAAAGCTTCCATTCGGTTGACAACCATCCCGCTGGTGAAATGCTCCTGAGATACCGAGACCTTACCGGCATACCACAGGTCGCCGAGGGACTTCAATCCCCATTGCAGCACCTCGGTACACACCGTTTCAACCGGGTACAGGGCAATCGCCTGGTTGAGCAAGGCTTCAGCGGTCTGACCGTCAAAGGACAGGCAGGCGTCCAACCAGTGATTGCGCAAGACTTTGATGCGCGTATCGGCTGGCAGCAATGTCTCAGCCGCTGGCAGTACTTCGGGTGTGACTCCCGCCAACGGATCCTGCCCGCCTGCAACCCTTTCGCGCCACAATTCCACCGCCCGGCTGATGCTTAGACCTTCCAGCTGACGGGCCCGCAGCCACTTCACCAGTTCGATGTCGTACTGCGAATACAGCCGGTGACCGCCGGCGGAACGCCCCGGCTTAGGCAGCTGATACCTTTTTTCCCATACACGAACCACATCCGCGCTGAGTCCGGTCTCTTGCAGCATGGCGTTCATATTATAGATAGGCGTTCGGTTGGTTGCGGTCATCGTTCTTCCTTTATCGTGATGGCCACATTATAGTATGATGTTTATAATTTGTCAATATATTGTCGATATAATATTGACAATTCTTGGTTTTATTGTTATGATATTTTTATCGGCTGGAGAGTTCATTGGCCGGACTACGAAAAGGACCATCTGAATGCCCGTTGTTGCTCTGAATACGCCCGCCCCGAATTTTACGCTTCCCGACTTTCGCGGGAAACCGGTCGCCCTCGCCGACTTCTTCGGCAAAGACAATGTTTTGCTGGTTTTCAACCGCGGCTTTACCTGACCATTCTGCCAACGGCATATGGCGCAGTTGCGCCGTGACTTTAAAGAATTTACCGGCCGGCACACTCAAATCGTCGTGGTTGGACCGGAAGACGCCGCTGCCTTCCGTGAATATTGGCAGCAGCATAAACTGCCGTTTATTGGCCTGCCAGATCCCACCGCCAGCGTTCTCAAGTTGTACGGTCAAGAAGTCAACCTGTTCAAGCTGGGCCGCATGCCGGCGCAGGTGATCATTGATCGCGCTGGGGTTGCCCGCTTTGTCCATTATGGCCACTCGATGTCGGATATTCCGGAAAACCAGGAATTATTCGAGATTCTGGATACAATTAATGCTGATATAGGGGAGCTTGTATGAACATTTTGAATATACTTAAAATCATCGCTGCCATCGCCACCAGCGCCACCGGTGTTTTCGCCCTGGTAAAACCTTCCGCCATTTACGGCTTTACCGGTCTGGTTGCACAGGGGGTGCGCGGCACTTCGGAGATTCGGGCCATTTTTGGCGGGTTGTTTATTGCCCTGGGCATTGCGCCGTTTATCTTCGGCCCGGTCGGTTATCAGGTGCTCGGACTGGGATACCTGGCAATTGCGGTGGTGCGCCTGATATCCATTGTCATCGATAAATCCTATGCCTCCTCCAACTGGATCAGCCTGGCAATCGAAATCGTTTTGGGGATCATATTGATTCTGAGGGTCAAATGAGCGTTCGCGTTGTCACCGACAGCACCTGTGATCTACCGTCCAGCACGGTAGCCGACCTGGGTATCCAGGTATTGCCGCTCTATATTCGGATTGGCGATAAAGATTACCTGGATGGCATCGACCTGATGCGCGAGGATTTCTACAAAGCTTTGCCCGGATATAAAACCTATCCCACCACCGCCGTCCCCTCCCCGCAGAAATTTCGCGCCCTCTACGATTCACTGGCTGACCAGGGCGCCGGCGAAGTATTATCCATTCATATCTCCGCTTCGCTCAGCGCCACCGTCAACGTCGCCAAAGCCGCCGCCAGGGAGACTACCTCCGTTCCGGTGACCGTGGTCGATTCGCGCCAGCTGAGTATGGGGACCGGCTTTTTGGTGCAAACCGCGGCTGAACTGGCCCGCGCCGGTCATTCGGTCAGTGAGATTCTGCCGAAGTTGCAGGATCAAATCAAGCGCACCCACGTTTGGGCACTGGTCGATACTCCCTCACCTACCTGCGCCGCAGCGGGCGCATGAGTGCGGTGATGTCCACCATCGGTGAGTTGCTGCAGATCAAACCCATCCTCACCATGCATGACGGGGTTTCAAAAGCCGAGAGAGTGCGCACACGCAAGAACGGCCTGGCCCGCCTGATCGCGCGCATCAACGAATTGGCTCCCTTCGAGCAGATCGCTTTCCTGCATTCCAATGCGCTGCAGGACGCCATGGATTTGAAAGCCGCTGTGCAGGCGCTGCTCCCCCACCCGGACACCGCCTTTGAGATCATCAACCCGATCCTGGGCGCCCATATCGGCACCGGCGTGGTCGGGTTCGCCTGCGTCACCAACCAAACACGAGGGTAAAGCCATGACATTTTTACAAATTTACGGTATTGGCCTGGCAGTCATTATGGCACTGATGATTGTCCTGTGGCTCGTCAGCCTGGCATTGAAGAATTCCAGCATTGTAGATAGCTTCTGGGGGCCGGGTTTTGTGCTGGTCGCCTGGGTGTATTACCTGCTCACGCCGGACGGCTTTTCAGCCCGCAAGCTGCTGATCTGTGCCCTGGTGACCATCTGGGGACTGCGCCTGGCGATCCACATCGCCCGCCGTAACTGGGGCAAACCCGAGGACTTCCGCTACCAGAAATGGCGCAATGAAAGAGGCAGCAGCTGGTGGTGGCGCAGTTTCTTCAAGGTCTTCCTGCTGCAGGGTATTTTGCTGTGGATCATCTCCATCCCCCTGCTGGCAGCCCAGTTCTCATCGCAGCCCGCCCGCCTGACCTTCTTTGATTTCGCCGGCGCTGTCGTCTGGCTGATCGGTTTCTTCTTCGAGGCCGTTGGCGATGCCCAACTGGTGCGCTTCAAGGCTGACCCGGCCAACAAGGGCAAGATCATGACCAGCGGCGTGTGGCGCTATACCCGCCACCCCAATTACTTTGGCGATTCCGCCCAGTGGTGGGGCTTCTTCCTCATCGCCGCGGCTGCCGGCGGCTGGTGGACCGTTTACAGCCCCGTGCTCATGACCCTGCTGCTCGTGCGCGTTTCCGGCGTGGCGTTGCTGGAAAAAACCATGTCCGCCAAACCCGGCTACGAAGAATACATGCGCCAGACCAACGCTTTTGTGCCCTGGCTGCCGAAGAAGTAACCTGATCGAGCTGCCACATATAGAATATTTTTTGTTCAGTTAAGCATTGAGAAAGATCAACTTGACGCCAATTAAGGTAATTGGCGAAAATTGAATTTCCCAATGGGACCTTCATTAATGGGAGAATTGAGGAGGTGGATTTCCCATCCAGCAGCTTTGAATTAATCACATTGTGGGATGTCTTCGAACATCTACCTGACCCCCAGGCTGTGTTACAAAAATTATCACTATGGATTGTCCCTGGCGGAATGGTGATGATGAACTTACCTAATTATAAAAGTGTGGTCTCCAGAGTGATGGGAAAATCATGGATTATGTTACTACGCGAGCACTTGTGGTATTTTTCTCCTGAAACCATCAGTCACCTATTTGTCCTAACAATGGATTCTTGTTTCCGCGACATGGTCTAATACGGTATGCTTTTCATTTAAGAATATTATTAATCGGCTATTGCAATATCCTAAGATGGAGAAGATAAAATTCTTAAGCATGTTGTCCTTCCTCCAAAGACTGAACCTCCGGTTCCCAATAGGCGAAATGACGGTAATCGCGGTGCAAAAAGTTATTACTGATATTCGCTCTCCTGAAAATTCGATGGATTAACATACCAACATTTCCGTCGGGTCATCTTAAACAATAGAATGGTTTTAGATTTTCCAGCTATCAATCTAGTTGTCAAACACCTAACAAGTACCCAAGCGTTAATCAAGACCCTCGCATAACCAGAAAAACCACCACCTATCTCAATACTTGGACCCTATTTCTGGACTTTTACGCCCTTATTTGTGGCATAATCAATCCATCGACTGTTCATCCGCATTAGGTTCAAAAGGAGTTCAAAATGGCTGGAATATTTGATGGAAAAGTTGCACTGGTTACGGGTGGTGGTTCCGGTATTGGGCGGGCTACCGCCCTTTTTTATGCCCGTGACGGGGCTAAAGTAGTGATTGGCGATATTGTTCAGAAAGGCGCGGACGAGACGGTTGCCATGATCAAGGCTGCCGGCGGGCAGGCTTCGGCGCTCATCGGTGACGTTGCCAATGCGGATTACAGCATAAAGCTGGTCGAGCATGCCGTCAACACCTTCGGCCGGCTGGATTTTGCCTGCAATAACGCCGGCATCGGCGGCGACCAGAAACCCACCGCGGATTACAGCATTAAATCCTGGAATAAAGTTATCGGCATTAATTTGTCGGCGGTATTCTTTGGCATGCGCGCGCAAATACCAGCCATGCTCAAAACCGGCGGCGGTGCCATCGTCAATATGTCTTCCATCCTCGGTCAGGTGGCTTTTGCCAGTTCCGCCGGCTACGTGGCAGCCAAGCATGGCGTGGTTGGCTTGACCAAGACTGCCGCGCTGGATTACTCAGCCCAGGGCATCCGCGTCAATGCGGTCGGGCCTGGCTTTATCAAAACGCCGCTCATCTCCAGCCTGGAGCAAAACCAGGACGTTTACAACATGCTGGTTTCGCTGCATCCTATCGGCCGTCTGGGCGAGGCGGAAGAAGTAGCCGAGTTGGTGGTTTGGCTCAGTTCGCCCAAAGCCTCATTCGTCTCCGGCGCCTACATCCCGGTGGACGGTGGCTACCTGACCCGCTAATCCATTCATAAGAACAACCCCCGAGAGCTTCATCCCGGGGGTTGATTGATTAATCCTCCAGCACGAACACGCTGGTAGTCAGCGCCGGGATCGAGAAGGCGCCCAGCACCGCATCGTTGGCGGATTGCTTCACCACGCCGATCCACCGAGCCGGCCAAAACCGGGTGCAGCTTGTATTCCTGATTGACCAGGGCGGCATCCGTAAATTTGATGGCCTTCTGATTGGCGTTAAAGAACACCAGCACTTCAGCGTAGGTCGCATCGACGTTGTCCACGTCCTTCAGCCGCATCACGATCAGCCCGGGGATTTGTTGCGGACCGGTGTTGAGGAACGACACGCTGGCAGTCACCTGCTCGGCGGTGGTCAGCCGGAACAGGGCTGAACTCTTGCGAATTTGCAGGTATTCCTGGAACACGCTGCTCGCGCCGGTGATTTGAGCCGTATTCGGCCGCAGCGCCGTGTTGCCCAGCAGCGGGCGGAAGATATCCCAGTTGTCCGCGCCTTCGATCGGCAGCCCAATGCCCCAGTTGTTGCTCTTGAAGCTCCAGTCGATGGCGTTGTACCAGTCGCCCGAGTCATACGAGTTGCGGTCCAGCGATTTGGAGCGCAGGATGTCGTCGCCGGCATGGAAGAACGGAACTCCCTGGCTGAACATCGGGATGCTCAGCGCCAGGTTGTTCATGCGAATGCGGTTGGTCAGGCTGGTGGCAGCCGCGGCTTTCACCTGCACCGCGTCAAAAATGGTCTCGTTGTCATGTGCCGACACATACACGATGTTTTCCTGCGGGTCCAGCGTGTACCCGGCGGGCGCTCCGCTGTACATCACATGCGCGCCGTCAGCCGTGCTGCCATTGCCGCGCGTGATGACGTAATTCTTCAGGTTGCCCGCCAGCCCCAGCCGGATCCAGTCGGTGTAGTCCAGCAATTTCGCCAGTTGGGCATCCGGCTTGCGGGTTTCGGCCTTGTTGGGGTTCAAGTACAACCCGGTGCTGAAGCCTTGCAGTCGCGGATCGTCAAATGGGTTGCCGCCGCGCACACCGTCGCGCAGCCGGTCATTGAATACCCCGATCCCCGTGCCGCCAATGTTCAGCTGGCTGGCATTCTTGCCGTGGGCATTTTTGGCCACTTCGCCGAAGTCCCAGCCCTCGCCGTAGATATAAATGGCCTTGCCGTCCACCCCGTCCTTCGCCACAGTCAGTCCGTCCAGCGCGGCGCGCACCGCCTGCATGTTGCTCAGCATGTGATGGCCCATCAGGTCAAAGCGGAAACCGTCCACCTTGTATTGCGTGGCCCAGGTGACCACCGAATTGACCATCAATTTTTCCATCATGCGGTGCTCGGTGGCGGTATTCTGGCAGCAGGTGCTGGTTTCCACAGACCCTTCGGTGTTGAGCCGGTAGTAATAGCCCGGCACGATCTTATCCAGCACCGATTTGGGGTCCTGCCCGCTCTGCGAGGTGTGATTGTAGACCACGTCCATCACCACCCGCAGCCCGGTCTCATTCAACGCCTTGACCATCTCGCGAAATTCAAGGATCCGGGTGGATCCGTTCGGGTCGGTGGCATAACTGCCCTCCGGCACGGTGTAATGGTAGGGATCATAGCCCCAGTTGAAGCCGTCCGTGCCTTTGACCAGCGCCACCGCCTGTGATTGTTTGTCCGAGGCAGGTCCGTAGGTTTTCATCAGCTTCTCGTCCACCGCCGTCCAGGTGGAGCTGTCTTCGTCTACGCTGGCGATGTCAAACACTGGCAGCAGGTGAATATGCGTCAGACCCGCCTCCGCCAGCGCTTTGAGGTGCTTCATCCCGTTCGATTCCGCCACGGTGAAAGCCATGAACTTGCCGCGCAGCTTTTCTGGTACGGTCTCATCTTTGACGCTGAAGTCCCGCACGTGCAATTCGTAAATCACGCTGTCTTCCGGGTTCTCCAGTGCTGGTTTGGCCAGCGCATCCCAGCCAGCTGGTTTCAGCCCGGCGTCTGCCAGCTCGACCATCTGGCTTTTGAGGCTGTTCGTGGAAAGGCTATACGCATATGGGTCGCTGACCAGATTCTTCTCAATTTTTCCGGTCTTGGGCACATACACCTGCACTTCGTACAGGTAAAACTTGTTCTTCCAGTCGGCGGTGCCCTTTACGCTCCACACGCCCGCTCTTATCGTCGCGCGTCATGGGCGTCAGTTTGCCGACCACCGCGGTCGCATTGGGATACACCCGCACCCCCACCGAAATCGCTGTCGGCGCCCACACCCGCAGTGTCGGGATGCCGCTGCTGAATTCCACCCCCAGTTTGCCGGAATAGCTGTACAGCGCATCCAGCACCCCGGCAGTCTGTACGCCGGTGACGTCCACTACTTTCTTATTGTTATCCCGCACGATCACCGCCACCTGGCAGCGCAGGATCTCGGGCAGTTTGGCCAGGTCAGTTTTGGCCAGTTTGAAGGCTGAGAACCCGGATAGATACGGGTTTTGCTTGAAGACATCGCCGCCCGGACCGGACTTGCTGAAGGTCAGCGGAATTTCCAGCCCGCCGCTGACGCCCTCAGCCGTGAGCTGCAGCGCTGCCTCCCGCGAGTAAAACAGCGAGTAGCTGTATTTTGGCGATCCGACGATATTCCACAGAATGGTGTCCTGGTTGACCCAGATGGCTTTTTGCTTGGCCAGGCTGCCCTTCGGCGCGCCGGTGGTACTGACGATCAGTTCTTTTTTCACAGTATCATATCCAAAGTAGATTTCATCATTATCCTTCGCCACGGTAAAGGCTACTGCCTCCAGTTTGCTCGTGACGGTTTTCTGGCTGATGGACAGTCCCACCGAATAGCTGCCCGCCTTGAGCGCTTTGGTGGCGAAAGCGTAGGCGCCATCGCCCTCCGGATCTTGCAGCCAGGAGCGCAGACAGCCCGGGTCGTTATCTTTGGCGCAGCCCAGCTGCGTTTGGAAATCACCCACCGCCACTACGATCGGGGTATTGTAGTCATCCGCCACCACATGCGTTTGGTGATCATAAAAGAAACTCACCAGAATGGATTGGTCCACCACCAGCGGGATGTCCGTCCCGCCTCTGGCGGCATTCTTACCGTAGTTCTCGTCCCAGCTGCCATTCAACGCCACCTTATAGCGCGGACCGTTTTTATCCTGATCATTGCCCGGCGTGACGTTAAAAGCGCCGACCCAGACATTGGAATTGGGATCGAATGCCAGATAAGTCTTTTCGCAGCCCGGCATCCAGTCGCCGCTGCAGCCCAGCTCGGATTGCATCGTCCCCGCGACGGTGGCGGTATCGGGCTGAGCCGTGTCCTGGGCGGCAGCCAGCTTTGCCGGACTGGGAAATGCCGCTGAAAATAAGATAAACAGAGCCATACCAACCTGGAAGAATATTTTTCGCATGGGCTTGCTCCTTGGCGGAGGAGAAAGAAATGAAAGCTAGGTGGTTGGAAACGGATGGAAAGTTCAACCGTTACCATTGATTATGAGACAGAACCGAACAAAACACAACACACTCGATAAAATCGAGAATGGCTGGTCTGATCGGCATGAATGGCTGCCCGGGTAGGATTGAACAGGTTATCCGGTGGCAGGCACCAGCAAGACCGGAAGATGCGTCCGTGAAACGATCTGGGGTGCCACACTGCCAGCCCATAATGCACCCATTCCTTTTTTCCCATGGGTGCCAAGAATGATCATGTCCACTTTTTGCTCGTCCGCTGCTCGCACCACCTCGGTAGCCGGGTCGCCCCGTCCAACTTCAGCCGTAGCCATGACACCGTTGGCTTCCAACGCCTGCAGCTTTTCGGTCAAATAATCACAGGCTTGCTCTTCAGCAATATCCAGTAGCGCATTGGTTGTGCCCGGCAGTAAGTTCCCGCTGGCCGAGTCCTCCGCTTTCAATGTGGAAAACGTGGGCACGATACGGATCAAATGCAATTCCGAGCCAATCTCGGCTGCCAGCTTGCTCGCCAAATCCAGGCCCGAACTCATGGTGGGCCTTACCATCCAATGCCACCAGAAATCTTTCAAACTTCATGGCGTCATACTCGTTACCGATATCCGGTCGCAGCAGCAGCACCGGCACCGATCCGGCAGCGATCACCTGCTGCGGAATACTGCCGACAACAAAATCATGGATTCCGCCAGATCCGTGCGCGCATAATATGATCAAATCCGGCCTGAATTCCTGACTGTGATCTACAATACTGCGCGCCAGCTGGCTCACCTCTTCCGAATGCACATGGGTCACGACCTTGTTATTCGGATCAAATTTACTCTCGGCGATCCTCTGCAGGTAACCCTGGGCCTCATCTTCGCTGGTCAAATGTTTCTGGCCGTGAATTTCCTGCGGGGCATTTTTTTCAATGATATGCAATAAAGTGACCTGTGATCCAAGCCTGCGGCTCAGCATCACAGCTGGAGGAATCGCCGCTTCAGCCAACCCCGAACCATCCAATGGGACAAGGATATGCTCAAACATGATCATCCTCCAAACAAAGTTGTATACAACAGGAAAACATTAAGCACCACGATAATCGCAGCCACACCAGACGCTAAAATGGTTGTAATCTTGCGGTTGGTCAGAACCCCCATGATTTTCCGCTGACTGGTGAAAATGACCAATGGGATGATGGCAAATGGCAGGCCGAAGCTCAGCAACACCTGGCTGATGACCAGTGTGCGGCTGGGATCCAGGCCGATCGCGATCACAATCAAGGACGGGACCATGGTCACCAGCCGGCGGATCCACACCGGGATATCGATGTGCAGGAACCCGCGCATGATCACCTGACCCGCCATCGTCCCCACCGATGCGCTGGATAAGCCGGAAGCCAGCAGTGAAATTGCAAAGACACTCTGCGCTGCTTTTCCCAACAACGGTTCCAGGGTGATGTAGGCTTTTTCAATGGTACCGATACTGGTTAAGCCCTGGGTATTGAACGTCGAAGCCGCCATGATTAACATGGCGCCATTGATCAAGCTGGCGACCCCCATGGCAATCAATACATCGATCAGTTCAAATTTGAATAACCGTTTAAGTTGGTCGGGTTTCTTTACCTTGACGCGGCCCTGCATCAGCGCACTATGTAAATAAATGGCATGCGGCATCACCGTCGCCCCCAGAATGCCGGTGGCTAAAATGAGGCTCTCGGGTCCTTTCAACTGCGGCACAACTGCATGGAAAAGCACATTGCCCCAATCCGGCTTATCCAGGATGGTTTCAATGACATAACTGACCGCCACCACGCCGACCAGTGAAGATATAACCGCCTCGAGCGGTCGAAATCCCTTATTTTCGAGTCCCAAAATCAAAAATGTCGTGATCCCGGTCAGGATTCCAGCCAGCCATAACGGGATTCCCAGCAGCAGATTAAATCCAATTGCGGCGCCTAAAAATTCCGCCAGGTCGGTCGCCATAGCCACCAGTTCCATCAATACCCATAAAAACTTGACAAACCAGGGCTTAAAATGGGTGCGGCATTGTTCTGCCAGGTTTAAACCGGTGGCAATCCCCAACTTTGCCGATAACGTTTGGATAAGGATTGCCATCAAATTGCTGGCGACAATAACCCACAGTAAGGTATAGCCAAATTCGGCCCCACCGGCGATATTCGTGGCAAAGTTACCAGGGTCTACATATGCTACGCTGGCAATGAAGGCTGGCCCTAAAAAGGGCAGCATGCTGGCAAATTTGCCCTTCTTACTTTTGTTCCGTAAGATGGCATACGCTTCTTTGACGGTGCGATCATCATTGGATCCCGCTGAGGATGACCTGGGTTTATTCGCCATTTCCGCCCACTTAATGAATAGAATCGTTGATGATTGGTACATCAAGATAGTAGCTTTTTATACCCTGTTCCGTCAAGCCTTTTGGGATGATTTCCACAAAGTCCAACAAAGCAGAGTGATATTGCTCTGTGCCTCTTTATCTCAACGGCTTGGATTTACCTGCAGGTCAGGAGGGATCAGTTGATATCCCTTGCACAGCGGAATCCGATGGTGCTGTTTGCTGTGTCCGGAGTGGCAGCATCCCGTTGAGTGGTACGCACGAAAAAACCTGCGTAGGAATACCAGTCGCCGCCGCGCAGCACTCGCATTTCGCCAGCAGCTGGACTTTGCGGATCGGTAACGCTGCCCGCTATATAGGGGGCATACCAATCCGCTACCCATTCTTCCACGCTGCCGCTCAGGTCGAAAGCCCCCACCCACGACACGCCGTCCGGGGTCGATGCCACATCTTGCGGATTGAGCCGTCCAGATATCACCTTCGCCAGATCGTACTCGTTTCCCCAGGGATAAATCAGGTTGCTCGGACCGCGTGCCGCGTATTCCCACTCCGCCTCGCTTGGCAGACGTGCATTATGCGCCTGGCAGTATTGAGCCGCCTCATCCCAGGTGACCGTTTCTCTCGGCCAATCCGGACCCCGGTACATATTCACCATGTCCGTGCTGGAGTTCGAGCCGTACTGACGGTTGGTCACTTCGGTTTCCCCGATCCAGAAAGGATCGCTAAAGCACACCTCATGCGCCGGGGTCTCGCTGACGGCGAAATCGACCTTGCATCGGCCCGGCCCGAAATAGCGTTCGCAGGAATCGACTGCCTCAAGCAGCTGATCCTCCGTCGAGCCCATGGTAAAGCACCCCGCCGGCACCAGTACCAAATCCAGCCCTGAGAGGCGCCGGATGACGGGATTCCAATCGCTGTTTTGGTTGACCCCAACCCGGGCTTGTTCGAGGACCGAATTGGGAAGGGGTAGAGATCTCTGCACTACTCGAAAAATCCTTGGGAGGACCATGATGCCAAATGCCACGAAAATGAGCCCCACTACTCCAAATGCCACAACCCTCAAGCCTTTAGATTTTGCCATACCATTAATTTCCTCGCTCCTGCCTGGATGCTGATGGTCTATCGGTAATAATAGTCGCGATGCCTCTTTCCGGACCTTCTCTGGACAGTATTCGTCAGATCCAACCAAGGATCGTGGACTGCTACCCTTGCCACAAGAATGCCAGACTGCGTTTGCCCAGAATCCGGTCATCGAATGCCACTTTCGCCGGCTTGTCCACCATACCAGAACAAACATGCAGCGGCAGCAAATGCTCCTCGCGCGGGTGGCAGTAGCGGGCGAAAGGCGCTTTCTCCCATTCGATCAGGCGCTGCTCGCGCTCTGACTGGGAAATGGACCGGCACATACCTCGACAAGCCAATCCTGGAAAGCATCATTGGCAGTATCCGGCCTAGCCATCCCTTGCCAGGAAAATGCACCCATATTGTGGAATGAGAAGCCAGACCCGATGATCAGAATATTTTCATGCATCAGTCCCCGCAAACCTCTTCCCAGGCCGATATGTGCGGAAGGACTCAGCCCGCGCAGCAGTGAAAGCTGCAGCGATGGAATATCTGCCTGCGGATACATCAATTTCAGTGGAATAAATAAACCGTGATCGAAACCCCGATCAGAGTCGATGCGGGCGGGTATCTTATGATCCTCAAGCATCCCGGCGATCTTTTTGGCCAGCTCAGGGCTTCCGGGGGCTGGATAAGTGATTTCGTACGCCTCGTCCGGGAATCCATAATAATCATAAAACATGCTGGGGTTTGGCGCACCGATCAGGGTGGCGGCGCTCTCTTCCCAGTGGGCGCTGATGACTAAAATCGCATCGGGTTTTCGCAACTGATTGGGCAGCTTTTTCATGAAATCGACCATTAATTGGTGACCAGGGTCTCCCAGAATGGGCAATGGACCCCCGCCATGCGAAAAATAGACAACCTGGGCTAAATTTTTAGTTTCATTTTCCATGTCCATAACCAGAAACCTCGCTTTATTTCTAGTGAGGGAATTCACCAATACCTACAACACTGTGCCGATCAATGGCAATTCCCGCAGGCGCCTGCCATACCACTCGGTTAACCCTGTTGTCCATTTTAGGCTTCTTTTCCCCTTAACGATAGCCAAAACAATCCAACCAGCACTGCAAAAAGCACCGTCAAACATACCGGAATGATTTCCAGCGAAACCTGACGGGCTAAAATACCGATTAAACCCGGGATGGTCGCCATTCCCAACCCGCCGCCAGCCATCTGAATTCCGATCGTATTGGCCGGAAAAGCGCATACCCACCCGTCGGGTCGTGTCGGAAATCAAGGCTGGGAAAATGGGCGCAATCGCCAGGCCGATCAGTCCGACTGCCAGCAGGTTCACCCATACCGCTGGATTCCACCACAGCAGAAGTGCGCCGGTTAATGCCCCTGCCAGGCTGCCCATCACCAGTTGCGGGTTACCAACGCGTTTGGTATACAGACCCGCCAGGATCCGCCCCACAGTGAACATGGCCCAATAACTGCCGGTCCACAAACCAGCAGCTTCGGAAGCCACGCCGCGGCTTTCAGTTAACAAGGTGTACGCCCACATCCCCAGGGACACTTCTGCCCCAACATACAGGTAAAACAAGAGCGTGCTCAGCCACACCCGCGGCTGACGTAACGTCTCGCCTAACGCTGTTTTATAGTCGGTGATAACCCTGGGCTGCTCGGACTTCCCGGGAACCGCGGTTCTGCATCCATAGAGGTAAGGTCAGAAAGAAACACACCGCCAGCGCCAGTTGAACTCCGCCAACCGTGACATAGCCGGGCTGCCAGGCTTTGAATGACGTCAGCGCGCCCGTCATGATCAGTGGACCAAGCGTTATGCCGATGCCGTAGCTGGCATGCAGCCATTGCATCATGCCCTCACCGAAATGCGCCGCCACGTACGTGTTCAATCCGGCATCGATCGCTCCGGCGCCCAACCCGGCAAAAATGCCAAGCAGCACCATCATCCACCAATGCGGCACCAGGGTATAGCTGATCAATGCCAGACCGGTCAACGTACAACTCCAGGCCAATACCCGTCCTACGCCGATCCTGGCAATCACCTTGCCGCTGAAGAAAGTTGAAGTCAGGTATCCGGCTGTGGACATCATCAACAGCTGACCCAACGAATCCAGTGGGATCGAAAAATCCAACCGAATCGAAGGCCAGGCCACCCCCAGCAGACCGTCTGGCATCCCCAGCGCGATAAATGCAATGAAGGTAAGAAGAATCAGATCCGAGTCGTGGATAACGAATGATCCTGGTCCAGGCGTTCGTGGTGTGTGCAGGTGTGTCGCTCATAATTGGGTTGCCATATTTTATCCTTGTTTACCCGCCATCCGTTGACCAGTTTTCGTCACCCGCAGCGATATTTCCTCCCTACCGTACTTGCCAGCATCATCCGAACAACCCGCAACCGGACAAAAGCTCAGACGTATATTGAACGTTGAAACGTTGGTTAAGTTCGGGAGGGAGAAATGCACGGTAAAGTAGCTCGTCCTTTATTAAATGCTGTTATTGCGGTCATTTTCTTCTTGACCATAGGTCATTCTGCGGTTGAGCCGGTCCAATCCGCTTACACGCCAGTCAATCCAGCGGCAGCGAAATATGATCCGATGACCGAGGTCATCGAGAAGTACCGTGCTTTGATTCCTGACGTGATGAAACAGAAAAACATCTTGGGGGCATCGGTCGCCCTGGTGGATAACGGTAAAATCTTGTGGAATGAAGGGTTTGGCTATACCGATTGGGACCGCAAAACGCCGGTCACTGCCGATACTCCTTTCAGTATCCAATCCATGTCCAAAACCTTTACTACCACTGCCGTGATGATGGCGGTTCAGGATGGATTGGTGGATTTAGACACACCGATCAGTTACTACCTGCCGAATTTTCAGATCAACAGTGTTTTTGAGGATAACCCGGCCGAAAAGATTACCTTGCGGCACTTACTCAGTCACACTGCTGGTTTCACCCATGAAGCACTGCTTGGCAATAACTACAATTCCAATAACGTCTCCTTTGAAGATCACATTGCCAGCATCCAACAGACCTGGCTTAAGTTCCCGGTTGGCGAAGGGTATGGTTATTCCAATTTAGGGATCGACCTGGCAGCCTACATTCTTCAAGTCCGTTCCGGTATGCCGTTCACCCAGTATGTTCAACAGAAATTGCTGGATCCATTGGGCATGGTGAACAGCACCTATGACCTTGGAGAGATCAAAAACAATCCAGACAAGGCAGTTGGGCAGGCATCGATTATCGCAGAATGGCCTCTTTGCCCTTTACTGGGTTCCGGTGGCCTGTATAGCACGGCTAACGATATTGCCCGTTATATCCAGTTTCTCTCCAACGCTGGAAAAGTGGATGGAAATCAGCTATTGGATAATGCCATGCTCGAAACCATGGGTACCGCACAGTATTCGGCGTCAGCCAAAGGGAAGTACGGCCTGGGGATTGGCATTGACCGGGCCTTCAACACCCTCATTCTCTATCATGGCGGAGGCGGGTTTGGCTTTCGCTCTCTGTTGGTCTGGTACCCTGAGTTAAAACTGGGTCTGGTCTGGCTAACCAATTCCAACGATAGTGACTTGCAGGAATTGCTCAATGATCAATTCTTAGTCGATCTTGTGACAGCGTCTGTGGATACCTATACGTTGCGAGTGGTGCAAAACACTTTACCGCCGACGAAATTTTTTACTCCCGATGATGTCCAGCCGTTAACCAGTGATGACCTCGAAAAAACCATCTCGGCTTTGGCGCTTCAGACATCCCCGGAAAGCATCACCCGTTGGAAGCGTTTTACCGGAATCTATTCTGCCTACGCTTTTGGCATTGTTGGCGAAATTCACCGGATTCACATTAAGAACAATTCCCTCTACTTCGATGATCAGATATTGTACGAAGTCCAACCCGGATTGTTCTTCTCTCCGGATGGTGAAGCGCTGGACGTGCGTGGAGACGTGCCGACCTTTCGCAGTATCGTGTTATCGAAAAACTCCATTGGCTCGCTCATTGCAAAAGTCGGCTTCCCCGCTATTTGCGGCGTAATTTTTATTCTAACCATCGGGTGGGTCCTGTCTTCTGCCATCCGGCAATCCCGGAAGCACGGCAAATCGGATTCAACTCTGCTTGTGGTTTCTAAAACAAGTCAGGTCAGCCGTTGGCTGATGGCATTGGGATCCTTCTTCGGGTTAGGGCTGATTCTGTTTCTGGCAAAATTACCCATTCTATTATTCGGCAAGCTTCCATCTCCCTTGAACCCGAACAATCCCCTCTGGCTGAATGCGTTGTTTACGCTACCAATCTTGATTTCGATCTGCGGGCTGGCAGCTCTCATATTGTGGATCATCAGTCGCAAAGCCGGCGGTCAGGGATGGTTATCCATCCAGGTTGAATCCCTGGTACCGGTCATTCTGATAGTCTTCGCCGTGACACTCTACTTTTAATGGTCGGCACAGAAATTTAAACGGTTCACCCGTGTGGTTGCGTTAGAATAACAATAGACCCCCAACTTTCTATAAAAACAGGCAGTTGGGGGTCTATTAACGATTCGGAACATCAGGCGTGGGAGAAAGTCCTTGAACCTGTCCCGCTTAATGGACTGTTCCAGACTGCTTCAATGCAGCGGCGATTCCGTTCGTCCACGAACGGATCATGTTCCAATCGCGGTAATCGCCAAAGGGCTTTTTGACGACATTTTTCACGGCAAATTTTTCCATGAAATTGATCTTGGCCGAGATCGATGTTGCCATGAAAAATGGTGATATCCCGCGGCTGAATGCGATCCGTAATTGGCTTAAGGTTGGCTGGCACCAGAGCGCCCGCGACCAGATCCAATGGATTACCAGTACCGGAAGGTCCGCTGGAAAACAACCAGACTGGGCGGTCCGTCAAAGGTTTCTCATTGGCTTTCAGGAATGCTTCCGCTTCGGGCTGCCACTTGCCGATGTAAATTGCGCTGCCCAGCACGACTGCCTGGTAGTCAGCCAGCTCGCGGACGCTGGTCACGGGTAGGACGTCCACGGCTAGACCGGCTTGCTGCAGATCCTCGCCAATTTTTTCGGCAATCTCGCGGGTAGCCCCATATTTTGAAGCATAGGTGACCAGGATAGCTTTATTCATTGTTTACTCCCTTCCTCATGCTGAAACTTTGCATTCGAATATAAGTCGGATGTATCAGATTAGGGTTTTTTGAACGGAATCAGCCGGTCCACCCTGGTTAAATAATCTGTGTATTCCTTTCCAAATGCCAGCTGCATTTGCTTCTCTTCCACGCCAATGAAGATCATGACGCCGGCAAATAGAAAGACCGATGGCACCAGATAGACCCAGGTCAAGGTCAATAAAGTCACGGCAGGCAGAATGAACCATGTGACGCTCGAGTAGATCGGATTGCGAACCACCCCGTATGCGCCGGTCGTGACCAGTTGCCCCTTGGAAAAGCCGGTCAACAGTTGAAATATTGCCGCCGCCCACAGGACCAACCCTGGAACGAGAAATACGAATCCGGCGGGTTTGAGAAAGCTGACACTTTCCGGCAGCGCCGCGATTTTCGGAAAATAGGTATGGACCAATATGGCAGCAATCAAAGACGGCAGCATGAACAGGATGATTTTTCCGCCTTGCCCAACAATGCTCATGCCGTGTTGCCTGTGCAAAATGTTAATCATGATAAATTTCCTTCCTTCTTGATCAATCTAAAACTGTGGATTAGTTATGCATTGCCGGGATCAGCGCATTTTCAACGCACTGGAGATAGCCCTTGCCGGTAAGGGTCGAGCCGCTGATGGTGTCCACCTGCAGCGACTGATCCTTGATCACTCGTTCGTAGAGCATTTCTGCCCCCGCGTTTTCTTTGGCAACATCAATGCTGGTCGTGAGATTGATATCAGTCACTTTTCCCGTGGTCACAATGACGTCGCACTCGTTGACGCGCCACTTGTACATCCCGCCGGCATAGGCCCCGTGGAAAACGCCGTCATTCAACCGGCTGAAGTCCACGGCATTTAATGGCAGGCTGCGCGCCTCGCGATGTTCTCGAGATACATACGCCCAACCAATCCCTCCACTGAGCAGCAAAAGGACAACGACAATCATCAGGGCAACCAAACACCCTTTGCCTTTCCGTTTCTTCTTTTCTTTCACGTTTTGTTTCGCTTCCATTTCGTTCTTCCTTTTCTCAATTTAGAAACGTCACTTCAATGCCTTTGGCCGCTTCAAAACGGTCGCGCAGCCCTTGAGTAACGAATACGCGCAGCTCACTGTCAACCAGGATGGCATCGGTACCGGAAATACCTCTCAGGATTTCCAGCCCTTTCTCCATCCCAGCTACGAAAATTATGGTGGATAAAGCATCGGCAGCCACTGATTTTTCTGCCACCACCGAAACGCTGACCAATCCAGACTCCGCCGGGTATCCTGTCTTCGGGTCCAAAATATGGTGGTAGCGCTTTCCCTGGTTGTCGGAAAAATATCGCTGGTAATCTCCGGAAGTCACCACTGTTTGGTTCTCCACTGACACCACCCCGATCAGTTGGATCTCTTCCCGCGGATGTTGGATGCCGATATGCCATGGGGAACCGTCCGGCTTGGTTCCGAGCGTCACCACATTTCCGCCCAGGTTCGAATACGCTGAAGTGATGCCGAAGGCTTTATATACCTCCAGAACCTTGTCTCCGGCAAAACCCTTCCCAATCCCTCCCAGGTCAACCGACTGGCCGATATTGGCCAGACCAACGGTCATTTCCCATGCATCCAGCTCCAAATCACGGTAATCTACCAACGACAACGTCTGCTCGATAGCGGACTGAGATGGAGGTGCGAAGGTTTCCTTGGCTTGCTTCCACAGGTTGACCAATGGTTCAATGGTCACATCAAAACAGCCGGGATAGCCGCCGTGAAAATTCAATCGACTTCGCCAGCACCTCATATGTTTCGCGGCTTACCGCCTCGCTTTGAAGCCCTGCCGAGCCATTAATCCGGCTGATTTCGCTGTCTGGTAGAAACCGGCTGAGAAGTCCCTCGATACGAGATACTTCCCGGCTTACCGCCGCGAGGCACTCCTTAGCGTCCCCGCCAAATGCTTTATGAGACATGACGGTTCCCATCGCATAATGGGTTGTCTGCGCAGCCAGATTGCTTTCCACCAACATGCTGAACTCACTTTCGCCGGGGTCAAATATCCCGGTGGTTAAGCCGTGACCAGTTGACCATGGATTTCATGCGTTTGTGTTCGGAGATCGAGCCAGCGATCCAGAGTCAGCGTCGGTGCTCCCAGGATGGAGTTGCGCTGCGGTGAATGGCTCCCCTCCCCGATCTTATCGAAATAAGCCATCATTTCACCGCCGCCTTTGAGCTCATGGTTGTTGGTGGCACTTGCCATCAGCTTGACCAGCCACAAAGGCATACTCGAAACCTCTTGTATTTCAGGGTGTATCGCCGCACAGTACCGTTGCAAAGCCTCACGAATCACAATTCCCTCAGGACCGTGAACCACAAACCGTCCGTTTGCCACTTCCCCCAGCCCATACGCCAGTACGACCATCCGGGCAATATCTTCCGCTGCGACCCAATGATAGGGGAATGGCTGTTTTCCAAAAACAAAGGCTTTTCCCTGATGGATGAACATCGCCAAACCTTCCATAACCCAGGTCGGGCAAAAGATGGAGGAGGGAACGCCACTTTCTCTAAGTGCCTCCTCAGCCAGGTATTTACGGTTGATCATGGGAAACCAGCGGTTTTCTTCAGCTACCGTTGCACCGGATATATACGATATACGTTGAACGCCCAGCCTGGATGCAACTTTTGCCACAGACTCCGCCACCTGTTGTTCGACCTCATTCGGTAGGCTGATGTGGACGCCGAAACATCCTTCCATCGCGCGTTCCAGGCAGCCGGCATTCATCGGGTCCGCGGCAACCATTTCGATGGAGCCATCCAGGAGTTTCTGTGCTTTCAACAAATCGCGTGTCATGATTCGCACCCGGTAACCCGCAGCCTTCAAGGCGGATACTACGGGTCGTCCCAACATTCCGGTAGCGCCTAAAACCAAAATTACCTTATCCATTTTCTTTACTCCCCAGGTTTTACCCTGCTAATTTCTGCTAACACCCTATCTTGAGGTGATGTTCACGACTCCCGCGCCGCTGCTGACCGTGATCTCAGCCTTGCGGGCTGCCTGCTCGAAGTCCGCTGATTGGAAGGTGTTTTTATCGATCCGGCTGAACCGCGGATCAACCGTCACCTGGCCAAGCCCGGTAGTCGCCTGAATGCGGGCTGCGATTCCCATTGGAATGCTGACCTCCACCACGCCCGCGCCAGTCTTGGCAGTCAGGCTCAGCCCATCTGCGTTTTCGGGTAAGACGATGGTGACGTTCCCACCGCCAGTGTCAGCCAGGATGCGAGATACCGACATTCCAGCCAGATCCAACAAGACATTCCCGCCACCGGTAATAACCGTAAGTTCTTTCGCTGTCGCAGGGTTGAGGTGAATCTGCCAATCAAGTCCGCCGTTGCAGCCGGCCCAGGGAACCCGGAACCAGGGCTTTGCCATTCCAGCGCCCTTCAGCGTGAAGGTGGACTGGCTTCCGTCCGTCTTTATGCTGCGGACCGGCAGCCCTTTGTTCTCGAAGTACTGCAATGTGCCGCTAGCCAGGAGCTCTTCACCGCTGACCAGACCGTCAATCGACAAATTCCCATCGCCCGGGTTAATCTCGATCCTGCCAGTCGTCGCCCCGTCGAGGGGTACAGAAAGTTCATCGCTGAGCAGGTTTTTGGTTTTTTTTGAACTAATCGTTTGAGTATTCATCTTTCTTTCCTTTCTATTCCTTATCTGAAATCGAAGTGGATGTTGTTCCGCGGGTAACAGAGATCAAAGTGATGTTAAGATCGCGGATGCGCTCCAGTAAACCGTGGAGTTGCGATTGATCCGCTAGTTCACCGGATAAGAGAGTCTCGTTCTCTGGTAGAACCTGCAGTGTCAATCCTGCGAACCATTCCGACCAGCATGAATCCAGTTGACCTTTAATTTTAATTTCGTAATACTCAGCCATAAATCCCCTCCATATTTGTTCTGGTATTACTTTAACGCGCGTAAAGAGCTCCCGCATCTGCCATACGGGATAATCAGGGGTTATTTATGAGGGTTAGCGAAGGCTGGTGGGGTTAGGAAAGGATGTTGAAATGTCTGGCCCGCGCAACTGCTTCGGTTCGGTTGGCCGCATCGAGTTTTCGATAGATGCTGGCAGCGTGGGCTTTAATGGTACCGCGGGCTACCACTAATCGCTGGGCAATTTCCTCGTTTGTTTTCCCCTCTGCCATCAAACCAAGCACTTCCAGCTCGCGTTCCGATAAAGGTTCCACCAATCCGCTGGATGGTGAACCCGTCTTAACCCCACTCCCTGTACTGGCGAAGCAATTAAGCACTTTTTGAGCAAAAAGGGTATGGCTTCCAGCTTCCGACCTGCAGTAAGCAGCTAATAAATCTCGGCTGGAAATTCCTAATTTCAAGAATGCGCGAATATAACCTTCTGGTTCAGCCATAGCCAGGCATTCTTCAAGGATTTCATAACTTTCCGACATACGTTGGCACCCAGCCAGCGCTACAGCCAGCAGCAATTTAGATTCAAGTATTCTGCTTAATTGACCGACAATTCCCCCTGCGGAAAGCCTGGCTGTCAGGAGCTCCACCGCCTCCGGAAATTTTGACTGTGCCAGAAAAATGCGAGCGAGGGTCAGGGTGTAATATTCCGGGTGCATCTTAAAGTCATCTTGTAAGCCAACCTCATCCAACCAATCGGTAGTGGATTTGAGATCGCCGCCGGCTAACAAAACATTTACCTTCATGGTACGCAGCGCTTCTTCAAATTCGACTGGGGTCGCCTGCGTCTTTAAAATTGTGATTAACTTTTCCGCGACCTGCAGCGCATCGGAAGTATCGCCTTTTGCTATCAAGATGTCGTTCAAAACAACCAGACCAAACCCGTTGGTCATGATGTTTCCCCAGGGTTCATTTGCCTGTAGTCCTCGGCGGATATGTTTTTCAGCATCCTCAAGCGCGTTCCATTCATATAGAACGCTTCCAAGCACGACATCCAGATTGCCTGCGGAGGAAACCAGAATTCCCTTTTGCTTAATCACTTCCAGGTATTCAGTGGAAAGTGAAAACGCGGTGTGCAATCGTCCCAGGAACAAGTACATGGTCGCCAGAAAAGGAACCAAACTCGGAAATGAAGTTGCATCAGGGGATCGTTTTACCTTTTGTAACGCCTTCTCGGCAAACTCAACCGCATGAACCAACTCTCCGCGCCTCGCCAATGCCATGCCATAGAGAATTTCTGATGCATCATGCAGCACTAATTCTTCCTCAGGAATTTCACCCATTTGCTCATCATCCGGAAGCGGTCCCAGCGCCATGGCTGGAGTCCTTTGACCAAGAAAAGCCAGTGCCAAATGAACAATCGTAAGTATCCATGGCGGGTTGGAATAATCCCTATCAGCGGAAATTTGCTCTAGGTTTCTTAATAATGGCAGAGCCTTCCGAATCAACCCCTGGTTGATCAGTAGCCAGGCCAGCGATATACCAATTTTTGGACGGTCAAGCAATATTTTGTCAGGCAGGTATTCGGCCATCAGGATCACGGAAAGGTCATTTTCCACCCATCGTTTCGTCCCATAGCGTTCAATCAAATCGGCCGCCTGGTCAATCTCATTCGCTGCCACCAGGTGCTGAATCGCTTCAGGGATCAGTCCCTTCTCCTCCAGCCAGGCGGATGCGCGTTTATGCAGCCTTGGAATCAAATCAGGATGATTCTGGTGCAGCCGAACTTTGAGTAGATCGGCAAAAAGGTGATGATAGCGGTACCAGCTGCGTTCATCATCCAGCGGCACCACAAACAGGTTCTGCCGCTCCAAACTTTCCAGAATAGAGGCTGATTCGCGCCGTTGCAGGCTTCCAGTCGGAGGCTTCTGGCCATTTGCTTCCTGGCTGGACCAAACGTCGCTTTCGAGGATGGCATCACACAGCGGAGCAGTCAGGCGCTCGAGGATCGATGTGTGCAGCAGAAAATGCTGAATTTCAGCCGGCTGACTGGCAAGAACTTCCTCCAGTAGGTAATCGAGAATGTAGCGGTTGGTACCCGAGAACCCCGCGATAAAACCAGACACATCCTTGCGATCATGCATCGAGAGCGCCGCCATTTGCAAGCCGGCGACCCACCCCTCGGTGCGCTCTTCGAGTACTGTGATCGATCCGCTATCCAGATGCAGACCCATCACGCCATTGAGAAACGTAGAGGCCTCCGGGGCTGAAAAACGCAAGTCGTCAGCCCGTAGTTCAACCACTTGACCGCGCGCACGCAAGCGGGCTAACGGCAGCGGCGGATCGGACCGGGTGGCAATCACCAGGTGGAAATTGTCCGGTCGATGTTCCAGCAGAAATGCAACCGCCTCATGTACGGCCTGACTGCTGATCAGCTGGTAGTCATCCAAAACCAGGGCTATCTCCTGCTCAACTGCACCCAGGTCATTGACCAGACTGGTCAGGATCGCATCCGCGGGTGCTTGCTGCAACCCCGCCATAAGTTGGGCTGCCACAACTCCAACCGTTTCGTCTATATCATTGAATGCCGCAGCCAGATAATTAAGAAAACGCCCTGGTTGGTTGTCATCCTTATCCAGGGATAACCAGGCTACCGGGATGCCGCAACCAGCGATACTGGATGCCACCAGAGTGGTTTTGCCAAACCCCGCCGGTGCTGTGACCAGGGTAAGTGGCCCGCTCAATCCCTCTACAATTCGGATTTGGAGTTGCGGCCGCGAAACCAGAGTAGACCGGGTAAAAGGCCTACGCAGCTTTGTTCTAATAATCAGGTCATTCTTGATCATGCTGTTTTAGGGTCGTAAATCGAATGGGAAACCAGGATATCCATATCAATCCCTCATCATAACGAGCCAGAAAAAGAGATTCGTCATCTATGGATATCGAGAACGTCTACGATATACCCCCTCATTAATTGTAGACGGTTTAGAAAGGCGATACAAGTTAAATTGATATGCACTTTATGAAGATAAGTCCCAGAGAATGATCATCTCTTCAGCTTTATAGAAACTCATCCAATAAAGACTAGCAGATTCCGGGAGGGATACAACCATCCCCTTTCGCAGGATCTTCGATTCCGATCAACATCACTCGACCGAGAATCGCGGAAAGTACCCTATCCTTAAGGAAAGGTCCTTCCATGATCTATTCCATTGGCTTGACCCAGAGGAGGCTTAGATATTCACCAGCTCATAGGTGCGAGTCCCCAGGCCAATGGCTTCAGCATGTTCCAGGGTATGAATCCCATTCCGAGACTCCATCCGCGTAATCAAATCTTTGCCGTCTGGCGCAGCATAAACCAAATCGACACAGGCTTGATCCAGCGCTACAGGATCCAGCGAAGCCAGGATACCAATATCCTCCATCGTCGGCTCAGCAGGATAACCGTTACAATCGCAATCTACCGATAAATTGTTCATCACGTTGATATACACGATCGCTTCGCCCATGTAGTCTGCGATTCCCTTGGCGGCTTCTGCCATGGATTCCAGGAAATCATCCTGCGGTGTGCCACGACCAAACCCGGTTGTAGAATGACCGGCACTGTGGATGAGACTTTTTCCCATCGAGGATGCTATACCAATCGACATGTTTTTGATAACACCGCCAAAACCGCCCATTTCGTGGCCCTTGAAATGCGCCAGATTGACCACAAAATCATAATCGGCGAAATGGGATCCAACCACATCTTCCTTGAGGTGTTTTCCTCCAGCAATCGGGAGGTTGATGCTGCCATCCGCATCCATGATGTCAACTGGCGCGATGGCAGTAAAGCCATGCTGCTCCATCACCCGCTGATGCGACTCCGTGGTGCCACGTCCGCCGCCGTAGGCTGTATTACATTCAACGATCGTGCCGTTCACCTCTTCCACCAGCGGTTTAATTAGTTCCGGCGATAGGAAATAATGTCCCCCCGGTTCGCCGCTGGAGATTTTTACAGCGACTTTCCCTACCGCTGTTATGCCAAGGACTTTATAAATGTTCATCAGTCCATCAGCGGTGATGTCTTTGGTCATATAGACCTGAGCGGGAATCTGTATTTCCCGTATTTTTGATTCGTGAAGAATTACGGGTTCCGAAGTTGCTGTGGGTTGTGCTGTAGCCGTGGCTTGTGCTGTGGCCGTAGGTTCTGGAAGGTGTGTGGATGTTGGGGATGGGGCTTCCACCACACTGGCATTCGGTGTTGGGCGGACAATATTCTGGCAGGCTACCAGAAAAGCCGTTGCTGTCAACGCCATCCACTGCAGTGCTTCCCGACGGGATATCAATTTCTTCATTGCCGATGTCCTTTCACAATTCATTCTCGATCTTCAGAAAAGTCTCTTTATATACACGGATTTGGTCATCCAAAAGTTGCAATGGTTTTTGCATTCCCTGCATTTTGGCAATTACCACCTCGACTACCAGTTTAATATCTGGAGTCTACTACAAGTCAAGTGAATTTTGTCACAATGTTTTAAACGAATTCACGCTGAGACCCGACTGTTCGCCAGAAAACTTACGCCAGGATGATCTGGATCTCGAGTTTTGATATTTCCAGCCGCATACTGGGCGGCAGCGCATCGCTGGTGATCAATTTATGGGCGGCAGTCAACGGCGCCACCTGAATTCCGACCTCCGCGCCAAAGACCGCAGGATCAGCCAACACGTAAACCTCGCGCGCCGAGTGGATCATGGCTTGTTTGATGGTGACCTCCGAAATCGTCTGGTGCGAAAGCCCAAAGTCCAGCGTAATCCCACTCACCATTAAGAATAATTTATCAGCCCGCAGTTCTTTTAGAGCATTTTCAGCGGTCGGACCTACCAGTATCTGTGTACTGTAACGCACCGCCCCGCCGGTAGAGATCAATACAATCCCGGGCGTTCGATTGAGGGTGTCAAATACCACCACCGAATTCGTGATGACGGTGATGTCTTTCTTGGACTTCAATTCCTCCGCCAGATACTGCGCGATCGGTCCTCCGTCCACCAGCACCACGTCACCGGGGTTAACCAATTCTGCCGCTTTGACCGCGATCAGGCGGCGGCGCAAAGCCATCTCGGCTCGTACATTTTGATCCGCATCGATGACCTGTAAACCAATCCCGTATTGTTCGGCATTCTCTTTTAATAGCGCGGTTAAATTTTTGTACCACTCATGTTCCGAGAATGGGACGATTAATCCGATTTGCTTGGGGAGCCGGCTGACCGGGTGGGGTTTTTCCCGATTGATCTGCTTGGGCAGAACCAGGTTTTTCCGGACAGTTTTCCAAATCAACTTCCAGCCGGTCTCCGTGCGGACGTAATATTCAGGCAGAGATTTCGCCGTAAGCACCACATGCGGTGTGATGGTTTTTTCAGGCTGTGCTTCATGATTGAAAGCTGAAATCGCGCTTTCCAGACAGGTGAGACTGACAATTTCCGGAAACATGGCTAGCGCCGCTTTACAATAGCTGTTGGGGGTCATGAGTTCATTTTTAAGCGTCTCGCCTTCCAGACCAAAAGCGATGACCGTCATTTGTTCTGGATCGATTTTTAAATCACGGCAGGCGTTGATCGCTCCCCAGGCGGTGCTATCGTTGATCGCGAAGATCAGGTTGATCTGGGGGTATACCGTCAGTGCATCCACCACCAGCTGGTAAGCCGTCGCATAACGGGACTGGGCATTAATCGACAGGATGGTTTTACTGGTTGGACAGGCTTTCATGAGCCCTTCCACAAATCCCCGGCTGCGCTCCTGGGTATTCGGTTGATGGAAGGTCAGATCCAATAAATTGACACCCGGATTGCCCTTCTGTAAAAAATATCCCCCCGCCCACTTCCCCAGGTCGAATCCGGCTTGATAGTTGTCGACCGCCACAAATGTTCGTTGATTGGGCATTTCAATCAATTCGGCAATGACCGGGATATTCTTCCGTTTCGATCGTTCGATTAATAAGCTGTCATAGTATGGGTTAACCGAGGTGCCGATCAATACATCCACCTGGTCCACTAATAACACTTCTTTTTGTCCTTCAATTGGAGAAGCGATCTCTCCCCCCTCCTCGGGTTTAGCGGTTAGGGACAGCGCGCCGCCATAGACTCTGCCGGATCAGTTTCTGCTGGTCGAGGGTGTCCAGATACCGGCGGGCAGTCATTTCGGACACATCGCACAGCCGGCTTATGTCGTTGACGGTCAGAAAGCCGGATTCATCAATCAAGGCAACAACGTGGTCGAGACGGGGATTGTGCTTCACAGCTTTTTCCTTAAGGAGAAGATGGATGATCTTGTTCCTAGTATAACGATATATTTGTTAGAAGTCAACCACTTTCTTATTTTTATGGTATATATTGAACAATAGTTATTGACATTTGTTTTTTATTGTGCTATTCTGAACACAGTTGCGGTTTATTCGTTGAAACTCGAACTTTCCCCCTATTAATTGTTGGTTTAACTTCATAAATGACTTGCTTTTCTTCGTCTTGCCTCCGTTTTGTCATTAACGGGATACAGAAAGGAGTACCTCGGGTGTAAATGATCAAATTCCATCGTTCAAATGCAATTTCAGCTTTACTCGACAAATCTCTGGGAGGATAACATGTTCAAAAATCGTTCGTTTTTAGTCGTGTGTGCCTTAACCGTTCTGGTGATGATCCTTACCGCCTGCGGACCGGCTGCCACGCCTACGACTGAAGCCACTACCGAACTTACGGTAGCTGGTGTCGTATTTCAAGATGATCAGTTCATGAAAAGCATGGTCCAGGGTTACACCGATGCCGGTGCCAAGTACGGCATCAAGATCCTGACCGCCAACACCAACAATGACCAGGCTAAAGAAGCCGAACTGATCCAAACCTACATCGCCCAAAAAGTCAGCGGCATCGCCATCGCTCCCCTCAGCCAGGATGCCTCCATCCCCAACCTCAAGGAAGCTGCTTCCAAGGGTATCCAGGTCGCCATCACCAATATGAACCTCAAGGGTGATTCCTCCTTCCTGGCTGGCGGATACACCTCCGATGACTCCACCAACGGCAAGATCGTCGGCACCAATGCCGCCGAATTCATCAAAGCCAACCTCACCGGTGATGTCAACATCGCCCAGGTCGATTTCGACGACCAGGTCCCTGAACAATCCAAAGCCCGCTGGGGTGGTTTCTTCGCCGGTTTGGATGAGGCCGGGGTCAAGTACACCAAGGTCGCCACAGTATCGTCCCACGTCCAGGATGACGCCATCACCAAGGTCAGCGACATGCTCACTGCCCATCCTGAGATCAATATCATCTGGGCCTGCAATGACGGCTCCACCATTGGCGCTGCCATGGCTGTGCAACAGGCTGGCTTGGCCGGTAAAGTGTTCGTCTTCGGCTATGACGGCGGCGACCAGCAGACCAGTATGATCCTCAGCGGCGACAACATCCTGATCGGTGTCGTTGCCCAGGATCCTTATGCCCAGGGTTACCGCGCAGTCGAATCCCTGGCGCTCAATCTGCTCGGCAAAACCAACCCGGATGCCGGCAAGATCACCGTTGTCCCGGGCACCTGGCTCAGCACGATGGACCCAGCCGGTGTGAATAAATGGCGTAAGGATAACGGCTTGACCGAAGTGGCGGCTGTTGAAAAACCAGAACTCACCATTGCCGGCGTTGTTTTCCAGGATGACCAGTTCATGAAAAGCATGGTCCAGGGCTACACCGATGCCGGTGCCAAGTACGGCATCAAGATCCTGACCGCCAACACCAACAATGACCAGGCTAAAGAAGCCGAACTGATCCAAACCTACATCGCCCAAAAAGTCAGCGGCATCGCCATCGCTCCCCTCAGCCAGGATGCCTCCATCCCCAACCTCAAGGAAGCTGCTTCCAAGGGTATCCAGGTCGCCATCACCAATATGAACCTCAAGGGTGATTCCTCCTTCCTGGCTGGCGGATACACCTCCGATGACTCCACCAACGGCAAGATCGTCGGCACCAATGCCGCCGAATTCATCAAAGCCAACCTCACCGGTGATGTCAATATCGCCCAGGTCGATTTCGACGACCAGGTCCCTGAACAATCCAAAGCCCGCTGGGGTGGTTTCTTCGCCGGTTTGGATGAGGCCGGGGTCAAGTACACCAAGGTCGCCACAGTATCGTCCCACGTCCAGGATGACGCCATCACCAAGGTCAGCGACATGCTCACCGCCCATCCTGAGATCAATATCATCTGGGCCTGCAATGACGGCTCCACCATCGGCGCTGCCATGGCTGTGCAACAGGCTGGCTTGGCCGGTAAAGTGTTCGTCTTCGGCTATGACGGCGGCGACCAGCAGACCAGCATGATCCTCAGCGGCGACAACATCCTGATCGGTGTCGTTGCCCAGGATCCCTATGCTCAGGGTTATCGTGCGGTCGAATCCCTGGCCCTCAATCTGCTCGGCAAAACCAACCCGGATGCCGGCAAGATCACCGTCGTCCCGGGCACCTGGCTCAGCACCGCTGACCTCGAGGCTGTAAAAGTCTGGCGGACCGCTAACGGTCTAAAATAAATAGAGTGCTATAAATGTTTCAAGGGAACAGGGTTTCCAACAAGAGACCCTGTTCCCAGCCAAACAAAACCCCTGTTCGAGGTCACTACCATGGGCACACTCCATCTGCGAACTGAAGCATTAACCAAAGATTATCCCGGCACCCGCGCGCTGGACAAAGTCAGCATTACTTTTGAAAGCGGCAAGGTAAATGCGCTGGTTGGAAAAAATGGCTCGGGAAAATCTACGCTGGTCAAGATCTTGGCTGGAGCTGTCATCCCCACTTCTGGCGACTTCTATCTGGACGAAGAAAAGCTTCACTTCAGCTCCACCTCAGATGCCTATGAAAAAGGAATCGTCACCGTTTATCAGGAAATGAGCCTGATTCCCGGCTTATCGGTTGCTGAAAATATATTTTTAGGCCGCCTGCCAAAGAAAAATATGCAAATTGATTGGCAAAAAACGTATAACATGGCGGAAGAATTGCTCCAGCAAATGCAGGTGAAAATTGATCCGCACACGTTGGTTTCCCGCTTGAGTATGTGGCAAATGCAAGTAGTTGAAATTACTAAAGCGCTAAGTTTCAAACCGAAAGTGATTATGTTGGATGAGCCCACCTCCGCTCTGGCTCAAAATGAAGTGCAAAACTTGTTTGCCGCCATTCGCGCCCTCCGCGACCAGGGGGTGATTATTGTTTATGTAACCCACAAATTACAAGAGCTGCCGCAAATCGCCGACACTGTCTCCGTGCTGCGTGACGGAAAACTGGTCGATACGGTGGACATGAAAGACGTCAGCCACAAGCAAATTATTCAGATGATGTTCGGCGAGGTGAAAATCCCCACTCGCCCAACCAATATCCAAATCGACCACGATCCAGTCATGCAAGTAAAAGGCTTTACTTCGGCGCAACTGGTTCAAAGATGTGAATTTTGAATTGCACCGCGGCGAGGTTCTGGGGATCGCCGGTATGCTTGGCTCGGGCCGAACCGAACTTCTACGCTCCATCTTTGGCGCTGATCCGGTGGATAAAGGCGAGCTCATCATCGAGGGAAAATCCTATAACAAGTTGACGCCAATCAAAATGGTGAAAGCCGGGGTTGGCCTAACCCCGGAGGACCGCAAAACCCAGGGATTGATCCTGATTCATTCCATCCGCGACAACCTGTGCTACGCCAGCATGAACCTGACCGCGGACGGGTGGGTGGAAAACAAGCGCAAAAGAAATAGCTTTGCCGAACGCCAGGTCAAAGAACTGGAAATAAAAACCAGCAATATTGACAATCTGTGCAATACCCTCTCTGGCGGAAACCAACAAAAAGTAGTGGTGGGAAACTGGCTCAACACCAGCCCGAAGATCATGCTGTATGACGAGCCTTCCCGCGGCATTGACGTCGGGGCCAAACAACAAATCTTCGAGGTCATCTGGGAACAGGCGCGCAAAGGCATTTCCACGGTATTCGTATCGTCGGAATTGGAAGAACTATTGGAAGTCTGCCATCGCATCTTAATCATGCGCCATGGCCGGATTGTGGATGAAGTAAACCCGGATAGCGTAAAAGTAAATGAACTGTACGAGCTGTGCATGAGAGGAGATTGACCGGACATGGAAACTGCAGTGATTGGCGCACAACCTCTAATTAGAAAAAGATTATTAATCTTCCTCCTCGACCATATCATCGAACTGTGTCTGCTGGTTTTGATCGTTGCGCTAACGATCGGCGCCGATGGGTTCATGACCTGGGCCAATTGGATGAACATCCTGCGCGCCAATTCGTTGAAAGGCGTAATCGCCATCGGCATGACCATGGTCATGGTCTCTCATTTGATTGACCTTTCCATTGGATCCGTGGTGGGCTTATCCGGTGTGATCGTCGCGGTCGCTTGCCGCGATCTGCCGGCGCAAGGAATTAGTCTCAATCTCGCGACCATCATCGGTATGGCGGTCTGCTTCGTTTTGGCCGCCGGCGTCGGTTGGATGCATGGAATTTTTGAGCATAAATTTAGACTGCCCTCCTTTATCGTGACCATTGCCACGTTGAACCTGCTTCTGGGTCTTGCAGGGCGTCTGTCTGGCGGGTTCCCGATCTCCAATCAATTTCCGGATTGGTACAACTTACTTGGCGGCGGGCGGATTGGCGGCCAAAACGGCATTCCGATCCCGGTCATTGCTCTACTGGTCGCCTTCGGCATTGCCTGGTTCGTCATGGGGAAAACCACCACGGGTCGGTCGATGTATGCGGTGGGTGGCAATCCTGAATCAGCCCGCTTGAGCGGTATTAATGTCCATAGAACGAAAACCATCGCGTTCATCGTCGTTCAGGTTTTGGCGGTAATTTCTGGTTTCATGACCTCCGGTCAGGTGATGTCTGGAACATTTTCCTTCGGCAAGGGTTGGGAAATGGATGTGATCGCTGCCACGGTGGTCGGCGGCACCAGCTTTGACGGCGGCGTCGGCACCATCTGGGGCACCCTGGTTGGAGTCATATTTATGGGGGTAATTGGCAACGGCATGACCCTCCTCAACATTGATGTCCACACCCAATATATTGTCAAAGCCGTCATCATGTTCCTGGCGGTGCTGCTCACCTCTTACCGCACGCGGATTAAAGCCTGATCGGTATCCAGCTCATTCTCCCCCTCTGGAAAAGCCTTGAAAGGATGTCAGGAGCCATAAAGACACAGCTTGTGACCGAACATTGCTGACAATGTTCGGGGGCGGGGAAAACGGAAACAAGCGGTTTATCGGAGCAATTTCACAGAGGCGATCATGGGATTATTTGGCGGGATTGAATCAGGTGGGACGAAATTTGTATGTGTGATTGGCAGTGACGCCGATCATATCATTTCAGAAATCCGCATCCCCACTACAACTCCCGGATGAGACCATTCGCAAGACGGTTGAATTTTTTAGTCCCTACGCCGCCACCGGTGAATTGACCGCCATCGGCATCGCCTCCTTCGGCCCGCTGGACCTAAATCCGGATTCAAAGACCTATGGGCATATCACCACCACGCCTAAATTAGCCTGGCAAAACACCGACCTAAAAGGCCTGATTCAACAAGCGCTGAACGTCCCTGTCGCTTTCGATACCGACGTCAATGCCGCCGCTTTTGGCGAATACTACTGGAATACCGACAAAGGTCAGGTTGACCCCATTGTTTACATGACTGTTGGCACCGGTATCGGAGTGGGGTCGATCGTCCACGGAAAGCCGCTGCACGGTCTGGTCCACCCGGAAGCCGGCCATTTCGCTCTACCGCACAACTGGCAGCGTGATCCGTTCCCCGGGGTTTGCCCGTTTCATGGCGACTGCCTGGAAGGATTGGCATCTGGTCCAGCCATGACCAAACGCTGGGGCCAAAAACCCGAATCCCTTTCAGCCGATCACCCGGCCTGGGATCTCGAAGCGGAATACCTGGGTCTGGCGACCATCAACCTCATTTATGCCTACTCACCCAAGCAAATTGTACTGGGCGGCGGCGTGCTGCAGCACCCTGGCTTGATCGACAAAATAAGATCCGTCGTTCAACGCTATAACCAGGGTTATGTCCATTCTGATTTGCTGCTCAATCGAATCGAAGCCTATGTTCATTTGCCAACCCTGGGCACCCGCTCCGGGGTTTTAGGCGCTATGGCTATGGCAATTTCTAGCTGCACGTCTGTGAAAATTTAAACCCTCAGCCGGCCGCGGAACCCTCGGGCTCCGTAATATGAGTTGGCGCCGTTGTGATACACAAAAACAGTGTCGTAGCGGCGGTCGCAGAACAGAGCGCCGCCGAGTTTTCGGATTTTCGGGGGCGTCATCACCCAACTCGACGTTTTTGCATCAAATTTTCCAAAGGTCTGCAGCTGCCGATATTGGTCTTCAGTCAATAATTCAATACCCATGACGCTTGCCATATGGATGGCGCTATCGCCGGGTTTGAAGGTTTTCCTTGCCGCCAATGCTTCATGGTCGTAACACACATTGCGGCGGCCTGTTGGACTTTCCGCTGAACAATCATAAAAAATGAGTTCTCCCGTCAAGGGCTCTTGACCAACCACATCCGGTTCGCCGCCGGTTCTCTCCATTTCATTGAGGGACCACAATTTTTCAGGTCTCGTTTCCAGCCTTTCCAATACCACAGACCAATCGATGCCTTTATGGCGGGTCAAGTTTTGTTCAAATCGGTGTTTCAATGCCGCGAGAATTTCTTCTCGTTGTTGTGAGCTTAGTACCTGGGTTTCGTTGTTTATGGTGTTCATATTTGTATCTTATCCCTGCGGAATCGGCGTGTCAAGCGTGCCCTACCCCGGCGTAACATTTGCGACCTCGAATTAGGACTTCGATTGGGACAGATTTTTCACTTCTGCCGCTCCCCGGTACCTGGACAGGAGATTTAAGAGCTATAGCAATAGCGATTCCTCGCCCCATCATTGACCATACGCCTGCCTGTAAAGTAAAATTGCCCTGACCACACTCCCAGGCTTATGCATGCCACCTGGTCAGACAGGGTTATGCCGATCCACCGTTATTATTTTTGAAATCAAACGGATAATTTTATTATTGCCCAGAATCGATGAGGAAAAATGGACATAAGCAGCGAAATTAAGCAACGGGTTGCCGCAAATCGAACCGAGATTATTCAATTCATGCGCGATATCTGCGCCATTCCGTCAATGGATTCACTGATCGGTCCGGTTGGGGTACGTATCCAGGCGGAGATGAAGAAACTCGGCTTTGACGAATTTCGTTTCGATAAAATGGGCAATACCATCGGCCGCATCGGCAATGGTCCCAAGGTACTGCTTTACGATTCCCATATCGATACCGTCGGGGTGGGCGATAAAGGGGATTGGGAATGGGATCCATTTATCGGTAAGGTGGAAGATGGCCTGCTTTATGCTCGCGGCGCCTGTGACGAAAAAGGCAGCACCCCCGGCATGGTGCATGGTTTGGCCATTGCCCGCGACCTGGGACTGCTGGATGGATATACCGCATACTACTTCGGCAACATGGAAGAGTGGTGCGACGGCATCGGTCCCAATGCCTTTGTTGAAGCTGACCCCAAAGTGAAACCGGATTTTGTCGTCATCGGCGAACCCACCATGATGAACATTTACCGCGGGCACAAAGGCCGCATTGAACTGAAGATCACCGCTTCCGGACGTTCGGCGCATGCCGCCTCGCATTACCTCGGCGACAACGCGGTGTATAAGATGGTGTCGATCATCAACCTGATCCGCGAGCTGGACCGCCGCATGCGCTTTGGCATGGGCAAACACGACGTCCTGGGATATGCCTCCATCGCGGTGACCGATGTATCTGCCCGAACCAATTCCTTGAATGCGGTGCCCAACCAGTTCACCATCTATATCGACCGCCGCATTACCCTCAATGAACCGCACGACGAAGTCATCGACATCATCAAGGGATTGATCCCCGATTACCTTCAGGATGAGATCGTGGTGGAGGAGTTGTTCTACGATACCCCTTCCTACACCGGTTTTACTTTCCCGTTGAACAAATACTTCCCTGCCTGGCTGGCAGGAAGAATCCCACCCGCTGGTTCAGGCCGGACTGAAATCGATCCAGGACCTGTGGGGCGAGACCCGTCCGCTGGGCACCTGGGATTTTTCCACCAACGGCACCTACTGGGCTGGCAAGGCCGGCATCCCCTCGATCGGGTTTGGCCCCGGCGATGAAAAGACCGCCCACACCATGATCGAGAATGTCCCGCTGGATGATATGGTGAAGGCGACCGAGTTCTACGCCTATCTGCCAAAAGCTTTGAAGGAAAATCTGGGCTGATTGCGTTTCCGAGTATCAGCCCTAGATTGATTCCTATCTACCATATAGATTAACCCAATAGTCTCATTTGTATATTTGGGTCAATAAATAAATGGGCAAAATTTATGTATGTTAGCCTATTTGCATCAAGGGGAGGTCGACAGAACGGGCAAAATAGTAGCGCAAACTGTTAGTTTGCGCGGGCAAGCTGACAGCTTGCCCTACAAAAATCTCCGTTCATAGTTGACTTTGCTCGCAATGGATCAACACGAACAAGAGGTTAACCAATAGGTTAACCTCTTGTTCGTGTGACTGGAATTGGACATCAATATTTCCCCCACATGGACCACCACCCGACTCGGAACTTTTCACACCCATCCCACCTGATAATGAATTTCCACCAGTTGGAACTTTTGTTTAGGTGGGTACCGCCGTAATGGTTGGTACAGGAGTATCTGTAAATGTCGCTGTGGGCGAGGGTTCAACCGTATTGGTGGGTGTATCAGTGGGCATAAAGGTAGGCGTACTGGTGGGCTACTGTTGCGTACTGGTTGGCGTACTGGTGGATGTTGCCTTGGGAGTATGGGTAGGTTTAGGCGTAGGGGAGGGTTTAGGCGTACTCGTGGGTCTTGGGGTCGGCGTGGGACCTGATGTCGGACTCGGAGTTGCGGTTGGAGCAATTGTAGGGGTATTGGTTTGCGTTGGGATAGGAGTATTGGTTGGCGGTATAGTTACGCCAGGTGTTGGGGTTCTACTCGGAGTAGGTGTAGTCGTTGGAGTAAGGGTCCAAACAGGTGTAAGGGTTGCGGGAGGTGGCAATTCATTTTTCCCGCTTGGCGTGGCTGACGGCAATACCGGTGGAAAAAAGTGTCTCGTTTGCGTGGGCGTTGCTGTGCTGATAAGCTGCCTGGGGTTGGTAGGATTAAGTACGGAAGTTGGTGATTTATTCCCGGTGATCGGGATTCCCTGGTTTGCCACAACCGTTGAACCTGGTGGAGTTACAGGATTTATAAGGGCAGACAGGATACGATCGAGAAGTGTTGAAAGAGCAAGGTTGGCCTGGTTTGCTTTTGAGAGCAAAATCCAGGTGTCAATTAGAATACCATTTGTCACTTGGACATTGTTATTCGTCTCGATTTGAGCATTTTGCCCGGGGTTCAACCGGTAAACCCCATTCACCAGGCATTGACCATCCAGACAATCCACTCGTCCCCTAACTTTACCGTCACCGGTTGCCACCAGACCAACTGTAGCCTGGGAGACTTGAACCACTTCGGTTCCACCAAGCAGAATCTGGGTGGGTGTTTGACTTGCCTTCTCGCTTACAACCAATACCCTGCCACGAATGAGGTTAAACGCAAACGTCTGATAAGGATAATAATCATTTTTCTGTATAAAATCGATGCTCGAATCAGTATCGATGATCACAGATGAACCATCCCGCATTTGCAGTGCGGCAGTTCCATCACCTGTTGTTAGCAACGTCCGTACATTGCCAGTGGCGAGAGCCCCAGTACTGGCTGCATTACTCGTAATGCCATCGCTTACTTCTACCTCTCCACTAAGAGAAGTTATTGTTACGAATTGGTTATTACGTGGCCACCCAAAGGTAGTAGCTATTAAAATGAACCCAACCAGGATCAGCCCAACGGTTATCAAGCCGATGAATACCCGCCTGGGAATTGTTTTTAAACGTAATACCTGTAATTTATCCATTCTTTCCTTGCATCAAACAATAAAGGTTGCTACATCAGATTAACCTGCTCAAGGTTTGAATGGATGCTATGCTGCGATGAAATATTTACGATGCGCCGTCTGAGCAAGCTCCTACGATCAGTTTGCGTTCAAGGCAGATATCCGAAGAATTTCGTCGCAGCGGATTACGGCAGAAATGTCTTCAGGTTATCTATACAACCGCTTTTCCTTCCATAATAGTAACACACACCGCGCCCCAGTTCAATTTGTGTTTTTCACTACTCTGGGCTTTTTCACGGGATTTGCTCCATCGCGGGGGTTGGATAAAGTTCCCGTCAGGGTACACAAATAGAACCCATGATCGTAATATCCCAGCGTATTGTTGACCAAAATAGGGACCTACACCTGAGGTTCCGCTTTCTCAACTTTCTCGAAGAATTGGTCTGCCTGCTCCATCATGCTGCTTAGCCGTCCCAGCAGGCTGACCACCTCTGGCGAAGATGATTCCCCTTCTTTATCGGTGATCTGTCCCTGTATGCCGGCTAAACGTTCACGCAGGGAATCCACCTGAATTGCCAGGTCCTGTTGAGTCATCGGTGGAGTTGAGCGCATGATGCTGGAAAAAATGGTCTGTATGGCAGCAGCCAGAGGCGGCGCAAGTAGCACGCCAATCAGTCCATAGGCCTGTGCCATCGCCACCATTAAAATGACCACCAGTAAGGACGAGTAATACCGCCTGGTGAACAGGCGCGGCTCCACCACCACTTCCAGAAACACTAATACTCCGACGGTATATATTGGCGCGGCAATTGCCAGCGCGGGCCCACTGGACAACCCGGCAAGTAGCGGCAGCACCATGGCTAAGCCTGCGCCCAGCCACGGAATTAACCACAGCATTGCGCCTATCAACGCGATCAGTACCGGGAATTTCAAACCCATCAGGGTATAGCCAACGCCGAGCAGTAATCCAGCAAGAACGCTTTGGAATGTCTCGCTGCGGATGTAGCCGCCGACGCTTTCCTCCATCTCATGCCAGATCTCCCGCGCTCTGGGACGCTTTCCGACCGGCAGCAGGGAAATCCACTGCCACTCGAAGTTTTGCCGGCCAACATTCCAGTAAATACTCAGCACCAGGACAATGGCGAATTTTGTGACAAAATCCATAAGGTTGGAAGCCACACCCAGAAAGCTCTGCATCACCTGGGTACCTTGTTCGCCTGCGATGGCAGAATACAGGTCCTGCGGCGGCGGGAGTTGTTTGCCAACCATCTGCTGGAATGGGGTGCCATGCGGCCAGTTTGCGGTAATTTGCCGGTACGCCTGATCGAACGAATCCGTCGCCTGTTGGAGGTTGGTCAACCCCGGGCCAACCACCATGTATCCCACTCCCACCAAAAGGATCAGCGCGAGTAGGTAGGTCAGCAGAAACGCCACCGCGCGCGGCAGCCCACGGTTTATCCAAAAAACCACCGGGGCGCGAATTGCCGCCGCCAGCATGATGGAAAGGATGAACAAGATTACTGCAACCCGCAGCTCCCACACCAGGATTAAGATCACCAGTGTAGCTAAGACGACCATTGCTGAAGGAACAAAGCGTCTCATATGCTCACCTTTATACTTCTTCCGCCTGCGGAACCTGAGCCAGGATCTGGTCAAGATCATTTGCCAATGACTCGATCAGCTCCTCCATCCGTTCTTCCTTCCCATCTTCCGCCCCGTCTTTTTCCAGGGTAATCATCTTGCGCGAATCAGTTGCCAATTCCTGAACCTGCAAACGCAAGTAACTCAGATTACCGCGCCCTTCCGGTTTCAGGTCCGGCTCACGCACCGGAATAATTACAAAGCGGTTGATGAGAAATTGGATAATCGCCGCGATGGGCACGGCGAGGATCGCACCGGGCAGCCCAATCAGCGCGGATAAGGCCGCGATGGAAAGTATGGTTAATAATGGGTTGACGCCTACCGAGCGGTCCATAACGCGTGGAACCAGCAGGTTGTTTTCCGCCAGCTGGATAATGATCGATGCAACCACGACCCAGACAATGTTGGCAGGATTGGTCGATGCTGCCACCAGCACAGCCGGAATTGCCCCTAGAATAGGTCCGACAACCGGTACCGCTTCCATGACGCCGGCGATCAATGCCAGGACCAGGGCGTTGGGCAGTCCGATGATCAGGTACGCAGCCAGCGACAGCAGGCCTATCGCCACCATTAATATTCCCTCGCCAAATAGATACGCGCCTAACTTTCCTTCGACCGCATCAATCACTTCCCGGATACTCGGCCCGTTTTGAAGACGGGAACAGCAGCAACAGCGTGCGGAAAACCCGCTCGCTTTCCAATGTCCAATAAAAGGTCATCAGTAAGATGGCGACAATGATGAACAGAGCCTTTGCAAAAATGCCGGCAAAGTTCAAGGCCGTTGAGACAAGTTTGGCGGTTGCTTCAGCCACTTGCTCCGGTGTTTGCGGGGTAGTCTGCGGGCTTTGCGTCAGTTCCTGCACGTCCAGGTTGGGAGACAGGCGAATCCCCAGGTTGCGTACGATGGTACTTTCGGACTTCAACATTGCCAGCCGTACATCCGTATAATACGTCCGGGCCACGTTGGTGACCGATGTGGATTGTTCAAGAATTGGAGTCAGTGCCAGGGCTAAAAATCCCAAAAACACGGCGATCAAAATCGTGTAGATCAGTATTTGCCCATATTTCCGGGATAAACCGCGGGCTGCCAGGAAATTCACCGCCGGTTTGAGACCCGTGCCTAACAATATGGCCACAAACAGCATCAAAACGACAGTGCGAAACATGTAAAGCAGCGCCAGGGATACCAACAACCCAACCACGAACAGAGTCGCCGCAACAACCTGATTGGGCGTCCATTTTTCCACCGGAGAGCCTTCATTAACATCGGACATGGCATTCATTCCTATAATACCCACTTCTGCAACCTGAAGAAACGCCAAATCTTATAGTAAGCCAATCCAACTGGTTTGTCCACATTATGGCTTAATGCTTCGAGAAATGTTAGTCATCCATTCACGATCTACTACCAATTATTCCTGTGTAATGAGCTTGTCCATTCGGTGTCGATAGACACATAGCGACATAAATATTAATAAACGGTGCCCGCCTCCAATCATTTTCACCACTGGTGTAAAAATCGACAGTTCAATTACAACCATTACAAAACCGGGTTTATTCTGGTGAATATGTGACCGTAGGCAGTATCAACCACAATGACCAGGTGAAAAAGTATAATATTTCATAACAATAAATCGGTAGACCAGTAGATAAAGGAAAAAGTTTATGAAATTATTGGAAGGAAAGATAGCTGTGGTTACCGGTTCAAGTAGAGGATTGGGTTTCGCCATTGCCAAAGCCTTTGCAGAGGAGGGTGCTAGCGTTGTTCTGGCAGCCCGCACCGAGGAAACCCTCAATTTAGCCGTAATTGAACTGAGAAATCAGGGATACAAGGCGGAAGGTTTTGTCTGCGATACCGCAAAACTTGAGGACGTCGAGAGATTAGCACAGGGGGCTGTCTCAACCTTTGGAGGTCTAGATATTTGGGTCAATAATGCAGGCATTAGCGCCCCATACGGATTAACCATGTCCATCTCGCCAGAGCGGATTAAGAAGGTGGTGGACACCAACATTATGGGTGTCTATTACGGTTCCCGGGTGGCCATGCGGCAATTTTTAGTTCAGAGATCCGGCAAGCTCATCAACCTGCTTGGTCGTGGGGGTTCTAAACCAGTGCCATATCAGAACATATACGCATCCAGCAAGGCTTGGATCAAGAGTTTTACCATGTCACTTGCCAGGGAGTACGCCGGGGCGGGTGTGGAAGTGATGGCAATTAATCCGGGACTGGTCATCACGGATTTGCTAACCCAGGTGGATGTCGTTGCCGGTTTCGAAGAAAAGGTGCTGCCTTTGAATACTGTCATCCGCTTATGGGGTAATTTGCCTGAAGTGCCTGCCCAAAAAGTGGTTTGGATGGCCTCATCCGCCACGGATCGCAGGAATGGGCTGATAGTAAATTTCCTGTCTTTCGGTCGGATGATGGCCGGGGTTGGTAAGGAACTCTGGCGGCGGATCATCCGCGCTCCAATTACAACACCAACAATTCAGGTGAAAATAACTGAGAGGTAAGTACTTTAGGAGATCGCTCAGAAATTACCATGTTTATGTACTGTCACAATCGGTGGAAAAAACATACGAGCTTCGGGCGATAAGATGGGTATTCCCCCAACCTATGGACTACGTGTTAATTCGTTTTACAGACATTGATCCCAGTAGATTTTTATGGAATTTCTCAACAGCTATTTGTTTTAACCCGATGAAACAGCTGGGCTGACTTGATTATTCAAATTTCTCTAATTTCGCGAAGAGTCCCTTTGGGAGAAAAATGCTAACCGCTGTCCGCCGGAGCATGTGCTTCAACCTGTTTGGGCAATGAAAAACTAGAGCAAGATGAATGGTTCGCCTGACTAAAACAGACCCCTCAAAGGTCAATAGTATCGACCAATGTATGTAAATTTCCTTTTTAGTGCTTTCATTTACTTCATTTTTAGTATTTTTGTAATGTCAACATTCTTTATCCAACATCCATTCGTAGGCGTCAGATATAATAACTTGCAGAATGTCTGAACCCCTTCTATTCACGAAACTGTATATTCCACACGCCCGGCCGAACGCTGTAGTGCGCCTACGCCTGACCGAAAAACTTTTGGCTGTTTTGCACCAGCCGGGCAGTTTTGCATTACTTTCCGGCCCGGCAGGGTTTGGCAAAACCACGCTATTAAGTGAATTTGTAGCAGCGCTGGGGCTGCCGGTTGCCTGGGTCTCGTTGGACGAAGGGGATAACGACCCAATTCGGTTTTGGAGTTATCTGATCACATCCCTCCGAACCATCCAGCCGGACGTGGGCGAATCTGCACTAGCGTTGTTACACGCAACGCTACCCCCGTCAGTCGAAGCTGTACCGGCAATTCTGATTAACGACTTTTCCAACTTTGGCCACGACATTTTTTTGATTCTGGATGATTACCACTTGATCCAGAATGAAACCATTCACACCGCGCTTTTGTTCCTGATTGAGCATCAACCGGGTAATTTGCATATTATTGTGTCCACGCGCGTAGACCCGCCCTGGCCCCTCGCACGCTTTCGAGCCCGTAACCAGTTGACCGAAGTACGCGCAAAGGATCTGCGCTTCACCAACGAAGAGGCGGCTGCATTTCTCAATCAGGTGATGGGGTTAAATCTTTCTGCAGAGGATGTAGCGGCTCTCGAAACGCGAACGGAGGGTTGGATCGCCGGTTTGCAATTGGCTGCCCTCTCGATGCAGGGACGTAGTGACATCGCCGGTTTCATAAAGGCTTTTACCGGTAGCCACCTTTACATTGCTGAGTATTTGGTCGAGGAAGTTCTCCAGCACCAGTCGGAGGACGTCCAAATGTTCCTGCTTCAGACGTCCATATTGGGGCGATTGACCGCAAGTTTGTGTGAGGCAGTCACTGGATCGATGGATGGTCAGGCGGTGCTGACCGCACTGCACCATGGGAACATCTTCGTTATCCCTTTGGATGACGATGGATTGTGGTTTCGATACCACCAATTGTTTGCAGATTTGCTCCAGGCGCGCCTCCGGCAGTCTCTACCAACAGATGCAATTTCAAACCTGCATTCAAGTGCCAGCCAATGGTTTGAACGGAATGGGTTTCTAATCGAAGCGGTGAACCATGCCCTGGCTGCGCAGGATTACGAAGCAGCGGCAAACCTGATTCAGAAGAACGCATCGGACATCACGATCCGGGGCGAATTGACCACACTCCTGCAATGGATCGAGGCACTGCCCGCGGATGTATTCCGGCGCCACCCGCAAATCATCATTTCAAAAGCCTGGTCGTTGACTTTGGCCGGAGCCCTGCCTCAAGTTGAATCGTTATTACAAGAGATCGAAGCACAAATCGAGGGTAGTGAAGATACTCCGGATGTGCGGGAATTGCGGGGCAACATTTCTGCCATCCGCGGCTACTTTGCAATGTTAACCGGAAATTATGCCCAAGCGCTTGAGTTGACCGAACTTGCCGAGACTCTCTTGCCCGCTAGCAGCGTGCAGGCGCGCAGCATTCTGCCCTACACACTTGGCGCTGCTTATCGAGCCCAAGGCAAGTACGAAATGGCAGCCAATGCATTTGCCCACCTCGCTCGGATTGGTGAGGTTTCCAACGAACTCATGGTCTGGGCAACCGGCGAAACGGAAGTCGTTAACACACGCCATGGGCAGGGACGGTTACGCGAAGCCAACGAAACAGCCCGCCAGGCACTACGGCGGATGGCGGATAAGGGAGCGCTTCCGTTTGGTTCGCTTGCCAAGTTGGAGGTCGCACTGTGTGATGTGCTGCGCGAATTAAACGAACTTGATGAAGCCCACCAGCGGCTCACTGGCGTGATTGAACGTATGAAATCTTGGGACATGCCAACCGATCGCTTGTTTGCTTATCTGACCCTGACCCGCGTCCAGGAAGCACAGGGAGATTTTACTGGCGCCTTCGAGACCTTAAAAATCGCCAAAGACCTCAGATCAGCGCATCCTGTTCTTGTTGCGCTGGCTCGTTCGGTGGATATTTATGAAATCCGGTTATTGTTGGCTACTAACGAAATCTCGGCTGCCTCTCGTTTGATGGATGAGCTTAATCCTGGCACGAGTCAAATGGTGAATATGCGTGACCAGGAGTTGACCATGCTTGCGCGTGTTCGTCTGGCTCAGGGGAGATTTGATGAGGCAGCTTCAATCTTGGACCCGCTCTCTAAAGACGCCGAGGTGGGTGGACGAAGAGCCACGTGGTTGGAAAGCCTCGTTCTGCATGCCCGCGTCCTGTATGCCAAAGGCGCCCAGGATGCAGCTACGGCGATCTTGATAAAAGCCCTGGCCCTCGCCGAACAAGAAGGATTGGTGCGCATCTTCGTTGAGGAGGGGGAAGCACTGCATTCCCTGCTGATTACGGTGGCTCGTCAAATGGAATCGAACACGGATCCGACTCTGACCTCTTTGAAGGCTTACGTTGCCAGACTACTCGATGCTTTCCCCTCAAACCAGAAGGCTGACGGGGTATCACCTCCACAAGCCAAGCCAACCGGCCTGGTCGAGGCCTTGACCGCGCGAGAATTGGAAGTGTTGCAGCTTATCGCAGCCGGCGACTCAAACCGGCCCATCGCAGAGAAGTTGGTCATCACAGTGAGCGCGGTGAAAAAGCACACTGGCAATATTTACGGCAAGCTGAATGTCAACAGCCGCACACAGGCAGTCGCGCGAGCGCGTCAACTTGGACTGCTTTCCTCGGACAAATAGAAACCTAGAATCCTAATCTGACCTATTCTGAGAGGAGGTGTACTTTGGTACACCTCCTCTGATTTTTCCATTCGGTTAGAAACACCACCTTGGTACAGTGACTTCTTCCTTCCTGCGCCTTATATTACTTATAACAAAATGGAGCAAAAAGATGGAAGAAAAAATGAAATCTATGAATTTAAATCAATTGTCAAGTGCAAGTGCTGATCTGAATTGGAAAGGGCTTTACAAAATCGGGGGATTTGCCGCCCTGGGTACAGTGCTGGTTGGGCTGGTCGAGATAGGCATCACCTTCCTGCCTGGGGGTAACACAGCGTATAAAACTGTTTTCGATTGGTTCACGCTTTTTCAAAATGACTGGTTCATGGGGCTTCGCAACCTGGGCCTTTTGAACCTCCTTTTCTATGCACTGGATATCCCGATCTTTTTTGCACTTTATGGCGCCCACCGAAAAACCAGCCAAACACTCGCCGCATTAGCAATGATCGTTTCATTTATCGGGGTAGCGGTCTTCTATGCGACCAATCGCGCATTCGCCATGTTCGAACTCAGCAACCAATTTGCGCTGGCGACAACTGAAACGCAACGATCGATATTGACAGCCGCCGGACAGGCAATGCTTTCGGTGGGTCAAAGCCACACTCCCGGCACGTTCATTGGTTTCTTCCTTTCGGAGTCTGCAAGTCTATTGATATCTGTTGTGATGTTACGAGATAAGCTTTTCAGCAAAGCAAATGCTACCGTCGGCTTATTAGGTTTTTCCTTAATGCTGACCTTTGAAGTGTGCGCCTCTTTTGTGCCGTCATTGCAAGGCGTAGCAATGATCTTCGCGATGCTGGGTGGGATTTTGAGCCTGGTTTGGGAGATTCTGGTTGCAATAAAACTATTTTCTCTGGCACAAAATACAAAAGGATAAATGATGATGAATATTCAAATAACCAATGACCAGGCAACAAATTCTAAATGGAATAGTCTTTACAAAGCCGGTGGAGTGGGTGCTCTCATTATCGGCACACTCTTACTCGTTGAGATGATCGCCTACCTCACCACTTCTGCGCCTGATCTCACAGATACAGTCGGCTGGTTCAACCTCTTTGATAACAACCGGTTCATTGGGCTCATCGACTTTGGCATCCTGGAACTTTATACCCTGGTCTTCTTTGTGCCGATGTTCCTTGCCCTCTATGCCGTCTTGAGGCGAGCCAATGAAAGTTATATGGCAATCGCGGCAATCCTCGCTTTTGTAGGGATAGCAGTCAACTTCGCCACAAGTAAACTCTTTTCTTTACTTACCCTGAGTGACTTGTATGCGGCAGCCACTACTGAAGGTTTGAAATCCCAATTCCTGGCAGCGGGGCAGGCGACACTTGCCATAAGCGCTCTAGGCGGCATTGGCGGAAGCGTTGAAGGCGGCATCCCGCTTGCCGTGTCTGGGTTGATCATCTCAGTGGTCATGCTGCGGAGCAATATTTTAGGCAGAGCAGTAGGTTATTTGGGAATCCTGGCAAACGGAATCGGATTGGTAATGTACTTCAATGCAGCTTTGGCCCCCTCAAGGTCCGGATCTCCATTCTTTGCCGTATTCTTTCTATTCTCCGTACTATGGTTTATCTTGATCGGCCGAAAGCTCCTCCGGATAAATTGAATCCGCAATCAGAATTTTAACTTCATCAATAAAAGGAATAACAAATGTCTAAAGTAGTCCTCATCACAGGGTGCTCCACGGGAATTGGACGAGACCTCGCAAATCAATTGACTCGGGCCGGGTATGCGGTGGTGGCTACCGCCAGAAAAGCTGAATTGCTGGAAAGCGTCCAGGCTGGATTAAAACTGTCGCTGGATGTCACTCAACCTGAGTCCATCCAGAAAGTGGTCGATAATACCATGCGGAAATATGGCCGGATCGATGTGCTGGTGAATAACGCTGGATATTCCCAGGTCGGCGCACTCGAGGAGCTTAAAGATGACCAGATCGAACAAATGTATGATGTAAACGTTTTTGGGGCATTGCGCATGATCCGCGCGGTAGTGCCATTCATGAGGCTGCAGAAAGCCGGAAGAATCATCAATATCAGCTCAATTGCGGGTAGATTGGTGACCCCTGTAAACGGGATATACTCGTCCTCCAAATTTGCTCTCGAAGCCCTCAGCGATGCGATGCGCCTGGAGTTGGAGCCGTTCAATATCCAGGTCATTATTGTTGAACCAGGAGCGGTCAAAACCAATTTTGACCAGACCGTCCATTCTCATGGGGATGTAATTTTGTCCAATCCGACCTCACCCTACCTCCCGCTGTACCGGGAATATCAGCGCGCCTCAGACGAAATGCGGGTGAAGGAACCGGGTCCGGAAGCCGTGTCCAAAGTGATCCTGCAAGCGATGGCAGCTCCCAAGCCGAAAACGCGTTATTTGGCTGGTGTCGACTTTTCCGTTAAATTAGTGATAGCCCTAAGAGACCTATTCTGGGATGTGGTGGTTCGGCAAATGTTCAAAATTACTCCACAGGCGAAATAATGAACTCAAAAACTGTCTCACGACGCAGTTTTCTAAAAATCTCCGGTTTAGTCCTTGGCAGCGCGGTTCTCGCCGGTACTGGTTTATCTTCACTCGATTCCTCCCATGAACTGATTGACTTACCGGAATATAAATATGGAGAAAACAATATGTCCAAAAAGATATTAATCACCTATGCCAGCGTGGCTGGTTCGACTGCCTTGGTAGCTGAGGCCATTGGCAAAAAGCTGGCCTTGGGTGGAGTACAGGTAGATGTATTGCCCATGAAAAATGTGAAAGATCTCACCCCCTATAGCGCTGTAGTGGCAGGCAGCGCCATACACGGGCAAAAGTGGCTGCCTGAAGCCATGGCTTTCATGCAGGAACACAGGTCCGAGCTAGCAAGTAAACCATTTGCCGCCTTTATGGTATGCATCACCTTATCCATGGCAAACGCTGATCAATATCGCGAAGGTCTCAAAGATTGGATGAGCCCAGTTCGAACCTTAGTAAATCCGGTCAGTGAAGGGTATTTCGCTGGGGCACTGGATTTCTCCAAGCTGCCCTTCTCATTCAATGTGCTGGCGATGCGTTTTGTGGTTCTGACTGGAATGTGGAAGGAAGGCGATCACCTGGACCGGAAAGCTATTCATAAATGGGCGGAGAGCCTCTCCCCGTTGCTGCTTCAATAGGATTTCTGATGGACAAGCCTTATATTTATGAAATTCGGGTCGAAGGGCAGTTGACGAATCATTGGTCCGATTGGTTTGAAGGGTTGATGATCCAAACAGATAAAGTTGGTGAAACAATTTTATGCGGACCTTTAGTTGATCAAGCGGCGCTTTTAGGCATTCTCAACCAGCTACAGTCTCTGAATTTGACTGTGATCTCAGTCAGGCGCCTATCCTTCACGGAATGAAAAACGGTTTGGTATCGAGGAGTGGAATCGAGGTATAGCACCCCGCCCTTCATTTAGGGGACGGTTATATAATGGATCTATGACCTTACCAATTTTGGCCACGAAACTTTATATTCCCCCGCCGCGGCCAAATGTTGTAATGCGTCCCTCGTCTGGTTGAGCGCTTGAATGAGGGCCTCTCCTTGGGACGCAAGTTAACCCTCGTCTCAGCGCCTGCCGGCTTTGGCAAGACCACCCTGGTCAGTGAATGGATCGCCGGTCCCAGGCACCGCCCGCCTGATAGCCCCGATGACCTTACTGGAAAGCAAGTGTGCGGGAATTCGATCGCCTGGTTGTCGCTGGATGAAGCCGACAATGATCCTGCCCGTTTCATCGCTTACTTGGTCAGGGCGATACAGACCATTAATCCAGAAATTGGCGAAGGCCTGCTGTCTGCACTTCAATCCCCGCAGCCTTTGCATCTCGAGACGATTTTAACCAGCCTGCTCAACGAAATTTCCAGTATCCCTGAGCATATTGTGCTGATCCTGGATGATTACCATGCCATAGATTCTCAGCCGGTGGACAAATCCCTGGACTTCCTGGTGGAACACCAGCCGCCGCACATGCACCTGGTCATCTCCACCCGCGAAGATCCGCAACTTCCTCTGGCACGCTACCGCGCCCGCGGGCAGCTCACCGAACTGCGCGCTGCCGACTTGCGTTTTACCCCCGGCGAAGCAGCCGAGTTTCTCAATACGGTGACTGGGCTGGGTCTCTCAGTAGAAAATATAACCGCACTGGAAACCCGTACGGAGGGTTGGATTGCTGGGCTGCAACTGGCTGCAATTTCCATGCAGGGGCACAAAGACGCTACGGATTTCATCCAATCTTTCACCGGCAGCCATCGTTTCGTAATGGATTATTTGCTGGAAGAGGTCCTGAATCAGCAATCCAGCAGTATTCAGGCTTTTTTGCTGCGCACTTCTATTCTCGACCGCATGTGCAGCGCTCTTTGTGATGCCATTCTGCCCGATTCAGCTAATTCCGGGCAAACGAACCTGGAATACCTTGAACGCGCCAATTTGTTTATCGTTCCTTTAGACAACGAACGCTGCTGGTATCGCTATCACCATCTTTTTGGCGATCTGCTGCGCAAACGCCTGGCGCAAAGTCACACGGCTGAGAGTATCGCTGCGCTGCATGTCCATGCCAGTCAATGGTATGAAAACAATGGACTAATCCTAGAGGCCTTCAAACATGCGGCTGCGGCTAATGACTTTGAGCGCGCTGAACGCTTGATGGAAAGCAAGCACATGCCCCTGCACCAGCGCGGCGCCGCCACTGCGATCCTGACCTGGTTGGAGTCGCTGCCAACCACTTTGCTGAATGCCCGACCCTCCCTTTGGTGGAAGCAGGCTTCGCTCTTGCTGGTTATCGGCCAAACAGAGGGCGTCGAAGAGAAACTTCAGGCGACTGAAGCAGCCATAGCTGCCACCGCCTTGCCTGGGGCTGAACAGGACGAATTAACCCGAAACTTGATCGGAAAAATAGCTGTCGCCAGGGCTACCCTTGCGCAAGTCCAGGGCCTGATCGAACCAATGTTTGTTCAGTCGCGCCGCGCACTGGAATACTTGCACCCCAACAATCTGTCTTACCGGTCATCGGCTACTAGGATCCTGGGATTTGCTTATTATTTCTCGGAGGACCGGGTTGCGGCTTGCCAGGCTTATGCCGAAGCCTTATCTCTTGCCGAGGCAACCGGGGATATTACCAACTCCTTGTTGGCTTTGATCCGTTTAGGGCAAATGCAGGTATTGGCAAACCAGTTACGCCTGGCAGACGAGACCTTCAAGCGTGTTTTGCAACAGATCGGTGAGTATTCCCCTCCAAATTCTCCCGTAACGTATCATGCCCTTGCCTGGATCTATTATGAGTGGAACGATTTGGACGCCGCTGAGGAATACGCCCGATTGGGCTTGCAAATGGCCCAGCGCTATGCCCAGGTGATCGACCGGGTCATCTTATGTGGGTTGACCCTTGCCTACTTAAGACTGGCTCGGGGAGACGCAACTGGCGCGGAAGGCTATTTAGCCCAGGCGGAACAATCCTTACGTCAAAAGAACCACACCCTGCGCCTGCCGGAAATTGCCAACGCCCAAGCATCGATCCACCTTTATCAGGGCAACACAGCCGCTGCAGCTCAGTTGGCACAGCAGTATGACAATCCTCTCCTCCAGGCGCGCGTGCACATCGCCCAGGGCGACCCATCCGCGGCGCTGGCGGTGTTGCTCCCGTTTCGTCAGCAAGCGGAGGCTAAGGGTTTGGAAGATGAACGGCTCAGAGCGTTGACGCTGCAGGCGCTTGCGCTTCACCTGCAAGAGGACAAAGCCCCAGCCCGGCAAGCACTGACCGAGGCACTGACATTGGCTGAACCAGGTGGTTGCATCCGTCTCTTTGTGGACAGAGGCGAGCCAATGCGCTTGTTTATAGTGGACTTTGTATCGTGGATTAATAAGCAATCCGGTAACCGCACGCATCCACTGAGGGGGTATGTGGATAAAATCCTGGCTGCCTTTGCAACGTCCGATGGCATCGATGGAACGAAAACCAACCATCAGAGCTCTGAAATGATTGAGCCGCTGAGCCAACGCGAACTGGAAGTGTTACAACTCATCTGCCAGGGTCTCTCCAATCACGAAATTTGCCAGCGTTTGTTCCTTGCTCTGGATACCGTCAAGGGGCATAACCGCCGGATTTTTGACAAATTACAGGTCCACCGGCGCACCGAAGCCATCGCCCGCGCCCGAGAGTTGGGCTTGACCTAGGGCCTCCCTTCCCAGCTTACCTCATTTCAATAATCTAAAACAACACCTCAACCCACACCAAAGTGTCTATCGGTGACGCTTGTGCATGGGTATATTAGCGTTGCACCTAACAAACAGCACAGATCGTCATTCCTGCCACAGAGGATATTGATCCATGGTACATAAGCGCCAACCTCAACCTGATTCACCCCAGCCCATCATTTATAAGATCAGGCTCAAGGGACATTTGGACAGTCAATGGACAGACTGGTTCGAGGGCATGACCATCACCCTCGAAGAAAACGGCGATTCGCTGTTAATTGGCCCGGTAATCGATCAGGCAGCGCTGCATGGGCTGCTCAAAAGAGTGCGTGATCTGGGATTGTCCTTGGTCTCGGTTTGCCCTGTCGCACCCGGACCGGACGGCGCTTCAGAGATCAAACCGCCTGATCCAATTCAATGAACCTCATTCATATCATTCAATAAAAGGAGTAAACAAATGAATACAGTCGAAAGTAATCCCCGTGGGACCAACATCATGAACGCCAAAATGAATCCGAAAATTTTGCTCGTTCTGTTATGGGTGTTTTTTACCGTGAATTTTATGTATTGCGATACCCACTTAGCATTGGAACCCGGGGTTTTGGCAATGCAAATGTCAGGATACACGGCCGATGGAACTGTAAAAATCACGGATGGATTTTTATTGGGCACCGCGATCATGTTTGAGATCCCGTTCTTAATGATCGTCCTGTCCTGGGTATTGAAGTATAGAGCCAATCGTTGGGCAAACATAATCGCAGGAACAGTTTTTGTGTTGGCTCAAATCGGTTCATTGTTTCTTGGAGCCCCATCTCCTGCCTACATTTTTTACAGCACAGTCGAAATCGCAGCTCTCTTACTCATTGTCTGGAATGCCTGGAAGTGGACTAACCTTGAAGGTTAATCCTTATTTATTGTCCTGATCAAAGAAATTTGGAGCAAACGATGAAAGCAATTGTATACACAAAATATGGACCGCCAGATGTGCTTCATCTCGCGGATGTGCAAAAACCGGCGCTCGATGAAGGACATGTGCTGGTAAAAGTCCATGCAGCATCCATCAATGCGGGAGACTGGCATATGCTTACCGCTGACATCTTTCTAATGCGTCTGATGGGTGTGGGGCTGTTCAAACCGAAATTCCCAATCCTCGGCTCTGACATCGCGGGGTGCGTAGAAGCCGTGGGCAAAAACGTCACCCAGTTTCATCCAGGGGATGCCGTGTTTGGAGATATTTTTGGGCTTGGTAGCGGCAGTTTTGCCGAATATATTTCGGTTCCTGAAAGCGCTCTGGCGCTCAAGCCCTCCAATTTTTCTTTTGAAGAAGCGGCAGCTGTACCCGTGGCAGCTCTTACTGCCCTGCAAGGCTTGCGCGATCAAGGACATATTCAACCCGGGCAAAAAGTTCTGATCAACGGAGCGTCTGGCGGGGTGGGGATGTTTGCGGTACAGATTGCCAAGACGTTTGGCGCGGAAGTGACAGCCGTGTGCAGCACGCGGAATTTGATGATGGCGCGCTCGCTAGGCGCGGACCACGTCATTGACTACACCAAAGAGGATTTCACCCAGAATGGTCAGCAGTATGACCTCATCCTTGCCGTGAATGGCTATCAACCACTTGCCGCTTATAAGCGTGCATTAACGCCGCATGGCATTTATGTCTTCGTGGGAGGTTTACCAGCTCAGATGATCCAGTCTCTCCTCCTTGGACCTTTAATGTCAAAAAGCGATGGCAGAAAGATGACAAAGGTAGTGAAAAAAGCAAATCAAGAAGATTTGTTATTTATTAGGGATCTCATGGAAGCCGGAAAGATCAGACCGATGATTGATGATTGTTACCCTTTGAGTGAAACAACGGATGCTTTTGAGTATTTCGGAAAGGGACACACCCGGGGGAAGGTGGTAATTACGGTTGACGATAACTACAAAACGTAGGAGTGGTAAAAGCGGGTATTGCACTGGTCTAGAGCTCCATTGCTCATTGCATAAACAACTGCACCCTCTGTCTTGAGGACAGAGAATGAAAAAGAGAGAAATTTAGGAGAAGAAATGAAAGCTTTACAGAAATTTGGCGGTTTCGCCGCGCTTTACATGGCATTGGCGCACTTGACGGGATTAATTATCTTCATAGTTATTCTGGATTACATCAGCATAACTGATTTAGCTCAGAAGGTCGCTATGAATGTAAACAACCAGGCGGTCGTTTTCTCTACCAACCTGCTCATGTATGTGTTCTTTGGCTTTTTTCTGATTGTATTTTCACTGGCTTTATACAACAGATTGAAAGCTGGCGCGCCTGCACTGATGCAAGTGGCAACCGTAATTGGCATCATCTGGGCTGGCTCATTGATTGCCAGCGGTATGGTCGCGAATGCCGCGCTCACCTCCGTTGTGGCGCTCAATGCCACAGACCCAACCCAGGCTGCATTGACCTGGCAGGGGATCGAACCCGCCATTGACGGGCTGGGCAACGCCAATGGTGAAATACTGGGTGGTCTTATGACGTTATTGATCAGCCTGGCTGCTCTGCGGGCTGGTGAACTTCCCAGGGGGTTGAATATCCTCGGTGTAGGGATTGGCGCAGTCGGGATCATCTCTCTTGTCCCGATGCTAACCAGCACGCTGGGTCCAGTTTTTGGCTTGGGTCAGATCATCTGGTTTATCTGGATGGGGATTGTATTGTTACGCAGCAA
>CAVRKN010000017.1:0-93145 GCA_963721535.1 uncultured Chloroflexia bacterium
CACCGAAGGGATTCGGACCCTTGACCTGGCGTTTACGAAACGTCTGCTCTACCAACTGAGCTACGGTGGCGGTCGCGGCTGATTATACAGTACGCCTGCCAAATCGACAAGGAAACCCGCCTCGCCGGAATCATCGCCATGAACATCGCCATGCTCTCCTACCACACCTGCCCGCTCGCCACCCTGGGCGGCAAAGACACCGGCGGAATGAACGTCTACGTCGCCGAGCTCACCCGTCACCTCGGGCGGCTGGGCGTACATGTGGATGTTTACACCCGTTCGCAGAACGAGCATGTGCCGCACGTGCTGCATGACCTTGGCTACGGTAATCGCGTGGTGCACATCCCGGCCGGGCCGGAGTATCCACTGCCCAAGGCGGAATTGGTTAACCACATCCCGCAGTTCGTCAGCGGCATCCAGGAATTTGCTGCCAAAAAGGGGCTGCACTACGACCTGATCCACAGCCACTACTGGCTGTCTGGTGTGGCGGCCGAACAGCTGCAGCTCACCTGGCAGGTGCCCATTGTCCAGATGTTCCACACGCTGGTGATGATGAAGAACCGCATCGCCCGCACACCGGAGGAGATGGAAGGCGAGTACCGGCTGGAAGGCGAGCAGCGCGTCCTCAAACTGGCCGACCGCATCATCGTCTCCACCCTGGCCGAGCAGTCCCAGCTGGAATTCCTGTACCGCGCCGATGCCTCCAAACTGGTGATCATCCCGCCCGGTGTGGATACCGCCCGTTTTTATCCCATCCCCAAGGACGAGGCCAAGGCGGCTATCGAACTGCCGCCCAACGAGCAGATGATCCTGTTCGTCGGGCGCATTGAGCCGCTCAAAGGGGTGGATACGCTGCTGCGCGCGCTGGCCTACATCCGCTCCACCAACAACCTGGATTGCTGCCCGCATTACCTGGCTATCATCGGCGGCGACCCGGAGGTCAGTGAGGATAGTCTGAATGCCGAGATGGCGCGCGTCCAGGCCCTCAGCGCCGAGTTGGGATTGAGCGATATCGTGCTGTTCCTCGGCAAACGCTCGCAGGAGTCACTGCCGTACTATTACTCCGCCGCCGACGTGGTGGTGGTGCCGAGCCATTACGAGTCTTTTGGTATGGTGGCGCTGGAAGCCATGGCTTGCGGTACGCCGGTGGTGGCCTCGCAGGTGGGCGGATTAGCCTTCCTGGTTCAGGACGGCGTGACTGGCTTTGTGGTGCCCAATGGCGAGCCGGAGCTGCTCGGACAGCACCTCATTGAGACCTTGCTGGATCCTGTGCTGCGCGAGCGGCTGGGCAGCCAGGGTGCTGAAATTGCCCGCGGTTACTCGTGGGATATTATCGCGGGGCGCATTATGGGGGTATACAACGAACTGCTCGCCACCTCGCCGCACGCCCACGCCGAGCGCCGCCTGCCGCACATGATGTGAGTGGATTCCCGGCTTAGAGGAATACCTTCAACGCCACGATGATGGTCACCAGGGCCGCCTGCCAGATGCCCAAAGCCGCCCACAGCCGCTGCACTTTGAACTCGGCGCGGAAAATCAGGTAGGCAATCCCGATAATCAGGCCGACCAGCGCTAAAAAGCCGGTGCCGTAGAACAGACCGGTGAAAAAGTCGATCCCGGCCGATTGTTCGACGGAATGATTAATAAAAAAGCGGTTGACCCAACTGGCCATGAAAGTCAGCAGGAAGAACTTGACTCCCAGGGGCAGCACTGGCTTCCATAAGGTGATTCCCACCAGGCCTACCAACACCAGAATCAGCACCGTGCCCTGACCGTTCAGGTCGATGCCGCCCAGCAGCTGGATAATATACAGGGAGTGCCAGAAGAACTGACCCGCTACCATGCCGGCAATGGCACGTCCGCTTTCTGGACCACCCAAATGGGTGCTCTTTTCCAGCGCAAACACGCCCATGGCCAGTACCAGAAACAGGTAGATCAACAATCCTTCCATTTTGGCGGCAGCCTTGATCGGATGGATCAACATGTCCATCATCAGCGTCAGGGCCAACAGCAGCAAGGCTGGCACCAGACCATCGGTCAGCCGGGCAGACAGGTCTTTCGGCAGGCGCAGCGAGCGTATATCAAACGGCCGGGCAGCGGGTTGCGGACGGCGAATAGCTTTTTGCGGAATGGAATCCGGGGTGAAGCCGGTGGCGGTTTCCAGGGGATCCTGATGAATGATGGTTCGGGGAGAGAGAGGTTTCTGCATGGTTTTCTCGCTTGTTCTCTGCGGATCAGGGCGCCCGGGAAATCAGTTGCCCTATGGGTCTTCGTCTTTCGGCTTACCGGGTTTGAGGCTAGCGCCGCGCTGGACAATTTTGCGTCCAAAACGGTCTTTCAACTCATCCATCGCTGCCAGCAGCCGCCGTTCCTTGTCGTTGGGTGTGTCCCACAGGGAGGGCTGCCACAACTCCTCCTGCAGCCCGCTGACCCCCACCCCGATCAAGCGCACCTTGCGTTGGCCGTCCCAGATGCTTTCAAACAGGTCAAGCGCGCCGCGGGTGATGACCGTATCCTGGTTGGTAGCCTGTGGCAACGTCAGCTGACGGGTGTGGGTGGAGAAATCCGGCCAGCGGATCTTGATGCGCACAGTGACGGCGGTCAGGTTTTTGTGGCGCAGGGTGAAGGCCACGCGTTCGGCCTGGCTGCGGATCACCTGGCGCAGTTGGGCGCCGTCGGCGATGTCACGGTCAAAGGTGACTTCCTGGCTGATGGATTTGACGTCATGTTCAGGTTCAATCGGGCTGTTATCGATGCCTTGCGCACGGCGCGAGATATCATGCCCGTACTTGCCAAACAACTTTGCCAGATTTTGCTGCGGTTCGCGTGCCAGATCGCCAATGGTGTGGATTCCCAGACTGTTGAGGCGTTCGGCGGTCTTTGGCCCCACCCCCCACAAGGCCAACACTGGCATGGGCGCCATAAAGGCAGCTTCACCGCCTGGCGGGACCTCCAGGATGGCGCACGGCGGGGTGATGCCGCGGTGCCCGGCCTTGCCGGCGTCGGTTGCGATCTTGGCGACCAGCTTGTTGGAGGCGATTCCGAGCGAACAGGGTAAATCCAGCTCCCGGCGAACAGCTTCCTGGATATCTCGTGCAATTTCCGCACCAGGTTTAGGCAGGTCGGTGACGTCCAAAAAAGCCTCGTCGATGCTGACCTGCTCGATCAGCCCGGAATAGCGACCCAGAATGGCCATCACCTTCTTCGAGTACTCCGAGTAGTGACCGTGTTCACCGGAAATCAGTATCAGCTCAGGGCACAGGCGCAGGGCTCGGCCGGTTGGCATGGCGGAGCGCACACCGCACATGCGGGCCGCATACGAGCAGGAAGCCACTACCCCGCGGGTCTCCGGCCTGCCGCCGACTGCAAAGGGTTTACCGCGCAATTCGGGGTGCCGCAGCTCCTCCACCGAGCAGAAGAAGGCATCCAGATCCAGGTGAATCACTTTTCGGGAAGCCATGAACCGCATCTCCTATCTTAATAACAATCCGGTCTGGCAGAATTTACAATCACCTATCAATCAAAGGTTTGCGGGAGAGAAAGGAGGTTCGGCTTCAAAAAATCGCCGGTAAGAGCGATTTTTGGCCGATGGCAGCGTAACAAACCAGGGTTCAACTTTGAGGCGGGTTATCAAGCCGCAGGCCGTAGCCGCGGACTGTCAGCAGGTATTCGTGGCTGCGGTCCAGACTGGACAACCGGTCGCGGAGGCGGCGAACGAGGGCATCCAGTGCCTGTTCTGAGACCCCGGCGGATTCCTCGTCACCCCACACGGCAACCACCAGGTCCTGACGAGACACTACCCGGCCGCGGCTGTTATACAGCGCCTCGAGCAGCCGGAATTGCGGTACGGAAAGCGCCGGATTGACCTCGTTGCCGTCCACCCACACCCGGCGCGACAGCGGGTCCAGGTACAGGCGGTTGGTTTGAGAAGATATTGCGGGTTGCAACGGTTCGGGAATGGGGATGCCGGGTCCGAGCGGTACGGTTGAGTCTGAACTGAGGAAGACGAAGTGTTGGATAGCGGCAACTTGAATCAGATCACCATCCTGCAAGATCACCGGCTCTTCTAATCAGGACGCCATTACGATAGGTGCCGTTTTTGCTGGCCAAATCCTCCAGTGCAACGCCATCCGGCGTAATGGTGACGCGCGCATGGTAACGGGAAACCTGACGATCTTAAATCACCACGGTGCAGGTGTCATCCCGCCCGATAATCAGCTCTTTAACAATTTCCCAGCGATTCCCATTGAGGGGTCCAGCCTGTCCAATAAGGATCGGCAGGTCGACATTTACCGACTTCATCCTTCCCCTCCTACCCTGAATTATGGTGTACGGTATAATATAACAAATTACCACATTTTTGTGTGGACATAACACAAAAATGGCCTGATCCAACGCCGAATAACAGGATCAGCACATGAAGGTCAACCCAGACAGGGATTCTTAATGCCAATACCCCTAAAGTCGGGGGATGTACTGCGCGGTCGGTACCGGATCAAGCGCATTATCGGCCAGGGCGGGATGGGATCCATCTACCTGGCGGACGATACGCGTTTGGAAGGCCGCCAATGCGCCCTCAAAGAAGTCGAACACGACAAAACCTTGCCACCGGCTATGGCGCGGGAGGCGCGCGATCAGTTTTTGCGCGAGGCGACAGTATTGGCACGCCTGGATCATCCCAACCTGCCCAAAGTAAGCGACTTCTTCTCGATTAGCAACCGCGATTACCTGGTGATGGACTTTGTGCCCGGCAAAGACTTGCGGGCGTTGATCAGCGAAGCCCATCAGGATGAGCGCTTTTTAACCGAATCGGATGTGCTGGATTGGGCCAATCAACTTTCTAATGCACTCACCTACCTGCATAGCCAAAATCCGCCCATTTTGCACCGGGATATCAAACCAAGCAACCTGAAACTCACCCCGGACGGATTGCTGAAACTGGTGGACTTTGGTTTGGTCAAGGTGATGGCGCCGGGCGAGGTCACCATCACTGTGATGCAAGGGCAGGGAACCGCGCTGTATACCCCGTTGGAACAGTACGGCGGCGACAGCGGACACACCGATGTTCGCAGCGATGTCTATGCCTTCGGTGCCACGTTGTACCATTTGCTGACCAACGAGCCGCCGGTGGACGCCCGCGACCGTTTTCTGCGGCCAGACAATTTCATTCCGCCGCGCCAGATCAACCCGGATATCAGCGCCCGCACCGAGCGCGCCATCCTCTGGGCGATGAGTTTGCACCCGGATGAACGGCCCGATTCAATCGAAATATTCAAGCAAAGTCTGGCTACGGATCGGTTAACCCTGGCGCGAATGACCCCGGGTGCGAATTCCCCCTGGAATTTCCTCAACTACCCGCTGGAACAATCTCTGATTGCCATCACGCTCGGCCTGACGCTGGTGAGCCTGCTGATTACTTTGCTGCGCTAGTGCCGTTGCCGCGTTTGCGGGTAAACCGTTTTTGCCACAACCAGCCCGCTCCCCAACCGATCAGGATACCAATGACACATGCCAGCAGCACGCCAACTGTGCCGCCATTGGCGAACCAGTTTATGGATTCAAACCAGCCAGTTGCCAGGTACAGGTAAGCCAGCATTCCGCCAACCACAGCCATCAAGCCCCAGCGCACACCCCAGCGCAGCGAAACTCGCTTACGGCCAAAGCTGGTGATGCCAGCGGCGCTGCCCCAAATAAGCAAGAAAGACAGGAACCAGTCTCCAGCCCGTGGAATGGATGCATGCGCATCTTCGGGTGGATTGGCGGCTGTGGGTGAAGGCGCCAAAGTGGCGGTTGGCTGCGGAGTCTCAGACACGATCGGGGTCGGATTGATCGGTGTCACAGCCGCGCCAGCAGCGTCAATGAGGGGCAAGGTCAGTAGCTGTGAGGTGGTGGCAGGCTCGGAAATTACCCGGATTTCCAAAACCCCCATACCGACGATCTCATAGGTGCCCCGCGCAATACCGCCGATGGTGGTCGTTTCTTCTATTTGTTTGGCTTCGGTGTTTTCACCCTGGGTGGTAAAGATAAAGCGCGCTACCGTGCCATCCGGCACGGGGTTACCGTTGGTGTCGTAGATCACACCGGTTTTTAGCGGGATGGTATCCCCGATGCCAAAAATCGGGACCTGGGTCGGCTCCGGCGTGGTGGTTCCGGTGAAGGGAGTCGGTTCCGGCAAATCAATCGAGAGCGGGATCACCTGCGCCGGATCAGGCGAAACGGCTTTGTTCAAATCATAACCGACACCCGGTACAGAGACCGGCAAAGCGCCAACCGGGGAGAGTTCCTGAAATAACACACGCGCCGCCACATCCATAAATGCGCCAATTTTTGAATAGATGCCAAAATAGGCGGTTAATTTGGCGATATCGGTCGCATCCAGGTAATAAGGGGCATTAAAAGCAAACCCAATGACTTTCTTTTCACGAATCAAATCTGAACGCTCGGAAAGCAGACGGTTAACCGCGTTGGTTTCTGGTCGGGATACCGCTGAATCCTGCATGACGAAGATCACCCATTGCGAAGCATTAAGGTTTACCCCCAACGCCGCTGAGCCTAACGGATCATTTAGGTAGCTGATCAGATCTTGATAGGTGTAGGCGTGGATCATGGAGGCGTTGATTTGCCCCCCGGCTCCTGGTCCGAATAAGCGCACGATCGAATTCTTGAAGGCATCCACTTCGATGAAACTCTGCTCCGCGCACACGCTACATTGCCGGGCGGTACGGACATCGGTGAAGATGATCATCTGCTCCCGGGCTGCCGGTGGACGCGGTAGGGCGGCTTCCAGGTTGGCTGCGTCCGGGCTGATCAAGGTCACCGAGCGGCGGGCGATCTCAAAGGTTGTCGGCTGAGAGCGGCCAACTTCAGCCAGGAATGCGCTGTCGGGTAAAACATTATCCAGCGTGAAATTGGGATACAGACGAAATTTCAGAGCTAGTACGCGCTCGACTGAGCGGTCCACCCGTTCCGCGAAGGCCGGATCTTCGCGGTACTTCTGGGCGAAAAATCGAGGGTCTTGATGATGGTAGTCTCGCTGTCCGGGTCGATGGACTCGATGTAATTGTTCAGGTAAAGCAAATCATTGCCGGCCAGGAAGGCATTGCGGGCTACACCGCGAGCGTCAAATGTCTGCATCGTCGGGTCATAGAAGCGCCGGACAGCATCGCTACCCAGGTTATCACTGACCACCAGACCGCCTTCACGATACCAGTCCGCGATTGGTTGCAGGCTGAGAACCTGTTCCAACGCGGCAGCGTCCAGGCTGACCGGAGGGGTGACGTCGCGAATGTTGTCCCGCAGCCCCTGGTAGCGGATGTGGGAAACGAGTAACCCATCCGTGCGAGACAGAGGATCGGTGAGGGCGTTGGTGACGGCAAAAAATGGGGCCAGATCCACCTGCTTCAATTGCTCGAGCGGCTTGCGGACGGTGGCAACCTCTTCTTCGGGAAGACGGTCCGAGCTGCCGCGACCGGGAAAATGCTTGGCAATGACGGCTAACTCGTTGCGGCTGCCCAAATGGAGGCCGCGGATAAAAGCTTTCCCCATCTCGCCCACCCAGTACGGGTCACCACCAAAAGTACGGATACCCAGGTCATCACTGCTAATGGAGCGGGTGACATCCAAAACATCCAAGGAGGGACCTAAAAACAGATTAAAGCCGATGGCACGTAATTCCTTGCCCACCACCAACCCGGCAGCCTGTGCCAGTTGTGGGTCCCAGGTGGCGCCAATCGCCATTGAGCTGGGAATGGCGGTTAAACCATTGATGATTTGGTCGGTGGGGTATAAATCGCCTTCCTGCGAAATACCAACGAACAGGGGAATATAGGCTGCGGCACCTGCAGCACCGCTCTCTGAAATGCTGCTGTTCGCCCAGCCAATCTCATGCAGGCCACGAACCAGGTTGGCAGCGCTTGGAACTGTATTGGTCGGGCCGACAAAATTGTCATTATCGGCGCGTAAAACGACCCCACCAATGGAATGTTCGGTAATCAGGCGGTAAATGCCGGACTCCGGACCGATCTCGGTGCCTTTGAAGGACACCAGGAAAAGCTGCCCAATCCGCTGTTCTGGAGTCATATTGACCATCAAGTCGCGGGCCTTGCCAGCGTAATCCTCGGGCGGCTCGCTCACTTGAGCGGTTACCGTCATTGGAAGAATTAACGTCAGCAGAATGGTCAAGAAGCAGACACAGGCTGGTGAAACGCTTCATTTTAGCCGGCCTGAAGTAGGGGTTTGAGAATTGAGGCTGGCAATCAGCGCTCGATGAACTTCTGGTTGGATATTGCCGCCAGAAATCACCAGCGCAGCCGGGAGATTGGGAATTTTATCGGTTAAGCAACGCAGCCAGAGTGACGGCAGCTGAGCCTTCAATAACCTGCCCGTATTTCTGCCAGGCGTAAACGATGGCGGATGCAATGTCGTCTTCGCTAACCAAGATGATATCGTCCACTACTTGCTGGACGAGCGGAATTGTTATTGAATCAGCTTCAATTTTGCCGGAGAGTCCATCCGCCAGACTATCCCATTCAGTTACGGAATCCTGGTCCCGTTTGTTGAAAATGCCGTGCATAACGGCGGTGGCTTCGGATTGGACGCCCAGAATGAGGGTCTTGATTTTGTGAGCGCGTAATGCCAACGCCACTCCGCTGATCAACCCGCCGCCGCCCACTGGTACAACCACTGTTTTAACCTCGAACGGCTGAATTTGCTCAGCAAGCTCGAGACCAATGGTGGATTGCCCGGCTATTACTCTGCCGTCATTGTAAGGCGAGACCCAGGTATGCCCTGACTCCTGGGCAAACTTTAATCCAGCCGCCTCGGCTTCTGTGTAACCGCCGGGTACCAGGCGAACTTCAGCGCCAAGGCTGCGCATGGCTTGTACCTTGATCGGTGCGGCAGCTTCGCCGGCAAAGATGATCGCTTTGGCGCCCATCTCACGAGCTGCATAAGCCACACCCTGCCCATGGTTACCAGCCGATGCAGTGACCAGCCCCTGCTCGCGTTCCCAGGGCAGCAGCGTGGCGATTTTGTTCATAGCCCCACGCAGTTTGAATGAGCCGGTTAACTGCTGATTTTCCCATTTGAAATAGGCTTGCAGCTCAGGATCAAAGGTCACTGGAGTGCGTATTGTCCAATCAGCCAGGACGGATTGAGCGTGAATCAACCATTCGGCTGGAATCATGCTTGACCTCGGATCATCAGCCCAAGTTGCGGGTTATCGGTGATCAAACCGGCAACGCCTGCCCGCATCAACATTCGCATCACAAGGGGAAAATTTACAGTCCAGGCAGTAACCTGGCGTCCAGCAGCTCGTTCACGGTCAACAAGCTGCCGGTTGACATCCACAAAATGAGGATGAAGGTAATCTGGAGCTAAATCCCGGCTGTGGGGGGAGCGGTTTTTGCTGCCAGCTGGACCTGGTTTGGCGAGTATCGCGAGTGGAACTCCCGGCAAGGATTCACGGATGGCAACCAGGTTCGAGGGGAGAAACGACGAACATAGAACGGATTCTTCCAGCTGGAATTTTCTGATCAAATCGGCAACTTTGCCAGGCAGTCCGTCATCCGGCGAGTCATAATTGGTCAATTCAATGTTGATGATGAGTTTATTTCCAACCGTTTCGAATATCTCCGCCAGCGTCGGGATTTTTTGGCCTTTGAAGGCAGTCCCTTTCCAGATACCGGCGTCCAGCTGACGGAGTTGGGCTAGCGTCATCTGACCTACCCGCCCACTGCCATCGGTTGTACGGTTAACGGTCTGGTCGTGGATAACCACAACCTCTTTATCGGCAGTCAATTTGGCGTCCAATTCAATGCCGTCCGCACCCTGTTCCAACGCAAGCTGGAAAGCTGCCAGGGTGTTCTCTGGTGCAGAAATGCTGGCGCCGCGATGTGCAAAAATCAGCGGCCTGGCCGTTCCAGTGCGCATTAACCCAACTCGACGAAATAAGAAGCGATCGCGCGGTCGATCAGTTCTGGTGTGGACTCAGCTTCTTTACCCAGGTAACGCGAAATATCCAAAATCTGGTCGCACAAATCGCGCGGGTGGTTGGCGCGTAATTTGTGATTACCCTTGATGTAAAATTCCTGCAGCAGGTAATTGACACCCTGGTCGTTATATTTGACGCCTTTGTTTTCTGCGACGCGTTTGAAGATTTCTTTGAACTCGTCGAACGAGGGGTCGACAATCTCAATTTTATGACGCAGGCGGCGCAGGAAAGCCTCATCCACCAGGTCACGCGGCGGAAGATTAGTAGAGAAAATCACCAATACGTCAAAGGGCACTTCGAATTTACGCCCGGTATGCATCGTCATGTAATCGATGCGGTTTTCGAGCGGCACAATCCAGCGGTTGAGCAGGTCACGGGGGCGCACCTGCTGCCGGCCAAAGTCATCAATTAACAGGATGCCGCCGTTCGCTTTTACCTGGAAAGGCGCCTCATAATACTTCAACGTGTCGTCGAACACCAGGTCAAGCCCGGACATGGTCAACTCGCCGCCGGTGACAATAAATGGACGGGTGATTTGAACCCAGCGGGGGTCACGGCGATTGGCAGCCCGTGAGTTACCCGTACCCCAGGGGGTGGTATCCTCTTCGCCAGCCAACTGGTGATTGACTAAATCGTACAGTTTTATAACCTGTCCATCCACGTACAACGCATAAGGAATGAACATTTTTTGCGACGAAACCATATTGCCAACCGCACGGGCTACGGTCGTTTTTCCGTTGCCCGGAGGGCCATACAGGAAAATCGAGGTACCAGAGTTGACAGCCGGGCCTAGTCGCTGATATGCCTGTTCGGATAGCACCATGGCCGAGAGAACCTGACGCATGATACGCGGCGTCACCTGCATGTGGCTGCGACTTTGGGCATGGATTGATTCGATATATTTGGCCAACGGAACTGGCGCCGGACCGGCATATTGGCTGCGTTCCAGAGCTTCCCGTGCCCGGGCAATTCCCGCGCCAGTGATGGCGTATACGTAGGCACCCTCACCCAGACCCATCTGTGAGGAACGCACTTCAAGGGACTTTTCGCGTTTTAAGGATTCCAATACCTGATCCAGCACTCCGGTAAAGGGCAACGAGATTTCCTCGGCTAACTTAAAACCGCTCATGTACCCCTGGAAGTAATATATTTTCAGAACCAGATCCTGCAACCAGAGGGGTGACAGGCCGGTATCATCGACGCTGGTAATCGGTGGCGGGTTGAATGTGGTTTGAGCGACAGGACGCGGAGCATTGACTGTAGATCGACCGAGGACAGCCATTTCTATTCTCCTTTATGACGAAATCTCAGGCGGTGGGGGTAATGAAGGTGTTGAATGACAAAAGATAAATGATCGAAATTAATGCATTGGCTCTCCAAGATTATAGCATGCCCGCCTTGTGTTACCACAATTTCTCGCCTATAATCCTTCGGATGAACATTACGGTCTTAATCCCTGCCTACAACGAAGTAAAGACCATTCGAGAAATCATTCGGCGCGTCAAAGACACCGGATTGATTCACGAGATTTTAGTAGTGGACGACGGTTCGAAGGATGGAACGAGAGAAATCCTGCAGGAACTGCAGGACAAGGGGGAAGTGCGGGTTATTTTTCACGAGAAAAATGGCGGTAAAGGTGCCGCTCTGCGAACTGGAATTCAAAATGCCAGCGGCGACGTCATTATTATTCAGGATGCTGATCTGGAATACAACCCGAATGAATATCCCAACCTGCTCAAGCCGATCAACGATGGCATAGCAGATGTGGTGTATGGCTCGCGATTTTTAGGGCAAGCCCGTAGGCCGATCTTGTTTTGGAACATGGTGGCGAACAAAATACTGACCTTTGTCACCAATATCTTGTACAACAATATCCTGAGCGATATGGAGACCGGTTATAAGGTCTTCAAGCGCGAGTTGATCAAAGACATTCCGCTGCATGCCCACCGCTTCGAGTTCGAACCAGAATTTACAGCTAAAATCCTCAAACGTAAATTCCGCCTATATGAAGTTCCAATCGCCTTCTACCCGCGCGATTACAGCGAAGGCAAAAAAATCAAAATGTGGGATGCCTTCGAGGCAATCTGGGCGCTGATTAAATATCGATTTGTGGATTGACACGCCGGATTTGGCGCAACTGAACCAGTATTGCTCCAACAATGGCAATCAAAATTCCCGCAATTTCGAGTGGGGCAAGATTCTCCCCGACGAATATCCAGCCAAGGATGGCAACGAATACAGTCATCATATTGGCAATAATTGAAGTTTCGGTGCCATGCAGGGTGCGTTGGGTGTAATTCCATAAAGTGAAGGCAAAGGCGGTGTTGACCACCGCCATCCATAGGATGGCAGCCCAATTCATTAGGCTGATGGTGGGGATACCTTCAACTATCAGGCCAACCCCGAGCATCAGTATGGCACCTATCCCCATACTAATCGCGGTGATCACCAGCGGCGGGATACTGCCCATCCGATTCAGGCTGCGTCCGATGATCGTGCCACCAGCATTTGCCAGCATGCATACCAGGGCGATGGCAATTCCCAACCCATCCCGATTGGTGAAAGCTGGCGGATAAAAGAATAGAAATATTCCACCTACATTCAGAATAATCCCAATCCACTGTAAGCGCGTGGGTGCTTCGGAGAGCAGGAATAATCCAAAGCCAGCAACTGTGAGGGCGGTTAAGTTGAGGATCAAACTGGTCGTCGCCAGAGGTAAAAAAGCCAGGCTCAGATATTGCGTCCCTTGTGCCACCGCATATAAAACAACGCCTAAGGCAATTAACTGAGCCCATTTCGAACGGTCGAGCTGGCGCACAGCCTCCCGTGAGTTGCGGGAAAATAGGAACGGCAGCAAACAGCCGGATGCAATTGTGTATCGGATACCGGCAAAAGTCAGTGGGGGAATATCTTTCAAGCCAAATCGGATCAACACCCAGGAAGTCGACCATAGTACAGTTACCAGCAGCGCCAAACCAATAGCTGTCGATCTGGTTGGATTTTGGCTGTGGATATTAGCGTCCATGCCTGCAGATATAGAACGATTAGCGTTCATCGAGGCAGGTCAGTCCGGAGTGCCAGCGGCTTTGAGATCTTTTACCTGCAGCTGCAACGTGGTGCGACCGTTATAAACATTGGTTTCAAACTGGTAGGCTAAATCGATCTTTTTCGGCAATGTCTCTGCCAGATGACCCATGCGGAAGGCAATCGCATCGAAAAAGAATTTGCCATCGTTCACGGTTAATTTGAGCGTGCCCTTATCAGCGCCAACGGCTTTGGCTTGAGTCCATTGCAGGTTACGAGAACAAAAAACCGGTTCCGGGTTACCCTGTCCATTTGGCTGCAACATTTCCAGATAATCCAGTAATTGGGGATGCAGCTCAGTAAAGGTCACCTCGTTATCGATGTTGATCATCGGTCGCAGATCGCGGGTGGCTAACTGTTGCCAGGCAATCTTGGCCAACCGTTCCCGCAATTGATCAAGGTGTTCTTCACACACCGTAAATCCCGCGGCAGCCTCGTGCCCACCATGACGAACCAGAATATCAGCGCATTGGTCGAGCGCCGCCGTGATATGAAAACCGGGAATGCTACGGCAGGAAGCTCTCACCGCACCATCCACCCAGGTTCCAACCACCGCCGGACGAAAAAACCGTTCAGTCAAACGGTGCGCCACCAACCCAACAACGCCAGGATTAAAATCGCGGTTCAGTGCGAAAAGGATGAATTCTTCCTCAAACTCGAGGAGTTGCTGTTCAGCCTGAGTGACCATCTCTCGCGTTTGCTTTTGCCGTTCCGTATTTTGATCATCGAGTTTTTGCGCCAACCAGCCGGCTTCAGTGAGATCCCGAGAATACAAGAGCGAGTAAGCTGCAATCGCGGATTCAAGTCGGCCCGCAGCGTTCAAGCGGGGTGCCAGGCCAAAGCCGATATTGCCGGTATTGAGCGTGTGCAGGTTGATACGAGCAGCATTGGCGAGTGAAGTTATCCCCTGACGCTGCCCCAGACGTAATTGATGCAGCCCCTTTCGCACCAGTTGACGGTTTTCACCTGTCAATGGCACCATATCAGCCACTGTCCCCAGCGCGACCAAATCCAGCCAGTGTTCGGCGGCCAATCCGCCTGCGGGACGACGTGCGATTAATGCCTGGACGATTTTATAGGCTACCCCCACCCCCGCCAGATTCTTGTCAGGATAGAGGTCATCTTGCCGTTTTGGATCAATGGCGGCAAATGCCTGCGGAAGCTCTTCGCCAACATGGTGGTGGTCGCTGATGATCAGGTCCAGCCCTATGGCATCGGCATGTTCGGCTTCATGGACCGAACGAATTCCGCAATCGACGGTGACCACCAACTGTACGCCGCTTTCCTTTAGTTTTGTCAGCGCGTCGGTATTAAGCCCATAACCTTCATCGAATCGATCCGGAATATAGGGCTCCACTGACCCGCCGAACGCCTGTAGGGCTTCAACCAGTAAAACGGTGGCGGTAACACCATCTACGTCAAAATCGCCGAATACCGCAATCTTTTCGTGGTGATCGATGGCCCAATTCAGCCGGTCAATGGCTGCACCCATATCGGTGAGGAGAAAAGGATCGATCGGCTCAACCCGCCCCTCGAGGTAGCGGATAGCCTGTACGCCTTCGGTCACCCCACGATTGAATAAAAGTTGGCGCATGACCGGCGGATAAGCCGCCAATTCAGTTTCGGCTTGGGCGGTAATTTTTTCAGCGATGACCCAGTGTTTACTGGTTGGCGGCTGCATAAGGGATCCCTGATGAACTGAGGTTGGAGAAAAATGGCGACCCCTGGGTCGCCCGACGTCCAGTATAAGGCCGGACCAGCTTTCTCACAAGTTCGGATTTTCCTCTTTCCACCCAAGTTATTCGAAAATTCACGCGGTTTTTAGAGCCTGATCGGCTATAATCCGAGGGAAATGGACCCAGCCGCCCTGTTCACACTGATTATCACCATCATAGCAGCGGTTTTGCTTATCTTTGAAATATTGCGGCCCGATCTGGTTGCTTTGTTGGTTTTGATTGCGTTAGGGTTATCCGGAACGGTCGATCCGCAAAAGGTATTCGCCGGATTTAGCGGCGCTGCCGTAATGACCTTGATCGCAATCTCGATGATTGGCGCAGCCATGCATAAAACGGGGGTTACACTCGTTCTTAGCCGTTGGATGCTGCGCGTTGGGAAAAAGAACGACTTAAACTTTAACCCTGGTTACATTTTTGACTGCAGCCGGGCTCTCGCTGATGATGAATAACATTGCTGTGGTCGGAATACTGCTGCCTGCGGTTATGACCCTCACCCGCTCGACCGGGGTGAGCCCATCCAAATTAATGTTGCCACTGGCCTATGGAACGATTTTAGGCGGCATGGCTACGTTGTTCACCACTTCCAATATGGTGGTCAGCGGGGCGCTGCGCGATGCGGGATTCGCACCATTTGGCGTATTGGATTTCCTCCCAATTGGCCTGCCGCTCATCGTCATCGGCGCAGGATATATGCTTACGGTTGGCCGAAGATTGCTGCCAACCACCACCCCGGATAGTCATGGCGGGCTGCTTTCCCAGCTCGGGGCGCGTCTGACGGATCTTTATAATTTGAAAAGCAACCTGGCAGAAATTATCGTTCTCCCGGAAAGCCCGTTCGCCGGCAAATCCATCAGCGCCGGCGACTGGCGGAAAAAGGTCGGATTAACGATCGTCGGCATCATCCGCCGCGGACAGTCATCACTGGGTCCCAAACGCGGTGACATTATCGAAGCCGGTGACCGGCTGATGGTCCACGGCCTGGTTGATCCGACCAAATTGACCGAGTTCCATCTGGCAGCGGTTCAGGGAAATCCAGCAGTTCCCAATGTCGTCAATGAAGTTATAAAACTGGCGGAAGTGATCATTCCGCCGCATTCTTCCATGAATGGGAAAACATTGCGTGACCTGAATTTCCGCGAAAAATATCACCTGACGGTCATCGCGGTCTGGAGAGGCACATGCCCGGTGGAAGGGGTGCTGGCTGATCTTCAATTGCAGGCTGGCGACGCCTTACTTGTGCAGGGGACGGCGCGGCGCATCCGGTTGCTGCATGGGGACGCAGATCTGGTATTACTGGAAGAAGATCCGGATGCCATTCTTGAGCCCGGAAAAATCTATCTGGCAGTCGGTATCACGCTGGCAGCGCTAATCATTGCGGCTATCGGGGCGCTTCCTGTGCCGGTTGTCATTCTGGCAGGTGCAGTACTGCTGATTATCACAGGCTGTATGAATATGAATGACGCTTACCGTTCGATCGAATGGAAGGTCATTTTTCTGATCGCGGGCATGTGGCCCTTGAGCACCGCGATTCGGGATACTGGCCTGGCAAGCATCGCGGTCAACTCCCTGATTGCCTTGCTTGGAAATATCGCGCCCCTTTGGATCGCTCTAGCGCTCATTCTGGTGGCGATGCTGTTGACTCAGGTCATGAGTGGTCAAGTCGCGGCGCTGGTTGTCGCTCCGTTGGCTTTGGCGGCTGCCGCATCGATCCATCTCGATTCACGTGCGCTGGCTATGGCGGTAGCGCTGGGTTGTTCCCTGGCTTTTCCAACGCCTTATGGTCACCCAGTGAATGTCATGGTAATGAGTCCAGGCGGGTATAATTTCCGAACATTTAGCCGAATTGGCATTCCCCTCACCATCTTAGTCATTCTGGGAATTTTGGCAGGTCTTTTCATTTTCTGGGGTTTATAAAGGTTTAACACTTGTTTCAATTCAACCGCATTGCTCAAGACCACCGCGCCCGTGCCGGAATATTCACCACTCCTCATGGCGATTTACTCACACCAGTTTTCGCTCCGGTTGGCACACAGGCGACGGTAAAGGCAGTATCTCCGGACCAGTTACGCGCTACGGGTGCCAGTCTGGTGCTTTCGAACACCTACCACTTGTATTTACGCCCTGGGTCAGATTTGGTGGCAGAAATGGGCGGGTTACACCGCTTTATGCAATGGGAAGGCCCAATGTTGACGGATTCGGGCGGTTTTCAGGTTTTTTCGCTTTCCGACATGCGGAAAATAGATGAGGAAGGCGTGACCTTTAAAAGCCACATCGATGGCTCCACTCACCGTTTCACCCCCGAAAAGGCAGTGCAAATCCAGGAAGACCTGGGGGCAGACATTATCATGGCTTTCGATGAATGTGCACCGCCGTATGACCGCGATTACAACCAGCGGGCGGTGCAACGTACTCATGCCTGGGCGGAACGGTGTGCCAAAGCCCAAAAACGTAACGACCAGGCTTTGTTCGGTATCGTTCAAGGCGGGGTTTTTCCGGATTTACGCGAGAAATCAGCGGAGTATATTGCCTCGCTCGGTTTCCCGGGTCACGCCATCGGCGGATTATCGGTCGGTGAAACCAAGTTGGAAATGAACGCCATGATCGAAGTGGTGGATGCCGTACTGCCAGAGGATAAGCCACGCTATCTGATGGGCGTCGGGTCGCCGGAGGATTTGATCAACGGGATTCGCCGCGGCATCGATATCTTCGATTGCGTTCTACCAACCCGGCTGGCGCGCCATCAGGCCGCCATGACTCGCACCGGACGGATTAACCTGATGAATGCCGTCAATGCCCACGATCCGCGCCCGATTGACGAGTCGTGTTCTTGCTACACTTGCAACCATTTCAGCCGGGCCTACTTGCGCCATTTGATCGTTGCTAAGGAAATGCTGGCAGCTACACTCATATCCATCCATAATATTCAAACTCTGGTGACATTGGTCAAGGACGCCAGAGAAGCGATCATCGCTGGTCGGTTTGATGATTTCGCCGATTCGTTCTTATCCCATTACACTCCACAAGGGCAAATAGCATGAGCATCGTACAGGCAATTATCCTGGGAATTATCCAGGGCATCACGGAATTTTTGCCAGTTTCCAGTTCGGCACACCTGGTCATCGCACCCTGGTTGTTGGGCTGGAAGTTGGATGAAGCAGTGGTATTCCCATTTGATGTTTTGGTTCAATTGGGAACCTTGCTGGCAGCCATTATCTATTTCCGGCGCGATTTATGGGAAATTTTGCAAGGAGTATGGCTGGGAATTCGCACTGGTAAACCCTTTGGCAACCCGGCAGCCCGCCTGGGTTGGCTATTGGTGCTGGCTACCATTCCTGCCGGGTTAGCCGGCTTGTTTCTCAAGGATGCGGTGGAAGCGGTCTTCAACTCGGCCCAGGTGACTGCTGGATTTTTGTTGGTAACTGCCGCCCTACTTTTGATCGCGGAAAAAGTCGGCAAAAAGAACCGCGCCCTCGATTCGTTGACCTGGAAGGACGCATTATGGATTGGGGTCGCTCAGGCTATATCTATTTTTCCCGGAATATCGCGTTCCGGAGCGACCATCACCGGCGGCATGACTCGGCATTTTGACCGTAAATCTGCAGCACGCTTTTCATTTCTAATGATGATCCCGGTGATGTTGGCAGCCGGCTTGATCAGCGTGCTGGATTTGGTGGACATCCCAAATTTCACAAGCTTTCTGCCACCGATTGCTGCCGGATTCATCGCAGCGGCGATCGTTGGGTATCTGGCTATCCATTGGTTGCTGGGATTCCTCAAAAGCCGCCCATTGTATGTTTTTTCCATCTATTGTGTCGCTTTGGCAGCGGTGGTGCTGCTGATCAGCTATGTCTAGGCTATTCCTGCTGGCACTCGTCGGTGTGTTGTTGACCGGGTGTGCTGCCCAGCCTGTCATTGAACCTGTGGCGACGCCTCAAGTGGTGCGCGTGGTGCTCAGCGGCACGTTGGACTGGATGCGTCCCACCATGGCCGAGTGTTCGCAAGAGGATTCCGGACTCAGCCTAAGCGTTGAAACCATTGGAGTACCCGACCAATCATTGGATGAGGCGGATGTTTTACTAAGATGGTCGAATCAACCCCCGAGCGACGGTTTCGCGGTCGAGCTTGGCGATGACAGCCTGACGGTCATCGTCCATCCGGACAACCCGATTGGAGATCTGGATGCGGGCGTGATTAAAGATATGTACACTGGACAAATTTCCAATTGGCCTGCCGCAAATGGCGAAGCTACACTGGCAGTTCACCCGTGGGTGCTGCCGGTTCAAGACGAGGCACAGGCGTTGTTCGAAACTATCCTGATGGGTGGTGAGCAGATCGTCAAAACTGCCATGATTGCCCCCTCGCCGGCAGCCATGGTAGAAGCGATCGCCAGCGACCCATTGGCAATTGGATTTCTGCCAACGCGCACCCTGGATTCTTCCGTCAAATCCATCGAAATTCTAAACTTCTCTCCGAGCGATTTAATCTTGCCCATTCTGGCGGTGACCAAGTCCGAGCCGGGCGGGGTTGTTCGTGATTGGTTGCTGTGCGTCCAGGAACGGATCAATCCAAATTAAAAATGCAGAGCGAAATAAGATTTCGCTCTGCATCTCTGCCAGCAAGGGTTGGCGTGTTCTTGCTGACAATTAATTCCAGGTCTTTTTAGGCCGTTTGCAGGAAATTGTTGATCTCCCAGTCGGTTACGTGAATGCGGTAGTCATCCCATTCACTACGTTTGGCACGCACGAAGGTCTCGTACAGGCTGTCAGAGAAGGCTGAGCGGACGACCTCATCCTTCTCAAATTCATCCAGAGCTTCAGTCAAGGACCCGGGTAATTCCGCGACGCCCAATTCCTCGCGTTCTTCGGCATTTAATTCATAGACGTTGATATTGTTGAGCGGCGTTGGCGGCTTAACCCCGCGGTCGATGCCATCCAGTGCGGCGCTCAGCATGGCGGACAGCGCCAAATAGGGATTGCAGGATGGATCCGGACAGCGCAATTCGGCGCGCACAGCTTTTTCCTGCCCAGGGGTGTAACGCGGGATACGGATCAAAGCCGAGCGGTTGGTTTGTGCCCAGCCGACATATACTGGAGCTTCATAACCGGGAACCAGGCGTTTGTAGGAATTAACGGTCGGTGCGACCACCGCGGAAAAGCCGCGGGCATGCTCCAACTGCCCGCCGATGAAACCGTAGGCGATTTTTGACAGGTGGAAGGTGTCAGTAGGATCATAAAATAAGTTCTTGCCCTTCAGGTCAAAAATGGATTGGTGGCAGTGCATGCCAGACCCATTGATGCCATAGACTGGTTTGGGCATGAAGGAGGCGACCAGTCCGTTTTGGGCGGCGATGGCTTTAACCGTGTATTTGAGCGTCAGAACATTGTCCGCGGCGCGCAGCGCATCGGCAAAACGGAAATCAATCTCGTGCTGACCCAACGCCACCTCATGGTGACCGACTTCGATTTCCAGACCCATCTGGTCAAGCGCTTCCATCAGCTCGGTACGCACCCGCACCGCCTCATCATTGGGCGAAAAGTCAAAATACCCGCCGACATCATGCGGTACTGGGTGAATGGAATTACCACCGTTTTGGCGGAACAGGAAGAATTCGGGTTCGGGACCAATGTTGTAAATCCAGCCGCGGTCGTGAATTTTCGCCAACAAACGTTTGAGGTTGCCGCGGGGATCACCGGCAAAAGGAGTGCCGTCTGGTTGGTAGATGTCACAAAAAACGCGGGCGCGGCGCATTTCCGAGGGTGTCCAGGGGAGGACGGCGTAGGTATCGGTATCCAGACGCAGGTGCATGTCCGATTCCTGGATGCGGGCAAAACCCTCCACTGAAGAACCGTCAAACCAGACGCCGTTTTCCAGAGCCCCTTTTAGTTGAGAAACCGGTGAATCGACCGACTTGACGGCGCCGAGGACATCCACAAATTGATAGGATACAAACTTGACGCCATCTGCTGCCACCCGTTCGAGAAGTTCCTTGTTGTCCATTTCCTGTCTCCTGAGAAATTAAAACAAATAGAGCATGCGGGGCATGCCCTATCCAATGATCCGATTTCAAGGTGGCAGCCCTTCCAACGAACACCAGAAACAATTCGATCCTCGTTTCTGATCACTATGCTGGACCTGTCGCTGGCGTCGCCGCCAGTTTTTCGTCCAATCATTTTCCGGAAGGGAGAAGGGAGCCTGTGACCGGGCTCCAGAGGCATCCGCTGATCGTTCGATTTTTCCCTGCACTGCAGGGTTAGCTTCCTCTTCGCAGAGGAGAACCTCCACCTCGTCGCCTCATCTTGTGGATGAGGTTCAGCCGCTCTCTCACCGTATTCAATTGTAAAAGATGCTTTATGCTACCGATTTAAAGACAGAATGTCAATAGGTTGGTTTGAATTAATTATTTATGCGGCAACGACTGTGCGTAAGTCACCCCTTGGGCAATCCAATCCGCCAGGACTTGCGGATCAGTCAGTCCGGCTGCATCCACTACCAGCCAGCCACTCATCGAGCGGCCTGTCATGTCGAAGGGTTTGGTGTATGGGCGATTCATGGCTTCGCTGTGATTTTCGGGTCCCACCCGCACGATCAGGTCGTTTCCGTGCACGCCGACTGCCATGTTGCCGTGCACCAGATAGCCTACACCGCCGAACATTTTCTTTTCATCAACTGCCGGCACGCCCTGTAAGGCTTTGATGATTTGTTTGGCTAAATTCGTGTCGTATGCCATACGCTTCTCCAGCGGTGATTCATGAGATGGTGACAAAATTGATACTTGATATTATAGGCTAATTTTCTAAATCAGCTTGACGAATTGAACAAATGTACTATAATATATGGGTATCTTTTTGTTCTGAATGGTTTCATTTTCTGGATATAATCACTTAACTGAACCCACAAAAGGAGTTACCCACTATGGCGCGTAAACCTCTCCCAGCCTCCCAACCTCTGCCGCAGTCCCGAAATATGGGCGAAGGCCGTCAGGCAATGCTCGATAAAGCCCTCGGTGACATCATCAAACGTTACGGCGAGGGATCCATCATGCGGATGGGTGAAGCGACACATTTACAGGTTGAGGCTATTCCGACCGGTTCGTTATCATTGGATATCGCATTAGGCGTCGGCGGCATCCCACGCGGACGAATCGCCGAGATTTTTGGCCCGGAATCTTCCGGGAAGACGACTTTATGTTTGCACCTGGTGGCGGAATGCCAGAAAATGGGCGGTACGGCAGCTTACGTGGATATGGAGCACGCCCTTGACCCTGTGTACGCCCAAAAATTAGGGGTAAACATTCAAGATCTGCTGGTATCGCAACCCGACATGGGCGAACAGGCGCTCGAGATCACTGAGACACTGGTGCGCTCGGGTGCCATTGACATTATCATCGTGGACTTAGTTGCAGCGCTGGTACCGCGTAACGAGATCGAAGGCGATATGGGCGATGCCACCATGGGTATGCAGGCGCGCCTGATGTCTCAGGCACTGCGTAAACTTTCCGGCGCCATCAACCAGACCAAAACCGCGGTGATTTTCACCAATCAACTTCGTCAGAAGATTGGCATCATGTTTGGCAATCCGGAGACCACCCCCGGCGGTCTGGCTCTCAAGTTCTATACGTCCGTTCGCCTCGATATCCGCCGTATCCAGTCGATCAAGGTCGGCACTGAAATTATTGGCGGTCGGGTGCGGGTACGGGTTGTCAAAAATAAGGTGGCAGCCCCCTTCCGTACCGCGGAATTTGACATTATGTACAACGAGGGTATCTCCAAGTCCGGCGACATCCTCGACCTGGCGACCGAACTCGAAATCATCACCAAACGCGGTGCTTTCTTCTCCTATGGCGATGTACGCCTCGGTCAAGGGCGGGAAAACGCCAAAGAATACCTGCGTCAAAATGCAGAATTGTCCAATGAGATCGAGCAGGCGGTACGTCAGCGTGCAATGGGTGGCGAAATCCCGATAGCCTTTGGCGGTGGTAGCTCCGGCAGCAATGACGACGAAGACTCAGGTTACGACGAAGAGGTTTAATACCAGTCGTTAAATCGGTATAATAGTCCCAGCGAACCAACATCACAGAATCACGGGACTTGCGATGAAACCTCGGTCAACGCGGCCGTCACAGCTTACCCGGGCACAGTGGACGGTACTATTTACTTTATTGGTAGTCATCCTGGTTGGGTTGGCAGGACTGATCTTTGCCCTGGCAGCTGACTTATTCTACCCGGGCAGGTCTCGTGCTGTCGCCGGTCATATGATAGACCCCACAGATGCAGGAAGTTCATCCCCAACTGTGGCAATCGCGACCTTGACAGCCAGTCCCTTTCAACCGCTGCCGACTCATACCATCACGCCCACAGCCACAAAAACCTCAACACCGACAGCTACAGCCACCGAAACACCAACAGCGACTGCCACTGAAACCGAAATCCCAACGGCTACGAACACACAGCCACCACCGAAGCCCACCAAAACACCAAAGCCGCCTGAAGCGGTTGTGCCGCCCGACAGTGTCATCATCAGCAATATTTATGGCCAGCCGCAGACTTATGCGCTATCCTGCGAATCACGATCGGCTGTGGATTGGGCACGATATTTTGGCGCCAGTATTAGCGAAACTGACTTCTTAAACAATTTACCCAGCTCTGACGATCCAAACCGCGGGTTCGTCGGGAACGTCAATGATTACGGTGGTCAAATTCCGCCCAACAGTTACGGCGTGCACGCTGAACCGGTAGCAGAGTTGCTGCGCGCCTATGGGGTACCAGCAACCGCCATGACCTCGATGTCAGCGGAGGCGATCCGCAGGGAAATCGACTACGGTCACCCGGTGATTGCCTGGGTGATTGTGGGCACCATCCCCGGCTACGGCGTTTATTACACCACTCAGGATGGCAACTCAGTCCTGGTGGCGCGCAATGAGCACACCGTGATCGTAATCGGGTACGACCCGACCGGTGTCACTATTTTAGATGGGGGCACGGTTTATTGGCGCAGCTGGGACGTGTTTATGGCCTCGTTCGGCGCTCTGAATAATATGGCGGTGGTGTACCCGTCGTAAAGTGTTGTTGTCCGGTTGGATTCGGAAATTCGCGCTAAATAAAAAAATGGGCGGTCATTTGAAATGACCGCCCATTTTTATTTACTGATGTAAATTACCGATCTAGGTGCCTTCTTCCCAGGAGTTCAGGTAGGACTGTTGCTCGGGGGTCAACACATCGATGGTTACGCCCATGGATTCCAACTTGAGACGGGCAATTTCGTTATCGATCAATTCTGGCACGCTGTAAACGGTATTTTCCAGTTCGGCAGCATGTTTGACCATGTACTCAGCCGAAAGCGCCTGGTTGGCGAACGACATATCCATTACACTGGCGGGATGACCTTCAGCGGCAGCCAGGTTAATCAGACGGCCTTCGCCCAACAGGAAGATCTGACGTCCGTCTTTCAAATCGTAGCCTTCAACGAATGGGCGTACCAGCTTTTTGCCGGTGGACATCTCTTCCAGAGCCGGGATATTGATTTCGACATTGAAGTGCCCGGAATTGGAAATGATGGCACCGTCTCTCATGACGGCAAAATGGCCGCGGTCCAGTACGTTCAAATCGCCGGTGAGGGTGCAGAAGATTTCACCAATTTTGGCAGCTTCACCCATCGGCATCACGCGGAAACCGTCCATGACGGCTTCCAGCGCTTTGAGCGGGTCAATTTCGGTCACAATGACGTTCGAGCCCATGCCACGCGCCCGTGACGCCAGTCCGCGTCCGCACCAGCCGTAGCCGGCAACCACGAAGTTTTTGCCAGCCAGCAATACATTGGTGGCGCGCACGATGCCGTCAATTGTGGATTGACCGGTACCATAACGGTTATCAAAGAAGTGCTTGGTCATGGCGTCATTGACGGCGATGATGGGGAAGTTCAAGGCCTTATCGGCGGCCATTGCGCGCAGGCGAATGACACCCGTGGTGGTCTCTTCCGTGCCGCCCACCACATTGGCCAGTAAGTCGCGGCGGTCTTTGTGAAGCACACTCACCAGGTCAGCGCCATCGTCCATGGTCATCTGCGGCTTGTGATCCAGTGCTGCGTGGATATGCTTGTAATACAAGGTGTTGTTCTCGCCCTTGACCGCATAAGTCGGAATTTCCGAATGGGATACCAAGCGAAGCTGCCACATCATCCTGGGTGGAGAGCGGGTTTGAGGCGGTCAAGACAATGTCCGCGCCGCCAGCCTGCAGAGTCTGCATCAGATTAGCGGTCTCGCTGGTAACATGCAGACAGGCTGAGACGCGCAGCCCGGCTAATGGGCGTTCCTTGACGAAACGCTCCCGGATCGAGCGCAGCACCGGCATTTCACGGCCCGCCCATTCGATGCGGCGGCGGCCACCTTCTGCCAGGCTTAAATCTTTTACATCAAAATTGGTCATTCAAATCCTCCAAAATAAATTGCTTTTACTTCGTCAGAGCGTCTAAAGCGCCCTGGTCATCGAAATACAGGTGATAGCGGTCGATAAATTCGCTAATGGTGTAATGATGCGCTTGCGGACCTTTGTTTTCCAGGCAGTAGACGGCAGCCAGACTGCCCATTTCAGCGCAGACCTTCAAATTGAGTCCCAACTGGTAACCGCGCAGGAACCCGCCGCGGAAGGCATCGCCTACGCCAGTGGGATCCACAATGACACGCTCAGGAACAGCTGGCAGGGTAAATACCTTGCCGTTTTCGTGAATTTCCACCCCATCCTTACCGAGCGTGATCACGACAATTGGCACTTTAGCCAGAATTTCATCAGCGGTCATGCAGGCGTGTTTCTGTAGCAATTCCCATTCATATTCGTTGACGAATAATAGGTGAGCGCCCTGCACACCGCGGCACAGCTCTTCACCGGTGGAACGAGCCACCTGTTGACCCGGGTCATACAGGTAGGGGGTACCAGATGTTCGACATTCCGCCACATAAAGGTCCATGGCTGCCGGGTCGTTGGGCGAAATAACTACCAGATCCGAATGGACCTCGCCCAGGTCAGTCAACGACAACTCACGGGCATGCGCCATCGCACCTGTATAAAAACTGGATATCTGGTTGTTGGCTTTATCGGTGTTGGCGAAAAACGAGGCCGTGAAAACTCCGGGGACCGTCTTGATAAAGCGAGTATCCACCCCCACCTGCTGCAACCAGGCCAAATATTCAGCTGCATCTTCACCGACTGTGCCAAAAACCAGGGGTTTTCCGCCCAGCAATGCCATAGTGTAGCCTATATTGGGCGCCGTGCCGCCGCGCACCCGTTCCAGGGTATCCACCAGAAATGAAAGCGTAATGGAATCGAGATGCTCCGGCACGATGTGATCGCGGAAGTAGCCCGGATAGGTCATCAGATAGTCGAACGCGATTGACCCGGTTAGTACAACGTTCATGGAACCATCCAACTTTACGAATTTGGCTTGAAGTTCGGGTAGAATCATCAAAACCGCTCCCTCGCGGGAGCCAGCGTATTATACCATTAGTGCGCCGTCCTCTGGCACTACTCGGTTCCGAATGACTACTCCCTTTTGACCAAAAAATCCCAAGATATCAGGTTTTCATGATCAAAACCCGCTCACACTGGCGCATCGCCATCGCATTGACATTGCTTCTTACCAGTTGCACTTATCCAATTCTGAACCGAGACCTTTCTCCAGACCCTACCTCTACCCCACCAGGGATTCTGGAAACACTCTTGCCAACACCTACCGCGACGCTGGCACCTACCCCCACGCCCACCCCGGAAGCCCGCATCGCTACAGCGGATCTGGCGCTCATGCAGGGCGAGACTGAACGGGCGCGCACCGAGTACCGCAGCTGGTTCGGCTGGAACGCAGGATATCGAGATTTAGGCTGCAGCGTTGCTGGGTATTGGGCGATCCTACCTGCTTGATCGACAAGTCGATCTGGCAATTGATTCATTCAACGCACTCATTCAAGAGCACCCAGAAAATCGCTCGCTGCCCAATGCCTATTATTATCTGGCGCAGGCTTATTTGGAGCGCCAGGAATATACCCTGGCAGCTGAGGCTCTGGCGAAATATGTCGAACTAAAACCCGGTGTCATCGACGATGTGATCCAAACCCAACGCGGCGACACCCTGGTTGCCGGTGGTGATTATTCGGGCGCGATCGAAGCCTACCAGGCTGCCATCGACGCCGGCCCGGCATCTGTTTCAGCGCTCAAACTTAAAATCGGTCAGGTGTATCTGACGCAAAGCGATTTCGAGAACGCCGTCCGTACTTTTTTGGAAATTCTCGAAACGGGTGACAACGATTTTCAACGGGCTCAGGCGAATTTATTAGCCGGGCAGGCTTACCTTGGGTTAGGCTTACCAGAACAGGCTTACGCACGCTACCAAGACTCAGTGGCGAAGTATCCAGACCAATATGACACTTATTCCGGCCTGGTGGCGCTGGTCAATGCCGGGCAACCGGTCAGCGACCTGGATCGCGGCGTGGTCGATTATTATGCCGGTCAGTATGGCTACGCCAATGAAGCCCTGCTGCGTTACTTGACCAACAATCCCGATCATCCGGCGCTGGCGCATGACCTGCGGGCTCGTTCGCTGCGGGCTTTGGATGAACCGCAGGCGGCAATTGGCGAATGGCAGCAGTTGATCAACGACCATTCCGACGATGAATTATGGGCTTCAGCCTGGAATGAAATTGCCTACACGCAATGGGCCTGGCTCGATCAATTCGACCAGGGAGCCGAGACCCTTTTAGCGCTGGTGGCATTGGTACCCAATGGACCGGATGCCGCTAACGCCCTATTCAACGCCGGCAGAATATTGGAACGCGGCGGGCGGTTGACACGGGCTGCCGCCACCTGGGAACGGTTAATTAATGAATATCCCGGGGCGGATGTCACACCCCGGGCTCACTTGTTGGCGGGCGTCACATTGTACCGCCTGGGAGAATTCGACCAGGCACTAACCATATTCCAGCGCAGCGCAGCCCTGGGTACCAACCCAGAGGACCAGTCGGCTGCCCTGTTGTGGGTGGGCAAGACCCAGCAGGCCAAGGGCGATACAGCCGCAGCGCTACAAACCTGGCAGCAATCTGCCAGCCTTGACCCGACCGGCTATTACTCGGTGCGTTCCAGCGAGCTGGCACAGGGTCAACCGGAGCTGCATGAACCGCAGGAATACAGCCTGGGTGTAGATTTTGAAGGCGAACGTGCCGATGCTGAATACTGGATGCGAAATAGCTTCACCCTGCCAGCCGAGACCGATTTTTCCAGGCTGGATGAGGTTGGCTCGGACGATTAATTTCCAGCGCGGGCAGGCATTATGGGAAATAGGGCTGTTCCAGCAAGCACGCGGCGAGTTTGAGACCCTGCGACTTAAACTGGAGCAGGATCCACTCAATACCTATCGGTTAATGAATTATTGGCTTTCACTGGGTGCCTACCGCCCGGCCATTTTTGCCGCTCGGCAGATTTTAACCTTGGCTGGAATGAACGATACTCAGACGCTGGATGCGCCGGTTTATTTCAACCATATCCGCTTCGGCCCCTACTATCGCGAACTGGTGGTGGAGGAAGGCAACCGGGTGAACCTGCACCCCCTGCTGCTTTTGAGTGTCATCCGGCAGGAGAGCTTTTTCGAGGGATTCGTGGCCTCTGGCGCTGATGCACGTGGGCTAATGCAGGTGCTGCCGGCCACCGGGCAGGAGATGGTCGACCGGTATAATTGGCCGCCGAATTATGCCACTGAGGATTTACTCAATCCAGCGGTCAACTTGCGGCTGGGTGCACGATATTTAGCCAATCAACGCGATTATTTTGAGGATAACTACGTTGGTCTGGCGGCCTATAACGGCGGACCGGGCAATGCCAATGTCTGGCATGAACTGGCGGGCAACGACCCGGACCTATTCTTGGAGATTGTGCGGTTCGATGAAACGCGTACTTATCTGATGCAGATCGCGGAGTTTATGAATTTGTACCGGCAGTTCTACAGCGAACCGTAAATACGTTGTAGGCGAGGCAGAAGAGGATTTCAATCCTTCAATCCGCTTACTGCCTCGCTCTTCCAAATGAGGTTATTAATTACAACAGTAGACGCAGCGGATTTTCGATAAATTCCCCAAGCGCCTGCATAAATTTGGCCCCTTCAGCGCCATCCGTTACGCGGTGATCGGCTGACAATGTGGCTTTCAGTTGCATGCCCACCTTGACCTCACCCTCCACCACGACTGGAACACTCTGGGCAGACCCGACTGCCAGAATCGCGGCTTCGGGGGGATTGATGATGGCGACGAAGTGCTCGACATCAAACATGCCCAGGTTGCTGATGGAAAAAGTGGAACCCTCGATATCGTCCGGGCGGACCTTGCCGTTACGGGCGCGGGCAGCCATCTCCCGCACTTCCTGTCCAATGAGTCGTAGAGGCTTTTGGTCCGCATCCTGGCACACCACCGTCATCAGACCGTTGTCCAGCGCCACTGCCACGCCAATATTGACATGTCCGTGCCGAACAATTTCTTTATCGGTTAATGAAGCATTGATGTTCGGAAATTGACGTAAGGTCAATGCCGCAGCTTTGATGATGAAGTCATTGACGGAGAGTTTGGCGTCTTCCGGCAGCTGAACATTGACTTGTTTGCGCAGATCCATCAAAGGCGCCACGTTGTAGGAGCTGGTGACGTAAAAATGCGGCACCTGCTGCTTTGATTCAACCATGCGTTTGCCGATGATTGCACGCAGCTTGTCAATAGGTACATTTTCATCCGCAGGAACGGGTACTCCCGGTATCCAACTGACGGCAGGCATTGGTGCTGCACCAACTGGGGCTGGAGTTGAAATCCCCGGCGCTGCAGCAGCCGGCGCTTTAACCGGACCAGCCTGCAGGGCTTTTTCGATATCCTTGCGGGTGATTCGCCCATCAGGTCCACTACCAACGACTTGCTGCAGGTTGATCTTATTTTCCAACGCCATGCGGCGCGCCAGAGGCGAGATTCGCAGCATCTCCTCGGTAGCAGTCGGAACTGGCGCAGTCTTCGAAGTAGGTTCAGCAGCCTGTGCTTTTTCCTCGGCGGGTTTAGCTGGAGGTTTTTCCTCCACTGCTGCTTCAGCCTTTGGCTTAGCTGCACCAGAAGGTTTTGCTTCACCTTTCGCAGGTACGGCATCGCCCTTGGAAAGGTCTTTTGACTCAGTAGAACCAGCCGGCTTAGCTTCAACTTTCGCAGGCTCAGCACTGCTCTTGGGGAGGTCTTTAACTTCTTCTCCAGGTGCGGCAATCACAGCAATGGCGGTGCCAACCGGCACGCTGGTGCCTTCTTCCACCAGGCGGCGGTAGAGGATGCCGGCAGCACTCGATTCCACCTCGACGGTCGCTTTGTCGGTCTCGATTTCCGCCAGGACAGCCCCTTTGGCTACTTCACCGCCCTCGTCAATCACCCAACGCACCAGGGTTCCCTCGGCCATATCAAATCCAAGTTTCGGCATTGCGATAATTTCAGCCATTACAGAACCTCCTTGACGGCGCTGATGACGTCCTCCACTTTAGGGATCATCATTTGTTCCAGGGTACGGTTATACGGCAGCGGGACTTCGGTTTGAGCGACCCGTTTAATCGGGGCATCCACGTAATCAAACGCTTCTTCGTAAATCCGCGCAGCGATTTCAGAGCCGACGCCGAAAGATTTCCAACCTTCCTCGACCACGACAGCCCGGTTGGTCTTCTTGAAGGATTCAATCACCGGTTCCATGTCCAACGGACGCAGCGAGCGCAAATCCACAATTTCGGCCTCGATGCCTTCTTTGGCCAACTCTTCGGCGGCTTTGAGTGAAATCTCCAGCATCTTGCTGTAGGTGACGATGGTAACATCCTGACCAGGCCGAGCCACCGTCGATTTGCCGATGGGGACGATGAAATCGCCATCAGGTACTTCGCCGCGAGTCTGGTACAGGGTGGCGTGTTCAATGAAAAGTATTGGATCCTGACTGCGAATAGCGGCTTTAAGCAAGCCTTTGGCATCCGCCGGGGTGCCCGGGGCGACAACTTTTAGCCCTGGAAAATGGGCAAAAATCGCGTCCGGTGTCTGCGAATGTGTAGCTCCCAGTTGACGTCCACCGCCGCCTACCGCCCGAATCACCAATGGCAGCGTCATTTGTCCGCCAAACATGAGATGCATTTTTGCGGCCTGGTTGACGATATGATCGAAGGCTGAGAATGCAAAATTTATCGTCATTAATTCTGCCACCGGCCGCAGTCCGGTCAATGCCGCGCCGATTGCGCCGCCAATAATGGCTGCCTCGGCGATGGGGGTATCGCGTACCCGTTCAGCGCCGAAATGATCGTAAAAGCCCTTCGTGACCGCGTAGGTGCCGCCCCACACGCCGACTTCTTCACCCATGATGAAAACCTTGGGGTCGCGTTCCATTTCTTCCCAGAGCGCCTGGGATATTGCCTCACGCATTGTAATTCGCGCCATGATGGTTCTCCCCTTAGTTTTCGACGTATACGTTATTGAACACGAACTCAGCCGTGGGTTCAGGGCTGGCTTCGGCAAAGGCTACGGCCTCAACAATTTCCTTTTCGGCCAGGTCTGTCTGATGATTTAGCTCGGCTTCGCTGACGAGTTTCTTCTCCACCAATTCTTTATGGTAGATCCCGATCGGGTCATTTTCTTGCCACTTATGGACTTCATCGGTTGAGCGGTACCGTTCAGGATCGCCCATCGAGTGTCCACGGAAACGGTAGGTATTTACTTCCAGAAATTGCGGTCCGCTGCCGGCCCGAATTTCATCAAAGATTTTGGTAGCAACTTCGCGAACCTTAAGTACATTCATACCATCCACTTCGCGGCTCTTCATTGCGTAGCCGTCGGCTTTCTGGCGAATATCGGAGACTGCTGAAGCACGTTCGACCGATGTGCCCATGCCGTACATGTTGTTCTCACAAACCCACAGAATCGGCAAGTTCCAGACTTTGGAAAGGTTCAGAGCCTCATGGAAATAGCCAATGTTGGTTGCTCCGTCGCCAAACATACAGAGGGTGACAGCTTTCTGGTTCTGGTACAGATCCCCCAACGCCAGACCGGCAGCAATTGGCAAGTGGGCACCGACGATGGCATGACCGCCCCAATAATTCTTTTTTACATCAGCCATGTGCATGGAACCGCCCATGCCGTGAGATACACCGGTGGCTTTGCCGAGCAGTTCCGCCAGGACCTCCTTGGCACTTAATCCGCAGTTGATCGCCACCCCGTGATCGCGGTAGGCGGTGATGATGCGGTCTTCCGGCCGGCGCACCGAGATCAGTCCAGTGCTAACCGCTTCCTGACCGATGTAGAGGTGCAGGAATCCACCAATTTTTCCCTGTTGGTAAAGCTCGGCGGCGCGTTCTTCCAGGCGTCGAATCACCACCATCTGGTGATATAAGTTGAGATAATCACTCTTCTCCATCCGTGGAGTTCCTCCTGAGGTTCAGCCGTCATAAAACCCCGGCTGCGGGGTTTATGAATGAAAATTAATTATGAATATTATTATCGAAATTATACCAGAAGCACGGCTGGATTTCTAATGCCCCATCCCATTGACAATAAGACAGACCTAAAACAATTCACCCCTCACGATATCGTGAGGGGTGAACTACTTTGGTAACTATTTTTTACTTTACAGCATGTTTCAGCGCTGCATGGGCAGCTGCCAGGCGCGCCACGGGGACGCGGAACGGCGAGCAGCTGACGTAATTATTTCCCAGGGTGTGGCAAAACTCGATGGATGCCGGATCGCCGCCGTGCTCGCCGCAGATGCCAACCTCGAGGTTGGGGCGGGCTTTGCGACCACTGTCCACTGCGATTTTCATCAGACCACCGACGCCTTCGCGGTCGAGTGTCTGGAATGGGTTCTTCGGCAGGATACCCTGCTCGATATAGGTCATCAAGAAGCTGCGTTCGGCATCGTCACGGCTGTAACCGAAGGTCATTTGGGTCAGGTCGTTGGTACCGAAGGAGAAGAATTCAGCCACGCCGGCGATTTCTTCCGCGGTCACACACGCACGCGGGATCTCGATCATGGTGCCGAATTTGTAATGCAGGGTCTTTACGCCCTTTTCAGCCATGACTTCTTTGGCGATGCGTTCCAGCCGCGGCTGAACCCACTTCAACTCATTGACATGGCCGGTTAAGGGGATCATGACCTCGGGGTGCGGGTCCAAACCCTTGAGTTTGACGTTACAGGCTGCTTCGAAGATAGCGCGAACCTGCATTTCAACAATAAGCGGCATGGCGATGCTCAAGCGGACGCCGCGGAGCCCCATCATCGGGTTACTCTCGTGCAATCCCTCAACCGCCGCCAGCATGGATTCCAGGTCTTTGACTTCTTTGGGTTCGCTCTTGCCGAGAATATATCCGGAAAGGGCTTCAACCCGCGCGGTGATAATTTGTTCTTCCAGCTCGCCGGCTGCCGGCAGGAACTCATGCAGCGGCGGATCGATCAACCGGATGATGACAGGCAGACCGGTCATGGCTTCGAACAGATCCCTCGAAGTCGCTGCGTTGTGAAGGTAGTAATTCATCCAATGCAGCTTTACGGACCTCGTCGGATTTGGCCAGGATCATACGTTGTACCACTGGCAAGCGGGCAGGTTCGAAGAACATATGCTCGGTGCGGCACAAGCCCAATGCCCTTCGCACCATAGGAGCGGGCGCGCTGGGCATCCTTGGGGTAATCCGCATTGGCCCAAACCTGCAGACCGGCGGTGGGCGAACCCTCAGGACCCTGACGCAGACCAGGGCGGGCACATAATTCATCCGCCCAGGTGAGCAGGGTCATCAGGTCAGTCTGTTCTTCCAGTGATGCGGCAGTCAAAGTGAGTTGACCGGTGTAGACTTCGCCGGTGGTACCGTCCATGGACAGCCACTCGCCTTCGCGTACCAGGGTGCCATTGACTTCCATGACGCGTTTGTCCATGTCAATGTGGATCGAGGATGCGCCAACCACACAGGGAACACCGAACTGGCGGGCGACCACTGCTGCATGCGAAGTAGCGCCGCCTTCACTGGTCACAATCCCTTCTGCCGAGAGCATGCCGTGAACGTCGTCTGGCTTGGTGAATGGGCGCACCATGATCACAGACTGTTTGTGTTCTTTATGCATCCGTTCGGTAGTGTCGGCGTCAAAATACACCTGGCCAACTGCAGCACCGGGGGAGGCATTGACTCCGGTTGCGAACATACGGCCGGCCTTTTTGGCCGCTTTGATGGTATCGGTATTAAATTGCGGGTGGAGCAGGGTATCGACATCCTCCGGGCGAACTCGGCCAATCGCCTCTTCCTTGCTGATTAGCCCTTCGTTGACCATGTCAACTGCCGCTTTCACGGCAGCCTTAGAGGTGCGTTTACCATTACGGGTTTGCAGCATGTACAGCCGTTTGTGCTCGATGGTAAATTCAACGTCCTGCAGATCTTTATAATGTTTTTCCAGTTTAGCAGTGATGTCCAGGAACTGGGCATAGGCCTCTGGCATATCTTTTTTCAGATCTTGGATTTTCTTGGTGTTGCGAATGCCGGCTACAACATCCTCGCCCTGAGCATTGAGCAGGTAATCGCCATACATCACGCGTTCACCGGTGGCAGGATTGCGAGTGAAAGCCACGCCTGTGGCAGAATCGTCGCCGGTGTTGCCAAACACCATGGTCTGAATGTTGACTGCGGTGCCGAGGTTGTGTGCAATACTGGTAGCGTTGCGGTAGTCAAAAGCGCGTTTGCCGTTCCAGGAACGGAAGACTGCCTCAGCTGCCAACTTGAGTTGTTCCAGCGGTTCATCCGGGAAGGCGAATTTCTTTTCGCGAAGAATGATTTTCTTAAATTCAGCCGTGAGCGCTTTTAGATCCGCGGTTGTGAGGTCGGTATCCAGGGTGACTTTGCGGGCGGCCTTGTATTCATCCAATTTTTCTTCGAAGAATTTATCGTCCATCTCCAAAACAACCGCACCGAACATCTGCACCAGGCGGCGATAGGAGTCATACACGAAGCGTTCATTTTTTGTTAGTTTGACCAGCGCTTCGGCGGTTTGATCGTTTAAGCCGATATTCAGGACTGTGTCCATCATGCCGGGCATGGAGAATTTGGCACCAGAACGGCAGGAAACCAGCAGCGGGTTTTCCTTGCCGCCAAAGGTCTTGCCGGCAGCTTTTTCGGTTGCTTTCAGAGCAACCAGAACTTCGTCCCACATGCCTGCGGGGAATTTGTTGCCGCCTTCGAGGTAGGCGTTACAGGCTTCGGTTGTAATGGTGAAACCGGGAGGGACTGGAACACCCAATCGGGTCATATCCGCCAAATTAGCGCCTTTACCGCCCAGCAGTCCGCGCACATCATCCCAATTACCCCCGACATGCTTCTCTGCGGCTTCTACTTCATTGAACAAATACACCCACTTAGTCATTTTGTTCCCTTTCATATCTAAATTGAAAATGCGTGACTCCCTCAAAGAGGGAGATGTTTTTAAGCCATTAAGCATACGATTTTACCATAAAGGCGCTTTTTTTCACAATGTCCAGACGAGCTTGGAGCACTATTCACGATGGTTTTTTTAACCGCCCGAGTCCATCTGAAACCAGCTTTCGGGAGTGGACAAAGCTTATCTTCATTTGTAAACCAGTTGAAAGGAATAAAAAGGCGATGATACGGGATAATTAACCAGGATAAAGGCGTCTCTGGAGATGATATGAAGGTATTGGTAATCGACGATGATCCTGCAATGACCGAATTATTGAAGATACAACTTCAATCGGATACGACAACCGTGGTCATTGCTTATTCAGGTGAAGAGGGAATAAAAATGGTCCGGAAAACCATTCCGGATATTATCATCCTGGATTTGCTGATGCCGGAAATGGACGGCTGGCAAACTTGCAAAGCCATCCGTGAGTTCACGCAGACGCCTATCCTGATCCTTTCTGCATTGGATAGCCCCGGAATGGTGGCGAATGCCCTGGATGCCGGTGCCGATGATTATCTGGTAAAGCCAGTTTCAGGTAATATGTTGAATGTCCATTTGAAGAATTTGATGCGCCGCAGTCTGACCAAAAAAGAATGCTACCGCTCGATATCTGTTTAATATTCCATAAACTCCGATAATTCTTATGATTGTAGTAAAATTCACACAGGTTGATTAGACCTAATTTGTTTAGGCGTCAATTCTGAGTGTTATTCACTTAAATTGTGCTAAAAGATAATTTGATGAAAGGGTGAACGACCGTGCAGACTTGTTCTCGTTGCCAAACCCAATCCCCCGACTCGGTAAGTGTGTGCCCGAAGTGCGGCTCAGGCTTGCGTGAGTTTTCCACGACCGCCGTGGCTATACAACAAATGCGTGATAATCCGAGGGTGGTAAACCTGCGTCTGGTGGTTGCCAACGATTGTTGTCCGGCCTGCCAGGCTGTGGAAGGCACCTATCAGAAAGACCAGCTGCCTGCTCTGCCGGTTGAAGGCTGCTCGCATGCCTACGGCTGCCGCTGCTTTTTCGAACCAATGCTGGACGAAATTTATCCTTAAGCAACTATTCACCCAAAATAATAAAGGACGGCGACATGTCGCCGTCCTTTGCTATTAATAATGCAAGAGCGGTTATGCCTTCTTATCGACGTGACAGATCAGTTGCCGCACAGCGTTGATGACCACCTCAGGAGTTTCCAGCATGGGCATATGACCAGCCTCGGGGATTTCCACCAGCCAACCCTTGCTCAACATTTGGGCCATGGTTTGTGAGCGCACTACCGGGATCAATTGATCCTGGACGCCAGCAATCACCACGGTTGGAACGGAGATCATTTCCAGCCATGGATTGGCGTCACTGCGCTCAGCCATGCCCTTCAATGAATTGACCAATGAAGCTGTGTGGCACTTCATGATGATATCGTGCAGCCGTACTTGAAGTTCAGGATCGTGGGTTAATTTGGCAGGCATGCCGTCTGCAATATACTTAACACCACGGCGTTTGGTATCGCGGGCGGTCACCAGCCGAGCCTGACGGCGTTCCGGAGTGTCTGGATCAGCCTGTGTGGCTACCAAACCCAGTCCTGCCAGCCGGGTGGGATAGGCGTGCGCAAAGGCCAATGCAGCATAGCCAGCCATGGAATGGCCTATCAGAGTTACTTTGTCTAGTTTCAAACGGTCGACCAATGCCAGGATATCTTCGGCCAATAGACGCATGGTGTGAATCTCATTGGCATCAGGAGATGCCCCGTAGCCGCGTAAATCCGGCATGATGACACGGGCTTCGTCTTTCAAACCCTCAGCTAACGGGGTCCAGATCGTATGGTCCAGGGGAAAGCCATGCACCAATAATACGGGCGTCCCCTGACCGATTTCCTCATATTCCAATTCAACCGGTTTGATGTTCATCGTCCGTTCCTTTTATCCCTCGTTTTGAGTGGTCAATTGTTCACGGGCAAAATCGAGCGCTTGTTCTCGGGTGGATATTTCTCCGGCAGCCTGGGCTTCACGGATTGCTTCCAGCAAAGTCCCAATCTGCGGGCCTGGCGTAAGGCTCAGAGCCATCATTAAGTCGCTGCCGTTTAATAGCTTTTCCGGCTGCACAAGTTCAATCCGGTGATCAAACCAGGCTTCCAGCAATTGGCGGCAGACATTTATTTCAGCCTGCCAGCGGTCCGGAGTAATTGTAACACCATAGGTTGCGATTAAATCCGCCATAGCCAGGAAGACGACTTCGACGCCAGCTTCTCCCAAATCGCGGAAGTAATGATAAATAGCTTTGCGGCTGACCTCTGGACTGGTTTTAGCCAGGTGATGGATGCGCATGTGGTGCCGGACCAACAAACTTAGGCGGTCAACTTCTTCGGTGGAAAGTGCCAAAGCTCTGGCACGGCGCTCGACAATATCGACTCCCCGGTTTTCATGATCCAGGAAGCGAACTCGACCGTCGGCGTCAACGCTGCGGGTAATCGCCTTGGCGGCATCATGGTACAGCCCGGCAAATAATAGTAAACCGCGCAAGGAACGATCCGGGTTCAGTTGTTGTGAAAAATGAGCCGCCAATGGCTCACGGAAGCGTCCTAATTGTGTAACGGCCATTCCGTAGATCAGACTTGATCCTTTTTCTTCTTGATATGCTTCAACCAATAGGGAATACAAGACTTCCAGCGCTGAAATTACCGCCAGGGTGTGATCGAACGCATTGAGAACATGCGGCGGACCCTGTTCCAATCCCATAAGCGGTTCTAACTCAGGCAGAAGCGATTGTAATACCCCTAGCATATAGCCAGTGCGCAGTCCGGTAATCGCGTGCTCGCCATCCAAAATACGGAATAATTCGTCACGCTGGCGTTCCATAGAAACACGCTCCAGACCAGGAACAGCTGGTCTGAGCGTTGAAATGGTATCCGGCGTCATGCGTAGGCCAAACTCCGCAGAAAGTCGGACCGCACGCAACACGCGCAACGGGTCATCCGAGAAGGAAGTGGGAGCACACATTCGTAGAATGCGGTCTTTGATGTCTTGCGCACCATTCAACGGATCGATCAGGTGATCGAGCTGGTTCAGGTTGACGGCAATGGCATTGATGGTGAAATCGCGAGCCAGCAGGTCGGCTTGAATAGTGCTGCCGCGCAAGGCGGAAAAGTCGAGGATCCAGCGACGTGCGTCAGGGGTGGAATAAATTAACCGGGCAGTTTGACGCTCGGCGTCCATCACATAAAAAGCAGCACCCAGCAGATCTGCGGTTTTTCGAGCTAATCGAAGAACGTCGCCCGAGGCGGCAAAATCCAGATCATGACCGGATTTCTGCATCAAAAAATCGCGAACCACACCGCCAACCAGGTAAATTTGCTGGTCTTCACCTGCGGTTTTTCGCAGGGACTCTAATACCGCGATGCCGGGGATGATTTGCTCAAATGGGCTAATCATTGTCCTTTTTCAGACTTTGGCGGTACTTTTCCTCGTTCACCACGCCTACGAACGGCAGGTTACGGTACAACTCGTCCAGGTCCAGGCCGTAGCCAAACACAAATTTGTTGGGGATTTGGAAACCGACATAGCGCACCGGCACATAGACTTCACGGCGCTCGGTCTTATCCAGCAGGGTGCAGACATTCAAGGTACGCGGCTTGCGGGCTGCCAGCAGATCCAGTACCGAAGCCAGGGTATGACCGGAGTCGATGATGTCTTCCACCAGAATAACATCCTTATCATGGATGTTCATGTTCAAATCCAGGGTGATGCGCACCTGTCCGGTGGTGGCACGGCTGCCTGAACCGTAGCTGGAAACCGCCATGAATTCAACAGCATGCGGAACCGAGATTCGGCGCATCAAATCCGTTAGAAATAAGACCCCTCCGCGCAAGATACAGATTAGAACCAGGCCGTCGGAATGCTCAAAATCTTCGCTGATTTTTGCGCCCATTTCAGCGATACGTGCTTGAAGCATACTCTCCGACACCAATATTTCATCCAAAAAGTCGTGGTAATCCGGCATTCTGTTTCCCTACCTTATCCACGCGGTACTTCATGGTGTTTGCGACAACGGGCTTCGTACATTTCGGAAGCGCCTACAATAATAATTGGGTCGTCATAACGTGCCGGTTTACCATTGACCAGCCGTTGCGTACGCGCCGCCGACTCGCCGCATACCATACATATCGCTTGCAGCTTGTCCACCCGTTCTGCCACCGACATGAGCTCCGGCATACAGCCGAATGGTTCGCCGCGAAAATCGGTGTCCAAACCAGCCACAATGACTCTCAGGTCCCGGCTTGCCAGCTGCTGCACAATATCGACAACATTATCTTCGAAGAATTGCGCTTCATCAATGGCAACAACCGTGGTGTCTTTCTGGAGATGGGAATAGAGATCCTCAACGTGGTTAATGGGAATGGCGTCAAAGGCAGTGCCGGCATGTGAGGTAACCTTTTCAACCTGGTAGCGGTTGTCGATGACCGGTTTAAAAACCTGGACCTTTTGGCGTGCGATGGTAGCCCGCCGCAGGCGGCGGATCATTTCATCCGTTTTTCCGCTGAACATGGAGCCTGTGATTACTTCGATGGAGCCAGTATGATGCTTCATCTAAACCTCGGAGGGGTGGGAAGATGGTTCGATTTTACCGCAAATCACGGTCAGATAGGGCGAGCTTTCAATCGGAATAAATAAAAACAGACGCTTGCGCGTCTGTTTTTTGTTGTCGGTGTCGAAATTAGACTGCGACGTCTTCTGCGGCAGCGGGCAGGGTATAGCCCAGTTGGCGCAAGCGTTTCTTCAGATCAATCAGCGATTTGCGACCAAAACCATCGACCTCGAGCAAAGCAGCTTCGCCGCCTTCCAATTTTTCGATGATTTGACCCACTGTAGTCATGCCAGCTTTGGCCAAAGCTTCGGTTGGGCGATTACCCAAACCAAGCTCAGCCACAGTGCGGGTGGGTGAAGTGCGGTCAGTCTCGCGTGCTTTGACAGTTTCGACATAGGATTGGCGAGCCTGCAACCGTTTGTAGAAGCGGTCAACCTGGCCCTCAATGTCGAGAATACGCTGCTGTTGGCCGGTGAAGAACGGGTGGCAATTGGAGCACACCTCGGTGTGAATCTCTTTACGGGTCGAACCGGTCTTCCAGGTATTGCCACAGGCGCAAGTCACAACTGCGTCGGGATAGTACGTCGGGTGAATATTTTGTCTCATCTAAAATTTACCTTTTTTCCTTCAGGATTCCTATGCTTCCGGGCGGCGCCAAAGCGGCCGGCGGTGCGCGGTCCTAACATTCTCTAGGCAGCTACCGCGGTAGGTACTACAGCGGGTGCCTCAGGCAGTACGCTGACCAGCTTACGACCATTGGGTAGGGTTTCGAAAACGACGACGCCATTCGCGGTTGCGAACAAGGTGTCATCTTTACCCACGCCGACGTTCAGACCAGGCTTGATGTGCGTACCGCGCTGGCGAACGAGAATGTTACCGGAAAGAACAACCTGACCTGCGTAGCGTTTCACGCCCAGGCGCTGAGCGTTGCTATCGCGGCCATTACGACTGGAACCACCACCTTTTTTATGTGCCATTTCTTACTCCACAGCAATCGTTTCGATCTTTAGGCGGGTGTACTGCTGGCGATGACCAGTCTTGACACGGTAATGCTTCTTCGCACGATAGTTGAAGATGGTCAGTTTAGGTCCTTTAAAATGATCTTCAACGGTCGTCCGAACAGTAACGCCTTTGATGGTGGGCATACCCACCTGCACACTTCCGTCCTCTACAACCAGCAAGACGGACTCCAATAAAACCTGCTCACCTTTAGGTGTTTGCAGTAAATCCACCTCAATGGTGGACCCTTCGACGGCCCGATACTGCTTGCCGCCACTTTCAACAATCGCGTACTTCATAAGCTCCAATCTCCAATCTTCACTTCACCACCACATCCCGCGGCCATTCCGCCGGTGTGCGGGGAAGTTGGGGATACAAACCCTTGCCCCAGCACTAAGCCAGGGCGACAGCGCTAGGTATTATAAAGGATGTCTAACAACGTGTCAACAAACAATTTAAATAATTAGATGGATGTTTGGCAAAATAGTTACATTCATTTACTCAATTTTCGCACATCGCCATCCCGCATGGTAACACCAATCGCATCCAGATGCTCCAGAAAGGCAAGTGCATACTTTCGGCTGGTGTTGAACAGGTCGCGAAATTGGGCGGCGCTCAGACTACCCGCCTGCTGGATGTTTTGCCGGACCCCGTTCAGCATCACCCGGTAATCGGCTTCACGGAATACTACTTCTGGCGAGACGGCTATCAGTTCACCCCGTTCTAGTAACGCGTCAAAAACGGCTTCGCCAACCAGTGCAATCGAGTCTTTTACACTGGGGGTGGCATACGGCGCGGCTGCAAATTGTTTGAGCAAGTCGTCCACAAGGGCTTGTTGCTGCGGACTGAAGCGCACCGTAAAAGCCGGCAGGTGGATTAATTGTCCATTTTCCGCCAATTTTCCATCCGCCAGCCAGACCTTCAGCGCTGCCTGGAAAACCCGCTGCGACAATTTTAGCCGGCTTTTGAGCATCTCACGCGGAATGCCGCCGCGCAGCGGATTAGCCTGATGAAAATTAGCGACTTCCCTTTCTGCTCGGCTGGTTTCTGTACCCCAGACAGCAGCATGCGCCGCCAGGAGGTCGCTATCTGGGGAGGAAGTGCCTTTCTCTAACAATATCATTTGACCGCTTCCCAGGGCTTCCTGAAGGGCGAGAGTCGCAAGATTGTTTTCCAGACGTGCGCGCTTGGTCATTTCGCGAATGGGAGCAATGCCAAGCGCGAGTGCGGCTTGCAACAGCACTTCGGTTGGGGTACCTTGAGTTAGTGCTGCGAGTCGATCTACAACGGCAGGGTCGTTGCGCTTGTGCCGACCACGCGGGTCAGCGTCCAACACGACACCACCCCCAAGCGTTTCGCCAGGCGACGGTCGGCGAACTATATATCGGTCACCGCGAACCGCCACCACCGGACCCCTCAGTTCGAGCTGCAAAAATCCTTCGCCGCCGGGAAGGATTTGTTCGGCTCCCAAAACTCTGGCCCGTGCTACCACTTCTGCAGTACCAATAAATACCTTGATTTCGGTGCCATGTTTGAACGGACTGGTGACGTCCCGCAGCAGCCTGAAGCGAACATCCAGCCGCTGGCTGGCCTGGTACTGATGCGGACGCGTCAACACTTCGCCGCGTTGAATCTGGCTCACATCCAGACCGCTGATGTTGACAGCCGTACGGCTGCCGGGTGACGCCTGATCTTCTTTCTGACGGTGGGTTTGCAGACCGCGGACCCGGCCGCGTTGCCCTGACGGTAGAATTTCAATTTCGTCGCCAACACGCAAGGTACCATCTGCCAGCGTACCTGTGACGACTGTCCCAAAACCGGCCATGGTGAATACCCGGTCGACAGGCAAGCGCGGGCGCCCCAGGTCAGCGCGGCTGGGCGTACCCTCGAGCAGCCCAGCCAGCGTAGTTTTTAGCAGGTCCAGGCCGTCTCCGGTGCGGGCCGAGACACGGACGACAGGTACATCGGCAAGGACAGTCCCAACCAATGCGTCACGTACGTCCGTTTCAACCAGGTCCAGCCAATCGGAATCCGGCGCCAGGTCGATTTTTGTCAGAACCACGATGCCGCGTTCAATCTGCAGTAAATCCAAAATAGCCAGATGCTCGCGCGTTTGCGGCATGACGCCTTCATCGGCGGCGACGACAAATAACGCCGCGTCGATGCCGCCCACCCCTGCCAGCATATTCTCGATAAAATCCCGATGACCGGGTACATCTACAATGCCGACTGTCTCACCATTGGGCAGCGGAAGCCAGCCAAAACCCAGGTCAATGGTCATCTCGCGTTCCCGCTCTTCACGCAAGCGATCCGGATGCACGCCGGTTAGTGCGGCAATCAGTGTCGATTTACCGTGATCCACATGACCAGCGGTGCCAATGACATGCATAGTTGATGGCTAACGGTTGCGAGGCAAGGTTTGGTCGTGCTGTTCGGCCCAATCCCGCGCCATCCCCAGTAAGGCATTTAGGCGTTTTTGGGTCTCTTCTGTCATCTGATGCAATAAATCTTGAATCTCCTGCATCTGGTCTTCCAGCAACACCACGCGTTCCTCAGACTTGCCAAACTGGCGATTGAGTTCGCGGTTCTGTTCTTCCTGCGCCAATGTGTAATTGGTCCAGCGTTTTTGATCATCGGCTTTGAACGAAACCCACTCCTGACGGAAACGTTCTTCAATCAGCCGCTGCATTTCGGTTATCTCGTTGATGCGCCTTTCAAAGCGGGCGCTAATCTCGTCAAAGGTTTCCTGCGAGCGTTTTACAGCCCGGTGTGTAGCATCCAGCGACTGCAGCTGGGAGTCCAGGTTGAGCGATTGACTTTCAACCTGTTCAAAACGAGCCTGCCAATCTCGCCATGTCCGGTCGCGTTCCATTACGCCCAGGTTTTGTTTTTCCATGAAGGCTACCTGGCCCTGCCGTCGCTCCGTTTCGCCTGCCAGTAATTCGCTGATACGGAGCTCGATTTTACGGATGGAATCGGTGTACAGGTCCGTTTTGCCGCGCTGTTCCTCGATTCGTTTTCGGATGGCGCTTACTTCGCCCTGCAGGTCGGTCAGGCGCTTGGCGTCCTGCCGTTGGCCCTCATCCAATAGTTTTATCTGTCGGCGATACTCTTCATCAGACCGGCGGGTGGCGCTGAGCCGGTTGCCAAGTTCTTCAATTTCGGTCCCAAGCCGGTTTTCACCTTCCTGGCGTGCCAGAAGTGCTTTCTTCAACTCCGGAATAGCTTCTTGGGGTTTGCGAACCTCGCCCAGGTTACGATTCAAAAGTTCGAGGTCAGCTAACCGAACTTTTTCCATTTCGCGGTCGCGTTCAGACCGGGCTTTCTCGACATCCTGCACCTGGCGGGAAAGCTCAACGCGCATCTGACCAATGGAATTTTCAATCTGCTCAAAACGCGTGAGCGATGTGGTAATCCGCGCCAAATCGCCTTCCAGTTCACCGACCCTTTGATCAACGGGTGGAATCCTTTCTTCAAGATCTGCAATTCGATCCTGGAGGGTCGCGATGAGTAGCTTATCTTTTCGGCGTTCCTCGTCCAACCAGTCCAGTTGTTTCTTAAATTGATCAATTTCCATCGGAAGACCTCTCCATGGGAAAAATGGCTCGCCCGCGATCGTATAAGTAAAACTCTAGAATAATCGTATTATAAACAAATCTTTAATTGTGACGATTTTACCACCCGGCAGAATTTTGCTGCTGTTTTCAGTTTCAGGATGGCTATGCGCAAGTTTTCGGGTTGTACACTTGCGGAACCACTATCCCCAGCATCCAACTATTGACTATGCGAAATATCTCTGTGCATTATCCTTCTCCTGTTGGCGTCTTTTACTTACAAAAATTTAGAATAATTGTGGGAAAGCCCGCAGAATAAACAGGATGGACTTATAGAACGTCTCGGGAAATATTCCAAAGGCAAGTAGAAAGGCAACTCCACCGATCAATACGATCCGTTGTGCCAAATTTTCGTTTAAATGCCAGGTGCGGTCATCGCTATGAACCAACTCAGACAGCAAATGGAGCCCGCTGAAAATAAAACCCAACGTCCCAATTGCAGCACCGAGTAAACCAATGCGGGAGGTGGCAGCCAGCTGCTCAAATATTTCCAGGCGTACTGGCAAGCCGGCTAACATTGGAAATCCGCCAATAGATAGGACCGAAGCAATTAATGCCAGGGAAGTTAAGGGATAGCTGCGAACCATCCCGCGGACACTGGTCAATTGCAGAGCCAAGCCTTGATTCTCCAGCACGGAGAGGGCAAATGCCAACACCAGCAATGCCAATAACCTGGGTAAAAAAGCGGCAGCAAATAGGATATAGCCAGATAGACTGTTTAAGTTGATTGCCAGCAGTGCAAAGCCAGTCTCAAAAATCACAGCGTACCCCAACAGCCGAGCCAGGTTGACCTCAAAGGCCGCCCATAGACCAGCGGTAACCACCATTACCACACCAATAATGCGGACGATATCAAACATAGCCGCCGATTCACGCAGGAAACCAGTGGCATTAATAAAATCCAGGCCTAATAACAAAATGGCGGTAGGCAACAAACTGAGAACGAATCCGGCCGGGAAAGGATGGGTTTCAATCATCATCATTGGCAGCCAGTTGTAAAAGGGAAAGACCCCCAACCAAAACGCAAATCCTAACCCCAGGAATATACCCGCCCGCTGAAACATGGCTGAGTCTGCCGGGTTCGCTTCAGCAACACCAAGCACCCAGCCAGCGAACAGGATGGCTAGCATGGCCAGAGTTTGGAATATTAAGAAGCGCTGCAACCCCTGGCCTACCACCCGACCAGGCGGAGAAAGAATAGGGAGGCTGAAAAGAACCGCGGTTTCGACCAGTAGCGCCGCATAGAGGAAAGGTTCAACCGCCAGCGCTGCGACCAACATCACCAACATACCCAAACCAAAGGCGGGAAACAGACGGTGAGGCCAGGCAAAAATAGCCAATCCGAACCAGACCGTCCCCAGACCGTAAAGCAGCGTCAAAATCATCTGATCGCTGCCATTAAGAACTAAGCGCCGCCCCAATACTGGCAGGGTGGTGGGCAACGTAAATGACAAGGATCCAAGATTGACTGTCTCTCCTATGGGTATCACCACAGATAAGATCGCCAGGATAAGGCTCATGACAGCCGCAAGAATGAGGCATAAAGACTGGTTGCGCCGTAACAGCCACAACAGCAGGGCCCAGGCCGCAGGAATCACGATCCACAAAATGGGGGCACTCATTGCGACTCCTCCGGACTGGCCAGGTTAAGCCAATAAGCGCCAGCCAGGGCCAGGCCAAGAGTCACCAGCGCCAACAGCCCGGTCACCAGAATTGAGGAAACGGCAGCAGCATAGATTATTTCAAATCCGGATAGGATTGTCAGCAGTCCGATGATCACCCGTAGTGCATCGACCGTAGTACTGAGTTGTAACAGTCCCATACCCATCAGTAACAGGCTGCAAATTATTGCGGGCAGTGGAGCCGGGATCCATTCGGCAGCTTGTGGAGCTGCCGATACGGCCAGAATCAACACAAAAACGCCAGCTATTAGCCGAAATATCCGAGCCGATAACACCGGTTGGACGGCTTCAGGCCGCTCGCTGGCTGTGACCGAAGCTCCCAACATGGCGGCAGTCATCCAGCCGGCGATTAACTTTATCGAGGCTAACCCGATTGGCCAGACGAGGGCAACAAACCAGAATACTGCCAGGTACTGTACTGCGATCGCGGCAACGTTAAATCGCCACTTATTGGTCCACAGAAGGGATAGTGATGCAATACCCGCTAAAACCAGAGGGATGTAACTGGTCCAATCGACCATCTATAAGAATCCCCCGCTGGATAAAATGGTGAGCAGTAGGGCCAGTAATACGAAAGCCCAGACCAATCCGCCTTCACCTTCGAAAATGACAGTCAGAATGGAGACGAGTTGACGTAAGCCCCGATAAATCAACCATAAAAAGCTGTAAAACCAGTTCAGGCTAAAAAATTGAGTTAACCAACGTCCCGCACCTCGCAGGATACGGCCAAATCCGCCACGAACTTGTATTCCGCTCACTCCATGAGGTAGAAATCGATACCGAACCAGCCCGATTCCACCTGCGAGGACAATAACCGCTACCGGCGGTTGCCATTGATTGACAGTCATCGTCCCTGGTAAACCGATATATGCGGCTATCCAGGCGGAGATAAAAATAACAAACAATCCAATCGGAAATATCCCACGAGCCCAACCATCCAGCTCGGCGAAATTGCCGGCCGGGCGCAGCAGATGCCGCACATATCCCACCAGAAGCAGCGCGACAATCAGGATGGTCAATCCATCACCCAGGCCAATAGGAGTGGTAATTAACCCCGCCCAGCCACTTGAAGCGGGTGTAAACGGGAGCCCGGTTAGGGCTAGCGCACCGATTGCTGGCAAAACGGTTAAACCACGTGTTCGCGGCAAGAATAGAAATAGACCCAATCCACTGGTGATCATCACCAGGCTCCAGGCAACGGAGGCAGCCACTTCCCCCTGCAAAACACAGATAAAGGCCAATCCAGAAAGCGTGAGCAGCCAAAATGGGCGTCCCTGGATCTCATCTCTGGCCGTCATCCAGCGGATCGAACCATAGGTACTTGCAACAATTGTGACACCATAGAGGACCTGCAGCCAGTCTTGTGGTATTTCGCTCTGTGGAAAATGAGCCAGCGCAGAAAGGCCGGCAGCATAGGCGGATAGCCGGATGAACGAGATCAATCCGCGTTGAAACGGGAAATCCTCAGAATACGGCGTGTTAAGCGGAAGTAACCCAAGGCGCAGACCAATGGACAAGAGTACCAACAGGCTGGATTGAGGCAGCATGCTCTCAAAACTTAACGGCTCCGTCGCACCGCTGTGTTGAATGGCTAGAGCGCCGATCAATAAAAACGAACTTAATGTGCGTACGACAAAAGCCATAACGCCGCGGGACGTGAATTTCCAGATTCGGGACAGCCGCATTACCAGTAACAGGTCTAGAATGTCCAGCAATACCCAGGCAAGCAAAAGTGCCAACGGTGAGTCAGAAATCACTGCTGAGACGCCGGCTCCGGCGACTGCCAGATTCATAGCCCAGGTAAGCGGATTGCTGTTTAGCTGCAGCCTGGCGGTGGCAGTTATGAGCACTGCCAGGACGGCACTGACCAGCGCAAAACCAAAAGGCCAACTGACAGCATCCCAGCGTAGTCGGATGGGATCAGCCACATCCGTGGCGAATGGACGCCAGGGGGAGACGATAAATCCTTCGGGCTGAATCCAGTGGTACGCCAGCACCCCGCCCCAGATCAAAATCGCCATCATCACTGCAACCAGCCAGGCGTAACCAGTTCCGCGTGGAAAAAAACGCAAAACATAAACCGCCAGAGCGACGATGAACAAGAGAGCAATGGGCAATATTGTCAGCATACGGCTACTAGATCAAATGCTCAAAAGTCTTCCGGTGTATGAAACGCCCCATGCCCGCTTGTCCATGCCACTGATCGCCATCCACAATCAATTTTCCGCGCAGGAAGACCTGGTCGATCCCACCCGTCAGCTGCCAACCTTCATAAAGGTTGTAGTCAGTGCGCTGGTGTGAATGAGCTACCCCGTACTTTACCTGTTTTTTTGGATCAAGAATCAAAATATCTGCATCCGCGCCTGGGGTCAGGCTGCCTTTTTGGGGATACATGCCAAATATTTTGGCTGGATTGGTGCTGGTCAATTCAACGAATTTATTGGGTGTAATTTTGCCAGCAGCCACAGCGGTACTCCAGAAAACCGGCATGCGGTCGCCTACCCCTGGCAGTCCATTAGGGATCTTGGTAAAGTCACCTTTGCCAAGCTCTTTGCCAGGTATCGCGACGGGTTTGCCCTCGTACAGAATGGGTTTACTGCCGTCATAGAAAAAATGCGCAGTGATCGGTAGCCAGCACCTGGATGGTGCCATCCTGTAACCCTTCCCACAGGCGTAATTGATCGGTCTCACTGCGGACTGGCGGTGAACATACAAATTTGGCGCCGTCTGGTTGGGCCAGGTTGTCTTCTGAGAAGAAAAGATATTGCGGGCATGTTTCGCCCATCACCGATAGTCCGTGTTCGCGGGCATAAGCCAGCATATCCACTTCCCCGGCAACATTCATGTGAACAATATATAATGGCGCTTCGCTTTCTGCCGAAAGTGAAGCTGTACGCAGCACGGCTTCCACTGCCCCCCAGGCTGGTCGGGTGCGGGCATGCCAGATCGGTTCGAGATGGTGTTGGGCCAGGGCTTCAGCTACCAATAACTCGATCAGGTCGCCGTTCTCGGCATGAACCAGTGTTAACATGCCATGTTTCTTGGCTATGCGCATTACTCGGAAGATTTGGTCATCAGCCAAGCGCATGCGGTTGTTATAGGCAGTAAAAACTTTTAGGCTGGTAATGCCCTGTTGTACCAATCCAGGAATTTCTCCCTCGACCTGGGCATCCAACCGGCTGATATTCATGTGGAAGCCAAAATCAACCGCGGCTTTGGGATCAGCTTTGGCATGCCAGGCATCAACATTGGCTTGCAGTGGTGACAGGTCCTGCGGAATGAAATCAATTACGGTGGTGGTGCCGCCAAAAGCGGCAGCTTTGTGACCGGTGTAATGGTCGTCCGAGGATACCGTGCCGAACATGCGCAGATCGAAATGGGTGTGAACATCCACGCCGCCGGGCATGACATACTTTCCGGTTGCATCGATCACCTGCGCACCGGCAGGAACAGGTAAGTTCCTGCCGATTTCCTTAATTTGCTCACCTTCGATCAGAATATCCGCCTGGAATGTGTCGCCAGCGGTGAGAATGGTTCCGGATTGAATCACAACGGACATGGGCACTCCTCTGTTCCTGCCATTCTGATCAGTACTCTCCGAATTTACCAGATTCATCATGAATTTGGTCAAAGCCGCCCAACATGGCCAGCACCATTGGATCCAGCTGAAACTCGTCTTCTGGAAGCTCGCCGGCTAATTCTTCACCACTGCGAAGAGCGCGTTCACGCAATGATTGCCATAGCAGCGCCCGCTCATCATCCCGCACCACCAGGTCTTTGACAATCTCAGCCTGCAGTAGCAGCTCACCGGTGGTGTAAAGGAATGTAATGCGGCGCCATTGGTCAGCTTGAATGGGATGCGGTAGTGGCTGCAGAGGTCCTAATTGAATTTTGTAGTATTCCTCACCGGCGCGTGGGTGATCCGGTTCATCGCGGATTAATTCAGCCCGGGTGGTCAGCTCGTGACCACGCACCGGGGCGATCGCATTGATCCGCCATCGTTCCTGGTCATTAAATCCGGCCGTCTGGTAAAAAGCCAGGTAGTCTACCGCCACGACTTTTGGCGCAGATTTGAATGGAATGCGATACCACCCCAATAATCGGGCAATCTCCATATCGCGCGGTTGGGTTACCACCACAACCAGAATAAGGGAGGTCGGATCAGGCAGTGCGGGCATTATTAACCTCGATAGGTCTCGCTATCATTTGCTAATTATAGCGTACACCACGCCGGGCTTTTACGGATTTCCCAAATGAGGTCATAACCCAGGAATGGGTTAAAATAAGCCTTTCCGATTTCAAATTAAGCACCAATCGCGATGAACTCCCAGGCTGAACCCATTCCCGTCCGTCCATCAAAATCTCCCAGGCGCACCAAAGCCGGGATGGTTTTCATTTCTGCCGGAATATTGATTTTGATCCTCAGTCTGGTAGCCTATTTCCGCCCCAGCCGTTCGAGCGGAATTGTCCCACCCAGGCTTAATCAACCCATGTCAGATTTCCAATTAGCCGATCTGAATGGCAAGTGGGTCAAGTTGAGCGATTATACCGGTAAGGTGGTGCTGGTCAACACCTGGGCAACCTGGTGCCCGCCCTGCCGGGCGGAAATGCCGGATTTGAACACCTTCTACAATCAATACCAGGATGAAGGTTTTGCCATCCTGGCAATTAATGCCGGGGAAGCGCCAACTGTCGCAGCGGATTTTGCGCTTGAATATGGTCTGGATTTTACGGTGGTAGTTGACCCGGATTATCGAGTGATGGATGGGTTCAAGATCAATACGTACCCGACATCGATACTCATCGACCGAAAAGGCATTATCCGCGACATCCGCGTAGGAATGCATTCGCCAGAGACGTTGAGCGGATATTGTGTTGCCATTGTTGGGTGAATAAGGTTTGTTGGGATAACCAGAAGTTTTTTCTGTCAAACTGAAGGTCGTTTTGACCGAAGGATCTCAACGTGCCTCATGAGATCATATACAGCGCCTACGCGGAAAAATTTAATATTATTTGGGGTCGACACATGGGTCGACCCCTACCGTAGGGGCGGACCCGTGTGTCCGCCCTGTTATCGGATGACCTTTTCTACAAAATAATAGACAATTCTATACTACACCGACACGCTCGTTGAATTCGGTGATCAGCGCATCGATCTCGTCCGTTTGACCGCGGAAACCGGTCCAATAATTCGGATCATACCACTGCGCCTGAATTTCTTCGTACGTGCGCCCTTGCTGTTCGACCCAGGTGAAGTACTTTAGGTTGTGAATGCGTTTGCGGTCGAAATCCGACAACTCCAGCATATTATCCGTGCTTTCCCCGTGGAGATCGCGAGCAAAAGTCGCGGATGCATCAAAGGAAGTGAAATCGCCCATGTCGCGGCGATATTCTTCGATCCGGCTGGAATACAGTTCCATCGAGTTGGTAAAGACGACAAACACCACGTCGTTCTCGCCCATACCGTAATATTTGGCCATTTTTACGGCCGAAAGCATGTTGGCGATGCCGGAGAAACCCAGCAGGTCCAATTTCGAAGCAACTGCTTCGGGAACGCCTTTGCTGACCAGGTATTCACGACCCACTTTTTCATTGAATAAGCGGGCGATATTGACAACGGCATTGTCATCAATGTCGACAACCATATCCGTTTCCTTGACATTATGCACCCACGGAACGTGTTTGTCGCCAATGCCTTCAATACGGTGCGAGCCGAAACCGTTTTGCAATAATGTGGGGCATTGCAGCGCCTCACTGGCGACGGTTTTGCTGCCGGGGAATACGGATTTAACGTATTCGCCGCAGGCAATGGTGCCGGCGGACCCGGTCGTCAATGCAACACCGCGGACAGTATCTTTCGGTCCCAAAACGTGTTTGGCAACCTCTTCTATGGCATGCCCGGTGACGTTGTAGTGCCACAAATAATTGCCGAATTCCTCGAACTGGTTGAAGATGACCAGATCCTGTCCGGACTTCCGCAATTCCCAGCATTTGTCGAAGATTTCTTTAACATTAGATTCAGATCCGGGGGTGGCAATGACCTCGCCGGCAATTTTTTCCAACCACTCGAAGCGTTCCCGGCTCATGCCTTCCGGTAAAATAGCGATTGACTTGCAGCCCAGTAATGCCGAGTCATAAGCACCGCCGCGGCAATAGTTTCCTGTGGAAGGCCATACGGCTTTTTGAGTTGCCGGGTCAAATTGACCGGTCACCAGACGCGGTACCAGACAGCCAAAAGCCGCACCGACCTTGTGGGCACCCGTCGGAAACCATTTGCCTACCAAACCAATGATGCGAGCAGGCGTGCCTGTCAGGCTGGATGGCAATTCAAAATAGTTGACGCCGCCGAAGCCCCCACCGCGAGCCTTAGGCTCGTTATGCCAGGAAATGCGGAACAAGTTGCGCGGGTGCACATCCCATAGGCCAATCGATGCCAATTCCTCTTTTACCTTGGCCGGAATCAAGTCAGGATTTCTCATCTGGGCGAAGGTCGGGATGATAATCTTGCGTTCCTTCACCCGTTGAACGGCACGATCCCGGTGTTCAGGGTAGATCGTCAGGTCAATTTTAGCCATTATGATTCTTCTCCTGTAGATTTAGTTTCATCTGTATGAAAATCACTTGGTTCCTGGCTGACTATGTACAACGGTCGGCCTTTAACTTCGTCGTAAATGCGGCCGATATATTCACCCAAAATCCCCAATGAGATCAATTGCACTCCGCCTAAAAACAACACGGCCAGCAGAGTAGAAGCCTGGCCAAAAAAGGCCTGGGATTGCAGGGCGCGCATGATTGCCACAACCGGGATGGCCAGGATCGACAAGCCGGCGGTGATGAATCCGATATAGGTCGCGAGTTGCAGTGGAAAGTATGAAAAACCGGTGACCGCGTTCAAAGCTAATTTGAACATTTTCTTGAACGGGTATTTTGTCTCGCCGCCGAAGCGGGCTGCCCGATTGTAGGTAACGCCTACCTGGTTGAATCCCACCCAGGCGGACATGCCGCGTAAAAAGCGGTGATGCTCGCGCATCTTGTTCATCACATCCACCACTTTTCGATCCATCAGGCGAAAATCACCGGTATCCAGCGGTATCTTTACATCGGTGATGCTGTACACGATGCGATAGAACAGCGAAGCTGTGAATTTCTTGAACCAGGATTCACCTTCGCGTTCAGCCCGTACGGCGTACACCACCTGGGCACCCTCGCGCCATTTGCCAATCATCTCAAGGATGACTTCCGGCGGATCTTGCAGGTCCGCATCAATAATCACCACCGCCTGCCCGCGCGAGTAATCCAACCCGGCTGTGACCGCGATCTGGTGCCCAAAATTGCGAGCGAACATCACCGGGCGGACGCGTTTATCAGTGGCAGCCAACTCGCGAATCATCTCCGCAGACTTATCGCGCGAACCGTCATTGACCAGGATTAATTCCCACGGCTCGTGGGTTAGTTCCATCACCTCGCTGAGGCGCCGATACAGTTCATCCAGGCAGCATTCTTCGTTATAGATGGGTACGATGATCGAAAAAGTGGGTTCCATGGTGCTTACCTTCTTTCAAAACACGCGCAACCGACTGTCAGTTTTTATCTTCCCAGGTGTTTTTTCAGCGCATCCAACGTCGGTTCGATCACGGGTGCTTCGCCAACGGATTTCAATGCAGCCCGAATGTCTTTTAATCCATTTCCGGTATTGATTACCAATACCGGGTCCTCCGGGTTTATTTTGCCTTCGAGTACTGCTTTTTTCAGTCCAGCATACGCTGTTGACCCGGCGGGTTCGGCGAAAATGCCGGATCTTCCAATCTCAGCAATTGAAGCGATGATTTCCTCGTCCGGAACGGTCAGGTATTCCCCACCCGTTTCACGAGCCGCCCGCACTGCCCGCACGCCATCGCGCGGTAAATCGACTGAAATGCTGTCTGCGATTGTAGTTGCCTGAACGGGAATAATATCTTCGGTGCCAGCGAAAAATGCGTTGGCAACTGCTGCAGACTTGTCAGATTGGATGCCAAAAATGCGCGGCATACACGACAACCAGCCCAATAGTTCCAGATCTTTAAAACCTTTATGCAGCCCGGAAATAATGTTACCGTCTCCGACAGAAACAAAAATGTTCAGCGGCAGCTTATCTTGCGGTAAAGCTCTGAAGTAATTTTTCCCAGATTTCAAAAGCACCGGTTTTTTTGCCCTCGACCGTAAAGGGGTTGTAGCCAGTGTTACGGCAATACCAGCCAAATTCTTGAGATGCCTGAATGGTAAGATCAAAAGCCGCATCGTAATTACCATCCACCAGGATAACCTGTGCACCAAACACCAGCAGCTGGGCGATTTTTGCCTGAGGAGCCGTTTTTGGCGCAAAAATGACCGCTTTATGACCGATGGCTGCCGCCATGCCTGCCAACGCAGCCCCGGCATTGCCGGTCGAGGCTGTGACCGTAACTTCAGCGCCGATTTCCAAAGCTCGCGCGATCACCACAGAGGAGGCACGGTCTTTGTAGGAAGCAGTCGGGTTGCGGCCCTCGTCTTTGATCCACAAGTTCTTCAGACCAAGCGATTGCGCTAACCGGTCAACTTTATAGGTAGGCGTCCAGCCAGCCGCACGTAGGGGTGTGCCCTCACCACCCGGGTCAACCACCGGCAGCAGCGGGAGGTACCGCCACAGTGAACCTTCGGTACGGGTGGTAATGTCATTGATCTGGTAACGCTGCCGTATGGCGGCATAATCCAACACCACGTCCAGGTTGCCGCCATCTTTGGGGCAGGTATACGTCACCTGGCTGGGAGCGTACTCCGTCTGGCACAACGAGCAGCGGTATCCGATGAATTCACTCATGCCCTTTTCCTATTCATTCTCAAATGGGATGCCCAATGCAGCGGGCGGGGTGGTTCGTGTGGCACGCAGCACTTTTGCGATGAATCGCCGTACTTCTTCCGGTAGTCCTGCCAGGGTACGGTCCACCCAATCAGAATTGCCGATGTTGACCAACAAGAGAGTCAAAATCATTAAGGGGAATGGGGCTACCTGTAAGACCTGCGACGGTATATTCGGCAGGGAAGGCTGCAGCACCAGCCCCAACCACTGCAGCAGCACGAACAAGTAAGCGCCAAACGCTGCTCGCAGCGGGTTCCAACCACCAAAGATGGTGATCGCCAGGGCAATCCAGCCGATGCCATCCAGCCCGGTGATGGTACCCTTCCAGCCTACTTTGACGCTGAGCGAGTACATGGGACCCGCCAGACCGACCAATGCCCCGCCGATGATCGTGTAAAGGTAGCGCAGGCGATTGACGTTGGCGCCCCGCACGTACGCGGTTGCCGGCTGCTCGCCGATGCCCTGCAGCATCAGGCCGGGTCGGGTCTTGAAGACAAAGATATACGCCACCGCGATCAAAATAAAGCTGGCGTACACCAGAATATCCTGGCGGAAGAACAATACGCCCAGTACCGGAATATTCGCCAACCCGGGGATGGGCAGCGGCGGCACGCGCGGACCAGACATCCCCATGAAGGGGTTGCCGAGGAAGTAGGAAAGGTCGCGGCACATTAAAGCCAGAACAAAGCCAATTGCCACCTGAGATTGCTTTAACGAGATACTGCCAAAAGCCACAATCAGGGAGACAAAAGCCCCAATGATCGCACCGACCAGGAAGCCCAAAATCAAGCTGCCGGTGGTGGCAGCGGCGGCAAAACCTGCCATGGCAGTGAGTAGAATCAAGCCGTTAATCGAGAGGTTGGTGATGCCAGCTTTTTCAGTGATGGTCTCACCGATGACGGCAAAAACCACCGGTGCTGCGGAAGCCAGGATACCTGCCAAACCTACGAGCGTGGTGTTGTCCATGGCTAGCTCACCTTCTTTGCGGTCAATCGACGGCGTACGCCGTCCATCATAAGCACGAATAGCACCAGTGCTCCTTGCAGCACGCCGGAAAGCGCCGAGTCGAGTTTGAGCACAATTGGCAGTTGGATGCTGCCAATATTCAGTGCGGCAAAGAAAAGCGCCACCGGTGCCGCCCACAACGCCTGATAATTAATCAACATGGCAACCATCAGCCCCAGGAAGCCGTAACCTGACGAAATGGACGGGATCAGGCGATGATAAACTGCCAACACCTGCACGGCGCCAGCCAGCCCGGCAAATGCGCCGCAAATGAAGAAGGCGGACATCATGTATTTTCCGGTAGGGATGCCGATGACAAAGGCTGCCCGGCCATTCTTGCCAACGGCTTTCAAGCGCAAGCCAAAATAGGTGCCCTGCAGGATTAAATAAACAATCGCGATTCCAATCAAACCAATTGCCAGCGTCCACCAGCTCATGCGCAGTCCCGCGACTTGGGGCAGCCACAAGGCATTATCGAATGGCACTGTGCCACTCATCGAACCGACGCCGGGGCGCTTCCAGGGGCCAAAGATTAGCCAGATGGTTAACGCGGTGGCGACAAAATTCATCCCAAGACCGCCAAAAATCTCATTCACGCCGCCGTAAATTTTCAACAGGCCAGTAAATGAAGCCCATAACATTCCACCCAAGACCCCCGCCAGGAAGCCAAAAATGATAATCAAGGTCGGGGAAAGGCTGGTGTCCTGCAGCAGTCGCAGGGCCCAGGTGGTGAAAATCGCGCCCAGGGTAATTTGACCTTCGATCCCAATGTTCCATAGCCCGGCGGCAAAGGTCAATAGCAGACCGGTGGTTGCCAGCAACAATGGAATCCAGGCGACGATGACATCCGAGATCTTGCCGATCGAGCCAACTGACCCGACCACAATCAGACGGAAGGCCTCCAGAGGTGGAGCTTTGGCCAGCAGCATGATCAGGGTGGTGAATATCAGCGCGCCAACCACCGCCAGAATTTGAAAACCAAACTTGAAGCCAGGGGAAGTTTTGTTAAGCACTAGAAACCTTTCCCGCCAATCAACTGACCCAGCTGATCCACTGTAGTGGAGGCTGCATTGAGCGGTTGTGAAACTTTACCGTTATAAAATACTAAAATTCGGTCGCTATAGTGCAGCACTTCTTCCAAATCGGAGGAAATAAACACGATACAGGTCTTCTGTTTGCAGCGGTCCTTCAACTTGCTCCAAATCCAGATGGAGGATTCGATGTCCAGCCCGCGGGTCGGATGCTCGAGCAACAGCAGGCATAATGGAGTGCGTAACATGGCCAGAAGTGCCCGCTGCTGATTCCCGCCGGAAAGCGCCTCTACGCGAGTGACTGGCTCGCCTTTGATGTTAAAAGAGCTAATCCGTTCGCGGCTGATGGTCACAGCTTGGTCGCGGTCAATGAAGAAGCCGGATTGGCCTTCACTCAAAATGAAATGCTCAGTGATGGATAACCCGGGGATGAGGCCTTCCTCCATGCGCGAGGCTGGCACGTAGGAAACCCCGACATTTTGAAAGCTGTGATACGGTTTACCGGTCATGCGCTTGCCATTGAGAACGATCTCGCCGCCAACCGAGCGCATTAGCCCGGCCAGGGTTCGCAGGAACTGTCGCTGACCCGAGCCTTCCATACCCGCCAATCCAATCACCTCGCCGCAATTGATGGTCAGATTGGCTCCGCGAATTTGGATGCGGTTGTCGTCGATTGAAAGCTCGGAAACCTCTACAACCGGTTCGCAGCCCTCCAGTTGGGTTTTTTCGTCCAGGCTGACTACTTTTCCAAACATCATCTCGACCAGGTTATCGGTAATGTACGGCGGAGTGGACTCGCCTACCAGATTCCCCTGGCGGAAGACCGCAATTTTATGACACAACCCTTCCACATCTTCCAGTTTGTGCGATACAAAAATGATGACCATGCCCTGACTGGCAAGTTTTTTCAAAGTCTCGAACAATTTTGCTTTCTGGCTGGCGCTGATACCGGTTGTAGGTTCATCCAGAATCAATACTCGTGCACCCAGCCAGAGAAGCCGCAAGATTTCCAACTGCTGGCGTTCACCGACGGTCAAACTATCAACGTAGGCTTCCGGATCTAATTTGAAGCCAAATTGCGACTGTAACTCTTTGAGAGCCTTCGTGACCTCGGGTTTATTCGGGAAAAGGCCGCCTTCGTGCCCAATCAACATATTGTCAACGATCTTCATGGGCGGAAAATCCAGCGGGTCCTGGTGCAACATGCCAATGCCTTGTTTAATGGCATCCGAAGGCGAGCTGATGTGCACAGCTTTCCCATCCAACAATATTTCCCCACTGTCGGCATGGATGAAGCCCGACAACACTTTCATCAAGGTGCTTTTGCCGGCGCCGTTTTCACCCAGAATTCCCTGAATGATCCCTGAATCTATTTTTAAAGAAATATCGTTATTCGCGTGCACAGCGCCGAAAGTTTTATGGATATGTACCAGTTCAACATTCATTTGATTCTCTGAATAACAGGGATAATGGCGTTCGCTTTACATGAATCGCGTTGTTTCTTTTATTGTTTACGATAGAGGGAAAAATAGTACCGACCAGGCAATAACCTTGACGGTCGCATTCTTTCCGGAGGAGCGGATTGCTCCGCCCCTCCGGGATTGAGCTTTGTTGAGATCAATTCATGATCTCACATGGGTGAGTGCTTACTGAGCAGAAACGCTCTGACCTTCCATACCTTCCAACAACTGGGGCAGGTACCATACCTGAACATCCGTGCCGACGACGCCGTCAGCCAGGTATTCGGTTTTATCCTGCAGGTTGATCGGACCAGTCCAAAGGTTCAGACCGCCGGCCAATTCAGCGATGAAGGCATCCAGGCTGGTGGCAGCTTCAGCAGACAGGGCAGCGCCCTTCTGGAAACCAACCGGGCTGGTGTCTTTGTTGTTGATGTCGGTCCAATCGGGAGCCAGCCACTCAAAGTACGAGGCAAATGTGCCATCTTTGACAGCCTGAGCCTGTTTCAAGTAAACGGGACCCCAGTTGAAGTATGGAACACCGAGGCAAACATCTTTACCTTCTTCGCATGCCGCTACGTAGTCATACGGCACAGCCCAGGCATCTTTACCGGCAGCTTTGGCTTTTCCAGCCTGCACCAAACCTTCAGTGGTGTCGATGCCCGAAATGACAACATCGTAACCGCTGTTTAGGAAGTCATCGGCGACCTGGGTTGGGTCTGAGGTGAAGCCGGGGATATTGAACCAGAAACCAATCCAGGTGACCTTGAATTTCAGGTCAGCCGCGGCTTTGCCAGCATAGTTCTCGAAGCAGTATTTGGCGCCGAGGAAAGCGGAGGAGGCCAGGCGGCGGGTCTCGTCATTGATTAGGGGTCCGAGGTAGCCAATTTGACCAGATTTGGTGGTCAAAGCGGCGGCGCAGCCGGCGATCATTTTGCCGTATTCCATCCGACCAAAGGAGTTGCCGAACAGAGGCAGGTCAACGTAGTTCATGCCTTCTTTCCAGGATGTGTCACCCGAGAGCGTGAATGGTGGCGACATCCGGATGGGCCTGAGCAAATTCAACGGCAGAATCTTTCATGTCGTCGGAGTTGAAGATGATCAATTTGGCGCCTTTGGACACTAAATCCTCAGCCAGTTGAGCCGGAGTGGTGCCGGGGCGGTCGGCGCTGTTGACTTTGTCAATGTAGATCAATTTGGCACCGGGCAGGTTTTCTTCAACATACACGCCGCCTTCGTAAGTGAGCCTGGCTGTAACCATGATCATTGTATGGGCCAACGAACAGCATGCCGAAAATGAATTCTTCCGGTGCAGCGACGGTGGGAACTTCGGTCGCAGCGGGAACATCAGTCGGAGCTGGTGCTACGGTATCAGCCGGAGCGGGTTCAGCGGTCGGCGTCGCGGTGGCGGCGGGTTGGCAGGCAGCCAACAACATGGCAGCCAAAAGCAATAGACTTGCAAACAACCACAATCTTTTCATTTCTCCTCCAAACTCATCGAAAAAAGGGTTACTTGACTGGGTCAACACAGGTAATTGCCTGTGAAGTTCCGTGGACTAATGGCCGAACTGTTGCGGGGGTAGCACCTCCTTCATTCAACAAACCGTGAATGGATTGCATCCCCGCTAAAACAGAATTATCCAGATCTGCTCGGAAACCTGGAAACATTGTTTATTTTACAATATTCTGAGGGGTTTTCAGCCGGCGGGATCGGGAAAAATGTCACGATTCCCGTCCCGCCGGAATATTTTAAGGTTACGGAACGATCAGGGTTCCGGTTTCGCCGCGTAACGCCCGACTTAGGTTTTCCGGGTTGGTAATGATGGCAGCTTTGCCGCCGCTTTCGAGGAAGCGCAAAATCGCCTGAATCTTGGGCAGCATGCTGCCTTTAGCGAAATGACCTTCTTCTATGTATTTTTTGGCTTCAGCTACGGTCAATTTATCCAGCCACTTCTGGTCGGGTTTGTTGAAGTTGATGGCAACTTTTTCGACCGCGGTGCTGATAATGAACATATCGGCATTGATTAAGGTAGCCAGCACGGACGAGCCGAAATCTTTATCGATAACAGCTTCGACACCTACCAGATCCCCGTTTTCCTTGCGAATGACCGGAATACCGCCGCCGCCGACGGCAACAACCACAAAACCAGCTTCGATCAGTTTGTGGATCGCTTCGGCTTCCACGATTTCGCTGGGGATCGGGGAGGCAACCACCCGCCGCCAACCTCGCCCGGCATCTTCAACCACGTTCCAACCATCATGGGCCTCTTTTTCTTTGGCCGTTTTTTCGTCCATGAACGAACCGATGGGTTTGGTGGGGTTCTGGAAAGCCTTGTCATTGCGGTCAACCACAGTCTGGGTGACTACCGCCACAGCCTTCTTGTCCATTTTGCGAGTTAAGAACTCGTTATGCAGCGCCTGAACGAACATATAACCGATCGACCCTTGTGTATCCGCGCCGCAGTAGTCCAGCGGTACTTCGTGCAATTCATTGCGGGAAATTTCTGACCGGCGCAGGATGAAACCAACCTGCGGGCCATTCCCATGGGTGACGACAACGTCGTAGCCCAGTGAAATCATGTCAGCAATATGGTGCATCGATTCAGCACCAGCTTGAAATTGGTCCGGAACAGTCGCATGCTTGGAATCTTTAATCAGCGAGTTCCCACCAACGGCAACAACAACTACACCTTTTCCTGCCATTTGATTAATTTCCTCTCTCGTCCTTATAAATGATTGGTAGATTTTAACCCATTGTGAGGGCCATCACGGCCGACTGAGCGTGCATCCGGTTTTCAGCTTCATCAAACACAACCGATTGCGGACCGTCCATGACTTCGTTGGTCACTTCCACCTGGCGATCAGCGGGAAGCGGGTGCATAAAGATGGCATCACCTTTGGCGACCTTCATCTTCTTGGCATCGGTAATCCAGCTTTTGTACTTGTCCTGCAGACGCTTGCCTTCGGCAGCATCGGTGGTGGTCAGCAGCGGACCCCAGGACTTGGCATAGACCACGTCGGCGTCCTTGAAACCTTCTTCCATATCGTGCACAATCTCGAATTTGGTGCCGAACATCTTCGCTTGCTCGGCAGCTTGCGCTTCGATCTCGGGCATCAGTTGGAATTCTTTGGGGTAAGACAGGGTAACGTCCATGCCAAAGCGCGGCATTTGCAGAATCAAAGACTGCGGCACCGAAATTGGCTTCAGATACGAAGCGGCATACGCCCAGGAAACCACAATCTTCTTCTTGCGCAGGTCGCGGCCTTTCTTTTCCATGATGGTCATCAAGTCAGCCAGGCATTGGAAGGGATGGTAAATGTCGCATTGCATGTTGAGCACGGGAACGCGAGAGGATTTGGCAACCTCATTGATGTACTGATTGCCCAGACCCCAATCGCAGTGGCGGATCGCGATGCCATCGAAATAACGCCCGTAAATTTCACCGATTTCGGTGGAGGTGTCGCCATGTTTGATCTGAGTGGTGGTGCTTTCGATGAATGCCGCGTGACCGCCTAAATGCGCCATGCCGGCTTCGAATGAGCCGCGAGTGCGGGTGCTGGAAAAGAAGAACAACATCGCCAGTACCTTATCGCGTAAATAGGGAGTCAGCTCATTCAGAGCGCGTTTGCGTTTTAGGTCAAAGGCAACCTCCAAAACTGTTTCGACTTCCTCTTTCGAAAAATCAAGGTCGCCGATTAAATCTCGTCCGTGTAAAAAAGTTTGCATTGTTTTTTCTCCTATAAAGTTGTGAAGGGTCATCCTTCACTGGATTCGATAGCCTTGGTGCTTACTCTACTTTACCCAACACCAGAGCGATGAGCGCCATCCGCATCACAACGCCATTGGCAGCTTCCTGCCAGTAGCGTGACCAGCGGGTCATATCCACATCGACTGGAATTTCATCCATCCGCGGGAGGGAGTGCAGCAAGATCGCGTCAGATTTGGCTTTTTTCGCCAGCAGTTCGCGGGTAATCTTATAATTTGCGGGGGTTAACCCAGCATCGCCAGAGCGCTCATCGCGTGCTTTGGTGTAATCCGGTTGGACGACTGGCTCAACCAGGATCACGTCCGCCTCACCAATCGCCTGCTCGACGTGGTCAACTTCGCGGAAATCGAGGCTGTACTCTTTGAGCTCTTTTTTGAACTCTGGCAGCAGTGACATGTCCGGCGGTGCAACGAATGTGATCGGGCAATCAAACTGAGTTAGCGCATAAGCCAGAGAATGCATGGTGCGCATACGCATGTCGCCGACTGCCAACCACTTCAAGCCGTCGATTTGGCCTTTCTCACGCAACACTGTGTATAAATCGGTCAGGATCTGCGTGGGGTGCTCGCCCCAGCCGTCGCCGCCATTGATAATCGGAATTGAGGACCATTTCGCTGCTTCATGAGGGGCTCCTTGCTGGAAATGGCGCATGACGATCACATCGCCATAGAATTCCAACATTTTGACAGTGTCTTTAATCGATTCCTGGTAAAAGTCGCCGGCACGCGTCATCTTGGCATCGGCGAAACCGGTTACGTGGCCGCCCAGGCGGTGCATGGCTGCTTCGTGCGCCAGGCGAGTGCGCGTGCTTGGCTGATAAAAAGCCGTCACCAGCGTTTTGTCAGCGCATAAATCGATATTTTTTCGCTCACGGGCGATGTCTTCCATATCGCGAGCAACTTCAAACACATGTTGGAACTCTTGTCGTTCGAAATCTTTGAGTGACAAAATGTCACGACCAGCAAAGCTACGCATGTTATTCCCTCCAAAGGCAAAGATGGTTTCGGATTTGACAAACACTGAACTTCAACGAGCTTAGCCGTCTACCAGTGTAAAGTAAAAATGGATCCTCAACTCTGTGCACTTATAAGGTCAATAGTTGGACGCTAATAAAATCGGTTCACCTCCTCGTCAACCGTTCACATTAACGGACGCCAGGGGGCCGATCCGGCGAACTACATGGAACCGGAAGTACCCTGGGATGAAATAACTCTTGGAATAATTGATCACCCGGCCAGTGTCTTCATATAAATTCGCCTGGAACATTAACAGTACGTCGCCCCGTTGAATTTCGAGTGCCCTGGCTATTTCCGAGGGGGCAGCCACTGCATTAATTTCCGTGAATGATTTGGTCAGCTTAGGTGATCCGCGTTGCAGCAATAAATCGAGTACCGAGCCGTTGAATCCCTCATCCAGATCAGCTGCCGAGAGAATATTTTCCGGCAAGATATCGATCAGGAAAGCCACCGGACGGTCGTCGCCGAGGATAACCCGTTCGACTTCGACCAGGGCTAAATCCACTTCCACGCCAAGCGCTTCGGCTTGTTCGCTATCCGCATTGATTTGGCGGATGTGCAGCGTACCCATCGAAATCTTCAGGTCAATGGATTCCGCGGCAGATTCAATGCTTTTTAGTACTTCCAAACCACTTTCGATGACTGTCGCACGTCCGACCACAAAGGTGCCAATACCCTGGCGGCGGCGAATCAACCCCTGTCCTTCGAAAGCGCGCATCGCCTCGCGTAAGGTAGCCCGTGATACCCCCAGCTGTTGCGCCAACAATGGTTCAGAAGGCAGGCGGTCGCCTGGTGCCGTTTTTTCGATAAGTTCCGCCAGCTCCACCTGCAACCGCTGGTATGGATGGATATTTTCTTTCATTATTTTCTCCCTAATCCTCGATTACTGGAACAAATTTAAACTGCCGCACATCCACAACTCCCAGATCGGAAATACGCAGTTCGGGGATGACCACCAGAGCCATCAGGCTGAGTTGCATATTAGGATTGTTCAAATGGCAACCGCAGGTCACAAACCCTTGTAAGACTGTCGCCGCTTCAGCGGCAACCACGGTGGCTGGCTGATTGGACATCAAGCCGGCAATCGGCAGAGTTACTTTTCCGATCACCTGACCGTCTTTAACCACCACCTGCCCTCCCCCGCTGGCTGCCAGGTCGTTGACAGCCTGGGCCATCATGGCATCATCCGTGCCAATGACGATCAAGTGATGGCTGTCATGTGCCACAGTGGTGGCAATTGCGCAACCCGGTGCAAGGGTGAAGCCTGAAACCAGCCCTAACTGCACTCGCCCGCTGGATTGATGGCGCTCTACCAGGGCAATCTTGATAATGTCGCGCTTCAAATCGATTTGAACCTGCCCATCTTTCACCTGAACCGGTTCGCGGAGATGATTGTTGGGTGCCTGGTTTTCGATCACGCCGATGATGTTGGCAATGGTAGTACCATTTATTATTTTTCCGGTGGTCAAAGCAAAATCAGCCGCGGTTTTTGGACGCGGCAGGTGTACCGAATTCTTTACCCAGGCAGGGTAGTCGTAGGATGGTATGTCGATGCAGATTTTGCCATTTTCCGCCACAACCTGACCGCGGGCGATGACCAGGTCAGCAGAAAAATTCGATAAATCCTTCACTAAAACTACGTTGGCAATTCGGCCGGGTGCGATCAACCCCAAATCCCGGCTGACGCCAAAATGGTCTGCGGTGTTGATGGTAGCCATTTGAATGGCTGTTAGCGGATCCAGTCCCTGAGAAATCGCGTGGCGCAGCACCCGATCCATATGACCTTCCTGTACCAGGGTAGCGGAATGCAAATCATCGGTGCAGAGCAGGAAGCGGCGTGGATCGAGTCCACGCTCGGTGACCGCTTTGACCTGGGCAGCTACATCATGCCAGGCAGAGCCGTAACGCATCATGACTTTCATCCCCTGGCGAGCGCGTTGAATGGCGTCGTTCACGGTGGTGCCTTCATGATCATCTTCAGCGCCGCCGACTGCGTAGCCATGAAAAGGCAAACCCATATCCGGCGAGGCGTAATGACCGCCAATCACCTTGCCAGCCTGGCGCGTGGCAGCCATTTCGGCATGCACATTCTTCTGGCTTTTGATGACCCCCGGAAAGTTCATCATCTCGCCCAGACCAATAATGCCGGGCCACTCCATCATTTCCGCCACATCCGCCGGGGAGATACTGGCGCCCGGAGTTTCAAATCCTGGCGCAGACGGAACACAGGACGGCGCCTGTACAAACACATGGATGGGTTGCTCAGCCGCCTCATCCACCATCAGACGCACACCCTTAATACCAAAAATATTGGCGATCTCATGCGGGTCAACGAACATGGCTGTGGTGCCATGGGGTATGACCGCCCGCACAAACTCGGTCACCGTCAACATCCCGGATTCGACGTGCATGTGCCCATCCATCAACCCGGGTACCAGAAAACGCCCGTCCGCTTCGATGACCTGGTCTGGGGACCGAGTGAATGGGAGGCGTCCGGGCCAACATAGGCAATGCGACCGGCCAAAATAGCAATATCTGTGTCCGGAATGATTTCACCGGACTGAACTGAAACCCACTGCCCTTTACGAATAATCATGTCAGCCGGCAGCCGTCCCATGGCGCAATCCACCAATTTGCGGGTCGATTCTGCGGTCGTTTTCAAATCCATTCTTCCTCCAGTTTAAACAAAGCAACCTGTAGGGTTTCAGGTTGCTTACGCGGTTCCGGTTACCAATCGAGCGGCGGCTCGATTATGAATTTCAATCTGACGATGCAGGTCCAGCGTAGTGAGCTGCCCTTGCTTCACAATCAATTTGCCGTGCACCACGGTGTAATCCGTGTTATGCGGCTGGCAGAATACCAGCGCCGCCACCGGGTCGTGCAATGCCCCGGCAGTTTCCAGACGATTCAAATCGTAGGCGATGAAATCGGCGCATTTGCCTGCTTCAAGTGAGCCGATATCCTTGCGGCCCAGGACTTCCGCTCCGCCAATCGTAGCCAGCTCCAGTGCCTGTCGGCCGGTCAATAAGGGAGGTGCATCATCGGTCGAGAGGGAAGCACCCGCCAAACCGGCACCCAGGCGAGCTAATAGCATGGCTTGCCGTGCTTCAGCCAGCATGTGCGAGCCGTCGTTGCTGGCAGAGCCATCCACGCCTAACCCAACTTTGACTCCAGCCTTCAAGTATTTTGTCAGCGGTGCGATACCGGAAGCCAAGCGCATATTCGAAGATGGGCAATGCGCCACGCCACAACCGTGATGGGCAAATATCTTAATTTCCGGTTCATCGATATGCACGGCATGGGCAAACCAAACGTCGTCGCCCAGCCAGCCGACCGATTCCATGTAGGCTACAGGACGCTGCCCGAACATTTGAACGGTGAAAGCTTCCTCATCCTGCGTTTCCGCCAGGTGGGTGTGCAATTGAACGCCGTAGTGGCGTGCCATTACGGCACTTTCTTTCATCAGGTCGCCAGTAACGCTGAATGGCGAACACGGCGCCAGCACGATCTGTACCATGGCACCAGGTTTTGGATCGTGATAGGTTTCGATCAGGCGCTGGCTGTCTTTCAGAATGGCTTCTTCAGAATCAACCACGCTGTCCGGCGGTAAGCCGCCCTGGCTCTCGCCCAGGCTCATCGAGCCGCGCGAGGCGTGGATGCGAATACCTAATTCCTGGGCGGCTGCGATTTCATCATCCAACCTCGATCCATTAGGAAACAAATACAAGTGGTCCGAAGCTGTCGTGCAGCCGGAGAGCGCCAATTCCGCCAGCGCAGTTTGGGTCGAAATAGTTATGTCCTGCGGACGCATCCTGGCCCAGATGGGATACAAAGTCTTGAGCCAGTTGAACAGATTGGCATCCTGCGCGGCAGGCACGGCGCGTGTCAGCGTCTGGTAAAAATGGTGGTGGGTATTGACCATTCCCGGCAATATCACATGGCCGGTAAGGTCAAGGATTTCGTCCGCCTGCCCCGGCAGATCTGAGGTGGGTCCGACTTGCTCGATAAACCCATCGCGTATGAAAAGACCTCCGCCCGGGATTTCCCGGCGGGTGCTGTCCATGGTGACCAGAACTGTTGCGTTCTTTACAAGCAAAGTTTTCGACATGGGTCTGGAAAGTTAGAAAAATGTTGTGGCGGGGATGAATTTTTTGAGAAGAGATTGTGGTGTGAGTTGAATAGACACGCACCACTTAAGTTTAAACAATTTATCAGAAATGTCAATTGTCAGACAACATCCAAATGTCACAATTTTTCGGCCAATTCGGCGCCTCGCAAGGTGTTCTGCAGCAGCATGGCAATGGTCATTGGGCCAACCCCTCCGGGAACCGGGGTAATGAAACTGGCAACTTCTTTGACCTCATCAAAGGCCACATCACCCACCAACCGATATCCGCTTTTCTTGGAGGCATCTTCAATGCGGTTGATGCCGACATCGATTACTACGGCACCCGGTTTGACCCAGTCTCCGCGCACCATTTCTGGACGCCCCACGGCTGCGATCAGCACATCTGCCTCGCGGACAATACCCGGCAGGTCTTTTGAGCGCGAATGGCAAATGGTGACCGTCGCATCCGCACGTACCAACAGCAGCGCAACCGGCATACCGACGATGTTCGAGCGTCCCAGGACCACCGCGTTGACACCCTTGAGAGTGGGTAAGGTTTTTTCCAATAGATAAATACAGCCAGCCGGTGTACACGGCACAAAGGCTGGCTCCCGACCTTTTTGCGCCAACCGCCCAATATTGACCGGATGGAAACCGTCCACATCTTTGTGTAACGAAATTGAGGTCAGAACCGCCTCTTCGTCGAGGTGGGATGGCAGAGGCAACTGCACCAGAATGCCATTTACCCGCGGGTCCTGATTCAGCTCCCGAACCACACCTTCGACCTCTGACTGAGAGGCAGTAGCAGAAAGCTCCACGCCAAAGGATTGAATACCGGCCTCCTCGCAGGCTTTTCGTTTGGAACGTACATATACCTGCGAGGCAGGATTGTCACCTACCAATACCGTCGCTAATCCGGGAACCGATTTCCCGGCTGCGACCCGTTCAGCCACCGCAACCTTTACTTTGGCACGGATATCTTCAGCAATTGCTTTCCCATCGATAATTTCTGCAGCCATTTCCCACTCCCTTTTCGATTGCGAAATTGCTTATTAAATCGATGAACCCTGAATTTCCAGGTTGTACAGTTATCTGACAACCTCAAGAAAATTATACCCGTTTCCAATTTTATCTCCGGTGAAATCGGGCCTTTCAAAAGTAATAACACGAATGCATAAAAATCAGGAACATACTCCTGTCTGGAATAGAAACGGATCGGCTATAATTTGCCCATCGGGAGGAAATTGCCACATGAGTAAACTATGCGTAATTGGGACCGGTTATGTCGGTCTGGTGACCGGAACCTGTTTTGCCGATCTGGGCAGTGAAGTGCACTGCATGGATATTGATGAAAGCCGGATCGAGCGCTTGAAAAAAGGCATTATGCCTATTTACGAGCCCGGTCTGGAGCAATTGGTGGCGCAGAACGTCAAATCTGGCCGCCTGACCTTCACATCCAATATTGAAGAAGCATTGGCTGGCGCTGATTTTGCCTTCATCGCGGTGGGTACCCCATCCGGTGAGGAAGGCGAGGCTGATTTACAATACGTGCGGGTGGCGGCGGAAGCCATTGCCGACCTGGTGGATCACCCGATCGTGGTGGTCAACAAATCGACCGTACCGGTAGGCACCGGTGACTGGGTGGCGGATATCATTCAACGCCGCCGCGGCGGGAAACCGCTGGATTTTGCCGTGGTATCCAACCCGGAGTTTCTGCGGGAAGGGTCTGCCATCAATGACTTCATGACACCGGACCGGGTAATTCTGGGGTCCTTGGATCGGGAAGCTGCCTCGAAGGTCGCCAAACTGTACCTCAGCCTGCGCTGCCCAATCATGATCACTGATCTGCGCACTGCGGAAATGATCAAATATGCGTCGAACGCTTTCCTTGCCACACGCATTTCTTTCATCAATGAAATTGCCACGATCTGCGAGGAACTGGGCGCGGATGTAAGTCAAGTGGCGGAGGGCATGGGACTGGACAAGCGCATCGGGCACTCCTTCCTGGATGCCGGCTTGGGCTGGGGTGGTTCTTGCTTCCCCAAGGATGTGAAGGCTCTGGCACATATGGCGGTGATCCATGGATCAAACCCGCAGCTGCTGCAGGCTGTGATGGAGATCAACCGCAACCAGCGTCGGCGGGTTTTACTCCGTCTGCGCAAGGAATTGGGCGGTCTGGACCAAAAAGTAATTGGGATTTTGGGTTTGTCCTTCAAACCCAACACCGATGACATTCGCGAAGCGCCAGCTCTTGAGTTAATCCACTTGCTGGAAAATGAAGGCGCGATGATCCAGGCCTATGACCCACAGGCCATGGAAAATGCCCGCGCGGTATTACCGAAAACTCGGCTGGTAAACACTCCCTATGAGGTAGCAGAAGGTGCCGACGCGCTGGTACTGGCAACCGAGTGGAACGAGTTCAAACAGCTGGATTTTGAATGTGTGGCGAACGTGATGCGCGGCAAGTTGATCCTCGATGGACGCAACCAATGGGATGCCGAGCGACTAAAAGCCCTGGGATTTAGTTATTTCGGAATCGGCAGGGGTAGCAACGGGGCTTAAAGGGAAATTTTCCGAATTTAGTTGATTAACAGAACTATTCGGAAAATTTTGTAACGATTAAAACACCAGGAGCGCAATGTTCAAGAACATTGCGCTCTTTATTTATGTATTTGTATACCCCGATTAGCCAGCCGCTTTACCGAATACGATATGGTGTTCCAAAACGTACTGGTTGAGGAATTGACCGGTATAAGAATCCGGATTGGCGATGATTTCCTCAGGCGTGCCGGCTGCCACCAGCAGACCGCCGCGGTCGCCGCCATCCGGACCGAGATCGATGATATAGTCTGCCACCTTGATGATATCCATGTTGTGCTCGATGATCAGCACCGAGTTGCCAGCGTCCACCAGGCGCTGCAGCACCTCGATCAACTTGTGCACATCGGCGGCATGCAACCCAACGGACGGCTCATCCAGTACATACAACGTACGCCCGGTGGCGCGGCGGGATAGCTCTTTGGCCAGTTTGACGCGCTGTGCCTCGCCGCCGGATAGCGTGGTACCGGGTTGACCGATACGGACGTAACCCAGGCCAACATCATTCAGAGTACGCAGCTTATTCATGATTGGGGGGAAAGCCCCGAATATCTCTTGCCCCTCGCTAACTGTGGTATCCAGCACATCTGCGATGCTTTTGCCTTTAAAATGCACCTGCAACGTTTCCCGGTTGAAGCGGGCGCCATGACACACGTCGCAGGGCACATAGATATCCGGCAGGAACTGCATCTCGATTCGCAGTTGACCCTGTCCCTGGCAAGCCTCGCAGCGTCCTCCATGAACATTGAAGGAAAAACGCCCGGCTTTGTAGCCGCGGATTTTACTTTCGGGCAGTTCCGCAAATAATTTGCGAATCTCGTCAAACATGCCGGTGTAGGTGCCGGGGTTTGACCGCGGTGTCCGCCCAATGGGCGACTGGTCGATATTGATAATTTTATCCAGCAGCTCGATGCCTTCGATGCGGTCATACCCGCCGGCAATGGTGTGAGCGCCATTCAGATCATGGGCCAGGGCATTGTACAGCACGTCCACCATCAGTGTGGATTTGCCGGAACCGGAAACACCGGTGATGCAAACCAACTTCCCCAACGGAATCTCGACGTCCAGATCCTTTAAGTTGTTCGCCCGCGCTCCGACCACCCGTAAATGCTTGCCATTGCCGTTGCGGCGTTTTTCCGGGACCGGCACCTGCAACCGGCCAGATAAATACGCTCCGGTGATGGATTTGGGATGGTTGTAAATCTCCGCAGGAGTGCCTTCAGCGATCACATACCCACCGTGTTCGCCGGCTCCCGGGCCAAGGTCGATGATCCAGTCGGCTTCGCGGATGGTTTCCTCATCATGTTCGACCACCAGGACCGTGTTGCCAAGGTCGCGTAAGCCCTTTCAAAGTCGCCAACAAACGGGCGTTATCGCGTGGATGCAGCCCGATCGACGGCTCGTCCAGGACGTACAAAACGCCCATCAAGCGCGAGCCAATCTGAGTTGCCAATCGAATCCGCTGCGCCTCGCCGCCCGATAGGGAAGCAGCAGGGCGCTGCAAAGTCAGATAATCCAAACCGACGTCCACCAAAAAGCCCAGACGAGCGATGATTTCTTTGAAAATTCGGCTGCCGATTGCCAGCTCACGCTCGGTGAGCGGCGAGTCCTCTCCTGCCAGCCGGCGCATCCAGTCCAAGGAACGGGAAACCGGCCAATTGGTGGCTTCGATGATATTTTGACCATCCACGGTAACCGCCAGAGCTTCCGGCCGCAGCCGTTTACCCCCGCAGGTCGGGCAGGGACGATTATTCATGAATTCGGTAATTTTGTTGCGAATGTATTCCGAGTTGGTTTCGCGGTAGCGGCGTTCCAGGTTGGGAATGACGCCTTCGAAGGCCATGGTGTAATTCGCCTGGCGGTCATCCCGCTCGAAGTGCATCTTGACTTCCTCGCCGGCCGTGCCGTACAAAACTTTCTGCAATTTATCCGGTGCCAGGCTGCTGACAGGAGCGTCCATATTGATGTGGAATTTAGCCGCCACATTTTTAACCATCTGCCAGTAGTAGCGACCTTCATCGCCGCGGGTACCAGACCATTCCAGCGCGATGATCGCTCCGTCGTTGAGGGAGCGTTCCCTGTCGGGAATGAGCAAATCTGGGTCGATCTCCAGCTTGCTGCCTAAACCCTGGCAGTCCGGGCAGGCGCCGTGCGGGGTATTAAACGAAAAAGTCCGCGGTTCAATTTCCGGCAGGCTAACAAGATGAACCGGGCAAGCTAAATGCTCTGAGAAGAAATAGTCCACCGGCGGATCGGTTGTTACATCCTGAACGATTAGATATCCTTCACCGACCTTCAATCCAGTTTCGACCGAATCTGTAAGGCGCGTGCGGGCTGCTCGTTCTTCCACCTGATCTTCATGATGGTTGATGACCAGACGGTCCACCACCGCCTCGATATTGTGGATCTTATACCGATCGAGTGTGATTTCCTCGTCGAGTGAATAAACTGTTCCATCAGCGCGAACCCGGACGAAACCGGCTTTTCGGATCTCATCGAATACCGCCTGGTAGGTGCCTTTACGTCCGCGTACCACCGGCGCCAGGACCAATAATTTTGACCCTTCCGGCTTGTTTTCCAGGATCTCAACAATTTCCTGTGCTGATTGTGCCACCACGTCCCGACCGCAAATCGGACAATGCGGTATGCCAACCCGGGCGTATAGTAAACGCAGGTAGTCATAGACTTCGGTGACGGTACCCACCGTCGAACGCGGGTTGCGCGAGGTGGCTTTTTGGTCAATGGAGACCGCGGGAGATAATCCGTCGATTGAATCGACGTCCGGTTTTTCCATCTGCCCAAGGAACTGACGGGCGTATGCCGACAAAGACTCGACGTACCGCCGCTGCCCCTCAGCGAAAATGGTGTCGAATGCCAGCGAACTTTTTCCCGAGCCCGAAAGCCCGGTGATCACGACCAGCTGGTCACGCGGGATTTCGACGGTGATATTTTTGAGGTTGTGTTCACGGGCGCCAACCACCCGTATGCAATTTTGAGTCATACCTGCTCCGAACCCGTTGTCGAATATATTTTCTAAATTATATCACGCCAGAAAGTGGAATGGAACACCCGTTCTGACTGGAATTTGCGCAATTTGTGATTCTACCAAACTTGGCTACCGGTTAATCCAGTGTCGCTATGTTTACAATTCGGGTGGTCTTTCAGAGGATTATTTTTAACGCAGACACTATAATCATTTCATTCAAGGAACTCCTCCGCCCAAAAGGAACAGTCCCATGGAAGAACAATTGCACAAGAAAGCTATTCGCGCCTGGACGATGTACGATTGGGGAAATTCAGCCTTTGCCACCACCATCATGGCAGCCGTACTGCCGGTTTACTACAGTACTGTGGCAGCCGCCAACATAGCTCCGCATATGGCTACCGCGTATTGGGGCTACACCACGGCTTTATCGGCTTTGCTGGCCGCCTTAATCAGCCCGATCCTGGGGGCGGTGGCAGATTTTCGCGGCGCCAAAAAGAGGTTCCTGACGGTCTTCATGATCATTGGCGTGACCGCCACAGCCTTGCTGTACTTCATCCGCACTGGTGATTACTTTTGGCATCGCTGTTTTTCGTTTTTGGCCAAATTGGCTTTGCCGGCAGCCTGGTGTATTATGACGCATTGCTACCGCACGTCGCCAGACCGGACGAGATCGATCAGGTGTCGTCCCGCGGTTATGCCATGGGATATATTGGCGGTGGAATTCTGCTGGCGATCAACCTTGTTATGATCTTGTTCGTACCAACTTTGTTCCCGGCGGACCAACAAAGTGCCATCACCGGGCTGATGACGCGTTTATGCTTCATTACAGTTGCCATCTGGTGGTTCATTTTCACATTGCCTTTGCTGCGCAATGTTTCCGAACCGGAACGCCGGATTCTGCCGGGAGAAGAAAATTTCAACCCTTTACAGGCCAGTTTCAAGCGGCTGGGACAGACTTTCAAAGACATTCGGCACTTCCGTGACCTGGCAATGTTTTTACTGGCTTTCTGGATTTATGCCAATGGCATCGGTACCATCATCACCATGGCAACCATTTACGGCGCTGAAATTGGGTTGGGGCAGACCACTCTGATCGGCACGCTGTTGATGGTGCAATTCCTGGCAGCCCCATTTGCCATATTATTTGGCCGCCTGGCGGGCAAGATCGGCGCGAAACGTTCCATCTACCTGGCGTTAAGCATTTACGCCTTAATTTCCGTGCTTGGGTATTTCCTGCAGTTTGAATGGCAGTTTTGGGTGCTCGGCGCTCTGGTCGCCACGGTACAGGGCGGCAGCCAGGCGCTTAGCCGCTCATTAATGGGCAAAATGATGCCGAAAAGCAAATCGGCTGAATTTTATGGATTCTTCAGCGTCTTTGAAAAGTTTGCCAGCGTAGCTGGACCCCTGTTATTCGGCGTTGTTTCCACCCTTATGGGTGAAAGCCGGCTGAGCATCGTTTCGCTGATTGTGTTCTTCGTGGTCGGCGCGTTCCTGCTAACTCGAGTTAACGTCGAACGCGGAATTGAATCTGCACTCAGAGACGAGCAGACTCTGGTAACAACCACCGGATAAATTTATTTCGCGGTGATTTCGTACAGCTCGACCAAAACTCCGCCGGTGCTTTTGGGATGGACAAAAGCCATCCTGCGGCCGGGCAGTTCGAGCGCGGTTTCGTTGATCAGACGCACACCTTTGGCCTTCAAGTCTGCCAGCATCCCGTCGATATCGTCCACTTCGAAACACAGGTGGTGCATGCCACCACCCTTTTCCGCCAGAAATTTAGCTACTCCGGTGTCATCACTGGTAGGTTTGACCAGTTCAACTTCCGATTCCCCCACAGGTAGGAAGACCACTGTCGATTTTTGGCTGGGAACATCTTCAATATGATCGACCTTTAAGCCCAGGGCATCCTGCCAGAAGGCCAATGAAGAATCGATATCCGGGATTGCGATCGCGATGTGATTGATTTTTGTAATGCGAGCCATTTGCGTCCCTTTGAAAAATATTGGTTGCAGACTTAGATCCAGGCGGGCGGTTGGTACTCACCCCAAACTTTGCGGAGGACATTGCAGATCTCGCCCAGGGTCAGATCATTTTCTACGCAGGTTATGAACAGCGGCATCAAGTTTTCTTGACCGCGGGCAGCCGTATCCAATTGTCCCAGCAGCTCGTTGGCGCGGACTGAATCCCGGGTGGCACGCAGTGTCGCCAGATTAGTCCGCTGGTTTTCTTCGATCACCGGGTTGGGTTGCAGCCCTTCCAATTCCATTTTTTCCTCAACCTGGAAGGCATTGACCCCCACCACGACGCGATCATTATTCTCGATCGCCCGCTGGAACTGGTAGGCGGCATCCTGAATTTCACTTTGCATATAGCCGTTTTCAATGGCAACCAAGGCGCCACCCATGGCATCGATGCGCTGAATGTATTCCATGGCGCGCTTGCAAATTTCATCGGTGAGATATTCAATGACATACGAGCCAGCCAGCGGATCAATGGTATCCGCCACGCCTGATTCAAGCCCGATGATTTGCTGGGTACGCAATGCCACCCGCACCGATTTTTCGGTGGGTAACCACAGCGCCTCGTCCATGCTGTTGGTGTGCAGCGACTGCGTGCCGCCCATCACAGATGCCAACGCCTGAATGGCTACACGCACAACATTGTTCTCCGGCTGTTGTGCGGTGAGGGTTGAACCGCCAGTTTGCGTATGGAAACGCAGCATCCAGGATTTGGGATCCTTGGCGCCGAAGCGGTTGCGCATGATTTGTGCCCACAGCCGCCGGGCGGCGCGGAACTTGGCTACTTCCTCCAGGAAGTTATTATGAGCCGCAAAGAAGAAGGACAACTGCGAGGCGAAATTATCCACCTTCAAGCCGGAATCAATGGCTGCCTGGGCGTAAGCGATGGCATCGGACAAAGTAAATGCCACTTCCTGCACTGCGGTCGAGCCGGCTTCGCGGATGTGATAACCGGAAATACTGATGGTATTCCAGCGCGGCACATGGGTTTCGCAATAGTGGAACACGTCGGTAATCAAACGCATGGACGTGGTCGGCGGGAAAATATAGGTGCCGCGGGCCACATATTCCTTGAGAACATCATTCTGGATGGTGCCGCGCAGCCATTTCTGGTCAATGCCCTCCCGACGGGCGACCGCGATATACATCGCCAGCAAAATGGATGCCGGTGCATTGATGGTCATGCTGGTGGAAACTTTGTCGAGCGGAATATTCCGGAAAAGGTTTTCCATGTCCCGCAGCGAGGAAATCGACACACCAACCTTACCCACCTCGCCCATCGACATTGGATCATCGGCATCATAGCCAATTTGAGTTGGCAGGTCGAAAGCCACCGATAAACCGGTCTGTCCCTGTGCCAAAAGATAACGGTAGCGCAGGTTGGATTCTTCAGCGCTGGCGTAACCTGCGTATTGGCGCATGGTCCATAATCGGCCGCGGTACATGGTGGGCTGCACCCCGCGAGTGAAGGGGTACTCGCCCGGGAAACCCAGTTGCTCCATATAATCGGAAGGACTGGGGATGCCTATCCGCGGCACAGGAATTTGCGAAGGCGACAAAAATTCCGGCTGACGTTCCGGATATTTCGAAATCAGAGGATTGAGAACCTCGTCTTCCCAGCGTTTTCGTTCGGCGTCAGGGTTCATTGGAAGAGCCTCGTCTTGGTTATTTGAGTTTGAATGTCCAGGCTGAGAAAGCCCGGTATGTCAGGTCCAGAATGGGTGAAGCTTAACCACTATATGAGCAATTTATGAGTAACGGTTGCAATTCAACCTTACCAGTATAACCGATGCAAAATAGAATTTTGAGGGACGAAAATATGCTAAACTACAAACAAATTTCCCGAAAAACCTGTTTATTTCATTTTCCTGATGGGGGTCAGGGATAGAACGGATCACCGGTGAGTAATTTTCTCCAATTGGCTTTCCTCTTGGGCTTGATCCTGGTGGCGGCTAAGGCCAGCGGCTACCTGGCAACCAGAACTCGGCCAACCCTCCGTATTGGGTGAGTTAGTGGTTGGACTGCTTTTAGGTCCATCTCTTATCAATATCGTGCAACTGCCATTTATTACCAGCCTGCATGTCGGCGAGACGATCCAGGAATTGGGTGAGCTCGGGGTCCTGCTACTGATGTTCCTCGCAGGATTGGAATTGCACTTATCCGATTTGGCTAAAAACACAAAAGTGGCAGCCTACGCCGGGGTGCTGGGTGTCATCGTTCCGGTTGGGCTGGGATTGATCGTCGGCGAATTATTTGGCATGAGCCTGGAAAATTCAATCTTCCTCGGATTGACGCTGGGCGCAACCAGTGTAAGCATCTCAGCCCAAACTCTGATGGAATTAAAAATGCTGCGCAGCCGGGTTGGGTTGGGTTTGCTGGGGGCAGCGGTTTTTGACGATATCCTGGTGATTCTCCTTCTATCCAGCTTCGTGGCACTGGCAGACGGAGGAACAGCGGCTCAGATTTTCCTGGTTTTGATGAAAATGATCGGATTCCTGGTCCTTTCAGCCGGGTTTGGTCTGTGGGTGCTGCCACGACTGACGGTCGCCGTCAGCAAAATGCATTTTAGCCAAAACGTGTTAACTTTTGCGATTGTCATTATGCTTACGTACGGTCTGGCAGCTGAATTACTTGGCGGTATGGCAGCCATCACTGGCACCTTCGTCGCGGGGTTGATGTTTGGCCGCACCCAGGAAAAAAGTCAGCTGGAAGGCGGGCTTCGCGCACTCAGTTATGCCTTTTTCGTCCCCATTTTCTTTGTCAGCATCGGGTTAGCCATCAACCTGCGTGAAGTGAGCCTAAACGCACTATGGTTGATGCTGGCAGTGTCTTTCCTGGCGGTAGTCGGGAAAATCCTGGGGTCAGGAATCGGAGCCAGGCTGGGAAAATTCAGTTGGCTCGAGTCATTACAGTTGGGCATTGGCATGGTGTCACGCGGGGAGGTAGGACTGATTGTCGCCTCAATCGGACTAACCGCTGGACACCTGACGGAGGATGCCTTTTCCGCAGTCGTGGGCATGATCCTGATTACGACGCTGGTCACACCACCGTTGCTGCGAGCTGCGTTCAAACCGCCGGTTCTCAAGCAAGTTGATCCGCTTCCAACCGAATGAGATCATAAGGAAAATCTATCATGCATATGATTTTGCTGGTCCTCAATAATCCAGGAAACCTCGACGCCATCTTAACTGCCTGGGAACAGGCTGGTGTGAGCGGTATAACCATCCTGCCAAGCACCGGTCTGGCACGCATCCGTGAAAAAGGCGCCTGGCGTGACGATCTGCCCTTGATCCCCAGCCTGGATGACTTTCACGACTATGTTGAATCGCTCAACCGTACGCTTTTTACGATTGTTCCAACAGACGAAATGGTTGATAAAGTCATCAATGCCACCCAGGCGATTACCGGTGACCTGAACGACCCGCACACTGGAATATTGGTCACTCTGCCGGTGGACCGCTTTATAGGAATTTTCCGCAATCCACCTGCGTCATCGTAAGAGCAATGCGTTCCAGGCTAGGTTTGACGAATCCGCTACCATTTGGTAGAATTCTGCCGCTCGAGACGTTGTACCCTTCGTCTCAGCCGCCAATGGCGAATTCGAGGAAAGCCAGAAAGGGCTTGAAAAATGAAAGTAATGTTGGTTAAGGACGTTTACAAATTGGGACGCGCTGGCGATATCAAGCGTGTCGCCGACGGTTATGGCCGCAACTTCCTGCTCCCCAAGGGACTGGCAGTTCTGGCAACCGCTGCTGCTCTGAAAAAAGTTGAAGCAATCAAAGCCGATGCCGCGGTTCAACGTTCTGCACTGAACAAGGAAATGGGCGGAGTTGCCGAATTATTAGCCGGCAAAGTCTTCACCTTTGCCAGCAAAGCCGGCGAGACTGGCAAGCTGTACGGTTCCATCACCACCCAGATGGTGGTTGATGCAATCAAGGCCAAACTCGGCGTCGATATTGACCGCCACCAGATCGAAGTTGCCCCCATCCGCACGCTGGGCGAGCACAAAGCCCACATCCGCTTGACGGTTGACCTGGTGCCGGAAATTACCATCGTCGTTCACCGCGAAGGTCAGGTTGTAGCTGCCAAGGCTGAACCTACCAAAGGTGTCGAAGAAGCCCCGGTCGAAAAAACTCCGGTCGAAGAAGCTGCAGTGGAAGAAGTTGTTACGGAAAGCGAAGAAACCAGCGGCGAATAAGCCTGGGTTTCAAATAGAACCGAATACCAGCCCTGTCAGCCTGGTTGCTGCGGGGCTGGTTTTATTAATGAGACGAGTATAATTACCGGGAACAATGACGGAAATCCCAGCAACGGTAGGCGAATATTTACGCAAGACCCGTGAAGCCCGCGGCATCAGCCTGGAACAAGCAGCCCAGGTGACGCGGGTGCGTTTGCCGTACTTGATCGCCATTGAAAATGACGAACCCTCCGGGTTGCCGTCGGCAGTGCAGGCACGCGGGTTCCTGCGGCTGTACGCCAGCTTCCTGGAAATTCCGGCACAACCTCTGCTGGATGGCTGGAAGGCCGGTTCGTTTACCCCCCCAACCCCTACGGATGGAATCCCAGTACCAACCCCGGTCATCCCGGCGCCAGCGGACCAAACACCACAACCCCTGACCATCAGCGAGCCCGAGCCGGCAGAGGTTCTCCTGCCGCTACCTCCCGATCTGGTTGAATACTCCGAAACGGAAGATTCCACCGAAGTCGGTTCCAATGGGAACACAGCCGTTCAGCAACGCGGCTCCGACCAAATTTTCCAGGAAATCGGCGTTATATTGCGGGAGCGGCGCGAAAGTTTACACTTGTCCGTCGCGGACATCGAACGCTTTACGCGCTTGCGCGGCTATTACATTCAGGCTCTGGAACAGGCAAAAGTCGATGATCTGCCTTCTCTGGTTCAAGGTCGCGGGATGTTGAGTAATTATGCTGAATTCCTTGACCTGGACTCGGAAGGCTTGATGCTCAAGTTTGCGGATGCGTTGCAGACACGCCGGCTTGAACTATCCGCCCCTCCGGCTGGTGCCGCTGAAAAACGCGCTTCCACCCCACTTTCTAAAGGCCGCGGGGGAAAACCGCCTTCCTGGCGGCGTTTTCTGACGCTTGATATGGTGCTAGGTGGTGGGTTATTCCTGGTATTGATTGTTTTTGTTTTGTGGGGCGCCGGTCGTGTGATCAACCTGCAACGTGAGGAAGCTCAACCCACACTGGCTTCGATTTCCGATATTTTAATGACACCCAATGCCGAATTGGTATCCCCGACGGTGGATATGACCGCTTCGTCCACGCCAATGGTGGCTGTGGCGAATACTCAGGCACCGCCGGCCGTGGTGGAGAACACGGCTGAAGCCACTGAATTGGTGGTGCCGACACTGGGAAGTGCTCCGATCTCGGTGTATATTGTGGCTTCCCAGCGCGCCTGGATGCGGGTCACGGTGGATACCACCATTGTATTTGACGGGCGGGTCGTACCCGGAAATGCCTACCCGTTCACCGGCCGCGAGAGTATAGAGCTGCTGACAGGAAATGGCGCTGCCCTGCAAGTCGTTTATAACGAGAACAATTTGGGTTCATTGGGGACGATGGGCGAAGTGGTAGAAATTGCCTTTACGCGAGATGGGACGGTTGTACCGACTGCTCAACCCACGATAACACCATCTCCAACCACTCAACCGACCGCCACGCTTCAGCCGACGCTGCCTAAAATCACCCCTTCGATTACTCCCTATGTCCCTTAATGGTTGAAAAGAGTCGAGATGAAAGATAAATCCTATTACCTGGTTTCCCTCGGTTGTGCTAAAAACACGGTTGATTCGGTTTCCATGGCAACTTTGCTTGAGGAAGCCGGATACTCGCAGGTCGAAAAACCCAACCAGGCGAGTGTGATGATTGTCAATACCTGCGGTTTCATCCACAGTGCCCGCCAGGAATCACTGCTGGAGCTGCGTGGTCTGGCTGCTCGAAAAAAACACGGGCAGATTTTGATCGCAGCCGGCTGCATGACCCAACGCTACCGCGAACTGGTCGTCGAGCAGGTGCCGGGGATTGATGGACTGATTGGTACACGCCGCTGGATGGATATCCTGGATTTGGTGCGCGATTTACGCCAACGATCGCCGGTCAACCGTTATCACCTGCCAGAAGCTGCCACTGTTGGACGCGACGAGCATAATGTTCTGCGTGCTGCCATTCAGGGCAGCAGCGCCTACTTAAAAATCGCCGACGGCTGCCGCCGCCCCTGCGCATTTTGCGCCATCCCGTTGATTAAAGGGACGCTGGTTAGCCGTCCGGCGGAAACTATCGTCGAAGAAGCGCAAGCACTGGAAGAAATGGGCATCCAGGAATTGATTCTGATCGCGCAGGACACCACCGATTACGGTCATGATCTGGGTATCCGCGATGGGTTGCCAGCCTTGCTGGAACAGTTGCTGGAGCACACCAGCATCCCCTGGATCCGCATCATGTACGCGTTCCCTGGCTATGTCACCGACCGATTGATTGAGGTCATGGCTGCCAACCCGCGCATTTTGCCCTATTTGGATATGCCGCTACAGCATGCCCACCCCGAAATGCTCAAGCGTATGCGGCGGCCAGCCAATATGGACTGGGTGCATAACACGGTGGCCAAGATGCGGGCTGCCATCCCCAATTTATCCCTGCGCAGCACGTTCATCGTGGGTTATCCCGGTGAAACGGATGAGGAATTCGACACACTATTATCTTTCCTGCGGGAGATTAAGCTAGACCGCGCCGGTGCATTCACTTTCTCTTTCGAGGAAGGCACCGCCTCCGAGCCGCTGGGTGACCCCATTCCAGCCGATGTCAAACAGGAACGCTACAAACAGTTCATGTTGACCCAGGAAACCATTTCTCTGGCACACAACCAGTCCTACATCGGCAAGGTGCTGGATGTTCTGGTTGAGGGACAAAATGATGGTATTTCGGTCGGACGTTCTTATCGCGATGCCCCGGAAATCGACGGTTACGTGGTGATCAACGGTAAAGCGCCGGTCGGGCAGATTGTTCCGGTGCTCATTGGCGGCGCCATGCCCCATGATTTGAACGGAACGTTGGTTACACCCTGACCTTGTGCATTAATTGGCTATACGAATGACTCGTGCTGACCGCCTGGCCCTACTCCTCGCAATTGTGACGCTGGCGGCGGTGTTTTTGGTGACCAACCAGGTGTTCGAAGGATTACCCCACCTGGAGGATGAATACGCTTACATCTGGCAGGCGCAAACCATCAGCCGTGGCGACCTGACCGTCCCTTCTCCGGTATCCCCGAACACCTTTATGGTGCCGTTTGTGGTGGATTATGAAGGGTTGCGTTTCGGTAAATACCCTCCCGGTTGGCCCGCTGCCTTATCACTGGGAGTGCGGCTAGGCGTGCGGGACTGGGTCAACCCGTTTTTTGCCGCGCTGTGCGTGTGGTTCACCTACCGCCTGGTCAAACGGCTGCTCAACGAAAAAGCCGGGCTGCTGGCTGCTTTCTTGACGCTGGTCTCCCCCTTCTTTTTGGTTAACGGGGGCAGCCTGCTATCCCATACCTGGTCGTATTTTCTGACATTGGCTTTTATCCTCAGCTGGTTGGATGTTGCTGATAAAAATAGTCGACTGCCAGCCTGGCTGCCCGTGACCACTGGCGGGTTAACGCTGGGGCTGCTGGCACTGACCCGTCCGCTAACCGCTGTGGGCGTAGCTTTGCCGTTTTTCATCCACGGCATCATCCTATTGGTTCGTGGACCCGGACGAATACGGCGGCGGGTGCTGGGATTGGGGTTGATTACCGGCCTTTTAGCGGGAATGATCCTCTTATGGCAATATGCCGTCACCGGAAACCCGCTGCTCAATCCCTATACCCTGTGGTGGCCTTACGACCGTCTTGGCTTCGGACCGGGTGTGGGACTGCAACCTGGCGGTAACAACCTGTACTGGGCATTCAACAATGCCAGCAATTCTATGCGGGTCGGCGCCAGCGATTTATTCGGCTGGCCAATGCTTTCCTGGCTGTTCATGCCGTTTGGACTGTGGGCTCTGCGGCGCAACCGTTCGGCATTGCTGGTCAGCTCGGTTTTGGTCTCGCTGCTGGTAGTGTACCTGCTCTATTGGATCGGTTCCTGGGTTTTCGGACCGCGTTATTACTTCGAGGGTATGATCAGCGCGATCTTGTTAACGGTTGCCGGTGTTCAATGGCTGGCTGGGGGATTAAAGTCCGCGAGCCCACCTCGCAAGCAAAGAACCTTCAGCACTATTCGTTTTGGCCTGGTGATGGTGGTGTTCTTTTTACTGATTGGCGGCAATTTGCGGTTTTACTTGCCACAGCGTTTGAGCAGCCTGACACAGCTCTATGGGGTTTCTCGCCAGCAGTTAGCACCCTTTGCCAGACCTGAAGTTCAGGCATTGGCTCCAGCCTTGATCGTAGTGGTACAACAGCAGCAATGGCGCGAATATGGCACGCTGCTCGAGCTCTCCAACCCCTACCTGGACTCGCCATTTATTTTCAACTATTACCGTGGCGCTGATTCGAATCAGGCCGTTATTGACGCGTTCCCCGAGCGGGCGGTCTATTATTATTACGCCGACGAGCCGTACAAGTTATATATAAACCCGCGTTGATACTCAAGCCGAGCGGGCAATCGCAGTCAGCAATAACACGACAATGGACAACACCAGGTTGATGGTCAATATCTGCGACTCGCGTTTGTGGAGCGCGGCGTCTCTCCCAGCGTCTACCACCACACCGGCTGCCCTTTGTAAAGCCAGGCGCTGTAACGCCGGCATGACTCCCCAGGTCAAATAACCGCTCGCCAATATCATCAAGCCGATGACCAGGTGCTTGGCGAGGATGGTCACCGCCCAGGCATTGGTGATCGCCAAAAATCCCTCATAAGACGGATGGGCACTCATCTGAAAGAGTCCGGTGCCAACCAGCACAGCCAGACTCAGCCAGCCAATCCGTTGCAGGTTGGCTTGTAGTCTGCCCAACAAGGCAGCATACTCCGTGGGTTGCAGCGAACGGCGCGCAGCTGGAATGACCAGCACCGCCAGCGTCATCAACCCGCCAACCCAGGTGACGGTCGCCAGTATATGGAGCCAGTAAGCTACTGCCAGTGCAAAATTCGGGAGAGTCACGGCAATGCTCCTTGAGTGATCAGGCGTCAGTTATGGTGTTGCTGTGCCCGGATTGGGGGTCTCGGAAGGGGTCGGCAAAACCGTTCCAGTTAAATCCGGCGTCGGGGTAGCCGTAGGTTCGGATTGCGCACCGCCTTCAGGTGGAGGTGGTGCTCCACCTGCGCACATCTCGGCTGCCGAGGTGGCCTTGGTTTGCACATCACCCGGGTTGGAAAGCTGCAGAGACGCTTCATATTGCACCTGCGCCTCGCAATATTTTGATTCCAGCATTAGTTGATCACCGTAACCCACCAGCGCCTGCCGGTAGCGTTCCGTGGCGGTCATGCCGGAGGAATCGCGCAGATTAGGCAGGGCGGGGTATATTTCAGCAAAATATGCCACCACCTTTGGCCAGTCAATTTTCCAGAAGCTGGCCGCAGCGATGTATTGGCGCGCCCAGATGCGGTAATTTTTGGCATCCACATCCAGCGGGGCGAAGCGTTCGGCCAGAGTCAGGTTGTAAATTCCAACCTCAAGCTCGCCCTGATTCAGAATGTTCTGCACCCCTAGATAGCGCAATGAAATGTAGTACATGCCATCAATGTCGACGGCGTGGAATTGAAGGTTTAGGTCTCGAAGCGCCTCGATCGAAGCGATGGCACCTTGCCAGTCCTGGTTAGCCATGGCTGCCTGAATTCCGGCAAACATTTCCTCCTCGCCGCGCATGTCCGGCGTGGGAGCAATGGTTGGCGTAGGCATGGGAGTAGGCGTCAGCGCTATTGAAGCTTGCATAATGGCCTGGGTCAATTGGTCGGCAGCCCCGGGGAAATTCGGATCGGCATTAATCACCGACTCAAAACGTTTGCGGGCCGTTTCATAACGACCTGCCTGCATATCCAGCATTCCCAGTTGGTATTGGTTGGTGGCGACCATCACTTTTTGGTCTTGTTGCGCCTGAAGCCGGAGGTTGATTCCGGCGCGGTAACCAAGAAATATTCCTATTCCAATTCCAACCAGGAGAATGCCGATTCCAATGAGATAAACCCCCAGGCGGCGACGTTTTTTCGGCAGTGCTGCCCCGGCTTCGTCGTGACTCTCATCAACCGGGACGGGTTCAGTGTAGTCTGGCAGTGTCATGCGGGAAATTATACCCCACTACAAACGCAGAATCAGGCGCAGCTCCGGCCACACCAGGGGTAGAGCCACCATTACGCCGGCTGCCATAGCCATCCCGCTTTGCAGCAATGGATGCAGCCCCCCCAGAACCGACATCAAGAGCCAGACAACGGCGCCACTCACAACTGCAGCGATAACGGACCGCAACAGGCTGCCGCCAGCTTTGAAGGTTTGCCCTAATTTTCGGGTGAGCATTATCAACAGCAGTGCTGCCTCGGCAGTGAAAGCAATTGAATCTGAAAGACTGATTCCTGGCGCTCCCAACATTCGGTATAGCTGAGTCCCGAGCAGGATATACAATCCCAGGGTCAAGCCGGCTGCGATTAATGGTGTTTTGGCATTCTGACGGGCGTAGAAGGCGCGGGCGAATACTTCAACCAGACTTTGCCCCAACAAACCAGCCATATAAGCCCGGGTCACCCACATCAGCAAATCGGTGCCAGCAACATCGAAGCCAAAAGCCAGCGCCAGGAGCGGTTTCAACCCGAAGGACAAGATGACTGCGATGGGCAGCGTCAATGCCACCAGCACACGCACGGCACGTTCGATGGATTGCTGAAATTCCTCGCGTTTCTCCAGCGCGGCATGTTCGGCTAACGTTGGCAGCAGTGCGGTCGCAATGGCAGTCCCGATCAACGTCTCCGGTACCTGGAATAGCATCCAGCCGTAGGAAAGCGCCGTCACCGAGCCAGCTTCCAATCGGGACGCCAGATTATCGCGCACCAGGAAAATCAGTTGAATGAAAAACATGGTTGCCAGGCGCGGACCCATCAGCCGAAGGACCTTACGCACTGGTTCGGTCTTCAAGCCCAGCCCGATCGTCCACTTAAATTTATATTTCACCAGACCAGGTATTTGGATGCCAAGGTGAAGGATTGCGCCGAGTATTACGCCATAAACCAGACCGTAGACACCCAAGCCAAACGCTGGCAGAGTAACCGGACCGATGGACAATCCTTTATCGGGTGCCAAAATCACGGCACCAAAAATTTGCCCAATATTGTACAGCAGCGGTGCCATGGCCGGTAGCAGGAAATGTTGATTCGCCTGCAATCCAGCCATTACCAGACCGCTGATGGAAAAGATCAGCGTAGCAATCAAGTTGATGCGCATCAGGCTGGTGACCAGAACCTGCTGGGCATCATTGAATCCCGGCGCGATGCCCAATCTCCCAGCGCACCAACGGGTGGGCTACCGCGGCAACGATAATAGCCAAAACACCTGTCACCAAAAATGCCAGGTTGAGAATTTTACTGAACAGGTTCCAGGCAGCTGGTTTTCCCTCGCGGGTCAGCTGCTCGGTCAACACCGGAATGAAAGCCAGAGCCAGGGAACCACCGGATATGAGCGCGAACAACAAGTCAGGCAGGTTGTTAGCGGCGTTGAAAGCATCCAACTCGGGTGATAAACCGAATTGCCGCGCGATAACCACCTGGCGTATGAAAGCGACTGCCTTGTCCAGCGCAAAAAATCCGACCAGGAGGAAGGTGATGCGGGTTACTCGGGTTAATTTCATACGCCACTCATCCCAGGGCATCGTCTGGCGGCAAGGATTGGGCTAGAGTTGGTAAAGAAGGTGATCATGAACCTCCCCGATTAATCCCTGATTAAATTTTCTGACAGGAATGGGATGAAGCCGAATATAATCCAATCTATGAATACAACTGGCAAATTATATATCGTTGCAACCCCAATTGGCAACCCGCGCGACATCACGCTGCGGGCGTTGGATATCCTCAAATCAGCTGACGGCATCATTTGTGAAGAACGCCGCGAGGGCAGCACCCTGCTGAAACGCCTGGAAGTGCCGGAGAAGACTTTAATTACGCTGAATGAGCACAATGAGGCCGAGGCGACAGCCGACCTGGTGATCCGTATGTTCAAAGGTGAAAGTTTCGCCCTGATCTCAGATGCCGGCACGCCAGTATTCGCTGATCCGGGGGCCTACTTAATTCAGGAAGCCAGTTTGAGCGGTCTGCAGGTCGTTCCCATCCCAGGTCCATCCTCATTGATGGCACTTTTATCCGTGCTGGATTTCAAGCTGGGGAAATTCGTCTTTGGTGGATTTTTACCACGCGTCCCCGAACATCGCAGGGCGGAATTGACCCGCCTGCGCGGACTGCGCCTGCCGGTGGTGTTGATGGATACTCCTTACCGGTTGGCAGCGCTATTGGATGATGTCGAAAAAACTTTTGGCAAAGGACAGCGATTGACCCTTGGTTTTGATCTGACCCTCGACTCCGAATTGATTGCACGCGGCACTCCCGCGGAGGTCAAGAAGGCGATAGGCCCGCGTAAAGGCGAATTTATGTTGATCGTGCACAGCCCCGGGGGTTAATGATCAACTGCTTTTAGTACCCGCAGCGCCCGGATCGTCACCCATTTGTTGGGGGCTTTCTTTTGACCAAAATCGACGGTTATTTTGCCATCATAACTATTTTCCAATAACCAGCGCCCGGATGGATCTTGTTTCTCGCGGATGAGTTGAAAAACATCCGCCAGACGTGGATCTTTAGCATAGCCCAAACCAACCAGAGCCTCCGCCAGTTGCAAAAGGTCCGTGATGTAAAAAACTGGAAAACCAAATTTCCACCAGTTACCGCTGGGTTTGGCGCTGTAGGGATGTGGATATTCACCTGTCACTGGATTGATGTGGAAGAAATAGTCCACACCCGTTTGAATTGCCCTTTCGATCAGAGGAGTTCTCTTCTCGGCAGGCAGGGCGGAAAAGGCCAACAGCACTTTTACCCCGCCCCAGGCGCAGGATTGGCGGTCATTGGCACCACAGGCAAAGAGCGGACCGCATTTTCCGGCGTAATAGCGGAACTCCGTGCCGCGCTGACCAATCGGTGCCACCCCTTCACCAGTCACGGTGCGCGCCATCCATTCGTAAGCCAGGTCAAGGCGTTTATCTGCAAACCCCAGCCTGGTCAACGCCCAGCACATATTTCCCTGCAGGCAGTCGGCGGTGCCGGATGGTGGTCCCGAGGCTGAGATGATTCCGCCCGGCGAGAAGGCATTCTCCAGATAATACTGGCAGGCAATTTCAATGCGCTCGTCGTCGCGGATGTCCGCGCCCAACTGAGCCAATAAAACCAGCGACCAGACGGTTGAAAAATACTTGGGGAGGTATCCCGGACCAGGTTCAGCCCAGTAGCCTGGAGTTATCATCGTCGCAAGCACCTGAGAGATCGGACCAAAGCGATGCGCCTGCTGACGCATTGAAACCAATTCCGCATCATTCTTGGGCGTATCTGTCAAATCTCGCCGAGTCAGGTAAGCTGCACCTGGATCGGTTGGATCTAGCAGCCAATCCAGCACTATAGAATTTTTCTGAATGAAGGTATTCATCACTCCCCACCCTTTCCAGCCAGGTCGTACATCCTGCAGACTACCAATTCCATCCATCTAATTATAAGAATTTTTCCAGTAATTTTTTCAATCAATTGTATTGATCAATTTTGTAAGTTTGTTTTTCTTGACATTCCAAATCAAGCGTATACACTAAATCAAATCTGATAAAAACATACACTCTGGGAGGAAACATGGCGACTTTCACACGTATGCCAAATTATGATATTCGCAATGATGGGTCAGGACCCTATGCTATCTTCTACTGTGATAGTTGTCAGCGGGAATTCCGCAGCCAGCCCAACATTGGCACGGTGATCAAGCAGGACATCGGCAAACAGGCGCTGGGTGGACTGCTGCGCAAGGTGCCGCTGGTGGGGTCACAGTTGGCTGAAAGCGCGGTCGGTGAAGATGCGCGCTACTCGATGAAGCTGGATGCGGGTCAGTTGCAGAAAGCCTGGGAACAGGTTCAGATGCAATTTCGCCAGTGCCCGACTTGCGATCGAATTGTGTGCCTGACGGACTTCGATTCACAGGCTGGCACCTGTAACGACGATAGCCCGCGGACAGGTGAGATCGCGGAAAGCCGTGGAACTCAGGCTGGCGCGGCGCTGAAAGGGTTTGCCAGCGCCTTCGGTTTGGGGGATGTGTTGAAAAATGCCTCTGATGCGGTCAGCCGAGCCCAGGAAGCCGCAACAGCCAAATGCCCCAAAGATGGAACGATTGCGCCTGCCGGCACCAAATTCTGTCCGGAATGCGGCACTGCCATGGTGCAGCCCAGCGTTTCGACCTGCCCGAAGTGCGGAACCGAAACACATGGAGCCAAGTTCTGCCCCAATTGCGGCGAGAAAATGGATGTCAAACCATTGGTGACTCATTGTCCCAATTGCGGCAGCGAAACGCATGGGGCAAAATTCTGCCCGGAATGCGGACAGAAGCTATAACCCTTCGGATTGAACAGTCAGGCAGGGTGTCGCTTGGCATCAAAACCTGCCTGGTTGATGGATCACTGCAGAATAGCAGAACTCCATTCTATAAAAACAACCTCCTCTGACGGAGGTTGTTTTCAAGCTGACGTTTATATTCTTCTATTACTGCCGCAAATAAATGAATCATTACTTGAAGTTTAAGTTGGGAATCGGTTAAGCCATTTGCTATTCGATACAATATTGCTAAGTATGACTATGAAGACCCATTTACCAGCCCTGTAAATTTCCCTATTGCTTTCTTAGATTATTCTAATATAATAATTTTTATCTAATTAGTCAACATTGGCCTGGTTAGTTAGGCGGGTTACCGACGGCTAATTGACACTTGAAATTTAATAAGGAATCTGTGACGGTGTCGCGCTTTCCGCGCGATCGGACTCTCGCAAATTTTGCGAAAGGATGTGTAACGGAGATTCAGGCAGGATTATTCGGGGATTCCTCGAGGAGGTTCAGACGATGGCATTGGTCAAATCACATTAATAAAATGGGTCTGGGATATTTTGGAAGTCCATTATTGGTTCATGATGAGGAGAATTTAGAAAATGCTAGGTAAATGGATCGTTCGATTAATCGTATTTGGTCTTGTTGTTTTTGGCGCTTTGCAATTACTCCCTCGGGGAGATGCCTTAGCCAATCCCCCGGTCAAACAGGAACCAAACTGGGATAGCCCCAAAACCCGGGAATTGGCCCAACGGGCATGCTTTGACTGCCACAGCAACGAAACGAATTGGCCCTGGTATACCAAAGTTCAACCCGTCTCGATGTTGTTGAATAATGACATTACCAAAGGTCGTGAAAAGATGAATTTCTCGGAATGGAACCCGGACGAATCTCCAAAGGCAGGTTCCATCGCCAAGATGATCCGAAGTAACAAGATGCCGCTACCGCGCTACTTGATGTTGCACCCTGAAGCCAAGTTAACCCTGGAGGAGCAAGAGCAACTCATTTTGGGACTCGCAAACACCTTGGAATAAACGAAGAATAAATGCCAATAGCCTCGCCAAAATGGTAATTGATAAAGGCGAGGTTATTGGGTGTTGTAATTTTCGGGTCAATTGATTTACCTCGCCGCTACCAGATGAACTAAAAATAAAACCTGCCTTTCAGCAGGTTTTTGTGTGCCCACGGATAGTTTCGAATACCATCCCCTCTATGCGGGACGAGTCGTTTTACAAATGGAAAATCCGCCGATTAAGCGGGTTTCAGGTGCCCCCACGCGCTGCGCACCCGTAGGGTGGAGAGATTCGAATACCATCCCCCTGCGGGACGAGCGTTTTAGCCTTATCTATACCTCGATGGTATGAAAGGGCTGAATTAAATAAATAACCTGCTTTTCAGCAGGTTTTTGTGTGCCCACGGATAGTTTCGAATACCATCCCCCTACGGGACGAGTGTTTTACAAAAATAAATCCGCTTGCGCGGATTTATTGTGTGCCCCCAGAGAGATTCGAACTCTCGTTTTAGCCTTGAAAGGGCTGCGTCCTGGTCCCCTAGACGATGGGGGCGGCAACGAGCGAAATTCTACCAAACTACCCGACAACGGTCAAGGAATTCGCCGGAGATATTTTACCGTACTTCGCTGCCCCAATCCGTTTGCGGCTTTATCAGTGCTGGGACATCCTTGCCCGGTTCATTGACCATGCGGCTCACCCGGTAAGCTACCATTTCCCCGGCCGGGTAAGGCTTGATGAGTTTCATCAAGGACTCAGGGGTTCCGCTTCCCAACCAATCCCAGGCGTTCTGCGGGTTGAGGATCACGGGCATGCGGTCATGGATGGGAGCGACGCGCGTATTGGGCTCCGTAGTGATGATGGTGCAGGTGGTCAATCCGTCGCCCTCTGGCGACCGCCAAAACTCCCACAAACCGGCGAAGGCAAATGGACTTTTATCTTCCATCTGAATATAGTAGGGAATCGAAGGGCTCTTGGCGCCAGTTTTCTGCCATTCGTAGAATCCATCCGCCAGGATCAGGCAGCGGCGTTTGGCAAAAGCGCTGCGGAAGGACGGCTTTTCAGCGATCGTCTCTCCGCGCGCATTGATTAATTTATTGCCGATGGAAATGTCTTTTGCCCAGGATGGTACCAGACCCCAGCGCATGAATTCCACTTTACGGGTCGCAGCATCAGCCACAACCGCTACCGGTTGGGTGGGAGCGATGTTGTATCGCGGTATCCACTCCTCCGGCATCTCCCCTAAATCGAACGCCTGGCGTAACTCAACTGGATCCAATGTCAAGGTAAAGCGTCCGCACATGGTGACCTCCTCCGCAGCTATGTCTGGTTCTGGATATAATATTATCATTCCATCCCCATGAGGTGAATATGCCAGAATCCCATCGTCGAATGCATCCCGAACTTTTCGGAAGCGCGCCGACCCGAGGTTGTTTCTGAAATCCTGGCTGCGCTAGAGGCCGTCCCGGGCGTGCATGTCCTCGACCGCCATTCTGACATGGACCACAACCGCACCGTAGTCACCTTAATTGGTGCTCCCTCGGCCGTTGAAGAAGCTGCCTTCCAGGCCATCGCCCGCGCAGCCAAATTGATCAACCTGGACGAGCACACCGGCGCGCACCCGCGCCTTGGAGCTACAGACGTGGTGCCGTTTGTTCCCATCAGCGATGTCACGATGCAGGAATGTGTCGAAATGGCGCGCCGCCTGGGGAAACGGGTGGGCAGTGAGTTAAACATTCCGGTTTATCTCTACGAGGAAGCCGCACTGACTCCGGAACGTACCAATTTGGAGAATATCCGGCGTGGGCAGTATGAAGCACTCAAGGAAGAATTAGGCGTGCGGCAGGAACGTAATCCGGATTTTGGACCAACTACTATCACCCCGGCGGGTGCGACGGTCATTGGCGCGCGCCAGCCGTTGATAGCCTTCAACGTATATCTGACCACCAGTGATACCGCGATCGCTCAGAAAATTGCAAAAGCAGTGCGACATTCGTCGGGTGGGATGCGATTCGTCAAAGGGATGGGTGTGTTGGTGGAAGGGCGCGCCCAGGTATCGATGAACATGACCAATTACCGGCAGACACCGTTGGCGCGGGTGGTGGAAATGATCCGCCGCGAAGCCGAACGCTACGGGGTTGGCATTCACCATTCTGAACTCGTCGGGCTGATCCCGCAGGAAGCGCTCAACGATGCGGCTACCTGGTATATGCAGTTGGATGGTTTCTCGGCTGAACAAATCCTCGAGCAGCGTATGATGGAGATGATGCGCAGCGCACCAACCAGCCACGATACTGCGGAATCATCTTTCCTGGATGAACTGGCTTCTGCCAATCCGACTCCCGGCGGCGGTTCAGCGGCAGCCCACACCGGCGCGGCAGCAGCCGCTTTGGTTGCCATGGTAGCGCGCGTTACGCTGGGAAAGAAGAAATATGAGGGCGTCAAGGAACAAATGTGGGAACTGGTGGAAAAAGCGGAAACCTTACGCTCAGATTTGACTGCAGGGGTCGAACAGGACGCAGCCGCGTTTGTAGCCGTGATGGAAGCAATTA
>CAVRKN010000018.1:0-67827 GCA_963721535.1 uncultured Chloroflexia bacterium
GTAATGACGATCGGCACTGGTCCGTAGGATAGCCAATCGGGTGGCGAGAAGCCGGTTAGGGCTTCCAGTAGTCCTTGCGAACCTCCGATCCTCTGATTTTTGAAAACAACGATCCATGCCAGAGCGATCGTCCAGGACGGCAGCATGTAAGGAATCACAGCTACCTTGGAAATAAATCCTCGTAAAGGCAAATCGGTCCGAACCACCAGCCAGGCTAACAGGCATCCGATCGTTAACGCCAAAATTGACACGGCAATAGAGGTAACCAGCGTATTGACCAACGGTTGGTAGAGCATGGCTTCGCTAATCGAACTTGAAAAAACGCGAATCCAATGGAATAGGGTGAAATCTCCTGGCACAAACCCGGTCGTCAGGCGGCGGTCCTCAATTTGCCAGGTTAGCGTAGTCTTGATCAGAACAAAAAACGGCGTGATTACCAGATAAGCAATCATCGCCGTAAGCAACAGACCAATCACAACGTAAGGGCGTTTCAGCCAGCGCGCCAGACGGCGAAGGCGGAGCGAATAGAGCGAAGTAGATGCGATCTCAGACATGATATCTCGCTGGGAAGGGTAGAAGGATCTTGACTTGACTAGCCGGTTCCATACATACCGCGGAGGGTGTCTAACTTTTTGAGACTGGAAAGACTTGAATCGGGTCGCGCCAGGGCTATGGCCAAAATCAGCGCATTGAGTATCACCATTGGGATGGTTTGCGAATGAAAGGTTGACATTGGCCCGCGCATCGCTGAAAGAGTGACAGTGGCTTTGTCTGCAAAAAACGGCCCCAGTGTGTCGGTGATAAACACAGAGCGGCAACCGGTTTTCGCAGCATGGCTAAGGACTGCGGTCAATTCTTTGGTGATATTGTGAAACGCAGCAACGATTACCGCGTCATCCGGTTGGAGTAAAAGTAATTTCTCGTAAATATTTCGCCCGGTTTCCGTTATCAGGACCGTCTCCATCCCAAAGCGGCGTAAGCGGATATCGAGCAAATCGGCGAGTATGCTCGAGGGTCCACCGCTGACGATAAACAGGCGCCGTCCCGCGAGAATGATTTCCACCGCCTTGTCAAAATCCTCGAGGTCGATACTTAACTCGGCATCCACCAGGTATTTAATTTCCATCTCAACTGTTTTCGTGAAAACATGACCGGGGCTGCTTTTAAGATCCGCAAGTTTGGTTTGCAACCTGGAAGATGTGGTTGCTTGCTCGTGCAGGATATCCAGCAGGTCGCGATGTAAAGCCGGATACCCAGAATATCCTACGCGCCGGGCAAACCGAACCACGGTGGCTTCGCTGATCTGCAATTGTTGGGCAAGCTCGGCAGCGGAAAAGAGCGCCGCCTGTTCGTAATAGTTCATCAGGTAGGCAGCAATACGCTGCTCACTATGGGTGAGTTCAGCGAGCAAGACCTCTAATTTGTTTTTGAATTCCAGGGAATTTTGCATTGAATCACTATGAAATATATTACAACATTTTTAATATTATGCAAGTTAAATTTCATTAGTAAACAAATTGTAACTTAATGAAATTTAGATGTACTGCAGACCAACACAGGGGTTTGGATAATTCTCCATCGCGAGAATTCATTTTCATTCGGGAGGATCATGGATAACCCAGAGAGAAACTGGAATTCAGGTCTTGAAAGCGGCGTACCGAGCAGTGTCCCCAATTTTGTATTCTCATTCCTCTCGATTTAATATTTAAATAAATGGTTCCATAAAGTTGTAAAATGTAATAACTAATGGCAGGGAGCGGGGGCTAATATGTCATTCCAACGATTGCGCAATTTTTGGGGATTGGTTTTCATTTTTTCGTTGGCTTTATCTGGCTGCAATGCTGTTGAGCAGGTCAAATCAAGCCTTTTGGCCACACCAACACCTCCGGCTACACCGACCCCCCAGCACTACATTGGTCGGGTGGGACAGCCCACAGCTTATAGCGGTTGGTCGGTAACCGTCGACAATGTGATGCGTTCTTCGCTCAATCCCGCGGAAATTGTCCCGATGGCCAGCCGTGTGGATGATGAGTACGATTACATTTCGATGGACGTAACCGTTGAGCGCACGGTTGACGAACGCGGCTCGGTTTATGGCGAAGATTTCACCCTGGTCGACGGTGACGGGAACGAATTAAAGAAGGATTCCACCATCCGCAACTGGATTTATGACGGTGATGCGTACTATGGCACCCCAACCACCGACCGTATTGCCTTCCGCGTCCCCCGGGCTGCCCAGGAACTGACTTTGCGTTTGTCGCCCTGGCCAGAAATTCCGGAACCTTTGGAGGTCTCATTGGACCAGATGAAGGAGCCGCGCCGGATTGACCTGCAAGAAGCCCTTGAAATGGGTCTGCTGACGGCGAACGTGCGCGGGATTAGCCTGGAGAGCATCGAAGTCGAAGTCTCATTGAAGGTGGACGAATCAATCGAGCTTTCCATACTGCCCGGTACAACCTTCCTGGCACCCTCACCAGACCTGCAAACCATGGTGGTACGTCATCAGATGTATATCTTCCTGGAAGAGAAAGATGAAGTTACACTGGAAGTGGATGTGGCCTGCGCCAACATGCGACTGGAAGCCCCGAGTGGCGGTGAAGCCTATATTGTGAAAATTGAGCCGCCAGCCGAAGAGCTGCGCAAGTTGATGAGCTTGCCGGAATTTCAGGACGCCTCGTTCCGCCTGCAGCAATTTGCCATCTGGACAATCACCGATAATCCTGCAAAAAGCCAGTATGTTGGGCTTGGCACGGGCGGTGAGGGCAACCTGCCCTCCACCACCGAGTTGCAGACGATTGCTGCTTGGTTCGATGCGGCAGGGCTCGCCTTGGATAATTATCCGGCATTGAAATAGATGCGTCTATAACAGCCTATGGCTGCAGTGGTAGGTCGTGATCTTGTGTTGCCAGGCCCTTCAGCCCTTCGTAAAGCCCTTGAATTTTCCCGGCTAGCTGTTATTCTATTAATGCAGGGATTTTTAGTGGTACCTTACCAGGAGTCTATAATGGAACCGTGGTTGATCAATGAAATAGATGACCTTGAAGCCAGGATCGAAGAGATGGGATCGCCAGAAGATCTTACTCGCGAGATCCAAGAAATCCGCGAAGAGGCAGTCCGCATCACGAATGCCGGCTTTCAGCAGGGAATAATGTCGCCGAATATCCTGGAAGCCGATGCTCTGAAGCAGCGCCTTGAGCGCTTACGGGCAAAGGTAAACTCTTAACCGCCCATTCCCCCATAAGTGATACAATAAATCTACATATCTTAGGATAGCGATTCGAAGTTGCCAATCCTCTTTTAGGATTGGCATTTTTATATCTACAGGAGGCGGCGATGGAATTCAACGTGGGTGATCAAGTTGTTCACTGGACATTTGGCGTCGGAAAGATCATCGGCGTTGAGGAACGAGCTCTCGCAGACCAAACCGCACTCTTCTACATGGTGCAAGTTCGTGATCTTACGATCTGTGTTCCAGTAGATACCCGGACAGAATCCCGGCTGCGTGCCCCAAAGTCATCGCTGGATTTTAAAGAGTTGTTCGCGATTCTACAAGGATCAGGCGAGTTGTTGGCGGACGATCGCTTTGTGCGGAAATCACAGCTGCGCAAAGAATTGGCGGACGGCAAAGCCGAGTCGATCTGCCTGGTAATCCGCGACCTCACCGCGCTGGCGCGGAAAAAATCGCTCAATGATGACGACAAAAACATTCTGCGCCGCGCTGAAAGTCTATTGTGCGCAGAATGGGCCTATTCAATGTCTGTGCCATTGACGCAGGCGGAAGGCGATCTACAACAGATGCTGGTGAATGCAACGGTTTAGCTAAAAACAACCGCTCACATTCTGCGCCCTCCAATCCCGTCTTTTCTGCATCTCTCCGCTACAATTAAATCCATATGAACACGCGCCAGCGGGTTATTCAGAGATTCAAGCAGCGCTTTGGCCATCCTCCGGATGCATTGGCGCTTGCCCCGGGTCGGGTAAACCTGCTGGGTGAACATGTGGACTACAACGATGGCTTTGTCATTCCGGCTGCCATTGACCTACGAACAGTGATGGCCTTCTCTGCAGCGCAAACTGAGGAATCCCATCTACTAGCGCTCGATTTCTCGCAGGAAACCAGTTTTTCGCGCGGCAGTTTGAAAGAAAAATGCGCGCTGGACGGGACTTTGCTGCCCGATTGGGCACGCTATCCGGCTGGAGTTGCCTGGGCGATTGAATCAGCCGGATTGAATGCGCCTGCCCTTCAGGCGGTGATCGCCTCCGACGTTCCCATGGGTGCTGGTCTCAGTTCCTCCGCCTCGGTTGAAATGGCTTTCGCTAAAGCCTGGTCCTACCTGGGGAAATGGTCCCTGTCAGGCATCGAATTCGCGCAACTTGGCCACAAAGCCGAAAATGAATACGTGGGGGTCAACTCCGGCATCATGGATCAGTTTGCGTCTGCCTGCGGTATAAAAGACAAACTGCTCTGGCTGGATTGCCGCTCGCTGGAATGGGGCAGCCTGCCACTGCCGGATGGAATTGACATCATCGTGGCGGATACCACCATCCGCCGCCAGTTGACCACCAGCGCCTACAATGACCGGCGTCGATCCTGCGAAGCCGCTGTGGCAGCGTTAAGCCAGGTGCTCCCGGGAATTACCTCCTTGCGCGACGTCAGCCTCGAACAATTCAATATCCATTGTCACCGCCTGCCCATCATGGATGAAAAACGGGCGCGTCATGTGATCGAGGAAATCCAACGTACCCAAGAGGCAATCAAGCTGTTGGAAAAAGGTCAGGTACGCAAATTTGGTCAGTTAATGAATACCTGTCACGCCTCACTGCGCGACCTTTATCAGGTTTCTACGCCTGAATTGGATTATCTGGCCGAAACCGCTCAAAACTTGCCGGGCTGCCTGGGGGCACGGCTGACTGGCGCCGGTTTTGGCGGCTGCACGGTGAACCTGGTGGAAAAATCTGCCAGTGCGGGTTTTGTAACGACCCTGGCTGAAGCATATTGTCAAAGAACGGGAATCACCATGAAGGCGTACTATCTGCAAGGCATCAGCGGGGCACCATGTTGCACCTCCTCCCGTAATGTCCTCATTCCACCATTCTAATTCTTTGAAATTAGCCGTGGCTATTGAATTCTAGATCAATAAAGTTTATAATTTTAACACCGCAAAACAAACCGTAAAATTCCATATCGGATGCTATGACCCTATCTCTATCTATCTGGACGCCAGGGGGTGGGCGAGCAAGTGGCGTAACCGGCCGTGAACTTTCATTTCCCACGGCTATTTTTGCGTTTATGCGGCGTTTTTTCTAATCAGGGAGAGGAGGGAATCAGCGGGGGGAGTAATTTGCAGCGAACGACATCGCGTTCATCGCACCCATAAATAAATATCCACAACCTACTTTTTCCACATTCAAAGCCACGGGAGGGGTCAGCTGAAAGTAAGGATGGAAATGCCTGCCTTCAATCCATCAGCAGGTTGGATCGATGGTATTTGCATGGATTAGGTTTTGCTTCCCAGCGATTCGGGAGGTTTGTTTGGCATTCCTTTGAGAAATTGACGTTGGGATGCAAATGAGAATCCCGGATGGATGCAAACAACTTAAATATATTCAGTGGGACAGGAGAAAAATGATGACCAAGAAAATTCAAGTCTTATTGGCTTTTATTCTCGTACTTAGCCTGGCTATTTCGGTTGTAAAGCCTACCGGCATTGCCATTGCCGCAGAAACCCGCAATATCGTTATTCTCGGAACCTCGGATATCCATGGCAATGTGGATAACTACGATTACTACACGGACAGCGTCCCAACGGGCACGTCGCAACGCGGCCTGACGAAGATCCTGACCTATGTAAAGGGCGTTCTCACGACCAATCCCAATACCATCCTCATTGATGATGGCGATACCATCCAGGGGACTCCGCTTTCGTACTATTTCGGGGTGGTCGACACCTCCAAGACAAACCCCTTAGCCCTGGCGATGAACACCATGGGCTACGTAGCTGCGACAGTCGGCAACCATGAGTTCAATTATGGCCCGGCAGTCTTCAATAAGTTCCAGAGCGAAGCGACCTTCCCCATGCTCTCAGCCAACGTCACTGGCTGCCGCGACTACTCCTTCGTGCCCTACACAATCAAGGACGTTGGGGGTGTGCAGGTTGGTATTCTGGGCCTTACCCCACCGGCAGTCACTCATTGGGAGCGGCCTGAAAACATTGTCGGCTGTGTGTTTGGCGATGCCATGGTTGCTGCCAACCATTATGTGCCCATCATGCGCGCCGCAGGTGCGGATGTGATCGTGGTGGCGGCACATACTGGCCTGGATGAAACCTACGGTTTTGGCCGCGAAGAGAACTTCGCTAAATTCCTGGCCAATGAAGTTCCCGGCATCGATGTAATTCTGGCTGGGCATGCACATGCGAATGTACCGTCCACGCTTATTAATGGCGTGTTGATTACTGAACCGAATTACCATACCCGCAATATCTCGGATATCCGCATCACCGTTTCTGGCTCTGGTAGCGACTGGGCAGTGTCCACCAAGTCGGCTTCGACCCCAGCGATGGGAACCGCTACTTCCACCTATGCGGAAGATCCTATCCTGCTCGCCAGTATGAAGCCGTACCATGATACAACGGTGACTTACATCAACACCCCCATCGGCACAGCCACGGGCGCCTTCCCTGGCGGATACTTAGCCCGTATTCAGGACGGTCCAATGGCCGACCTGATCAACCAGGTCCAGATGGATGCCGCGGCTGAAGCCGGTTTCCCGGTGGAAGCATCGTTGGCGGCCTTATTTACCAACCAGGCCGAGATAAAAGCTGGACCGATCAAGCTCAAGGATGCTTACGCCGCCTACATCTATGACAATACCCTGTACGTCATCGATGCCACTGGCCAGCAGATTAAGGACGAGCTGGAGTGGACTGCCACTTACTTCAACCAGTACTTCTACGAACCAGGTGGCGTAACCATCAACTCGACGGTGCGCGACTATAACTATGATCTGTGGTCGGGCATTGAGTACCGATTGGATGTGACCAAACCGGTAGGCAGCCGCGTAGTGGAACTAAAGCTAAACGGTGAATACCTTGCCATGGACCAGGTCGTGCGGGTTGCGCTGAACAACTACCGGGCGACTGGAAAATTCCCCACGGCTCCCAAGCTCTACCAATCCACCGTTGAGGTGCGCGAACTCATCACCAACTGGATCATGGAGCGCGGCACCATCTCGCCAAGTGATGTTTTTGTGCAGAACTATACCCTCATGCCGCCAGTAAATACCTGGCTTCCAGCCACTGCGGCTAACCCCGTAACGCGTTGGGATTATGCAGAACTGCTTTGGACAGCTTTCGAGGGGTCCGCGGATGATTATCTAACAGTTCCCCGCTTCAAAGCTCGCACCTACAAATCGTTAACTCGAGAGGAAAGTTTCTATCATCCTGGCCAACGTGGCTATGCAGAATTTCATGCCCAAGAAAATTGACACGGCAGTGCTTAATGACTACACCGATGTCAATCGACTTTTAGGTTGGGCAAAAGAACCCACCGCATACTTGATCGCGAATGGCATCTTTGCTCCAGTCAATAACCAACTGCTGCCAAAAGAAACAGTGACCAACGCAGAAGCTCTGGCCTGGATTCGCGAGGCACGCTACCCACTTGTTACCTTCCTCTCAACCAACGATTTCCACGGACAACTGGAAACTGGGAAAATTGGTCAGTAGTAAACTGGTAGGCGGCGCAGCCTTTAACATGACCTACATCAATAACTATAAAGCCCTCAATCCACTTGGGACCCTCCTGTTGGATGCCGGTGACATCATGCAGGGCACGCCTATTTCCAACTTGCTGAGGGGCGAGTCGGTCATCGATGTCTATAACCAGATGGGTTATCAGGCAGTCGGTGGTTGGCAACCACGAGTTTGATTGGGGCCTCACCAGGCTGCAGGAACGCATGGAACAGGCGGATTTCCCCATCCTCCTGGCCAACGTCTTCAACGAGGGCACCAATGCCCGACCTGCCTGGATGGTGCCGACCGTTATGCTGTCACGCCAAAGGCATCGACATTGGTGTGATCGGCGTGACCAGTAAAGACACGCCCACCATTGTCATGGCCGGCAACACGGCTGGTTTGGAATTCCGTGAACCTGGTCCTGTGGTGGCAGAACTGGCAACCGAACTACGCGATGCCGGAGCTGACATCATTGTGGTGCTGGCGCACATGCCAGATGTTTACAATAACGTGGTCAGCGGCGAGATGTTGACAGTGGCAATTCCAGGCGTAGATCTGATCATCGCCGGTCACTCGCACAACAAGTACGCCGACAAGATCAACGGCGTCCCGATTATTGAGCAATATTCCTCCGGGACAGCCATTGGCGTCTCTGATCTGCGTTACGACCGTTTGTATGACAACATCGCCACCTCCAAGTTGCAGGTTGTGACCACCTATAATGAAGGTGTTACACCGGATGCAGAGATCGCAGCAATGGTGGCCGATTATCAGGTAGAGATTGCTCCGATTGTCAATGCGGTGAAAGCCTAGACCCTCGGCGAAATCTCCAGAGGACCGGATCGCTATACGGTGGAAGTGCCCATGGGCGATCTTATCGCGGATGCGCAACGTTGGAAGGCTGGCACCCAGATCGCCTTCATGAACCCTGGCGGAATTCGGGCAGATATCATCTACTCAACCTATCCCCATGACATCACGTATGGTGACTTCCTGACCGTCCAGCCGTTTGACAATAAACTGGCTACCTTGAATCTGACGGGCAGTCAGCTTTATGCCCTGCTGGAGCAGCAATTTAAACCCCCACAGAGCTCGATGAAACTGCTGCAGGTCTCGGGAATCAAATACTCGTATAACCTGGCGCTGCCGCAAGGGTCGCGCATCGTTTCCCTCGCTTTGAGCGATGGCACGCCGATCCTGCCGGACGCCACAGTGTACACCGTTGCCGCAAATGAGTTTATTGCGACCGGCGGCGATGGCTTCACGGTATTCCTGAGCGGAACCAATCTCACCCGCATCGGAGTCAGTGACCTGGATGCGCTCATCGACTTTGTGCAGAACAAGTATGGTGTACCGCCAGCCAACACACCAATTGATCCGGCGGTTTATCCCAAGATTGAAGGACGTATTACAAACGTTACCCCAGCTACCCCTTAGTAGAATCTTTGTGTAAACTAGCTGGTCTGTAACAAGAATACGACTACACTCCCCGCCAGTCTCTGGCGGGGAGATTCTTTGTTCCTACTTTTCAATCGTTTCTCTTAGTGCCAGCAAATGACTCGGTGTTAGTTCCAGGTTTGGGTCATTCAACAAGGTAGGATCGTCCAGCAGCTGCTCCAACCGGGCGTTGATCTGCCATTTGGTGTCGGTTTTCATCCGGGCGTGCTGCAATATGCCCAAAATAGCGGTTTTCAACTCAGTGCGTGAGTCAAATGCAGCCAGGCCCTTCACCTCCACCTGCAGCGTTTGTTGGACACCCAATTGAATGTGTTCCACCGCTGCGGTTCGGGTGATTTGATCGTAGCTTAAGGAGGCCTCAACGACTTCCCCATCACGGATAACGTTTAACCTGGCAGGCCGGCCTACGCCGCGAAACAGGATACGGTAGCTCCTGGTGGGCGGTACACCGGTCGTATCACCTGTAGCCGGCGAAATGCGAACCGCCAGCTTGCCGGCATCCCAGCTTGAATCAAACTGAGTGTGGCAACCGCCTGTGGCCTGATAACCCTGGCTGACGCCATCATCTTCGTAAAGTGTGAAGGCACCATCCGCCCCGGGAATTACCACCAGATCGATAGTGGCGGGATTGGCGGTGCCATTTTCAGCACTTTCGGCTGCCAGCGGCACGATAGCACCGGCTTTGGCAAAGAGCGGAATTTCCTCCAGTCCGGAATACACCGCTTTCCATTGCCCTCCAGCAATTCGCTCCCCGCTGAAGAAGTTGAACCACTCGCCGGGCGGAAACCAGATCACCTGCCGGCTGAGGTTGAGGTTCGGATCAAGCGGGGTAACCACCGGCGCCGCCATCAACTGATCACCAAACAGGTATTGATTTTCAGCCAAATAGGCACCTTCCTCATCTGGAAATTCATAATATAACGGCAGCACTGGCGGTAATCCATCCACCTCGTTGCGCTGCGCCATGGTATACAGGTACGGCACCAAAGTATGTCGAAACCGCATGGCAGAGCGGATTAGCGTGAAGGTTTCAGCGTCATAAGCCCACGGCACCCGGTCGATAAATGGATTCTTGGTGGCGTGCAAGCGTAGGATGGGACTGAGGGCTCCGAACTGCACCCAGCGGGTATACAGTTCTTTATCTTCCATCCCGCCCATGTGACCGCCAATGTCGTGGCTCCACCAGCCATAGGCCACATTGGCTGCTGATGCGGTGAAATAGGGTTGATATGCCAAAGATTTCCAACTGACGACCGTGTCGCCGGAAAAACCGATGGGGTAGCGCTGGTTTCCGCCCCCGCCCCAGCGCGAGAAAATCACCGGACGTTTGGGGGAGTCTGTGTTGCGTGCCAGATCATAATAATGCAGGTGATTCAACCACCACAGCGGGTCCAGACCTTTGAGCGTAGTCTGGTGCCCTTGCTGCCAATCGATCCACCAAAAATCGACTCCCATGTCCTCCAACGGGTGCAGCAATTGCTCAAAGTACACCCTGGCGAAGTCCTTGTTGGCGATCTCGAAGCGGATTGGATTTTTCTTGCCTGGGTCAAGCCCTAAAGCGCGAGCCGCAGCCGGGTATTGATCTTCGTGCGGGTGAATGCCGTCAGCCGGGTGCAGGTTGAGCGACGTCATTAGGTTCCGCTGGTGCAGCCATTTCAGCAGCCCAGGCGGGTCAGGGAAAAGTTCGCGATTCCAACTAAAACCAGTCCAACCGCCGCTGGTATTGCCGGTTTTGGTGATGTGCCAGTCCATATCGATGATAAATACGGAAAGCGGGATTTCGGCCTTCTCGAAATGCTCGACCAGCTCCTCAATGTCCCGCTGGGAATATTCCCAGAATCGCGACCACCAGTTGCCGAGAAAAGCGCGCGGAAGTAATCCTGGTTTTCCGGAAACGATCTGATAATCCTGCAGCGCGGACTTGTAATCCAGTCCGCTGACTAGCAGGTACAGGTCGCGGTAACCAGTTTGGGTAGGACGCGGCTCCAGCCAACCGTCGGCGTTGAATACCAGATTAGGTGTGTCATCCAGTTGCACCCAGCCTGAGCGGGAAATAAATCCGGGACTAAGCCGCACCGGTCCATTGGTCTCATCCAATGTTCGGGTGGTACCGGGTAATTGGCCGGAATTGGCATCGTCCAGGTGAAACAAAACGTTGGTGGCCTTGATGGTCACCTGTAAAGAATTCGGGTTTAACCCCGTCGGCGAATCCTGGTACGTTAGTGAAAATACATCTGTTTCGATGGATAAAGACTGATTATTGTGAGCGACCTTGATATTCGGCAGCGGTTGGCGGCGGTACCAAAATTGCTGTGTTGGTCGATCTTCAAAAACTCCGTCCGGACTGGCTTCGATGCGAATCAGCCGGGCAGTGAGCAAGCTGAAGCGCACGGCAGGAAACGAAAACACAGCCTGCGGATTAGCCTGTGCCAACGTTACGGAGGGCACAAAGAAAGGTTGCTCGGGCATGCTACCTCTTTGGTCGGTTTAGAGATCTGGAACAATGAGTAATGATAACAAAAATGAGATTAGAACAGCGTGATCACCCGGTTGCTGGTGGAAAGTTGTCTCCCGAATTGATTTTTGTCTTCGGCATCCAGAAAATCATCAACAACGCCGCGAACAGCGCCAATGTGCCGCCAAACAGGAAGGGTGCCGATGGGCCAAAACCAGTCCATTTTCCAACACCCTGCCACAGGATGCCGGCGATCAACGAGGCGGGGAATGCCAGCAACCCGATCACCGCGTGGTAAGTGCCGTAGGCCGTGCCGCGCATAGTATCGGGCACCAGGTCCGCCACCATGGCGCTGGCTGTGCCGTAAGCCAGACCAAAGTACAGGCCGTAGGACAGGTACAGCAGCCAAACGTGCCAGGTTGTACTGGCGAATGCGAAGCCAAAATAAATCAGCGCGTATACCAGCCAACCCCCGGTAATTAACCTGCGCCGGCCGATGCGGTCCGACAGTGACCCGGCCGGGGTGGCAACCAGTGAAATCACCAGGTTGAAAATAGCCAGCATCACCAGAATACCTACGACTGAAACGCCAAGATTTTGTGCCCGCAGCACCAGAAACCCATCGGACGAGTTGCCTAACGTGAAGACACTAATGATCACCAGGAAAATATTGAACGGCTTTCCCATGCTCTTCAGCGAGAATTTTGGCGCTGTTCGCTGACCCGTGACCGCCACGTCCTTCGCGCCAAACACCAGTGTCAGCACAGCCAGGAGTGCTGGAACCATGCTAATCAACACAATGGTCTGGAAAGTTGAACGCGTTAGATCAACGGTAGTTTTTTGTGCCAGCCACACCACCAGGGCGGCAATCAGCAGCCCAAGAAAGGCACCGGCTTTATCCATGGCGCGATTGAAGCCGAAGGCCAGACCATGAATTTCCTTAGGCGTCGAATCAGCTACCAGTGCATCCCGTGGCGCTGTCCGAATGCCTTTGCCAACCCGGTCTGCCCAGCGCACGCCGGCGATTAATCCCCAACTGCTGGCGAAATAGAAGAAGGGTTTGGAAATGGCCGAGAGGGTGTAACCGGCTACTGCCAGCCATTTGCGTGCCCCCAGTTTATCGGACAGCCAGCCGGAGAACATTTTAAGCAGACTGGCTGTGGCTTCTGCCACCCCTTCGATCATGCCGATGGTGCCGGTTTTTACACCAAGAACGTTTGCCAGGAACAGCGGCAGGATATTGAGCACCATATCGCTGGAAATATCCATGAAAAAGCTGGTGAAGCTGACCGCCCAGACGTTACGCGGCAGTTTTTTGATGCTGGAGGTGGGGGTTGTGGTTGCGATTTGTTCGGCCATGATGCGCTTCTTAATACAGAGGATTAGTGCAAGGATTCAATCATTCTGGATGGGAGAGTTACAAAACCAAGTCCCTCACCATCCTTAACAGGACATAAGTTGGATTGTACAGCCAAAATATTATTACATTGCCAGGTTTCTTTTGATGACTTTAATCGGCTTACGGATTTTTCCACTGTAATGGTAAATACCTTCCTCATCAGGAAGGCTTCCGTGTTTATTTCGCTTGCGGTAAAAAATTACCTGCTAGTGTTTATGTTCGGCTTCTTCGGCTTCGGCCTTGGTCTTGTGGACCGTGCCATCAGGGTGGTGGGCTGGCGAGTAAATGGTGTACAGCTTGAGGGGCTCGGTCTTGGAGGTGTTGAGAATATTGTGTTTGGTGCCAGCCGGCACTACCACGACCGAACCGCTGTCCAGTGAGTATTCTTTTCCTGCCAGTATCGCTTTGCCCTTACCAGCCTCGATTCGGAAAAATTGGTCATTTCCGGAATGTGTTTCCATCCCGATCTCTTCTCCCGGCTTTGAGCGTCATGAGCACCAGCTGCGAGTGGGGTCCGGTAAATAACACCTTGCGGAAGTACTCGTTCTCCAGGGTTTTCTTTTCGATATCAGCGTGATAACCTGTCATCGTTCCCTCCTGTTTTAGCATCAATAGCTTCGGTCCGGCAATTTCTACCGGTTATTCATATCTTTATACATTATTACACAAACGCCTGGTATGTGTCGTCTGGTTTGGTCAGGCCAGCTCGCGTTTGAACTGCGTGCGGTACAGGCTGGCATACAGCCCATCCAACGCCAGCAATTCGTCATGATCGCCGCGTTCCACAATCCGGCCGCGGTCGATCACCAAAATCAGGTCGGCTGCCAGAATGGTGCTCAGACGGTGAGCAATGACGATACTGGTGCGTTGCGCCATTACTTTACCCAGGGCATCCTGAATCAGCGATTCCGATTCGCTATCCAGGCTGCTGGTGGCTTCGTCCAACACCAGGATGCGTGGATCCTTTAGGATTACCCGCGCCAGCGCGATGCGCTGCTTTTCACCACCGCTCAGGCGGTAACCGCGCTCGCCGACGATGGTGTCATAGCCATCGGACAGCGCCTGGATAAAGTCGTGAATATTGGCTACCCGACAGGCAGCTTCCAGTTCGGCCTGGCTGGCGTCGAGTTTGGCGTACTGTAAATTGGTGCGGATGGAATCGTGGAACAGGTAGGTTTCCTGGGTCACCATGCCAATTTGCGCGGCAAGCGATTCAAGCGTCACGTCGCGCAGGTCATGCCCATCAATGCGGATGGTGCCGCTGGTGGTGTCATACAGCCGCGGAATTAAATACGTAAGGGTGGTTTTGCCGGCGCCGCTGGGACCCACCAGTGCCACCAACTGGCCCGGTCGAGCGCGGAAGCTGATGTTTTCCAGTGCGGTGGTACGTGCCTGGCTGCGGGTTGCCGGTTCCTCTGTGTCGGATTGGGTACCCGAAAGCACAGCCGTGACGTTATCCATGCTGCCGTAGCGATGCACATTGCTGAGGAAGACCTCGTCGCCAGACTCGTATTTAAACGTGACATCATCAAATTCAAGGTCGCCTTTGATTTCTTTCAAGACCACAGCCTCCGGTTGCTCGGCAATGTCCACCGGCAGGTCGATTACCTCAAATACCCGTTCAAAACTGACCATCGACGTGGCGAATTCCACCGGGGCGTTGGAAAGTCCCTGCAATGCGCCGTACAGGCTGCCAAGATAGGCGCCCAGCGCCACGATCTTGCCGACCGTGAATGCTCCACTGATGACAAAATAACCACCCAGACCATACAGCAGCGCCGTGCCCACGGCACTGATCAAACCAATGATCGCCATGAAAGTGGAACCGATCAGGGCGCGCTGTACGCCAAGGTCGCGCACCTGGGCGGCGCGCTGTCCAAAGCGGTCAACTTCCAGCTGGCGGCGTCCGAACAGCTTAACCAGCAGGGTACCGCCAATATTCAAAGTCTCGTTGGTCATGGCGTTCATCTGGGCATTGGCTTCCATCTGTTTGCGTGCCATGTCGCGCAGGCGATTGCCCAATAATCGCGCCGCCAGAATGAACAGCGGTAGAATGACGACGCTGATCAAGGTTAAACGCCATTCGAGCGTAATCATCACAGCCAGCACAGCAATAGCCTGGACGACCTGGGTAATAATACCGACCAGGGTGCTGCTGATGGCATTTTGAGCCCCAACCACGTCGTTATTGATACGGCTCATCAGCTCGCCGACTTTGGTGTTGGTGAAGAAGCGCAGTGACATGCGTTGCAGGCGGGCGTACAGGCTAATGCGCAGGTCATAAATCACGCCCTCGCCGACCCGCGAGTTCAGCCGCCGCTGAATCACATTTAAAAATCCGTTGGTTGTGGGGATGAAAAGCAGCGCCAGTGCCAATAAAATCAGGCGCTGCGTGTCTTTGCCGGGAATGGTTTTGTCAATCAAATCCCGCAAAATCAGCGGCGTCAACAAGGACAACCCGGTAGTCGCGAGAATCAAAGTCAACATGCCCACCAGCAGCCAGCGGTAAGGCCTGGCGTAATTCAACACCCGCCGGATCAGGTGGCGGGTGATTTTGGGTTTTTCATCGGTGGCATTCAGCATGCCGTGCATTCCGCCGTGAACTCTCATGACGTTATCCAATCCATTCTGAAGTTGTCCGGGTATTATCCCACCCTTTAGGGGTTTGGTCATGCTTTGGACGTTGATTAAGCGACTTACCGCCAGTCCGTTTTGTTCGATCACCTGACGGTACCAACTGGCGCTGGCCTTAGGCGTGCGCTTCTGGGTGGCAAAATCAACGTGAACAATCCCGAAATGCTGGGTGTATCCGAGCGCCCACTCGAAATTATCCATAAATGACCATAAGTAATACCCGGTCAACGGCACGCCGGCCTGAATCGCCTGCGCCATCGCCTGGAAATGCCCGTTTAGGTAGGCAATGCGACGTGTGTCATGGATGGTGCCACTGGCATCTGGCGTGTCGGAATAGCTGGCGCCATTTTCGCTGATGATGATCTCGCGCGGCTTATATTCGGCTGCTACGCGGGTGAGGATTTCAAATAATCCAGCGGGATAACACTCCCAGTTCATATCGTCATAGTTTTTTACCGGAGCGATCGGCCGGATATCGTCGGGATTTTCCGCAAAGTTTGCCTCCAGCTTTCACCACGCTGCGGGTGTAATAGTTGATTGCCAGGAAGTCGGTGGGTACTGCTGATGGCATCCAGGTCGCCCGGTGCGATAAAATCCGGGTGGCTGGAAGTCAGCGCCCCCGTCTTGACATAATCAGCCAGCATATCCTGCGGGTAGCCGCGTCCGTGAAGCGGGTCGAGAAACCAGCGATTCAGCTCCCCGTCTGAATGACGGGCTGCTGCCACATCGGCCTCAGAATCACTGGCCGGGTGAATAGGTGAGAGATTCAAGGCGATCCCTGCCCGTGCACCGGGACAATTCGCGCGAATGACGGGCATGGCTGCGGCGTGTCCCAGCAGCAAATGATGCGCTGCCCGCAGCGCTTTAGACGGCTCGCGCAGGCCTGGAGCATGGATGCCGACCTTATAGCTTAAAATGCTCGGGCAAAATGGCTCGTTGATGGTGACCCAATCCTTGACCCGGTCGCCCAGGGCTGAGGTGGCTGCGGCTGTCAATTCAACAAAGGCATCCACTGTGGCGCGGTTCAACCAGGCGCCTGGCAGGGCTGCTGGCACATCCCAATGATATAACGTCACCAGCGGACGGATACCAGCAGCCAGCAGTTCATCGACCAGACGGCTGTAAAAATCCAATCCGGGTTGATTAACTTTGCCTCGTCCATTTGGCAGAATTCGCGGCCAGGCTAATGAGAATCGGTAAGCTGGTATACCCAGCTGCTTCAGCAGCGCGATGTCTTCTTTCCAGCGGTGATAATGGTCGCAGGCGGTGTCGGCATTGCTGCCGTCGATGATTCGGCCGGGTGTGTGGGTGAACACATCCCAGATCGAGTCGCTGCGCCCATCTTCATGGACAGCGCCCTCGATTTGAAAGGCAGCGGTGGCTGCGCCCCATTGAAAACCGGCTGGAAAATGCATAAAATCCGTCATGGACTGGCTCCGATAATGAAGTTGGAATGATTAAAAAGATAATTTCGGGAAGGTGCTTTTTAACAACGGATAAAGTTCGCGGTATACCGCGTAACCTCGCCGGTAAGCATCAGCCTGCGAGGGATCTGGGGCAGTTCGGCCGGTGATCTGGATCGTATCGCGGCAGGCAGCTGGGACACTCGGCCAGGCTCCGGCGCCCACCCCGGCTAACAGCGCTGCACCGAAAGCGGCTCCCTCCGCGGTGTTGACGGTGACCAGTTCACTTTCCAGCACGGAAGCCAGAATCTGACGCCACAGCGCACCTTTGGTGCCCCCGCCAGAAGCCCGCACCTGCACAATCTGCTCCAATCCAGCGTTTTGAATCAATTGGAAACTGTCCTTCAAGCCGAAAGCCACGCCTTCCAGCACCGCGCGGGTCAGGTGACCGCGACCATGCCGCAATGTCAGGCCAATAAATGCGCCGCGCGCTTGCGGGTCCGGGTGCGGGGTGCGTTCTCCGCTCAAATAGGGTAGGAATAACAGGCCTTCGCAGCCCGCCGGCACCGACGCAGCCTCTTGCAGCAGGTCATCAAAGCTCGTCCCTGGCGCGAGTGTATCGCGGTACCACTGCAGGCTGCCGGCTGCCGAGAGCATCACACCCATCAGATGCCACATGCCCGGCACTGCATGACAAAAGGCGTGCAGCCGGCCTTGCTGGTTCGATGAACGGCGCGGGCGTGGCGGCAAACACCACGCCGCTGGTGCCAACCGTCAGACCAATGATTCCGGCCTCTACGGCTCCTACTCCCACCGCTTGAGCAGCTTGATCGCCGCCGCCGGCTGCTATCGGAGTTCCGGCAGCCAGCCCGGTCTCAGCCGCTGCTGCCTGCGATACTACACCGGTAAATTCCGGCCCTTCGTAGGTCGGCGGCATCCACTCCGGCGGAATGTTCAATGCTTTCAGCAGCTCCGGCGACCAGTCTCGCTGGCGCAAATCAAACAGCACGGTGCCGGATCCGTCGGCCTTGTCCATGGCAAATTCGCCCGTTAACCGGTAGCGGATGTAGTCCTTCGGCAGCAAAACATGCCTTACGCTGGCATAGATCTCGGGTTCATTTTCGGCTACCCACAAAATCTTGGGTGCGGTGAAGCCGGTCAACGCCACATTGCCGCTGATCTGGATGAAGCGTTCACGGCCAATTCGCTGATGAATCTCATCGCACTGACTTTGCGTGCGTTGATCGTTCCACAAAATTGCCGGTCGCAGCACCGCGCCGCTCTGATCCAACAGCACCAGACCGTGCATCTGACCGGTCAGGCCAATCGCGGCGATGGCACTGGCGGAAATGCCGCTGTGCTGCAGCACCGCCCGAATGCTGGTGATCGTGGCAGCCCACCATTCCAGCGGATCCTGCTCGGACCATAACGGCTTCGGCGTGGACAGGCTGTGCGGCGCCGAGGCTGAAGCCACGACCGAGCCAGCTGTATCAATCAGCAACGCCTTGCTGCCGGTGGTGGATACATCAATGCCCATGAAATAATTCATACCAGCGGACCTTTTACTTTCATGCTTCCAGGTTAGTGTACTTCCACCGGGCAGACGAAGACCCGCTCTTTGACGGGAGTTTTTCGATTACCTTTTACACGGAACTCACCTTGCAGCCGAATGTCATCCGAAGCGCTGCCTATCATGACCAGGAATTTGCCCGGCTCGACGATCAGGTGCAAGTCTTCATCGTAGTAGGCAAGTTGATCGACCGGCAGGTGGAAGATCACCTGGCGGTTTTCTCCGGGCTGAAGGGCGACGCGTGCAAAACCCTTCAATTCCTTCACCGGCCGTGGCAGGCTGGCATATTCATCGCGGATGTACAGTTGCACCACCTCGTCGCCGCTGACCGGACCGTCGTTTCCGATCGTGAATGAGATGTCCACCATTGCGCCGGCACTAACTTCCGCCCGGTCAACGACCAGGTTGGCATATTGGAAAGTGGTGTAGCTCAAGCCGTGACCAAACCAGAACAACGGTGTCACCGGCTCATTGACGTAGTCGACGAAGATGTTGGAACGCATCCCCGAAGGTTTATAGTTGTAAAATACCGGCACCTGACCGGCTGACCGCGGCAGCGACAGTGGCAGTTTTCCGCTGGGGTTGACCTTGCCGAACAAAATATCGGCAGCTGCCAGGCCGCCTTCCTCGCCCGGCACCCAGGCCTGCAATACCGCTGCGCATGGATCCACCAGCGCCGTCAGGTCCACCGGCCGTCCGCTGACCAGCACCAGGGCTGTCGGTTTGCCTGTTGCCAAAACCTGCAGCGCCAGCTTTTCCTGCACGCCGGGCAGGCGCAGATCGGTCGTATCGCGGAACTCGCCGGTGGTACACTCCGGCGCCAATCCGGAAATGTTGCCAAGTACCAGAATGACCGCATCCGCCTCTCGGGCTGCCTTTACCGCCGCGTCGAATCCGCTCTCGTCGGTCGAATTGATCTCGCAGCCCTTGACGAACTGAACGGTTGTCCCTGCTGGTGCGGCTTTGCGGATGCCATCCAACACCGTAGGCATGGCAACGCCCGGGTCCAGCACCTTTTCCCGGCTCATTCCGACAAAAGCCGAGGTCGGCGGGGCTTCAAAGGACAGCAATTCCGCTGTAGCTGTGAAGGAGTAATCTCCCAGCAGGCAGCGATTTGAATCGGCATTAGGGCCAATCACTGCCAGCCGCTTCATTTCAGGTTTCAATGGCAGCAGCCCATCATTCTTGATCAGAACCATGCTCTTGCCGGCAATCTGGTACGCCAGAGCCCGGTTTTCTTTGGTTTCGAAAGCCGCCAGAACCTCGCCTTCATTGACATAAGGGTTCTCGAATAACCCCAACTCGAATTTCTTATGCAGGTGGCGGCTCACGGCTTGATCGACTATTTCCAGCGAGATTTCTCCGGCTATGAGGGCCTCCTTCAGTTCATCGCCGTAGCACACGACCGTAGGCAGTTCGACGTCGATGCCGGCGGTCAAAGCCCTTACGCCTGCCGCCTTCTTGCTCTCCGCCGATCGGTGGTAATTATGAATCATCACCACCGCGTCGTAATCCGAGACTACCACGCCGTTAAAACCGAGTTTTTCCCGCAGCAGGGTGGTCAAAATCGCTTTCGAGGCTGCCACCACCTCGCCGTCCAATTCAGGATAGGCGTTCATCATCGAGGCCAGTCCGGCATCGCGAATGGCTGCCTGGAAATGGCGCTAAATACACATCCCACAGGTCGCGCCAGCCAAGATGCACCGGCCCGCAATTCAATCCGCCCTGCGAAAAGGAGTGGGCCACAAAATGCTTGCCGGTGGCCATCACGCCGGTGGATAAATCATCCCCTTGCAAGCCTTTGACATACGCCACCCCAAACTGGCTGACCAGGGTGGGGTCTTCGCCAAAAGTTTCCTCTATCCGTCCCCAGCGCGGGTCGCGACCTATGTCCAGCACCGGCGCCAGCCCCTGTTGCGCACCGATGGCGCGCATCTGAAGAGCAATAGCAGCCGTCATTTGACCGGCCAACTCCGGTTGCCAGGTACTGGCTAACCCGATGGGCTGCGGGAACACCGAGGCACCGAAGGTCATGGCCCCGGCGCAGCATTCCTCGTGGACGATAGCCGGGATTCCGAGCCGGGTCTGTTCCTTCAGGAAGCGTTGCAACTGATTGGCGGAACGGGCAGCCTCCACGGGGGACAGATAACTGGCTCCGGCGTTGCGGGTGATTTGACCGATGCCCAGTGCTAATTTGGTGCTAATTTTTTCCGCGTCGAGCATGCCGCTCGTCTGCAATTCATAAGCCCAGTACGCCTGCAACTGGGCTAGCTTCTCATCCAGCGTCATCTGCGCCAGCAGCCCGCGCACCTGATTTTTAATCTGGCGCTGCCGCGGCAGGTTAGTTTGTCCAGCCATTGCGTCCTCCCGAAAGCCGTTGGTTTAGCGGGTGCCGAGCAGCAAATCGACAGTGAGTTGATCCAGTTTTTCGTATTTCAGCCCACGGCTGGCAATGCCGGCACGGTCGAATGGCTGCGCTTTGAGTGCCTTGCCTTTATCGGTTGAATATTTTCCGGTCAACAACCCCATGGCCGGGTCTTCAGCCTGAATCTCCGCCAGCAGCGCCTGAATCTCCGGGTCGGCGTTGAAGCGCGCGCCTTTTTCCTTCAAGATCAGGTAGGTGCGCATGCAGCCGCGAGCGAAATCTTTCACGCCCTCGTAATCTTCCGTGCGGTAGGCGTGTGCATCAAAGTGTCGCGAACCGGGGTAGCCAACATCCTCCAGAAACTTGACCAGATAGAAGGCGGCTTTAATGTCCCGCGAACCAAAACGCAGGTCCTGGTCATACCGTCCCGGATATTGGTCGTTCAAATCGATGTGCCACAATTTGCCCGCATCCCAGGCCTGGGCAACCCCGTGCATGAAGTTGATGCCCGCCATGTGCTCATGCGCCACTTCCGGATTGACTCCCACCATTTTCGGATGATCCAGTGTCTCGATAAACGCCAACATGTGACCGGTGGTCGGCAGGTAGATGTCGCCGCGCGGTTCGTTAGGCTTGGCTTCCAGCGCAAAACGCAGATCATATTGATTGTCGATCACGTACTCCGACAGGTAATTGAGTGCCTCGCGGTAGCGCCGCAAGCCATCTACTGCACTCTTGCTCGAATCGGTTTCGACTCCCTCGCGACCGCCCCAGAAGACATACACTTTGGCGCCAAATTCAACCCCCAGGTCGATGGCTTTCATGGCTTTCTGAATGGCGAAGGCGCGCACCTTGGGATCATTGGAAGTAAAAGCCCCATCCTTGAAAATGGGATCGAATGCCAGATTGGTAGTCGCCATAGGCACCACCAGTCCGGTATCGTCCAGCGCCTTGCGAAAATCACGTTTGATCGCCGCGGCTTCGGCAGGTGTGGCATCGATCGGGATGAAGTCATTGTCATGGTAATTGACGCCGTAGGCGCCCACCTCGCCCAGCAGGTAAACCAACTCCGCAGGCGTTTTGGGGTTGCGTACCGGGCCGCCGAATGGGTCGCGTCCGACCGAACCCACCGTCCATAGACCGAATGTGAATTTGTGCTCGGGTTTGGGAATATAGTCAGCCATGTTAATCTCCATTTCCTTTTATTGGCCTGCCCAGAAATTGTTGGCAATAACTTGAAGTGCGTCCTTGTGACTGTTCGTCAATGCAGCCGATTCGCTGTTCTCTTTGGCGGTGTCATCATTTTCAACAATAATGATATGCGCCTCCCGCCCAAGCAGGGTGGTATGCCAGGCGTTCTTTTTAACATTGTAAATTTTCCCTGGCTGCATCACCACACCTGATAATTCGCCCACCTCGGTTCCCGTGCCGCCTGTGATTAATACTGCCCGCCCTTCGGTGAGGACGAATACTTCATCCGTCTGGCAATGGCGTTCAATGGTGTTAATTTTGTCGGGGTGAGACCCGTCGTGGTAGCGCAGGACCGCTACCCGCCAGGATTCAAAGCTCACCACAGATTGATACCCCTCCCCCGAAAAATTCCTGATCTCGATCGCATTTGATTCCAAGAGCACTCCTCAAATAAGTAAGATTACAAGTCCATCATTTATGGACAGTTCATCCATTCAATCGGCTGGCTGCTGCCGTCACCCAGGCCGTAGCCGAATGGGAACAAAGGCGCTGCGCAGCCAGTAAAACCATCGACCGTATGAATATTGACCGGTAGTTGATCGTTGCTGCGCGGCCAGGTGTAAGGCAGGGTACCAGTGAACGGGAAGTCGCCAAATAGCACATCAGCCACCCCGGCGCCTTCCGTGCCGGGCAGCCAGGCTGCCACCCAGGCGTCTGCCTGGGGGTACTGCTGCGTAATCACCAGCGGACGGCCGGATAAAAGGATGACGATCAATTTTTGACTGTGTTCGCGCAGGTTGGAAATGGTCTAGTATGTCTTTGGCGCTAAGCGATAGGTCGCTGGCATCGCCAACCCCCTCCGCGTATGGCAATTCGCCCACGACCGCGATGCCGATTTCAGATTTTCCCTCGAACTGGCCGTCCGGTTTGTATGCGATTGTTGTGGCAGGCGAGACCGCCGCGCGGATGGCTTCCAGGATGGTCGTGCCGGGCTGCACATCGCCGACCTCTCCCTGCCATTCGCTGGTCCAGCCGCCGCATTGAATGCCCATGTCGTCGGCAGCCTGCCCGGCAACGTTAATGGAAGCTGCATTCTTTGCGATCGGCAGGGCATTGTTCTCGTTTTTGAGCAGCACCAGCGATTCACGCACAGCCTGACGCGCCAGAGCGCGGTGCTCGGTTGAACCAATGATATCCAGAGTCCCTGGGCCGCCCTGAGTTGGATTGAATAATCCCAACTGAAATTTGACGTTCAAAATACGGCGCACAGCATCATCAATGCGTTCGATGCTGATGTCGCCTTTCGTCACGGCGCGTTTCATGGCATTGATAAATTTGATGTAATCGTACGGCACCATATTCATGTCAATGCCGGCGTTGATGGCTGTGACGACTGCATCGTAATAATTCTCGCTAATCTGGTCGATGCCGCCCCAGTCGGAAACCACAAAACCCTCAAAGCCCAATTCGCCTTTGAGTACGTCATTAATCCAGTAGCTCTGCGCATGCATTTTGGTGCCATTCCAACTACTGAAAGACACCATGACGCTCATGGCACCGTTCTCAACCGCCGCTTGATAAGGTGGTAGGAAATATTCACGCATGGCAGCCTCATCGAACTGCGTGTCGCCCTGGTCGATCAAATATGGTTTGAAAATGTTTTGTGTGGAGGTGCCGAAGGTAGTGCCGCCGTCCCCGAGGAAGTGCTTGGGGGTCGCCAGGGTGTACAGGCTTTGACCGTCGACAGCATCAAAGCCCTCCGGCAAGGTTTGCAGGCCCTGAATGAAGGCTGTGGAAAGCGCCACCACCCGTTGCGTATCTTCACTGTACGATTCGTACGTGCGTCCCCAGCGAATATCCTGCGGCACTGCCACGATGGGTGCGAAATTCCAAGAAATGCCGATGGCTCGCATCTCTTCAGCGGTGGCTTGGCCGATTTGCCGCATGAGTTCAGGGTTGTTGGCTGCGCCCAGTCCAATCGGCTGCGGGAAGACAGTGGCGCCGTAGAGCGCACCGATCCCGTGGATCGCATCGACGGCGTAAAGCAGCGGGATGCCAAGCCGAGTTTGCGGTGCAGGTGGCGGGCTGAAAGTGACTGCCCAATCGCGGCTGTCTGCGGCGGTGGGCACTGTGCCACCGCCACTGATGACCGAGCCGATGAAATATTTATCAATATCCCCTGGTTCGAGGCTGTTCAATTCGACCTGGGTCATCTGGCCAATTTTTTCTGGCAGAGTCATCTGTGACAGCAGCGCCTCGACCGGATCGCCGGGCGGGATGACTTCCGGTGTTGTCGGGTCTGTAACGCTGATTTCAGACGGCTGAACGGGGGTTTTCGTCGCAGAAATGCCATTGCATGCGGTCAGCGATAAGGCTAGCAGCAGCAAGAGCGGCACCATGCGTGTCTTCCCGTAAATCACTTTAGAGTACCCATTCTTATTCCAAAACCACCTTAACCACAACATGTTCGCATCCAGATGGCGGCAGCGGCACGAGGTTACCCGGCACAGGCTGCCCATCCACCTCCAGGCTGGCATGGTCGCCAGCGCCGCGGCGTTCCACCTGAATGCTGTATTTCACGCCGCGAAAACTACGCTCGGCTGTGAATCCCTTCCAATCGCCCGGAATTACGGGATCGATGATCAGTCCGTCATAGGACGGGCGGATGCCCAGGATCCACTGGGTGATGGCGACGTAGTTCCAGGCAGCTGCGCCGGTCAGCCACGAGTTTTTGGCCTCCCCCGGTTTGACTGCTTCCTTGCCGGCAATCATTTGGGCATACACATACGGTTCGCAGCGATGCAGTTCGCTGATTTCCTCGCGATAGGATGGGTTGATACGCAGGTAGGTCTCAAACGCCTGGTCGCCGTGCCGGAGCCGCGCCTCAGCGATCATGATCCACGGATTGGTATGGCAGAAAACGCTGCCATTTTCTTTATACCCTGGCGGATAGGAAGAAATTTCTCCCAGGTTCAGGTAATACTGCTTGTAAGCCGGCTCCAGCAGCACCACCCCGTGTGGGGTGCCGAGACGCTGTCGAACCGCGTCCAGTGCCTGGGCTGCCATACCGGTTTCCAGCCCCACCCCAGCCATCACGCACATGCCCTGCGGCTCGATGAAGATCTTCCCTTCCTGGCATTCGCGCGAGCCAACCGGAGCGCCGGCGTCGTCGTAGGCCCGGCGGAACCATTCTCCGTCCCAGCCAGCAGTTTCAATCGCCGATTCCATGGTCTGCCGTTGTGCCGGCGTATTTTTGCGCTTCTTCCGGTGTGCCATACCGCCCGGCGATTTCTTCCATTTCGCGGCAAGCCAGCACGAACAAACCGGCAATGAACACGCTTTCAGCAGTCTTGCCATCTTTGCTGGTGGTGGTCTGGAAGGATTGCCCGGGGGTTTCCGAAAAGCAGTTCAAATTCAGGCAGTCATTCCAATCGGCGCGCCCGATCAAAGGTAAAGCGTGCGGTCCAAGCCGGTCGATGGTGTATTGCATCGAACGCTGCAGGTGAATAAATAGCGGCGCTTCACTGCCTGGCTTATTGTCGAACTGTACCGGCGTTGCCAGAACGCTCCAATCGCCGGTTTCTTTGAGATAAGCCGCTACCGCCAGCACCAGCCATAACGGATCGTCGTTGAAGTTGCCGCCAATATCATTGTTTCCAAGGCGAGTCATGGGTTGATACTGATGGTAGGCACCGCCATTTTCCAGTTGCGTGGCTGCCAGATCCAGGACCCGTTCGCGGGCCCTTTCGGGAATCAGGTGCATAAAGCCCAATAAATCCTGGTTCGAGTCGCGGAATCCCATGCCGCGCCCGACACCTGATTCAAAATAGGAGGCCGAACGCGAAAAATTAAACGTCACCATCATCTGGTAGGCGTTCCAAATGTTGACCATGCGCTGGGCGTGCTCGTTGGGCAGATCGACCTGGAATTTACCCAGCAGCTCAAGCCAATAGCTGCGTAAATTGGCTAAGGCAGCCTCGACTACGTTTGGCTGCAAATAATGTTCAATGACCGGCATTACGCTGCGCTTGTTGAGGGTCTGCGAACCCGGCGGGTCGAATTTCTCCGAAATGGGATTTTCATGGTATCCCAGTAAATAAATGACAGTTCGGGTCTCGCCCGGCTGCAACTCGAGCTGGATATGCTGCGCGCCAATGGGCTGCCAGCCAGCTGCCAGCGAGCGGGTCGTCTCGCCCTGTTCCACTGCCAGCGGTGCATCCCAACCGCGGTAGGATCCCAAAAAGGCTTCGCGCTGGGTGTCGTATCCAGTCAGCGGTTCGGAACAGGCCAAATAGGCGAAGTGGTTGCGCCGTTCGCGGTATTCCGACTTGTGGTAGATCACCCCATCCGCTACTTCGACCTCGCCGATCGAGTAGTTGCGTTGAAAATTATTGGCATCATCCGCCGCGTCCCACAAACAGAACTCCACGGCTGAAAATACGGATAGCTTCACCGCTGCATCACGCCGGTTGGAGACTTTCAGTTGCCAAATTTCGAGATTCTCGCCCAATGGGACGAAATAGGTAGTTTCACTGGCGATACCCAACCGTTCTGAAGCAATGCGGGTATATCCCAGTCCGTGCCGGCATTCATAGGCATCCAGAGGCGTGCGGGTGGGCTGCCAAGTCGGCGACCAGTAATCCGGTTGAGCAGCGTTGTCGTCGCGCAGGTAAATATAACGACCGCCTTCATCCAGCGGGGCATTGTTATAGCGGTAACGCGTGATGCGCCGCAGCCGGGCATCCTTGTAAAAGGAATAACCGCCGGCTGTGTTGGAAATGATGCCAAAATAGGCTTCCGATCCAAGGTAGTTGATCCATGGCAGAGGCGTATCCGGCCGGTTGATTACATATTCGAGTTGAGTGTCGTCAAAATGTCCAAACCGCACGGTGTTACCTCTGCCAGATCAATGATTTAAAAAATTCAACACACCCATTTCCGGAAAAATGAGCAAATTTGCCTGGTTCAAAACGTCCACGCGGGACGATCTTGCCTGTCCCGTCAGGGCTTTATTCTTTCACCGCCCCCAGGGAAATGCCGTTGACGATGTACCGGGAGAACAGGAAGTAAATAATGATAATGGGGACCACCGAAGCTGCCAGGCCAAGGTAGATTGCGCCGTACTCGTGGCGGTAAACATCGCCGCGCAACGTTTGAATCAGCATAGGCAGGGTGTACTTGTCCCGCGAGGTGATCAAGATGAAGGCGTTGAAGAAATTGTTCCAGGCGGCCACAAAGGCAAAAATTCCCAGCGTGAAGGCGCCTGGCGCCGCAATCGGGAACATAATGCGGTGAAAAATGCCAAGCTCGCTGCATCCGTCAATTCGTCCGGCATCGATTAGCTCGTAAAGCACGATCGACTCCAAATATTGCTTGGCAAAGAAGACCGATCCGGCCGAGGCGATGCTGGGTAAGATCAAGGAAAGGTAGTTATCATCCAGCCCGATTTTGACCATGTACTGGTAAAAGCCGATGATCGAGAGCTGCAATGGGATCATCACCAGCACCAGGATGAAGTTGTACAGTTGTTTCTTGCCTTTGAAATCGTAAACCACAATCCCATAGGCGGTTAACATCGAGAAATACACAGCCGCAACCGTGGTTCCTGCCGAAATAATAAAGCTATTGAAGAACCCGCGCGGCAGGTCTAAACCCTTGCTAAGCAGGATGTTGTAGTTGGAAATCAGGTATTTGCTTGGCAGGATGCTGAGTCCCTGCTGAATTTGGATCGTGGAGCGGGTAGCATTGACGATCATCAACCAAACAGGGATGATGGTGATGACCAATATAACTGCCAGTACCAGGTAGATAAGCAAGCGGTAAAGATTGGTTGTGAGGCGATAATTGGTCTTCTTGCCAACACTAAGGGTGGTTTTGACCTGGGCATCCGTGCTCATGATCGTACCTCCTTGACTTTTTTGGCAGTCTTTTCGCGCAGCAGATAAAATATCAGCAACGCAACAAAAGTAGTCATGATGAAAATCACCACCCCGACCGAGGAAGCAGCACCGATATGCCCCTGGCTGCTGCGGAATTTCATATACATCAGGATGTTGTTGGTCAGGATGGAATTTGCCGGGCTACCCCGTCCATCGGTTAATAAAAAGGGAATATCAAACATCTGCATACCGCCTACCAGTGAGGTGACCAGGACGTAGATCAAGACTGGTTTGATCAACGGCAGCGTTATGAATTTGAACATTTGCCAGATTGTGGCGCCATCGATGGTGGCGGCTTCATACACTGCCACTGAAATCGAGGTCATGCCCGCCATGAGCAAAATGGTCGTTTGACCGAACCACATCCACCATTGGATGAAGACAACCAACCCGCGCATGGTCGCCGGGCTGCGGATGAAATCGACGGCTTCGGGCAGAAGATGGGATCGAACTAATAATTGGTTCGCTGGCCCATAAAAAGAAAACAGGCTGAAGAAGAGGGCTGCGATGGCGGATGGCATCATCAAGTTGGGCAGGTAGAAGAACATACGCCAGAATCCACCACCTTTAATTTTTAGCCGTGTGTTGGTAAACCAGACGGAAAGCAGCATGGCAACACCTATCTGTGGGATAAAGTTCATCGTCCACAATAACCAGGTGTTTTTAACTGCGGTCATAAAGGTGCCGTCAGCAAATAAGCGTTCAAAATTTTTTAGGCCGATAAAGCTGCCGTGGGCCTTCATCAATGTGGTGTCGGTAAAACTAAGCGCAATCGTGTTGTAAACTGGATACAAACCAAATACTAGGAACCCTATTATGAAAGGGGCTACGAAGAGGTATCCATAATAATTTTTTCGACCTTTGGCGAGCATCATCTCTCTCCCTTCAAAATGGGTCAGTGTAGTTGTATATACACTGACCCATTTTTGCAAGCGATTTACAGGACTAAGGGATGATTAGATCAGGATTCTCGTTGCGGACTGCGTCTTTCCACAAAGTCCACATCTCATCCAGGGTAACAGTGCCCTCGAGGTAGGAGTTCAGCGGATCGTTCAGCGCGCGCTGGATCGCATCGTCAGTGCCCTGCAGTAAGCGGGCGTTGACTGAAGGAGCAGCAGCAGCAAAACCGCCGTAGGAGTTCTGACCGCCCAGGAAGGTGCTCAGTTCTGATTTATCGAAGCCAGCGGTGATTTTTTCCACCACAACCTGGCTCGAAACGAAGTCGCCAGCAGCCTGTTTTTGATCAGGGGGAACTGCCGGGTCGATGGCTTTGAGGTATTCGTTGGTGTAAACGCCGGTTGCCCAGTTGGTCAGGTTTTCCTGATCCAGGGTGCAGAAGCGCACGAACTCGGTGGCCAGGTCCATCTGCTTGGTGTCCTTCATTACACCCAGCCAGGTGCCGCCCCACTGATAGGGCAGTGGGCCAGTGATGACTGCCCAGTCGCCAACGGTGGTCGAGGACTTGTCAGCCGAGGTGGCATTGGGGGACAAAACATAGGGGAGACCCCAGGTCGGCAGGAAGTACGAGAAGATTTTCTTGGCTTTGCCGTCGGCATCCTTGAGGGTGTCGTTCATGCCGGCAAACCAGCCTTCTTGCCATTGAGTTGCTTTAGCTTCGTAGCCTTTGTCGCGGAAAATCTTAACGGTTTCAACCATCTTGTCAACCATCGGGTCAACAGTTAGTTTACCGTCAACTACCCACGGCTGCGCGCGGTTGGCATAGAACAGGTTCATGAAATCGCCATTGGAGGCAACCATATAGGTGTCGCCATTGGATTTTGTCTTCACAACTTCGGCGGCGGCAACATACTTGTCCATGTCGCCCAGAATTTTCTGCATTTCTACCGGATCATCGGTGCCAAAGTATTCTTTGGCCAGGCTGCGGCGATAGAATAAAGCGCCTGGGGTAGCCTGGTAGGCATAGGCTTTGGTGATGCCATCGAAGGTGCCGACATCGGTCACGAATGGGTAGGTTTTGTCTTCCACGGCGTATTTCATCAATCCGCCGAGGTCAGCCAGGAAATCGCTTTCAACATAGCTTTTAACGAAAGCGGCTTCGAGGGCGACCACATCGGGCACTGCATCGGTGCCGAGGGTAGCCATCAGCTTGGTCTGGTATTCACCATTGGTCATGGGGATCATCGTATAGACTACATCCACATCGGGGTGAGTCTTTTCGAAGGCGATACCCATGGTCATAATTTCATTGGTGAATGACCAAACATTGAGAACGGTTTTTCCTGCCGCGACGGGGGCGGTGGTAGGAACTTCCGCGGCGGGAGCCGTGGTCGGAACTTCGGCTGCCGGAGCAGTCGTGGGAGCCTCGGTGGGGGCTGTACTGGCGCAAGCGCCAAGCACCATGGAGGCGATCAACAACATTGAGAACACAAACAATAGACGTTTCATTTCTTTCTTTTCTCCTTAGGATTTGAGTCGGGGTTTCAATGAGACGTTAGCAAAACGGGTTATTTCCTTCACCTCCTTGTTTTGGAAACAAAACGGATGAGAGCGCTCTCAGATAACTGAAAATTTTACTTCCCATCCTGGTTCAAACGATTTTTTGCGCCGCAGGATTCGCGAATGACGAGTTCGGTATCCATAATAATGCGCCGCGCCGGCTTTTTGCCGTTTTCGATAACGTCGATCAAAAGTTCAACCGCCTTGACGCCAAATTTTAGGATGGGCTGACGGATCGTGGTCAGCTGAATTTTGGTGAGCGTCGCCAGCGGTACGTCGTCAAAACCGATAAATGCAATATCTTCCGGAATGCGCAAACCGGCTTCCTGAACGGCGCGCATAGCGCCAACCGCCATGCTGTCCGAAGCGGCAAATACGGCCTGTGGCCTGGCTTCGATCAGTTTGTGCATGGCGTTGTAACCACCGATTTCAGTGAAGGAGCCTTCAGAAATCAAGGCTTCATCCATGGCGATGCCGGCTGCACTTAAGGCTTTGCAGTACCCATCCAGCCGGTCGGATGTAACGGTGCTGTCGTGGTTGCCGGTGATGGTGGCGATACGGGTGTACCCCACATCAAGCAGATGCCGGGTGGCATTGAAAGCCGCCTGGATGTTATCGACATCGATATACGTGATGCCCGCAGGAGCGGCTGGCCGCCCAAGTACCACGCTTGGGATGGAAGACTTGGCCAGGCGCTGTACCAAATGGTCCTCCGGTTGCCCGGTCTGAATGAGCAGCCCGTCCAGCATCCCCTGGCGTGAAATGCGCGGTGTGATCTTGGCCTCATCCTCTTTATTACTCACCAGGAACAACGAAAGAGTGTAGTCGTGGTTGTTACAACCAAAAGCGATACCCTGGGTGAGCTGCGGAAAATACGGGTCGGTGAAGAAGGAACTGACGCTGTGCGGTAGCACCAACCCGATCATCCAGGAACGCTGAGTCGCCAGGCTGCGGGCAGCTGCATTGGGGTGATAGCCGGTTTCGTTGATCGCCTTAAGAACGCGTTTCCGCACTTCAGGGCTCACATTGGAGGCGCCGTTCACCACACGCGAAACAGTGGAGCGATGCACCCCGACCAACTTCGCTATGTCTTCGAGCGTCAGTTCTGACATGAATTGGCTTTCGTAAAAGGGGGAAAAGTTCAGTGAGAGCAGGAATTTGTGAGAGCGCTCTCACAGAACAACTTCATCATACATAAAATAAAAGGGTTTGTCAACTACCATCTTTGCCGGGAACCAGCAACCTAAGACGACTGCCCGCTTTATTGCAGCGCAACAAAATGCTTCAATCCCAGCCAATCCTGGATTGATTTGCCGTTCCTGCAATTTGTCGGCTCCGCACGTAGCTTAGATTGGCCACGCTCGCTGATACCCCGCCAGTATCTTCTCGGTCAATGCATCGAACGCCGGGTCGATTTTCTGTCGGGCTGGGTCAGCCAAAAACCAGGCGGCAATCTCCCGCGCGCCCTGCGAAAAAGGCGTCGGCGTTTGAAAATCGGGTACTGCCTGCTTGATTTTGCTATTATCGAAAATCGCGCTGTGCATCTTGTCACCGCACAGGCTGTCGCCCAGCGTCTGGTCGTACGCCGCGATTAAATCCGACGGCACATGCACCAACTCAGGCTCGACTCCGACTGCCCGTCCCAAGAGCTGGTAGATCGCATCCCAGGTTAGCCATTCATCTGAAGTGATATGGAAGGTCTCGCCGATGGCATGCGAATTGCCCAACAACCCAACCAAACCGGTGGCGAAGTCACGGGTATGCGTCAATGTCCAGATCGAGGTGCCGTCACCAGGTACGAAGACTGGCTTGCCGTGCAGCATGCGATCGAGGGTCGTATATCCGCCAGGTAGCGGCACATAATTTGGATCGTAGGTATGCGATGGGCGTACGACGGTAAAGGGCAGTTTGCTTTCACGGTAAGCCCGCAGCAGAAGCTCTTCGCAGGCGATTTTATTACGCGAATACTGCCACACCGGGTTATCCAGCGGGGTCGATTCGCGCAGCGGCAAATTAACCGGCGGCGTCTGGTAAGCTGACGCTGAACTGATAAACAGATATTGACCGATATGACCGGCGAACAGATCAAGATCTGCTTGAACGTGATCCGGGGTATAGGCTAGAAAATCCACCACCACATCAAACTGCTGCCCGGCGAGTACCTTGCGTACCGCTGCCAGATCGCGTATGTCGGCGTTCAAAATTCGCGCTCCAGCTGGCGGCGTTCGGTGTGATTGCCCGCGGTTGAGTAAGGTCAGATCGATCCCACGTGCCACAGCCAGAGCCGCACTGCCTGAACTGATAATTCCGGTGCCGCCGATGAAGAGTACTTTCATGAAGATTGCTCCTGATTGATTTTAGGTTATTGGCTCATGTAACGAGAATGTTGAAAAATAACCAACGCCAGTGTTGCCTTATGCTGATTTTAGTATTAAATAGCATATGTGATTATATGTGAACGGTACAATAAGGTCACAGGTTGTGAGACAAGGCAAATAGGGAACCATTTTGAACATTGTTTCAGATGATCATTTGGCAAAGGGTCAAACAACGGTAAGCCGCGGAATAGCGATCACCTGGAAATATTTATTGCCTGGTATTCCAGCCATTGCCATATTGTTGGGGGCGTTTTCATTCATCTTGATCCAAATCTTGCGACTGAACCAGGGATTTTTCACTTATATCCTGGACGATGCTTATATTCACCTTGCGCTCGCAGAGAATATCGCCAGAGGAACCTATGGGGTGAACCTGGGCGAGTTTGCCGCTACATCTTCGAGCATCTTGTGGCCCTTCCTGTTGACGCCATTTGCCCGATTTGAATTGGCACCACTCATTCTCAATCTTTTGGCGGCGTTCTGTTTTCTGGTGGTTTGTTCCCGCATTTTGCTTGAAACCTTGAATATCGTTAACCCTAGGATTAAATCGGTACTGGTAACCTGTTTGCTCATATTCATCATCGCAGCGACGAATTTACTTCCGATCATATTTATGGGCATGGAGCACTCCTTACAATTTTTGGTTATTGCCATCATCGCCTATGGGCTGGTGTTAAACGTTACCCGGGATGAGACCCGCAATTGGTTATGGGCGGCAATATTTTTGGCGCCCCTTATACGATTTGAGAATTCCACCGTTGCCCTGGCCGCATTAATTTTCCTCTTTTTGCGACAACAAAGGTTGAAGTCTATGATCGTATCCGCGGCAGTTGGGCTGTCATTGGCTGGGTTCTCGATATTTCTCATTGCCAACGGTCAAAGCTGGCTGCCGGCTTCGATACTTGCCAAATCCGGGGTTAATGCGGGGACTAGCGTGCTGGCATCCGTTATCCATAACCTGGCAGCCAATAGCACCAGTTATTTCGGAATTTTTGCGGTGACAGCAGCCATTCTTTTACTGGTTTATGCAATCTTTTCTAAATCCAGCGCCAGCCGGCGCATGATGGCATTGGTTACGTTTTTGGCTACCGTTTTACACCTTATTTTTGGCGGCGTGCGCATGGGTCGCTATGAGGGTTATAGCTGGTTGTTTGTGATATTGGTCATTCTATTTCTGACTGGCAGGCCGGTCGCACGTTGGATTAATGCGATCCATTCCGGGCGAAGATCGGTCATATTTGCTTTACTTGCCGGGCTGATGTTACTCATTCCAGCCTTACCCAATATATGGCTGCTCTCGCTCACCCCGTCGGGTAGCAACAATATCTACAGCCAGCATTACCAGATGCACCGTTTCGTCACAGATTTTTATAAAGCACCGGTAGCCGTCAATGACCTTGGGTATATTGCTTACAAAAACGATTTCTACGTTCTCGATCTTTGGGGGTTAGCTTCCCGGGAAGCTTTGCAAAGCCGGAACAGTGGGCATCCGGTCGATTGGATGTCCCAATTAGCGGCTTCCCATCATGTCGAGCTGGTGATGATTTATGCAGATTGGTTCCCAAATGTGCCGGTTCAATGGCAGAAGGTCGGAGAATTAGTCCTTAGCTCTCCCCGCGTAACGGTTGCCGGCGAGCGGGTGACTTTCTTTGCGGTCTCTTCACAGGCGCGGGTAAAAATTGACACGAGTTTACGCGATTTTATTCCCACCCTCCCGCCGTCTGCTGAATTCATTTTCGCGGATCAAGCGCTTACCATTAATAATTAATAACTATCAAAAATTGTTTCAGACCATTATGCCCGGCGCAGGGTTGTAATTATTGCTTGGATTTATCCATCGATACCCAGGAACAGGAGATCATCATGCTGGAGCGTCTTCACGAACACGTCGTCAACGAGTTAGGTCAAAGCAGCCGCACCGACACCATTTTTGTGGTCGTCGCGGTGATTTTCAACCTGATCGCCCTGGGCATCAATTCGTCCTACGCCGATCAATATGAGCCGAACTCCGGGAAGGATATCATCCTGGTGGTTTTGATCGCCATGACCATTTTGATCAATGCCATTGCCATTATGGGCCTTTCCGTCGGGCGCAGCACTCGCTCAAAGTTGCTTGCCGGCCTGATTGCCATGTATACCGATAATCAAATCGACAAATACTACGACCAGAGCCTGGTGTCCAATTATGCCCGCCGTTATGCCCTGTTTTCTGGCGTCATTCTGGTTTTGGCAGCCACCTCGATCATCGTGCCGCTGGTTCTGCGGTTTACTTGAGATGACCTACCGTTAAAAGAAAAAGGCGTGATTTTCCCCTTATAATCACGCCTTTCGTGAATATGCAACCACTATCGGTTGCATCGCTATTGCATTTTTGAAGTTCATTGTTCTGTTCAACTATATAATATCCACACAGATCAGACCAAACAATTCAATTCGCGCAAAAATCACACAAGAATCGAACCATGCCATTTTCGAAGATCACTGTAGATCAGGTCGAATCGTTTTTGCGGACTAGTCGGGGGGTTAGGGTAAACACTGACGGTCTGGTGAGCGTTGACGCCTTATTCGATCCGGCGGTTGAGGCCAAAGAGGAACGAACCATTGTTCTGGCTGACCGTCTTGAAGAACTGGCGCTCCAATCCTATTTCTATTCCCGCCGGCAGGAAGCCTTGCCAGAGCAGTTGCCTGCAGATAAACCTCAAGTAATAAACCAAATTCAGCAGGATTACTCGCGCGGTAATTCGGACCTGGAAGCCTGGAGTGCATTGTATTTTCGCTATCTCTCTCCAGTGAGTTTGACTGTGGAAGATCTGGCTCAAGCCGCCAGTGTGGTACCGCAGCAATTCCGCCGGCGACTCAATCACAGTCTGGAAATGCTGGTAAGGATCCTTCATCGGCAAGTTTTGGAGAACCTCCGCAACCCGGTCAATATTGAGCGTCACTTGCCGCTGTCGGATGCGACTCGCCTGGTCGAAGCGGGCGCGACTTTGAATTTGTTGGCCCAACTTTTCCAGGATCCAGCCGGTCCGCGAATGGTCAGCCTGGAGGGTATTGGCGGTATCGGCAAGACGGCGGTGGCGCGTGCTTTTGTGGCTCAACCGGATTTGAGTGCCAACTGGCCAGAGATTTTGTGGGTCAGTGCCCGTCAATCTTTATTGGCGGAAGATGGCAGTCTGATGGCTGTCCCGGATTCGGTAACCACGTTGGAGGATATCACCATCCGCATGGCCGAGCAGTTAGGTCTGGCCAGCTTGACCGGTAAACCCCTCTCTGAACGGCTGGAGGGGTTGCATTTTGCCCTGGGGAATAAAAAAACCCTTACCATCATCGATAACATCGAAACAGCTGAAGAAATTCATGCGCTGGTTCCAGCCATGGCTAAAATGGCCGGAGCTAGCCGGTTTTTAATCACGACCCGCCAGACTTTGCGCGCTTATCCTTACATACACATCATCACTTTGAGCGAATTGACTGCCGATGGCGCCTACAATTTGTTGAGTGGGGAGCAAATCCGTCGCGGCCGCACCGTACGCGCCTCAGCAAAGGATTTTGACGATCTTTATCAGGTCGTTGGCGGAATTCCACTGGCCATCAAATTGGCTGCAGCCCAGTTGTCGTTGCTTCCACTGCACCAGATCGTAAACAACCTTCGTCAGGCCAGTATGGGTACGGATCAAATGTATCACTACCTATACTGGCAGACCTGGCAGGCCTTGCATGATCCGGCGCGGTTGCTCCTGCTCTCTTTCCTTTCAGCAGATGCTGAAGGTGAGGACCTGGATTTCTTGCGGACCATGAGCGCTCAGGGCGAAGCCGAGTTTTACAAGGCGTTGTATGAATTGGATCAGTTTTCGCTGCTTGAAGTTAGCGGGGAAGCTACTCGCCCGCTGTACCGGCTGCACCGCTTGACCGTCACATTCCTACAAACCGACATCCTCAACCGCTGGCAGGGATCTGCAAATAATGCCCCTTCCGTCAGCCGCTGAAACACCCAGTCACTCCCCGCAATATTGGATCGATCAACACACGCGTCAATTGCAATGGCAGCTGGAGCGCATGGTAGACACTCTTGCCAGCTCCCAGCCCGCTGTACTTCAACAGCATAGGCGCAGCTATTTGGCACTGCTCAATGAATCACAGCACTATCTGCAACTGAACCCGGCAACTTTGAATTTGATTGCCAGATTGCACCCTTTGCCGGTGCGCTGGGGCTGGGGTTATGAGTGGGAATCACAACTGCGCTTCGCTCTGGAGCACACGCCCGTGGAAAAGATCGAGTCACGCGCGGAATATATGTGCGGTCTCGCTGACGTATATACGCCGGTAGGGCGATTCGAAGACGCGGTTCGAAATGCCAAAACGGTTATGGCTATCCCCGATTTGCCGGCTCACCTGGCGGTTCGCGCGTTGAAAACATTATTTAATTGTTATCGCTTGACGGGTCAGGCTGGGTTGGCGGATGAATTAATGGAAACATCTCGCGCGCGTTTCCTGGGTGGATCACCTGCCAATCAGGTGCCTGCTGATATGGCTCAACCCTGGTTAATCTACAATACGCTGCAATTGGAGTTGATGCGCGAACAAGGTTTGTTGGAGCCAGGCCTGGCTTTGGTCGATCAAATGATCTGGCTCGATCAGCATATAGGCAGCCCGGATAAATTGCTAACCGCCGATCTAATCACATTCCGTTCCACTTTTCGCTGGGAGGTTGGTTATTATTCGCAATCGGTCGAAGATATTCACACAGCGATTACACTGTTTGCCGATGGTGGCGACATCTTCAATTCCGAATCGTTGTACTCCAACCTCGGACTGGTTTATTGGAGTATCGGCGAGTTAGATCTGGCTGAACAATCTCTACATCGGGCCATCCGCTTTTACCGCCAAACGGGTGCAGCTCAACTGGAAACGTACGATATTGGTAATCTCGGGTTGATCAACTTTGCTCGCGGGGATCTTCAACGGGCATTAACCCTTTACGAAGAACATGTAGCGCATGCCCGCAGGCTCAATTTTGTCTCCGAAGCTGCCCGCGGCGAACGGAACATTCCCAAAATCCATTTCTATCGTGGTCGTATCGATGAAGCCCTGGCTGCCCTGCAAGCAAGTATCCCGTATTTTGAAAAACGCGGCTCGCGTTATAGTTATTACCTTAATTTCCTATGGATGGCCCGTTGTTATAAAGCGCAAGGGCGGCACGAACTGGCGCGTTCTGAGGTCGAGCGCGTCATGGCGTGGTGCCAGATCGATAAGCCCATCGTCATGATTTAATTGACCATGCGCTGTCTGGCTGATTTTTTGCCTCAGGAGGAACAAGAACCGCTGCTCCTGGAAAGCCTGAAACTGGCCCGTCAAATGGGGCGTGTGCTGGAAGAAGCTGCCGTGCTGCTGCAGTTAGGCCATGCCGCCTTTGACCCACAGGTTGGTCAGCAATACTGGTCTCAAGGGGTCGAGCTATTACAGAAACAGGGTGCTGGCGCCTGGTTGGTTGGCCGCAGTCGGGAAGATCCCCCGTTTTACCCGATGATGATGTAACAGCCTTATTTGGACTTCGGCAGGATTTCTAATTTGGCCAGCGAGGCTGCCACCCGTTTGAATCCGACACTCTCAAAGTGCACATCCACAGTTTCGTCATCGTCCTGGATGTGGCTGTCCAGCACGATGCCCTCGCCAAAGATTGGATGGCGAACGTGGTCAGCCGGGTGATAACGTTGCTCAATGATAGGCGCAGAGGAATTGGGTGCCGTTGACCGAATGCCGGTGGTCCCAACATTCCAGGTTTTGGGGCGGTAGCTCTGGAAATAACTGGAATCCCAGTTGGAACGGCGTTGGCTAGTGCGCTTAATCAGTTCCTCAGGGATGTCCTCCAGGAACGGGGAGGGATCCTGTTCCTCGTATCCGCCAAACGTGCTGCGCCGGTTGGCGCGCACCAGGTAAACCCGGTCCTTTGCGCGCGTGATGCCGACATATAGCAGCCGGCGTTCCTCAGCCATCTCCTCCGGGTCGTCTTTCGAGCGTGAATGCGGCAGCAGCCCGTCATCCAACCCGATGATGAACACCTGCGGGAATTCCAATCCCTTGGCAGCGTGCAGCGTCAAGAGAGTCGGTGCATTGGCAGCCGCTTCCTCGGGAATCGTGTCCTGGTCTGAGACCAGCGCCAGATTCTCCAAAAAGGCTGTCAGGCCGCGGTCGGTATATTCATAGGCCAGTCGGCGCAGTTCCTGTATGTTTTCCCAGCGTTCTGCCCCTTCCTCGCTGCCATCCTCAATGTATTCCTGATAAGAGGTATCGGCCAGGATGCGGTCGAATAACAGCGGCAAGGGCTGATTATCTTCGAGGTCTGCCGTCCAGCGCGACAACATTCTACCAAACGGAGCCAGTACTTGCTCGCTGCGCCCGGCTAACGGTCCGGGTTGCGATTTATTGTCTGTGTAGCCAAGTTCCATCAACAGCTCAGCAGGAGCGCGGTTGGCAGTTATGGCAGCCTGCTTGAAGTCCTGCAAGTGTCTTGTCACCCACGCCACGCGGCGGGACATTAATCACCCGGTCCAAAGACACTTCATCGCGCGGGTTATGCACCAGTCGCAGATAAGCAATAACGTCTTTGACCTCGCGCCGACCGTAAAACCGCTGTGCGCCGACCAAACGGTAAGGCAGCCCGGTACGCAGGAAGGCTTCTTCCAGCAGACGAGATTGCGCGTTGGTGCGGTACATCACCGCGAAATTACCTGCCGGCGTTTGGGAACGTTGCATGGCTGTGCGAATCGTCTCAACCACATACTCAGCTTCGGCTTTATCGTCTTCCGCCTCGTACAGAGTCAAAGTTTCCCCGCTGCCGCGGTCAGAGAACAGCCGCTTGATGGTGCGGAATTTGTTGCGGTTGATAACTCCCTGGGCGGCGTTCAGCACGGTCTGGGTGGATCGGTAATTTTGCTCGAGGAGGATTTTTACAGTTTGCGGATAATCTTCTTCGAAGCGCAGCACATTTCGATAATCGGCGCCGCGCCAGCGGTAAATCGACTGATCTTCGTCCCCCACCACAAAAATGTTGCGGTGTGCCGAAGAAAGCAGCTTGAGTAGTTCATATTGCACAACGTTTGTGTCTTGAAATTCATCCACCAACACGTGTTCAAAGCGCCGCGCATACTGTTCGCGCACCTGCGGGTTATCCACCAGCAACCTTACGGTTTCCAGCATCAAGTCGTCAAAATCCACCGCGTTCGAAGCCCGCAGCAATGCTTGGTAGCGTTCGTAAACGCGGCGGGTGACCTCTTCGCGGTAATTGTTGGTCGGGAAATCCTCTGCCGTGACCAGATTGTTCTTGGCTTTTGATATCGCCGCGTGAATTCCGGTGGGACGAAAAGTCTTATCGTCCAGATTGAGTTCTTTGATCGCACGTCGGACAATCGAAAGCTGATCATCGGCATCCATGATGACGAAATTGCGGTCAAATGGCAGATAATCCGTCTCCCGCCGTAAAATCCTGGCACAGTTGGCGTGAAAAGTACCCAACCAGATGCCCTGCACCTGCCCTGGCAGCAGCGCTTCCAGACGGTGCTCCATCTCGCGCGCAGCCTTGTTGGTGAATGTCACTGACAGGATATTCTGCGGACGCACGCCCATGTGCTGAATCAAATAAGCGATTCGCTGGGTCAAGACGCGGGTTTTGCCGGATCCGGGTCCGGCAAGCACCAATATCTGTCCGGTGCCGGCAGTGACTGCCTGGCGTTGCGGATTATTTAAGTTTTTCAGGGGATCGAGGGGCTCCATGCGGGCTGATTGTACCGTTTGCCAGGGGGGCTGTCAAACCGACGGTCGACGGCTAAGCTGCGTCACCCTACGATATGTAGCCTTAGGCTCTCACAATAGAAGCGATCGCTTCCATGCTTGCAATTGATCAACTAGGGCAATCCATTCGCCGCACCCTTAAATTGATAAAGCACATACACATCATCGAACGTTTCAACGGTTGTCAACTGCGCCAGAGTGTTCTCTAAGTCCAGCCAGACCTGGGGTTCGTAACTTGGATCGTTGGCTTTAACAAATTCCATCCCGGAATGGTTGATCAGAACGTGGGTAAATCCCTGGGATTGCCAGTGATTCACGATGGCTGTTGGCAACTGGAATTCCCGCCAATCGTTGTGAAATTGCTGAATCCACGCATCGGGTTGGGTGCTCAGTGGGGCGTAAAAAGCTTTCGGCTCCCATAACATCAACACACGCGAAGTGGACGGGAGCTCATTCAATTTTCGCATGGCGAGTTCATAATAGCCGAGATTGGTCAACCGGTATTCTTCAGCTGAATCCGACCCGACCACAACGCTGAATGGATGACTGCCCGTCAAGGCAATGCTATCGTTCATGACGATTAACCCGCCCACGAGCAAGATCGCTGCCCCAATGAAATTGCGCAACCGTACGCCGGCCAAAATTTTTGTCTGCAGCCAGGCCCAGCCGATTCCAGCCAGCATCCCCAGGAAGGGGAGTACAGCGAAATATAATCGCGGTTGCATAAGATGTTGTGCAAAAATATCACCGATTGCCAGGATAAATATCGCAGGGAGCAACAAAATGGTTGCCGCTTGAATTCGCAGATCACGTCTAAAAATCAGGACTCCTGGCAGCGCCAGCAATAAAATTATGGGGCCGATATCGGTTTGAAAAGTTCCTCCACCGCTGTAGCCCATCCAGGTGAGTGAGATTGGCAGAAAGATCCGTTCTAGCCAGTTGCCGCCAAAGGTAGTAAGTTGGCTGCCCGTTGCACCTCCAGCCAATGTGAATGTCCCAAACAATGAGTAGGGAAAAAACGGGTTTCCTGTATAAACCGCGTTTTTAACCAACCAGGGCAAAGCTGGTAGCCCAGAAATTACTGCACCTAATGCAAGTCTGAATATAGAAATCCTCTTTTGGAAGAATAACAACGCTGCGCACAGGAGTACACCTCCAAGCAGCACGACGCTGGTAAGTTTGGTAGCGATGGCAAAACCGCAGAAAAGGCACGTCATATAAAACCAACGGACCTGGTTATCCTGGATCCATTGGAACAGAAATATCATTGCACCACAGCCAAACAGGGCTGAAAATTGGTCAGTGGCGGATGCGCCGAGCATATAACGAAAGGTTTCGCCTGCCAGAACAGCAAATATCGCGATCCACCCGGCAGAGACTGATCCAGCCTCGCTTTTTACTGATTGCAGAAAGCGAATTACCGCTCCGGCTAATCCCGGCAAAAGTAAAAGACCAGCAGCCCACCCGGTCAATCCAGCTGTTTCTGGACGATGGATCGCCATAGCAAAGGTGTACAACATTTCCGCCAATTGAAAATGACCGGAGTATGGGTTTTCCACAACCGGGCGCAAATAGCTGGCTTCGAGGTAGAGACGGGGCAGTTGCAAATGATAGGTCAAAGCATCCCAGTTAACCGGAGGAGCCAGTGCCACCATCGCCTGGTAAGCGACCAACACCAGGCAAATTAGCGCGAGACCATGTTTGAATCGGCCGGTTCGGAGAATAATTTCACGGATTGCGGAAAAATTCTTCAGCCATTCCCAAATAGAATGCCGAAGAAATACGATACCGACCCACAGTAAAATCCAGGCAGCCCACCAGGTGAATAGGTGGAGCAGGCCAAATCCAGTCCAAACCAGACTGATTATCCCCAGACCCAATGCCGCTTGAACAGTGATTTTTTCCAGCGGCGAAAATACAGACAACTTTAATAATCGAGCGCCAATGCCGCCAGCCAGGGCGACGATTGCAGCGACTAAGATGATATCCTGCAACGCCTTGAGTGGTGCATCAATGGCACCCAGGGAAAACGGTTTATGAAAATAGTAATACCCCAGGATGACGAAAAATGTCCACAGGATGATGCTAAAAAATACCGCCTTTTTCTTATTTACCGTCACAACAATAAGCCCCCATCTTTCTAACGTTGACCATAACACATCCCATAACAAGTGTAGGATAGATAAGGTTGTTTTTCAACCTTCTCTGCCTTAGAAAAATCCAATAATTTTCTTAAATGAATTCGGCAGGGACTGAGAGGCTCAATTAAACCTTTGTCTGGAAAATAAGGTCTTGTTAAACAACACGATGGTTGTTCCATAAATGAGAAAGTTAATTCTGGCGTTGCTGTCATGAACATCCTCAGTCGGGAAATTTGTATTTTCCTTCAAGCTAGGTGACTTCTGAGGACGGATAGGCTGTTTCCCGGCTGGAGAGTCAAATTTTTGTATAATGACACATGGAGAAAAAGGCGATTGGAAATTTACACTTTACCGGTATTAGATTGAGGAGCGAGCCATGTTTAAAGATAGTGGAATCAGCAAAGCCTGGCAATCGGATAGCCCAATAAATGAAAAAACCGCTCTGATTACCGGCGCCAGCAGTGGTATAGGTCTGGAATTCGCTCGTCTTTTTGCCCGAGATGGGTTCAATTTGGTCCTGGTGGCCCGCAACCAGGCCAGCCTTGATCGTCTGGCAACGGAGTTGGCAGCTGCCCACCCAATTCAGGTGACGGTAATCGTTCAGGATTTGACTGACCCTGCCTCGCCTGAAGTCATTCTGGAACAGCTTTCCGGCAAGTCAATTTCGATTGACGTCCTGGTCAATAATGCCGGCACACAAGTTTATGGCGAGTTCATAAAAGCCGATCTGGAACAGCAGTTGGACATGATTCAAGTCAACGCCACAACTCTGATTCACTTAACCCACTTATTGCTCCCCGGAATGATTCGCAAAGGGTGGGGCCGAATTCTCAATGTTGGCTCAACTGGCTCATTCGCTCCCGGTCCTCTGAATGCTGTGTACTGTGCAACCAAAGGCTTTGTTCTTAGCTTTTCCACTGCCATTGGGGCCGAGTTAGCTGGGACGGGTGTGACCGTTACTGCCGTGTGTCCAGGGGCGACCGAGACACCATTTATTACGCGTCATGGTATGCGCGATGTGCGGCTTTTCCGAAAAACAATGCCGCCCGCCCAGGTTGCTCAAATCGGTTACCGTGCCTTGCAGCGCGGTCGTCCCGTGGTTGTGGCTGGGTTAAGCAATCAGCTGCAGGTACTTTTTTATCAGCTCATGGCGCCTTTGCTGCCGTTCACACCACCTGCCAGGTTGATGGCGATTGGCAGGAATTACATGGGACGGAGCAATGATGAGTAAGGCTCTTGTAAACGCTCATTTGAAACCAGGTGGTTGGTAATGCCAGTAGCTGGCTATCAACTTTTCCGATAAAGAGTAAAATACTGGGGGTAAATATTATCTTCCCAACGATATTCAATCCTGTTCAATGGGCAGACCGACATGGACTCTTTTGCTCAATATAACCGCAAAGCCTGGGACAACCAGGTTGCCACCGGCAACGAATGGACCATCCCTGTAACACCGGAACAAATCCAGGCAGCTCGCCGCGGCGAGTGGAGCCTGGTGTTGACCCCCACGATTCCAGTCCCGCGCGAATGGTACCCGCCCCTGAATGGGGCGAACGTCCTGTGCCTGGCATCGGGGGGCGGGCAGCAAGGGCCGCTATTGGCTGCTGCCGGCGCGCATGTGACGGTGTATGACAACTCGCCGGCACAGCTAGCGCGCGACCAGATGGTGGCGGAGCGCGACAACCTCGATCTGGTTACCATGCTGGGGGATATGCGCGACCTGTCGGTCTTTCCCAATAGCCACTTTGATCTGATATTTCATCCGGTATCCAATATTTTCGTTCCGGAAATTTTGCCGGTCTGGCGGGAGTGTTACCGCGTGCTGCGTCCCGGTGGGGTACTCATGGCGGGTATTGTAAACCCCCTGGTTTACATCTTCGACTTCGAGAAGATTGACGCAGGTGAACTGATTGTTTCCAAAAAACTGCCGTATGCTGATGTGACCGACCTTTCAGCGGAGCAGCTGATAAAATTCGAAGCCCAAAAATACCCTTACGAGTGGAGTCACTCCCTCGACGAGCAGATCGGCGGGCAACTGGCAGCTGGCTTTGTCTTGACCGGGCTATATGAAGATATCGATCCGACTAGCGTGCTTGGCAAGACCCTACCAACCTTCATCGCCACGCGAGCTGTAAAGGTTTAGCACAGCGATGCTGCGTTTTTTCTTTGTGCGCCACGCTCAGTCAGAAGCCAATGTGCTTGGCATCTTCTCCAATACTGGCTGGAAGCACCCCCTGACAGACCTGGGAAGGACGCAGGCAAAGGGACTTGCGGAATATCTGGCAAATGAAAAGGTAACTAAAATCTTCTCCAGCCCGGTGATGCGCGCGGTGCAAACCAGTGAAATCCTGTCAGAAAGGCTTGGCATCCGTTTACCATCGCCGCAGGACTGCGCGAATATGATGTTGGAGATTTTGAGGGTTTGCCCATAGACGCTGGAAGAGACCTCAAACGGGAAGTCGAGGCTGCCTGGTATTACCAGAAGGATTATGCCCGCTGCTTGCCTGGAGGGGAAAGCTTTCTCGACATTCGTGCACGCTTTGTTCCTTTTGTTCAGGAACTGGTCGAAGCCTATCGGTACAGCGATGAAACCATGGTGCTGGTCAGCCACGGCGGGATATTTTATGCCATGCTGCCTGAAATTCTCACGAATGTGTCCTGGAGCGAGATGCAGACCCGCAAATTCTCCAACACCGGTTATGTGGTAGCGGAATTACAGCCGGACGCCACTCTGATGTGCGTGGAATGGAGATCGGAAATTTCTGCCTGAGGCGTAACCCATCGGAACCACTGCGAGAAATTTTGTCGAGAGGAGGTAAAAGCTGGAATGACACACCAGACCCAGATCGTCGTTGCCTCGAAAAACCCGGTAAAAATCAAATGTGTGCGGGACGGCTTTGAAAAAATGTTCCCGGACACACCTTTCGAAATCCACGGGGTCGAGGTACCTTCCGGTGTCAGCGTCCAGCCTGCCACCGAGTCCGAGACCTTGCTGGGCGCGCAAAACCGGGTCGCAGCTGCCCGTTCGCTCTCTCCCCAGGCGGATTACTGGGTAGGCGTGGAAGGCGGCATTGCGGATGACGGGCAGGAGATGCAGGCTTTCGCCTGGGTGGTGGTTCTTTCACCCCACGGCACAGGCCGGGGCCGCACCGGCTCATTTTATCTGCCGCAGGCCGTGGCTGACCTGGTTCGCCAGGGGATGGAACTTGGCAAAGCCGACGATCTTTACTTTGGGCGCGATAATTCCAAACAGGCCAACGGCGCCATCGGTCTGTTGACTGGCGATGTACTGGACCGCGCAGCTTACTACGAACATGCCGTCATCATGGCTTTCATCCCATTCAAAAACCCGGACTTATACCTGCGCGTCCCAACCGAATGAATCCCAATCCCTACATCGGGCAAACTTTGCGGGTGATCATTGACCGCCCGCTCGGCTCCCGCCATCCGCAATACGGCTATCTCTACCCAATTAACTATGGCTACCTGCCTGGTGTGACTTCAGGTGACGGAGAAGATTTGGATGTCTATGTTCTTGGCATGTTCCGAGCCGCTAATGACCTTCACCGGTGTATGCATCGCGGTCATTCACCGGCTGGACGATTCTGACGATAAACTGGTATTGGCACTGCCCGGCATGCAGTACACGGATGACCGAAATCCGGGCGTTGACTGAATTTCAGGAACGCTGGTTTACATCCATTATCTTGCGCAGTTGATTAATAGAAAACTTGCGCCGGTAAAACCGGCGCAAGTTTTATTCATAAACTGAATATCTAGTGGTGAATGCTGATGTTGCCAGACAACCGCTGCATGGAGCCGTTGTCGAACACCAGTTGCGTACCGTCCCAAATCTGCAGGCGGATATTGTCTTTCTTGCCGTCCTGCAGCCAGACAATATAACGGAAGTCTGGGGAGCTGTTGGCGGTGCCAAAGCCAGTAAGGATAGCGGATTTTCCGTCTGGAGACACCCACAGCCATTCAACATGCGTGCTGAAGAATTCAAAACCGGCATTTTCCAGTGTCAGGCTAAAACTACCCTGGGGTTGCAGGTCTTGCTTCAGGAACTTGGCATCCAGCGCAAACTGGGCTTTTCCTGACCAGGTTTGATCATAGAAATAGCTTCCCACTGGCGCCGGAACCCAACCGCTTCCGTTAACAAACCCAGCCTCTGACGGATAGGGATCAGGGTGTAGGTCGAGCCCTACGATCACTGGGTCGTGGTCTGACACGCGGAACATATCCGGCGAATAAAGGACATTGATCAGGTTGGCTGTCTTGAAATCGGTGTTGTAATCCAGCACACTCGGCTCATCTGAGTTAATGTGGAATTCGGCGATTGCAGTAACCTGGTCGACCAGTGAACTGGAAGCCAAGGCATAGTCCAGATAGCCCCATTGGCCATCGAAGACATAGGAGTAGGCTTCTGGTCCAAGGAACAAATCGATCAGGTTGGTAAAGCCAGCGTTTTTCAAGGCGGTGACCGGGTCTTCCATGGCATACGAGTTCAGGTCGCCCAGGATCAAAACGTCAGTTTCGCCGGTTAGAGTTGGGTCACTTGCCAACCAGGCAGCCTGCGCTATAGCGGCATTTTTACGCGCTATATTACAGTTGCCCTGTCCGTCACCGGCATCCGCCACATCACAGGCACTGCCCTTGCTCTTCAAGTGGTTGACCACCGCCGTGAAGCGCGCGCCGTTCGAGTTCTGCTGGAAGGTCTGCGCCAGCGCCGGGCGGGACCGAGGAACACCATCTCCACCGTTGACAAAAGCGACACTATTAAGTGCGGCTGTGACGCCTACCGGGGTGACCAGGGCTGGCTGGTAGAGCAGCCCAACCTTGATGGCATCTGTGCCCAGTGCATTGATCTGCCCGGTGTTAGCATCCACATTGATGAAAGCGTAGGTGCCCGGTGCAGTGGCTGCATTGAGTTGGTCCACCAAATGCTGGATGGCGCTGTCTGGTCCGTAGCCATCATTTTCGATCTCATTGACGCCGGTCACAGCTGTGTTCATCGCCAGAATGGCAGCCACGGACTTGGGATATTGACGGTCAAACTCAGCTTGAGTATCCGCCCCGCGGCAATCGGTGGGCACACCGCCAACGCCATTGCGGCAGTTGTCAACATTATCAGGCAGTCCGTCAAAGGTATTGAAGTAGTTCAACAGGTTGAGCGCGCCAACGCGCAAGGTTCCGCTGACATCAACCGGTAGCGTTGGGCGAGGATTGGTTGGTTCGAAATTGACGCTTCCGCCCAGTGCGTTGATCGGGCGTATGCGGTACGCATTGCCGCTGGCACTGTTGCCAGCCCAGGTGTAGGTCATGACCCCCACAATACCCGTGGCAGTATCACCGCCGCGCAGCGTGTTACTGGCGGAGAGTGGCTGCCCGCCGCGGGCAAACACGATCGGGTCGGGGTTTTGAGCCTGACTGGCATCATCCAGGATGATCTTGTTGAGGTTGTTGGCAGCCTGCAAGGCAATCGCATCTGCGCCTGGAGCTACCACGCTGGTCGGCTGCTGCAGGCGAGTATCTGCTGAAAGCACTACCTGATCAAAGCGACCCAGCTGGAAGTGCTCAGTGACGTACATGGTTTGCGGCAGGGTCACCAGCATGCCTTCGTATTGCTCCAGGAAGGTGTCGCTGGACACCGGGAAGGTCACATCGACGGGGTCAACGCTGCCGGTGCCGCAGTTCACAATATTCGTGGACGCTGATTTGGGTTTGACCCTGGAATTCTTCTGCAGTTGCCCGTGACATAGACCACATCACCAAGCGAAACGCTATTGGCATTCTCCATTGAACACAAAAATGCCATCCGATGTGGCTGGATCGCCATCACCGATCGGATCTTGAACGTAGAACCCACGCAGCGTCGGTGAAGGCGCCTTCATAATCACCAACCACTACGCCGTGGGTTGTGAACTGCCCCTGTAATGGCAACCGTTGCACCTGATCCTTGGATGGCGGGAATCGGTGTAGTCGGTCAACAAGCACACATCGACCGCGTCGAAGTTTACGCAGTAAATCTGCTTCCATAACATCGGGCGGGTCATATGGTATCTTGATCGGTTACACCTGACGGCAAGCACCGTCAGGGTGCAGGCTCTCAGATGTAAAATCCACATCCGGGTCAAGCGTGAAACAGTTTGGGTCCACCAGTAACAACAGCGGAATGTAGCACCAGAAGTTCCACAGTTTATGTCGAACCAATTACCGCTGACATTCACCGGTTCGCTAAAAGTGATCGTTAAATTTGATGTGATTGCAACATTAGTTGCGCCATTCGCCGGCAGAGTGTTGACACGACCATTGGAGCATCTCCAAGTAGGCAGATTCCCAATCCATCAAATAGTATCGGTGGCAAAGCCATCCCACTCGAGCGATGGATCGAAAGCATCACTGCCAATCACGTCTCCGGCATTACAGTTGATTTTCGCCGCAAGAGTATTATCGGCAGTGCTGGTCAGTCCGCTGCCCCATTCTGTACCGGGGTCGAAGCCGATCTGACCAATCACGTCAATGACGGTCGTTCCTTTACGCAGTACGACCGCATCATTGCCATTAAACCAGCCTGACGCCGTTGGTCTGGTCGGCTTGGGCCAGAATGGTAGCATTAGCGGAGGACTGGCCAACGACATAGACATCCCCATCGGCGACAGTACCGGTCAGATTGATAGTTACGCTGGCGGCTGTACTGCCGTTGGAAAACATTTGCACGCTATAGCCGCCAGCAGCCAGATTGATACTGCAGCGCACCAGTGTCCATTAAAAATCTCCAGCGCTTTGTTATTGCTGGAGCCCTCAATATACTCAGAGAAGAACAATTCGGTAGGTGCTGCCGCTTGCACTGCGGCTTGACTGGGCATCGCCAGCGCCGCTCCGAGCACCAACACACACGCCATGATCACATTCCAGAACCGAACCGATAGTTTCATCTTGCACTGTCCTCCTGGTTGTTAAACAAGCGAATATGATGTTATTTTCCCCCGGAAACAGTCCGAATGGTGGATTTTAATGATCTCCCCGATCCGTTATCCTCCCTTCTCTTATCCTTATTCTAGCATTAATAGGTCAGTATTTCATCTCGCATAGCCAGTCGATCCGTCCTCGCCTTATCCTCCAATCTGTGATAAGATGCGCCTTACCATGATCGAAGACTACCAGGAGATTCAAACCGCCGAGGTCGAACCAGCCGAGCAGCCGGAAACCCCGCCAAAAACCACATTTGGCAGCTTGCTCTCGGAAGCTTTAAAAACCTTGCTGCTGGCCCTGGTACTGTATTTTGCCATCAGCGCCATGACTGACCGGGTGCGGGTCGAAAACGTGAGCATGCAGCCCACTTTATATGAAGGCGAGTTGTTGGTAGTCTCCAAACTGGCCTATCAATTCGGCGAACCGCATCGCGGCGATATTATTGTGTTTCATCACACCACCGAGCCGCCGGAAGACTACATCAAACGGGTCATTGGTCTGCCTGGTGACACTGTGACGATTTCAGCCGGAGAGGTTCGGGTCAATGACCAGCTCTTGACCGAACCGTACATCGCTTCCTTGCCGGCTTATGAGGGCAGTTGGCAAGTGCCCGCGGATCAGCTTTTCGTGCTGGGCGATAACCGCAACCGCTCCTCCGATTCTCACATCTGGGGTTTTGTGCCGATGGAATCCGTGGTCGGGAGAGCTGTGGTCATCTATTGGCCGCTCGGCAGTGTTCGTCTCCTCAGTCATGATGATATTGTTCAGGCCTATCCCTGATTTTGACTTATTGGTGTAATTATTTCATGCCCTTGAACGGGCAGACAAAAAATGGATTGTGTTGATTGATGAGATATAGTTCTGCTTACCGCGCCAAAAAACGCCGGCGTTTCCTGTTTCCGATAATTGCTGTCATCCTGGTGATTACTGGATTGCTCGCCACCCAACTGCCGGGCATTAAATCACGCCTGGCCTGGCGAGTTGAAATCGCGGACGCCTATCTGCGCGGCATCATAAACCCGGTGGAGCAAATGCCAGCACCGCGTACCGTACAGGCGGCCGTTCAGGCAGCCACTCCCACCCCGCGACCTACTGCCACTGAAGATCCGGCGACACCAACTCCCACTCCGGAAATTTCGCCAACCCCCACGCCAACACCAACCCCGCTGCCGGCGTCCGCTAAATTAGAACCCGCGGCTTATGAAAAACAGGATATGAACAATTGCGGTCCAGCCACGCTGACCATGTTCCTGCGCATCTTTGGCTGGGAGGGTGACCAGTATGCCATTTCCGATCAGGTCAAGCCCATCCCGCAGGATCGCAATGTCAATGTGGATGAGTTGTACAATTTCACCCTGCACAACGTCCCCTTTCTGACCACCGGTTTCCGCGTCGGCGGCACAGTCGAAACGCTCAAAGCCTTCATCGCAGCCGGCCTGCCGGTGATGATCGAAGAGGGTTTTCCCATGGCTGAAAGCTACTGGCCAAACGACGATCGCTGGTCCGGTCATTACCTGCTGATCACTGCTTACGATGATGAGCGCCAGGTTTTCACCACCCAGGACTCCTTTGTTGGCGAGAATATCGTCACCAGCTACACCGATCTGGACAAACGTTGGCAGTCCTTTAACCGGGTGTTTTTCTTCGCCTACCGTCCCGAACAGGAAACTACCATCCGGTACATTTTAGGAGAAAATTGGGACGAAGCAGCCAATCGACGCATTGCGCTGGAGACTGCCCGCCGTGAAACGGAAGAGACCCCGCGCAATGCTTTCGCCTGGTTTAACCTTGGCTCGAATTTGATCTATTTTGACCGTTATGCCGAAGCCGCCCAGGCCTACGACGAAGCCCGCTTGCATGTATTGCCCCAGCGCATGTTGCGCTATCAGTTTGGCCCCTTCTTTGCCTACTTCAACACCAACCGCACCGATGACCTGCTTGAACTGGCCCAATATGCTTTGAAGATCACCCCAAATTCGGAAGAGGCGCTGCTATGGCGCGGTTGGGGCTTGTACCGTTCTGGCGACAAAGCCAAAGCCGAGGATGATTTCCTGGCTGCGCTCGAAGCGCATCCCGGCTATTTCGACGCGCAGTATGCCCTGGACTTCGTCAGAACGAATTAGCCACGTGCTTCCATAACGGTAAGGCACGAGTTGCCTTTCCTTCCAATCAACATTCCCAAAAGCTACGATTCCCGTTGCATCGAGCGCGAGATAGCATTTCGCTCCATTCTTTTCCCTATTTGCGGCGGTGTTTCCCCACGTCTCAATCTGTGGTTTAATTACCTCCATGGATTCCCCAAAATATGAATAATAACCGCGTCGTTCTCTCCATCGTTATCATTTTGGCGGTGGCTTGCGCCTGCCTGGCTGTGATTTTGGCGGTCTCGGGTGGGGTATATGTGCTGGCGGGGGATCGGCTGAACAGTCTATTCCCCTCGTACACGCCCACCGCTGCCCCACCACCCCCAACCCCTCTTCCTGCCACGCCGACCGCGATTCCCGTCCAGCTCAGTGCCACACCCACCCCGGCGAAACAGTCCGGCGCCCCGCTGCCCGCCGCGGTAGCCAGTCAGATGGATCAAATTGAAGGCGAGGTAGCGCGCGTGCGCGGTTTGGACCAACCGCCCACCGTCAACCGCAACCTGTTGACTACAGATGAGTTACGGAAAAAGGTCGAGGATAATTTCTTCAAAGACTACAAGCCAGAGGAAGTGGCAGACGACGTCCGAGTTCTCACGGCTCTGGGCCTGATTGAACCGGGCTATGATCTCTACAACCTCTACCTGGATTTATACACCGAACAAATAGCCGGTTACTTCGACCTCGACACCGAGGAAATGTATGTGGTGTTGGATCAGAATTTCATAGGTCCGCAGCGTTCCACCTATGCCCACGAATACACCCATGCCTTGCAGGAATACAATCACAACGTGCGCAATGGCATGAATTACACCGAGGAATACTGCAAAACCGACAGCGAGTATTGCGCTGCTCTTCAGGCATTGATCGAAGGTGATGCATCGCTAACCGAGCAGTCCTGGCTCTACCTATATGGCACCGATCAAGATCGTAAGGAAATTGACGAGTACTACCAGAACAATGACCTTTCGGTTTTTGACTCGGCTCCGGCCTTCTTGCAGGACGATTTTATCTTCCCGTACCTCCAGGGGGTTGATTTCACACTGGCACTCTTCGAAAAAGGCGGCTTTGCCCAAATCGACCAGGCCTATACCGACCCTCCCGTTACCACTGAGCAAATTCTGCATCCTGAACGCTACCCGGACGATAAACCAGTGCCGGTCACGTTGCCAGACCTGAGCAACATCCTTGGGCGCCAACTGCGTGAAATCGACCGCGGCGTGATGGGTGAATGGTATACCTATCTTATTCTGGCGCGCGGTGCCGGTACCACCTTCCAGCTCGCCGAAGACCAGGCTAAACCCGCGGCTGAGGGCTGGGGAGGTGATGGGTATGTGGTCTACTGGGATGAAGCCGCCAGCCAACCTGTGGTGGTGATGTTGACCACCTGGGACACGACGGACGATGCGGCTGAATTCTCCGCGGCTTTCCAGGATTACGCTACTGCCCGTTGGGGCAAGGCATTGCCAGGCGCGACAGCCAACCAATTTTCCTGGGAATCGTCTGCCGATGGCGCCTCGATTTTTCAACATTCCGGTACAGAAACCCTGTGGGTGATTGCTCCCTCCGCGGACGACGCTCAATTAATATTGGAATCGCTATCCATTTCCGAAGCCGTCGGGGTACGGTAAATTGGCGCTGGATCTCGATCGGATTGCCGCCATTTGTTTTGACGTGGACGGCACCCTTTCCGATACCGATGACCTGTGGGTGCAGCGAATGCAGGGGTTATTAAACCCGCTGCGTATTGTTTTGCCTGGCAACCAGACGTTGACCACTGCCCGCTGGCTGGTTATGGGTCTCGAGACGCCGGGCAACTGGGCTTACGGAATGCTTGACCGCCTGCACCTGGATGATGAGGCTGGACGCGCGATGAATTTCTTTTCTCGCAATGGCAGCGGTTTTAACCGGTTGTTGATGGTCATTCCGGGTGTGGGGTCCATGTTGGCGGCGCTACAGGCCAAATACCCGTTGGCAGTCGTCAGCGCTCGCGGTGAGCAATCCACTCATCAATTTCTGGTACAGCATAATCTACTGCCATATTTTGGCGCTATTGCCACCGCTCTCACCTGCCGTTTCACCAAACCGTTCCCCGATCCCATTTTATGGGCGGCCAAACGATTAAACGTCTCTGCAGAGCACTGCTTGATGGTCGGCGATACTACTGTCGATATCCGTGCCGGCAAAGCAGCCGGTGCTCAGACGGTAGGGGTGCTGTGCGGCTTTGGCTCGGAGCGCGAACTGCGCCGCGCCGGTGCCGATTTGATTTTGCCAACCACCGCCCAGCTGGATGAAGTATTGTTGGGCTCAAGTAAAATCTAGGCCATCAAAGAGGGTAACGTTGAAGCAGTCGAATCTGGCTGTCTACATCAAAATACTGCTGGCAGTGAGTTTCTGGGGGGCTTCATTCGTAGGCACTAAAATCGCACTGCAGGATGCCCTGCCAGTGACGGTGGTTTGGCTGCGCTTCGGTATTGGCGTGCTGGTTTTAGGCGCTGCAGTGATCGGACGCAGGCAGTTTAAGCTGCCTCCCCTGCGAGACCTTGGTTATTTTGCCCTGATTGGCCTAATTGGCATCACCTTTCATCAATGGTTGCAATCTACTGCGCTGCTGACCGCTCAGGCTACCACCTCCGCCTGGATCGTAGCTTCGACGCCTATATTTATGGCGCTTTTGGGCTGGATTTTCTTCAAAGAAACCCTCAGTGTGCTGAGGGTGGCAGGAGTTTTCATTGCTGCTTTCGGCGTGCTGCTAGTTGTGACCAAAGGGGATTTGTCGTCACTGGCATTGGGTCAAATTGGCACTCGCGGAGATCTGCTGATGTTGATCAGTTCGCCCAATTGGGCGGTTTTTTCCGCCTTGTCGCGCAATGGGCTGCGCCGTTACCCGGCGGCTTTAATGATGTTGTATGTGATGTTGATTGGCTGGATATTCACCAGTATTTTGTTCATCAGCGGGCCAGGCTTTGCCGACCTGGCCAATTTCACCGTCCGCGGTTGGACTGCTGTTCTCTATTTGGGGATCGCCTGCTCTGGCCTGGCTTACATTTTCTGGTACGACGCTCTGCAGGTGCTGCCATCGGCGCATGTCGGCGTATTTTTATACATCGAACCGCTGGTGACCGTGATGGTTGCCGCGTTCTTGTTAGCGGAGCCAATTTACCTGGCGGTACTGGCTGGGGGTGCGGTTATTCTGCTGGGAGTGTGGCTGGTGAATCGACGGGCATGATGCGCGGCCAGTCCAGCATTGTCACCTCGACCAGTAGGCGCGGGTTGACGTTGAGGTCGATATCCTCGAGTGATTCCTCCAGGGTGGAAGCGCAGCGGCGGACGGTCTCAAAATCCAATTGAGCTGCCACGGCAGCGAGCGTATCGGTGTAATCTAGATTCGTCAACGGTGTCTTTGCTTTGGCAGTCAGCAACATGAGGTCGCGCCAGTAGGTCAGCCAAATACGCATTCCGGCGCGCAGCCGGTTCTTGTCTTTGGCCAGCTTTTCGGCCAAATTGAAACGTTCAATGATCCCGCCGCTCAAAGCCGTTTGCAACTGATTTAGCCACAGTGTGCGCTCGTCGTTAGCGTCTTTATCTTCTGCCAGTCGAAATGCCAGGCCTGGGCGTCCGTCAGAGATGTGTGCCAGAATGACGGCATCCGGTGCCGGAATAGACGGATTGGCTCGCAGCGCCTCAGTCAGCGATTCGATTTTCATCGGGCGCAGTCTTAGCACCTCGCAGCGGGAGGTGATGGTCGGCAGCAGATTGTCCGGTGAGTCGGCGGTCAATAACAGGATGGCTTTTTCCGGCGCTTCCTCCAGTGTTTTTAGCAGCGCGTTCTGCGCACCGGCTGTAGCTTTTTCGAAACCCAGCAGCAGCGCCACCCGGTAGCGCGCCTGGTATGGCGCCAGTGCCAGCACTCGCTGCAGTTCGCGCACCTGCTCGACCTTGATTGTCTGGGCATCTTCGGCGATTTGAATCACGTGCAAGTCCGGCTGCTGCATGCGCCAGGTCTGGTCGCACATGCGGCACATGCCGCAAGACTCGCCGGGGGCTGGTGGTTGCAGGCAATTTAGCGCCTGCACAAAGCGCAGCGCCAGAGTGCGCCGGCCTACCCCGGGCGGTCCACAGAAAAGATAGGCATGCCGCACACTGCCATGAGCAATGTGTTTGGCGAGCAGTTCGGCTGCCCATTCATGTCCGAGGATTGACCAACTCATCGCTGCTATTTTAGCTTATTATCAGCCGAGTAGCTACCAGGAGGATGATCAACTCATAACCGAGACACAGAGTTCACAAAGAAGAGAAATGGCAAAACCCGAATTTACGCGTTTGGTTAAAAATCGATGGCTTGCAGCAATTCTTTGCTTTCCTTCAGCCACAACATCGGGTTGGTCGAGCGCTTGAGGTAGCGAATCACACCATCTTGATCAACGATGATGGAAGCGGTGCGTTGCAGCCCAATGAAGTTCTTTTGAAGTTCGAAGCGATGATAGAGCGCACGTTCTGGATCGGACAGGACCGGGAATGGCAGGTTGAGTAGTTCTGCATACCTTCGAGCTAGATCCAGCGTGTCACCCAGAATGACCAGAATCTGCGCTCCGGCTTTGACGAACTCATCGTTCATGCGCCCTAACTGGGCGACATGTGCGCGGCATTGCATTCAAATAAACTCACGCACGAAAAACAAGATAACTTTTTTGCCGCGATAATCGGAGAGGGCAATCTCGCTGCCAGTGGTAGATGCAAGTTTGAAATCTGGGATAGCAGAACCGACTTCCAATTCAGTAATCGACATGATATTCCTTCGTTTTCTACTTATTTCATGGTTGTCAGGCGCGTCTATATCTGATTCTAAACCATACGCAGAAGAACTTCGACTGTATCTATTGTGTCACTGGAAAGTGGACGATTGACCTATTCTTGAACAATTCGAAACACGCCAGCGTATTGCGATACGGGTTCGAAGGTGGCTTGCATTCCAATAGCTTGTAGCGCCGGCAGTTCAACTTCAGCCACCCAGTAAAATTCTTCATTCCATTCGTTGCCCTGTCGTTGGCGTTCCGCTTCTTGATCCGCGAGGCTGGCGAAAGCAATATCAGCAATCACGATTCTCCCACCCGGCACCAGATGGTTTTCGGCCAGGTCGCGGATTAACCGCACCTTGTCTGCAGTACCGAAATGATGAAACGCATAAGCGGAAACGATACAATCGAGTGTCTGTGGAAGTTCCGCCGGCCAGGGATCGCGGATATCTGCCTGCACAAAGGTCACCTGCGGCAGTTTTTTCCGCGCCAGGGCCAGCATTTCGCTGGAGTAGTCCGTCCCCCACACCCGGCAGCCGGCCTTAGTAAACAAAGCGGTCAAGTTGCCAGTACCAGCGCCCAGGTCGAGCACCGTTTGTCCGGCCTGCGGTTGCGCTGTGTGCAGCACGGTTCTCAGCACCTGACTGTATTTTTCGAAGGGAAAACCGACGGTTGGTGGCAGTATCCTGGTCATAAGTCGGCGCCCAGTCGTCAAAATCGCTGGCGGGAAATAGGTCGGTAGCCATCAGACGGATTTCTGGTGCACCACGCGGGTCAGCCAGCGCTGTGTGGCGCGCGGTGATCGCAACCTCACCACCGCCAGGTGGCTATTCTCTGGCAGGGCAAACAAAATGGGGTATTCCCGCCGTTGCCCCATGTGACTGCGCAATGCGGTCAACACACCTTTGGCTCCTGAAAGGAGCTTTTTGGCAATTCCACCCTTCTTTACCCGCTTTGGCTGCTTCGGCTTTGAGTGTCGAAGTACGCCGCAGTGCCCGTTTCCCGAGTCGCCAGAGGGATACCGTTATTGGATAGTCGAGCCAGATAATCGTATCAGCCCTCGGCCACACCAGATCACGAACCGCGCGTTTATTGCCGTCGGTGACCCATTGCTCCCGGGCGATCGCCGCGCTGGTTCGTTCTCGTAGCACTTCCAGCGGCACGGTGGTGAAATTCGGCCCGAAAAAAAGTGAGTCCAATTCTACATGCGGTACGCCAAGCGCTCCGGCTAGTTCTCGCGCCAACGTCGTCTTCCCCGATCCAGTGCGCCCTAGAATCAAAATTCGGTTGCAGCCGGCCAGAGAATTGGACGGGTCACGCTGCTTTGTCAATCCTTGCAGTTGCCCGCGATCGTTTTCAAAAGTCATTATTTTCACCCCTGGGGTGTGACTATTCAACCTTTAATACAGATCAGTCTGAAAGCTCTTTCGTCTGATTCTACCCGGTAAGCAGTCCAATCACCAGAGAGGGCCTCTCCAATATGGAAAGGCGCGAAATTAAATATTTTTTGCCTTGACACTTTAAACTTGACACCTGACACGCTCTTACCCCCTTAAAACATCAACCGCCGGGGTGAGGGGGGCACCCAGGCGATTGACCCTATTATGATAGCATAGTTCTCGAAAAATTTCCATTAATAATTCATAAGAAATATTTGCGCAATTCATTCATGAGCGAATTCATATTCCACGACTGGCAGCCTGCTACCCTGATGTATAATCACTGCGACCCCACCCTCCCAAAGCCCATCCCATGCCGCTGACCTTCATTACCTGGATTCTTGCCTTCCTGCCCGTACTGGCTGTACTGGTGTTGATGCTTGGTTTCCATTGGGGCGGCAGCCGCGCCGGAGCAGTCAGCTGGTTCGCGGCGTTAATCGTGGCGGCAGCTTTCTTTGGCGCTGGACCGGAATTGCTGGCCTATGCCCAGGTCAAGGCTGTACTGCTCAGCCTGGATGTGCTCTACATTATCTGGACGGCGTTGCTGTTGTTCCATACCGCTGCTGAAGCCGGTGCTTTGACCAGTATTGGCAAGGCTCTCACCGCGCTAACGCCTGACCGCATGATGCAGGGCTTGCTGTTGGGCTGGCTGTTTGCATCGTTCTTGCAGGGTCTGGGCGGTTTTGGGGTGCCCGTTGCGGTGGCAGCTCCACTGCTGGTCAGCCTGGGCTTTTCGCCTGTGACCGCTGTCGTCATGGCCTGTGTGGGTCACGGCTGGGCGGTCAATTTTGGCTCGCTGGCGACATCGTTTCAGACGCTGCTGGCAGTTACCAATTTGCCGGGCGAATTGCTGGCGCCCGATTCAGCCATCCTGCTGGGTATTTCCAGCTATTTCTGCGGCGCAGTGGTTGCCTTTTTAGCCGACGGCTGGAAGGGGCTGCTGCGCGGGCTACCGGCTGTGCTGGTGTTGGGCACGGTGATGAGCGTCAGCCAATATTTGCTGGTCACCAACGGGATTTGGACGCTGGGTGCCACCGGCGGCGCCATGGTCGGGCTGCTGGTCGGATTGGGGCTGGCCCGCCTGCCGTTCTACCGCCGCACTGCTCCTCAATCAACACCTGCTGCGGATTTCACATCCAACAACGGGAAACGGCCGCACTCGCTATGGCTGGCAGTTTCAGGCTATGTGATTCTGGTGGTGCTGGCCTTCGGCATCAACCTGATCCCGCCTGTCTCGCGTTTCATGAGTTCGGTGCAGTTGAATTTGAATTTTCCCCGTCTTGAAACTGCTACTGGTTGGGCAACGCCGGCTGGTCCAGGCCGCCCGATCGACATTTTCGGTCACCCGGGTGCGATTCTGCTGTATGCTTCGCTGTTGTCATATTTTATATATAAGAAAAGCGGCTCCTATGCTCCCGGCGCCGAAAAACGGATTTTCAGCAAGGTGACGCGCGGCGCGGTCAATTCCAGCCTGGGCATCCTGGCGATGGTTGGCATGGCAGTGGTGATGACTCACGCGGGCATGACCAATCTGCTGGCACAGGGACTCAGCCTGTCTTTTGGCCCGATTTATCCGCTGATCAGTCCGTTCATCGGGGCGCTGGGAGCCTTCATTACCGGCTCGAACAATAACTCGAACGTGCTGTTTGCGGTGCTGCAGATGAACACTGCCCAGCTGCTTGGCTTACCTGTGCCATTGATCCTGGGTGCGCAAACCGCTGGAGGCTCACTGGGCAGTATCATGGCGCCTGCCAAGGTGATTGTTGGCTGCAGCACGGTTGGGTTACAGAAAGAGGAAGGCCGTGTAGTTGGCAAGGTGATCGCTTACGGTTTGCTGCCGGTCGCCGTGGTGGCTGCTGCGGTATGGGTCATGGCTGGCGGGGGCAATCCTTGACAAATAAGGGCTCGCGATTATAATAAGCCTGCCTTCCTCGTTAGCTCAATGGCAGAGCGGGCGGCTGTTAACCGCTAGGTTCGAGGTTCGAGTCCTCGACGAGGAGCTATTTATTAACCGGTGGCTGAGCTTGTCGAAGCCTAGGTTCTCGGTCCCCTCGAGGGGGTGACTATTCGAGTCCTCGCTGCCTGTGCGCACAGCGTGCGACGAGGAGCTATTTTATTTATATTCCTGTCACTCTGAGCGATAGCGAAGAGTTTATTTTTTACGTTATTGTAAGAGGATTCGCTTCGCTCACTGACAGGGTTTCCTCTGGGCAGAATGACTTCTGATTCAATACGGCTGAGCCTGGTTGCACTGAGTCGGTCGAAGCGTAGAAGCTATTCCCACCTTACGTCCACTCACGAGGATCGAGGATTTGTGACCTTGTCATTTCACATTTCAGTCGATACAATAATAGTTGACAATTTTACTAAACTAAATTTTCTCTTCCTCGACCATTCGAAAGGAGTCTCCAATGGCAGTCTCAAAAATTGTGACCCTAAAAGCCTCTTCTCCACTCAGCTTTGACGAAGCCATCAAAGCTGGCGTGGCTCGCGCCCACAAAACCCTCAAGCACGTCACAGGTGCCTGGGTCAAGAACCAGGAAGTGCTGGTAGACGAAGGCGGTAAAATCACCGATTATCGGGTCGAGTTGAAGATCACCTTTATTCTCGAAGATTAAATCGGACGAAGGAAGAAAAGGACGTGCCGGTTTCTAGTTGAAATGCAATCCGGCAAAGGACAAATCCAGGTCCCCTTGAATTCATTTGAAGGGTGGTCTGGTTTTGCGTATTTACACTACTCTTTTGGTTTTCCCCAGTCATAAAGCTTGGCAAGATATCCCTGGGTATACAGGGATATGTCCTTTGTCAACAACTAAACTCAGGTCATTTATTTGATGAGTAACTCAGAACGTGCTCTACAATTAGTTCATAAATTTTGTTTTGTAGAGTCTGACCTTTATGAAAAAACCTTTTGCAAATTTCAGGCCTAATAATTGGAAGAATTTGATTCTATTTGCCATATTCGTTTTCTACTTAGCCCAGTTTGCTTTCCTGGTCGTGCAGGGCAGCTTTCCCACCGAATATGGCGAGGACTTCCTGGGATTTTGGAGCGTCGGAAAGGTCGCTGCCGAAAAAGGGTTTTCACAAATTTATAACCTTGACCTGCTTCGAAAAGTTCAAGTGGCTGAGTTGATATCACTTGACTTACCGTTTAGCTATGATGACCCATCATTTGCCACGCTACCATCGCGCTTATTTTATCTTCTTCCTGCTGCCATTCCGGTTTTTATCCAAGTTGCCGTCAGAGGTCGCTTATTGGATCTGGACACTCACTAACTTTTTTGCCTTGGCGGGATATCTGACCTTCTACCTGAGAAAGATGAAGGTGACTGAACCCCAGCTGAATGAACAAAAACAGATTTTCTTGCTAATGCTGATTTCCTTTCCAATTTTTACCAACTTATTGGAAGGGCAGCTGAATGTCCTTTTGCTGTTGTGTGTGGGAGAATTTCTACGCAATGCCATGAATAGACGGCCATTGTTATCCGGGGGGTGGTTAGCGGGCTTATTTTTGAAACCGCAATTATTGATTTTAATTGTCCCAATCATTCTGATTCTGCGTTACTGGAAAGTACTGGCCGGATTTGTGATTTCATCTGGGGCAATCTTGGTCACCTCTTTTTTGCTTTCTGGTATTTCCGGCACCTTGGCTCAGATAAAAATATTTACCAACTTGGGAGCGGGAGGTCCTACCACTAACCCGAGTGCCATGATCAATTGGCGTATGATCGGGGCTAATATGAATTCTCTTACAGGCCTATCGATCGGATGGTTTGTCGCGGGGATGGGGACTGTGTTGACACTTATAGCGGTCGTTCTCCTGGTCAAAACTAAACCTGCTTTTGGGACGCCACAATGGGTACTGATGGTACTTGGAGTTTTCTCAGCTACGCTCGCTCTTACCTGGCACGCCCATTATCATATGGCGATGGTTCTCATCCCATTTTTGATTTACGCTGCTATGAATGCGATGCTACCAAAAAACCTTATGACGATGTGGGCTTTTACCGCTCCCATTACCTGGCTGGTCATGGGCTTCGCCGGACTGATTGTGGTTATGTTGACCGGGTTTAATATCAACACTTACAAAGATATGGCAATTGCTTTTACTGGATTTTTGATCAATCTGGCAATCTTGTTTTTCGTATTGCGGGATTTTAAAATTCTGACCCGACCGAAAGCTCCGATTCCTGACCCGCTACCTTTGCAAAATTAATCCGCAAGCCTGGCGGTCGTGGATCATGACTGAAAACTATTACGAATTTAATTGCTTATCGAATATTTTCCGCATATTACATTTTTATATTTGGATACCCGGTTCGGCTGTTATTATTTAACTTCTTCTTTTAGAATCGCATACTCACAAGTATCGACCCATACCGGCGACCCATCTCCATTCGTCTTGAAAAATATATTGCTCCGAAAATGTCCTTCTCTTCGCATGCCGATTTTCTCCAGCACCTTCCACGAGGCAATATTCTCTGGATTGCAATGAGCTATCACTCGGTGAATTCCCCAATGATCGAATCCATAGCGAATGAGCGCGGTCGCGGATTCGGTGGCATAGCCCTTGTTTTGGTAGCGCGGGTTAAAAATGTAACCCAGTTCCCAGGTCAGAAATTCTAGGGGTTCGGTTTGCTGGAAATACAAATGCCCCACCATTTTCTGGGTGTCCCGCAACTCCACAGCCCAGAAAATCGTGCTCTTTGATCTTTCCAGGGTTAGTTTTCTAGCTTCATCCATTGTTATCGGTTCGCCAGGCTCGTACTTATAAATTCCGGGATCCGATAGATATTCAAAAAGCGAATTGCAGTCCTGTTCCTGGAATGGACGGATAATAAGTCTGGGTGTTTGGATCATGGCAACCCTCAATTGATGGTTCATTTGGAACGCTCAATATGAGAATAGTGTATACCCAATTTTATTTTGATCCTGGTTGCGAACGCTCCTCCTATTCATTCTTTAGAATCCCCGGTGTTCCATTGACTTTTGATTGATTATCATTAAAGTAATAAATACACAATTTCATAAGTGCCGTGCTTCAGCCAGGAGGTGACTAATGAATGTCCGGTATAAAAATAATGCCCGTTGGCTATTAAACGGTTTAAGTTTGCTGGCTTTAATCCTGGGGGTAATCTCGCCGCAAACGGTTTCCGCTTCCCACACAATCAATCCTGTCAGCGTCACGATTGCAGGTTCGCTGCAAAGCGAAGCTGGTTGTGCCGGAGATTGGGATCCGGCCTGCGCCGCTACGCACCTCACTTTTGACGCTGCCGACGACGTCTGGCAGGGGACCTGGTCTCTCCCGGCTGGCAGCTACGAATACAAGGCTGCCATTAATGATGCCTGGGACGAGAATTACGGCCTGCATGCGGCGTCTGGCGGTGCAAATATCCCGCTAAATCTGGGCGCCAGTGCCTTGGTCAAGTTCTTCTACGATCACAAGTCCCATTGGGTGACAGACAACCAGACTTCGGTCATCGCGGTTGCACCTGGCAGCTTCCAAAGCGAACTCGGCTGCCCGGGTGACTGGCAGCCGGATTGTTTACGGTCCTGGCTGCAGGATACGGACGGAGATGGCATTTACGCTTTCGAAACCACCGCATTGCCAGCCGGATTCTTATGAAGGCAAGGTGGCGCTAAACGAGACCTGGGATGTCAACTACGGCGCTGGCGGGGTGCAGAATGGCCCAAATATCGGCTTTACCGTCCCGGTCAATAATGCCAAAGTCACTTTCAGCTACGACTCAGCAACTCATATCCTCACCGTTCAAGCCGGGCATGCACTGGATAATAATGTCGAGTGGGACGGCTTACGTCATGACTCCCGCGACTTGCTGTACCGGACACCTGGTGGAGCGGTTGCAGCCGGCACGCCGGTAACGCTGCGTTTTCGGACTTTCCATAACGATGTTAACCGCGTCCGTGCCCGAATCTATAACCTAAACAGCAATAGTCAGTCCTTCGCGGATTTGACCCTGGCTGCCGGTGACGTCTCCTGTTATCAACCTGGGCTCGAAGCCGAAACCTGCGACTACTGGGAGACGACGTTAACCAACGTCTCGCCGAATAATTACTGGTACCGTTTCACTATCACCGACGGAACTAAAACTGTTTATTACGCCGATAACACCGCAGCCCTGGACGGTGGTCTCGGTTCCACCAGCGATTTTCCCGTCGATAACAGCTATGCCTTGATGGTTTACGATCCAACCTTCTCAAGCCCTGTTTGGGCGCAAAATGCCGTCATCTACCAGATTTTCCCGGATCGCTTCCGCAACGGCCGCTCGAGCAATGACCCAAAAACGGGTGACATTCGCTATGATGATCCGGTTTTGAAGCTGAACTGGGGTACCTTGCCCGAGGGTTATTGCCGCTCTTATGTCGATGCCGCCGCCAATTGCCTCTGGCGCTTTGGCAGCCCGCCGCCATGGGGCGTTGGCCAACCGGAAACCCCACGCGGTCGCGATTACTATGGCGGTGATCTCAGGGGTGTCGACCAGAATTTGGAATACTTAAAATCCCTGGGCATCAATACGCTGTACTTCAACCCCATCTTCGATGCCGGTTCCAATCACAGTTATGACACACAGGATTACTACAAGATCGATCCGTATTTCGGCACCCAAAAAGATTGGGAAAATCTGGTCAAGCACGCCAATCAATTGAACATTCGGATTGTGCTGGATGGCGTATTCAACCACATGTCGTCGGATAGTCCGCTCTTCGACCGCTATCACCACTATGCCACACTTGGCGCCTGTGAATCGCTGACTTCGCTATACCGTAATTGGTTCACCTTCCACGATGTTGCAGCTGGTAGTGGCACCTGCGCAGGAGTCAATGGCGCCAATTCCGCCACTTATGATGGCTGGTTTGGCTTCGATAGTATTCCCGTTTTGAATAAATCCAACCCTGCCGTACAGGCTTACTTCCTCTACCAGCGCCAATAGCGTCTCGAAGAATTGGCTAAACAAAGGCGCCGCTGGCTGGCGATTGGATGTGATGGGTGACTCCTCCTTCCCCAATGGCTACTGGGAAAGCTTCCGCTCGATCGTCAAAGCCACCAAATCCGATTCGCTGATTATTGGTGAACTATGGCAAAAGGATAGCACGCTGCTGCGCTTCCTGCGCGGCGATCGTGCCGATACCACCATGAATTACCGCTTGCGAGATGCAGTTGTCGGCTTCCTCATCGACCAGACATTTGATTCTAAGGGATTTGCTGACAGCGGACGCATTATTTCCGCGACAGAATTTGCCAACCGCCTATCTTCCATCCGCGAAGACTATCCAGACGCCGCCTTCTATTCGCTGATGAACCTGGTAGGCAGCCACGATACTGCCCGGAATCTTATGGCTGCTGACCCCCGGCAGTTTTAGCTCCGCCGATAAGGAATTGAACGCTGCCAACCTGGCTTTTGGTAAACAACGGGTGGAACTTGCGTCGCTGATCCAGTTCACCTTGCCTGGTGCGCCGACCATCTATTACGGTGACGAGGTGGCCTTGACCGGTGCCGACGACCCGGATGACCGCCGCACGTATCCCTGGGCAGATCTGGGTGGCGCACCTGACCAATCGATGTTTACTCACTACCAGACCCTGGCCGCTTTACGCCGCGATAACCCGGTATTGACCGCTGGCGATTTGCGCATGCTATTTGCGGATGACGCTGCCGGTGTTGTAGCTTATGGCCGAAAGACAACCCAACAGGCTGCACTGGTCGCGCTCAACCGCAGCGATCAGGATCAAACTGTGACAATCCCAGTTGCGGGTTACTTGCCAGACGGCGTAGTGCTCAACACCCGGTATGTTGCGGCAAACGCTGCACCCGTTGCTGCATCCGCAGTGGTTACGAATGGCAGTGTTTCGATCACTGCACCTGCACACAGTGGATGGCTGCTTACGAGCGGCCTGGTAGACCTTTTGCCGCCTGCTGCGCCGACCGGGCTGCAGGTCACAGCTGAGGGTAATGCTCAACTCGGCTTGAGTTGGAGTGTGGTCTCTGGAGCAGTTGGATACAACCTGTACCGCAGCCCGCTTAGCGGCGGCGGTTGGGTAAAGCTGAACAATTCCCTTTTGACAGGCACCACCTCCACCGACACCGGTCTGCGCAATACCCAGGTCTATTACTATGTGGCAACTGCGCTGGATAGTGCTGGTAATGAGAGCGCATACTCCAACCAGGCCAGCGGTATGCCGCGCCTGACCATAGGCTGGGCGAATCTCCAGTGGCCGCCAACCATGACCCATACCATCAGCGCAACCAATCGAACTGACACGGCGTATGGTCAGGTTTGGATTGATGGGGTGACCAACCAACCTGGCGTCTCACCCGGTTTGCGCGCCCAATTGGGCTTTGGCCCAGCGGGCAGTAATCCCGATGGTAGCCCTGACTGGGCATGGGTGGATGCAACCTTTAATACAGACGCTGGTAACAATGATGAATTTAAAGCTAGCATGCTGCCGGAATTGGTTGGAACCTTCGACTATGTTTACCGCTATTCAACCACCAATGGTCAAACATGGTTGTATGCCGACCTAAACGGCCCTATTTCTGTTGGCAGCATTCCGCCGATCCAGGTAAGCTGACTGTCAATTCCAGCGGGGATACAACTGCGCCGGAAATCCCCACCGGACTGAATGTCCTTTCCGCATCACCAGCTGCCGTTGAGCTTACCTGGGATGCCATCAATGGCGATGCATCGCTTTACGGATACGAGGTGTTGCGTTCCGATACTGCCGGAGGACTTTACGTCCAGATCGCGCGGGTTACTGCAGCGGCGTACACCGACACCGTTGTCACCGAAGGGTCTACATACTACTATGTGGTCCGCGCCCTGGATCAAGTCCTTCATTCGTTCCGCAAACTCCGCCGAAGTATCCGCCAGTGCGGGGTCTGCGTTCCGTGACCCTGCAATTTAGCGTGACGGTGCCTGCAACCGCGGATGCTACCGGGCGCAGTGTTTACATTGCCGGCTTCCTGGATCGCCTGGATGGCGGGTTGCCACAATGGGACCCGGGCGGCGTTGTCCTAACCCGCGTAGATGCCACCCACTGGACGATTACGCTCACCGGTCAGGAGACAACACAAATTGAGTATAAATACACCCTGGGCGACTGGGATCATGTGGAAAAAGATGGTGTTTGCGGTGAAATTGGTAACCGGCAATTGACCTTGAGCTACGGAACAAATGGAATACAGGTTGTCAATGACACGGTGCTAAACTGGCGCACCGTCGCCCCGTGCGGTAACTAAACCATTTGTCTACCAATGAACATACAGGCATCGGAAGATGCCTGTATGTTTGTTGCAACTTTAATGGTTCTACTTCAGCTGGCAGAACGATCGCTATGCGTGCTTTTTTCGCCAACCAGGATTTTTCCTTCGAAGTGGAAGGATTAGTTTTCTGGTCAATTGGCTTTAGTGCGATCGATCCTCCATCAGCCTCTTGACCCAATGATATATTTTAGTAAAGTCGGACCTGGTTCTCTCCCGAGCCTGTCAATAATGATAACCATTTGGAAAAAAGAATAAGTCACTCCACTGAGAAACCGGCA
>CAVRKN010000019.1:0-12030 GCA_963721535.1 uncultured Chloroflexia bacterium
TGCGATTTTCTGGAACGCATGGATGAGGAAACGGGTCAGCCGTTGGTGGATCTGATCCTGGACGAGGCAGCCCAAAAAGGCACCGGCAAATGGACCTCCCAGAACTCATTTGACCTGGGCATCGCCATCCCCACCATCAACTCGGCAGTCGAATCCCGCATGATCTCAGCCTTGAAATCCGAGCGAATTGCCGCCTCAAAGGTGCTTGGCGCTGCCACCTCGTTCAAAGGTGACCGCCAACACTTGATCGATGCTGCGGAGCAGGCTTTATACGCCAGTAAAATCACCTCCTACGCCCAGGGCATGCAATTGTTGAGTGCCGCTTCGCAGGAGTACGGCTGGGGCCTGCAGTTAGCCCAGATCGTACGTGTTTGGCGTGCCGGCTGCATCATCCGCGCCGCCCTGTTGAGCGACATCACCGCTGCCTATGTGGCTAATCCGGAGTTGTCCAACCTGCTGCTGGATAAGGCTTTCAAAGATGCCGTGCTCAGCCGACAGGCTGCCTGGCGCGAGGTGATTCAAACCGCCGTTGGTCTGGGCATCCCCATGCTCGCCAACAGTGCCTCCCTGGCCTGGTTCGACGCTTACCGTTCGGAACGCCTGCCCGCCAACCTGACTCAGGCGCAGCGCGACTATTTCGGCGCGCATACGTACCGCCGCGTTGACAAAGAAGGCACCTTCCATACAAAGTGGGAAGAATAAAAACTGCCCGGTGGTGATGATCGCCCGGCTCGACTCTTGCGGCTGGTGATAGAATCAGTATAGGTTGGTTGCTTTCAACCGATCGAATCGAATTAACTTTTTACCCTGCTTATGCGGAGCATAGCCGGGGCGCTTAGAGATAGAGAGATACCATGAACACAACCTTACAATTACTCGCAGCCGGACAATCGGTGTGGTTTGACAATATTCAGCGCAATATGCTGAAAAATGGTGATATGGCCGCCATGATCCAGCGCGGCGAGATTCGCGGCGTCACCTCCAACCCCACCATCTTCATGAATGCCATCACCAAATCAACAGATTATGACCAGAGTCTGCTGCCTCTGGCGCACTCCAACCTGACGACCGAGGAAATCTTTTTCACACTGGCGATTGAAGATATTCAGGCTGCCACCGATCTGTTCCTGCCGCTCTATCAGCAAACCAATGGTGCGGACGGCTTCGTCAGTATCGAGGTCAGCCCCTATTTATCCAAGGACACCGATGCGACGCTGAGGCAAGTTAAAGAGCTGTGGGCCAGGGTCAACCGCCCCAATTTGATGGTCAAAATTCCGGCTACCCGTGAAGGGTTACCAGCCATCACCGGTGGAATTGCCGCCGGCATCAACATTAATATCACGTTGATCTTCTCACGCAAGCGCTATAGCGAAGTCATGGATGCCTATTTGACGGGTTTGGAGCAGCGCGTGGCCGCCGGACTGCCGATTGACAAGATCGCTTCGGTGGCGTCATTTTTTGTTTCGCGGGTGGACACCAACATCGATAAGCGCCTGCAAAATCTTGCCCAAATCGATTTGGCTACGGCTAAAAAGGTGGAAGGCTTGTATGGCAAAGCCGGAATCGCCAACGCTCGTCTGGCATACGCAGATTTCAAAAAGGTCTTTACTGGTGAGCGATTCAAAAAACTCCAGACGCACGGCGCGCAATTACAGCGTCCGTTATGGGCCTCAACCAGTACTAAGAATCCAGCCTATCGGGATGTAATGTACATCGAGGAGTTGATCGGCAAAGATACGGTTGACACCATCCCACCGCAAACGCTGCTTGCTTTTCTGGACCACGGAAAAGTGCGCAACAGTATCGAAGAGGACCTTCCGGGTGCCGCCAGGGTTATTGCGACCCTGGAGACGCTGGGTATCTCGCTGGACGAGGTGACCTACGAGCTTGAAGTGGATGGCGTCAAATCCTTTGCGGAATCAGTGACAGTGCTGCTGGATGCGATAAAAGCCAAAATCGCCATGCCCATGTAACGCAAATTTAGCGGTTTTCGCTGGCACCGTCCGCCAGGGCGGTGTTAGCGTCCCGAATGGGGCAATTTGCGAAGCGAAATGAAATTTCGCTCTACTTTACTCCCCAAATGATCACCACACCGTCCGCGCCGCCGGATGCCAGAACACTGCCGTCCGGTGAGAATTCCAGCGCGGTGATCAACCCGGAATGACCCTGCAGGCTGCGCAGTTCAGCGCCTGTTTCGCTATCGATTAGCCGCAAGGTGTTATCGGTTAACCCCACAGCCGTCAGTGTGCCGTCCGGGGAAACCGCTAACGCGGTTATGTAAGCCGGCATCTCCCAGCTTGGCAGGGATTCCCAGGTCTGCGTCTCAATCTGGTATATCGACTTATCCTGAGCAGCGATTATGCGGGAACATCCCGGCAGCACCCCCAGATGGATATCGTAATTTGTTTTTGGCATCTTGATGGAGGCAATTTTTTCTTGCGCGTTTTCATCCAGCACCTGAACGTTGCCGTTGTCCACCGCGGCAGCTAAAAAACAGGGCCAGATGACATCGGTCACCCACCCGCCGGAAATGGGGATTTCACGGCCTTTTTTTTCATCCGGATCAGCCAGGGAATAGATTCGCAACTCGTTGAGCGATCCGGCTGCCAGGTGATTGGTGCCGTCAATAGCCAGATCGAACACCTGCAAATCGGGACCAGTAAATTTTCGCAGCAAGTGCCCACCATCGGCATCGATCAATTCGACCGATTGGTTTCTTGTACCCAGAGCGATCCCGTACGGTTCATGGGTATACACCAGACTGGTGGCTTGATATTCCGAACGGATGAATAACTCGGTTTGCGTGGCCAGGTCCCAGTTGACGATGAGTGAGTAAAATGTTCCAGGGATGTAAGCGACCGCCAGGCGCTGACCCTGGCTAAAGCTGCGGTCTGGGGCAAACGACAGGTCCAGCACCTGGTCGTAAATGGCCAAATCGGTTGAAGACTGGCCTTTCTCAGCCAGGTTCACCAGCAAGATGGACCAGGAGCCCACCAGAATGATCTCGGAGCCATCCGGGTTAAAGGCAGCCGTGGTCAGGCCGTCCACGTAATAGGTGTCGATGCGTTCAAAATCCGGCACACTCCACAGGCTGGCAGTGGAGTCATCCGACCAGGTGAGCACCGTTTTTCCATCTGGTGAGAGCGCCACGCCTATGATGTGACCAATGTCCTTTTCCAACCGGCCAATCTCGAACCCATCCCACACCCAGAATAATTTTACGTTTGAGGAGAATTCCACCACCGCCAAAATTTGGCCGTCAGCCGAAAACGAAGCTGCATTGGCAACCACTGGCAATGTCTTCTGCGAGCCGTTGGCAACCGACCAGACAGCCATGCCAGCCGTGTCATATAACCCGGCCAAATAATAACCATTGGGGGAAAGTATGAAATTCCAGCCACCTGGTTGCCAGCTATTGATCGCGACCCCATCGGTAATCCTGTAAAAAACCACCTTGGAGGGCGAAGGACCTTCCGATGGTATGTGCTTTTCCACCATAAGGGTCTGGCCGTCAACTAAAAATTGCACCTGGGCGATCATACCGGCAAACCCACTGGTATCGATCCTGATTAACTCGGTTTGACGGTTTCGATCATAAATGGTGATAACCGGGTCATCGATCGTCGCCATCATCTGGCCGTTCGGCGCATAAACCAAACGGTTTTCGTCCTGGAAGGTTTGGAATTGGAACTCTGACGGATCGCCAGATGGTCGCCAAAATCCAACACCGCGATCGCCGGTCAACACAACCTGCCCATCCTGCAAGTATTGCACTTTCTTTACGTTGCCCTTCCCCAGTTCAACAACTTTGACGATCCGATCGGCAGTGGCAGCTGAGACAGCGGGGAGCGCCGCTTCACCCTGGGTTGGCAGCGTTTCCCGGGTGCGGATATAAACCAGCGGCGGCAACGACGGGCTTTTCCAGCGCGATTCGAGACGGGTGGTGGCAGCAAACAGGTCAAAGTCCTGGGCCAGAATTTTCTCCCGCACCGCCGGCGGGAACATTCGGATCACGTCGCTGGAAAAATTGGCACCCGCGTCCGGAATCGTGGCGACCAGAACTTCGCCAGTTGGGTTAACCTCCACCTTCACCGGAGCACTGACCCCGCTGGCACCGGGTTCTGGCCCGGTCTGGCAGAAAGCCCAGATGTATCGTTCCTGTTCCCGCCAGCCTAACATTTCCCACTCACATTTGCCGCCGGGCGTGCCAAGGATGGCAGTAGAGATAGCTGATTCGGTTGCGCCCCACACCGTCACCGGCGTCGGAGTAGCCGTGACATTTGACGCGTCCTTGCCGCCGTTTTTTGCCCCGCAGCTGGTTAACAGTGAGAGGATCAGAATCGGGACGACGAAATGAGCTTTGGACAAATTCAACTTCATTTTTTATCTCCGGCTGTGACAATTAATCAATTCACAGTCCAAAGCGGCGAATCAACCAGCCTAATACCTAATTAATTCGCGCAGACAAATTCGTTCCACGCTGAAGCAGAACCCTGAAGCTGTTTCGTTACCGATATTTAATTAAACAAAGGGGAGTTTTTGTAAATTTGAACCAGCACCTTCAATGTCACCAATATACCATAGAAAACCGAGCCAAAATTTAGCACCAGACTTATATTGATGAGCGTAGTCTATCCATCCAGTGGATGGATTTACCGAGCTACCAGCGGCAGATAGAGTTGCCCGGGGCAGGCTCCATCCACATAAACCATACGCCTGTCCAACGGTCCGCTCACATTGCCCTCATGGTCCCAGATGCGCAGCCCAACCTCCAGCCAGCCGTTGAGCGGTCCTGCCGCGCATAAATTGACATCCCAGTCATAGGTATTATTTCCGATAAAATCGGCTTGCGTGACGGTCGGTCCAATTTCCACCCATTGACCGTTGATCAAAGCAACATAGCGTAGTCTCTCAACCTGAACATCATCCAAAGCAATGGCAGTGGAATCCATTAATGGATTACTGCCACCATGCGACCGTTTGGTTAGCCATCGGGCGTGAAATTGTACCGGTAGCCGGGTAGGCGCCGGTGTTGCCAGAGACATACAATATCATATCAGTGGGTTGGGATTCGATAAGCTCCCAGTACATTGAGTGGCTCCATCGTAAATTGCAAAATCATTACTTCATAGCAAGTACGAGGGATGCCGTTATTAATCGCCACATCAGCAAAGCGGATATCAATCGAATTTCCCCAGTAATAACCCTTGTGCTCCAGGTTAAATTATTGGTTACCATAAAATGGACATGATTCGAAGTGCTGTAGCCTGTATCATCGGTATCCCCCAGATATTGCCCTCGTTGGACAACAGTACCCGGGGTCAATTTATCTGGAATGGTGCCATGGGATAAATGCAAATAGATTTGGAAAGGCGCATTTCCGTTCGTAGATAAAACAATGATAGTTCGTACAGGTCTCGACTACCGTCTGAACAAGCGTCGCTTGAGTCTGACCACAGTACCATCTTTGGACGCCACCAATGGGAAATGTCCATTATCAGTGAAATCGTACGCATAACGGCAGTCGGCTCAGGTGCAGGATGGGTATCCCCATAAATTAATTTGTTGAAAATGAATGATGGACCCTTCCAGCCAGTGAGTTGTACCACCCGCCCAGGGCAGGTAATAACCAGTCAAGGCTTGTAGCTCCGCATTGGGCGAAATAGAAGTCGGTTTGCAGCATAGGGCTTTGTTCAGCCGGCAGCATCCCTTCCGGAAGGGTGGCCATCGTTTGGTCCCAGCTGGCGTCACCAGGCAGCAGCACCTGCCAGCCTGAATCCGTTCGGGTTGCCAGCAGCAGGCCCGGTTCAGTGCCAAGGATCCGGCCAGTCCCATCACGTAGTGCCACCCAGATCACGGCCGTCTGACCGTCTGGACTGATGAAAGCCGTATCGATTTCTGGCGTGAACAGGTCAGCGGGCAGTGCCTGGAGCGCTGTGTCGGATTCTAGCCGTGCGTTGAAAGCTGCTGATAGCTCAGCCTCCACCTCTGCGGTGGCAATGGTTGGCGGCGGATCATTGGCAGCTGGCAGGAGCAAAAACGCGGCGATGATGAATAGGAGAGTGGATATACGTTTCATGCTTTATGATCCAATTCCAAACAACCATTAATCAGGGCGGTGCCCGCCGGCGAACAGGTCGTTTTAAGACTATTTTGCGATAATAATGACTAAATCTATCCTAGTTTACTCCATATACACTTCTAGACGCCTGGCCTTAAGTATAAGTTCCCCAAATTCGTCAATTAATTTGGATCGAAATTCCAATTGAAGATACTCCCCAACCCGATATGTAGGCAAGAACATGCCGCACCTGGCAATTCCGAGGTGCGGCATGCAGATTCGAGATTTTATTATTACATTCCGACGTGTTACAGGGTCTCTATCGCACCGTTACCTGCGTGTTGGCGTCGAAAACATTTCCATCCAGGTCGCTGACCAGGAACCCAACCACATACTCGCCGGCCGGGGCATAGATTTGCTCCCAGGTGAATGGCGCAGCGCCAAAGGTCAAGGTATCGCCATCTTCATAGATGACGTCCTTACCGCCGTTTGTCAGCCATTTATTGGCAATGGTGAAGGTATCTCCTTCGGTGGGGGTAATCTCCCGTGGCGCACCGGCAGTATCGGTGCCGGTGAAGCCAAACACCTGATACAGCTTGCCATCTTTGAAAATCAACTGCGCCTGACGCTCTTCGCCGCTATCCGCAAAGGTATACCGACCCTGCACCATATACGCCGCATCCGCGGCGCTGGCCCCGTAGGAAATCGGGTTGAACAACGCCAGAACCGCCTGACTGCCGTCAGTGATCTGGAACAAGATGGGCTCCCAGTCAAAATTCATGCGGAAAGTCCCACCTGCCGGCCAAACCGGATAGAAGACTCCGTTTAGGTTCTGGGTGTCGGACGATTCCAAATAATCGGTATCCGCCACGTAGATACTGTTTGAGGATTGGTCATACAGCCCGGCGAACAAATAGACATAACCGACATTCTCGCCGCTGATTTCAACCGACAACTTCACGGAATCACCCGGCGTTACGGAAGAATTTTCGCCACTGACCCAGGTAATCGCGATATTACCGGCACCCGGCGCACGGGTAACGCCTCCGCTGGAAGGCACGACTGGCTCAGCTGCATCCGCCTGGAAGGAGCGGTCATTGTAGTGATAGACCAGGAAGTCATCCCACAGTGACACGCGCGCGAATTGATCCGCCAGCATGGTATAGGACTGCATGCCGGTGTACGGCGAGCGGTACAGTGTGGAATTGGGGAAGTAAATGGCCACGCCGGTCGAACCAGGCTTGGAGGTACCATGCCGCTCGGCTACCAGCGCGTTATTGAGCGCTGTCATCACATTCTGCGCCGCGCTCTGCAGCCCGGCGTCACCGGTTTGCTTGACTGCCAGCTGCACGAAATGTCCCAAATCGATATAGGATGGAGGCACCTCGCGCCCAAAAATGCTGGTGTAGGACTGGGTGTAGTTGCGCGCACTGGCAATGGCGCGTTGATCGACCGACTGCAAGGCGTAGGCAAAATCGTTGAAAGCAGCGTTCAAATCCGCAAAAGCATCCAAATCCAGCGCGGTGAGCGTAATGTCACGCTCGATCTGGCTGGAAATCTGGGCAGCGCTGATGCTTGGGGCGCCGAAGAAACCGCCTGCGCTGGAACCCTGGCGCAGGAAATCGGCCCGCGCCTGGTTGTCCACAATGCGTTGATCCTGACCAATGTAGGTATCGACAATATCCGTTGCCAGCTGCGCACCATCCATGGCCGGGTTATTGACCAGGTCACTGAGGAAGGCTGCGTACGCCCAACCCAGTCCTGGTTCGGTTTCCTCGGAAGCCACCGCGATTCGGGCATACGGCTGGAGCATGGCATACACTTCCAGCTGGCTCATCAGGCAGGCATCCATGCCAATCAAGTCCAATTTTTCGATGCCGGTATTGGCCTGAATTTGCCCCAAAGCGCCTTCCAACTCAGCTAGGTAAATCGAATCACCTTGCAACGCACCAATGAGCGGTGCAGACCCGCGATCAGCTCCGCCAGTCGGGTCGCTCCACCCACCCGGCCAACCCATTCCGTGATCTGAAAGTACCAGGGCGTAGCGGTCCGCTGGATACGTTTCTACCGCCCAACTGACAAAATCGACCAGCGTCTGGCCGTCTGCCATGTTGGTCTCGCCTAAGTCATCCACCAGCTCGGAGCCGATGGTATTGAGGTCATCATCCTGGGTCACCAGATAGCGTCGGGTGGAGGTCCAATCTTCTCCGCCCTGGAAACCACCGCGGAAACGATCCATCTGCGCCACGATGGTGACTTTATCAGTTGAGCCCACCTTTTCAGCCTCGTTCAAATCCAGGTAAATATCCTGTTCCAGCGCCTGGTCATCGGCGTCCTGATACAACATCACCAGCCAGGTGTCACCGGACCCGGATGTGGATGGCACTCGCGTCGCTCGTGGCGTCTGGGTTGCTCGAATTTGTGTTGGCTCCTGGTTGGTCACAGGCGGTTGGTCAATTGGGACTTGTCCCTGGTCACCGCCCAGACCGCCGCCCTGAGACACGAGCATATAAATAACGACAATTGCGATAATGCCAAGCAAACCGCCGCAGCCGCCAACTTTGCCGCGGGTGGGCGTGAATAATCCCCCTCCACCGCCTCCGCCTCCGAATGGGCTGCCGCCCATCCCGCCGCCCGAGCTGCTGCCCATCCCGCCGCCAGAACCGCTTCCTTGCCCGCCGCCAGGATCGCGCCGCTGGGGAGCAACTGCTTGACCAGTGGGCTTTTCACCTTTTCGCCGTCGTTGAACATTGATTTCAGGAGTATTCGGCATGGAAGTCATCCTTTTATGGTGTTCTTGATGATAATAATTTGAATTGGGTGGGCATCGATCTTTATGATTTTAATTTTACCGCGTCACCGTGAGATAAGCCATCCGCCCAGGATGAGCGCGCCCACCCCTAGAAGCCGCAGCAGATCCACCGGTCGCTGAGTTACGCCAAAGAGGCCAAAATGATCGACAATTATGCCCAACACCAGTTGACCAATGATGATCAGCACCACCATCAATGTGCTGCCCAGGCGTGGTAAGGTTACGCTAATGGTCTGGTACAGAATCAAACCAAAGACGCCCGCTGAAAGCATATACCACGGCAGACTGCGCCATTCGCGGATGCGCTCTCCGCCGCGAACCAACAACCACAACCCTGAAAAAACCGCCCCGCTGAATATGAATAATGAAGCTGCTGGCAGTACCCCCCACTCGTTGTCCCATTGCGCCGGCCAGTGGGGCCTGCAGACCAACGGCAACGCCGCCCAACAACCCAATCAGAATAACCCACCAATTCGCCATAATTATTCACCTCACTCTTTCGTCAACCGCTGATGATTTGCCAGCAGCATTGCATGAGCACGAATTACTTAATCTGATAACCGAGTCGAAATCTGAAACGGCAGTCATCTTCCAGCCACATCGGGAAGTTCGTGCCCCACACGTTATTGTAGAGATTGAAATGAACACCCTGGCTCATGTCCGGTTGGTTATTGTTGAAGTCCAGTAGCGATGGCTGGCCGGGCGCAACCAATGGCGCATCCAGGGACTCGATGGTCATCCCGAAATCATCGCTCTCCATGCGCACCCGGCTGCAGGCATGCAGGTGGCGATTCCCGTTTTCAACGACATCCAGCGGCGATACATCCTGCCCAAGCTTCTCGATAAACCATTTTGCTCCTTCCGGTTGGGGTGGAACAAAAGAGAGCCACAGCGCTTCGGGCAAGCGGCAGGCTCGCTTTTCAAACCACAGCAGGTCGATATCAATTTCCGGCCGATCGTTGCTTAAAACGTAATGCAGGTAAATATTGCGTGGGCAGCCATAATTGGCTTCTGACTCTTCTTCCAGATTCAAACCGAACCAGCATTCATTCTCATTTCCATAATAGCCTGTAGCCTCCAGCCGCCACAGTCGACTGACAGGATGCGCCTTTTCGATGCCTGGTTTGGTGAAATCCTCACGGCTCCAACCGTTACTCTGCTCCTCGGGTCGAATATACTGGTGAAAAAAGCGCTCATAATCTTCCTCCGAGAAGGTTTGATAGCGCAGCCAGGCGAGTGGGTGGGCAAAGTCTGCCAGCACGCTATGGGATTGATTGTGAGTGAGTTCCGTCAGCGCGCCGGTGGACGAATCACCCATGCCAGTCAGCCAGCTGGATCGGATCGTCTGATTCTCAATGTTTGGATGCCCGATCCACGGAAATTTCGGCAATACCGGGTTGAGGGCTGCCAACCGGTCACGAGCCGCATCCGCCAGGGCGAGTCCTTCCAATTCGGAGATCGCCTCGGTGATGTAAGCCCTTTGCTCCGCCCAGGAAGCTTCAAAAGTACGAAAGTTGGGTTTTTCCCGCGCCGCCGCGAAATCAGCAGCCGAATACGCCTCATGGTCATTCAGCCAGGTTTTCTCATCCATGCCCCAGGTATGCTCTGGCACCAACAGCAATCTTCGCTGGAAACGGTCGAATCGCGAGTCCTCTGCCAATGATGGATCAACCTTTAGCCATTCCGAACGCACGCGCATTAATTCCCGAAATTGACTGACCTTCACCGGATCGCTGCCCACGCCGTGAATCCAGCTGTCGCCAATTTCCTGTGTGACCACTGGCAGGCTTGCTCGTATCGGGAGCAATCGTTCAGCGAAGGTATTTAACGTGGAGGCAAAAACCACCGCATCCGGATGTTCTTTCCGCAGTTGACGATAGATTTCCCCCACTTCGACCTCATTCTGTGGTCCAAGGTTATCCATAGAGTGGCCAAAAGCCAGTCCATATTCTTCCCCGGGCAAAATAAAAGTCTGACCGTAACTACCCTCATACATCACCATCACCTCGCTGCCGGTTGGATCCTGCCAGCGGAATAATGATGGTACCTTCGGGACAGCCGAACCGCCATTGACGCCCACCTGCAGGAACTGCACGCCAGCTTCCGCTAAAAGTGGTATGATGCCGCGGGTATGCCCGGGAACGTCCGTGAACTTGGCAGCTATGGTGTGCTTGCCGAAGCGGGCATCCAGACGCTGTGACAGCGAGAGCCCCAGACGAAACAGGTCGGCGTCCATCAATTCGCTGTGGGTGGTGAAAGGCAAGGCGTGCCAGGCAATGTCGCCATGCAAAATAGCCTGCTCCATTTCTCGCCGCTGACGGGAATCCGCCTGTTCCAGATACTCGTAGATCAGCCACGAACCGGTGGTCCATATGAAACGGTCGCCTGAGGTACTCTCTCGCATTCTGCGTGCCAGCTGAATGGAATTAGGAATGTGATGTTGAAAATACTGTTCAACGACCACGGATGCATAATTCGTGAAACCGACATCCAGGTGTGTCTTGAAAATCAGGTGAATATTGAGCGGCATGGTTGCTCCCGATGGCTTTGTTCTTATCGCTGCAGATCTACGTTAACTATAATCAAAACTGCCTGTGCGGCTGGCAAAACCGAAGGGTAAAACGCGTATTAACCCCTTTCTTACAGCCAGGATTTCAAGTTTCATCGCTATAATCAAAATCAATTGAAGCATCGATCCGGTTTTTCGCACCTATTTCTGTACAGGGGAGTTCCTCATGAAGGCTGAAAAACTGAAGTCGTTTAATTACGCTATCGGAATGTTCGGCACTTCGATTCCGATCAACATGCTCAAAACGTATGCAGCCATTTATTATGTTGATTCGCTCGGGCTGACCACCGTCCAGTTGGCGTCGATTCTATTTATCTACACATTTATTGACGCCCTGGATAATCCCATCTACGGCTTCCTCTCCGACCGCACCCGCACCCGCTGGGGAAGGCGCCGCCCCTGGCTGGTGATCGGTACGCCGCTGCTGGTGCTATTCTTCATCGCCTTTTATTCCACCCCGGCGTTCCTTTCCGGCAACAACCTGTTCGCTTACGCCATGTTGTTTTATATCCTGACCGGCACGCTCGATTCGGTCATCAATGCCAACTATGGCGCGCTCTTTCCAGAATTGTTTCGCACGGACGCAAC
>CAVRKN010000020.1:0-95120 GCA_963721535.1 uncultured Chloroflexia bacterium
TGCATCGCCCTGGGCTGGATTACTGTGAGCGGGCGGTCAAAGTTCTGGCCGAAGTGCGCCAAAAATTTTCCGACGACAATGAAATATTGGCCATTATCTCGCCATCCGAAAGCATTTGCGACTCGTACGGTTTTTCCAGCCCGTAACAATATCAGAATTTCATAAGAAGCCGTGCAACCCCCTTGACTTCAATTATGAAGCCGATTATGATTTGGCTATATTAGCACTCTATCCTATAGAGTGCTAAAAATACGGTCAATCAATTCAATTCTAGCTGGAGGTTTCAATGTCTTTCAATCTCAAACCCTTAGGTAACCGCGTTGTGGTTGAACCGCTCGAGCAGGAAGAAGTCACCGCTGGTGGCATCGTGCTCCCGGAAACTGCAAAAGAAAAACCCCAAAAGGGTGTCATTCTGTCCGTTGGCCCTGGCGACCGTGATGAAGACGGCAAGCGCATCGCGATGGACGTCAAAGTAGGCGATACAGTGTTATATGCCAAGTACGGCGGCACTGAAATCAAAATTGACGGCAAAAAACTGTTAATCCTGCGCGAGAGTGACTTGCTCGCGATTGTGGAAACCAAATAATTTTCTAAAGAAAACATTTCAAGGAGAATCAGAATGGCAGCCAAGCAATTGGTATTTTCGGAAGACGCGCGCCGCCGCTTGAAGGCCGGTATTGATGTAGTCGCCACCGCTGTGGCCACCACCTTGGGCCCTAAGGGCCGCAATGTGGCTTTGGATCGCAAATTCGGCTCCCCCACCATCACCCATGACGGCGTGACCGTGGCCAAGGAAATCGAACTGGAAGATCCCTTTGAAAACATGGGCGCCCAGCTGCTCAAAGAAGCTGCAACCAAAACCAACGACATCGCTGGCGACGGCACCACTACCTCCACTGTTCTGGCACACGCGATCGTCACCGAAGGTCTGAAGAACTCTCGCCGCTGGCGCCAACCCGATGCTGCTCAAACGCGGTATTGAAGCTGCTGCCAAGGCAGTCGCTGATGGCATTCGCGCTCAGGCGATCACCATTACCACCAAAGAAGAAATCGGCAGTGTTGCCACCATCTCCGCTCAGGACGCCGCAATCGGCTCACTGATCGCTGAAGTCATGGACAAAGTCGGTAAAGACGGCGTCATCACCGTGGAAGAATCCAAAGGCCTCGAGTTCGAGACCGAGTATGTGGAAGGTATGCAGTTTGACCGTGGTTACATTTCGGCCTACTTCATCACCGATCCCGAGCACATGGAAGCCTCCATCAGCGAACCATATGTCTTGATCTACGACAAGAAGATCTCAGCTGCTCAGGACATCGTTCCTGTACTGGAGAAACTGGTGCAGGTTGGTAAACGCGAGTTGGTCATCATCGCCGAAGACATTGACGGCGAAGCTCTGGCAACACTGGTGTTGAACAAACTGCGCGGCATGCTGAACGTGTTGGCAGTCAAAGCCCCCGGCTTCGGCGACCGCCGCAAAGCTATGCTGCAGGACATCGCCTCCCTGACCGGCGCCTCGGTGATCTCAGAGGAAACCGGCCGCAAGCTGGAAACCACCACCCTGAGCGACCTCGGTAAGGCCGAAAAAGTCGTTGCTGACAAAGACAACACCACCATCGTTGGTGGTAAAGGCAATGAAGCTGAAATCAAAGGCCGTATCGAACAGATCCGCGTCGAGATTGACAAGACCACCAGCGATTACGATCGCGAAAAGCTGCAGGAACGGTTAGCCAAATTGTCCGGCGGCGTTGCCATCATCCGTGTTGGCGCTGCGACCGAGACTGAACTGAAGGAAAAGAAACACCGCGTGGAAGATGCACTCTCCGCGACCCGCGCCGCTGTTGAAGAAGGTATTGTCCCAGGCGGCGGTGTGGCTTTGATCAACGCTATGTCTGCCCTTGACGGCATGAAACTCGACAATGATGACGAGCAAATCGGCATCAACATCGTGCGCAAAGCTTTGGAAGTCCCCATGCGCAAGATCGTTGAGAATGCTGGCAAAGAAGGCTCAGTTGTTATCGAGAACGTGCGCCAGGCCCAGAAGAAAGCCGGCGACACCCAGATCGGTTATGATGTACTGCGCGATGAGTACATGAACATGGTCAAGGGCGGCGTCATCGACCCCGCCAAGGTTACCCGCGGCGCTCTCGAGAATGCTGCTTCGATCGCTGCCATGATCCTGACCACCGAAGCTTTGATCACAGACGTACCGGAGAAGGACAAACCCGCTCCTCCTCCGATGCCCGAATACTAAATCGTAGAGTAAATGTAAACAGGTCGTGGAGATTTCCGCGGCCTGTTTTGCATTATAATCGGGCGTATGCCTTCCCCGAAAACCAAAATAATAGCCTTCGGGCTATTCATGGTGGTAGTTTTGGCAGTCTTGAACGGCTGCCGTTCTGAGACTCCGCGCCCAGGTGATGCAACGCCTACGCTGGATGGTCCAGCCCAAACTGATACGCCAGCAGCTACCGCCACCGTTACCCCGACACCCGAGCCGGGCGCACTCACCGTTAATGGTGAGTCGGTGCCATTGGCAGAGTATGACGCGCAGTTGAAGCAATTGCAGGATGCTGATGCGGAATTGGGAAAAACCCGTACACCTGACGAACAGCGCCAGATGGTGCTTGACGAGCTCACTGACCAGACTTTGCTGGCCCAGGCTGCTTTCGACAGTGGTTTCGTCCTGGATGATGCCGGGCTGCAGCAGCGGATCGATGCGCTGGTCACAAAACTGGGTGGTCAGGCAGCGTTGGATACTTGGATTGCGACCAATGGATTTACCGACGCCAGTTTTTACTCAGCCATGCGCCGGGCAGCTGCCAGCGCCTGGCAGCGTGATGAGCTAATGAAAACTGTGCCGGAGAAGGCGGAACAGGTGAATGCGCAGCAAATCTTGGTGCGCAGCCCCGATACAGCGGAAGACATCTTGCGGCGGTTGAACGCTGGCGCGAAATTTGCAACCCTGGCAGCAGAATATGATCCCATTACCAATGGCATCTTGGGTTGGTTCCCGCGAGGATACCTGACCCAGCCGGCAGTGGAGGAAGCAGCCTTCGCACTGCAACCTGGTGCTTTCAGCGCTGCGATCAAGACTGACTTTGGCTATCATATCGTTTATGTAGTGGAGCGTGAAAGCGAGCGCAGTTTATCCGTGGATGCCAGATTGACCTTACAACATAAAGCAATTGAGAACTGGCTGGTGGAACAGCGGGCTGCTGCCACAGTCGATATTCTGCTGCCTTAGCCGGGGGGATTAATCGTATGGTTCCTGAAATATTACGAAAAAATTTGATAACCCAGAAGCCACAAATTCGAGAGAACACCTGGAATGTTTTAACTATTCTGGCACTGCTGGCGACACTGGCAGTGGTGGTGGTTTTATTGGTCATTTTTAATGACCCCGCCGCCGGTGTCAATCCCTACCCGCCGCCGGTCAAGCCGCCCAAGGTGGCTGCCATAGCTCCGACTGCAATTCCAACCGCCCTGTTACCGACCTGGACGCCAGCCATCGAGCCTACGGTCGCAATTGTGACCGATTTGGTCGTCGCAACCGAAGCACCGGCTGTCCTTCCAACAACAGCAGTGATCGTCCTGGCAGGTACTCCATCGACACCCCAAAACGAACAACCTCAGGGTGAACCAGTATCTCCAGGAAAATTTGCCTTTGGGGTGCAGGCCCAACCGCAGGGGATTGCTGCCAGCCTGTACGAGCCCACCCGCGGCTGCGCCTGGATGGGAGTAGCCGGACGGGTATTTGACATTAAAAACCGTCCAGTCAAGGGCATTCGCGTGGCATTGACTGGCTGGTTACCCGGCCATACGGTTACTTTGTTGAGTTTGACCGGCACGGCGCTGCAGTACGGGCCATCCGGATACGAATTTACCCTGGCAGATGCTCCGGATGCAACCACCGGTCAGCTGAAAATTCAATTGATGGACCAGTCCGATTTGCCGCTTTCGGATTTCGTGGTGCTGGATACCTACGTTGAATGTGAAAAGAACCTGATCCTGGTGGATTTCAAGCAAGATTGGTCTGGCCGCCGGTCAATAAGCAGGGATTGCATTTTAAAAGACAGAACAATTAAGCACTTATAAAGCCAATTTTCCTGTCATGTTGAGCAAAGCGTAACATCAAGATAATCGACTATTACAGCTTTAATAGGTTGGGTTGAGGGGCTCTCAATAGCATCGTTATGCTACAGATAATTCTGGCCCAGAAACCCAACAATCCGATAATTATTTCAAAATATTCAGATTAATGGACAATGTTGGGTTTCGGGATTGAAATTCTTAATTTCAGAGATGCGAAATTTCACCATCCCTCAACCCAACCTACTGCTGGATCGTCTTGGCCGAAAATCGATCACCTCGTCTCCCGCGAATAAGCGGGTGAGCGGTTCAGCATTCAAAGCCATGACCCGTCCATTGGCGAAGAATTCAAACTCGAAATTGGTCTCATCACCGGCGCTCTTGCCGGGAATCGGCATTAATCGGGCAGTCAGTGGTTTGTCCAGCCGCTGGGACAGCACCGCAATATCCAGCAGTATGGCAGACAACTGATCCGCTGTGGCATCCCCCGGCAGGGGAATGGTATCCAGCCCGGTACCGCACACCGCGGACACCATCACCAGATCGCGGACTGTCAGGCTGCCTTCCGCGGCGCGCGCAGCCAGGGTGGAGTCTTCCAGCACCGGCAGCATGAGTCCGTTAAAACCGGAACGCGGCCAATTACCCCGATCCAGCGTATCCGCTAAAAATGCTGCCGCTGCCAAAGTGCCCGACAGGCCCAATCGCTCCAGTCCCAGCGATTCCAGGGCTGCTCCACTTGAACAGGTGTCAGACGGGTAGGGGGCTAACGAATAGTCGAGACCCAGGAAGCGTACCCCAAAACGCTCACAAGGTTCTGCCAGTGCTTCCTGAAGCGGTCTGGCATGTTCTTCCAGACGCCGCAGCAATTCCTGCCGGGCAGATTCCAGTGACTTTGCTTCGCGGAACACCGCCAGTGCCAGATCAGCTGATTCGACTGCCAGCGCCACCGCTGGAGGTTCACCAGCATTGTGATAGGCAGAGGGCAAAAATGGTGACCCTGGAGGCACATTGCCGAGCGCGGCGAAACGCAAATTGGTAAAACCATCCGGCGAGATTTGCGCCGCCCGGGCGATGACTTCGCCGCAGGCGCGAACCGCCGACAAGGAAACCTTACCAGCAGGCAGAGTCATCGACCCGGTGGCAAACACTGAATCAGCCGCGGCTAAAATGGCCGGTATGGCCAGATAACTTTCTGGTCTGGCGGGGTCAGCCGGTCCCAGTGAAAGATAATTAAAGCCGCGCTGGCAGGCATGCTCTTGGAATTTAATGGCGAGCGCTGCCATATCTTCAGCGGCTAAACTTTTAACCCAACCCGGGAATGGTGAAGTAGCCAGCCGCAGCGATTGCACCGGGTAGCCTTTACGCTGCAAAGCGCTTTTAGCAGCGTGGGCAAATAATGCCAGGTTGTCCAATGAGGCAGTAAGGCTGGTAATATGCCGGGTCGTAGAAGGTGGTGATGGAGCGAATATTCACGAGGTCCTCTGGCGCACAACTTCATACAATAAGATCGCTGCCGCCACCGCCGCATTCAGCGATTCGGCTTTACCCGGCATGGGGATATGCAGCAGACCGTCAGCTGCGGCATAGGCGGCAGGTTGCGGTCCTTCCGCTTCCGAGCCGACGACCAATGCCAATGGGCGGCTGTAAATCCGTTTGCCAGCAAGGAGCGCCGCCGGTTGAATCAGCGATGAGAATGACCGCGGGTTCACCATGTTTTTGTTTACAAATAGATAAAATTTCTGGCCAATCGTGGGTTAGCAGCGGCAGGCGAAAATGAGCTCCCATGCCAGCCCGCACCACTTTTGGTGAGAAGACATCCACGCTGCCGGGTGTCAGGATCACCCCCTGCGCCCCAGCCGCTGCGGCACTGCGCAACATGGTACCAAGATTGCCTGGGTCGCGAATTTGATCCAACACCAGCAGCAAATCCCAATCTTCCGGCAGGTGAGCTGCTGGCTGCGGCAGTACAACCAGGATACCTTGCGGTGTATCGGTGTCCGACAGGCTGTGCAGGACGCGTGCTTCCACTTCTTCGACAACGCTGCCCATAGCGGCGAATGTATTCACCAATTCACGGCCGCGAGTCGATAAATCGCTGCTAAACAGCACCTCGGTTGGTTTGACTTTCGCTAAAGCCGCTTCTTCAGCCAACCGTACACCTTCAATCACAAACAACTTTTCCTGCTGGCGGTCCTGACGGTTGGTGAGCAGGGCGCGAATATGCTTGATTTTTGGATTCTGGGTTGAGGTAATCATAGGCTCGTGGTCAAGTATAGCCATAATTTTAAAAATATACACGGGACGACGCAGGTCATCCCGTGTGAATTCGCTTTGCAGAACCGCTGTTTTAGGGCAATCAGGCTGACTTGGCCTGGGTGACAATGGCAGTGAAGGCTTGCGGGTCGCGGACCGCAATATCAGCCAGCATCTTGCGATTCAGGTCGATATTGGCTTTGCGCAGTGCGAACACCAACCGTGAATAGGTGATGCCGTTGATACGCGCCGCGGCATTGATGCGGGCGATCCACAGCTTGCGCAGGTCGCGCTTGCGGGTGCGGCGGTCGCGGAACGAATACCACAGAGCCTTCAGCATGGCTTCATTTGCCCGGCGGAAGAGCAGGTGCTTTGAGCCTCGCTGACCTTTAGCTAATTTTAAGATCTTTTTATGACGCAGATGGCCTTGAGGGCCGCCTTTTACTCTCATTCTGACTCCTTTGCGAACCCCTGGGCGTCGGTGAAATCACCAGTTGCGAACACCCAACAGTCGCACAAAAAATACTCAATCCCTACTTCTTGAGGTAGGGCGCCAACCGTTTGACACGCTTGATGATGCTTTCACCCTCGACGGGGATCATCTCGCTCAATAATGCTTTGGTGCGCTTTGAAGTGCGGCGGCGCAAATGGCTTTTGCCGCCCTTGGTGCGTACCAGGATGCCAGACCCGGTCATGCGGAACCGTTTCGAGGTCGCCTTGTGGGTCTTCATCTTGTACTTCTGGTCTTTGAGCTTGCGAGGCACAGTGTTACTCCTCTCGTTAAACGAAATGCGGTCTGCTTGCGCGACCGCAAATTATAACAGAATATTCAGGAATCGGAAGATTCTTACTTTGTTTAATTAGATTACTGGATCGAGCAGCCTACTCAACCGGTTCTGTCTGAGGCTCTTCGGCGGTCTTTTTCTTGCCAGAAGATTTAATTCCATTCAAAACCATGGTCATGGTCTTGCCTTCGATGATCGGCGCCTGTTCAACCGCGGCAATGTCAGCCAGTTCCTGGGCGATTTCGCGCAGGTCTTCCAAAGCCAATTCGGGATAGTCAATTTCGCGGCCACGGAAGCGAACAGTAACACGGACCTTCATGCCATCCAATAACCAGCGGCGTGCATCGCGGGTTTTGAAACCGCGGTGATGTTCGTTGGTTTTTGGGCGCAGACGAATTTCTTTGACTTCGATTTTGGTCTGAGCCTTGCGGGCTTCGCGGTCCTTCTTGGTGCGTTCATATAGGAACTTGCCAAAATCCATAACGCGAACCACAGGCGGCACCGCAGTGCCAGCAACTTCGACGAGATCCATGTCGGCTTCTCTCGCGATCCGTAGGGCAGTTTCAATCGGGATCACCCCCAGGTTTTCCCCTTTTGGCCCAATTGCGCGCACTTCTGGCACGCGGATCGCCTCATTTATCCGGTAATTAGTGGTACTAATGGGCTTTCTCCTCTCTCATAACGAGACGCGACGATTTAAAGAAATCCGTTCTTCGCTAACGGATCGACCTGCTTGATATTACCATATTCGGCTGCGAATAGTCAACTGAATTTGAAGCTCCTGGCCACTGGACCACGTCTGGCCGGTTAATACTCGAACCAAATGGTGACTGGTCCGTCGTTTTCAATTTCAACCAGCATGTGTGCCCCAAATTCACCCTGTTGGACGGTGATTCCGTGACTGGACAGGTGTTTCGCGAATTGATCAACCAACGGACTGGCAGTCTCTGGCGGCGCTGCGTTGATAAAGGATGGCCGATTCCCACGGCTGGTATCGGCATATAAGGTAAATTGCGATACCACCAAAGCCTGCCCGCCAACATCCTGGATGGACCGGTTCATCTTGCCCTGATCGTCCTCAAAAACCCGCAGCTGTGCAATTTTTTTTGCCAGAGCAGCAGCTATGGCATCCGTATCCGCCGGTCCAACACCCAGCAGGATAACATAGCCGTGCTGGATGGCAGCGATAACCTTGCCTTCAACCGCAACGCTGCCGCGTCGCACGCGCTGAACAACAGCCCGCATCAGGCGAACCCGATGGCGCTGCGAACTTCGACCATGGTTTCTTCGGCAAGTACTCTTGCCCGTTTAGCACCATCAGCCAGCACATCCCAAATATAGTCTGGATTCTTATCCAGCTCGGCGCGGCGGGCACGGAACGGTTCCAGGTGAGCGTTCAGGTTTTTGGCCAGCAGCTTCTTGCAGTCCACGCAGCCAATGCCTGCCCGGCGACATTCCACATTGACCATATCGATTTCTTCCTGCGAGGAAAATATCTTGTGCATGGAGAATACGTTGCATACGTCCGGGTTGCCTGGGTCGCTGCGGCGGATACGAGCCGGGTCGGTGACCATTTGCATCACCCGCCTGGTGGTTTCTTCTGGTGTGGCAGCCAACTCAATGTGGTTGTTGAGGCTTTTGCTCATCTTCTGAACGCCGTCAATCCCAAGAACTTTGGGGATCGTGGTAACTTTCATTTGCGGCTCTTTGAGTACTTGCTTGCCGTACCGGTAATTGAATGACCGCACCACCTCACGGGTAAATTCGATGTGCGGTGCCTGGTCAAGGCCTACCGGTACAAAATCGGTGCCGTAGAGCAGAATGTCCGCAGCCATCAAAACCGGATAGCCCACCAACCCGTAGTTTACATTGTTTGGATTCTCGCGCACTTTATCTTTGAAAGTCGGCAGATCGGTCAATTTTCCAAGCGGGGTAACCATCGACAGGTAGGTATGCAACTCCATAACCTGCGGAACATGCGATTGAATGAAGATAATTGAATCTTCTGGCCGGATGCCTACAGCCAACCAGTCCAACGCCATCTCGTAGGTGTTTTGGCGAAGTTCATGGGTGGTTTCCAGGGTGGTCAAGGCATGGACGTCAACGATGCAATAAACGCAATCGTAATCCTGCTGAAGTGCCACGTAATTTTTCATGGCTCCCAGATAGTTGCCCAGATGCTGCCGTCCGGTGGGGCGGGCGCCGGAAAAAACGCGTCCCTTTTTGGTCATAATGGATTGCCTTCCTCGATAATATTCGTGATCAGGGTGGTTATTTCGCCGGGAACTGCGTGCCGGTGAAGGTCGAGCTTGGAAAAAATCAGATTGTTATTGACTGTGATTTCAAATCGCCCACCCGAGGATGGGATTAATGTTAAAGATTCGATTTCGCGTTCAAAGTACTTGAGCAGGTCGACCGCCAAACTGGCAGCCCGGTCTGTGTAGTGTCAAACGGAGCAATATTCGATGCTAATGGTGAGGCGCATTGCCAACTCCAGGTAACCTATCAAATTTGCCAAAATTATAATCCAAGCACATACGTTTTTGGTACAATGCGCATATGTTTTCCGACTCTAACAAATCATCACGACTTCCGGTATCCAAACGAATTTTTGATGTCGTTATTTCCAGCCTGGTGCTGGTCATCTTCTCACCGGTCATGGCGGTACTGGCAGTTATCTTGTGGATCAGGCACGGCCGCCCGGTCATTTTCAGCCAACCACGTCCGGGCTACCAGGGGAAAATATTTACGCTGTATAAATTCCGCTCGATGTCGAATGCGCTGGATCACTCAGGGAATCCGTTATCAGACACTCAGCGGATTACACCACTCGGTCGTTTTATGCGCAGTACCAGTCTGGATGAACTGCCGGAATTATTCAACGTGCTGCGCGGGGAGATGAGCCTGGTTGGGCCGCGGCCCTTATTGGTGGAATATTTACCCCGCTACTCGCCAGAACAAAACCGCCGCCATGATGTACTGCCAGGCATATCCGGTTGGGCGCAAGTTAACGGCCGAAATGCACTCAGTTGGGAGCAGAAGTTTGAGATGGACGTGTGGTATGTGGATCACTGGACCTTTGGCCTGGATCTTAAGATTTTATGGATGACGATCTGGGCTGTCTTGACCCGCCGCAATGTCACTCCGCCAGGATCAACCTCCATGGATGAATTCCGGGGATAAGAAAAATCCCTCGTAGGGGACGGTTGGGCGTGTCCCACCTGGGGACACAAGAACCGCTGAAACCCCTGCAGAACATTCAATTTATGGCACAGACAACGGCGAAATGATGCCGGAGATCAAGTCGGGGATAATGCGTTCAGTCAATTGCTGCCGGCCTGGCGACAGGTTCGTGCTGTTGACGTTTGTCAAAACCAATTCGGCTGGCACGGTTTTCCCGCCTTCGCCGGCTGTGAGCGCTGGCCAAATACTCGCTAATGCGCCTGCAACGTCCGTTTGAACAGTGGCAATCCACATCGAATCACTCCCGGTGGGTGGGGGTGCGTTGCTGATGATGCCCACATTTTTGCCGGCGAGGTAACCCAGGAATTCCGGCAGCAGCCCTTCCGCCGGGATGTATACCGTTTCGAGCATATTCTGGTTGAGTGCGTCAAAAGCAGCCTGCCAGGCAGCTGCATCCGCGCCAGGTGGAACTAACCCCACTTGCGGAAATAAGACGATCGGCGCAAACACGGGTGCACAGCGCCCGCAAAAATAATGCCCGCCATTCAGGAAACTATCCTGCAACTGAGCGGTGTTGATTGCAGCATCTACTACAAGCGCTCCCGAGCGGAAATCCGGAGCGTTCAGCGTCGCAAGATATCCGGCCAGGAAAACCGCCTGATTTTCACCCCCACGGATAATACTCAGATTCGCGGTCGGAGTAAGGTCAGCATCCGTAATGACGACAAACTGGGCACCCGTATGGGCGGCCGCCAGACTGGCAACGTCTTCTGTGGTGGAAAGAAAAATGGCAATTTGCAGCTTGCCCGGAATGGCACTCTCGCTGAAGGTTTGATGCACTTCCAGAGAGAAACCGTCGGTTGGGGCTCGTTCGGTTAAAAATGTCTCGACCTGGCTGCGTAGAGTACTTTGAATGTTGATGCCAGTGATCAACCAAACGACGGCCGGTTCGGGCGTAGCGGTAGGGGTATTCACAATTTCCGGTGCGCTGGTTTGGGTAGATTCAACTAGGGCTGTGGGCGATGGAGTTGCGGTGCAGGCTGCCAGCACCAGGAGTAAAACCAAGACCAGCAGCATGATGAGGAGTGGAGATTTCTTCGGTGTCATGTGCGAATTGTACCCGGTTAGTGAATTGTTTGGGCTGTATTATAATGGAGCCATGATCGAATTGAACGTGCCAGGGCGGGGAACCTTAAAACTAAATTATCTGGTGTGTGATGTCAACGGTACGCTGGCCCTGGATGGCAGGTTGCTGGATGGTGTAGCGCGCGGGTTCAAAACCTTGCGCGACCGGCTTGAAATTCATTTGATTAGTGCCGACACGTTTGGGACGCTGGCGCAAATCAATCACCAGCTCGAAGTTCATGCCCATATCATTCCGCCTGGCGATGAAATCAGTCAAAAAGCCGAATTTGTTCGACAATTAGGCGCAGATCAGGTGGTCGCGATCGGGCAGGGAGCCAATGACCGCGACATGCTCAAGGCAGCAAGTGTTGGAATTTGTATCCTATCCCGGGAAGGTGCCGCGGCTGAAACCTTATTGGCTGCCGATATTATCGTGCCGGATATTCTGTCGGCTATAGAATTGCTTGAGAAACCACTCCGAATGATTGCGACCTTGAGAAAATGAGCCTCCCCACCAGCGAATCGATTCCAACCCCTCATGATCCCAATTCCGCCGCTGCCCGGCGGCGCCGTTTCCAACGGGCTTTTTTGCCGCAAACCGATGATGAACGTACAGCCTGGCTCGATGCACTTTCCCGCCAATTAACCCCTTCCTTTGATTTTTTCTTCGCCAGCCTACTCTCCGGGGTAGTGTTGGCTATTGGTTTGCTGATATTCTCCGATGCGCTGGTGGTGCTGGGCGTGCTATTCGCCCCATTTCTTGGGCCAGTCATCGGAATTGCGTTGGGGTCTACCCATGGATCCACGCGCCTATTGCTTAAATCCATTCTGAGTTTGGCAGCCGCCGGATTATTTATTTTTGGCTTTGGGGCTCTGGCTGGGGCTTTAATACCCATGCTGCCATTGGCACCGATTCCGGTTTTTACCAACTGGACGACCTATGAATGGCCTAATTTTGTGGTGCTGGCAGTAGGTGTGGGTCTATCGGTGTACATGCTGGTACGTTCACCGCGTCAGAGACCGCTGGTGGCGAACATTGCCATCGCCTACGGGCTTTTTCCTCCGCTGACTGCCGCCGGCTTTAATCTAGTGGTGTATCACGACGCTGCCTGGATTGCCGGAATAACGGTGGCTGGCGTGCATTTAGCCTGGGCAGTATTGGTAGGGATTGTCATGCTGATCCTGCTGGGTTACCCGCCGCGCAATCTGGGGGGCTTCCTGTTTACTGGATTGTTGGTCGGGGTTTTAGTGGCAGCCTTTATGACCTCGGGCGGTATAAATACCTCGCGAGGTATTTATACCTCGCAGCGCGTGCTAAATCCTACCCCGCCCGCGGTGGTCATTCCGCCAAAATCAAGCCCAACCGCCACCGTTACGCTGACGGTCACCCCGCAACCCACGATAAATCATAGCCCTACCGCAACATTTACCCCCACCATTACTTTTGAACCAACTCATACGGCTACCGAGACCATCACGCCGCAGCCGACCCCCATTTGGGCGCGCATCACAGCCCCTACCGGCGGCGGTGCGCTGTTGCGTGATGAGCCAGACGGCAAAATTCTCTCATCTATTCTGAATGGTGGCATGGTGCAGGTGATTTCCGACCCGGTACGTGGAAAGACAACGACCATCTGGGTGCAGGTGCGTACTGAAGACGGTCTAGTTGGCTGGATCGTGCAAGCATTGCTGGCAACTGCCACACCGGCTGCAGGGTGGTAAAATAGCACGTTGTTTTTTTGAAAATTAATCAGCAGGAGTAATTAATCATGATTCATTTTGGCACCGATGGCTGGCGCGCCGTCATCTCGGATACCTTTACCTTCAATAACCTGCGACTGGTAACCCAGGCGATTGCGGATGCGGTCAATTCGGATTCGTGGTTGAACGGTGAGTCGGAAGGTCTTAATCCGGATCATCACACCATGGTGGTGGGTTTTGACACCCGTTTCCTGTCCGACCGCTATGCGGTTGAGACCGCCCGGGTATTGACTGCCAATGGTTTCAAAGTTTTTCTGGCACAAGCGGATGCACCAACCCCCGCCATTTCATACGCAGTACGGAATCTCAACGCCATCGGCGGCATCATGATCACGGCTTCGCACAATGCGCCGCGCTATAACGGTGTGAAGCTAAAAGCCGCTTTTGGCGGATCAGCCTCTCCTGAGCAATGTCGTAAAGTTGAAATATATTTGAATGATAATGAAACCCAGAGCCGCGGACCGAACGTCATGGAATACGAGCAGGCTAAAAAGTCAAACCTGATCATGCGCTTTAATCCGATTCCGCCCTATTCTGAACACCTGCGCAAAATCATTGATTTTGACGTGATCGCCGATAATCCACAACGCATCGTGGTTGACTCGATGTACGGGTCAGGTCGCGGCGTGTTGCGGTCGGTTTTGCAGGGCACTGGTTGCGAAGTATATGAGGTGCGCGGCGAGATGAATCCCGGATTTGGGGGAGTGCATCCAGAACCGATCGGACGCTACCTGGGAGCTCTGGCTGGTGCAATCTCGATGGGTTATGGCAGTTTCGGTCTGGCAACGGATGGTGACGCTGACCGCATAGGTGCCATGGACGAACGCGGAAATTTCGTCGACCCGCACAAGATCATGGCCCTGGCGCTGCGGTATCTGGTGGAAAAACATAAACTATCAGGTGCGGTTGTTCGCACGGTGTCCACCACGCGTATGATCGACCGGCTGGCGAAACGCTACAATCTCAAGCTGTATGAAACGCCGGTTGGTTTTAATCACATCGCGGACCTCATGTTGAAAGAGGATGTCCTGATCGGTGGCGAGGAGTCAGGTGGGATTTCGTTCAAGGGTCATATCCCGGAAGGCGACGGCGTGTTGATGGGATTGCTGCTGGTAGAGATGGTTGCCAGCTACGGCGTTTCCCTGCACGAACTGGTGGATAATTTACTCAAAGAAGTCGGCCCGGCGTTTTATGAACGCAAAGATATTCGTCTGGGACACCCGGTTTCGAAAGAGAAAATGACCACTTACTTGCGAGAATGTGCGCCTGCGGAAATTGGCGGTGAGACCGTCCAGGAAGTCAGCGTGGTGGATGGCGTGAAATATATTATGAGCGACGATTCCTGGCTTCTAATTCGACCATCTGGCACGGAACCGGTGCTGCGGGTATACGCTGAGGGGCGTACCGAAGGTATGGTTAAATCCTTATTGGGATATGGGCAAAAAGTTTCTCAAGATGTTCTCTAAGTAAAACAAACGAATAATTGACCATAATAAAAAAGACCTCCCGCTAACGGGAGGTCTTTGTCAATTGAATATTGTAAATTATTAATGGCTGATAGACAGGCGAATGCGACGGGCAGCGAATACCACAACCATCAAAGCGAGTGCCAGTCCAAGCATACCAGGCAGGCCAACCTCATCCGCAAAACCGGTCTGCGGCAAGGCTGTGGCGGTCTTGAGAGGCGTGGCGCTTGCACGCAGGGTGGCAGTCACCCGGGCTGTTGCAGCGCTGGTGGCGGCAGCCTGAGTGGTCGAAGTTGCGCGAGCCGTGGCTGTAGCCCGTGGTGTCGCGCTGGGAGCAGTGGTCACTTGAGCAATAGGGGCACTGGTCGCCTGAGAAATGGGGGTTCCAACCGGAGTGCCAATGGCACCGCCTTGAGCAGATTGAGTCAAGAAGGCTGCGACGGTCGCAGTCCGTTTCTCGGCATCCGACGCGCCGGCGCTGGTAGGTGCGGTAGTGTTGGCTGGTTTGGGGGTGGCGGTTGCCTGGGCGGCGCCACCCTGCGGCGTGGCAGTCCAAGTGGCAGGTAGAATCGCTTTTTGGGTCATCACCTGGATCTCTTGCAGGGATGATTGCGTCCCCTGAGCCGCCACAGCCGTGTTTTCTGTGTTGATTTGCGCAGCCTGGTCCTGGAAGCGTGATGCCAGTCTACTGCGGGAAAAAACGAAATAAGCAGCCAAAACCAGTACAGCCAGAACGATGATCGAACCGATGATGCCGATAAACCTCAAAAAGGTTCGATTGCCGTTTGGTGCAGGTGTTTCCTCATCAACCGGCGCTTCGTCTTCATACTGATCACGGAATTCTTCGTACTGGTTGTCTTCGGGCGGAAGTTCTTCCGGCTTATTCTCTTCGGGTGGGGTGTTGTCCAGGCTCATCGGCGGTTCTCCTCATACTATTTTAATTATTCTAACACATTCAGGTTGGCTAATGGAACGATGACGATCTGATTGGTTTCCAACTGGATGTCGGCAGCGTTGGCACGTAATCCATTGGGAAAAAGCGTTAATCCGGGGCGGACTCGCAGCAAACTGCCGGCTTGACCGGCATAAGGCGGGACGGTCACCCGAACAATTTTACCGGTGCTAAACTCGGCATAATCCGGAGCGGGGACTCCTTGCGCAGGCAGCGGGATAAACAGATCTGGTTTTTCATTCCGCTCGGCATCCCAAATCCCATTCACCACGATGTCGCGTTTTTGGTTGGTTGACAACAGGTTAAAAGCCGCGGAATTGAGCGGCAATCGTCCAAATCCTTCCATCAAAACAATCGGGTAATCTACTTTTTCCGCCGCCTCAATCAAATCGGCGGTCATACTCGCTAAAATCAATCCACGTACCGGCAATTCAGCAGCTGCTGCCAGGGTATCCGCCCGGGTCACATGACCGGCTAACACCACAGCGCTGCGCATACTTACATCCAGGGTGGCGCGGGTCAATTCATCTTCCACCGCGTTGGCGCTAATCAATAATATCCCAGCGCCCGTCTTGCCGTTGGCCCAGACACCTTGCAGCAGGGCTCCATCACTTTCAATCACCAGACCGCGGTCTGGCAGAATTTCGGTTACTTTCCCAGCGATGCCGGCTACTAATTCCAACTTTGTGCCGGGAGTTTCCAACACCACCTGCCCGCGATAAATCCCTTTGACTTTACCGTCGGTGGGTGCGCGCACAACTCGTGGAATTATTCCGCCAACCTGCGCCAGGATGTCGCCCTTCTCAACTTTTTCACCTGGTTTGTAGCGGATGAGTTGTTGGGCTGCTTCGCTCCGGTGAATATTGAGCATCCGCCTGACATCCAGGATCACATGCTCTCCGGGTTGATCGGCTTCAGCTACGACGTCATTTGCATTGACGTGCGCGCCTATGTTGACCAAAATGCGGCCTTTGATCGGCAGCATTCGGTCACGGCGTACATGGGTGAGGGCAAGCAGGTGAGTGACGGGGGTGATCATGGCTGATTCTCGGGAAATTTAATAACTGGTTGCATGTTACGCGCCAACTGCACTAGCCCATTTTTTCAATAAATCCTGCCGGCGGGCATCATCCTTTGGCAATTCCAGCGGGCGTCCGCGAGCGTCGATAACCGTTCCGCAAACACCGCCAATGACCTTGAAGCTCCGGGTGTCGCTTTTCTGCAGCGGGTCAATTTCTATAGCATGCAACGGTTCTAGGTGAATTCGGGCTGTCTGACCGGGTTGGACGGGAAGCATATAGAGGTTCCCCTGGCGAATCTCGTGTTCAGCTTCTTCGCCTGATTCATACTCAATGCGAAGATTAATGATTGAAGTGCCATAGCGGGCGTTGGAAAGTGGGGAAATTACCGTGCCTAGGTGGATAAACGCGTTCGTTTCAACAACCTGGACCGGAATGAGGGTGTTCACGGCGGCGGCGGCGCCGAGGGCGGTTGCCAACCCGTAGGGATCCAGTACGAAAGTGGTGGTGCCAACGGGTTGCAGACCATCCAGCAGCATCATCAAAGCCGCCCCAGGAGTGGCCTGAGTCAGAGTTGTGCCGGTGATAACGACTGGTTCAAATGCGGTCAGAGGGTTTTTGTAGCGCGCCCGGTGCGATTTTAATGCCAGGTTCAATATCTGACGCGTTACCGCCTGTTCAATCGCCAAGGTCTCCACTGTGGCGGGAACGCTGCCGGGGAATAATATTTTTTGGTGCAGGTAATCGCGCACCAAATCCTCCGGTATGTCGATCGGGAGCCAGCGGGTAATTTCCTCAAGTTTCGAAAGTTCCAATACACGTTCCAGCCCGGCACCCACACCGGCTGTATAAACACTCAGGTCGAGTTTCCCTTCACGGGCGGTTGCCAGAGTGGTGTACGAAGCGCCCAAGTCGACGCCAAGCACGTGTTTTTGATTGTCATTGATCTGGCTCAAGTAGCGAACCAGGCGACCAAAGGTATACGAGGAAGGCGCCGGCGGAGCTGAGGTAATAGAGGAATATGCCTGGAGTCCTCCCAGGTGACGGTTGCGAATGCGGGTGACCGTTTGCGCCAGCATTTCCTGTGCCGGTGCTAAAACTTCATTTTCGATACTCGGACGCACGTTGGGTGCGACCTGCACATCACCAAAACGACTCAACGCCTCGGAAATGTGCTTCTGCATCGCCTGGTTTCCGACATACATGATCTCTGGATATTGGTCCTTTGGCGTAAGTTGCAACATCAAAGAAACCAGATCGGCAACCTTGGCTACCGAACGGGTGGCGCCTTTTTCGGTGCCGCCGGCGATGACGATCAGGTTCGGTTTAGATTTCAGCAGAGCGTCAACCTGGGCTTCATGTTTGCGGTGATCATTCAAGCCGATGGCTTCTACCAGCACACTCTGAGTGGATGATGCCAGCCGGCGGGCGCTCTCGAGCGAGACATCCTCGAGCAATCCCAGGACAGCGATACGCAATCCTGGACCGGCAGTATAGGTCAGCACCAGGGCGTCGATACCGGCGCCATCCTCCCGGCCTGGCAGGATGAGCCGCGAGTTTTCCAGGAAATACCTGGCGGTCATTTCCTGTAAGGTATTGAGTGCCTGGAATACGCCTTCACTGATGTCATAAAACGGTGCGCTGTGCGTGCTTGCAACCCGGCTGGCGCCAAGGAAGCGGTATTGACCATCCACCAGGTCAAAAAGCAATGCCCGGGTATAAATCGTGCCAATTTCGATGGAAAGCAGGGATTCGACTTCAGTGGTGGGTGTGTTCATGGCAGTAGGATTAAGCAATCAGCGATTTGATGACGTTGATGAGGAAGGCCAGACGCTCGATCAAGGCTGCCAGTGAAGCTGAAAGAACTCCGGCAAATAAGGCTCCCAGAGTAATGGCAATGAATACCTGACCAATACGGGCAAGGATTTGAATGAGCGCGGGCTGCGAACCAGTTGGTTCGCTGTCTTTTTTCCGTGAGCCAAAGTGGAAGTAGGCAAGCGAGCAAACCGTGCCGCCAAGCAGCACGATACCCCCCAGAAGTTGGGTGAACCAGTTACTCCCGGCTTGTACTCCAGCCAGGTCAAACGGTGAAATGGCACCACTGATTTGCCCGAACAGGGTGCCGGTCACAGCGCCGCCGATTGCCACTGCGGCTCCGACGCCGGTCAGCAAGGCCATGGATGGATTGCCAAGCGCAGAAAGGCGCGGCGATAATTTGAACAGCAGCAGAATACCAAGAATGCCTGGAATAATGAATATTGCTTTTTCACCATCCGGAGCGGTCAGGAGAGGAATGATCAGCCGCGGCAGCAGCACTTGATAATAAATCAGCACGGCTGCATAGCCAGCTGAAATGCCGACGAAGACCATCATGATGAAGCGGAATAGTCCGTTATCGCCCAGCACATAGCTCAGCACCAGAATGGTCAGGAAGAAGGCGATCAAGGTCCATAACAGGTCGGGTGCCATATGCTCAAGCCTTTTTTGAACGGCGAACGATATTGATAATCCCAAACACCAATGATCCGAGCAATAAAAATGCTGCGATCAATAACATACCGCCCTGGTAGGCGTCCCAATAGTTACGGATGGAACCATTTGATGCCTGGGTGAGCTGTTCATAAGCCGCCCCGCCGGTGAATCCAGAAATCATCCCGGTAATTTGACCGGATTGCACGTATGGCTGCAAAGCCGGCGCCGCCTGAGCGCTGGAAACGACCAGTAAGGGAGTATCGCCGGCAGCTGGTTTGACCTGTTCGATCCAGGCGCGGGTGTTTTCAGTGTTATCAGTCAACAGGACAATGGCATCGAAGTCCGAGACGGAAACCATGCCCTGCAATAGCAGGCTATTCCAGGCTTGTAGGCCATCTACCGAGGCTGGAGCTGCGCGAGTGGGGTCGGCAGCCAGAGCGGCTAAGGCGGAAGCGCCGCCGGGTAGATACCCCAGATTAATGACACGCTCGGCGGTCAAAAATTGCGGCACTTTTGCCGCGACCGTATCGACCAGTTCCTGTGCCAGGGCAGGCCCGCTCAGATTAAGGGATACAAAAGCCAAACCGCTGTTTCCTGTCATCCAGTCTTCGATTACACTGCCAGCAATGGTGCTTAACTCGCCAGACAGCGAAGGTTCATAGTCCAGGCCAACCAGAACACGTGGCGGGGTAGAGGCTGATGTCAAGGTTTGCACGGTATCATAAAAAACGACTGCTTCAGGTGGCACCAGAGCCGGCAATGGCGCCAACCCAGGGTTGAAAATCAAAGCACTCAACAGCAGACCAACCAGAACCACGCCTACTGCCATCCGCAAAATCAACTGTAGGGTGGAGCTCTTCTCGGCAGCTGGAGTGCCAACCCGGGTCTCGTCGGCGATCAGGGTTTCGAACAGGGTAGCATAGATGCGCTGCTTGTCGGTGACCTGGATGCGGGAGGAATAGGTCGGGGGCCGACTATATTGCGTAACCACGCCTTCACCGGGTAATAGACCCTGATAACCCGCCAGGGGTCCAGTTGGCTCTACGCGATTCTCATCCACCGGGGTGGAAAGTTCCGGCGCAGCTGCCTCAAGCGGCCGCATGGCATGCAGCCAACCCGGCATTTGGCCAACCTCAAGATTGGGCGACGATTCAGCCGCGAAATCGGGGGGATTGCCGAAATTCCCGGGAGCATCCTCCAATAGCCAATCAGGCAACCCGGCTTCCGGTTGCTCAGCGGGTAGGGTTTCAGCCCCCAGGGAAGCCAAACCGGCATCCAATGTCGAAAAATCAAGTTCTGCCGGTTCCGCAGATGTTTCGGATTCGCCGGTGCTCGGTTCGAACATCCAACCTGGTAATTCATTGGTTTCGGCAGCCGGTTCAGCGTTGACTTCGGGCAGTTCAGATTCAGCTGCTTCAGGTTCTGCTGTTTCAGGTTCCAGCCAATCCAGATTGTCTTCCAGAGATTCCGGCGAGGGAGATGTCAATTCAGCTGGCTCAGGTTGGCCGGCAATCACCTCAAATAAATCGTCCGGGATGTCAACCTGTTCATCCCCAAGATCACCGGGAATAGCAGGTAATGGCTCAACATTGATCTCAGGGAGCTCAACCACTGGCAAATCATTGGGGATTTCCGGCAGTTGAATGCCGCTTAATTCGGTGGTCTCGTCCGAAATCATGGACAGGTCCGGCAGGATATCCTCAGATGGGGGTAGCTCTTCAGAACCCGCCATGCCTTTCAGCCAATCGGGAATATCACTTGCGCTTTCTTCCAGCGGTTGCGGCACATCCCCTTGCTTGATCTCTTTGATCCAGTCCGGCAGGTCAGCCTCGTTCCCCAAATAAGCCGGAATTTCTTCAGGTTCTGTCGATTCTTCTTCAACCGGGGGAGGGGTTTCTTCACCCTTGAGCGCACGGATGCGCGCCAGCCATTCAGGAATCTCAGGCTCGGCATCAGAATCAGTCGATCCAGGGGTTTCAACGGGTTGACTCAGTTCTCCTGCTCTTGTTTTACCGGGAGCAGTATCGTCCACAAACCCACGGAAATCCTTTAGCCAATCCATTTCATCCCGAGCGGGGGTGCTGGAATCTGGGTCAACGTCATCATACAGCGGCTTTTTACAATTGAAGCAGTTGATTGCTTCAATTGGGTTTTCAGAACCGCAGAATGGGCAGATGATTTCGCTCATACTTTATCCACTATACGGCCGGTCGGAGCCGAGTAATACGCGTAAGCCAGTCGTCAGACTGCCAAGAGCGACTCCGATCAGGATGCCGCGAGCACCGGCGATCGGTAGGGAATTTACGGCCGCCAGAACGTCTTTGAGAACCGGGATGTTGGCGGTGCCTGCCAGGAATCCACTGCCAATAACCAGAAACACGAAGGCGCTGATGGCGAACAAGACAGACATCCAGCCGCTACGTCGTTGGAACAGCCGGATGGCGGCAACTGTCAGCGAAATTGCCAGCACACCCATCAGACTTGCCTCAATGGGTACCTGAACATGGGTGACGATCTTCTGCATGGTGGGGTGTGACGGCCTTAAAGTGATGCCGGCAACAAAGGTGACCACAAAAGCGATTAGCAAAAATGCCGAGTTCAAGTTTTTGTTGCGGCGGGCGGTCATTTTGCGCCAATGTACGCTCAGAAGGTGGGCAATGGCGACTAATCCGGCAACACCAGCCAAAAGGACAGCCCATTCCACCAGGCGCATGCGGATGGTAAGCAACGGGTCGACGGGGATCAACAAGCCAATCAGGGTAATTCCCCCGGCGGCAATGGCGATGGCAGTGGATAGCGGCGCTCTCATAGAATCCCCATCGCCTTGAGCAGCGCCCCGCCGATCAGGATCACAATCACACCCCAGCGTAGAATATCCTGAGCTTGCAGGCTGGCGCTGTGACTGCGGCTGGCATCCAGATAAGCTGGTGCGGCAAATAATTCCTCGCCAATAATCGGTTGATCCGCCACGGCATATAAGGCTGCCTGGGCCGGGAGCGAGTCGCTGGCTGCCAGACTGAAGGCGCCGATCTGATTGGCTGCTTCGGCAACCAGTGCGATTTCCGGACCAAAATTGCCAATCATGACATGGGTCGAGACGTCTTCGTGGGTGGTAACGTGCAACGTTCCGGCGATGTAGGACATGGGCGTAATGCCTGCCAGCCGTCCACGGCCGGGATCATACAATTCAGGGGCGTGCACACTGCGATAGGCTGACCGCAGCGTATCCTGGCTGAGTAAGGTCAATCCACCATCACCACTGGTGACCACCGGCGGCTTGTCACTGATGCTGCTAATCTGGGCGATCCGGTCCAACGCGGAAAGACCTGCTAAAGCAGAAGCGTTGGTCGACGTTGTCAGGCTGGATTTGCCCAGGGTGACGTGGATGCGCGAGCCGTTTTCAACCGCCAGCCCGATCGAATTCTTTAAAGCGTCGAATGCCGCGATTTTCCGGAACACCGGTTTCTCACGGTCTTTTCCAGTCATGCGCAGGATGACGATCAACCCGATAGTCAGGAAGACCACACCCAGGCCTAGCACTCCGAATAAAGGGATCAAGCGGGATCCTCCTCCCTGAGAAAGGAGACAAATTGCTGCGCTTCGTCACTATCTTCCAGCATGGCAGCCAGTGCCTGCCATTGCGAACCAGCGGATTCTGAACCAATAAATGGGGTTCCAGCGTGTACCAATTGGGCGACCAGGAGCCGAAGCGAGCCAGCGCCATCCAGGAGCGCGGCTGCCAGTCCACTTACCCCCATGCCCTGCAATTTATGTGCCCATTGGCTCCAATAGGCGTGCGTGTCCGCCATGGAATCAGTATAGCATAATTTTCCAACGCCCAATTCTGCGGGTGGGACGGCATCAACCGCAATAGCTTTTCGCATAGGTTTATTGTAGCCAACTTTCCCAGAAATGCCACTAAATTACAGATCTGTTATGGATTTTCCGGTGGTTTGCGCCACAACTTGCACCCCCCGCCAATTGACCAATAGGCTTGAATGGCGGCTTCCATTTCACTGACCGAACCCCAAAAGGTGCTGATCTGGCTTTTATATTCTGCCACCGCGGTTTGCCAGACATGCAAGCCTGCAGAAGAAACAGGCTGATCGTAACTTTGCCAGGCCGCATGCAGGAAGGCATCGTAATCGTCTGGTTCCTGGGCTGCATACGGGTAATCGGCGTAATACCACAGGGAACGATTCAAACCCTCGGCAGCCCGGCGCACCAGTTGATGATCAATATGGCTGCCGAGCGCCAGTGGAACCACCAAAAGGTATTCAGAAGGAACGTCTGCATCCAGGAGTACTTTTAGATCCTCAACCAGGCTGCTCTGTGACTCAGGCAATCGGCTGAATAAATCATCATTTACAGCTATGAGCGGCTTGCCGGTGATAGGATCGCTGCGGTAAATACAATCGGGTATGGGAAAATGGTGTGACACCGTTCCCAATCTCTGGCAGGCGGACCGATCTTCATGCCGGCGAACCTTAATGGCATTTCGTCCGGTACCCCACCTCTGATGCAGTTCCCGGGCAAACGGGGAAAGCGGCCCGGCAGGCGGAACACCAGCACAGATCGTCCATATTTGGACAGAATCGCCGGCGATTACCCGCTCGGCGATCAGCCCACCGCACGACAGCACGGCGTCATCCAGGTGAGGCGACAAAAAAATCCAATCCATACTTCCCCGCATAAATGAAATCTCTGGCATTGTAACACTGCTATTTTGGGTATGTTACAATCCTAATCAACGTTGGGATTAATCACTCATGGGAGGGCGTGTCATGGGGTTTCTGGACTTTCTGTTTGGCAAGAGCCTGGTTCCAGCCGATCTGAAACCTGAGGTGAACCGAATGGTCGAAGATCTGGTTCGCATTGGCGAGCGGGAAGATTTCCTTTCCGAACGTTCCGGCGGCCCATTCAACGCGCAATTTCGACATGTGCGTGCCCGCGAAATTGGGATCCGACTGGATCAAATTGGTGGGTTTGATTTAATGGAGCAAACCCTCAAGAAGGTAAAGAAGCGGGTTGGAGCCCAGTTAGCCTCTCATCTTTCCTATGCCTGGACCGATATTGGAAAGTGGGTTCCCTGAACCAGCAATTTTCCAGACAGAAAGCCGGTTAAGACTTATGGATTCAATGCAGAATCAACCTTTACCCAAGGTGCTATTGGTCATCAATCCGGAATCCGGAGTGGTCGAGATATCCACTCGCCTCGATCTTTATACGAAATTTTTCGAGAACTCGTGCCTGGCCCTGTCAAGTTTTTCAAACATCTCCTGAGGGTGACACCATCGCGGCGATACGCCAGGCGGTGGATGCTGGCATCGATCTGGTGGTGGTTTCCGGCGGTGACGGAACGGTTTCCCAGGCAGTCACGGCACTGAACGGGACAGGTATCCCCCTGGGGATATTGCCGGCCGGCACGGGCAATCTCATGGCGCGCGATCTTGGCATTCCAACCAATTCCGAGAAGGCGTTGGATTTACTGGCGGGAGAACATCGACTATTGGCTATGGACTTGATGCAGGTCGGTGAACGCTGTTGTGCTCTGAACGTCAGCATTGGGTTCAGTGCGGAGACCATGGGCACGGTCGAACGCGAACAGAAGAAGAAATTGGGATTCGTTGCCTATTTGCTAAACGGTTTTAGTACTTTAGCCGGATCGCGGCTGCAGCGGCTGAGTTTGATGGTAGATGACCTGGAATTACAGGTGCGAGCCTCGGAAGTCATGGTGGGAAATACCAGCCTGGTTGGTTTTCGGCGCATGCCGCGCCACCTGGAAATCCGGCCGGATGATGGGGCAGTCGATGTGATCATAGCCCGCGCATTGACTTTGTGGGATTGGGTAATGGTGGTCGTCAATTTTGTCTTGGGTCTAAAAAGTACCAACCCGCGCTTCAGAATAATGACCGCCCACAGCCAGATTAAGATTGACAGCTTATCACCATTATCCGTTCAGGGCGACGGTGATGTGATCGGTAATACGCCGATCGAGGTACGGGTGTTGCCGGCGGCAGTCCAGATTGTTGTGCCAGGCGAGGGGCGGAAGTTGGTTGAAAACCTGCTCAAACGGACCGGTTTGATCCGCGCAGACACAGAAACTGAGTAAAATCGTGGCGGAAAAACCCTGGATTTGTTAAGGTTGGATATTACCGCGCCAAATCATTCTGGAGGTGAGAAGGACGGTGGGCGGTATTTCTGGCAGAAATTGGTTCAAATGTTCGATAAATCCTACCGGTGGGGGTGATTCGAAGGGTCTTTTCTGTCCCGGCTGCCGAAGAATTAATCATTATTATTCTTAACAGAAAATATTTTCTATGAATATATTTTTAAGATTAGAAAATGGTTTCAAGTATTGCACATGACTTATCATTATGCTAAAATCGTACCATACATATACGGTATCCTTATTCTTGCACCCCCACCTGTGGGGGTGTATGTTCCCGAAAGCCAGCAATTGGCTTTCACCGAGATGAGCATTCCACCCTTCCATTAGAGCCGTTTCGGGAGCCGTGGTCGAATATTTTCGGTCTTTGACTCCTTACATCGCTGACCAAGGGAGGTTTTTTAATGCGTTGTCCATATTGCCAATTTGAAGAATCACGGGTTTTGGACACGACTCGAGACAGTCGCGGTGGAATACGCCGCCGGCGCGAATGTGAGCGCTGCCGCCAACGTTTTTCGACCTATGAGCGCCCAATTTTGGCCACGCCATTGGTCGTCAAGCGGGATGGTACCCGGGAAGAATTTGACCGGGAAAAACTGATGCGCGGTATTCGCATTTCATGTGCCAAGCGCCCGGTATCGGCGGCTGAAATTGAACGTCTGGTGGGGGAGATCGAATCGTCGCTGCAGCAATTGGGCCGCTCCGAGGTTCCTTCCCGCGTTATCGGTGATATGGTCATCACCGGGTTGAAAGACCTGGATCAATTGGCCTATATTCGCTATGCGATTGTTTATCTACACCTGGCCGATTTACATGCCATTCGCAAAGAAATCGACCGTTTATTGGAAGCTTGAGGAGGTAAGACGATATGGTGGCTCATAAACAGAAATCTAAACATGGCATGCTGCCTACTCCGCTGCGCCCAGAGGACTTGCCTGATGTCAATTTGACCGACAATGCACGCCAGGTCCTGGTGCGGCGTTATGTGCGGCGTGGTAATGATGGAAAACCGGCAGAGACTGTTGAAGACATGTTCTGGCGCGTGGCTTTTCACATTGCCAGCGTCGAAGAAAAATGGGCGGGAGATCCCACCGGGCGAGCTAAAGCGTTTTACCATCTATTAACCTCCAAAGCCTTTTTCCCCAATTCGCCGACCTTTACGGGAGCCGGCACACCGCTGGGACAATTGGCAGCCTGCTTCGTGCTGCCGATCACCGACGATATGGGGCGGGATTCTGCTGGCATTTTCCAAACCATGCGCGACGCGGCTTTGATTCAACAAACGGGCGGCGGGAATGGCTTCTCGTTTTCACGACTGCGACCGAAAGGCAGCATGGTACGCACCTCCGCCGGACAGGCTACCGGTCCGGTGGGTTTCTTACGGGTTTATGACAATGCCTTTGGCGAAATTGCCCAGGGTGGTACTCGCCGCGGTGCCAATATGGCAGTCTTGCGGGTGGATCATCCGGACGTGGAAGAATTCATAACCTGCAAAACCAACGAAAACCAAATCACCAATTTCAACATCTCGGTGGGTATTACCGATGCGTTTATGCGCGCCGTCGAGAATGACGAAGAATGGCCGCTGCGCTTCCCTGATGTGCACGATCCCCAATATCGCGAGATTCGCGGCACGATCGATGCCATGGAAGCTGCCGGCGTGACCATTTTGACTGAGAAAGTTGTGCGCGCCCGGGAATTGTTTGATTCCATTGTGCGGCAAGCGCATCACAATGGCGAACCGGGTATGTTGTTCCTGGATGCTGCCAATCGTCAGAATCCGGTGCCGCATCTCTATCCCCTGGAAGCCACTAATCCATGCGGCGAGCAGTGGCTTGGCCCGTATGAAAACTGCTGTCTGGGATCCGTCAATCTGGCGCAGCATTTTGGCCCGGAAGGCACGGTTGATTGGGAAAAATTAGCCTATTCGGTGGACCTTTCCACCCGCTTCCTCGACGACGTGGTGGAGGCCAACAGTTATGTACCGGCGGTGCCGCAACTGGCGGAAGCCGCTCATCGCGCCCGCCGCATCGGTCTGGGCATCATGGGTCTGGCGGATCTGATGTACCACTGCAATATCCGCTATGGCTCGGATGAAGGACAGGAATTTTCCGCGCAGGTGATGGAATTTGTGCGGTATGTCTCCATGGCAACCTCGTTGGAATTGGCCAAAGAGCGCGGTCCTTTCCTGGCACTGGATGGTTCCATTTACGATCCCAAGGATTTCAAGTGGACGCCACCGCAGCCCCTGGTTCCATTTCGAGCATGAGTATGGCCGCCCAGTTGTAGATTGGGCAACCCTGGAAGCCGGCATGCGGCAATATGGTCTGCGCAACGCCGCCCAGACTACCGTAGCGCCAACCGGTACGATTGCCACTGTCGCCGGTTGCGAGGGCTACGGCTGCGAGCCGACCTTTGCTCTGGCTTACATCCGCCACGTCAACGATAACGGCAAAGACTTAAAACTGGCGTATGCCAGCCCGCTGTTTGAAGAAGCCTTGATCAATGCCGGTATCGATGGCGAAACCCGCCAGCAGATCATCGACCAGACCATGCTGGACGGCAGTTGCCAGAATGTTGAAGCGTTGCCGGAAGAGCTGCGGAAAGTATTCGTGGTCTCCGGCGACATTAGCGCCGACGAGCATGTGCGCATGCAGGCTGCCATGCAAGCCTTTGTGGATAATTCGCTGTCCAAAACCATCAACTTCCCAGCCGGCGCCACCGAAGAGGACGTTGCCACAGCCTATATGCTGGCCTGGAAATTGGGCTGCAAGGGGATCACGGTTTACGTCACCGGCTCGCGGGATAAGGTGGTACTGGAAACACATGCCACTGCCAAACAAAAAGAAACTGGCGAGGCACCCGTCGCAGCCAACGTTGAAACTCAAACTGCCGAGCAGCAATCCTTCCTGAATGAAAGCCGCAAACCCCGCCCGCGCTATTTACATGGATTTACCTATTCGATCGAGACTCCGCTGGGCAAAGCCTTCATCACGGTCAACGAAAATGGCGGTGCTCAGCCATTCGAAGTGTTTATCAACACCGCCAAGGCGGGTTCCGATACCGCCGCGGTATCGGAAGCCATAGGGCGCCTGCTCTCCTACGTTTTGCGCATCGTATCGCCCATCGAACCTGCCAAACGGCTGCGTGAAATGACCAATCAGATGCTTGGCATCGGCGGCGGACGCCCATTGGGATTTGGCCCGAATCGGGTGCGCTCGCTTCCTGACGGGGTGGGTCAGATTCTGGATGAATACCTGCAAAACCGTGCCGAACGACTGGTCAGCCAACCTGAGACTCCCGTTGATTCACACAATCCTGGCACGCCGGTAAACCCGGGTAATGGCAAATCCGTCCATTTCGAGAGCGGCATGGGAGCAGTGGTTGCCAGTCAACGCTTACTGCGCTTTGGCGACCTGTGTCCAGAGTGCGGCGAGGCAGCGGTGATCAACGAGGAAGGCTGCCGCAAGTGCTATGCCTGTGGTTATAGCGAGTGCTAATTCAACAGCATCAAGGTTAATTGGAATAATGGGTACGATGTACATTCTTGTGCGCCGCACCCATTATTTTTTTAGTGCTAACCACGCTTATCCAGGGTGTTGCCCAAAACATGGCCCTCAAATTGAATTATTGCAGAATTAAGGTTACTTAATCTAAATATGAATTCAGCTGCCATCCTTGACCAATATCTTGAAGAACGTAACCAACTTCTTCATGCCATCATTCAGTTACTAAAAAGGGATGCCACAGTGAAGGCTGCATGGCTGTTTGGCTCACTTGGAAGGGGCAATGGAGACGTATTGAGCGATATCGATGTGTGGGTTGTTGTGGAGGATGACCTTATCCACAATATAACAACAGAACCGCTTCAGTACACATCTCAAATCGGTCATCCTATACTCAGTGTTGAAGCCCCACAAAATGCGCCGGAAGGAGGAGCTTATATGATGACTTGTTATGATGCCCCAGTGGCACCCCATATTGTCGACTGGTACTGGCAGCCGCTGTCACGGGCATATATTTCTGGCCAGGTTCGATTGCTTTTCGATAGAGTTGGATTAATCCATAGGGATCAATCAGTTCAGTTTCCGAGTCGACCTGCAATTAAGGCAATGATCGACCGCCCCAACCATTTCATTAGTTTTTTTTGGATGATGTTGATGATCACAGCTAAATACGCCTATCGTTCTCCCTGGGCAGAACAGATGGAGTTATTACCTTTATTAATTGATCCAATTGTTAAAGCCCAACAATTTCTGGGCCAAAAGAATATCCTACAGTCAAATAACTTCCCACCACATCGGTTACCGAGTGAGAAAATCCACCTTCTCTATGAATTAGCTGACCAGATGCGCACAATCATGACAACTATATCTGAAACTGGTGAGGAAGTGCCGTTCTTAATTCCGTCGGGAGTAAATCGATATTTGAAAATGATTGAGTTAGTAATTGAAAAATAAGAACTGTTCACAGGCAACGGTTATTTATTTTCTCTAAATTGTGCGTCATCCCCGACTGGGCGTTATTGTTTATGAGTTTTGTCGTCCGGATGAGTGACTTGCATTAATGGACAAACTTTGTCCAATCGATTAACTTTAATTTCACAGAAAGACAAGAATAAAGTTCATTCCTCTGGGAGGGAATCATGGGTAAAACATCTGAAGATCTACAAGCCGCCTTTGCCGGTGAGTCACAGGCTAACCGCAAATACACAGCCTTCGCGCAAAAAGCCGACGCGGAGGGTTATCCGCAAATCGCCAAGTTATTTCGTGCTGCAGCCCATGCCGAAACCGTGCATGCGTTGGCGCATTTGCGCGCCATGGATGGGGTTGGCGGTACGCTGGACAACCTGAAAGCTGCCATAGGTGGGGAGTCCTATGAGGTCATCACGATGTACCCCGATTTCATCAAGGATGCTGAAGCGGAGGGAGAACGGCGCGCATTGAAAAGTTTCACCAATGCCTGGGAAGTGGAAAAGGTGCACGAGGACCTCTATCGCGAGGCGTTGGCACTGCTCGAAGCCGGAGAAAAAGAAGACGAGGCATATGAATACTACGTTTGCCCGGTGTGCGGTTACACTCACAAACGCGGCGCCCCAGATCGCTGCCCGGTGTGCAATACACCCGGTTCGCGGTTCGAGAAAATCTCGTAATTTACTTTGACTCTTCAAACGGCGCATCGTCAAAGTGCGCCGTTTGTGCTTTAATTAAGCGTCTTGGCAACAACCAATCGACATGAATATCATGAGGGTGATAATGGAACCAACCCTGGAAACGGTTAACGATAAACAATTTCTAGATGTGCCGACTGGATCATTGCGCATAGCCAGCGAACGCGATGCGCTGGACCTGGTGGGGCTGTGCGGCGAACACCAGATCCAAAATGTCTTGTTGGACGGTGAGTGCCTGGACGAAGCATTTTTTGATCTGAAAACCGGGCTGGCAGGGGCGGCGCTGCTCAAATGGAGCAATTATTCCATTCGCGTGGCAGTGATTCTGCCACAGGAACGCATTGGTACCGGCCGTTTTGCCGAATTTGTGATGGAGACCAACCGCGGCAACCAGTTCCGAGTGTTCAGCGATAAAGAATCAGCAGTGAAGTGGCTTGTGAGGTAATCGTCAACCCAGGATAAACGAAAAACGGGCGGACCCGCGGGTCCGCCCGTACATTTAGAATTCTACCCTACAAACTATGCATCCTGGGCGCATCGAATGGGGCTTGCTCCGTGGGGATGCTATTTATTCGCCTTTTTCTTTTTCGTACACCCACCAGCCAGGTTGATCGGGCTGCTCGCAGCACTGCATGACTTCCACGCTGCCATCTTCCAGCCACAGGGCAGGGGGACGGGCGGCGAAGTTGTAGTTGGATGCCATCGAGAGTTGATAGGCACCGGATGCGGGTGTCGCCAACAGGTCGCCGCGCTCGACCGGCGGTAATACGATTTCTGGAATGAGCACATCGCCTGATTCACAGAACTTCCCAACCACCCGCACTTTCTCAGTCGGCGGCGCCGCAGCGCGTTGAACCACCCGGGCGGTGTAATTAGCACCGTACAGCGCCACCCGCGGGTTGTCGGCCAGACCACCGTCAATAGCGACGATATGTGTTCCAGTCGGGGTGGTCTTTTGCGTCCCGACGGTGTAGACTGCCACACCGGCTCGGGCAACCAGCCAGCGGCCGGGTTCGAGGACCAGGCGGGGTAATGGCCATTTATACGTCTTACAGGCCTCCTGGACCGCCTCAGCGACGGTACGGACCCAGGGTTCGGCATCGTCGGATAGATCAGCATCCGTATAGCGCACGCCCCAACCGCCCCCCGGGCTGATTTCCTCTGGGATGTAATCGTTAGCCCTGGCGACCTCGAACAGCATGCCAATTGCCTGGCGGTAGGGCTCAGCCTCAAAGATTTGTGAGCCAAGGTGAGTGTGCAAACCAGCCAATTTGAACCAAGGGCTGGCCAAGGCGCGCCGGATGGCTTCGGCGGCTTCGCCATTTTGAATATGAAGACCGAATTTGCTGTCGGAATGTGAAGTTTCGATATGTGGATGGGTGTTGACGTTCAGATCAGGCGTGATGCGCAGCCAGATGCGCGCCGGGCGCTTCTGTTCAGCTGCCAATCTTTCCAGAAATGTCAATTCGTCCAGGCTGTCCACTACGATCGCCTGGATGTTCCATTCCAAGGCGGCGCGCAGTTCGGCTTCGGTTTTGTTGTTGCCATGCAGGTGGATCACCTCAGCCGGGAAGCCGGCTTTTTGGGCCACATGAATTTCACCCAGGCTGACGACGTCCGAACCGGCGCCCAACGCCGCCAATTTGGCCGCGAATGTCTGTGAAAAATAGGCTTTGCTGGCATAAGCGACCGTCGCGTTACCCGGATAATATTTTCTGAGAAGGTCCTGGAGCCGTTTCAACTGCCCACGAATCGTCGCACCGTCGTACAAATATAACGGGGAGGTGTAGGTCTGAATCAGTTCGACCAGGTCATGCCCGGCAATGGTCAGGTGTCCCAGGGCGTTGATGGCAGTGGTGAGAGGAAATAACGATAAGTCCGTGGTGGCATCCATGCGCGTATTCTTTCCAGTAAGTGATCAGATGGGTCAATGATAAAACGGGATGGATAATACCACCGCTTTGAAAGGCTCGCAATAAAACTTGCTTTTCTTTTTTTTGCCAAAGCCGAGGTTGCGACAGGAGGAACGGCTTTGTTTCGAAAAGAGGAAACAAATTGATTGCGAACGCAACAGAGTCAGATTACTCCCGCTTAGCGATTCGCGTTAACCGGAAAAGGCTGGCTAATCCCAACCGGTAAACTGCAGAAACTGACTGCTATAAAGCGCAGCCAAAGCGGTGAGCCCCAGGAGCAACAAGTACAACAATCCAACCCCCACCACGAATAGCCAGTCACCACTTGACCGGTATAAATGCTTGTTGACGGCTACCATATCAACCTCCGCAGCTAAAAACAGAACCCTCGGCAGATAGGAAACTGAGATATGGTCTGCAATGCCAGCAGGAGAGAAAAATAATCTCTTCCGGATTCTGATCCCCTAACTCTCATCCAATAATAGTATAGTTAAATGATAAAAGATTGTAAAGCGTGATTTTACCGCCCTGCATCAGGTATAATGAAGCGTGATGACTGGCATCGAACGGCCAGCACGAGGAGGAATCACATGGCACATCATTTGTCACCGGAAGAAAAACAAATTCTAAAATTAGTGGAAAAAGTCACAGTCGAGGATGAAACCCGCAAAGCCTGGGAAACAGAAATTCAGACGAACGGGTTGACCGAAGAAATCGCCGAAGAAATCCGTAAAGCGCTGACCACCATTCCTGAGGGCGAGGTTGAGACCGCTGAAATGGGTCGAGGCCGGCTGCTGATCGAATTTTCGACGCTGGTTAAACGTTGGCGTTTTGCCGACCAATCCCGCCATTTTGGCCGGCATTGAGTTCTCTCTATTAGACAAAAACTCCCCTCGCATCATTACGCGAGGGGAGTTTGCTTTTTTGGGTCAGAATATTAAGCGTATTTTTCAGGATTTCGCCGGCGCGTCCATTTGATTATCTCGACACCGAAGAACAGCACGGCACTCAATCCCAGGCTCACGAGCAGATCGGTCACTGGCAAAGCGCGGGTATTGAATATTGTTTGCAGGAACGGTACGTAAATGACCGCCAACTGCAGAATCATGGTCAGCAGCACGGCGCCGATCAGTGTGCGATTGGCGAAAAAGCCAATTTTGAAGGTCGAAGCAACGTCCGAGCGGACTGCCATCACATTGCCCATTTGTGCCATGGTCAAGGTGGTGAAGATCATCGTTTGCCAGTTGTCCGGGTGCCCGGTGGCGCGGGAGAAGAACCCGGCTGCCAGCGACACCGCCGCCAGAAGGACACCAATCAGGATGATATCGATGCCCAGACCACGCGCAAAGATGCTTTCGGACGGCGCATGCGGCTTGCGTTTCATCGTTCCCGGTTCCACCGGCTCTACGGTCAATGCCAGACCCGGCAGCCCATCCGTGACCAGGTTGACCCACAAAATTTGCAGGGGGGTCAAAGGCAGAGGGAAACCGATAAACGGTCCGATCAGCATCACCAGCACTTCGCCAAAGTTAGAGGTGAGCGCGTACTTGATGAATTTGCGAATATTGTCGTAAATCCGGCGGCCTTCTTCAATGGCTGCCACAATGGTGGCAAAGTTGTCATCCAGCAGGATCATGTCGGACGCCTCTTTGGAGACATCCGTGCCGGTGATCCCCATGGCCACACCGATATTGGCCTTCTTCAAGGCTGGCGCGTCATTGACGCCGTCGCCGGTCATGGCGACGATATTGCCTTTTTCCTGCAAAGCCTGGACAATCTTGAGTTTATGTTCCGGCGAGACGCGGGCAAATACAGACACATGGTCCACCCGCGCTTTGATATCCTCGATGTCCATCTTCGCCAGGTCCTGCCCGGTTAAAGCGATACTTTCAGCGTCTGCGATATCGAGTTCTTTGGCGATATGCAGCGCGGTCAGCGGATGGTCGCCGGTGATCATGATGGGACGCACCCCAGCTCCTTTGGCAACATGCACTGCATCCCGCACCTCCGGTCGCGCCGGATCGATCATCCCGATCATGCCGATGAAAGTCAAATCTTCTTCCAAGGGCTTGCCACTGGCAGTGTCAATTGGTTCATCACAGAAGCGATAGCCAATACCCAAAACCCGCATCCCTTTTTTAGCCATGTCGGCATTGGCAGTTTCGATGCGTTCGCGCCATTCCTCGTCCAATGCAATAGCCTGGTTGTTTACCCATATCTGATTGGAGATATCGATCAAGCCATCCACCGAGCCTTTGGTGATGCTTAAAAATGGCGTGATTTTTTCCAGATTGAAAATGTTACGACTGGGTTGCAGAATATCCGGCTGGTGCTGCAGATCAAGTTTGTGGACTGTGGTCATCCGCTTGCGATCCGAATCAAATGGTAATTCGGCAATACGCGGCATGGATTTATTCAGGTCTTGCTTCCAGAGCCCAATTTTTGCGGCTGCGATGACCAGAGCCCCTTCGGTGGGGTCACCTACTGCTGAAAAGCTGACTGGATCGCCCGGCAGTTCCTCCAAAATAGCATCATTGCACAATGCGCCGCCCACCAACATCAACCCCAGCGCCGAGGACATACCCTGCACCGGGTGGTCGGTGACCTCTGGGGTAAAGCGCGGCGCATATTCCTTCACTTCCTCCAGGAAATTGACACGATTTCCGGCAACATCCACCATGGTGACGGTCATGCGATTTTCGGTAAGGGTACCGGTTTTGTCTGAACAAATAACGGTCACAGAACCCAGCGTCTCCACCGCGGGCAGCTTGCGAATGAGTGCGCGGCGCTGCAGCATGCGTTGCGCACCCAGTGCCAGGGCAATCGTCACGACCGCCGTCAGTCCTTCCGGAATGGCTGCCACCGCCATACTGATGCCGGTCAGCAGCATGTTGCGGAATTCTTCGCCACGTGCCAATCCCAACGCAAAAACGATACCAACAATGACTAAAGCAGCTACAGCCAGGCCTTTGCCGAGTTGAGCAAGCCTTTTTTGTAATGGCGTGGGTTCGTTGCCCACCGTCTGGATGAGATCGGCAATCTTGCCGAGCTCCGTCTGCATGCCGGTAGTGGTCACCAATGCCAGGCCACGTCCAAAGGTGGTTACTGTGCCCATGAAGGCCATGTTGCGCCGGTCACCAATGGCAAGGTTTTCGCTATCCAGCGCGTCGGTGATTTTTTCAACAGGTTCGGACTCACCGGTGAGCACCGCTTCCATAATGCGCAAGTTGACGGCTTCAACCAATCGGCTGTCCGCCGGAACGGCATCACCAGCATCCAGTTGGATGATATCCCCTGGTACGAGCTGACGAGCTTCCAGGATCAGAGTTTTCCCACCGCGGCGAACTTTTACCCTGGGCACGGCCATCTTCTTCAAGGCAGCCATGGCCTGTTCAGCCTTGTATTCCTGGGTGAAGCCGAGGATAGCGTTCAGGATTACGATGATGAGGATTACGACAGCGTCGATGTATTCGTGCAGGAAGACAGAAATTCCAGCTGCCACCAGCAGAATCAGCACCATCACCTCGGTGAGTTGCTCCCAAAGAATCTTCCAGGGGCTTTTTATGCCACGGTCGATTAATTCATTGGGTCCGTATTTTTCTATTCGCTGTTCAGCCTCAGCGGGATCCAACCCGGATTGAACCCGGGTCTCCAGTTGCGCGACAGCTTCATCCACATTAATTCGGTGCCATTCCTGCATTTCAATCTCCTTGGCGAAAGAATGTCAGGTGGTCGGATTAAAAAAGACCACCAACGAGGTGATGGTCTGGCAAAACGCAGGCACACGTTTGAATTGCCGGAAGGTTTCCTTCGTATTGTCGGCAATCCATCCCTTCAACAGGGCAGCTACTCCCCAACAGAGAAAAAATTGTACACAATTGAAAATCCCCTGTCAAGGTCAATCATACAACAATCTTGTCCGAACAACGATATCTTGGTCGTAGCCCTTTGGGGCGGCGCGTTTTCAGATTGGATATTAACCATTCAAATTGAAGTGACTAATCTGCGACGAGTTCCCGTGGTACGAATTATGGATCAAGCAACTACCTCGAAGGATGTTTTCGAGGTAGTTGCGATGATCCAATCCATTCAATTTATTTTTTCGGTAACAGTTGCTTCATTTGATTATAAATAATTTCCGCGGCGCGTTCTGGCGCAACTCGGCGGAGAAAATCCATCATTTTTGCATCCTTACCGATAAAGACATGATATTGATTTTTCTCGATGCCGGCTACAATAATCGCGGCTGCATCCACGGCTGAAGTGGTTGGAATTTTCCGCGTATTTTCTGTCGGCGCCTGAGCTGCCATACTCACTCCGGAGTTGACGGAAATGTTGGTGGCGATTGCTCCTGGAAAAACCGTTGTTACATGGACAGGGGTGCCTTTCAATTCTGAATGTAACCCTTCGGTAAATAATTTCACCGCGGCTTTGGTTGCGCCATACACGGTTTGACCTGGAACCGGCAAGGTAGCCGCCCATGCTGGAGGTATTCACAATATAGGCTTCGGGACGTTGAAGCAGGTATGGCAGGAATGTCTTCGTTACGTTGACCACTCCCCAAAAATTCACATTGACGACCCGCTCGATATCTTTGTATTCCAGATCATTCACCAGGACGAAGCGCTGGATGATGCCGGCGTTGTTGATAATAGCATCCACGGCGCCGTGGGCTTGAATGACCGCCTCGGGAAAAGCGGCAACTGCCTCACGATCGGCAATATTCAATACATGCAGGGACAGCCTTCCTTGAACATCGCCTGCCAACGCTGCTGTTTCTTTCAAGGTTGTCTCGTTGATATCCAGTGCAGCTACCCGTGCCCCCTTTTTTAATAAGAGTAGTGTCAATTCACGCCCCATACCACTTCCGCCACCCGTTACGACGAAGGTTTTTCCCCGAATGTCCATTTTCTCTCCCTTAATTACCTAATTGATACGAGATTACGTTGGTGGCATTATATATCAGTTCTGATTCACGCAACTCCTAAACTACCCCTGTTCCTGGCTGCCTTATAGAATCCACCCTTAATCGAATTGTGGATCCACTACTTAAAACCCGGGGAGCCCCTGGCAAATATGCCAGAGGCTCCCACAAGACAGGTTTGGTTCTTACCAATAAGGCACCGCGCAGCCGCATCTCCCGTTTGGAGGGGACGGAAGGACGCAGCACAACCCCATCGGTCATGCGCGGATGCTGGCACGTTTAACGGAAGGGTTAAGGATTTAACCCTTTTTTATTCGACGGTGACGGGCAAGCGGCCAGTCATTGCGGCATTCAGCCGTCCGGTTCTGCCAATGAGCGGGCAAAACCGGACGATTTTGACTGACTAACGGGTTGTGCGGTTGCGCAGGAAGGCCGGAATGTCGAGGTCGCTGGTGTTGATAACGTGCGACTGAAATTCGTAAGGCGTAGCTGTCTGCGCTGGCCGCTCAGCCTGATTGTTTAGGCTGCTCGCCGCGATAGGTTGCGTTGCTTCCTTCGCTGCGGGGCGCGTTTCCAGTAAAGGGGAGCGCCCGCTGGATGGCCGGTCAAAGCCGGTGGCAATGACCGTGATGCGTACTTCGTCGCCCATATTGGGATCGATCACCGCGCCGAAGATCAAATTGACATCCGGGTGAGCGGTTTCCTTGATGATCGCCGCAGCCTGGTTGACCTCGAACAGGGTTAGACTGTTGCCGCCGGTAACGTTGAACAGGATGCCGCGTGCGCCGTCGATGGTGATGTCCAGTAGTTGGCTGGAGATGGCCATTTCAGCTGCCAGGCGAGCCCGGTCTTCACCGCTGGCGTGACCGACTGCCATAAGGGCAGCGCCGCCTTCGGACATAATGGCGCGCACATCGGCAAAGTCGAGGTTGATCATGCCAGGTACGGTGATCAGTTCGGAGATGCCCTGAATGCCCTGGCGCAGCACGTCGTCAGCAGTCTTGAAGGCTTCTGTCAGGCTGACTTTTTTATCGACGATTTGCAGCAGGCGGTCATTGGGAATGACGATCAGCGTATCGGCATGCTCTTTCAATTTGGTGATGCCAATTTCAGCTGATTGCTGGCGGCGCGAGCCCTCGAAGGTGAAGGGGCGGGTGACGACGCCAATGGTCAGTGCACCAACTTCTTTGGCAATTTGGGCTACGATTGGGGCTGCGCCGGTTCCGGTGCCGCCGCCAAGGCCGGAGGTCACGAAGACCATGTCCGAGCCCTTGAGGACTTCGTACAATTCTTCAGCGGACTCTTCGGCAGCCTTGCGGCCAACCTCAGGGTTACCGCCAGCACCCAGCCCGCGGGTACCTTTATCGCCAATGCGAACGCGGGTCGGCGCCTTGGAGAGCAGCAGCGCCTGAGCGTCAGTATTGACCGTGATGAACTCAATTCCGCTCATCCCCTCATCGATCATACGATTGACGGCGTTGCAACCGCCGCCGCCCACACCAATTACCTTGATGCGAGCAAACGATTCTGCTTGTTGACCATAATTCATTTCCATTTTATCCTCCGCTTTAACCTGTCTTGTGTGATGGGTTGAATGAACAATGTTTTCGTAATTTCTCCGGATACCATTAAGGGAGTAATCGACGCAGGAAGTCTTTCAACTTGTCCGAGTCCAATAATCCTCCTTTGGGAGAGCGCCGCCGTTCGTGACTCAAACCGGTTTCGCTCATCAGCACGGCCCAATGCAGCAGTCCGACGCTGGTTGAGTACGCCGGCGAGTGCAGTTGATCGGTCAATCCGACCAGATTCTCGGGGCGCGCCACGCGGACTGGAAGTCCCATAACCGAGCTGGCCAGGTTGCGAATTCCCGGCAGCAGACTCGATCCGCCAGTCAGCACCATGCCTGCGGGAAGCAGGCCGTCATAACCGGAGCGCTTGATCTCCTGTAGAACCAGTTGGAAGATCTCCTCCACGCGCGCTTCGATGATATGCGCAAGTTCGCGGCGGTTCATTGGCGCTGAGCCTTCCTGTCCAAATGAACGCACGTTGATCACGTCGCCTTCGGCGACTTCGGCTTCCACCGCGTGTCCGTATTTCTTCTTTACTTCCTCGGCCTGGTCAATGGGCAGACGCAAGCCGTGGGCAATATCCGAAGTGATGTGATTGCCGCCGACTGCCAGCACCATGGTGTGCCAGATGTCGCCGTCAATGTAGATGGCCAGATCGGTCGTGCCCCCGCCGATGTCACAGACGATGGCACCCATCTGACGTTCGGTCTCGGAGAGCACAACTTCAGCCGAGGCCAGGGGATTGAGCACGAATTGCGAGGCTTCCACGCCGGCGGCCTGAACGCACTGGCGCAGGTTTTCGACGGTCGACTCGGCAGCCGTAATGATATGCGCCTCGACTTCCATCCGATAGCCGTGCATGCCAATCGGGGTGCGGATGCCGTCCTGACCGTCCACTACGAAGCTGCGCTGGATCACGTGGATGATCTGGCGGTTATGGGGGATGGCGACTGCCTGGGCAGCCTCGAGAGCGCGGGCAATATCCTGTTCGTCGATCACGCCGCCGGAAATTCCAACCACACCGCGGCTATTGACCGATGCGACGTGGGAGCCCGCCAGGCTCACCAGCCCGGAAGTGATTTCCAACCCGGAGGTGCGCTGCGCTTTTTCAATGGAGCGGGCGATGGAGGTGGAAGCGGCAGCCAGATCAACGATGGTGCCTTTGCGGATGCCCTGGGAGGGCTCGATGCCAACACCCAGAATGCGCAGATTACGTTCATTTTCCACGCGGGCAACCAGGGTGCAAACCTTGGTTGTGCCGATATCAATACCAACTACAAATGGTTCGTCCATGTTGGGCTCCAGCTATCTATAAAACGGTGCATTGATGAATTCGACGCTGATCATGTCCTGCGGAAAGGTGCCTTGTTGTTCCAGATGCGTGATGATGGCAGTGTACATGGACAACTTGAGATCAAAATCTGTCAGATCTCGACCAATATAGACATCCCAACCACGAGGATCTTCCCAACCTAGACCATTCAGAGAATTATAGACGAGTTTGGCATCGGGGGGAATCAAGGATTGGAGGTCAATCATACGTTTAAGCATTTGCGGGTCAACCTGGCGGCCCCAAATTTCTACCGGGGCGGCAGCCGGGATCACGCCGGTGCTCTCCGCGGTGGTGGCAGTTGATACAGCCTCGGTTTGCGCTATTGGCAGCAGGGGAGGTTGTCCATCGGCGCCAATCGTCAGCAGTTGACCGGGCTCGCCGCGCGGCGGCAAGATGACGCCGTTGGCGTCGATCCAATAGACGGTATCGCCACCGTTCCAGGCTACGGCGGGTTGCAATTCAGTCACCTGAATGTGGACTTCCGCCGGTAACCCAACCTGAACCTTTACGCTGCCAAGTTCTGGGAAAGCTTTTTCCAGCGCAGCACGGGCAGCACTTGGGTCGAAGGCTACAATCTGAACGCCTTGAACATCCAGAACTGCCTGGATGTCTCCGGCTGTCAGCCGCGAGATGCCGTCAATGGTAAGCTCGGAAATTTGGAAAGTCGGCGAGAATGCCAACGCGTAGATGATCAGGGCGGCAAAAACTACAATAATAGCGGAGAAAAATCGTCCTCCGGCGCTAATAAAGGGCAGCGCTGGCAAGCGCAACTCAGCCCCGGAAGCCCCAAGAGCATAGAAGTACTGGCGTTTGACTCGGCTGCGGGTGTTGGTTTGCAGCGGGCGGGCAGCCGTAAAGGCATCACTGCGGACTGTCACCGGCTGCGAACGCACTGGATGACTGGCTGCCTGGCGCGTCTGAGTCGCACGGGCGGTGCTGCGCTCAGAGCGGCGTTGGCGCACGAGATCGGAGCGGTTGTTAATGGAAGGCAGGGTCTTTTCGGCTCTCATGCGTTTCTCCTGTACTCAAATTCAGTATGGTCGCGCTCAGCTTTGCGTTGCAGTGCCAGGTCCACCAGGCGTTCGATCAGTGCCGGGTAGGGCAGTCCGCTGACTTCCCACAGCTTGGGATACATACTGATGCGAGTAAATCCTGGAATAGTGTTGACTTCACTGATGTAAACAGAAAGGTCATCGGGGTTGACCAGAAAATCAACTCGGGCCATACCGGCGCAATCAATGGCCCGGTAGGCTGCCACCGCGATCTGTTGAATTTCCGCGACTTTTTCTGCGGGTAGCGGCGCCGGGATTAATAATGTGGAATTGTCCGAAAGGTACTTGGCCGAGTAGGTGTAAAAATCTTCGCCTGGAACCACTTCGCCCGGGGTAGAGGCTTGCGGCTGGTCATTGCCAAGCACGCTGACTTCGATTTCGCGGGCATTGGACAAACCTTTTTCAATAAGAACACGGCGGTCGTAACGCGCGGCTTCCATCAGCCCTTCGAACAGATCGGCATGCGAGCGGCATTTGGTGATGCCGACTGAGGAACCCAAATTAGCCGGTTTGGTGAACAATGGATAGGCTGAGATGCCTTCGGCGGAAGTGATGACCTTCTCGATCTCGCTTTCGATTTGATGGCGGGTGACTACCAGCGCTGGCAAGACGGGCAGTTGGTTGGCCTGCATCACTGACTTAAAGACGCCTTTATCCATACCGAGCGCGCTGCCTAATACACCGGCGCCAACATAAGCAATTCCAGCCAGTTCGAACATGCCTTGCAGGGTGCCGTCTTCGCCGAAGGTACCGTGCAGCGCCGGGAAAACTACATCCAAATCGGTATATTTTTCCAACGAGTCGGATGCGGCTGTGCTGGTGTGACGGTACAGACAGTTATGACCGGGTTCGGGCAGCAGGGTGACGCGCTCCAATTGGCTCAGGTCTCCGGACTCGAGCGCATTCAACGCCTGCGGGCCGGCGTACCACAAGCCTTGGTGATCGATGGCGATCTGAATGACGTCGAAGCGGTCAGGGTTGAGATTGGCGAGAATCGAACGTGCCGACTGGAGTGAAACTTCATGTTCACCCGAGCGGCCGCCGAATAGTACGCCAATCCGTGTTTTTGCTGTCATCCAGAGATCCTCTTTTCTACCAATTGTGTTTCACCATCCCATTCCCCTACGGGTTCGATTTCCAATTCCAGCATGATGCCGAATTTTTCGTTAACTGTGCGGCGAACCTGCTGGATGAGTATCCAGTAATCACTGGCAGTGGCTGATTCATCATTGACAAAGAAATTGGCATGAACCTGGCTGACCTGTACCCCGCCCACTCGTGTACCTTTAAGCCCCGCCGCTTCAATCAGCCGCCCGGCATAGTCACCCGCCGGATTTTTGAACATGGAGCCCAGGCTGGCGCCTGGAGGTTGGGTGCTGCGGCGTTTGGCGGATAACTCTGCGATGGTGCTGGTGACAGATTCTTCGGAGCTGGGCTGCAGCCGCAAACGGGCTGCCAGGATGACGGCCTGACCTGGATTTTGTTTGAGTACACTGCTGCGATATTCGTACTGCATCTTTTCGGGGGTCCAGAACTGCCGTCCTTCTACCGGATGCAAGATTTCTGCCAAAATTAGGGCCTGCTGCATGTCGCCGCCAAATGCGCCGGCATTGCCGTAGAGTGCGCCGCCGAGTGTTCCGGGGACGGTAGCTGCCCATTCCAGGCCGCTCAAACCGCGCAGAGCTGCCCGGCGGGCGATGGTGGCAAGGATGGCGCCTGATTCAGCCCAAACCGAAGGCGGATTACTGTTGGCATCCACTTTAATCTGGTGGGCGCGGTTCAAAATGACCACCCCGTCAATACCCTTATCGCTGACCAGCAAGTTAGCGCCGCTGCCAAAGATGAAGAAAGGAACCTTGAGCTGCCACAACACTAGAACGGCTTTTTCCAACTCTTCACCGCTGCCAACCGCCAGCATGGCGGCGGCATTGCCGCCAACCCGCGCGGTGGTATAGCTGGACATCGGCACATTTTCCTGCAAATGTGTGCCCAGCTGCTCGCGCAGTGCCTGGATGGGGAGGTTGCTCAACGGTTTGGCCATCATTGGGTCGCTAAAGGTTCTTGATCCTTTCAATCAAGCGAAACAGGGTGGAATCGGCGGGTGAAAGTGGTTTGATAACTCCCGCCAGGGTTTCAGGGTAGGATGTTAAAAATGATCCAAAGTTGATTTCATTTAATTCTGACCGCAGGCCCTTGGTAGTTTTTGTGGCGTTGCTGCGGATCGACTTTTGCGTCTTAGTCATGGATATCCTCCATGCTCTTGAGTTCGGCGTACACTGCGGCGCTGATCTGATCAGCATCGCCGGCGGAGAGAACCAGCAGCACGTCGCCGGGTTGCAGCTGCTCAAGCAGATATTGCGTGGCAGCCGGCAGGGTGGGAGCGAAATAAGCCGAAGGATGCGCCATGCTTTCAACAATTGCCGCGGACGAGAACCCTTGACCATGTTCACGGGCGGCATAAACCTCGGTTATTACCACGCAATCAGCCAGCTTCAAAGCGGCTATAAACTCATCCAAAAGCGTGATGGTGCGGGAAAAAGTGTGCGGCTGCCAGACTGCCCAGATCCTGCGACCTGGGTAGCGCGCGCGGGCAGCTGCCAATGTGGCTCGGACTTCAGTGGGATGATGCGCATAGTCATCCACCACAACGATTTGCTGAGCTTCGCCTAAAACTTCAAAACGGCGACCGGTGCCTTCAAATTCGGCCAAAGCTTCGGCAACCTGGTCGAGAGACAGGTTTTGGGAGTGAGCCACAGCCAGGGCAGCCAGGGCGTTGAGGGCATTATGTTCGCCCGGCACTTGCAGGCTGATACTCGCCAGAATTTCACCGTGATGGACGACTGTAAAGTCAAAACCACCGCATGGGTTCGGTTTCAGGTCTTCCGCCCGATAGTCAGCCTCAGTGTGTGCGCCGTAGGTCAGGGTGCGAATGTCATTTCGGCTATGGTTTTTTGCCAACCAACTGGCGCCCTTATCATCCGCGCAAACCAGCAGCAGGCCATCCGGCTCCAGCCTTTGCACAAACTTGACAAAAGCCTCATTGTAGCTTTCGCGAGTGGGAAAGCAGTCCGGGTGGTCATGCTCGAGGGTGCAGACCACTTCGACCTGCGGGCTCAACCCAAGGAACATGTTGTCATATTCGTCCGCTTCGATCACAAAGACCGAACCGCTGCCGGCGTGGGCATTGCCGCCCAGGTTTTTGGCGACGCCGCCAATAATATAAGACGGTTCCTGGCCCAAACGGGTGAAAATCCAGGCGACCATGGCGGTGGTAGTGGTTTTGCCATGCGTTCCAGCCACCGCGATGACGCTGGATCCTTCCATCAATTGACCCAGGAATTCGGAGCGCTTGAGCACCGGGATGCCGGCAGCCTGGGCAGCCAAAACTTCCGGGTTGTCGTCCGGGATGGCGGAAGAGCGTACCACCAGATCGGCCTGGACGACGTTTTGCGCGTCATGACCGGCATATACCGTCACACCCTGGGCGGAAAGTTGACGCGCCAGCGGTGAGAGGGTGCGATCGGAGCCGGAAACGGTGTACCCGCGCTGTTTTAGCAGCAGCGCGATGGCCGATAATCCGGTACCTCCAATGCCAATCAGGTGAATGTGTTTCATCAGATGAAGACCACCATGACAAAGACGAATGCGATAGCTACCGCGAAATAGATGGCGGGAGATCCCAACCAGGCGGGCGGCAGAAATGCCATTAACCGTTCGGCAGCCTGCCCCATGGCGGTGGTGGCGTCTGGCCGAACAATGATTTCAAAGGGGTAATTGGCATTTTGCAGGTAGAACCAGACCGTGCCCCAGATCATGAAGCCATTGACAGCGCCCAGGAAGAAGCCCAGCAGCACATCCTGCAGCCGTTCGCGTACGAAACGACCGCTGGAAGCAATTTTAGGCAGGTTGGGGGTCTGATAACCAAAGAAGACCAGCACTGCCAGGACCACCGCGCGCAGCCAGAAGAGTTCTGTCGGTGCGGTGATCGCCAGGGTGTTATTGATGAATGGAACGAAGCGTTCCAGTACGGTCATGATGAACATGGACAGGATCACGCCAAAAGTGACCAGGATCTCGCGTGCCCAGCCGCGGACACCGCCGATCAGGGCAAACAGGCTTACCAGGATCCAGAAAACAGCGTTGATACTAATCATGGGCAGATCCTACCTTTCCGGCAGCTGCCAGGTCGCACAGCAGGCTGGCGATCGTACTGGCTGCCTCGGGTTTGGCCATGGAATGCATTGCCCGACGCATCGAATCTAATTTTTGCGTATCTTTCAGAAGACTGAGGACAGAAGGGATCAAATCGGTGGGCAATTGATGATCTTCAATGACCTGGGCAGCCCCGTGTTTTGCCAGATAGTCGGCGTTGACTTTTTGATAGCGCCAGGCATACGGATACGGTACTAAAATAGCCGGCAGGCTGAAGAATGGATATTCACCCAGTCCGGAAGCTCCGGCACGGGACACGGCTAAATCCGCGCTGGCCAAAGCCGCACCCATCTGCTCATGCAGGTAAGGGTAGGCGTGATAACGGTTCTGTTGTTCAGTTGTCAGAGTTTGCCGGGCAGCCTCGACTTCGGCCCAATCCAACTGACCGCTAATATGCACGATTTGGGTATGCGGTAGCAACTCTGGCAGTGCGGCGATCAGTGCCCGATTGATGGAACGCGCACCCTTTGAGCCGCCAAAAACCAGTACAACTGGCGACCCCAGGTCCAAGCCCAGTGCCTGCCGTCCGCTTTCACGTGTCCAGGCTTTATATTCTGGCCGGATGGGGTAGCCGCTGATAACCAGCTTTTTACTTTTGGCGAAATAGGCTTTGGATTCCTCAGCGGTCAGCGCGATGCAGTCGGCAAAGCGCGCCAAAACTTTGAGTGCCAGGCCGGGTTCAATGTCCGGCACATACAGCAGAGAGGGGTAGCGTCGGGCTGCCAGCGCCATGGGTACAGCCACATAGCCGCCGGTGAACATCACCACGTCCGGGCGGAAATCTTTCAAAATGCGGCGGGAGGCCAGAGTACCACGCAACAGACGCAGCAGGTTCCCCGGCAATGCGCGCAAACCGACGCCATGCACGCCAGCCGCGGGAATGCCGGTGAAGGGGATATTCAGGCGGGTTACCAATTCGGTTTCCATGCCTTTTTCCCCGCCAACCCAGAGAACTGGGTTCGCTTCATTACCTGATGCCTGTAGAACCGTGAGGGCGGGATACACGCCCCCCCCGGTCCCCCCGGCGCAAATTAACAACCGCACCGAATGACCTGCCTTCCTGTTCCTGCTTCTCGCGCGAGGAAACCCGCGCAACAGAGAAAATCAATCCGACCGCGCCCAGGGTCATGGTCAAGCTTGACCCGCCAGCGCTAATGAAGGGCAAGGCGTTACCCGCGAAGGGGAATAAGTTGACCATAACGCCCATGTTGATGATGGCCTCCATAACAATCCAGCAAGTGAGGCCAGAGGCCAATAACTTACCGGTGAAATCGGTGGCACGGGAGGCGATTTTCAAACCGCGCCACATGAAAACTAAATACAGCAGCACCACAGCCGCTGCGCCCAGCAGGCCGGTTTCTTCGGCGATAACCGCGAAGATCGAATCGGTGTGCGATACCGGCAGGCTGAACTTGGTGGACCCTTTCCCGATGCCTACTCCAAAGATTCCGCCTCGTACAACGGATTCGATGGAACGCTGGATGTGCAATGAGGCGGTAGCCGGGTCCTGTAGACCAGCAACATATTGTTGAATGCGCATTTGACCGGTGTCCGATACCGCGATGATCAACGCGCCCAGGATGCCAACGATCAAGAAAATCAGTAATATTTGCTTGATTTCGACTCCAGCCAGGAAAAAGAGCAGCATGCCCAGCACACAAATGGTGATGGTGGCGCTGATATCCGGCTGCAGCACAATCAGGCCGGCGGTCAAGCCGAGGATTACCGCCATGGGGAACAGGCCAAACTTCATATTATTGAGGACTTCGCGTTTGGAAGTCAGCCAGTATGACAGGTACATGATGATGACGACTTTAGCCAGTTCGGACGGCTGAATTGAGCCGCCCAGCAGCGTGCGCTTGGAGTTGTACCGCATCTCGCCGAAGATCAAGACTGCCACTAACAATGCCATCATGATTAACATGATCGGCACAATATACTTGCGCCAGCGCCGGTAATCGATATACATCAATATGGTTGCCGCAGCTACACCGATCACCACCCATTTCAGCTGGTTGATCAGGTAGTATGCCGGTTCTTCTTCGCGCAGCATGGAAGGCTGCCAGCTGGCGGAATAAACCATCAATAAGCCGAAGCCAAGTAAAAAGGCCACCGACAACAACATCGGGACATCGATCCCCAGACGCACCGGGCGCGGGGAGGTACCGGCTTTGACCGGACTAACTCTGGAATTTACTGCAGCCTGTTCACCCATAATTGGTAGGCTTCTCCTCTTTCTTCAAAATCATTAAATTCGTCGTAGCTGGTGCCGCCCGGCGAGAGCAGGACAACACTGCCAGGTTCCGCCACATCGGCAGCCGCCTGAACAGCGGTTTCCAGGTTGCCGCAATGTTGAATGGTGTAGGGTAGGCGGTCCGCTCGCACTGGACCCAGAGCTGCCAATATTTTGATACTGGCTTCGCCAAAAACCACCGCATGATCGACGCGCTCATGGACTAAAGCAGCTAAATCCTCCCAGGGCAGGTTTTTGTCGCGTCCGCCAAGCATCAGCACAATCGGTTCGCTAAAGGAACGGATGGCAGCGCAGGTTCGCTCCGGAGCCGTGGCGATCGAGTCATTGTAGTATTTCACGCCGCGCAGTTCTCGTACCAACTGCAACCGGTGGGGGACGCCGGCAAAACCGCGAACGCCAGCAGCCACAGCTTCTACCGAGAAACCAGCAGCAAAGCCGATCGCCCCGGCTGCCAGCACATTGGCCAGATTATGCTCTCCGCGCAGCAGAATATCTGCCTGTGACAGGAAAGGTGTGATCTTTCCAGCCGCTTGCCAGATCAGCTGTCCGTTTTCGAGGAAAGTACCGGTTGCGCCAGTATCGGGACGTTCAAAGCCAAAACTAACCAATTGACCTTTTACTTTGCCGGTTAATTCCCAGGAACCTGGATCATCGCGATTGAGGATGCTGACGCTATCCGCCGGCTGGAACTCAAGGATGCGAGCTTTAGCGGCGGCATACGCTTCGAGGGTGCCGTGGCGGTCCAGGTGATTGGGGGTAATGTTTAGAACAGCGGCAATTTGCGGAGCAATGGTCATCAATTCCAGTTGGAAGCTGGAGAGCTCCACAATCGCCAGGTCGGACGGTTTCATGGCGTCCAATTGATCAATCAACGGCGTGCCAATGTTGCCACCGACCCAGGCGCGGTTCGGTGATTGGACATGCGCCTGCGCCATCCGCCCGACCAAGGTAGTCGTGGTGGTTTTGCCGGCGGAACCGGTGATGCCGATCACCGGGCAGGGGGCAGCTTCCAGGAATAACTGCGAGTCATTCGACAGTGGGATGCCGCGTCGCGCAGCTTCGGCAGCCAGCGGCATATCCAGCGAAACCCCGCCGGAAAGACAAACCAGATCGGTGTGATCCAGCAGATCTAGCGGATGTCCGCCGAGTGCCCATTGCACCGGTAAATCCTTCAAGGAGTCGACGGCACTTGCCAGCTTATCTGAATTGCGCTGATCGTTTAACGTCACTACAGCCCCACGGCTAACCAGATAGCGCGCCAGCGCCAGCCCTTGCCGGGCGGCGCCAATAATGAGGACGCGTTGACCCTTCCAGTTACGCATGGTCACACCGCCGCCAGTGCCACGCCGAGCATGGCGAATAACAAACCGATCAACCAGAAACGCTGCACCACCTGAGTTTCGCTCCAGCCGCCCAATTCGAAATGGTGGTGTAGCGGTGCCATACGGAACAACCGCTTTCCTTTCGTGCGGCGGAAATAGATGATTTGCAGTACATCGCTGAGCGCTTCGCTTACCGGGATGATGGCAATCACTGGTAGCAGCAACCATTGACCAGTCATCAAAGCGACCACCCCGAGCACTGCACCGAGCGCCAGGGAGCCAGTGTCACCCATGAACAATTCCGCTGGATGGACGTTGAACCACAGGAAGCCGAAAATGGCGCCGACCAGGGTAAAGCAAAACCGCGCCAGGAAAAGTTGATTTTGCAGTAACGCGATACCGCCGTAAGCGGCAAAAGCCGTGGCGGCTATCAACCCGGCCAGCCCATCCAGACCATCGGTGAAATTGACCGCATTCGACATGCCAACAATAATGAAGGTGGCGATGGGGATGTACCAATTTCCCAATGGAATGACCGCTTCCACGCCTGGCCAGTACATTTCCGGGACTTGCAGCAAGTATTTAAGCGCGAAAGCAATAGCAATCGCCAGCACAACTTGCAGCAAGAATTTAGTGCGAATGCGCATTCCCAAACCGCGCCGCGGCCCGCGAATGCCTTCCCAATCGTCGACAGCGCCGAGAACCGCGAAAGCCAGCAGCGCCAGTAGCGGCAGTAGTACAGAGCGGCCCAGCACCGGTCTACCGATCAGCGAAACAGCATTTAATAGCAGGGTTACTAATGTGACGGGCAAAATAATCATGACCCCACCCATGGTGGGAGTTCCCATTTTGGAAACGTGACTCTCTGGGCCTTCCACCCGGATCATTTTGCCGATACGGAAGTTGCGTAGAACACGCAGCAACGGTGGGCCCCAGATGATGGCCAGGGCAAATCCAAGAACGCTTAAGGACAGCGCGACGGAGGTGCTGCTCATTCCTGAACCTCCAGCGCTGCCGCGATGCGATCCATGCGCAAGCCGTGCGAACCTTTAATCAGCGCCACATCTCCGGCAACCAATAAGTCCTGAAGCACTTTAATCGCCTGCGGGACATCATCACAGTTCAGGATGGCATCATCGGTCAACCCGGATTCGCGGGCGGCATTGCCGATCAATTTTCCCAATTCGCCGACCGTGACCAGCACATTGGCGACTTCAGCTGCCCGACGCCCAACCATTTCGTGCCCTTCGGCTTCGTATGGACCCAGTTCGAGCATATCGCCGAGTACAGCCACCTTACGCCCGTCGATTTCTTCCAGAAGGTTAAGAGCCGCCAGAGTAGATTCAGGGGAGGCGTTATACGAATCATCTACCAGCAACGCGCCTTTGTCGGTATTGACCACCACCAGGCGCAATTGCGAATGGCTGCGGCGTAACCCGGCAATAATTTCACTCCAGGTCATGCCTTCCACAATCCCAACCGCAGCTGCTCGCAAAGCGGTGTGCACGGAATGGCGCCCGATTAACGGAATGCGCACATGCAGGACTTCGTTTTGGAAATGAATTTGGAAAGTGATGCCTTTGAGGCCGAGGCTTTCAATGTTGTCCGCCCATAGATCAGCACGTGGATCGAGCCCATAATAAAACACGTTGGCACGGGTCTGCTCAGCCATTGGCTGCACCCACGGATCGTCGTAATTGAGGATCGCGACGCCATCCGGAGCCGGCGGCAGAGCCTTTACTAATTCTGCCTTACCTTTGGCGATCGTTTTCTGCGAGCCGGCGCGTTCCGCGTGGACCGTGCCAACATTTGTGATCACCCCGATTTGTGGCAGCGCCAGGTCGCACAAGAAGGTGATTTCGCCGGGTACGTAGAATCCCATTTCCAGCACCGCGACCTGGTGACCCGGGCTAAGATGCAGCAGTGTTAATGGCAGGCCAATCTCATTGTTGAGGTTGCCGGGGTTTTTGAGAACACGGTAACGCATGCCAAGCACTTCGGCAATCAATTCTTTGGTGGTGGATTTACCTACCGAACCCGTAATGCCGATAACATGAAGATCATGCTTACGCCGCCAGAAGCGGGCAATGTCCTGGAGTGCCTTAAGCGTGTCGTCCACCCGTACTACAAATGGCGGCACCGGGATGGTCATTTGCGGTCCAAGACTGCCCTGACGCAGGTCGATCACCGGGCAGTGGAAATCAATTTCGCGTTGGATCAGAGCCAGGTGTGCGCCTTTTTTGAAAGCTGCTTCGACGTAATCATGTCCATCGACCCGTTCCCCTTTTAAGGCAACGAACATGCCAGCCGGGATTACCTGCCGTGAATCGATTGCTGCCTCGCTGATGAGCAGGGAGGCGGCTTCGGGGCGGGTGCCGGTGAGGGCTTCGAGTACGTCGGCGAAAGTTAGCAAAGCGTTTCCTTAGGGTTGCGCCATCTGCTGCCGAACTGAATCGGGCGGCAGTTTCATCAATACGGTCAGTTCGCTGACCGCTTCACTGAACACCGGGGCGGCGACGACGGAGCCCCAGGGGGAGCTGGTCGGTTTTTCCAACCAGATATAAACAATGAATTTGGGGTCATCCGAAGGGCCCCAACCAACGAATGAGGCGTTGGTGACACTGGATTCGTATCCCCGCGGGCCGGGGATTTCAGCGGTTCCGGTTTTACCAGAGACACGGTAGCCTTCCACCAGAGCGTTCGAGGCTTCATTTTCCAGCGAGTTGGCCAGCATCTCGGTCAGCGTGTGGGCCGTTTCAGGCGTGATTACTTGCCGAAATCAGCCGCGGGCTGATGTCATATTGGTGACCGTCCTGAATGTAGGCTTTGACCACATGCGGTGCCATCATTTTGCCGTCATTGGCTACCGCGGCTATGGCAGTGATCATTTGAATGGGGGTGGCAGCCACACCCTGACCAAAAGCGTTGGTGCCTAAATTGACGGGATACCAGTTTTGATCGCCAGGTAAGCTGAGGGGATAAACCTGCTCGCCAGCCAGGTCGATGCCGGTATACTTACCCAGGCCAAAATTCTGAATGTAGGTGTAGAAAGTGGTCGGACCCATTTGGGTGGCAGTCCAGGCCAGACAGACGTTGAGGGAGTGCTGCATGCAGCCGGTCATGTCCTGCGGGCCCCAGGCGCCACGGTCCCAGTTGTAGATCCAAAGTCCGCCGACTTCAATGGCGCCGGTATCCACGAATGGGGTGGTGGGGGTAACAGTTCCTGAATCAAGCGCAGCCGCCATGGTCAGCACCTTGAAGACTGAGCCGGGTTCATATAACTGGCTGATCGCCCGGTCGTAATGACTGCCGAGCGGGAACACATCGCCATATTTTTGATACTCATTGGGGTTGAACGCCGGCGTGGTAGCCATCGCCAGCATCTCACCGGTTTCCGGATCCATTACCAATATTGTGGCAGCCTCGGCTCCGCTGTCTTCCTTGGCTTTTTCAGCGATGCGCTCCATGGCTGCCTGAATGCCGCGATCAATGGTTAAGATCAGGCTGGAGCCCGGGGGAACCGAGGGAATCTCCTGTATTGCGGTCGGGTTCATTGGCAGGACCACTCGCGTATCGGTGCCCGCCAGGAGGTTATTATACTGTTCTTCCAAACCCAAAATTCCGCGCCCATCGACCCGGTCATAGAAGTTGTAGAAGCCGAGAATGTTTGCGGCTAAAGCATTTTCCGGGTAACTGCGGCGCAGATGGGGAACCCAATGGACCCCGTTAAGGGATGGAGATGGGCCTTTTTTAGGCTTTTCGGCTTTTTCGTATTCCGCCAGTTTGTTTTCCAGCAGATGGACTTTGTCCGCCGAAACAAAGTCTGCCACCACCATGTATCTTTCGTTGCCTTCCTCTACATAGGAACGGGCGACTTTCTTAACCTCGGTGAAATCCAGCCCGAGGATGGCAGATAGGTCCTGGGCTACAGTATCTGAGTTGATCACCTGGGGAGGAGCAATACCGATTTCATAAACTTCAGTGTTACCCGCCAGCAGGTTGCCCCAGCGGTCATAGATGTTGCCGCGTTCGGGCTTCAATACCCGGACTTCCTGGTTATAGGTTTTTTCCAGGAAGGAAATTAATTCTTTAGCCTGCGGGCTGTTTTGCACCCGAATAATTTGAAAAATGATCGCCAGTCCAGCGACGATGAAAATGGCACCAATTAACCGCATCCGTCCGTTGCTGTTACTCATGGCTTTAACCCCCGGCTCTCAATTAAGTCGAAGGTTCCCTGGTACAGCCACTCCCACAGCGATTCTTTATATGCTGGCTTAATGATCGAGGCGTCTGATGATTCATTCCCAGGCGGAGGAGCTAAGAAAATGACTTCCCGTCCGGAGTAACCAGGAACCGGGATATAAACGATATCTCCCTGGGATGCAGTTTTATAACCCAGGGTTTCGGCACGGCCTTGCATAAAAGCAGCCGAGCGTAAAAATGCCAGCTGGGTGCTCAGGTCGGCAATGCGGATCTGCAGGTCTTCGCGTTCCAGTTCCAATTCGCGAATATGTGTGCCGGCGGCGGTAGCTTCGGCAGACAGGTAAAGGTAAACACCGGCAATCAGCATGCCAACCACCAGCACCAGCAGCAGCGCACCAATCCACTGGAGCTGAACGCGCCAGGGGGCTTGTCGGTATGCTTGGACTATTCGCTGGTCAAACACTATGTCGTGCTCCTATGGGTGGTTTTGGCAGATCTGGTAACCGGTTGTATGCAAGGGTTATGCCATTTCGAGCTTTTCGGCGACCCTTAGCCGGGCGCTGCGCGCACGGGGATTTGTTAACGTTTCCTCTTCCGTTGGTACGATGGGGTGGCGGGTGATAATTCGAAGCGTTGCTTTGTGCTCACAATTGCATTCTGGTAGCTCCGGCGGGCATATGCAATCTCGGCTTTCATCTCTAAAAAAATGTTTCACCAGCCGGTCTTCCATGGAGTGGAAGGCAATGATCGCTACGCGTCCGCCGGGGTTGAGGGCTGTCACAATCTGCGGCAAAACTTGTTCGACGGCCTGTAATTCCTGGTTGACCGCAATCCGCAGCGCCTGGAAAGTGCGCGTTGCCGGGTGAATTCGACCTCGCTGACCGCCCATGGCATGGCTGACGATTTCTGCCAGCTGCTGGGTGGTGGTCACCGGTCGCGATTTCACAATGGCGGCAGCGATGCGCCTGGATCCGCGTTCTTCTCCGTAGCGCCAGATCAGGTCGGCCAGGTCGTTTTCAGGCAAATGGTTGACAAGCTCGGCGGCATCCAACGGTTGGGTCGGGTCGAAGCGCATATCAAGTGGTCCCTGACTCTGGAAGGAGAACCCCCGCTGAGGTGTATCCAGCTGCATGGAGGAGAGTCCGAGGTCAAAAACGATTCCTTCGACCGACTGCCAGCCAAGTTTGAGCATTTCATCCAATAGTTGCACATATGAAGCGTGGACAAGTGTTACCCGGTTTTTGAAATCAAAAAGGCGCTGACTTGCAATCGCCAGCGCCTGCGGGTCTCGGTCAAGTGCCAGTAGAAGACCATCCGGTGCACTATTTTCCAAAATCCCCCAGGCGTGTCCACCTGCCCCGACGGTTGCATCAATGTATTTGCCTGGGCTTCGTGGCATCAAAGCAGTTATAATTTCATGGTAAAGTACGGGCAGATGGGGAGGCTGTGGCTGCAAGGTGAACTGCCTCCATCTGGTTACAACCGAATACTGATGTCTGAATACCGGTCCGACTGTTTTGCCGGGTCATTGGCTTCCTCGTGACGGGTCCACTGATCCGTGGACCAGATTTCGAAGTAGGAGCCATTGCCGACCACGATCGCATCGCTGCTCAGTCCGGCGAAGGTCCGCAAAAATTGCGGGATGAGAATGCGCCCAGCTTTATCGACCTCAACTCGGCTGGCGGAGGAGAATATCCATCGGCGAAAGTCGCGGCCATCAGAACCGGTCATGCTGGCGTCGGAGATGCTCTCAGCGAGCTGGTTGAACTTGTCGGGGGGCAGCACCAGCAGGTTTTGATCGAACCCGCGTGTGACGTAAGCGCTGCCATCCAGCAGCTCCCGGTAACCGGAAGGAATGGTCATTCGGCCTTTGTCATCGATGGTGTGCTCGTACTGCCCAAGGAACATAAGTTCTAACTCTCCCTTAATGGTGGAACGCCGGTAAAACCGGCGTTCCCTACCACTTCCACCCACTTATCTCCACATTCCTCCACATGATACAGGATTTCGCTCCATAATTCAAGCGATTTTTCGATTTTTTAAGTTTAATTCGCATATTCATTACATTTAAGGACAACAGCCACATGAAACCGCAGCTATTTGCTTTGATCACAGCCTTTTGTTGGGGAGTAGGGGGATATTTTGAAAAGAAAGGCCTGCATCTCGGTAACCTCAGTCCGACCATGGGTATCACCATTCGCACCGGGGTGGCGCTGATCATTCTGGCGATCGCCAGCTACCCGCAATGGAAGACCATTCCTCAGGCGGGATCTAAAGCCCTCCTTTATATGATCATTGGCGGCGGGGTGGTGGCGGGCGCCATTGGCATGCTGTGTTTTTATACCGCTCTCAAAGGCGCACCGCTCAACAAGGTGATGCCGATCGCGTTTACCTCACCACTGTTTGGCGCGCTGATGGGATTGGCTTTTGGCGGTGAGCCGTTGACCGTCAAGACGGCACTTGGCATGGCGATGACTGTCGGCGGGATTGTCCTGCTGACCATTGGTTGATGCAATAATCCAAATTCCCGTTCTAGCACTACCTCCCACCCGGTTGACGTTATAATCAGGGTCAATCTTTACTTCAGGCGGGTGTTTCTATGGCTAAACTGTTCCTCTACGATACCTATACGCGGGAGTCGCGTGAATTCCAGCCGCTTAAACCCGATGAAGTTGGCCTCTACACCTGCGGTCCAACCGTGTACAACTACGCCCATCTGGGCAATATGCGTACCTATATATTTGAAGATATCCTACGCCGGACTCTGACATTCAACGGTTACCAGGTCAAACATGTGATGAACATCACCGACGTCGGACACCTGGTATCCGATGCCGACACGGGCGAAGACAAGATGGAAAAAGGCGCTCGCCGCATGGGCGTTTCGGCCTGGCAAATCGCGGATTTCTATACTGCTGAATTCCGCAAAGATATGGCGCGCTTGAATATTTTAGAGCCGACCATTTGGTCGCGTGCCACTGATCACATCGCCGAACAGATCGACTTCATCAAATGCATTGAGGCAGCTGGCTACACCTACATCACATCCGATGGCGTGTATTTCGACACCAGCAAAATGCCATCCTATGGCTACCTGGGCCGCCTGGACATTGAAGGACTGCAAGCCGGCATGCGCATCGATATGGGCGAGAAGCTCAATCCGACCGATTTCGCATTATGGAAGTTCAGCCCAACCGGCCAAAAACGCCAGATGGAATGGGAAAGCCCCTGGGGAGTGGGATTCCCCGGTTGGCACATCGAGTGCTCCGCCATGTCTGCCAAGTATCTCGGACCTTTTTTTGATATTCACTGCGGCGGCGAGGATCATATCTCGGTGCATCATACCAACGAGATCGCGCAAACCGAAGCCTGCTACGGCACCCGGTTGGCAAATTTCTGGATGCATGCCTACTTCCTGCAGGTGGATGAGAGCGTGAAAATGTCCAAGTCCAGCGGCGACTTTTTGCGCCTGGAGACGCTCATCGAGCAGGGCTACGATCCGCTGGCATACCGCATGTTCTGTTTGAACGCCAGCTACCGACAGAAATTGAATTTCTCCATGGATGGGTTGGATGCCGCCGAGAAATCGCTCGAACGGCTGCGTAACATCAGTCACGAATTGGGCGAGCCTGGCATAGTCGATAATGGCTATCTGGATCGCTTCACCGAAATGGTAAACGACGATTTGAATATGCCGCGTGCCATTGCCCTGACCTGGGAACTGGTCCGTGCAGATCTACCATCTGCCGTCCGCAAGGCGACACTGTTGAAATTTGATGAAGTGCTGGGTTTAGGCCTGGCGGATTGGAAACCATCGGTGGAAGAAGCCCCAGCGGAAGTGCTGGAACTACTTGCGCAGCGTCAACAAGCCCGTGGCGAAAAACGCTGGAAGGATGCCGACGCCCTGCGTGAGCAAATCACCACCGCCGGCTGGGAATTGATGGATACACCCGAGGGACCAAAGTTGAAGCCGAGGAAGTAAAGACTTTTCAATTCGTCTTACCATTTGCAATTTGCCCTCCAGCGTCCTGATTGACATTATGCTTGCTGTCATTCGAGCTTGTGCTCGGAGAAGACAGGGAATTTGAGCGTTAATGACTTGTCTAATCACTAGAACATTTGTAAAGAGAAATTTCTGTTTGGTACAAGAATGGTTACCCATACAATTTGCTCTGATTTGCCGAAACGACTTCCATTCACAGCCCCATAAATACCTCTAAGATAGGTTAGAGACGGGAAGACAAAACCGCATCTGGATATATACTTTCTTCCGAGAGCGAGGTCCCTCTCAATGACCTACAAAGGTATAGACCGTGGGTATTGGGAGGACTATCTCAGCAAAGCGAAGACAAAATCCTCATCATCTGGCATTCCGGATCGATACCTCAACCAGCTATCTTTGTTGAAAGCTGGCATTTATCTTTACCTTCGAGGAAAGTTTCAACTGGAATTTGTGGTTACTAAAGCAACGGATGAAGCAATTTTATATGTGAAGAATTCTGAATATTGATGATAATATATGCTTAAATGTGGATAGAAAATATTCGAATTATTTATTTTTATGACAACGGAGGTCATGCATGCTCGGTTGGGGTATCGCTGTATATCATTTAGCAGATGGAGGAGCAAATCCTGCGACTAGTAAATCACAGTTAGGAACGCGAATCGCAGTTTGGCAAACTTGGATATATGGGCTTGATTGGATCAACAAACTTGTTAGTGAAGGAAAAGCGATTAATCTCGGCGGTAATGGATATCCCGTTCTATATACGGCAAAAGCTGAGCACCTAATCCCACCGATTCTCAGCGGTCCCCCATTGGCCAAGGAAATATGGGGTTTCGATCATGGAGATATTCTCCTCGAAGGATGGGAAGGAAAAACTGTTATAAATCAAGAAGAAGTTGAGAAATGCCGTCCTGATGAATGGCTTATGTTTGAAGCGTTTGATGAGAGCTAGTGTCCTTATAATCAAAACCAATTCGCGAACCACTCTCTAATCAATAGATAATCTGCCAATCAAACAGGGTGCTATTTCTCTCCCTGCAAAATTTCTATAGAAGGTAAGTCTTTTTCCAATGCTTTTCTGGTTTGACTTAATCCAAATGCACCCATAAACTAACTGCATGCTTGCCAAGGTAAACGCCTGCGCTGTGATCGGCCTCGACGGAATTGTGGTGGATGTCGAGGTGGACCTGGCACCAGGATTTCGGCCGCCGATCGTTATCGTGGGTCTGCCGGACGCCAGTGTTCAGGAAAGCAAGGAACGCGTCCAGTCCGCCATCACCAACGCCGGGTATGAGTACCCACGTAAGAAGGTGCGGGTAAATCTGGCTCCGGCTTCGGTACAGAAAGGCGGCCCAGCCTACGACCTGCCCATCGCGCTGGGAATCCTGCTGGCTAATCGTCAGCTGCCTCCGGATTGCCTGGTAAATTCATTGGTGATGGGGGAACTTTCACTGGACGGCAATGTGCGCCACATTCGTGGCGTACTCCCTATGGCAGCCACGGCGCAGCAGAATGGCTTCAAACGGATTTTTGTGCCGGTAGAGGATGCACCCGAAGCCGCACTCATCCCCGGGGTGGAAGTCATTCCAGTGTCATCCCTGAGTGATCTCACCGCGCATTTATGCGGGTACACGCTGATAAAACCGCAAGCGCCAATCGAAGTGAACGATCTGGAAATTACCGTCCAGACCGATTTCCGTGATATTAAAGGGCAGGAGCATGTCAAACGTGCGTTGGAGGTAGCGGCTGCCGGCGGGCACAATCTGATGATGTCTGGTCCGCCGGGCGCCGGGAAAACGCTCATGGCTCGTGCGCTGCCGGCTATTCTGCCGCGGTTGACCATTGAGGAAGCGCTGGATGTGACCCGCATTTATTCGGTAGCAGACCAACTTCCGCCGGAAGTGCCCCTGATTCGCTCCCGACCCTTCCGGGCGCCGCACCACACCATCAGCCATGCCGGGTTGGTGGGCGGCGGCAACAACCCACATCCGGGCGAGATCTCTCTGGCGCACCGCGGGGTTTTATTCCTGGACGAACTGCCAGAGTTCGGACCGCGGGTGCTGGAAGTGCTGCGCCAACCCATCGAAGACAAAATTGTGACCATAAGCCGGGCTTCTGGCTCGATGTCCTTCCCGGCTAATTTCCAACTGATCGCGGCCATGAATCCCTGCCCATGCGGTTACTACGGTGATCCGGTGAAACCATGCACCTGTTCCAATTCGACCGTCACCAAATACCAGAAGCGCATTTCCGGACCCTTACTGGACCGCATTGACATCTACATCGAAGTACCACGAGTTGAGTATGACAAACTCTCGGATAAGCGCCTGGGCGAACCTTCTCAGGTGGTGCGCGCCCGTGTAGAAAATGCCCGGACGATTCAACGGGCACGCTTTGCTGAAAATGGCATCGCTTCGAACGCGGAAATGCGCCCGGCTGATATCCGCCATTACTGTGTCCTGGATGATACCGGCATGAGTTTGATGCGGGCTGCCATGAACCAATATCAACTCTCGGCACGAGCCTACCACCGCATCCTCAAATTGGCGCGCACTATCGCGGACCTGGCCGGGGTAGAGCACATTGCACCGCAACACCTCGCTGAGGCGCTGCAGTACAGGCCGAGAAGCATACTGCAATAGCCATAGACTGGGGGCTACTTATCAACCTCCTTAGTCCGGATGCAATTTTTATTTGGCTGGATCGGTCAAGGAGATTTCAGTAACCTTGCCATCATCTTCCTGGGGGTCGACATTATTATCGATCCCCCGGCTGACAATATATAAATGGGTGATGGATGGATCTCCGCTGGCAGGGGCGAAAGTTAATCCAGAACGCGTAGTTTGGCGAGCCGCCGATATAAGCCAGATCCCAGGCATTTAACAAGCGACCCGTTAGACTGAATTCACCCAGGTAAGTGTCATTGCTGGCTGTACTGACTATGAACAAAGTTCCAGTAGGCCTCATTGAATGCAATGCCCTCGACATCGGAAAATCCGTAGGCATCCGTGTCAAAAGTTGTCGGGAGATCGTCATCCGTGCTCATGATGCCGTCAGCGCCCAGACCGAAGCTCAGGATTTCTCCGAGGTTCCCACCCGCTACGAAAATGGTATTCTTCCCAAAGGTGATATCTTCTACATCGATGTCGATTGACTTTTCAGTACGTAAATCGTCCGCGGTCCAGAAAGTGCCATCAGGACCAGGATCGAGTTCGAAGATCTTATCGACATTATCGTCCGAAAAAAAGAAATGGCCGTTCAGCAAATTGACAGCTATCCCAGATGTTTCTGTGTCAAATTTATAGGTATTGGCAGTACGATTAAGAACCCCATTTGAAAATAAATAAAATACATTGGGCAAGGTGTCTAGTGGCGGGAATTCATCCACTTCGCTATCGACTATGATGAGTTCACCCGTTTCCGGCAGGTAAGCGATACCGGATGGGTCAGGACTATTGTCTTTCCAGACACTTTTATTGGTGGAAAATGAATTTACCGAGTAGCTTGGCCGTAGCACGATCCCTATCGGCAGGCGAGTTGGATGGAGGGTGATCTCGAGGATTTGTCCCGTCGCTGTCTGATCTCCACCGCTGGCCGAATTACCGCCGTCCAGGATGAAAAGGTTGTGAGCCAGCGGGTCGTCTGATTGGTTTACACCGGGAGCAAACACGAGCGATTTGATGTTATCCAGTGAGCGGTTCATTCAGGGTAAAGTGGATAAAAGAACGCCAGTCATCGAAATCTCGTAAATTTTCTGTTGATCTTGGTCAACAGTAAACAAACTGTAGGATTTGGGATTGAAAGCCTAAGGTGTGTGGAATTTGGTTTTCGAAAAGGTCTAAGTAATTGCTGCGAAAGCTGAAGCTCTTCGGTGACCAGAGGGTTTTGAGCATTGTCGGTGCTGAAAGTCAAGCGGAGGATTCTGGTGGGGTGATTATCAAGGATATACAGGTCGCCGTTCGCGGGGTTACTCGTGAAACCCGTTGGTTCGATCAGTTCTAATCCACTAAGGTCGATTGGCTGGCTGCCAGCGTCAAAAATATCTACGCTTTCGGAATTGTCGATGGATATCCCAAGAAAATAGAGCTGACCAGATTTCAATACTATGAGTTGACTTGAAAGTGGATCATATACAGCCCCGATCACACCTTTAAATGTGTCAGGAAATACACCGATTTTCTGGATTTGACCGTTTTTCCCTAAAAAGCTTACTTCATCCTGGTTGGATAGTTCATCCCAAAGCAAGAACCCATCCGCATTTGACAGGTAAACCATACCAGAGGGGAGATCAAGTTCAAATTCTGACGTATGCAGCGTTTGCAGGATTTTATGAGGTCGAGATGGAACTTCTACTTGCACAATTTGCCGGCTCGGACGCAAGCTGCAACTGGTTACGAGGAGAACCATAATTGCTGGGAAAAGCACCTTTTTGCATAGCCACAAGCTCAGAGTCATCCTCGTTCACCTTTTCCACTGTGCTCGATTCCCTGACAACATCGACGTAGACCATTCCAACCATGTCAGGAATTCCGAGGCGAAGGAAGTACAAAATGATATGGATAGGATCGCATCCGTCATGGTTTATTATATCGGTAATTTTTGCCGAACAATCTCTTTGAGAAAGTTGTCAAATTTTTGGAAAACGGAGAGTTGAAGACGGATTGTTAAGCGAAGGGTGAAACCCTACCAGCACTGATATCCGAGGTGAAGGGAAAGCGTAAAAGATGCTGAAATCCACGTCCGTCATTGTTATTTACCGAAGCAACAACGGCAGATAAACGCTCCAATCAGTTGGAATTGGTGTTTCCGTGGTTGGTAAAGGGGTTTCGGGGGTAGGTGATGGGGTTTCAGTTGTTGGTGATGGAGTTTCTATAGTTGGAGAAGGTGTTTCGGTGGTCGGTGATGGGGTATCGGTGGTTGGAGACGGGGTTTCAGTCGGTTTCTGGTTCAATCAGAGAAATTTCCCACACGATACCGTCATCTTCGTCCGGATGCTCCTCTGGATAATCATTGTCAATACCGCGGCTGACAATATAAACATTGGAGATGGAAGGGTTGTCGCTGGCGGGGGCAAAAGTCAAACCGCTGCGAATATTCGGCGCTTCACCCATAAAGCTTAGGTCCCAAGCAGCCAACAATTCCCCGCTCAGACTAAATTCTCCCAGATACGGTTCTGCGGAATAGGTGGAGATTATAAAAAGTGTTTGGGTGATTTCGTTAAAAGTGATTCCCTCGACATCTGAGAACCCTTTCAAGGCGGTATCGAAAACAGCGGTAGTAATGTCATCATCGCTGATGATCCCATCCGCTCCAAGGTCGATAATGACCACTTCTTTTTCTCCGCCACCGGCAACGAAAATTTTGTTAATTCCATAGGCAACATCTTCGGCGTCCGTTCCAACTAATTTCACTGTTTTTTCATCGTCAATTGTCCAAATGATGCCATCCGGCCCAGGGGCAAATTCATACACCTTTTGGTGATCATCGTCGGCAAAGAAAATGTGTTGGTTGTCCGGATTAATCGCTACACCAGAGGCTTCCTTGGTGGTAGGGTAGGTGAATTGTGTCCTCAATAATTCCCCGGTGGTGGTAGTGTAAAAAACATTGGGCTTTGATAATACGGGTGGAAATTCATCCACCTCGCTATCTACAATGATCAATTCGCCGGTGGAAGGGTCGTAATCAATTCCGGCAGGATCGGGGCTGTTCGCGGACCATACTTGTGCATTGGTCGCGAAAGTGCGGATCAGGTAGGCTGGTTGCAGCTCGATTTCAGGGGGCAATTCCTGGATAATGCCAGTATCCTCGAATCCACGATCCATTTTCGGTTCAATACCTGCCATGGCGGTTGATTGCATCCCAACAAGAAATGCGATCACCGCACTCACGGCAGGTAAGATCCGTAATATATTTCGGTACATGTTTGCTGACCCACCCTGCTGAACAAACACCTAAGTAATTTGAAATTACGCTTTAAGGACGGTAAGAATGCTAAAACGGAACCTCTAGAAACCTATTAAATACGAACCGGTGCCGCGATCAATAACATGACCAGTAATTCCCCACTACATATTTATTATATGCACAGTAATTATGGAATGGTGATTTATTTAGAAATTCATTAAATTTGATTTACTCAGCAGTGGACGAAGAAGGTATATGAAAAACGGCCTGAATATTTTCAGGCCGTTTTGTAGATTAGCAATCGAAATTCTTCTAGACTTATGGGATGTAAAGCCCATCCACATCATTGGCGTCCAATGCCCACAGGCTGCCATCGAAATAAAGCGTATTGGCGAAGGTGCAGGCTGTGTTGGTACCCAGAGAAATTGGGGTGCAGGTAAATACATCTTCATTCAGACCGGAAATTCCCGCAACTGCGAAATCAACCAGTGTCGAGAGGTGAATATCGCCGTTGGAGGTCACATCCAATGCGTCAGTGTCCTCGTTCGAGGTATCGCCCAACCCGACCGCAGTCCCGTCAAAATACAACGCCCAGGTGCCACTGGTGACCGCTCCCAGGGTTGCCGGAGTGAACGCCAGGACATCCTCATCCTGTGCACTCACGTTGGGCACCACCGGATTCCCAGCTGTAGAAATCAAGATTCTACCGTCTGGTAACACATCCAGGGCATCGACCACCTCGGTCGTGGCGGTCTCCAAGCCAACATCTTCGCCGTCAAAGTACAGGCTGAAAGTGCCGGCAGTGTTGGCGCCAAACGATGTCGCTGAGAATTGGATGATATCCCAGGGATCAACAGCCAGCGTGCCAAGTGTGAAGGCGGTGCGGAACGTCATCAATAGCGTATTGGCATCCAACAGGACAAAATCATTCATGTCCTGACCGGTGGTAGAGATGCCGACATCTGAAGCATCAAAGAACATGCTCCAACTGGCTCCATTGAAATGCAGCACATCGATGTCTTCAGCTGCTACTCCGCCCACCGTTCCTGTTCCGTCCAGCGATATATAGATTTCGCCGCTCGGTACTGTCGTTGTGGCTGTCGGGGTAAAGGTTGCTGTTGGCGGCAAAGTATTGGTGGGGGTAAAGGTAGCCGTAGGTGGCAGCGAAGTATTGGTAGGGGTAAAGGTAGCCGTCGGTGGCAGCGTGTTGGTTGGGGTGAACGTAGCAGTCGGCGGCAGCGTTTCGGTTGGGGTGAACGTAGCTGTCGGCGGCAGGGTTGGTGTCGGTGTAGCGGTGTCGGTAGGGGTTAGCGTGGCGGTCGCGGTATGTGTTGCAGTGGGCGATGGTCCAACGGTTGCTGTATTCGTTGGTGTGAACGTCGGTGTGGCCGTCGACGTGTTGGTCGGCGTGCTGGTCTGGGTTGGTGTCAGGGTAGAAGTTGGTGTGTTGGTTGGTGTGGGTGACGGAAGGGGTCCTGCGGACAGTAGATTGAAGGCATCCACATCGTTGACAGTTTGTGCCCAGGTGCTGCCGTCAAAGAAAAGGGCGGCAGAGTAGTTGCAGGCGGTATTCGTCCCAACCGAACTGGGAACGCAGACAAAAACATCCTCATCGAAACCGATTACACCCGGAACGCTAAAATCTCCCAGAGTTGACAGGTAGATGTTGCCATTGGCATCCACATCCAGCGCATCGATATCTTCATTATTACTGCCGTCAGCCAGTCCAACGTCGGAACCGTCAAAGTACAACGTCCAGGTCCCGCTGGTGACATCACCCAGCGTGACGGGTGTAAATTCAAGGACATCCTCATCCGCTGCTGATACACCTGGTACTGCCGAAGATCCACTCGTAGAAAGCAGGATCTGGCCTCCAGGCAACACCGTCAATGCATCGATACTTTCGCCATTGGCATCCAATCCAACATCAATGCCATTGAAGTACATGCTAAAGGTCCCGGCGGTGACGCTGCCCAGCGACGTTGCGTTGAATTGAACAATATCGTTTGGTGTTACGGCAATTCCATTCAGCGTGAGTGCGGTGGTGAAGGCCATTAAAATTGTGCTGCTATTTACGATCTGGAATCCGAACAAATCGGAGCCGCCGACTCCGACATCCGAACCGTCAAAATACAAGGACCAGGTTTGTCCATCAAAACGCAGGATGTCTTCGTCCGCGAAAGCTACCCCGCCGATCGTTCCATTGGAAGCCATGGAGAGATAAAGAGGGTTACTGGACGGCACTGGAGTCGGTGTTGGGGTGGCTGTGGCAGTAAAGGTGTTGGTGGCAGTGGGTGTGTTGGTGAACGTCGCCGTTGGACCGGTGGTGGGTGTATTGGTGTTCGTCGCTGTGGGACTGGTGGTAGCCGTGTTGGTGGGTGTGGCGGAATGGGTCGCGGTTGGGCTTGGACCAACCGTACTCGTCAAAGTAGGAGTCGTTGTAGCGGTGGCAGTGGACGTCGATGTCGGAGTAAATGTTGAAGTGGGTAGGGAAGTATTGGTTGGCGTGGCTACAGGAGGCGGGTTGATCGATATTTCCCACACCTTGCCATCATTTTCCGTCGGGCTGGGGTTCGATCCGCTGTCATTGTCGATGCCGCGGCTGGCGATATAGATATTCTTGACACTGGGATTTGCCAGGCTGGGTAAATACCCCACATCTGAGCGAATATTTTGGGCAGTACCCATAAATCCAACATTGTATGCCTGCAGCAAAGTGCCGCCCTGGGTAAGCTCGCCAATGTAGGTATCGCTGCTGCTGGTGCTGACGATGAACAAGGTACCCGATTCGGGGTGAAAACCTATGCCTTCCAGATCTTTGAAACCGAGCGCCAGCGTATCGAAGTGGGTGACGGGGCCGTCATCACCGCCCAATACGCCGTTGGCGCCCAGACTGAATTCCCAAACCTCGGCGTCTGAGCCGCCTGAAATAAACAGGGAATTGTTGCCGTAAGCAATATCTTCAGGGTCGCTGCCGGAGCCGCCAAAAAGTGTAACTGTGCTGGCTTTGACCACCGTATCGTCGCCGGTACAATACGTCAGATCCGCTCCGATATTTATTTCGTAGATTTCTTTGCGGTCATCATCGGTCATGTAAATGCGGTTATTGGCCGGGTTCACCGAAATTCCAGTGGGTTCATGGGAGAAGCTCAACGTATTACAGGTTCCCACCAATGATCCGGCCAAATTGGAAAAATATACATTGGCTCCGGCATAGACCGACATTTCGTCAACTTCGCTATCGTCAATGATGAGCCTGCCAGTTAATGGGAAATAATCGATGCCTGACGGGTCTGGGCTGGACGAAGTCCAGACATTTTTAGACGTGTCGATCGTTCGCACCAGTGAAGCCGGCAGCATGGGAGTGCCGCTAGGCACCGACATCGGATCGAGCGTCAACTCAAGGATTTGACCGCTGGTCTGTACTGTACCCGCTGAGGGGGTGGATCCACCATCCAGTACAAACAGGTATTGGGCAGAAGGGTCGTCGGTTTGGTCAGCGCTGGGGGCGAATGTGAGCGCCTGGATATTGGTCAGTTAAAGTTGGCCAGGTCCATTTGGGCAACAGCCACACCCTGTGAATCGAATTCATAGATTTTTTTCTCATTTGGAGCAGCAGCATACAAATGAGTGTTTTTAGGGTTGTAAGCCAGGCCGCGTAAAGTTGTGCTGCCAACTCCGGTCACGTTCATCCTGGATATACGGGCGGATGTTCCGGCATAATTCCGGCCGGCCGCTGGTGCGACTGAGACAATTCGCGGGCCTTTGGCATCCAGAATGTACAGGCGTCCCGTCAGTGGATCAAAAGTAATGCCGGCAGGCGATTGCACCCCATAGGCGTGAGTATCAAATTTTGTGGCGGAATTCGCTGTGGTCGCGGGATACCCCTTGGAATTTAGATCTACCCGGGTTAGCCTTGTTGAACCGCTGCCAAGGAAAAATATACTACCGCTAGAGGGATCATATGCGGAATTCAAATCGCCGTTTACCGCGGTTGGCAGGTTAATATCGCCGCCAGCATGCTTATAATCCTTGATCAAGCTCGTTTGTGTCAGTTCGGTGTTTTGCTCCCAGAGTAAAAATCCGGCTGCTGCCGGCAGGAAGGCAAACCCACCCGGATTTGGCACACCTAATTTTGATGTTCCGATACTTTGGATATCAGCAAACCTGGCTGATCCAATGGCAGCATGGACTACCACTGAATTTTGAACCACATTACCAAATACTACGGCGATAATCATTGCAACCAAGATTAACCGGTAAGCGCGATGCCGCTGATAAGCCATGCTTTTATTTCCTCCCTTAAATAAAATAAAGCCCTTGATGGAATGCTTCATCAAGCGGGCTTTTCGGCAATCAGACAATCTTCAAAAACAGATCTCTGACTTTGCGTGGTCGTAAATAGAACCACACCTTTTCGAAGCCTCTGTTATCGAATCTATTAATGATTACTATACAACAATTATTACTTTATTGATATAGTTTGTTTAGTTATTCTAATGATTTCTTTGCATAAATGACCGATTCGAAACACGAAATCGTCCGCTATAATGTTTATACGTCAACGGACCAAATGTCTGCGATTACCAACTCATTCATCGGGAGACAATATATGAGCAATCCGCATGAACGAAGTAACGGGCCATTTCTAGCGCTGCTATTTTTTGCTTTTTTGCTGGCACTTATCGTCTTGCTGGGACCAAATATTAAGCAGCTGGCTTATGGTCGCCTACCTCTGGGTAGCGGAGGTTATGCCGGACCGAGCGGCGGATTTGACCCATTCACTCCCATTATCAATGGATTGGATGCTTTTGGGCAGGCGATTGGTCGATTCTTCGGCAGCGTGTTCCGATAATCAGCTGACCCGAACAAATAGAGGGTAGTTTGAAGCCTTTTCGGAAAAATGTGGCTATCGCCATCGATGGGGGCGGCATCCGTGGATTAATCGTCACCCGCGCCCTATCCATCCTGGAAACCCACCTCGGGCTGCCGCTGCATAACATTGCCCGCCTGACAGCTGGAACCTCCACAGGTTCGATCATCGCTGCCGGGATCGGCGGCGGGATGACCGCCAGCGAATTGGAGACGCTATACATTACACTGGGTCCTAAGGTTTTTCCCACAACCCTGCGTAAATTATTATTTCCGCTTACCCGCTTCCAATACCCGGCTGAACCCCTCAATACTTTCCTGATGGCCTCATTTGGCGAAATGAAAATGGGTGATTATTGGATCGCCAAACCGCCAACCGACGTAGTGATCACACTTTACGATCTGGCAGAAAACCGCAATTTATTCGTCAAGCCGTGGAAGGATGAATATGCCGACTGGCCGGTGGTGCGGGCGGTACAGGGGTCCTGTACCGTGCCGACCTATTTTCCGGTGGTGGAAGGGCGCTACATCGACGGTGGAGTGGGTTCATATGCCAATCCAAGTTATCTGGCAGCCTATGAAGCCCGCTATGTCTTGAAATGGGATCCCGAAGAGACCACATTACTCTCCTTCGGTACCGGACGCGAACCCTATAAATTCGATGCACGCAAAGCTGGTCATTTTTGGCCGTGGGACTGGCTGGCGCGTATGTTCGGCGTCTTTTTACACTCAGCAGAAGATCAGCAAGTAGGGTTGGTGGAAACTTTCTTTGAAAAGATTGACTTTCGCCGTTACCAGGTGAACCTTGGCGAGCCGATCGGCATGGATGAGGTGGGCTATATGGATCGGCTGGTCGATTATGGGGACATTATGGGTCAGATGATCCTGGACGATCTGTACGACAAGGCTCTCGTGGTTGGCCTCGAAAAGCCGGAGAAGAAAAAAGTATAACTAAAGGTTGTTAATCTCTCTTTTACCAAAATAATCTGCCCAATTTTGGAAATGCCGCGTTTATAATTCAGCTTTCATGCTGAGCTACCTGTTCACCGATCGAGCGTATTACCGAACCCTGCTGCGTCTGGCAGTGCCTATTATCCTGCAATATCTGATCTCGTCTTCGATGAATATCATCGATGTCGCCATGATCGGGCAGTTAGGCGAGACCGCAGTGGCGGCAGTGGGATTAAGCAACCAGGCGTTTTTCATCATGACCCTGGTCATGTTTGGCATCAGCAGTGGAACCGCCATATTCTCGGCACAATACTGGGGGCAACGCGACACGACTAGCATTCGCAAGGTATTAGGGCTTTGCCTGGTCATGGCTACCAGTGCAGCGTTAATTTTCACCGTTATCGGCGTTTTCTTCCCCGATAAGTTTTTAGGAGTTTTTACCCGGGATCTGGCGGTTGTTAATCTTGGATCGCAATACATGCGCATCGTGGCTTTCAGCTACCTGGTCACATCGATCACCTATAGTTATTCCGCGGTGCTGCGATCGACCGAAGAGGTGCGGCTGCCCATGATGATCAGCAGCTCAGCAATTCTGTTCAAAACCATCCTGTCGTACTTGCTGATTTTTGGGCATTTAGGCTTTCCCAAATTGGGTGTGGCGGGCGCAGCCATCGGCACGTTAATCGCCCGTTACCTGGAATGCATCATCCTGCTATTTTTTGTTTACCGGCGAAAAACTCACGCTGCCATCAAACCAGCCGATTTACGAGGTTACACCCGACCTTTCCTCAGACGGTTTGCACGCACGGTGCTGCCAGTCGTTTTTAACGAATTGGCCTGGTCGGTTGGCGTGACGGTTTATACCGTAGTCTATGCCCGTATCAGCACGCAGGCGATTGCTGCCGTCAACATCGTCTTTTCCATTGAAAATTTTGCCTTTGTTCTGTTCCTGGCAATTTCTGATGCCACTGGCATCATGATTGGAAATCAAATTGGCGCCGGGAAGGAAGATAAAGCCTTCGACTACGGTCGGCGTTCTTTAACAATCGGCATTATTGGCGCCCTGTTGATGGGGGCTCTGGTGTACTTTAATATCAACAACATCACGCAGATCTACAAGATCTCGGCTGTTTCGCTTGGCTATACCCAAAAGGTAATGGCGATCTCAGCTGCGGTGATGTGGCTGCGAGTTTCGAATATGCTGATCATCGTCGGCATCCTGCGCCCCGGCGGTGACACCCGCTTCGGCCTGGCCCTGGATCTGATATCGCTCTGGTGTATAGGCGTCCCGTTATCATTGATCGCCGGACTGCTACTACACCTGCCGGTATACCTGGTATATCTGGTGGTCAACGCGGAGGAATTGGTTAAATTTATCATCGGGCTGCGCCGGGTAGGTTCACGCCGCTGGATCAATAACCTGGTGCGACCGGCAATTATAGAAACCGTTCCGGAACCGTAACACCGCTATCACAAGATTTCGGCGTAGGATCCAAAACCTGGAAATTCAGCACCTGAGAATGGATTTACGGGCCAAATTCAGCAAGATATTGGTAATTTCATAACCTCGTGATAAAGCATGCGTTGTATAATTACCTAAATTAATCTTATTACTTTACCAGAACAGTTTCCTCCTTAATATGTTTGGATAAACAGGTAGGTACTTGCCCGGATGACAAACCCGGGTAGCTGGTTAATTTTAATATATCGCCAGGAGCAACAATGCCATCTTCAGGACCGATCAATAAGATTGGGATTTATGTAGATGTATCGTATATCTACAATAACGGCGGGCAGAAAATGCAATATGATGCATTGCGCGAGTTTGCCTGCCGGGATTACTCGGAGCCGGTGCGGATGAACGCTTATGTCAGTTACGACCGCGACCGGGCCGATTGGGATGAAAATTATCGCAAGGGTACCCAGAATTTCCATTCAGCACTGCGCGATATGGGCTATAAGGTGATCGTCAAAGAGATCCAGTGGTTCCAGGATGAGAGCGGCAATCGCTATGGCAAAGCCAATGCCGACCTGGATCTGGCGGTCGATGCATTGTTACAATCCGCCAACCTTGACCGCATCCTGCTGGCTTCCGGTGACGGTGATTTTGTACAGGTGGTGCGGGCGCTGCAAGACAAAGGGCTGCGGGTGGAGGTTTTGGCATTAGACAATGTATCCAGTAAACTGCGCCATGAAGCGGATTTCTTCATCTCCGGGTACCAGGTGCCCAATCTGATCCCGACCGCCAATCACAAAACCGAAGGTCCAATTTGGGGCGACCTTGGCTCGCGGGTGCGCGGCTGGTGTTACTGGCACAGCGACCAGGGGTACGGGTTTATTCGTTATATCAAAGGCATCAGCCCTGGCTTATGGTTAACCGACACCCGCCACCCCAATTCACCCTATGCCACCGCTTTCTTCCATGATTCCAACCTGCCTGATTCGGTCCGCCCGAATAACCTACCCAGCCGGAATTATGTATTGGAGATGGAACTGGCAAAATCGGAACGCGGCGGGGGCGTCCAGGCCATCAATATGGAATTGGTCAGTAAATTTTAGCCATGAGGCAAAAATAAAAGGCGCATCCCAGATCTGGGATGCGCCTTTTTGATTTCAAAGGCTATCTCGTTTTTGAAAGATCTTTTGCCTTGGCCTGCAGCGCAAGCTCCTCGTCATTATTCGGTTCCAACTCAATACCGTGTGGCTGGGCTACACCATCCATATCGACATTGATAAACGTAATAAACCCGTCGACGATGATCTCGTCTCGCGATTTGACCCGAATGTTGGCGACCAGACTGGTACGTCCAGCCAGAACAATCCGACTCTCATAGGCAATTACTTCACCAAGCTTGATCGGACGCTTGAAGACCATTCCGTGAATTTGTAAACAAACCACGTGTTCCGGGCGCACCAGATCTGCTGCGCCAATGAAACCAGCTTCAACAAACCATTCAGCGCTGCGGCCGGCGTATAAGGTGCCGTGATGGTTCAGGTCCTCGCTTTTCACCAGGTGATAGGTCGAGAAGGATTTAATTTTCATGTGTGCCATACCTCGTAAAGATGGAGATTTAGGATAAATCGTGAGAGCTCCCCATGGACTCGCGAAGAGAATTTAATATATCACCGGGATATTGGCTGGTCAATATGTCAGACATCTTAAAATAAACCAGCCTTGTGAACCCCGGTATAGGTTGCAAGGCTGGGTATTTGAGAAATATTTCACGAATTATTGTTGCAAGCGAGTATATTGTATTGGCAAATAAAAATCAGATGGAGCTATCGAGCCAGGCTTTTTGACTTAGCGTCCGTACCGCCCGCTGATGAAGTTTTCCATTTCTTCCAGCATCTGCGATTGGTCAGAAATGACAGTCTTGACCACATCGCCAATGGTGATGATGCCAATCAACTTCTCGTTTTCAATCACCGGCAGATGGCGAATGTGATGGGCAGTCATGTATAACATGGCATCTTTGACCGTTTGTTCGGGGGCGATGGTGACTACCTCGCGGGTCATAAAATCAGCTACGGGACGGTGCTTAATGGTCCCCACATCTTTTACTGCTTGCCGCACATAATCACGTTCCGAAAAAATCCCCACCAATTTATCGGATTCCATAACAACCACCGCGCCTATGTCTTTTCCGGCAAGTAGATGCAAAGTTTCGAATACAGTTGTGGTGGGTGTTACGAACCAGACTTCCGTGCCTTTCTCCTTGAGTATTTCGCGAATGGTGCTATCCATATACGCCCTCCCTCAGAGTTTGTGAAAACTATCTACATTGATTATAGGAATATTTCGGATCGTGTAAACTAATATCCATCGTCTGATTCGATAGAAATATCATTTTCCTTCACTGGCATTCACTGCATCCAGCAGCATTTTCGCCAGTTCTCGCGCTTGACTGGAGGTAAGGTAAATGTTGGTCTCATCTGCGATGAAGATTTTTTCATCCTCAGGGCAGGATTCCCACAGGCTCACACAAACATTATCGGCGAATTGGTCATCAGATGGTTCAAAATAGATATCGACACTTAAAGTGTCGTCCAGCAGGATGAGACTCATTGTAGCCTCCCGATTAATTATCCTTGTTTTTCCGGTGGGGTACTGGTTTTGCCGCGCCCCAGTTCCTGAGACCGCTCGTAGGCGGCCCAGATCGCCCGGCTGATGGCGGTGCGGAAGCCGGCTTTTTCCAGATAGTAGAGAGCAGCGGCTGAAGTTCCGCCCGGCGATGTGACTTCATTGCGCAGGTGAGCCGGGTGATCCTTCTTCTGGGCATAATACTCCACCGAGCCGCGCAGCGTTTGCAGCACCAGCGCCTCGGAGATGCGCCGCGGGAACCCCAGATGAACGCCGGCGTCCACCAGGGCTTCCATAAACAGAAATACGTAAGCCGGCCCGGTGCCAGAGAGGGCTGTAGCCATGTCCAGCAGCCCTTCGTCTTCAACAAATATCTCCTGACCCAGTGCGGTTAGAATCCGTTGAGCCAGATCTCGCTGATCGGGAGTCACAGCCTGGGAGGCCGTCCATACGGATATCCCCTGACCAATTTGAGCCGGGGTGTTTGGCATTACGCGTACCACCACCGGATGCGACAACCCGCTGGAAATGGTGTGAATCGAAGCCCCGGCGACGATCGATAATACCAGCGCCTGCGGGTCAATGCTACCGCGCAGACCGCTCAATACTCCCTGCAACCGCTGTGGTTTGACTGCCAGAATGACAATCTCAGCGCCGTGGGCAGCTGCGTTATTATCGGTAGTAAAGTGGATGCCGTATCGTTCGATCAGTTCATCCCCGCGTTCGGAGCGCGGACCGGCAGCCGTAATTTTGGAGGGTTCGGTGACTTTGTCGCGAATCAAACCGCCAATCACGGCCTCGGCCATAACGCCGGGCCCGATCAATGTGATGCTGGGTGATTGGGTCATGTTTTCCTCCAAGGTTATCTATTCAGCACTGGTCCAACGGGCAAAGATGGCTGTGGAAAGCAATCTGCCGGCACTTTTTTCTGTCAGGGCAATTTCACCAGCGGTCAGCGTACCGGCTTTTCCTGCCAACATTTCCTGCATGGCGTAATACAAGGTCAAGGGCGAAGCCTTCACCGCATAAGCCGTCAACACAACAAAAACCGGTTGAGGCGTGAGAATTTGACGGCAGGCATCCAGCAGAGTAGGCAACAGCTTGTAAAACTCCCACACCTCGCCCTTGGGACCGCGGCCAAACTTTGGCGGGTCAAGAATGATGCCATCGTAGGTCGATCCGCGGCGGGCTTCGCGCTGGACGAATTTAAGGGCGTCATCCACGATCCAGCGAACGGAACGATCGCCCAAGTTAGAAAGCGTCAGGTTCTCGTTAGCCCATTGGACAACTTTCCTGGCGGCATCCAGGTGGGTTACTGCAGCGCCCGCTTGGGCTGCAGCCAGGCTGGCTAAACCGGTGTAGCCGAACAGGTTGAGGACCCGTATAGGCCTGTTGCTGAGTTCAATCTGGCGGGTGATCCAATCCCATTGAGTTGCCTGTTCTGGGAACACACCCAGGTGGCGCGAGGCAGTGGTCTGAACGTAAAAGCGCAGCTGCTTGTATTCCATGGTCCAGCGATCCGGCAGCTTTTGCAACACCTGCCAATGACCGCCGTTTTCTTCCGGCGATGGTTTGAAGACCGCATGGACTTTGCCCCATTCGCGTTCCGGCAGGCTGCGCCGCCAGACCGCTTCCGGCTCCGGACGCAGCAGGCGGTATGGACCATAGCGTTCCAATTTTTGGCCGTCACCGCTGTCCAACAATTCATAATCCTGCCAGTCTGGCGAGGTCAGAATTTGCAGGGGAGGTGGAGCAGAGATGCGGCTGGTCATGTGATAAACCTGGGGAGAATTTTCAAATATCAGTATACCAGTATTCACGCTCAAGACAGCGCTGCTCGACAGCATGAGGCGGGCGGGTATATAATTTCCGCGCCAGTTCAATCCCCCCTCACCGAGAGAACAATGACCTTTCAATTTGACACCATCTTTGACCGCCGTAGCACGGAATCCGTCAAATGGAACCACTTCCCGAGCGACGTGCTGCCCTTATGGGTGGCGGATATGGATTTTGCTGCCCCGCTGGCGGTGACCGAAGCTTTGCGGCAGCGGGTGGAGCACCCGATTTATGGTTATCCAACCGTACAAAAAGGGTTGATTAAAGCCATTCAGGCTCATTTACAACGCCTGTATCACTGGCAAGTCTCCGATGAGCAGTTCCTATTTCTGCCGGGTGTGGTGATTTCATTCAACCTGGCAACCCAGGCTCTGGCGCAGCCAGGCGGCAGCGTGGTGTTTATGACGCCGGTATATATGCCGTTTTTCGATCTGGCGAAAAATGCCGGCTTGCAGCAGGTGACCGTTGACCTGCTGCAGGACGAAAAGGGTCGGTATACGATCGATTGGGAACGCTTCGAGGCAGCCATGGCAGCCCACCCAGACCTTTTTATCCTGTGCAATCCACATAACCCGGTGGGTCGGGTTTTTACCCGAACTGAACTGGAACATGTCGCGGAGATCTGCCTGCGCTACCAAGTCCCCATTGTCGCGGACGAAATCCACTCGGACCTTATTTATTCAGGGCACCAGCACATCCCGATCGCTTCGCTATCGCCGGAGATCGCTGCCAATACCATCACGCTCATGGCACCCAGCAAAACCTTCAACGTCCCTGGTCTTGGTTGTTCGTATGCAATTATTCCCAACCCCAAGCTGCGGACTGCCTTCAATTCAGCCCGGCGTGGCCTGGTGCACGGTGCCAATCTGATGGGGATGATTGCTGCTCAGGCTGCCTACACCGATGATTCGGGCTGGTTGCCAGAGCTATTGATCTACCTGGAAGGGAACCGCGACTATTTAGTTGAGTATGTGAAGACTCATATTCCCAAGGCGCACATCACCGCGCCGGAAGGCACTTACCTTGCCTGGATCGATCTACGGGCGTACAATCTTGAACCACGGCCCTGTGAATATTTGATCAAGAATGCCAGAGTCGGTTTGAACGAAGGCGCCGAATTTGGTAAGGCAGGTGCCGGGTATGTGCGGCTCAATTTTGCCTGCCCGCGCAGTACATTGGTCGAAGCGCTGGAGCGCATTCGAAAAGCGCTGGAAAATTCACCAGCGAAGATGTGAAAGGTTAGCCACAGTTTGAAGAATCCAAAACAAAAGTCACCCATGGGGTGTTTGCTAAAGTTCGTAAACAGTACTTTATTACTTATTGCTGGCAGTTATTTGTTACTCGTCATTATCGGTATGCTGTTGGTCACATCTAACGTACAGAAGAAAGCCGACGCCATCGTTTTGTTGAGCGGCGGCGGAAAAATTCGCAATGCCGAGGCAGTGCGGCTGTTCAAAGACTCCGCCGCCAACACGATCGTGTTGACCCAGACCTCCGGCAAGGGCAGTTCAGCCACGATGGCAGAGACCCGCAGCCAACTGGTCAAAGGCGGCGTCCCTTCATATCAAATCCAAACAGCTTACGGCACTGCTACCAGTACCTATGATGAAGCCCGACAGGTGGCTAAACTGGCTAAAAGCGCCGGATTTAAATCCGTGCTGGTTGTGACTGATCCTTACCATATTCTGCGAGCACGCATTTTGTTTGCCAGAGAATTGGGCGTCACTGGTGTTAAGGTACGTGTGGCAGCGGTCACCGGGCATTGGTACAAACCTATCAGTTGGATGTTCAGCCGTGAAGGTTGGCGCGTGACGGCTACCGAGCTGGTCAAAATTGGTGGCATCATTCTGGGGATGCGGGGCGGTTAAAAAAGACTGCGCCACAGCGTGGCGCAGTTTATATTTAGTTTTGTAAGAAAGCTATTCGGTTTTTAAGAATTACTCTGCCTCTACCGCGACAACAGCGGCAGCCTGTAAACCTTTGTTCCCCTTCTCAATCGAAAACTCCACTTTCTGGCCTTCTTTGAGTTGTTTGTAGCCATCCATGTCGATAGCGGAAAAGTGTACGAAGACATCTTCCCCATCATCACGACCGATAAAACCATAGCCCTTGGCAGGGTTGAACCACTTCACGGTCCCAACAAAACGTTCTGACATGCTTTACTCCATCTAACTAGGAAAAAATTTTCTTGGCATCTCAGCCAAAACCATCAGGGCGCAAGAATATCATGGTTTAATAGGCATGTCAAGATTCTGTATCGACAATTCTGACATAAATTGTGGGGTTTATTTTGACTAACGTATCGGATCAAAATTACTTAAAGGACCAGCAATACCGCAATGGTGACAATCTGGATGCCCGCATTCAGCTCCACCGGCGCTTCAGTACCAATCCAGCCTCCTTCTTTGAGTGGATGTTTGACCAGCTTAATCTCCAGCCGGCGATGAATGTGATGGAGATTGGCTGCGGCACTGGCGCATTTTGGAGGGCAAATATTCAGCGGTTGCCCACGAACATCCGTTCCACATTGCTTGATCTTTCAAGTGGCATGGTAACCGCGGCACGCTCATCCGTAAACCGCGATGCACGGTTTACGTTTGCTGCGGCTGACGCTCAAAATCTGCCTTTTAGTGATCAACAGTTCGACGCGGTCCTGGCCAACCACATGCTCTACCACGTTCCAAATATTTCTCAGGCGGTGCATGAACTGCGGCGGGTGCTTCTCCCGGGAGGCCGATTGTGTGCTTCCACCAATGGTACTGGCCACCTGCGCGAATTGAGAGATCTGATGCGCCGGTTTGGGTTGGATGATGCTGCAGTCCCTGGCTCCTTTGCGCGCTATGGTTTGGACAATGCCTCGGAGGTCCTTGGCGAGTGTTTTGAGCATGTCGAGGTTGTACCATTTGTCGACAGCCTGTTTATCACCGAAACCCAACCGTTAATGAACTATATCCACTCGATGATTGGTATTTGGTATGTGCCGAAAGATGTGGATTTTGAGATTGAAAAATGGATTACCGCTGAAATTGCAACAAGAGGCGGATTTTCTATTCAAAAAATCGGTGGGTTGGTGCTAGCCTGGTGACCTTTCTAGTGAACATATAATTGGCGTGATGAAATCAATCGAGCGGTGGTTATTACCCATACTGGTTGTCGTCCCGGTTCTCTTGCTTGGGCTGCTTCCGATCGCACCGCGCCCGGTTGAACTCACGCTGGCCTGGCAGCGGGCAGTACTGGCCCAGGCTGCAGGATCACCGCATGAAGCAGCTGAGTATTTCCGCCAGGTCATTCACTATCAGCCCGAGCGGGTGGATTTATGGGATAAGGCCGGTGAACTTGAGTTTTTAGCCGCGGACTATGTAGCCGCCATCCAGACCTACAATCAGGCCATTGAAAACCGCACCATCACAGTCGGCGGGATGCTCAACCTGGGGGATAGCTACCAACGACAAGGGGATTTAAAATCCGCGGCGGCGACCTGGGTAAAGGTTGCAGAAATGCCAGCAGTTGAACCGCAGCAGTTATCCGCCGCCGCACAGCGTCTGCGGGATACAGGAGATCTGGATTCCACATTGGTGGTTGCGAGGCGTTGGCATGAGCTTGATCCCAAATCCGTGCCGGCAGCCTGGCTGACCGGACTTTTGCTCTCCCCGCGCAGCCTGCCTGAGGCTGCCAGATCCCTGGCAATCGCCGGAAATGGCGAGGGAATTGATGCGGAGAATGCACGCCGTTTACTGGAAGTGTTGGGACAGGCAGCTCTGCAAACCGATCCAGCTTACCAGCAGGTCCTCATCGGGCAGCGGTTGGCGGATTTGGGTCAATGGGATGTGGCGGAACAGGCATTTAATGCGGCAGTGACCCTTGCCCCGGACTACGCCGAAGCCTGGGCTTTTCTGGGCGAGTCGCGCCAGCAACTTGGCAGAAATGGCTGGAATGAGCTGCTACGTGCCAAGAGTATAGACCCCCAATCCGATATTGTGCTTTCAGCGCTTACCCTGTATTGGAACCGCCAAAACAAACCCAGGGTAGCCTTGAGCTATTTGCGGATACTGGCTGCCAACCATCCTACCGAAGGGGCCTGGCAGGTGGAGATTGGTAATACGCTGGCCCAGGCTGGTGATCTGGTTTCCGCCATGGCGGCATACCAGCAAGCCACCAAAATTGAGCCGCAAAATGCACAAAACTGGCGCGCACTGGCGCTCTTTTCGGCCACGTACGGTTTTGACTTCACATCCTCTTCTCAGCCCGCCATCGAGCGGGCACTGGCGTTAGCGCCCAAAGACCTGTTGGTTTTGGATGCGGCCGGCTGGGTCTATTTGACCAATGGCGACCTGGAAAATGCGGAACAGTTCTTGCAACAGGCACTGGCAGAGGATGGTGATTTCGAGGGAGCCCAGCTGCACCTGGCTCAGGTTTATCTGGCAAGCAACCGCTTATCACTGGCATCACCCCTGTTGACCGCAGCTGCTCAGCAAACGAATGACCCCGGTATCGCACTACAAGCCCAGCGTCTGCTCGAAAAGTATTTTCCCGGTCAATAAGCCACCGAACATAACGCACCATCCTTCTCATCACACCCTGGCAGTAGGCATTTGAAATGCCGACGTCCATACCACCCCCTCAGGCTCGAAGGAGTTGCGGAATGAATAGGAAAACCATACCGGTGTTAGCCCTGGTTTTAATGGCTTTAGCTCTGGGCGGGTGCAATTTAGCAGACCGGATCACCAGTTCAGCCTTGGAAGAAATTGACCCGGGTAGTGTGGTGTTCTTTGACAACTTTAGCAACCCTGAATCAGGCTGGCAAGTGTGGTCGTCCGATAGCGCCGCCATTTCTTATGACTCGGATGGGCTGCGCTTCCATATAAACGAACCCAACTATGACTACTGGTCGCTACCCGGTCAGCGTTTCACCGACTCCACTTTGGCTGTGGACGCCACATTGATTGAAGGCCCTACCGACAATGATTTCGGCATCGTTTGCCGCTTCCAGAACGAGTATAATTTCTATGCTTTTCTGGTCAGCAGTGATGGATACGGCGGCATCATCAAGGTCAAAGACGGTTTGTACCAGACCTTGAATAGCCCTGACGGTCTGGAATTTGGATCCATGATCCAGCAAGGGCAGGCTACCAATCAAATTCGCGCTGACTGTGTCGGTACTCACTTGAGCCTGTACGTGAACCAGGAGAAATTTCTGGAAGTGGAAGATGCCGACTTTACGACTGGGGATGTAGGCTTGATCGCTGGTTCCTACAGTCAACCCGGAGTGGACATTCTTTTTGATAACTTTTTCGTGCTAAAACCTTAGAGGTATGAAAATATTTCTCGATTCAATTGGCTGCCGGTTAAACCAAAGCGAAATTGAACGATTTGCCAACCAATTTAGAGCCGCCGGTCACACCATTGTTAATTCAACAGGTGAAGCTGACCTGGTCGTGGTTAACACCTGCACAGTAACCGGTGCAGCTGCTTCTGATTCACGCCAGAAGATTCGGCAAGCTGCCCGCACAGGTACCGCGGACATTGTGGTCACCGGTTGCTGGTCCACGCTCGAGCCGGAGCGGGCAGCCGAGATGACCAACGTACGGCGGGTGGTTGCCAACCTGGATAAAGACAATCTGGTAGCCCAGGTATTGGGGACATCCCCTGAAATTTTCGACCTTGAACCGGTTGCCCGCGAGCCGCTGCCCGGCGCGCATTTACGCACCCGCGCCTTCATCAAGACCCAGGACGGTTGTGACAACCATTGCACCTTTTGTATCACTCGCATTGCCCGCGGTGCGGGTCGCAGCGAGCCGATCCCAACCATAATCAGCGATATTCAACATGCCCTGGCTGGCGGAACGCGGGAAGTGGTACTTTCCGGCGTGCACCTTGGCTCGTGGGGCTATGATTTTGCCCCGCGAATGCACTTGCGAGATTTGATTCAGGCAATTTTGCAGCATACCGATGTGGAGAGATTGCGCTTATCCTCGCTCGAACCCTGGGACCTGGACGAGGAATTTTTCCAATTGTGGGAAAATTCGCGCCTGTGCCGGCATCTTCACCTGCCGCTGCAATCCGGCAGCGAACAGACGCTGCACCGTATGGCACGCCATACCACTCCGGATAAATTCCGGCAGCTGCTGACATTTGCTCGCCAGGCAGCGCCTGGAATGGCAGTCACAACTGATATGATCGTTGGCTTCCCAGGCGAAGATGACCGGGAATTTGCTGAGAGCCTGGCATTCACGGCGGAGATGGCTTTCGCCGGCGGGCATGTTTTTAGCTACTCCGCCCGTCCCGGCACACCTGCCATGAAGCTGCCTAACCCGGTACCGGCTGCGGTTGCTCATCAGCGAAGCGAACAACTCCGCCAGGTGCTGGCTGAATCCTCGCAGCGTTTTCGCGAGCCTTATATTGGCAGCCAGGTTTCGGTGTTGTGGGAGGCGACCAATGTTTACGGACCCACGGGATGGCACCTGCATGGGCTGACCGATAATTACCTGCGCATCGAGACTCGATCCCCGCAGCGGTTATGGAATCAAGTCAGTGAGGTTAACCTCGATAAATTGACCGACCTGGGACTCTCCGGGCAATTGGTCGATCAGTAAAGCCGATAGAGTTGCTTTATTTGGCTTTCTGCCGACGGTTGCGCGCCTGGACGAAGCGGTCATAGACCCGTTTCCAGGCCTGGGTAGGTTTTTCCGGGCGGGTCTTTTTATGCTGGTCGTGGCTTATGTAAAAGGCGAAATCTTCCATGAGGATCGCCAGAGGTTCACCTGGCTCTTCCAGGATGATTGGCCGTCCCAGGTTGATCGCCTGAATCGGTAAATCCGGTGTATAGGGCAGGGTAATGGTGACTGGTTTATTCAATGCCTGTTCGATCCGTTCACGCGGCAGCCCACCGCGTGGGAAGATATTATTGAGCACCAAGCGCACTTTATCTGGCGCATAGCCCAGGCGGTTGTAAGTATCCAGGGCTGCAGCGGCGGCACGGACCGAGGACAGTTCCGGGGCGATGACAAGCAAAATCATATCCGCGGCATCCAACGTCAATAGTGACACTTCCGAAAAATCATGAGGTAAATCGGCGATCAAATAGTCATATTCCGACCGCAGCAAGGTCAGCGAAGCCGTCAGCGCCTCGGTGGTCAGCATCTCTGCATCCGTCGGATAGGTTGGCGCGGCGATGAAATCCAATCCGGAGGAATGATGAGCGACCAGGGATTGCAGAATTTCGATATCCATCTCCTGCGGTTTGTAATCTGCCAGGTCCGCCCAGGTTCGCTTGAGTGGCATGTTCAACAACAAGGCCACTTGCCCGGCTGTCAGAACCAGATCCAACAAGGCTGTGGGGGCATTCCATAATCCGTTCAAGCCCAGGGCTAAATTAACCGCCAGCATTGAACTGCCAACGCCGCCGCGCAAGGTGTGGATAGCAGTCAGTTTGGCAGTCCGCTGCGGAGTAGCAGCGGTGGTTGAAGGCAGTGCCTGGCGGAATTGCTCCACTCGCCGCAACAGGACGTTCATGCGCGCCACCAGCTCGACCGGTTCGAATGGTTTGGTAATGTGGTCGTCAGCACCGGATTCAAACGAAGCCAGCTTGTCCTGCAATCCCGTCTGGCTGGTCAGCACCAGTATTGGCGTTTGAGCAAAAGCCGGGTCGCGCCGTAACCGGCGAGTCACTTCGTACCCGGAAATATCGGGCAGGTTAAGGTCCGTAATGACGACATCTGGATGGATGCGGGAAGCGGCTGCTAAACCGGAAATTCCGGTCAGCTCGCTGTGCACTTTGTGACCCAGCGGTTCCAGGCTATGCTCGATCAACCTGTGGAAGATGGTCTCGTCGTCAATTAATAAGATGTTCGCCATGAGGATCCTCAGTCTTGCTTGGAGTTAATGATTGGCGCGAATTTCAATTAAATTCTGTTCTAGTTCCGGAATAGCCGCTTCAATCGCATCGGCAAGTGGGGCGGCGGTTGACAGGTCGCCTTTTCCTGCCAGCGCATCCAGTTCATGCGCCAGTGTTGTGATTTTGACCGCCCCAAAATTAGCGGCGACCCCTTTCAAATTATGTGCCAGCAATTTCAAGCCGGGAGCGTCGTTGGCATCAATCACACTCCGAATATCTAGGAGATGAGCGCGGCATTGCTGCACAAATTCTTCAAATGTCACCACAAAGAAAGAAAAATCATTACCAAATCGCGGCAGAATCTTTTGAACATAATGTGGATCGCCTAATATTGCCAGGTGCGTCGATGGGACGGCACGTGCCAGGATCTCCTCCTGCTCTGGTGGCACACCTTCCTTATCTTCAGGGTGCGGTTCAGAAGTGGCGAGGATCAACTGGTCGAAATCGGAGGAAAATTCCGCGAAATCCAAATCCGTAATCTCGCCGCTGGCGGTTTTATCCGATTCGGGATTTGTGATGAACGGGCTGACGGTTCGTTTTTTAGCACGCTCGACCCAAGGTCGTTTGACAGGCACAGGCAGCGACCATTGCTCGATGGCGTCGAACAATTCCTGGGGGCGTACCGGCTTGGAAAGGTAGGCATCCATTCCGCTGGCATACAGATTCTGAATCTCGCTGGTGAACGTCTGTGCCGTCATGGCAATGATGGGTGTGTGATGTTCGCTGCTTTCATCAGCCCGAATTCGTTGGGTGGTTTCGTTGCCATCCAACTCTGGCATTTGAATGTCCATCAGAATGATGTTGAAGCCTTGCGTTTGCAGTACTTCCAGAGCCTGACGACCATTTTCCACGGCGGTGACGGTGTGGCCAAATTTTTCCAGCAGGTTGATCACCACCTTGCGGTTGACCGGGTTGTCTTCCGCCAGTAGCACCTGTTGCGGGTTCGCGGTGTGCATTGCCTGACTGGCGTGGGTATCTACCGGCAACGGCGGCAATTGACCAGTCTTTTTCTTGGGTGGTGTCAATAAATCCAGCAGTACCAGCTGAAGTGGCTGCCAGCGGATGGGCTTTAAGATTACGCCACTAAGGTCCAATTCTTTGAACCGGGCCTCTGAGATCGTCGCCCCCAGACGAGACAGCAAGATAATCTTCAGGTGAATAAATCGGGGATCCTCGCGTAATTTATCCACAATCCCATAATCGACATCTCCGGACAACCGGTCATCCAGGATGAGCAATTGATAGCTCTTTTCAGTATTGACCGCTTTCTCCAGGCGGGATAGTAACGCGGAAGCGGTCGCGGCACTGGTAACCTTGCAGCCTACGCCTTCTATCAAAAGGGTCAGGTTCGAGCGGCTGTTGGGATTAGCGTCGGCGATCAGCACCCTGAGACCCTTGGCACGCCGTGATAAATCTTCCGGGATGGGTTCGTTGTCTCCGTTGATGTTAAAAATGGCGGTGAAAGAGAACACACTGCCAATATTCGCTTCACTGGTAACTGTTAATTTTCCACCCATTAATTCGACCAATTGTGCCGAGATGGCCAGACCCAACCCGGTGCCGCCGTACTTGCGAGAAGTTGCATCCGACGCCTGGGTGAAACGCTCGAATATGGCTGCCTGTCGATCCGCGGGGATGCCGATGCCCGTGTCCTGGACCGAGAAGCCAAGAGTCACCGTGGTGCCGCTAACAGCCTCCTGATGCACCCCCAACACAATTTCTCCACGCTCAGTAAACTTGATGGCATTGGAAACCAGATTGGTCAACACCTGACGCAGGCGGTTGGGATCACCGCGTAATGCCGTAGGAACGATCGGCGGGACAATGCAAACCAGTTCCAAGCCCTTGTCGTTGGCGCGTTGACTCATCGTCAGTGCGACATTTTCCAAGATGGTACGCAGGTCAAAGTTGGTTTCTTCCAGCTGCATGTGCCGGGCTTCAATTTTTGACAGGTCGAGCACATCATTGAGCAGGGTGAGCAGGGCTTCAGCCTGATCCGATGCCGTTTTGAGATATTCGTTTTGGGTGGCAGAAAGGTCAGTATCGAGCGTCAGGTTCAGCATTCCGATCAGGCCATTCAGCGGTGTGCGAATCTCATGCGAGATATTGGCCAGGTATTCGCTTTTTGCCAGGTCGGCTTCCTCCGCTTTGCGGCGGGCTTTTACCAACTCGGTGATGTTATGAAAGAGCATCAGCGTGCCAAGTTGTTCGTTGTTTACCACCACCGGCACGTTGAAGACCTCAACCTCGATAGTCTCTCCACTGCGCGTGACTCGCTGGCTAACGCCGTACTTAACGTCCCGCCGTCGGATGCGCCGGGTGTAATCCTGTGAAGCATCCTGATATTCCGGTGGGGTGATTAGCTCCTCTAGTCTTCGGCCAGCCACTTCCCCTGGCGAGTAACCAAACAAGCGTTCAAAGGCTGGGTTAAGCGTGACAATGCCGCCGCTTAAATCCAGGGTGACGATGGCGACCGGACTGTTCTGAAAGATTGCCTCGAAATATTGTTTCTGGCGTTGAATTTCCGCTTCGTCACGCTTGCGTTGGGCGATATCCCGGAAGATATAAATAGCCCCCTGTTGACCGCCAGGTAACTGGAAGGGAAATCCGCCAACCTCAAACCAGCCAAATTGTGAAGGCATTGGGATGAGTGTGGTTTTACTGATGACACGCTTTTGGATCGGTTCGGCCACCCCAGGGAAGATTTGATCGATCGACCGACCAATCACCTCGTCGAAGGTTGTTTCCAATTTTTGAATGGTGGCTTGATTGCAACGGACGATCTTTCCTTGAGAGTCGATCAGGATGATGAGATCGGAAATTGCGTCAAATGTGGCTTCCCATTCTTTTTTAGCGCGGGTGATGTTGGCTTCGGCACGGTGGCGTACCCGGATTTCCCGCTGGGATATCTCCTGTAGGTTGTACAACTCGGTAATGCGCTGTGCCAACTGGTTTTGCAGATCGTTGGCGTGTTGCAGGTGAGAAATTTCCCGCAAAATCCCGGCAACGATGAAGATCAAAAATACAACGGCTGCCAGGTCAATAACCCACAGCAAATGGTTTTGGGCATGCGCCAGGATAAAACCGCGTACAGAGGAGGGAATGCCTTTGGTCGACATTTCAACCAGGGTGGCGGCAATCGGCAACGCCACTCCACCCAGGATTCCCACCACATACAGCCAATATTTTTTCAGGCTGGGAATGATGTTGGAATTTCCGGGTTGATTCGCCATCAGTTTTTCACAGGTTTATGATGAAACGAGGGCAGGTCGATGAGCGTGTGGTCGCTTTTCTCCCTTGGATTAGCAACTGATGCGCCAGGTCGTCTTCATCGTACGATTCGAATAAAACCATGCCATAATGAATAAGCTTAACCGACCCTGATTCATTTCGCAAGCATTCACTTTTCTGGTTTCGCATGGAAGCTAAATTACCCCAAATTTGGTTCCAATTTCGTCATGAGCAGGGCTGGAAAACAAAGCAATGACGAACGAACCCAGAATGATCTTAATATTATAATTGACGGCAGATTAATTTGTCATTATAATCGCTCCCTTTGTCGTCAATTTTAGGTCCTGGTAGAAACGGCCATTAAACAATGAATATCGAAGATAAGAGCGGCACGACGGTCCTCAGGCGCGATACCCAATTCAAACCCAAACCATCCTGGCGATCCTGGTTAATTGGAAGACCTTTACCCACCGCCGATGCCCCTCACCAAACAATCGGCATTCCGATTGGGCTGGCCGTATTTGCCTCGGACGCATTATCCTCCTCAGCATACGGCACACAGGAAATGCTGGTTATTCTGGCTGCACTCGGTACAACTTCTTACCGGTATGTATTCCCATTGTCGCTGGCAATCATTGTCTTGCTGACCATCGTTGTCATCTCTTACGAGCAAACGATCCATGCCTACCCAAACGGAGGCGGTTCCTATATTGTTTCCCGCGACAATATGGGCGATTTACCGGCTAAAATTGCTGCCGCAGCTTTGTTGACGGATTACATCCTTACGGTAGCAGTGTCGATTTCGTCCGGAGTAGCCAACCTGGTTTCTGCTGTTCCGGGCCTGTTGGATTATCGGGTTTGGCTGGCGATCGCCATGGTGGTATTCATCATGTTGATCAATTTGCGTGGGGTTCGTGAATCGGGAAATGCCATCGCCATCCCAACCTACTTTTTCATCGTAGCTTCCCTGGTCGCGATAGGGGTGGGTCTGTATAAATATATTACCGGTTCACTTGGCACCGTAATTGACCCGCCAGAATTGGAAACAGTTCAGGCTACCAGCGGCGTGTTGATCTTTTTATTGTTGCGAGCCTTTTCCTCCGGCACCTCTGCCCTTACCGGTGTTGAAGCAGTTTCGAATGGCATTCCGGCTTTCAAGGAACCGCGCTCGAAGAATGCCGGCATTACGCTGATCATTATGGCTGTGATTTTGGCAGCCATGACCTTAGGAATTTCGTTCCTGACATCGCAAATTCATGCTGTGCCTTCTGAGCAGGAAACAGTTATTTCGCAAATTGTGCGAACAGCTTACGGAAACCGCGGCATCCTTTATCTGGCAACCGTCGTTTCCACGATGATCATTCTAATCTTAGCTGCCAACACATCCTTTGCTGGTTTCCCCCGCTTGAGCGCAATTGTGGCGATAGATGGTTTCTTACCGCGTCAATTGGCATACCGCGGCAGCCGCCTGGTTTATTCGAATGGAATTGCGCTGCTGGCAGTGGTGGCAGCAGTCCTCATTCTGGTTTTTAATGCCAGCGTCACGCGTTTGATTCCACTGTATGCCATAGGCGTATTCTTATCTTTTACCCTGTCACAATTCGGCATGGCGATACGCTGGAAAAAAATTGGAAAACTCAAGCCAGGTCAGGAAACCAAAGAACGTGGTTCGACACTGGTTTATGAATCAGGCTGGCAGTTAAAAATGATCATTAATGCCATCGGCGCTGTGCTTACTGGCATCGTCATGATGGTTTTTGCCATTACAAAATTTTCTCAAGGCGCTTATATCGTTATTATCATCATTCCGCTCATGGTGATCCTCTTTTCTAATATCCACCGGCATTACAAAAATCTGGCGAGCGATCTGAGCCTGGATAATGTTGGTACGCCGCCATATGTTCACAGTCAGCGTGTAATCCTGCCAATAGGCGGTGTGCATCGCGGCACACTGGCAGCCTTGCGTTATGCCCGCACCCTCAGTGACGACATCACCGCGGTGCACGTTTCGATTGATCCGGAAGAAACCGCGCGCATTCAGCAAAAGTGGGAGACCTGGGGTGATGGTCACCGCTTAGTTATCCTGGATTCGCCTTTCCGCACGTTCATGGAGCCGCTGCTGGAATACGTGGATGAGATCGATGCCTTAAAGCAACCTAAAGAAGTGATCACCATTGTGGTGCCGGAATTTGTTCCGCGGCACTGGTGGTCGAATATGCTGCATACAAAAACCGCTTCAACCTTGCGCGATGCGCTGCATTTCCGTAAGGATATTGTCATCACCAACGTCCCGTACCAGGTGGACTAGGAATTATTGTGCAAAAAGGAACGACCATGAAAATTCTTGTGGTAGGGTGCGGCAGGCTGGGTGCTGATCTGGCATATCGCCTCTCCAAAGCTGGAAATAACGTGGCGGTAATTGACGCCAACGAGGCAGCTTTCAATAAACTCCCGTCAGATTTTATCGGGCGGATCCATGAAGGGAATGGATTACAACAGGACGTGCTGATTCGAGCCGGAATTGAAGGCGCCGATGGCTTGGCAGCCGTTACCGATTCGGACGCAATCAATGCGGTCGTGGCGCGCGTGGCGCATGAAAAATATCACATTCCGCAAGTGGTTGCCCGCAATTATGATCCCACTCTGCGCCCTCTCTATGAAGGCATGGGGCTTCAGGTCATCAGTTCCACCAGCTGGGGGGCTCAGCGGGTAGAAGAACTGCTGTACGACGCCAGTTTTTACTCGGTATTTTCAGCCGGCAATGGCGAGGTGGAAGTTTATGAATTTAAAATTCCGCAATCCTATGCTGGAAAGAAATTGGGCGAGTTGTTGAAGGATGGGATCTGTATACCCATCGCCCTGACACGATCCGGAAAAGCCGTCCTGCCTGATCCGGAGATGGTTCTGGCTGCCGAGGATGTCATTCACTTTAGCGCGACGTTCGAAGGCGTCAATCATCTTCGCACCCGCCTGGAAGGTAAAGAGGAGGCCTGAAATGTTTGTCATCATCACTGGCGGCGGACGTACGGGCGCTCAACTGGCGCGGATATTATTGGCTGAGAACCACCAGGTACGGTTAATTGAAAATCGGCGATCGATTTTAGAGCACATTCATCGGGAATTGCCAACCGAGGTAATTTATGAAGGCAATCCGATTGACCCCACCGTCCTGGAGGCTGCCGGCGCTTCCACCGCTGACGTCCTGGCAGCCTGCACGACCGAGGATGAGGCCAATCTGATCATTTGCTACCTGTCGCGCAAGGATTTCAAGATTCCACGTACCATTGCGCGCATCAATAATCCGCGTAATGCCTGGCTTTTCGACGGCACCTTCCATGTAGATGTCGCTGTCAATCAGGCTTCGATTATGGCATCCGTCATTGAAGAAGAAATGTCGATGGGTGACATGATGACGCTGCTCAAGCTACGGCGTGGCAATTATTCGCTGGTAGAAGAAAAAATTCCGGAAGGCGCTCCGGCCATCGGTCAGCAGATCAAAGACATTCAACTGCCGGAACAATGCGTAATTGCCGCCATCATCCGGAATGGGGAAGTCGTGGTGCCGCGCGGTGCCACAGTATTTGAGGCTGGTGATGAAGTCCTGGCAGTCACCGATGCGGATGGGGCGCACCAACTGGCTAAATTCTTTACAGGCTTACGCAAAAATAACGGCCGCTAGAATCAACACAATTCCTTTGACCATTATGCCGGCATAAGGTATAATATCCGACTGCCAAATGGCATGATCGCACCTGTGGGTTGCGGAAATGGCTAAACAACCAGGTTTTATCCATGTTTGGCGATTTGCGCAGAACACAGCGGTGCCATAACCTCCTTTTGAAAGGATTGTTTAATGAGTACCAAACGGACTTATCAACCAAAAATCCGCCGCCGTGTTCGAGTCCATGGCTTCCGCGCCCGTATGGCTACCGCTGACGGTCGCGAAGTATTAAAGCGCCGCCGCCTGCGTGGCCGCGTCCACCTGACCGTCTCCAAAAACAACCACGTCAAGAAAACTGTACGCTGGTAGGCGGTCATCCTGTCTTGGTCCATCCATTAATCGGAAGGGACAACAAAACGGACAGGTACATGGGTGAAACGCGCGTTTCGGCTAAGGCAATCCACCGACTTTACCCGGGTGCGGCGAAATGGGAAATCATTTCCGCACCCGTTAGTCGTATTGTTGACATTGCCCAATCCAGCGGGTGGGTTGCGTATTGGTGTTTCGGCCGGCAAAGTGGTCGGAACTGCCGTTCTTCGCAACCGAGCCAAACGTCAAATCCGGGCAGCGATCGATCTGCTTATTGCCCTCACTGCAGCCAGGCTGGGACCTGATATTTTTAGCGCGTGCACCCATTCGGGAAGCTAAGTTTGACCAAATTTTGGCTGGGATACGGACTGTGCTCCTCCGGGCAGGCCTGCTCCAGCGAGAAAGCGCCGAGTTGAATGATCGAGCACGATTATCCCAATGAACCGCGATTGCGGGATTTGCCGTTTAATTTCCAGACGGCCCTGCGCTGGGTTCTCCTTGGGTTGATTCGCCTTTATCAGAAAACGGTTTCCCCTTCTCTGCCTTCCAACACCTGCCGTTTTTATCCCTCCTGTTCCCACTACGGCTACCAGGCCATCTATAAATTCGGCGCCTGGCGTGGTGGAGTGATGGCATTTTGGCGCGTCTTGCGCTGCAACCCCTGGAATTCAGGCGGTTATGACCCTGTTCCCTGATTGTCAAGATTCATCAGGAATTGGGATTTACCTCTCGCATCTCTACCACACGGAATGAACAAAAGAAAAATCACTCTCATCTCTACCGTGATCCTGGCAGCAATTCTGCTTACGGCTTGTTCGTCTGGACTTTCCGGGAGCAGCTGGCCAGGCATCTCAACCAACGGTGACACGTTTTACCTTGCCAATTCGGCGCATGTTTACGCCATTCGCGCAACTGACGGCAGCCAGATCTGGCGTTTCCCAGACAAACCCACCCGCACCATGTATTTCGCGGCGCCAGCACTGGTTGATGACCCAACTAATTGTTGGAGATTATCAGAAAATCCTGCACAGCCTGAATCCGGCGACTGGCAGCGAAAATTGGACATTCACGGCCAAAGGGCCATGGATTGCCAGCCCATTGATCGTCGACAGCACCATCTACGCTCCCAATGGCGATGGAAATTTGTACGCCCTCGATCTGAACGGCAAACAAATGTGGAAGTTCACCGCCCAGCGAGCACTGTGGTCGCAACCGGTCGGGGATGGCAGTACCATCTACCAGGCTTCGATGGATAAAAACATCTACGCTATCGACCCGGCAACCGGTTCTTTGAAATGGTCCAAAAGCCTGGGCGGTGCGGTCATTTATTCACCAACCTTGAGTGATGACGGTACCCTTTACGTCGCCACCATGGCACGTGAATTGATCGCGCTCAATACGGCTACGGGAGATATCCTTTGGCAGCGTAAGTTCGATCAAAGCCTGTGGAGCCAACCGGCATTGCACGAGGACACCCTGTTCTTTGGCGATCTGGGCGGTAAAGCCTACGGCATTAACCGGCTTGACGGCAAGGATATTTGGTCGCAGGCGTTGAATGAACCCGTCACCGGCAAACCGACCATCACTGATGATTCGGTGATTTTTGCCACGGAGAATGGCACCCTGGCAGCCTTTAGCTTTACCGGGGAGCGTAAGTGGACGGAGACAGTCACTGGCAAGTTGTATAACGGGCCGGTGCTGTTCAATGACAAACTATTGGTTGGTGTTGCACTGGGTGAAAGTCCGCTGGTGCTCAAGACCAACTTAGGCCAGAACGTTTGGTCCTTTATCCCGCCGAAGTAGGAGCGAACCATGAATATCTGGGATTCGTTAATTATCACGCCGTTTATCAACGTGCTGTTGTTCATCTACAACCTGATTGGGCAGAACTTTGGCGTTGCGATCATCCTGTTCACCCTGCTCATCCGACTCATCACCCACCCTTTGATGGTGAAACAAATCAAGGGCGCTCAGGGTATGCAGGATTTGCAGAAGAATGAAAAATGGATCAAAATCCAGGAAAAATACAAAGGCGACAAAGAAAAACTGGCTCAGGAACAAATGGCCATGTACAAGGAACTGGGCATCAACCCCTTTGCCTCCTGCCTGCCGACCCTTATTCAGCTGCCAATCATCTTTGGTCTTTACCAGGCGGTTATTTACGCCATGGCAACCACTCCGATTGACCTTTTGAACCTTGTTCGCCACATTTACCCCGGTTTGTTGAAAGTCGAGTCGCTAATCCCACTCAACAATCACTTCCTGTGGATGGATCTTTCGCAACCGGAACGACTCAATATTCCTGGACTCGAATTCGGCATCCCGGTAATGGTCGTCGTCGTTGTGCTGACCACCTATATCCAGGGCAAGTTGATCCAACCGCCAGCTGCCAATCCTAAGGACCAGACGGCAGCCATGAGCGGCATGATGAACCTCTACATGCCAGTGTTCATGGGTTACCTGGCTTATACCCTGGCCTCCGGGCTGGCGCTGTACTTTGTGGCTTCCAACCTGGTCGGTATTGCACAATATGCCTTGCTGGGTCGTGTAAACTGGGCCAATGTTTTTCCGTTCCTGAAGAAAAAGAACGAAATCGTCGTCAAAGCGAAGAAATAGTCAATGAAGGCTTAAAAGGCCCATTACTCGTCACATCCAGAGAAAAGCAATCAATGAGGCAGAGATGAGTCAAGAAACAACAACATTGGAAATCATCGCATCATCCGTTGAAGAAGCGGTTGCCAAGGGGCTAAGTCAGCTCGGATTGCCGGAAAGCGCGGTTGAGGTGGAGGTTTTAGACCAGGGCAACAAGGGTTTCCTCGGTCTGGGAACTCGCCTGGCACGCGTCCGGCTGAAGATCAAGGATCTTTCCAAAAGCACTAATTTGGATGCCAAACCAGCTCCCCGCAAGGCACCAGCCCGTCCCAAACCCGTGGTCGATGTGGAACCAGCTCCGGTCAAAAAAGAAGCCGCCCCAAGTGAAGGCGACGCCGATCTGGAACCTGCGCTGGCGATCGCGGAGCAGGTGGTCGGTGAATTGCTCGAAAAAATGCGCGTGCGCGCTCGCATCAAGGCAACCATTGTGCCGCCCGTTGACGAGAACGATCAGCGTTTGATTCTGGTCGAGGTTCAGGGTGACGACTTGTCCATTTTGATCGGTCGCCGGTCCGAGACATTGAATGCGCTGCAGTACATCAGCAGCCTGATCGTGTCGAAGGAAGCCGGGCAATGGGTACCGCTGCTGATCGATGTGCAGGGTTACCGCGCCCGCCGCGAGCGTCAACTGCGCGTCCTGGCTCGCCGTATGGCAGAGCAGGTCAACCACACGGGGCGGCGTATGGCGCTTGAACCTATGCCGGCGAACGAACGCCGCATCATCCATTTGGAGCTGCGCGAACACCCGGATGTGACCACCGAGAGTGTCGGCGAGGAACCCAACCGCAAGGTCACTATCGTTCCCAAGAAACAAGTGCTGTAAATCGGAAATCGATAAAGGCATTGCCCGGGCAGACCCCGCGCAATGCCTTTATTTTTACACCGAACTTTTCATCCGGAGGCTGCAACCATGAAGGCTGTGGATATCATCATCAACAAACGGGACAATAAGGTCCTCTCCCGCGATGAAATCGAGTTTTTTGTTCAAGGCTACACCAAAGGGGATATCCCGGATTATCAAGCAGCGGCTTTTGCCATGGCAGTGACGCTGAACGACATGAATCAACAAGAAACCACCGATCTGACACTGGCGATGGCACATTCCGGTGAAGTCATTGATCTGGAAGGTGTGGTGCCCCTGGCGGTGGACAAACATTCCACCGGCGGGGTGGGTGATAAGACCACGCTGGTGGTTGAACCCATCGTGGCTTCCTGCGGTTTACCAGTTGGGAAAATGTCTGGGCGGGGGCTGGGTTTTAGCGGCGGCACGCTGGATAAGCTGGAGTCGATCAGCGGTTACCGCACCAACCTGAGCACCGAGGAGTTCATCCACCAGCTGCGCACCGAGGGTCTGGTGCTGACCGGTCAAACGGCTGACCTGGCTCCGGCGGACGGAAAACTGTATGCCCTGCGGGATGTGACCGGCACCGTACCATCCATGCCGCTGATCGCTTCGTCAATCATGAGCAAGAAAATCGCCGGTGGTGCCCAGGCAATCGTTTTGGACGTCAAGATTGGGCTCGGCGCTTTTATGGAAACCCTCGAAGCGGGCCGCGAACTGGCGCACCTTATGGTTGCCATTGCCCGACTCAGCGGGCGGCGGGCAGTGTGCCTGCTGTCGGATATGAATCAACCCTTGGGGAATGCGGTTGGCAATGCTTTGGAAGTTAAAGAAGCCATCGACACGTTGCATTTGCATGGTCCGCGCGATTTCCATGAACATGCTCTGGAGGTTGCCAGCCAAATGCTACTGCTGGGAGGCAGGACTGCCACATTGGATGAGGCGCGCTATATGGCAGAATCGGCCTTGAAGGATGGACGCGCCTGGCAGAAATTCCGCCGGTTGATTGAGGTGCAGGGCGGCGACGTGCGGCAGGTGGATGATCCATCTCTGCTGCCGGCAGCTCCACTGGTCGAAGTGGTGGCAGCACCACAATCCGGCTGGCTTTTGGGCATCAATGCGCGTGAAATTGGCGAAGCCTCGGTTGACCTGGGTGCCGGGCGGGCGCGCAAGGGTGATACGATTGACATGGGCGTTGGTTTCGTGATTCACCATAAAGTGGGTGACCGCGTCGTCCTTGGCGACCCCTTATTCACCATTCATGCCAGCAGCAAGGAAAAATTGCAACAGGCTAAAAGCCGATTGCTGGCTGCCCACACCTGGTCCGACCAACCCTGCCCGCGCCTTCCGTTATTCTATGAGGTGATATCGTCGTAGCGGCGGTCATTGACCGCCATGTTCTTGGTCATTGACCGCCATGTTCTTGGTCATTGACCGCCATGTTCTTGGTCAGTGACCGCCTTATTCTTGGTCATTGACCGTCATTTGCCATCAGCCACGTTGCCTTTTACATTCGTTAATGGTAATATCGACGTATCTTTAAAAAGCGATGATGGAAAAGAGTACGTTCTGGTTAATCTGACAGCGAACCCGGGT
>CAVRKN010000021.1:0-27952 GCA_963721535.1 uncultured Chloroflexia bacterium
GACCACGTCAACATGTCGCAATCGACCAACGACGACATCCCCACTGCCATCCGGTTGGGCTGCCTGTGGCGGCTGGAAGAGTTATTGGGGGTGGTCAGCGGATTGGCAGCGGCACTCAACGCCAAAGCAGTTGAGTTTGACGACGTGGTGAAATCCGGGCGTACACACTTGCAGGATGCGGTCCCCGTACGACTTGGGCAGGAATTTGGCGGGTATGCCCGCGCAGTGGAGCGCGACGTTGAACGGATTCGGCGGGCTGCGGAGGGATTGCGACGCCTGGGCATCGGTGGAACAGCCACCGGAACCGGATTGAACGCGCATAAGGAATATCACCCGCGCATGGTCCAGGTCATGACCCGGGTTTCCGGCCTGCAGCTGTACACCTCGGATAATTTATTTGAAAGCATGCAATCCATGGCGGACATGGCGGATTTCTCCGCTTCACTGCGCACACTGGCTATCACGCTGGTTCGCATTGCCAATGATTTACGCCTGCTGTCCTCCGGACCATCCACTGGTTTTGACGAGATCCGCCTGCCAGCCGTGCAGCCAGGGTCTTCCATTATGCCCGGTAAGGTTAACCCGGTGTTGGCCGAGATGCTGGATATGGCCATGTTCCACGTGATTGGTCTGGACACTGCAGTGAGCCTGGCGGCACAGGCTGGCCAATTGGAATTGAACGTGATGATGCCGATCATCGCGCATGACCTGTTCGAAATGATGCATGTGATCATTGGCGCGGTAAAAGCTTTCACCGACCGCTGCGTGGTGGGGATTAAAGCCAACCGGCCAAAAGCCGAGGGCTGGCTGGCGCGCAACACGATTGTGGTCACCGCCCTCAACCCACTGATCGGTTATTCGGTGGGAGCCTCACTGGTAAAAGAAGCGCTAAGCCGTGATCTTACCGTGCAGGAAGTGGCTCTGGAGAAAACAGCGCAGGGAACGCTCAAACACAAGGAAACTGGTCAACCGCTCACCGAGGCTGAAATCAAGGCGATCTTCAGCGACATGCGCAAATTTACCGACGGCGGAATGGTCGGTGGCGGAGGCGGGGGATAAATCAGCTTTGCTGGTGCGCGTAAACCGCAGCACCTACGATACCAGCCTGGTTAAGTAACTGGGCTGGTATTATTTTGGCTTAAGTCTTAATCAACGGCAAAAATTGGCTAGATTCCTTGCTGATTCCGCCGCCAATGATGATTAAATCCGGCCAGATCAGCGATTCAAACTCAGTCAAATATTCCTGCAGCCGTTTGGCGTATTTTTTCCAGGAAAGATCCTGTTTTTGGCGAACAGCATCGGTGGCGCGTTCCTCAGCATCCCGACCGCGGATTTTGATGTGCCCGAGTTCCAAATTGGGCACCAATTTACCGTCCACAAAAATGGCAGTGCCAATACCGGTGCCCAGGGTAATAATAGCAACCGCACCTTTTTGATCACGGCCAGCACCAAAGGCCATCTCGGCGGTCCCGGCAGCATCCGCATCGTTTATGGTCAACACGGTACATCGGCTGACATCGCTCAGCAAGCGATTGACATCCACCCCAATCCAACTGTGATGGATATTGGCAGCCGTTTTAACCACACCATGACGGACAACAGCGGGGAATCCGCAACCGGCAATCCCCTTATATTTGAAACTGGAAACCAATTGCCCAACCACCTCAGCCATATCGTCCGGGCGGGCGCCGTCCGGAGTCGGGATGCGCTTGCGTTCGCTGACCATCTCGCCCGAATCCACATCCACCATGGCTGCTTTGATGCCGCTGCCGCCGATATCGATGCCTAATAATGTTTTCATCTTGACTCCAATTAGGTGTGAAAGGTGAGCAGGTTTATGGACAGGCGTTTTGGAGCTGTTCCTCGAAAGTGGCTGCAAAATTATGCGTGCCGGAACCATCGCAGCGTGCCCGAAAATAGTAGTACGGTGAATCCGCCGGGGCAGCCACAGCCTGCAAAGCTGCCAGCCCTGGGTTGCTGATTGGGTTGGGAGGCAAGCCTATGTTCTGATAGGTATTATATGCGGAAACAATTTCCAGGTCAGCGAAGGACAGTGGGTTGGTCCACCAGGTTGCCTGCCCCTGGTTGAAGCCGACCGCATATTGAACCGTTGGGTCTGAATCCAATTTCATGCCGGCCGCCAGCCTGTTATAAAAGACTGAAGCAATCATTGGGGCTTCATCGGTGACCATGGCTTCACGCTGAACAATGGATGCCAGGATCACCGCCTGCTCCAGACTCAGCCCATGCTGCTCGAAACCCGCGCGCAGGTCCGCGGTTAAATGAGCGTTAAACTCGATCAGCAAGACCCGCAGCAAACCATTGAGATCAGTAGTACGCAGTAATTTGTACTCGCCAGGGAACAGAAATCCTTCGAGGCTGTTTGTTTGAAGCCCCAACAAAGTGAGCGCTTCGGCTGGCGGGTTTTGCACGGCATTTAAAAAGTCGCCGGGAGCAATCGACAAGCCGGTGGTGGGCAATGAGGTAGCGATTTCTTCGGCGCGCCAGCCGGGCAGGATAACAAACGTGATTTCAAGCGGAGTCGCGTCTTGAAGCTTGTGGGCTAGTTCCAGCGTAGTCCAGGTTGGTGATAGGTCGAAATCACCAGCTTGTAAGTCCGTATCCAGCCCGGAATAAATCAAATAGCTACGGAAAGCTGCCGCGGAATTGACCAATCCGGCCTGCTCCAGCCGCAGCCCCACAGAATTTACCGATTCACCGGTGCTAATGGTAAATTTTTGAGAAGCTCCGTTGACATCTGCCGCGGCGAGCAGGTCATTACGTGCCAGCAGCAGCTGTGCCGAGTATTGGAAGCGCTGAACGATATTAAGCCGCGGGTTAGGCTCGCCAAAAGCATCCTGCGCCATGGCGGGAATGGAGGTCCCCACCCAAACGATTCCGCCAGCAAGGATACAAAACAAAATCAACAGTAGCACACAGGTCAGCGGGATGGTTCGGCGTTTGGCTTGGACCATGGAATGATTTCCTCAACAAATTAATATGAATTTAGGGTGTTTGGCTATGCGAAAGGGAATCGAGGTAGGATTGCAGAATGACCGCGGCGGCGACATCGTCCAGGTGACCGGCTCGTTTCTGGCGGGAAATGCCCATTTCAATCGCGGAATCTCGGGCTGAGCGGGTACTGCCACTCTCGTCCCACAGTTCTACTGGCAGGCTAATATGGGCGCGAACCGCCTCTGCCACACGGGCTGCACTGCGTGCTGCCGGGCCGGGGAGACCTTCAAAGTCGAGTGGGCAGCCTATCAGGATCAAAACTGCCTGCTGCTCGACAGCCACTTGAGCGATCTGGGCTGCATCCACGATACGCGCTACGTGGTTGATCACTTTGAGCGGCGTGGCAATGGTCTGGGTTGAATCGCTGACCGCCAGACCGATCCTTTTGGTGCCTGGGTCCACCGCCAGAATGCGACCAGGCATTGGGTTCATGAAGTTACCGCCTTTATACGGAAGGGTAGTACTGGCAGGCGCGGCCACCAGGCTGGCGAGACCTGAATAACGGGCGTCTGGTTCAAATTTAATAGAGATTGGATCCGGCTCCCGGCATCCAGTGGTTTCAAGCCGCGAACCATGGTGAACAGGGCAGCCGTGTTAATTATTGGGGTGGTTGAGCGGGCTGCCACCAGATCCAAAGTCAGACGTTGGCCAGGGATAACCACCCAGGCAGCTTTTTGGGTCACAGCGAGGGAATCCGGGGTGGGATTAAGCCCAGTAGCCAGGTTAGCATCCAGAGCAGCGGTCGCTGCGGCGTTCAGGTCCGCGCGGCTGACAGCCACGGCGGAAAAAGCCACCTTGAGGGTCACTTTCAGCCGGTCGGTGGGTTGACCAACGACGGGATGACGGGACTCAGCCAGCACTTTAGCCACGCCAAGGCTTTCTGGAATGACCAGCATTTGGGGAGCATCCGTCGTCAGTTGATTGAGGGCTATGCCATTTAGCGATGTTAGTAGCTGATCGTAGAGCTGCGCATAATCCGATTCGCTGGCGGCGCGCCCCGGACGGTCCGTGCCGCCTTCCGCGGGTGCAGCGTTGGAAACCGTCACCTGCAGACCCACTGCCCCTTCGATGCTGTTTATCGATCCAGCCGGAACATTGCCGGCGGATCCAGGAACCTCAGCTCGCGCTGGAATCTCTACCTGCTGGCCGCGTCCGCCTGGAATTTCCAGTGCGGTCAAGGTTAAAAAATGCTGTGTTGGAGTACCCGGGACCAACAATACCGTCCCAGCCGGCAGAGTAACTGCCTGCCCAGTCTGGTTGGTGACTGTCACCAGCGCTTGAGCGGATTGATCTGGCACCATAATTTCGCCAGTGGCAGCCGTCTCCAGTTGACCTTCGACAATCGTTTGAACGTCAGTTGCCGGGATTTGACCACCAGGCAGGACACCGGGTATGCCTACCCCAGGATAAACCGTGAGGTTAAGTGCCTGGGATTGGGTTTCGACCGGAATTTCAACAACCGCTGAGGGTAGAAACAGTGCGATCAGAGAAAGGAAGGCTGTCACGCCCAGTATAAAAACGCTGATGCGCAGCCCATTTGGCAGCCGGGACGCAGACGCCAACACTCTGCGTTCTTGCATCTGGGCCAGGCTGGTGGTTTCTCTAGGCTGAAAAGTGCGGGCTCGGCGGCGGGATCGGGATCGCCAGGGAAGCCGTTGGGCGGCTTGGATGGAAGAAAAAAAGGGAATCCCGACGATTTTTGCCGCCGCAGTAATTTTTTCATCCACAGTCGATATTGCCAATTGGCCCCCGACTCTGGCTGCGCCGCGTTGGATCAAGGTCAGGTCGAGCCGGTCAAGCAATGGCGGTCGGCGGCGAGGAAAAGCCAGCAGAATGCGCGGCGATTTAGCCCAGGTGAGCTTATCACAGATGGAAGTGACGGTATCATGGGTCTCCAGCCGCAGAATTTGTGTCTTCATCGTATCTCAGAACCCATTATACAATTGAACCTAGGGGCGGTCTGAATTCTTACGGGCGGCAGCCGCCATCAACTCCCGTAAGCGGGTCAGCTCGACTGGGGTCACATCGCGCCATTGACCGGGTGTCAGACCCTCCAATGAGATGTTACCGATGCTGATGCGCACCAGACGCAAGGTCGGAAAACCAACCGCAGCGGTCATATGCCGGATCTGGCGCTTTTTGCCTTCACGCAGCACAATGCGGAACCAACTGGTTGGCCCATGGGGTGTCACCGGTTTTTCACGTTCCGGTAAAACGGGTTCCGGCACCCGCATAGCCTGACTGCGCAGGGTCTGCCGTCCTTTGACTTCTACGCCGCGTTCCAACGCTGCCAGGGCGTCATTGGTCAGTTCACCTTCCACCTGAACCAGGTAGGTTTTGGCTACTTTATGATCCGGAGCCGTCAGGCGGTGAATCAAATCACCATCGTTGCTGAGCAGCAGCAGGCCCTCCGAGTCGAGATCCAGCCGGCCGGCGGCATACACATCGTCGACCGGAATAAAATGCTTCAACGTTGGGCGCTGCGCTTCAGAATCAGTAAATGAACATAGCACCCCATAGGGTTTGTAAAAAGCGATTACCCGATATTTTTGCGTCCGAACCATACGATTTATCCCGCAATCTGTACGCTAGGCTGTGATTGACCCCCGAAACTGTCAACCAGGCTGCTAAATGATTATAATTCGATCACGCATGCACCCGTGAAAGGGGACTCCATGAAAAATTCTGCACTCGTAATTTTCCTGATCATTTTAATCGCTTCTGGCTGCAATTTGCCGTACAGTCAACCTGCCGCGCCCACCCCGGATATCGTCGCTACTCAGGTGGCTACCCTGCTCACTCAACCGGCAACTCCGGCTGTAGCGGTTGATACCCCTGCCGTAACCATCCCAACTGTTCAAGCAACCGTGACTTCGTTACCCACCGCTACCAGCGCGCCGACTGCTACTTCTACGACCTCTCCCGAAGACCCGCGGACGCTACTTGGCGCCCCAGATTTCACCGATACATTGGACAGCGGGAAATCCTTCGGCCTGGATAGTAAAGCCTATGACGATGATTACACTTTCATTCGGGTCGAAAATGGGGCGTTGCTTCTCACCAGCCGCTATGCCACCGGATTCCGCGGCTGGCGCACTGGCGGCGCCAAACTTGGCAACGCCTATCTGGAAGCTAAAGTGCATGTTGGCGAATGTGCCGCCAATGATATGTATGGATTGGTTTTTCGCAGCCCGGATTTTATCAAGGGCTACTGGTTCCAGGTGACCTGCAACGGCAGCTGGAGTTCTGGGATATTGGAATGGTGACGAATACACCGGGCTGGCAGACGGGGCGAATCCGGGCGGCGCGCTGCTGACCGGCTCGAATCAGACCAACCGGCTGGGTGTGTGGACTTCCGGCAGCCAGATCAAGCTGTATATCAATGGAAAATTGGTCACTGAAGTGAACGACTCATCCCAGACTGAACCTGGATCGTACGGAGCGGTGATTGCATCATTCAATACACCCAACCTGACCATTTCGATTGATGAATTTGCCTATTGGAAATTGGATTAGGGAAAGCATTATACATGGTGGCTTTATCCCCCAATCAGCAACGAGTGGCTGAAATCGCGCGATCGATCGTGCAGAAAAATCCGGTATATCTGGATACAGAAACCACCGGGCTGGATAAAAACGCGGAAATCGTTGAAATCGCGGTGGTGGACGATGCCGGCATAATCCTGATCGACCAACTGGTACGGCCTTCACAACCCATTCCGGCTGAAGTTACCCGCCTGCACGGCATCTCGGATGATATGGTAGCTTCGGCAAAGAGTTGGCCGGCATTATGGCCGACGGTGCGCGGATTATTGTTGGGTAAAACGGTAGGAATTTATAATGCCGAGTTCGACGTACGCATCATGCGGCAATCGCTGGAACGGTACCGGTTGCCCTGGCGTGAGAGCCTGTCCACCCTGGATATCCTCAACCTGTTTTCTGAATTTCGCGGCGAATGGGACCCCAACCGTCGCGCTCTCAAGCGTTTCCGCTTGGAAGATGCCGGGCAGTTTTTCCGTATCCCCCTGCCCAACTCGCACCGGGCCGCCGATGATGCATTGCTGGCTCGGGCGCTGCTGCGCAGGATTGGCGGCTTGGATTACTGATCCTGGCTATACGCGTGGGTTCGCGCTGTTCAAGAATTGACACGGATAATCTCCGGATTTTGAACGTGTCCGACATCGCGCCTTATAACCTCCTTCGCTAAGTTCAGCTACAATACACATAGCCATGTCTGAGGAGGGTTTTTTGGACAAATTGGCCTACAACGCGGAGCAAAAACAGGTCATCGAAGCGCCCACGACAGGAAGCCTGTTTGTGTCCGGACCGCCCGGCTGCGGCAAGACCAGCGCAGCGGTGGAACGTCTGCGCACGATGATCAACCATGATGTCCCTGCCGAGACCTTTCTGATTATGACGCCGCAGCGCTCTCTGGCAGCCCCATATGCCCGCGAGACTGCCCGAGCTGACTTGCCAGCTGGCGGACTCCACCATTGTGACTCTCGGTGGGCTGGCTCAGCGTACCCTGCAATTATTTTGGCCAGCCGTGGCAGCCAGCAGCAGCCTCAAGCACCCGGAAATGCCTCCCACCTATCTCACGTTGGAGACCGCCCAGTACTATATGGCGAAAGTGGCGGCCCCCTTATTCGAGCGCGGTTACTTTGAGCAATTGGTCATCGATCGCAACCGGTTGTATTCGCAGGTACTGGACAACCTCAATAAAGCAGCGGTGGTCGGGTTTAGCCATACCGATATCAGTTCACGCCTGAAAGCTGCCTGGATCGGCAAAGAGGAACAGAAGCTTCATTACGACCAGGCTCAGGAATGCGCTAATTTGTTCCGTGCCTATTGCCTGGAAAACAACCTGCTGGATTATTCACTGCAGATCGAGATGTTCACCCAACACCTGTGGCCTTCTCATTTGGTGCGGCAATATCTTGCCAGCCAGTACCACCATTTGATCTATGACAATATCGAGGAAGATGTGCCGGTCGCCCATGACATGGTGCGCGATTGGCTACCCTCTTTCGACAGTGCGCTGCTGATCAACGACGAAGGTGCCGGTTATCGCGCATTCCTGGGGGCTGACCCGGAAAACGCGGCAACCCTGGCCGATTCCTGCGGACAGACTCTCACAATGGATCAATCCTTCGTAACCCCGTCGACAATCCAGGAGTTCAGCCAGGCTTTTTCGAGTATTGTGCTGCAGAAAGACGAAAAAAAGGTCACACCAGCAGCATTGACTGCCTTCACGTTCGAGGGCAGTCGTTTTTACCCGGAAATGGTGGACTGGACGGCTGCAGAGGTTGCCCGGCTGGTGCAGGAGGAACAGGTTTCACCGGCGGATATCGCCATCGTTTCGCCATTTCTGTCGGATTCTTTGCGGCATTCGCTGACTCACCGCCTGCAAGGTCTTGGCATACAGACCCATACTTATCGTCCATCCCGCAGCTTGCGGGATGAAGCGGCGGCGCGCTGCCTGTTGACGCTGGCAAGGCTGGCACACCCTTCATGGAGTATGCCAGTCGTTGCAGCTGATGTGCGTGCCATGCTGCTAAAAACGATCAGCGGCATCGACCTGGTACGCGCGGATCTGATTGCCGCCATGTTGTTCAGCCAAAAGTCTCCCCAGGCGCCGTTAGCCAGTTTTGATCCGGTCAAGCCTGAGGTGCAGGAACGCATCACATTTTCGATTGGTGAACGCTATATGCGGCTGCGAGCCTGGCTGAACGAGTATATTGAGCAGGAACCGGCTGAATTGGATGTTTTCCTGGCACGATTATTCGGCGAACTTCTGGCACAGCCGGGGTTTGGTTTCCATGACGACTTCGAAGCCGCTGGAGTCACTGCCCGTTTGATCGAATTGATCCAGAAATTTCGGCGGGTGGCTGAACCCGCGGCTGTGTTTTCCGGCAGGCCGATCGGGCAAGAATACCTGCAGTTGGTGGCAGACGGCGTCATCGCAGCCCAATATCTGGCACCTGCTGATGAGGCATCCGTGGATGCAGTGCTGCTCGCCCCGGCATATTCCTTTTTAGTGAACAATCAGCCGGTGCGCTACCAATTCTGGCTAGATGTTGGCAGCCTGGGCTGGTTCGAGCGGTTGTATCAGCCATTGACCCATCCCCACGTCCTCTCGCGGCGCTGGAACCCGGATCAAACCTGGACAGACGTACAGGACTTCAGCGCCAATCAGTTGACGTTGCAGCGCCTTACCAGCGGACTGATCGCCCGCTGCCGCGACCATATCTACCTGTGCGCGGCGCGGGTCAATGAGCGCGGGGCTGAGGAAAAGGGACCACTGCTGCATGCAGTTCAATCGCTGCTGCGCGTCAGCCGGGGGCAGGAGGGCAGCCATGTTTAATCCCCGCCCCAGTCAACGTGAAATTCTGTCTTATACAGGCGGCTTTATGGGTGTCTCGGCTGTGCCTGGCAGCGGAAAAACGCATACCCTGTCCCGTCTGGCAGCCAATTTGATCTCAGAAGGCCAATTAGGTGACAACCAGGAGATTTTAATCGTCACGCTGGTCAACTCAGCTGTGGACAACTTCACCAGCCGTATCGCCGGGTTCATGAAGGAATTCGGCCTGCTGCCTGATCTGGGTTACCGGGTACGTACGCTGCATGGATTGGCGCACGACCTGGTCAAGGAAAGACCAGAACTGGCTGGCTTATCCGACCGGTTCAACATCATCGACGAACGCGAGGGCGACGAGATTTTGGCCAATGCGGTGCGCGGATGGCTGCGGGCGCATCCGGGTTTCGCTGAGGAATGGATCGATCCCGATGCTCACCTGGAGGAGAAACCGCGTGGGTTTCAGGCCTGGGAAGACGGGTTGCAAAGCCTGGCCAAAAGTTTTATTCGCCAGTCCAAGGACCTGCAGGCCACCCCGCATTTGCTGGCAGATGCACTAAATAAGTATCAATCCCGCTACAGCCTGCTCGACTTTGGGCTGGATATTTACACAGCCTATCAGCGGGCACTAGCTTACCGATCCGCCGTGGATTTTGACGACCTGATTCGGCTGGCTTTGCTGGTGCTGCAATCCGACCCGGATTACCTACAGCGCCTGCGCCAACGCTGGCCTTATATTCTGGAAGATGAGGCGCAGGATAGTTCGCTGGTGCAAGAGCAAATATTGTCGCTGCTGGCCGGTGAAAATGGCAACTGGGTGCGCGTCGGTGACCCCAATCAGGCGATTTACGAAACCTTCACCACTGCCAGCCCGGAACATTTGCGCCGCTTTTTACGTCGCGGTGACGTGGCTGCCCGCGACTTACCCGACTCAGGCCGCTCACAACCCGGGATTATCCGCCTGGCCAATGAATTGATTCGCTGGACGATGGAAGATCATCCGGTTGTCGAGTTGCAAAATTCACTGACCACACCCCTCATCCGCCCCACCCCGCCAGGAGATCCACAACCCAATCCGCCTACCGACCCGGCCAGGAATCGTGCTTTACGACCAAAAGCTGACGCCGGCCGGTGAAATTGACCTGGTAGTCCGGTCGGTGCAGGCCTGGATCAAACAGAATCCAGATAAAACTGTGGCAGTGCTGGCGCCACGCAACCGCCGATTGATCAAAATGGCGGAAGATTTGCACAATGCCGGAATTGATACGGTCGAACTGATGAACACCTCGCAGACCACCCGGCAAACCGCTGAATTGCTGCAGCATATTCTGGAGATGCTGCGCCAGACCGGCCGATCAACACCGCCTGGCAAAAGTGTATAAGGGCATTCATGCGCAGCGATTGGAGTTGGCCGAATCCCGCGACCGCTGTAAGGGGGCTTTGGCCTGGCTATCCCGCCAAAAAAACCTGGAAGATTTCCTTTGGCCGCGCGCAGGTGCGGATTGGCAAGATGATTTTAACAGTGAGTGGGGTTGACCCTGCGATCATCGTGGAATTGGAAACATTTCAGCAGGTGATCCGCAGCTGGCAGGGCGCGGTGCTGCTGCCGATTGACCAGTTGATCCTCACCATTGGCCAGGACCTGTATGTTGATGCGCCGCGGTTGGCATTGGCACACAAAATTGCTTTGCTGCTCGAGCGGGCTGCCCAAACTCACCCTGACTGGCACATGCTGCAATTTGCTCAGGAGTTGGAACAGGTCGCGACTAATATGCGGCGGCTGGAGGGATTCTCCGAGGAGGACCTGGGTTTTGACCCGGATAAACATCCGGGAAAAGTAGCCATCGCGACCATTCACAAGGCCAAAGGTCTGGAATGGGACCGTGTGTACCTGCTATCCGCCAGCAATTACGATTTCCCATCCGTGCAGGAGTACGACCAGTACATGCCGGAGAAATATTTCATCCGCGGCAAGCTTAACCTGGAAGCCGAGGCACTTTCCCGCTTGAAGGCGGTATTGGCGAATGATCCAGCAGCGCTCTACCAGCCGGAGGGTGAAGCGACGGTACAGTCCCGCATTGATTATTGCGCTGAACGGCTGCGCCTTTTTTATGTGGGCATCACCCGTGCGCGGCGCATGCTGACCATCACCTGGAATAACGGGCAGGACAGCGGCGGTGCCAGGGAAAACCAGGCCTCGCTGCCTTTCGTTCACCTGAGCGCTTACTGGAAGGAATGGCTCCATGAAAATTCCGGATAATTTTGCTTTTAGCCAGAACAATTTACAGGATTATGTCGATTGTCCTCGGCGATTCGAGCTGCGCTATCTGCAAAAACTGGCCTGGCCAGCCATCCAGTCCGAGCCGGTGCTGGCGCTGGAACGCCACATGCAGCTAGGCGAGCGTTTTCACCGCATGGTTCAGCAGCACCAGAGCGGGTTGGCGGTAGAAATAGTAGGCATGCTTGCCAGTGAGCCCGAATTGGCCGACTGGTGGCAGGCTTACCTCGCAGCCGCGCCGGAACCGTTACCGGAAAAGCGGCTGGTGGAATACACCCTGGCGGCTCCGTTTGAAGGATTCCGCCTGGTGGCCAAGTACGACTTGCTGGCAATCGCCACTGGTGAACGGGTGGTCATCGTAGATTGGAAGACCAGTACCAAGAAGCCCAGGCGTCCGATCCTTGCCAGCCGACTGCAAACGCGCCTGTATCCTTTCCTGCTGGCGGAAGCTGGCAAAGGGATTAATCGCGGGAAACCGTTTGCCCCGGAACAGATCGAACTGATTTACTGGTTCACTGCCGACACCCACAACCCCGAGCATTTCCCTTATTCCGTTAAGCAATATAACGAAGATAAGAACTATCTGCACAACTTGATCGCAGACGTGGTCAATGCCAGCCAGACGGATTTCCCGTTGACTAGCGATTTAAAGATGTGCCGCTTCTGCAATTACCGTTCGCTGTGCGACCGTGGCGAGGCAGCGGGCGAAATGGAGGAAGAATCGCTGCTTGACGAAGGCGGCAGCGGGTTTGATATTGACTTCGAACAAATCGCGGAAATCGCATTTTAGCCGTTTTCGAGGTACGATAGCATCATGAAGCTGCCAGCCTCCACTCAATGGATCGAATCCAGATCCTACCGTCCCACTACCAGCAGACCTGCTGGCAGGTCTGGGCGGGAATGAGTTGGTGGCACGAGCGCTGGTCAACCGCGGCATTACCAGTTGGCAGCAGGCGCAAGGCTTCCTTGACCCATCCCTGTACGTACCCGCCAATCCATTCGATCTGCCAGATATGGAATCTGCTGTCCAGAGGCTGCAAACCGCCTTGCGCAATGGTGAATGCATTGGGGTGTGGGGTGATTTTGACGTGGATGGTCAAACTGCCACTTCGCTGCTGGTGGGCGTGCTGCGCGGGCTGGGCGGGAACGTGAAATACCATGTGCCGGTGCGCGCCAAGGAATCACACGGCGTGAACCTGCCGGAGTTAATCCAGTTTTCTGACGGAGGGTGTCGATCTGGTGCTGACCTGCGATACCGGCATCACCGCCCATGAAGCTGCAGATTACGCCCGGGAGAATGGGATTGACTTCATCATTACCGATCATCACAGCCTGACCGAGACTTTGCCGAATGCCACAGCCGTGGTCAACCCGCAGCGATTGCCGCCTGGTCACCCATTACGGACCCTGGCGGGAGTGGGTGTGGCTTACGAACTGGCCAAAGCCCTTTGCAGCCGGGAAGGCAAGCCAGAACTGGCACACCAGCAGTTGGATTTGGTGGCGTTGGGCTGTGTGGCAGATGTAGCCGGTTTGACCGGCGATGTCCGCTACCTGGTTCAATTAGGTCTGGAACAACTCCGCCAGCCGCATAGAACAGGATTAACCGCAATTTACGAGCGCGCAGAGCTAAACCCGGAACGGATGACCGAACAACATATCGGTTTTATCCTGGGTCCACGCCTGAACGCCATTGGCAGACTTTCGGATGCCAACCCAGTGATTGATTTCTTAACTACCGACGACCCGGCATCCGCGGCGGTTTTCGCGGCTCGGCTGGAAGGATTGAACAGCGAACGCCGTTTTATGACCGAGCAGGTTTTTCAGGGGGCACTCACACTGCTGGAACGCGAACCCGCTCTGACGGCAGCACCGCTTTTGATATTAAATCACCCGGACTGGCCGGCAGGCGTAATCGGCATTGTTGCCAGCCGCCTGGTGGAATTATTCAATAAGCCGGTGATTTGCTCAGCTCGCCGCCCGGTGAACCGGCGCGCGGCTCAGCGCGCTCGATTGAAGGGGTCAATATCACGCAGGCAATCGCGGCTGGGTCGGATTTATTGATCGGCTTCGGTGGACACCCCATGGCTGCCGGCCTGGCGATCGACCCGGCCAACCTGCCGCAATTCCGCCAGCGGGCAGCCCAATCCGTGCGCCAACAAACAGCCGGTCAAGAACTTACCCCGCAGTTGGCGATCGATGCCACCTTGCGGTTCGATGATTTGACATTGGAAGTGGTCGGTGAATTGGAACGACTGGCACCGTTTGGAGCCGGCAACCCACCCATTATCCTGGCAGCCAGAAATGTCAAAGCGGTTGATGTGACCACGATCGGAAAAACTGGCGAACACCTGCAGGTGACCGTCGAGGACGAGGCCGGAGCTTTGCGGCGGGTACTCTGGTGGCAGGGTATTGCGGGATCTAATTCCAGAAGGACGATTTGATCTGGCTTTTACTGCCCGCACCAGCGATTTTCGCGGAGCGGTGGAAGTGCAGTTGGAGTGGGTAGATGCGCATACACAAGAACCATCTGAAGCCGAAAAGACCGCAAATGGCAGCAGGTTTGAAATTTACGATTTCCGCGACTCGCTCGATCCACTCAAGGATTTGGCTGAGGTAACCACAAAAGCTGAAACCGTCGTCTGGCGGGAAGGCAGCAGCAATGGTGAGCCTAAGGGGTTGCAGCGCGCGCACCTGGTGCCAGCGGAAACGCTGGTAATTTGGAATCCCCCCCAGGGCGATCAGAATTGCTGCTGGCGTTGGAGCAAGTTCAACCTTCTGCCGTGGCTCTGTTCGCAGTCCAGGCCGGCAGCGATGAGCCGCAGGTCTTCTTGACTCACCTGAGCGGTTTGGTAAGGCATGCTCTGCGTACCCGGGCCGGTGAAATTTCGGTCAGCCAGTTTGCCGGTCTACTAAATCAGCGTGAGGCTACCGTTCAATTGGGCATCCGGTGGTTAATGGCACGCGGATTTGTACGGCAGAGTAGGTACGTCAGACGCGTCGATCACACTGGCCGAACCGGGTGTGCCAAATCCTCAGGCCGCAGGCGCACTTGAGCAGGATATTCAGCGCCTGCTTGAGGAGACTACTGCTTACCGATCGTTTTACCGCAGAGCAATCCCAAACGGATTATTGTCCGTACCATAAGGCAGGAGGAAAAGCTATGTCTGACATAAAAACACACTATTTGATCATCGGTGGCGGGATGACCGCCGATGCGGCTGTCCGCGGCATCCGTGAGCATGATTCCGATGGAAGAATCGATCTGGTCAGCCAGGAAAACTTCCCACCTTATGACCGCCCGCCTCTCACAAAAGGGTTGTGGACGAAGAAGAAAAAAGTCGAACAAATTTGGCGCGGCACCGACAAATTCAATGTCAATTTTCACCTGGGACGGGAAATCGTTTCGCTGGATACGGTCAACAAATTTTGTGTTGACGATCAGGGTTCGGTTTACCGCTATGAGAAGTTATTGCTGGCAACCGGCGCCTCCCCGATCCATTTGAAAGAAGAGACCGGTCAGGTGATTTATTACCGCACGTTCGCGGATTATGAACATTTACGTCAACTGGTCAATGAAGGCCGCAGTTTCGCGGTCATTGGCGGCGGTTATATTGGCTCAGAAGTGGCTGCCGCACTGAAAATGTCTGGCAGCCCGGTCAGCATGGTATTTATGGAGAACGGCATTTGTGCCCGATTGCTGCCGCCAGAGATGTCTGCACAGGTCAATGAGATGTATACCGAAAAAGGGGTGAATGTTCACCCGGGGCAGTCGGTGACCCAGATTTTGCATCAGGACAACCATATGGTCGTACAGACCGAACAGGGATTGACCCTGGAGGCGGATGTTGTGATCGCTGGTCTGGGGGTGAGGGCCAATACTCGCTTAGCCGAGGAAGCTGGGATCAAGGTGGATAATGGCATCCTGGTGGACGAGTCCTTCCAAACCTCGGCGCCGGATGTATACGCGGCCGGGGATGTGGCACGGTATTTCAACCCGGCATTAAACCGGACCATCCGCACGGAGCATGAGGAAAATGCCAACCTGGGCGGCAAGATGGCGGGTGAGGCAATGAGCGGGTATCCAGTGAACTATACTCACTTGCCGTTTGCTTATTCCGACCTGTTTGAACTGGGATTTGAGATGATCGGCATCATCGATCCGCGTCTGCCCATGGTCGGCGATTGGCAGGATCCCTACCACACCGGTGTGGTGTACTATTTTGATGGCGGACGGGTGGTTGGGGTGTTGTTGGTGAATATGTGGGGCCGTATCGACAAAGCGCGGGCATTGATTGAAAGCAAGGATCAGCCAGCAGCGAAAGATATTAAGGGATATTTTTCGTAGAAGACGGGTTCCGTGAAATGTACGCCCCCTCGTGGGGCATCCCATCCCGGTGTTTGGATTGCTCTAATCCACCGGACCGGACGACATGGAGGATGGAATGGGAGGGCATGTCCCACGAGGGGACGCAAATACCGCGGAAGCCCTCCCCTACATGAAATAAAGTATTCATCCTGATAATCGTGTGATTTATGAAGATACTCTCCGCGTGAGTAGCTAATCGTTGCTGCTTTCCGCTCTTGGCGGCACCCACGGTGCTGTCTGAGGGCAATCCCATGGAAAGGAGGATTCCAACCAATGCGTAACTATGAATTGGTCTTCATCATCCAGCCTGATCTGGACGAAACCGCTGTCAAGGGTCTCGTCGACAAGGTCCAGGGATGGATAACTGAAGCCGGTGGTACCGTAGCGAAGGTTGATAACTGGGGCAAACGCCGCCTCGCTTATCAGATCAATAAACGCCGCGAAGGCCAGTATGTTCTCTTCGAACTGCAACTGCCACCCACTGCCAGCGCTGAATTGGAGCGCAATTTGCGTTTCCAGGAACCGATTATGCGGTTCTCCTTCATTCAACGTGACTAATTAGTCAATTGATCGTTTTGTCATTTCGGTTCTCAAGGAGTCATCATGAGCCGCGGATTGAATAAAGTCATGATCATCGGTCATTTAGGCCGCGATCCCGAAATGCGCTACACGCCCTCCGGTCGGCCGGTTACTACTTTTACCGTAGCTACCAGCCGTACCTGGAATACCGCCGACGGTGAACGTCACACGGAAACCGAGTGGTTTAACATCGTCACCTGGGGTAACCTGGCAGAAATTTGCAAACAATACCTGAGTAAAGGCCAACAGGTCTATATCGAAGGTCGTTTGCAAACCCGTAAATGGGATGATGCCGAGGGCAACAAGCACAGCACAATCGAGATCGTCGCCAGCGAAATGATGATGCTTGGTGAACGCCGTGACAACAACACAAATGCTCCCGCTGAGCCTGTTGAAGGCGAAGAGGCGGAAGCCGAGTACCCATTTTAGGAGTAAGTTCGCATGTCTGATATGAATCAGAACGAAAATGAGCAGCAGGGTGGCGGTGGTTCGCGCCGGTATGTGGCGCGCCCCAAAATATGCCAGTTCTGCGCTGACAAAAATGTCTTAATCGACTACAAAGCAGTCGATATGTTGCGCCGGTTCGTCACAGACGACGGCAAAATCCGCCCACGGCGCCAGACAGGCACGTGCGCCCGTCACCAGCGCGAGCTGGCCCAGGAAATCAAACGCGCACGCCACCTGGCTCTCCTGCCCTTCGTTGGCGAAGAGTGGACCGAGTACGTCCGCTAGAACTTAACAAAGCACAAATGCAGGGCATAGGCCGGAAAGCTGACTGCCCTTTTTCATTTTAGATCGAAAGGTACGTTATGGCTAAGTCGCCCCAAACAAAGCACGTCACCAGGAAACAGCAAAACCGGGTTGAACGCGAGCATCGACAGCGAACCTTGATCACGGCAGCAACCGTTGCCATTATTGCCCTGGTGGTACTAATTCTTGGTTATGGCGTCCTCGACCAGTTGGTTTTCCAGAAAAATAAACCGGTTGCAACCGTGGATAGCACAAAAATAAGCCTGGCAGATTTCCAGTCACGTGTACGTTACGACCGCTACCAGCTTATTCAAAATACCATGTCGCTGCAGCAATATGCTCAGATGTTCAGCTTTGATCAAAACTCTGCCAATTATTTCACTCAGCAGATTTAGCAGAACATGAACACCTTGAGCAACCCACAGGTGATGGGTGACCAGGTGGTCGAAGAACTGGTTAACGACGTGGTCATCGCCAAGCAAGCAGCAAAGATGGGAATCACGGTCAGCGACGCGGAAATTGAGGTCGCATTGCAGGAGGCATTTGGCTATTATGCCAACGGCACCCCTACCCCTGAACCCACCGCCACCACTTTTGCCACCGCAACCCTCTCAGGTTTACAAAAGACCTTAGTCCCGCCCACTCGCGACGCCTGGCCCAACCGCCACTGCGACCGCTGGAGCTACCGCCACCCCCACTGAGAAACCGACCGCCACGGCGACTGCAGATGCAAATGCAACCCCAACCGCAATCCCCACGCCAGAGCCGACCGCCACGCCGTACACGCTGGAAGGCTATAAGACCACCTATGCGGATTACGTCGCCGCGCTGGACACCGAAGCCCAATTTAGCGCCGATCAGTTCCGTGAGATTTTCCGCTCGCGGCTGCTGTACGACAAGGTATTGGCCGAAGTGACCAAAGACATCCTGCCCGTAGAGGATTACATCTGGGCTCGCCACATCCTGGTCGCAACCGAAGAAGAAGCGGCAGTGATCGAAGGCGAACTCGCTGCTGGGAAAGATTGGACCAAACTGGCAGCCGAATTCTCGACCGACGACAGCAATAAAGACAAGGGCGGCGATCTTGGCTGGTTCAACAAAACCGCTATGGTCACCGAATTTTCGGATGCCGCTTTTGCACTGACCGAGGTTGGCCAAATCAGCCAACCGGTGAAAACCACTTTCGGCTACCACATCATTCAATTGCTGGGCCGGGAAACCCGCCCTGCCAGCAGCGACACGCTGACTAAGCTGAAACAAGATAAGTTCACTGAATGGCTAACTGCAGCGAAGGCTGACATGAAGATTGAAACCTTCGACAACTGGACCGGCAAAGTACCGACCGTTCCAGCAGTGCCCTCCAGTCTGGCACAATAAAATATATAAAGATTAATAAAAACCGCTCTTTTGAAGATCAAAAGAGCGGTTTTTTTAATTAAGAATAGTCAGGTTTAGCCCGCTCTCACCATTTCCTCGGGGATCTCGTCCAGTTTGAGTGAAATCACCTGGCTGGCTGAATCTTTGCCCATCGTGACACCATAAATAACGTCGGCGACCTGAACGGTATTGCGATTGTGGGTGATGACAATAAATTGGGTGTTCTGGCTCAACTCGCGCAGCAGATCGGTGAAGCGGCCTACATTGGCCTCGTCGAGCATGGCGTCCACCTCGTCCATGACGCAAAAAGGCGTCGGCGAGACAATCAGCAGCGAGAAAATCAGCGCTACGGCGGTCAGTGAGCGCTCACCGCCGGAAAGAAGGCGATAACCCCTGTTCACGCCGGCCTGGCAAACGGGCTTCGATGTCAATGCCGCCTTCGGTTGGGTTTTCCTCATCCTGCAACACCAATCGAGCTGTGCCGCCGCCGAAAAGGCGGGTAAAGAGTATGGTAAATTCGGCCGCAACCGCTTTAAAGGTCTTGCGGAACTCGGTTTTCATCAACTCATCGAGTTCCGTGATCACCTGGCGCAGATCTTCGTCGGCCTTGCGCAAATCACCCACCTGTCCGGTAAGGAAGGTATGGCGTTCCTTGACCTCCAGGAATTCAGTGCGGGCATCAGGGTTAATCGCGCCCATGCGGCGCAGCTGGTTGCGTTGACGGTTGATTGAAATTTCTAACTCGGTTGAAATTTGAGTGACCATCGGCAGCTGCTGCACCATTCCGTCCAGTGGTAACGGGGTTGGTCCGGAAATATCACCTGTGTACTCAAGTTCGACCAGACCAAAATCTTCCTCGATGCGGTGCCGCAGCGAATCCAGACTGTCGCGCAACCGGCCTGACTCAAGCTGAGCCTGGGTTGCATAACGTTCTGCCACAGCCAAAGCCTGTTGCGCGGCGGTCAGTTCACCCTGGAGATTGTCGTAACGACCTTCCAGCTGCGTAAGCAGGGTTTCATCCGGTTCGATCTGCAAGCGCAATGCTTCAATTTGCGCATTCAACTCGGTTTCTTTGAGCTGCTGTTCGTTCTTTTCACTATCATGCTGTTGGCGAGCAGCGTTTACTTGAGCCATGCGCAATTGGAAGGTGCGCTGCTGGTTTTGATTGGTGGACAACGTCTGGCGATATTCCTCCAGTCGGCGGTCGGCGTCTTTCAGGCTGCGGGCGGCTAACGCGGTTTGGGTGTTCCAATGAACCACCTGTTCCTGGTATTCCTGGATTGGCAGCTCATCCAGACTGCGTTGAACGTCCCGAATTTGCAAGTCAAAAGAGTCCGCCTCACCTTCGAGTTTTTCCAATGACTGCTTGTTGGCGGAACGTTCCGCCTCACTTTCTTAATTTGCTCCTGCAGGTTGACCAACTGCCCCTGCTGCCAGTCGCGTTTTTGACGGGCTTGCTCAAATTCCAAAGTAGCCTGCTGGAGCGTACGGGCAGCCTGCCGCATGGACTGATCCAGGTCTCGTAAAGCCTTATCTTTGGTTTGAACCGCCTCGCGGGATTTTTCCACTTCTTGAACAGCTTGTTTGGCAGCTTTTTCGGCCAGACTGACCTTTTCTTCCAATGCACCGAGCGAGTCTTGAGCTTCGCGCAATTGGCGCGGGCGGGAAAGCAGTGCAGATCGGCTCACCTGGCCAGCCGTGACAGCCCCATTGCCGCTGAATACTTCGCCTTTCAGCGTGACTACACGCACATAAATCGGCAGGGCAGCAGCCAGGCGACGGGCACTCTTACGATCACGCGCCACCAACACCTGCCCGAGCAAAAGATCGACACTTGTTGGTTGCCATCTTTGACCTTGACCAATTGAGAAGCCACTCCCAGGCAATCCGCGTCTTTTGGCGTTTTCAAAACTCCTTCGGAGCGCAGCCAGTCCTGCGGATAAAGTATGGCGCGACCTTTTTCGCCGTCAGCCAGCAATTCGAGTGCCTGTTCCGGGTCGGTTGTACCTGCCAGAGAAATGCCTTCCAGTGTTTCGCCTAATACCGCGGCGATAGCGTGTTCGTACTCGCCGGGGACCTCGATCAGTTGGCTGAGCGACTGATACTGCCCGGTTAATTGCCCTTGCTGGGCAGCTTGCAGCACAGCCTTCGACCCCTGATTGAGCCCGCTTAAGGAGCGTTCTGCCTGTTCGAGCACTTCCAGTTGAGTCACCAGGCGAGTTTTTTCACCGCTGACGCGGGTTAATTCGTCCTGGACCTGTTTGCGCTGCGACTCGGCGTTGGTTGCACGCGCCTGGGTCTCGTGTAATTCTTTTTCTAATGACTGCCGCTGGCTCTCAGCAGTCTCGTGAGTACTAAGAACCTCATCCAACCGGAGTTTCGCAGTTTGGACGGCTTTTTCTGCCGGTTCCATAGCCGATTGGGTGTTTTCCAGATTTTTCCGCAAAGAATCGAGCCGGCTTTTTAATTCAGCGATGTGCGCTTTGAACTGCACCTGCTGAGTCTCATTGGTCAGTAGCTGGCGGCGCAATTCGCGTGCGTTTTTCTCCATTTTGCCGCGGCTGCCTTCGCGTTCAGCGAGTGCCTGGCGGACTTTTTCGGCCTGGGCTTCTGAATCTTCCAATTCAGCCTGCAGGCGCTCGCGCTCAGCCTCCATGACGGTCAGCCGATCGCGGTGCAGGTGTTCTTCTTCCTCCACCCGTGCCAGATCTTGCTGCAGAGTGGCTTGCTGCTCTACCAGGGCGCGTTGACGCTCATCCAGCACCGCCAGCGCCCGGTTGACTTTTTCACGAGAATTGTGAACTTCAGCGGATTGATTATGCCAGGCATTCAAACGAGTGCGCACACCCGTTAATTGCTCGCGCAGTGCTTTGACGCGCCCGTCAATTTCTTCAAATTTGCTTTGAGCCTGATCTAGCTTTTGTTCCTGAACATGCAGGACCTCGCGCGCATGGGTAACATCACCCTGGAGCTTGTGCCAGTGGTAGCCATACCAGTCTCGCAGCAGAAGCTGTAAATCAGCTTTAATGCGGTCGAATTCGATGGCGCGGGAGGCCTGCCGTTCCAGGCTCTTTAGCCGCGGTTCCAACTCGCCGATGATGTCCATGACGCGCTCGAGGTTGCGGCGGGTGGTGTCCAAACGAGTGATGGCTTCATCGCGGCGTGAGCGGTACAACCCGATACCGGCGGCTTCTTCGAAGAAACGGCGGCGCTCCTCAGGCTTGAGTGCCAGGGCGGCATCCACCAATCCCTGACCGATAACGGTGTAGGTACGCTCTGCCAGACCCGATTGGGCTAACAGTTCGGAAATTTCTTTTAAGCGTACTCGCTGACCATTAAGCACATACTCGTTCTGCCCATCACGGTACGCCCGGCGGGCCAGCAGTACTTCGCTGTAATCAATGGGCAACCAGCCGTCATCATTGTCAAACGTAATTGCCGCCGAAGCCATACTGGCACGCTGCCGCTGCTCGGAGCCCGAAAAGATCATGTCTTCGGTTTTACGCCCGCGCAACAGACTATAGGATTGCTCTCCCAACACCCAGCGCAGGGCATCCGCGATATTCGATTTGCCCGAGCCATTCGGGCCAACAATGGCGGTGATGTTGCCAGGGAATTCAAACAGCGTGCGGCTGGCAAACGTTTTGTACCCGTGTAATTCCAACGATTTAAGACGAGAAAGCATGCGGAGTCCTGTCGCGCGAAAAATTAATGTTCAACCAGTCCGAGCTTAAGTAAGGCTACTCGGGCTGCTGCTTTGGCTGCCGTCGATTTACTGGGGCCGGTGCCAGTTCCATAAATATTGCCGGCGATAACGACTTCCAACTCGAAAATTTTTGAGTGGTCTGGCCCATGGGCACTGCGGGTGATATACAACGGTGCCTGGAAACCCTTGAGATTGCGCCCATTCCTGCAGCAGGCTCTTGGGATCCTCATTTTTATGGTTGACCAGAATATCCTCGGAGGCTTCCTGCAGCAACGGGTGCATAAAGGTATTGACCGCATCGATGCCAGAATCCAGGTATAGCGCACCAACCACTGCCTCGAAGGTGTCGCACAACAAGGCTGAACGGTTCTGGCCGCCGGCTTGTACCTCGCCACGACCCAGGCGCATGGCCTCACCCAATTTGACCTTGCGGGCGAATACTGCCAGCTGTTCAGTATGCACCAGCGCCGAGCGCATGCGCGTCAGATCGCCTTCGGCCATTTCGGGATAGTGGTGGTATAACCAGACGCCCACAATAAAATCCAGCACCGCATCCCCCAGGTATTCGAGACGTTCATTATCTTCCAGCGCCTCGGTGTGCTCATTTAGAAAAGAGCGGTGGGTTAATGCCCGGGAAAGCAGAAGCAGGTCTTTAAAATTCAAATGCAGCCGCTGTGCCAGTTCGGCAGGCGACTCTTGCGCTGACGAGGCAGCAAGATTGTCCATCGAGTCCTCCTGTGAACTCGGGGAGCGGAAGCCACCTCAACTCTGTGGATCAGGTAGCTCGCGTTCCACCAGTTCGTGTAAAGGACCCTCCAACGGAGGGTTTTAGCTTGCAGGATAGTATTTTAACCCATTTCCACTTAAAACGGCAACAGCCGGCTGCGGCAGATTGAGGTGCAAGGCCCGATAAGCCGCCCATACCAGAGCTGAGGTCGGCTCGACATAATAACCACGCTGAGCCAGCTGTTGATGTGAGATTTGAATTTCATCCTCTGGGATGGAAATGAATGTGCCATTTTGCGGGGCGATAGCTTCAATCAACGCCCGGGCGCGGACCGGTGTGGTCACCCGCACGCCCTCCGCCAGGGTGGAAAGTTCGGGAGCAGTGGACATTGCTGAAAGACCATGCTCGAAAGCGCGCACTACCGGGTCGCAAGCCGCGGCTTGAACCCCGACATAATACGGTTCAGCGTCGATTAATCCGGCGGTTCGAAGCGCTTGAAAACCGCGGAGGATACCTAGCAGCAGCCCGCCATGACCCACAGGAGCAATTAAAGCAGCTGGCGCGGTTCGGCCCATCTGCTGCCAGATCTCATAGGCGATGGTGGCGATTCCGGCCAGACCAAATGGCAGGTAGGCATGGCTGGCATACGGAACACCCTGTTGCGCCTGTGTGAGCACCGCCTTAGCTGCCTCGGATCTTGGCCCCGGGATGCGCATCAATTCAGCCCCATAGGCTTCAATTTGCATTCGTTTCGGACCGGATGCCGTTTCCGGAACATACACGCGTCCAGGCAGACGTGCCTGAGCCGCATACGCTGCAAAGGAGGCGCCGGCGTTTCCGGATGAATCCTCCACAGCCTGTTTGACACCGCGCGCCAGCAATTGACTGACCAGCACCGCACTGCCGCGATCCTTGTAGGAACCGCTGGGATTGAGGGATTCAAATTTAAGGCCAAGATTGTCGCCAGCAAAATCTTCCCACAATAGCGGCGTATTGCCCTCGCCCAGGCTGACAACCGGTGCCTCAGGCGGCAAGCAAAAAGCGTGACGGTACTGCCAATAACCAGGCAGGTTCGTTTCCATCTTTTCCGGAGCAAATTCGAAGGGGGCGTTGAAATCATAGACTCCACCGCAAACCGGGCAGCGAAACGGTACGCCCATCGCCGGGTACGGTGAATCGCAGTCAACGCAGCAAATGTCTGGCATCGGTTAGTCTCCCTTTTTGGGGTGGTAATCGCCTTCCAGCCATACCTCGCCGTTGGCGAGAATTTCCTTCTTCCAAATAGGCACAATTTCTTTCAGTCGGTCGATGCCGTAACGGGCAGCCTCAAACACACCGGTGTCGCGGTGCGCCGCCGTGCAGGCGATCAACACGGTGGGGGTACGCGGTTCGAGATAGCCGATGCGCTGAACAATCGCGATGCCTTCAATAGTGGGCCAGCGTTCGCGAATTTCCTCCGCCACCTGCGCCATTTTGGCTTCCGCCATCGGGATATAGGCTTCGTATTCCAACGCCACTGTTTCGTGGGCAGCACCGCGAGAAGTAAGACCGCGCACCATGCCGGTAAACACCGCCGCTGCTCCGGTGGAAGTCAAGGTAATTTGGTCGATTAAGGCGTCCAGGTCGAGAACATCATGCGTCACCTGGAGGAATGTGGGCAAATCGCTGCCGCCGCTGACAGGGGGAAAGATGGCAACTTCGGCGTTGTCAGGAATCAGATCGGTATCAAAGGCAAATTCCTGGTTGACCGCCACGATTGCCGTTGGCATGACATTTTCCAACCCGGGGTAAGCTTCAATCAAGTGGATTTTGAATGCCTCGACGGTGGTCCCTGGCTCGAGGCTGAGTTCTGTGCGGGCAAAGCCGCTGATTTCTTTCAGGTGGGCAAAAAATAATAATGTGATGGATGGCATGAATATTCCAGCTCTTTATTCGTTAACTACGTCGCCGCTTTGACCGCCGCGTTTTTCAATCAAACGGATGTTGGTGATGCGGGCCGTTTTTTCAACCGCTTTAATCATGTCATAGACAGTCAACGCGGCGATTGCCACAGCGGTGAGCGCTTCCATTTCAATGCCGGTTTTACCGGTCGTTACCAACCGCGAGGTGATCGTCACACCGGGCAGATGGTCATCCAGCTCAAGTTCAACCGCGATTTGGTGGATCGGAATCGGGTGGCACAGCGGAATCAATTCGGCGGTTTTCTTGGCACCCAGAATGCCGGCAATTTGTGCCACGGTCAAGACATCGCCCTTTTTCATCAACCCGGCTCTAATTAAGGCAACCGTTTCGGGTTTGAGGATCACTTCACCGCGCGCCACAGCGGTCCGCTCGGTATCCGGCTTAGCACTGACATTCACCATATGAGCGGCACCGCTCTCGTCGATATGCGATAACTGAGGTTTTTCCATAGCCAGATTATACCGTCTGACGGCTGAATTTACGTCAAACCGCGCTCTTTTCCAGCCGGAACAATCCAATGCTATAATAGCGGGCGTGAGCTTTCAAGTCGCCGGACACCAAACTGAAAAATACCAGGTAGCTACCTCGGTATATGAAGGACCGCTCGATCTATTGCTGGAGCTGATCGAACGGGCTGAACTGGATATCACCCGTTTGGCGCTGGCACAGGTCACCGACCAATATCTGGAATATTTACGCTTATTGCAGGATCATAACGCTGCGGAAGTCTCGGCGTTTCTGGTGATCGCGGCGCGGTTACTGCAGATCAAGTCGGCGGCGCTGCTGCCGCGCCCGCCGATTGACCATTCCGGTGCGGATGAGGAAGATCCGGGCGAGGCGCTGGCTCGACAGCTGATCTTGTACAAGCGTTTCAAGGAATTATCGAGGTACCTGCAGATGCGGGAAGAGGCTGGATTGCAGACTCACTTGCGCCTGGCAGCCCCGCCGAAAATTGCGGTTCAGGTCAAATTGGATCTGAGCGGGATTACGCTGGCAGATTTTATGGATGCTGCCCGCAGCGTGTTTTTCACGCAGGCTGCCCTGACCTCATTGGATAAAGTGGTGAGCATGCCACGCGTCACCATCCGTGAAAAAATCCGCAGCATCCTTAACCAACTACGGGGTCTGAGAACCACTACCTTCCGCACGCTGTTAAACGGCACGACGCCGCGCGTCGAGATCATCGTCACTTTTTTGGCAATGCTGGAGCTGGTCAAGCGGCACATTGTGTCGGCTGAACAGACCTCATTGTTTGGCGATATCGCCCTGGCTCCACTCACCGAAATGAGTGAAACTGACGAACTGCCATTTGAATTCGACGATGAAAATCCGCTCGAGGACGAGGAATAACCGTCGGATTATTCTTCGGCGTGCTCGACGAACTCGGATTCTTCGAGTTTATCCACCATCTCGACCGGTAAGCGCCCGCTGAGCCAGGCGATCATCATATTGATGTCGTACTCATGGTCAGTGTTCTGCGGGTATTGTACGGCGTAGGCATCGTCCAATACCTCGAAGGTTTCATCTTTTTGCCAATGGGTCAAGAAGCCGGGCAATTTGCTGCGATCAACCTCCAGCGGCAACAGTTTCCAGCTGCGCGCGGTCAGAAAATCATAGACCTTTTTAGCCAACTCGGGGTGTAGGTCATACCAGGCGCTCATAATTTGAGCGGAAAACTCGGCCGATTTTTCGAAGGTAGAGACCGAGGCACGCGCCTTGACCGGTGCCGGCGCCAGAGCACTGTTACGGAAACCGGCAACCTGAACATGGCGCTTAACCAGACGGCTGATGGCCGAACGGCGTTCTTCGGGTAAATTGGAGAGTTCAGCGAAGGCCTGTTGAATAATCTTCAACCGATATTCAGGTATTAAGAATTCATTGACAGCATTAAATGGGAGAAAGTGCGCTTTATGGTCAGTCATAGGCGCGATTATATCCCAGTTCGGTGGCTTTGGTTATCCCTCCGGAATGATGATCCAGCACAGCGTGTAAATTAATATTCCGGGCAGGCCGCCGGGCAGCAACATTAACAAAAAACCTAAGCGAAACCAGGTGGGGCTGATGCCTAAAAAGTGACCCAATCCCCCACAGACACCGGCGACCACTCGATTCTCACGCGAACGGCGTAACATATTTGGACTCATCGATTAATTCCTTTCACATTATTTACGTGAACCAGCTCAACCGGTTGCTAAATGTTCTTTCGCGAATGCATGGAAAAATCAGAGCCGATGCTATAATCTTTCCAGCGAACGATCATTCTTCGAGGGAGAACCATGAACGAGCGGATCGAATTTACTAATAATTATAATGACTTGAGCACCGACACCGGATTTCAATTCGAGTTCAATTGCGACCGCTGTGGCACCGGTTATCGCAACCGGTTTACCCCTTACCATGCCGGTAATATTGCCAATGCATTAGACACTGCCAGCAGCCTATTCGGTGGCGTATTCAACCAGGCAGCACAACTTGGCGAACGCGCACGCTCCGCCGGTTGGCAAAAGGCTAAGGATGAGGCTTTTATTGAAGCCGCCAAAGAACTTCGCCCGCAGTTCAAGCAATGCCCGCGCTGCCAATCCTGGGTTTGCGAGGCAAAGTGCTGGAATGAAAAACGCGGTTTATGCAAGAATTGCGCCCCAGAATCTTGGCGTTGAGATGAGCGCCGCACAGGCTTCGCATTCCGTACAGGAAGTCTGGGCACATGCCCACATGGCGGAGGAAGATAAAAAATTAGCTGAGGAAAACTGGAATGAGACAATTCTGGCTTCTTGTCCAGAGTGTTCCCATCCGTTGGAAGTAAATGCCAAGTTTTGTCCGAATTGCGGCGCCAAACT
>CAVRKN010000022.1:0-312598 GCA_963721535.1 uncultured Chloroflexia bacterium
TGGTAGGCACGCCCAGGTCCGCCAGGAAATCCAGCGTATCGGAAAGATAGGGTGCGTTTTCCTGCAACAAGGTAGTGTTGGTCATGACGAACAGGCGGGTCGCGAGGGCATTGCGCAGGCCGGCGACGGTGTCGTCCCAGGCGCCGTGTGGAGCGACCATATGGTCATGAATGGCGGGATTGTGGGATTCTAGCGTGATTTGTACGTGATCCAGGCCGGCATCCACCAGAGATTGAACCAGGGCCGGATCCTTCAACTTGCGGCCATTGGTATTAATACCGGTGATTTGGCCCAGCTTTTCGGCATGGGCGATCAATTCAGGCAGGTCAGGCCGTAGGGTAGGCTCTCCGCCGGTGAAAACGATGTGGGGAATGCCGATGGACCAAAGCAAGTCCAGGGTGCGTTTCCAGGCGGCGGTATCCATCTCGGGAAAGCTGCGCGGACGGGCATTATAGCAATGCGGGCAATTGTTGTTGCAGCGATAGGTAAGTGCCAGGTCCATGCGGTAGGGAGCAGACGGCTGCTGCGAGAAAGGCGCCAACACCTCGAGTTCCAGATCATGCACCGGACAAGCGCCGTCTGGGGCGGTCAGCTCATCCAACTGGGGTAAAAACTGCGCATAGTCAAGTAAGGCGGACTCAGCCGGGACTTTGAACTGACGGGTAATGACCTTCACTGCTGCGGGCTGAGGCACTTTTTCCAGCGCCAGGTAAGCCATCAACGCCGCGGTGGGGTTGAGGTGAAAGGCGCGATTGGCATTTACCAGTAACAATCCATGCCCATCAGCCTCCATCCGTAAATGGATGCGCGCTTTCCCTCCGCGGTCCTCCCGATTGAAATGATAGACGCCGGCTTTTGGCAAGCCAGGAGTCTGGCTGCTAGCATTGAATAGAAAGCGGGAGAAAAGATTGGACACTCGTTTTACCATTAATGGATTCCTTGTTTAGCGTCCGCCTCCGGCACAGGCACAGGCACAACCGGCACAGGCACAGGCGCAAGCGCAGGAGCGCCCGCCACCGCCGCCCATACCACCGGAGCGGGTGTAAGTCGTCTTGGGGACCGGATTGGTTTTGTTGGTGATGGTGTCGGTAAAGCTGGTGAGGTTGCCGACAACGTTCTGGGAGAAAGTTTGGACTCCGGTGACCATTGAAGCCGCAAAATCAGAACCGGGCATTTTTGGCAGGTTGATAGAGCCGCCTGGACCGCCGGTTGGGATACCCGAAGTCGCTACCGGTGCAATGCCGCCACCACCGACTGCGCCGCCCATCCCCGGACGCATACCCGGGTCAAAGCGCCACCACCAGGTGGGGACGAAGATTGGCTGGGGACCAAAGGACTGCTGGGTACGGCTGTCCCATTGTTTGTCGAGCATGGTCCAATCCATCACCTGCTCGTAGGTCTCGGACTTAACCTCGGGAGTATCCGCGGCAGTCACCTGCGCCCAGGCTTTTTCCATGATGGCGGTGTAATAATCGATGGATTCCTTACGGCTGAAGCCCTTCATTTTTTCCGACACGGATTTGACAAGGTTAACGGTCACGGATTGCAATTCGCGGCGTTGAGCGGCTTTATCCAGCGTGCCGAAAGCGTTGAGGAAATCAATTTCATACGGCTGGAGATTGGCTGGTTGAGGTGTAGTGATTTCCAACTTTAAGCGGATCACGCGTAGTCACCGTGGCAGCGCCTTTTTTGAGCACTGCGAACAGGATCATGCTCATGATCTTGTCGAGCGGTTGTTCCATGAGGATGGCGGCTTCGACGGCGGTCAAACCGCGTTTGATACCATGACCTTCGATCGCGATCTTCGGCGGCATATAGGCTAATTTGCGTTTTTCAGCCGCACGGGCGCCAAAAATGCCGGAAAGCACAATCACCGTGATGATCAGACCAAAACATAAGAACGGAAAGATAGAGTCAAATGAAATAGAGCGCGGATTGGGAAATTCAGTGGCGACCACCACTTCTGATGGCACCAATTTCATCGGGAAACTGGCGCCAAACTCGTAACGAGTGGAGGCGTTGGCGTTATCAGCCGTCCAGGTATAGACCACGCGGTTGTCAGCGTTGTAACTGGTAGCCGGTTCATTAGCGCCAGGCCAATTGCCGGATGGGGTAAAGTAGCGCGGCTGCTCGGGTTCGAGACCGGGCGGCAGGATAATGCTGAAGGTGTAATTGGTGCTGCCGCGGACGAAGGAGGAATCGAACCAGCTGGGTGTGAAATTCAGGCTGGCGTAGGGTTCGGTTTCTTGCGCCGAGCCAGCCCCGAGGGCGTTGCGCACCGTCCCAACCGTCACATGCAGCGTGCCGGTTTGTCCAGGTTGAATTGAATTGGCACCCAGGTGAAACTCAACGCCGGGAGAGACATATTGCGAGTCGGCGATGCGGTCAACCGGTGAGCCTTCGATGGTGGCGCTGATACTATTGAGCTCATAGTCAAAATTGGGCATGCCAACATCCACAATGTCGATTGGATCGGCATTGGGCTGGTTGGCAAACGTGATAATGTAATCCAGACTGAGCGTACCGTCTGAATTTACAAAAACACTGATGTTTTGAACTGGGACTTGAAAGGAATAATTTTGCGCGAGAACTGGCGATGGAGCTACCAGTAAAATCAACGCCATAAGCAGCAGGAGCGCACCCCGAATCCTGTGCATCAAACACCTCCCTGAGATGAGTTGTTAAATTACCACTTAGGTTCTTCAGTTAACTGGTAGGTTGTGTGACACCACGGGCAAGTGACCACTGGCGCTCCAGCAACCATTTTGATATCTTCCGGCTTAAGCGTGCCCCCGCACGACTCACATTTGAGTGTATCCATATTGACATTGCCGGGCAGGTCAATATTGAGCGTGACATTGGTATCGGCGGGTTGGGCGGGTCTACGGGCAGCCCAGAATATCAACACCAGCCCAATTGCAACGCTAATGATTCCGACAGGAATCCAGCCAACCGACCCCTGGTCACCGGTGGAACCCCAGATGAACAGGACGCCAAAAAAGATCAGAATAGCTGCAACGATATAAGCAATTATTTTTCCAGCGCGCATTGGTCTCCTCCGATATCGATTAGTGTAACATTTAAAAACCAACAGGGCTATTGACAAAGATCATTTTAACGCGGGTCTAGAAAACCGGTCCAGAAAACCGGTATTCTCATATACGCAACGATCGGATGAGAGTTGCATTGGCTGCGCTTTGAGCGTGACCTGCTATAATTTCGAGTGGAGGACACGTCCATGAGCACTGAAAATGAACGCCAGGAACTCGCAGAACTTGTGCGCACGTTGAATTTTCACTCGTACCGCTATCATGTGATGGATTCCCCGGTGATCAGCGATTACGAGTATGACAAAATGCTCAAACGGCTGTTGGAATTGGAAACTGCCCACCCTGATTGGGTTTTGCCAGACTCACCCAGTCAGCGGGCTGGCAGCGCAGTGTTGGATAAATTCGTCAAGGTGCGGCACCCAGGGGCGGTATTGAGCCTGGCGAACGGGTTTAGCCCGCAGGATGTGCGTGCCTGGTATGAGCGAATTGTCCGGCTGGACGATCGAGTGGCTTCCTCCGGGTTTGTGATTGAACCCAAAATCGATGGATTGACCGTAGTCCTGCATTATCAGGACGGCCGCTTCGTAATGGGCGCTACGCGCGGAGACGGCGTGGTGGGCGAGGATATCACTGCCAACTTGCGCACGATTCGCGGAGTGCCGCTGACCATCCCGGTTCAGGAAGACGGACCTAAACCGCCGGCACGGCTGGTGGTGCGCGGCGAGGCGTTTATGAATTTGAAGGATTTCGAAGCGCTGAACCAGCGCATGATCGAAGCTGGCGAGAAGGCCTACCTGAATCCGCGGAATACCGCCGCGGGGTCGCTGCGCCAGTTGGACACGTCACTGACAGCTTCGCGTCCGCTGCGGCTGCTGACCTACCAGATATTGACTGCAGACGGTGAGACACCGGGTACCCAATGGGGTACGCTCGAGCTGCTGCGCCAGCTGGGACTGCCGGTGACGGATGCAGCCGTGCTGGTTCAGAATATCGATGAGGCGATCGAAGCCGCACAGGGCTGGGTTGTGAAACGGGACTCACTGGCTTACGAAGCAGATGGCGCAGTGATTAAACTCAACGATCTGCGCCTGGCAGCTGACCTGGGGGTGGTAGGCAAAGATCCGCGTGGAGCCTTGGCGTTCAAATTCCCAGCCCGTGAAGTGACCACCCGGTTGCAAGGAATAGGAATCAACGTTGGGCGGACCGGTGTTTTGACACCGGTAGCCAACCTTGAACCGGTGGAGGTGGGCGGGGTGGTGGTCAAACAAGCTACGTTGCATAATTTCGACTACATCTGGGACAAAGACATTCGCATTGGTGACCGGGTACTACTCAAACGGGCCGGCGATGTGATCCCGTATGTTATTGGACCGGTGGTAGATCAGCGGGACGGCAGTGAACGGGTTTTCGAGGCACCGAAGTCCTGCCCAGCCTGCGGACAGGCGGTGGAACACCTGGAAGGCGAGGTAGCCTGGTATTGCGTCAACGCAGCCTGCCCGGCGCAGTTGATCCGTAATATTGAGCATTTTGTCGGTCGCGGGTCAATGGATATCGTTGGGTTGGGCACTAAAATCGTGGAACAGTTGGTGGATGCCGGTCTGGTCCGCGATGTGGCCGATTTGTACACCTTAACCCGAGATGATCTGCTCAAGCTGGAAAGTTTTGCAGATAAGAAAGCGGATAACCTGCTGGGGTCGATTGAGACGTCGCGGCAGCAACCGCTGTCCCGGTTGATCAACGCCCTGGGTGTGCATGGGGTGGGTGAAGTGATGGCGGTTGATTTAACGCGCGTTTACCCGGATCTGGAATCACTCAGCAAGACGACGGCTGATGAACTGCAGAGAATCGAAGGGGTGGGACCGAATATCGCACAGGCGATTGTGGATTGGTTTGCGCGTCCGGCTAACCGTCAGGTGTTGGAAAAGCTGAGAAAAGCTGGAGTTTGGCCGGTGGCAGAACAAAAAGCAGCGCCGTCTGGTCCGCAACCGTTAGCCGGGAAGACTTTTGTGATCACCGGTACCCTGCCTGGTTTCTCGCGCGAAGGCGCCAAGGAATTCATCCAACAATACGGCGGCAAGGTCACCGACAGCGTCACTAAAAAGACGGATTTCCTGGTGGCGGGTGAATCGGCTGGTTCGAAGCTGGAAAAAGCGCGCGAATTGGGCGTTCAAGTCATCGACGAACCTGGCCTGCGCAGCATGGTGGCAGGATAAATTGCGTATAGCCAATATGACATCATGACAAAAGCCAAAAAGACCATCATTCTCAAGCCCGGGCGGGATAAATCCGTGCTGGCGCGGCACCCATGGGTGTTTTCCGGTGCGGTTGACCGGGTGGAAGGCAATCCGGGGAGCGGTGAGAGCGTCATTGTGCGCGATGCATCCGGGTTGGCGCTGGGATGGGCAGCATTCAGCCCGATTTCGTCGATCCGTGCCCGGATGTGGAACCTGGACCCGGAAGAGATTATCGATAGCAATTATTTTGGAAAGCGGATTCGGCAAGCCATTGAACGGCGCTCCGCTATGGTGCCAGAAGGTGAAACCAACGCGTTACGTCTGGTGCACGGCGAGTCAGATGGGTTGCCTGGGCTGGTGGTGGATCGCTATGCGGATGTGCTGGTCGTTCAGCTCCTGACGGCCGGCGCCGAATTCTGGCGCGAGACCTTGGTGGATACCCTGGTGCAACTGACCGGGGTCAAAACCATGGTGGAACGCTCGGATGTGGACGTGCGCAGCCTGGAAGGACTGGAACCCAGGAGCGGAATGCTGCGTGGCGATGCAACCGGACCAATTGAAATTGTAGAGAATGGGCTGCGGTTCGAGGTGGACGTGGTCAATGGGCAGAAAACCGGCTTTTATATCGATCAGCGCCGCAACCGGCAGCGGGTCGGCGACCTATCTGCCGGGCGGGATGTGCTCAATTGCTTTTGCTATACCGGTGGATTCAGCGTGTATGCGCTGAAAAACGGAGCAAAAAGTGTGACCTCGGTGGACTCATCGGCGGATGCGCTGGAGATGGGGCGCCGGAATTTAGAGTTGAACGGCTTATCGGCCGAAAAGGCGGAATGGATCGAGGGCGATGTTTTCAAGGAACTGCGTACTCTGCGCGATCAGGGTCGCTCCTTTGATATGGTGATTCTGGACCCGCCCAAGTTCGCGCCGACCGCGGCGCAGGCTGAACGGGCTGCGCGCGGCTATAAAGACATTAATTTGCTGGGTTTAAAACTATTGAACCCAGGTGGGATTCTGGCGACTTTTTCATGCTCTGGCGGGATTTCAGCGGATTTATTCCAGAAAATTGTAGCCGGTGCGGCTCTGGACGCTGGAGTAGATGCGCGCATCGTTCAAACCATGACCCAGGGAGCCGATCACCCGGTGGCGCTGGCTTTCCCCGAGGGGGCGTATTTGAAGGGTTTGATTGTGCAGGTGTGAGTAGAATTTGAAGCGCTGATTGAGATTAAAGCTGCGTGCCGGTCAGAGACCGGCACGATCAACAGGTGGAGATGGCGGGAATCGAACCCGCGTCCGAAAGAATAGACCCGCGAACTTCTACGAGCGTAGCAATTCTTTAGTCTCGCGGCTTGCCCGGTGATTTGCAGAACAGGAAAGTCGCTATCCGCTCAGGCCCGAAAGCCCTCTTTCGCAACCCCCGCGGCATGGGAGGCGGCAGTCTGACCTTGTGGCGCCCGCATCTACTACCGGTCAGACAGCGGAGCAGGCGGACGTGACCTACGAGAGGTCATTTGCTGGTCACCCTAGCTTATGCAGCGAGGGGGAGAGCAGCGTATTGAGTGCGATTGGCACTTGATTTTTTGTACTGATTTTACGAGGTCGGTACCTCTCGGCTCGCAGTCCGGGACCAGCCTCTCCCGTCGAAGCCTGTCATCCCCGGTCGATTCATTATACCCGGGTTGCAGTCAAATTCAGTGTAAGAAAATTGTTGGAATATCCTTCACAGGGTGTAGAATCAAGCCGTCAGCCGGGTCCGCCCGCAAACAACCTGGAGGTGCTCCCATGATCAGCATTTATAAATCAACATCGAACGGGCTGGAGCAAATCACGGAGTTCACCAGTGGTTGCTGGGTGAACATGATCGACCCGACCAGCGATGATATTGAGCGGATGGTGGGACAGGGTATTCCGCAGGATTTTATGACCTACCCGTTGGATATGGACGAACGGGCGCGTTCAGAGCGAGAAGACGACGGGAAAATGCTGATCTTGATCCGCATTCCGTTTTTTCAAGGGCTAAACGTGGACGTGCCGTACAGCACCCTGCCTTTGGGTCTCATTTTGACCGATTCGATGATCGTCACGGTATGCCGCCGGCCAAACGATTTGACGACAGAATTTGCCAGTGGAAAGATCAAAAATTTATCCACCGGCAAGCGGATCCGCTTTGTGCTGCGCATGTTGTTGTTGAATGCCAACCGTTATCTTAGCCACTTGCGCCAGATCAATAAAATGACGGAAGACTCAGAAGACCGGCTGCAGCAATCCATGCAGAATAAAGAGGTGCTGGAACTGCTGAAGTACCAGAAGAGCCTGGTTTATTTCACCACTGCGTTGAAAGCCAATGAATTGTTATTGGAGCGGCTGCAGCGTACCCAACTCTTCCGTCAGTACTCGGATGATGAGGATTTACTGGAAGATGTCATCACCGAGAACCAGCAAGCCATTGAAATGGTCAACATCTCTGCCAACATTTTGAGCAGCATGATGGACGCTTTTGCCTCGATCATCTCCAATAATCTCAACGTGGTGATGAAATTCCTGGCAGTGGCGACCATCCTGGTCAGCTTGCCGGTCGTCGTTACCGGATTTTACGGCATGAATGTGAATTTACCCTTGATGGACTGGCAGTACACCTGGATTGCCATCCTGGGACTTAGCATATTAATTGTTGGCGTTACAATCTGGTTCTTCGTTCGCAAACGTTGGTTTTAAAGCTAAACACCGGCGCTGAACCGGTGTTCTTGTGGGAAGGACAGGACTCGAACCTGCGACATCGTCGGTGTAAGCGACGCGCTCTAACCAACTGAGCTACCCTCCCGATCGTCTTACTACGGCGGGTATTATACCGCGAATTGCAATCGATGCACCGTTTTTATTGGGAAATTGCCATTATGTAGGTCAATAGGAGTAATCTAAATGCGTTTTGTGCGTTTTCAAATTGGCAAGGGTCAACCGACGTATGGCTGGGTGTATGGCGAACAGATTGGCTTGATTGATGGCACGCCTTACGGTGATTACCGACGGCTGGAAGCTGAAATACCTTTCAGTTCGGTGACATTGCTGCCACCTTCTCAGCCTACCAAGATCATCTGTGTTGGACGAAATTATGTCGAACATGCCAAAGAGCATGGTTCGGAGGTGCCTGAGGTGCCTATCCTTTTCTTTAAGCCACCCTCAGCGCTGATCGGACCCCGCATACCCATCATTCTGCCGCCGCAATCCATCCAAGTGGAGCATGAGGCTGAACTGGCGGTAGTAATTGGAAAACGGGGACGCTGGATTGCACCAAACGATGCAAAAGATTATATTTTCGGCTACACCATTGCCAACGATGTGACCGCAAGAGACCTACAGCAGCGTGATGGTCAGTGGACACGGGGGAAAGGGTTCGATACGTTTTGCCCGGTCGGCCCTTGGGTCGAAACCGATATGGATCCGTTCGACCAGCTGATCACATGCCGGGTCAATCAAGAGGTGCGACAGATGGCTTCGACCCGCGACATGGTTTTTTCGGTCCAACAATTAATTGCTTTTATCTCTTCGGTGATGACGCTTGAACCAGGGGACCTGATATTAACTGGCACGCCGGCTGGGGTAGGACCATTGGTTGTTGGCGACGTCGTCCAGATTAGCATCGAAGGAATTGGGGAATTAACCAACGCTGTAATTGCTGAAACCCAAATCCCTTAAGTGTTTTATGACAAATTATGATAATTTCCCTATGGTTTGCCTATTGGTTAGCATTGACAAACCATTTGCGGCTCTGTATAATCTTTGTATAGATTAATTTTCTATCGTTAAAAAAGTAAATAAGCAACTCAGGCGGCGGAGATCTGATCACTTGACATGGTCGCTTGCCGGGGAAATTTCTCCGGCGGGTGTTCAGGGAGCCAAATAGCGAAACCGGCCCCAGGCCGGTTTTTCGATTTTAAACAGCCAACAGGGAGGACAGCATGGAAACCGTTATTGAAAAAGAAGTGGGCTCAGATCTGGATGAATACTACTCCAGCGAAAGGTCGCGCATTCTGGTGGTGGAAGATGACCAGGATACTGCCTTTTTGCTGAAACAAATTCTGCGCCATGCCGGGTTTGATGTGCTGAGTGCCATCAACGGCAAAGAGGCACTCAATAAGGTCAATTTATCCTTCCCGGATCTGGTTTTGTTGGATCTGATGATGCCTGAAATGGATGGTTGGGAGACGATCGATCATCTACGTCAGGTAAGCAATACTCCGGTCATCATTTTGACGGCACTTAATAATAAAGAAAATGTTGTGACCTGCTTCCAGCGCGGCGTGGACGATTACATGACCAAACCGTTTTATAAAGGGGAAGTCGTGGAACGGGTCAACGCGGTACTGCGGCGCTCACGCTCTTCAAGGGATGCAAATCGCTTTGTCTTCCCGCAGGTAGGGCTGGCGATCGATATCCAAACACGCGAGGTGCGGCTAAAGAACACGCGCATCCAACTCACCGGCAAAGAGTTCAGTGTGTTACTCAATTTGGCCAAACATGCACCGGAAATTGTGCATTATCAGCAAATTTCCCAGGCCGTATGGGGAAAAGACTTCCCCCAGGCGCGCCAGCGCATTAAATACCTGGTGTATCTGCTGCGACAAAAGTTCATGGATGCCGATCCCGCGGCTGAGGGTTTAATCGTCAACGTGGACCGGCTAGGCTATAAGCTGATCACCTCTGCTTAAAAAATTACAATTTACTGTTGGGAGGGGGAAGGGCGGCTCAAGCGAGCCGCCCTTCAGTTAACTTGGTTCCATGACGCTCGAACTGTTGACCCCCGCCAGCCGATGAATTATCATCTAGGTGAAGCTCTCATTCCACTACAAGTAAAGTACATTTCACCCATTGAAGAAAATTAGTCCTTACATATTGGTTGTAGCCGGTTTACTCGTCCTTATTTTGGGGGTAAGTGGAGGTTTTACGCCGTTGTATGACTCCTTACTACAGCGGCTGGGCTTGGTCAATGAACTTGGTGACCCAATGATGGGCTTCAGGCCGCTGGATGTGCCGGTCACCAGCCTGGTCGGGAAGCAAACGGCACCCGAAGTTGAGATTACGCAGCCGCCGGCTAATCGCCCGCAGCCTTTTTTCCCAACGCCCACATTACGCAGTCTGGCGCCTTACCCTACCCAGCTGGTCATCCGACCTACGGAAATCATCCCGACCCCAACCTTATTTCCAACCATTCCGACTGAAATCGAGATCCCGGTGATCGGCTTGAAAGCACCTATCGTTCCTTCCGACCCGGCAGAAGTGCGGATTGGCAGCGATACCTATGAACAATGGAAAGCCCCGGATAAATTTGCTGTCGGCTGGCATACCACCTCGGCGCTGCTGGGGCAGGTGGGCAACACGGTCCTGAACGGTCACCACAACATTTTTGAAAAGGTATTTGAAAACCTGCACAATGTTGTGCCTGGCGATCAGATCATCGTGTATGGCGGACAAATTCGCTACACCTATCTGGTCGTCAATGTGATGATTTTGCCGGAACGCAATGTGGACATGGCGACAAGGCTTGAAAACGCCCGCTGGATCCTGCCGTCCAATGATGAGCGGCTGACATTGATCACCTGCTGGCCGGCCGAATCCAACACGCACCGTTTGATCGTGGTGGCGCAGCCTCTTGAAGGTCCAGTCGAGATTCTGCCGACCGAGCAACCAACAGGGCAGGGCCAATAGAAACCGGCGCAGGCACGCCTGCACCGGTTTCATAAAAAAATAAAAATAAATTCGCGAGTTAGCGGATGGTTAAAGTGTTCGCCATAACTAAGCGATTTGGTTGGAGTGTGGTGACCAGATGGGCAGGTTCTGCAATCACGAACAGCCGGCCCCAGGAAGAATTTCCTTCGGCTTCGATACAGGTCTGCAATACCAACGTGCCATCATTTGTGTATACCCGGTAAAACAGGTCAGTGGCAGTAATTTGCCCGGCATTCGGGTCGTCCAGGTCAACAAAATTGGAGTAAGGGCTGCTGGGGGAGAGAGCCTGGAATTTCAGGACTTGCCGGACACGATAGGTTCGGGCATGTCCATCACCATAGACCAGGGATAAAAGTTTCCCGTTCTGGACAGAAAAGAATTGTTCACCGAGCAGGTAGTTATGCGCCAGCAACGCTACCGTTCCATATTGGGCTGCCATACCGAATTGGGTGGCGGCTTCGGCTTCCGTCGATACAAATCCGGGGGCTGACGACGGCTGTTGAACAATGGGAGCAGCAAAAATACCGCGGGCAAAAATACCGGCTACAACGTTGGGATTGCCGCTGACTGCTACCGATGAGGTAAAGGATGCCAGCGAGACCACGGCGGCGCTGGCTGGTTGGATGTTCTCCAGGTTGGGGCCAGTGACCGGAATGTTATCGGCGGATGCGGGCTGAACCGACCCGAAAATGAGAGCGGCTGCAACCAAGAAAGCGAAGGGAAATTGATTTAGTGTTTTTCATATTTAGTAATAATTAAGTGGAATTACGATACTAATTTAGTTTGTTTGAAAGCATAAAACAAGGCTTACAACCGGCTTGTAAGCTGACTGTAAGCCGGCACGGAGTATTTTCACGCCTGACAGCTGCCTGGTTCAGCGCTGTGGTATAATTTGCGTGACTTTTATTCTGCTCACCGCTCGGTGACTTGAAGGAGAACCAGTATGTCTGGACATTCCAAATGGGCGACTATTAAACGGAAAAAAGGCGCTGCCGATGCCAAGCGCGGGCAGGTGTTTACACGCCTAACCCGTGAAATTGTGATGTCAGCACGCGAAGGTGGCGGGGACGCGGAATCGAATTTCCGTTTGCGGTTGGCGATCGACAAAGCCCGAGCCCAGAACATGCCGAAGGAAAATATTGAACGCGCACTCAAGCGCGGGACTGGTGAAGGAAAAGATGGCGCTGCCTTCGAACAGGTCTTTTACGAAGGTTATGCTCCGCACGGAATCGCTTTGATGATCGAGTGCTACACCGAAAATCGCAACCGGACGGTGGCAGAGGTTCGCCATGTGCTCACCCGCTCGGGTGGCACTATGGGCGAGGCTGGTTCGGTAGGGTGGCAATTTAAACGGGCAGCCTATTTTTCGGTTCCCGGCACTGAAAAAGATATGGAAAAAATATTTGACCTGGCAGTAGAAGCTGGCGCTGATGATGTCAATTATGAAGACGGTTATATCGAGATCATCGGACCGGTAGAGACTTTCAAGACCATTTCGGATGCCATGCGCGGTGGCAAATTCACCCTGGAAGAAGCCGAACTGCGTATGCTGCCCACCAATGAAATGGACCTTGGCACGGACGAAACGCTGCAGGTGTTGCGCTCCGTTGAAAGCCTGGAAGAGCTGGACGATGTGCAGAATGTTTTCCACAACTTGCACATTTCTGAGGAGGCGCTCGAGTCCCTGGCAGAGGATTAACCGATGCTGGTCGTGGGAATCGACCCGGGGACAGCGACCACAGGCTATGGCCTGGTAGCTGAAAACGATGCCGGCATCTCTGTTGTGGATTATGGCGTCATCACCACTCCAGCCGGTGAACGTCCGGAAATACGTCTGGCTCAGCTTTATCAAAAATTAACGGAACTTTTACTTCTCCACCAGCCTGAAGGCGGCGCGGTGGAGAAACTTTTTTTCCAGCGCAATGTTTCCACAGCCATCGCTGTGGGGCAAGCGCGTGGTGTGGCACTATTGGCTTTGGCGCAGCACCATATTGCTGTTGGCGAATATACGCCGATGGAAGTCAAGCAAGCTGTCACCGGTTACGGCGGCGCGGATAAACCCCAGGTGCAATTGATGGTAAAAGCGCTGTTGAACCTGGATAAAGTGCCGCACCCGGATGATGCCGCGGACGCGCTGGCGGTTGCCATTTGTCACCTGCATTCGATGCGATTGAAGGCCTTAGGTCAATGATTACCAGCACTGCCAACCCGACCATAAAATTCATCCGCAAGCTGGCTGACCGCAAAGAACGCCAGCAGTCCGGTCTATTTTTCGTGGAAGGGTTGCGAATTGTCGGCGAAGCGGTGCAAAAGGGCTGGGAAATTGAGACGCTGGTGGTTGCTCCGGAACTGCTCATCAGTCTATTTGGTCAACAACTGATGGCAGACGTGGCAGCCCGCCAGGGAAGGATCGACGAGGTTTCGGCTGACGTGTTCCGCAGCCTGTCGCTCAAAGACGGTCCGCAGGGCATCGCGGCAGTCATCCATCAACGTTGGGCTAACCTGGACGAGGTGCATTTGAACCCTGGCGACACCTGGATTGCTCTCGATTCGGTGCAGGATCCGGGCAACCTTGGCACAATCCTGCGGACCTCAGATTTAGCAGGCTGCCGCGGCGTGATCCTGCTGGACCAGTCCACCGATCCGTTCGATCCGGGAACCGTACGGGCGAGTATGGGAGCCGTGTTTTCCCAGCCCTTAATCAAAACCAATTTGCCGGCTTTTGCCAGTTGGAAAAAGCGTGAAAACGCGGCGGTCATTGGGACGTCGGATAAGGGCAAGCAGGATTATCATCGCTTCGATTACCCAGACAAGCTGGTGGTGTTGATGGGGAGTGAACGGCAAGGCTTGCAGGAGCAACATCTGGCGCAGTGCAGTGAAGTGGTGTCCATCCCTATGCAGGGCGAATCTGATTCGCTGAATTTAGCGGTGGCAACTGCCCTGGTTGTGTATGAAATATTGAATCAAAGGCGCGATCGGACTTTCGAGCAGCCAAAACCATGAGATTGGAGCCATAAAATGATCGTACACGTACAAGGCGAGGTTGTGGCAGCTGGTTCGGACAGCCTGACATTGCAGATGGGTGGTTTTGGGGTGCGGGTTTTTGTACCAGCACCTTTGGCAAAACAAAGCCAGGCTGGCGAGATGGTCTTTCTGCATACCAACCTCGTGGTACGGGAAGACGGCTGGTCGATTTATGGTTTCGAGCATGAGATCGAGCGGGATTTCTTTATCTTACTGCTGGCAGTCAACGGGATTGGACCGCGATTAGCGCTTTCCATCTTATCCACTCTGTCGGTAGATGTGATCCGGCGGGCGGTATTGGCGGAGCAAGCTGACCTGTTTACCCGCGTGCCCGGTATTGGTAAAAAGACAGGTCAAAAAATCGTGCTATATCTGCAGGGTAAGGTCGGCGAAGCCGGGGAAATGCGCGAGACGCTTGGCATGTTAGACCTGGATACCGAGGTGCTGGAAGCGTTGACCGGTCTGGGATACAGTGTCATCGAAGCACAAACCGCCATCCAATCGATTCCGCGGGATGCTTCGAAAGACGTGGAAGACCGGCTGCGAATCGCGCTGCAATTCTTCAACAAGTAGTTGGTTCGTCAGACAAGAGGGGATTTTCGCGGCGGTGATGCTAGACAAACATTTTGCTTTCGAGTATTATTTAACCCGAAATTAGAGCAATCCTTATCCAAGAATACCGAATAATTCGGCTTGGATAGGTTTCATAGAATTCAAAAACCTGTTGCCCGCCCTGGAGGCTCGATGACCGACCTGATCAAGAACCTGACCACAGACCTGCAGCAAAAAATTGATGCTTTTAAACCGACACTGGAAGTCCGTAATGTCGGCACTGTGACGGAAGCCGGTGACGGAATTGCCATGGTGGACGGTCTGGCAGGCGTGCAATCGCAGGAACTGGTTGAATTTGAGACCGGTGTTATGGGTATCGCTTTCAACCTGGAAGAAAAACGGGTAGGTGTTACCATTGTCGGCGATTACACCAACGTCTCTGAGGGAATGCAGGTTCGATCGACCGGACGGATTGCTTCTGTGCCGGTAGGGGATGGCTTGATTGGACGAGTGGTCAATGCACTGGGTCAGCCGATCGATGGCAAAGGACCTATCGTTTCATCCAGTTTTCGCCCAATCGAACGGATTGCTCCGGGAGTCGTTCAGCGGCAGGATGTGGATACCCCGGTTCAGACGGGTATCAAAGCCATCGATGCGATGATCCCGATCGGACGGGGTCAACGCGAATTGCTCATCGGCGACCGTCAAACGGGCAAGACGGCTATCGCCATTGATACGATCATTAACCAAAAAGGCAAAGACCTGATCTGCATTTATGTTGCGATTGGGCAGAAAAAAGCGGCAGTGGCACGCACCATCGGTATTTTCGAACGCAATGGCGCCATGGCCCATACCATTGTGGTGATGGCTGCGGCGGATGAACCAGCTGCCATGCAATATATTGCTCCCTACTCCGGCTGTGCCATCGGTGAAGAGTTTATGGAAACCGGGCGTGATGCACTCATTATTTATGACGACCTTTCAAAACACGCCTGGGCCTACCGACAAATTTCTTTGCTGCTGCGCCGTCCACCAGGGCGCGAAGCCTATCCCGGCGACGTTTTCTTCCTGCATTCCAGGTTACTTGAACGCGCTGCCCGTCTGGCGACATCATTCGCGATTGTCCCAGCGGATTATGCGGCTGCGAAGGTCAGCGAAAAGGATGCAAAAAAGGGGAACGTGTTCGCCGGACCCATCGCCGAACAGGAAGCTGGCCAAGCGCTGCAGGCACTGAAGGATGGCGAGAAATTCAAGGTGCTGCCGGTTGAAGGTACTGGCGGTTCATTGACCGCACTGCCGATTATCGAAACCTTGCTGGGAGACGTGTCCGCCTACATCCCCACTAACGTGATTTCGATCACCGACGGCCAAATTTATTTGGAATCCAACCTGTTCAATGCCGGTATCCGCCCCGGTATTAATGTAGGTATTTCGGTATCGCGCGTCGGTGGCGCAGCGTTGACAAAGGCAATGAAACAGGTTGCCGGGCGCTTGCGCCTGGATATGGCTTCTTTTCGCGACCTGGCGGCATTTGCTCAATTCGGTTCGGACCTGGACAAAGCTACAATGGCGCAGTTGAATCGCGGCTTACGTCTGCAGGAATTGCTCAAACAGGCGCAATACGAGCCAATGTCCACTGAAAATCAGGTGATGGCATTGTTTGCCGGGGTAAATGGGTTTATGGACCAGGTTCCGGTGGAACGAGTGAAAGCCTGGGAGCACGAATTCCTGCGCTATATGGAAACGTCCCATCCGGAAGTTGGACACAAGATTGCGGAAAAGAAAGCCATCGCACCCGAGACCGAGACCAAGCTACGCGAGGCGCTGCAGGCCTTCAACGCTGGCTGGGTTTAGCCACCATCCAGGGCATCAGGGAGAATTATGGCGTCCACCAGGGAAATGCGGCTGCGAATACGCAGTGTGAAAAATCTGGCGCAAGTGACTCGCGCGCTCGAAACTGTGAGTGCCAGCAAGGTCCGCAAAGCGATTCAGGCTAATGACCGAACAAAGCCGTATGCCGAACGCGCGTGGCGTATTTTGATGGATCTCGCCAGCCAACCCGGTCACCAGAGCATGCATCCGCTGTTGGCCGAGCGCGATGAAGTTAAGAATGTGCTGGTGATATTGATCAGCTCCGACCGCGGTCTGGCGGGCGCATACAACGTCAACGTGGTACGCGAAGCTTTGTCGCAATTTGTGGATAACAAATCGCCAATATCCTACATTACGGTCGGCAAACGCGGCCGCGATATGCTGCTGCGCCGGCGGCGAACTGTGGTGGGCGAGTTTAGCGGTCTATCTGCCAACCCGACCTACCTGGAAGCTGCACCTATTGGGCAGCTGGCAGTTGATGAATTTCTGACCCACCGGGCTGACCAGGTATATGTGGCTTATACCGATTATAAGAACATGCTGCACCAAATTCCCGTCGTGCGAAAGATTTTACCGTTTAGTGTTCCGCAAGCAGCGCAAGATGCCGCCAATCGTGAACCAGCGGGTAAAACAAAATTCGTATTCACCTATGAACCGAGTCAGGAAGAAATTCTGCAGGAGATTATTCCGGATTTCACCGCACTGCAAATTTACCAGGCTATCCTGTCCGCATTAGCCAGCGAACATGCTGCCCGTATGGTTGCCATGCGCAACGCTACCAATAGCGCCAAAGACCTGGTCACACTGCTACAGCTGGATTACAACAAAGTCCGCCAGGCAGGCATTACCAATGACATGTTGGATATTTCCGGCGGTGCCGAAGCGCTGGCACAGGCATCGGCTAAATAGACACCGCGCCGTTTACTCAATATTTTTGGAGGATTTGAATGGAGCAATCAACCGGACGTTTGGCACAAATCATGGGCGGTGTTGTGGATGTGGAATTTCCTGCCAGTAATTTACCGGGGCTGTATGAGGCGCTGGAAATTGAACTGGATAACGAGCATGTCATGGTGCTCGAGGTTGAAAAACAGCTGACGGATAACTGGGTACGCTGTATCGCCATGGAGTCGACGGACGGTCTGGTGCGCGGACTATCGGTGCGCCGCACCTTTATGCCGGTTCAGGTGCCGGTTGGCGAGGAAACGCTGGGACGGATTTTCAATGTACTGGGGAAAGCAGTAGATAACAAAGGCCCGGTCAACGCAAAATCTTTTTATCCCATCCACCGACCGGCTCCGACCTTTGCCGAACAATCCACCCGGGTTGAGGTATTTGAAACCGGGCTGAAAGTAATCGACTTGATTGCACCGTTTACCAAAGGCGGGAAGACCGGGATTTTCGGCGGGGCAGGTGTTGGCAAAACCGTCATTATTATGGAATTGATCCGCTCGATCGCGACGGTTCACCAGGGCAACTCGGTTTTTGCCGGCGTCGGCGAGCGCACCCGCGAAGGTACACAGTTGTACCGGGAAATGCTCGAATCGGGCGTTATGAAAGATACGGTAATGGTATTCGGTCAGATGAACGAGCCGGCTGGCGTGCGCCTGCGCGTGGCGTTGACGGCGCTTTCGATGGCGGAATACTTCCGCGATCAAGGCCGCGACGTGCTTGTTGTTCATCGATAATATTTTCCGCTTTACCATGTCGGGTTCCGAAGTATCAGCGTTGCTTGGCCGCATGCCATCCGCAGTAGGTTACCAACCGACCCTGGCGACTGAGATGGGCGAGCTGCAAGAGCGCATCACCACCACCCGAACCGGATCGATCACCTCGATGCAAGCAGTATATGTGCCCGCGGACGATTACTCCGACCCGGCTCCGGTGGCGACCTTCACCCATTTGGATGCGACCATCGCCCTGGAACGCTCGATCGCTGAAAAAGCCATTTTCCCGGCGGTCGATCCGCTAGCGTCCACCTCGCGCATCCTGGATCCGCGCATCGTGGGTGACGACCATTACAATACGGCGCGTGAAGTACAACGGGTGCTGCAGCGCTACAAGGACTTGCAGGATATTATTGCTATCCTTGGCATCGACGAACTGAGCGAGGATGACAAGCTGATCGTTTCCCGCGCGCGCAAAATTGAACGATTCTTCTCGCAGCCCATGTCGGTGGCGGAGCAATTTACCGGAAGACCGGGGCGGTATGTTCCGCTGCGCGAGACGGTGGCAGGTTTCCGCGAGATTCTGGATGGCAAATGTGACGATCTGCCGGAGCAGGCTTTCTATATGACCGGGACGATCGACGAAGTTCGAAAGAACGCAGCTGAACTGGCTGCTGCCTAAGGAGATTTGATGCCCATCCATTGCGAAATTGTGTCTCAAGACCGGATTGTCTTTCAGGGCGAGGTGGACATTGTGGTCGTCCCCGGCAGTGAAGGCGTGATGGGCATTCTCCCCAATCATTCACCACTGCTTTCCACCTTGCAATACGGTATCATTACAGTTCGGCGGCACAATCAGGAAGAGTTCTTTACGGTTGCTGGAGGGGTGGTCGAGGTGACCGGCAGCAGAGTGACCATTCTGGCGAATGCTGCGGAGAACGTGGATGAGATCAACATTCAACGTGCCGAGGCGGCGCGGCAGCGGGCGGAAGGGATGCTGAAGGAAGCTGGCGCAGTACGGGAAGAAGACCAGGCAGCATTGCAACTGGCATTAAAACGCTCAAATTTGCGTATAGCCGCAGTCCAACGATTCCGTCAGCGCAGAACGCGCTAAAATTACCTTATCATTTATCCCCGGCAAGCCCGGGATGTGAGTTTGTTCGTAGGAAGGAATTATCATTTTATGCCCGGCTTTACGAGGGAATTAGGCATTGATCTCGGCACGATGAATACTGTCATCACCGAGGGGAATCAGATTCTGTTGCAGGAACCCACCGTGGTTGCCCTGGTCGTGCAGGAACAAAAAATGGTGGAGTGGGGGCAATCTGCGCGCGACATGCTGGGCCGGGTGGGCGATAGCATTGAGGTCGTGCGTCCGCTGCGACACGGTGTCATCGCCGAATTTGAAATTACTGAAAACCTGCTGCAGTACCTGATCAAGAAAACCTGCGGACCGATGTTGATCTTCCGTCCACGGATCATCATCACTGTCCCATACGGTATCACCAGTGTCGAGACCCGCGCCGTGCACGAGGCTGGCTTAGGCTCTGGCAGCCGGGATGTGCTGTTGATTAAACAACCACTGGCAGCTGCCTTAGGCATCGACCTGCCGATTAACACCCCAACCGGTAATATGATCATCTCCCTGGGCGGCGGCACCCACCAGGCGGCGGTACTGGCCATGAATGACATCGTCACCGCAGAGACCTCGCGGACCGGCGGGATGGCGATGGACGAGGCGATTATTTCATATATCCGTCGTAAATACGGCATTATGATCGGCCAACCGACGGCTGAACTACTTAAAACCCGCATCGGGGCTGCCATGTCACAGGACAACCAGCTGTCGTTGGAAGTTCAGGGACAGGATCAAGTCTCGTCTTTGCCGCGTCCCATTACGCTGACCACCGACGACATTGTCGAAGCGCTGCAGGATCCACTGGCTGAGGTGGTGGGATTGGTACGGCATGTGCTGGAGAAAACACCGCCGGAGTTGATTTCGGATATCATCGACCGCGGCGCAGCTTTATGCGGCGGCGGGGCGCTGCTGCGCGGTATCGATAAGTTCCTGACCAAGTCACTGGGTATCCCGGTGTATCTGGTGGATAATCCGGCAACCTGTACAGCGGAAGGCGCCAGCCGGGCATTGGGTATGCGCGATATTTTACGCCGAAGCTTGATGCGGTTCTAGAAAATCAACCTGTGAATCATAGTATTAAAGACTAATACGTACAAGCTCTCAAAGATTGCACAAGACCGCGAAGAAGAATAAGTTGTAAAAAAAAGTGCAAAACCATAAGGTTTGCACTTTTTTATTGAAGTTTGGTGAATAAAAATAATATTACGGGTTACCCCAGGTAGTACGTCATGTGCTGGAGTTTGGTGACCGGGTCGATGTATTCGACGTGAATGTCCGCAGGGACGATCAACTGCATGGGGGCGTAGTTCAAAATAGCGCGGATGCCGCTTTTGATCAGCTTATCTGCAGTTTCCTGCGCGGCGGAAGCGGGAACGGTCAACATGGCGATTTTGGCACCGGAGGCTGAAACTTCTTTTTCAAGGTCATCAAACGAATGGATGGTTAAACCACCCACTTTTTTGCCAATCTTGATGGGATTGTTGTCGAAGGCTAACACAATATGGAAACCGCGATTAACAAAGCCCTGATAAGCTGCTAAAGCGGTACCCAGGTCGCCAACGCCGACCAGCACCAGGTCCCAGGATTGATTGACATGCAAAATGGACTGCAACTGATCTACCAGGAAGCGGACGGAATATCCGGTTCCCTGTTTGCCAAATTCACCGAACTGTGACAGGTCCTTACGGATTTGGGCGGCGGAAATGCCAATCGATTCGCCCAGTTCCTGCGAGGATGTGGTCTTGATGCCATTACGCAGCATATACTCGAGTGACCGCAGGTAGCGGGGAAGTCTGCCTACAACGATGTCAGGAATTGATTTTGGGGTCATACATACCTCGCTTGGTCAGTGTGAGTTGCATTTTTCGAGATGTTACCAGACAATTTTACAATAATTAATCCATTTTGTGGTTTATTTCACTTAGGAATGTGATAAATGGTATTAATCTGTGAGCTAATCAATCGTTATCCTGTGATTTAAAAAACTGGGTGTCCAAAGACACCCAGTTGACAATTCAGATCGCATTAATCATCCCGGCTGCGACCGGTGAGCAGGAAGGCGTAATAGAGTAGCGTGCTCAGCGCTTGAATAGCGCCGGCGACGTAGGTCCAGGCAGCAGCATCCAGAACTTTGGCAACGCCTTCGGTTTCCTGGTTATAAATCACACCAGAAGTTGACAGCCAGGCCTTGGCACGGCGGGTGGCGTCGAATTCCACCGGTAAAGTGACTACCGCAAAGAGCGCGGTCATGGCGAACAACCCGACACCGACCCAGGCGATTGAAGTTCCGACGGTGCCCTGCAAGAAAAAGCCAACCAAAAAGATGATGGGTCCCAGCCAGCTGCCAATCTGCACCGACGGAACCATGGTACTGCGCAATTTCAACGCCGAGTAATTTTCTGCATCCTGCACCGCATGGCCAGCTTCATGAGCTGCAATGCCAGCAGAAGCCAGGCTTGGGGATTGAAATACCTGAGGACTTAAACGCAAAGTTTTAGTGCGCGGGTCATAGTGATCGGAGAGGACGCCCTGCACCTGCTCGATTTTTACATTATTCAGGCCGTTCGAATCCAGCATGCGGCGGGCTACATCGGCGCCGGTAAGTCCGGTGTAGGTTGCGACCTGAGAATACTTCTTGAATGCACCCTGGACTTTAGCCTGCGCCCAAAGGCCGAGAATTAATGCCGGCAGACTGAATAGGATGTATAAGCCGTAACCGCCAAAAAATGATCCCATATATATTCCTAAAAATCTCCATAACAGGTTCCACACAGAATTGTGCGGATTTTATAGAAAATCGTTCATTCTATTTTTAGCAAATCATTATTAGTAATGCATTAACATTATTTCGGAAAATTTATAGAATGATTGGAGAAAATAGTGCGCCTGCTGAGACTCGAACTCAGGCTCTTACCTTCGGAGGGTAATGTGATGTCCACTTCACTACAGGCGCATTGGTTTTGCATATGGACAATCGATTAATTTATTAATCGTCGGCAATTTTACCACGCCAGGCGACTGCGGTAAATATGATCGCTTGCCACGAGCCTCCTTATCCGGGTTCGAAGCGTTGATACACTTTTCCGATTTCGTCGCGGTCAAAACGCGGCAGATTGCGCACCATGCCATCCTGCGGGAACAACACCTGGGGGACCCCCGCAACGACAGCCCCAATTTCCGCCGCAGCAATTCCAGCCCCGGCCAAGGCAGCTAAAATATGGTCTTTACTCTCGGGTTTTATTGTCAGTAGCAGAGCGCCGGAGGCGATCGTGCCTAGAGGATTCAGGTCAAAAATCTGGCAGATACGGGCGGATAGCGGCGGAATCGGGATTCGCGCTGGATCGATCAGGAAAGTTTTTTGACAAGCCTGAGCCATTTCCCATAAAGCGGTGGCGACCCCACCTTCGGTAGGATCATGCATGGCAGTCACGCCGCCGGCTTGCAAGGGCCACCTGGGCATCTTTCAACACGCTGATGCCGGGATCAAAAAGAAAATTCCGAGCAGTTTCCATTTCCTCCGGGGTGAGGATTTTGCTGACCAAAGCAGGAAATTCCCGAGCCAGCAAGGCGGTTGCCTCAATAGGAACCCCTTTGGTCAGGATGATGACATCACCCGGTTGAGCGCCGCCCGGAGATAATCAACTTTTCCCGCTGGATTTCGCCGAGCAAGGTGGTGACGATAACCGGGCGGGTCAAATCGTGCGTGACCTCGGTATGACCACCGATCACCGCAATACCGCTACTGCGGCAAGCAGCATACAGCTGCTCCGCCAGGTCGGAAGCGCTCTCTAGTGGTAGTCTGGCCTTCGGGCAGCAAAACGGTGAACATGGCCCATTTTGGCACGGCACCAGTGGTGGCAATATCATTGGCGGCAATTTGTACGGCATACCAGCCGATTTGGTCACTGGCAAAGGTGATCGGTTCGGTTTTGAGGACCAGGCAAGTGTCGCCAAATTCCAGCACGGCACAATCCAGCCCAACGCCGGGTCCCAGCAGCACCCGCGAACCAGAGACTGGTGCGGAGCGGATGATTTTCTCCAACAATTCGTGAGGAAGTTTTCCTACCGGCAGGATCGTGGTCATTTGTTTTCTTCCGTCAAGTGATTGCCCAGGTATGGTTTGAATAGGTCCAGCATATGCTCAAAGTGCGAACCCTTCCAGTAGATCTTGCCGCAAGTCTGGCATTGGGTGAATTCATCATAATATTTGCGGGTGAGTGGTAACAATTGGTCGATGATCTTGTCTTTGGGGACCGAAACCAATTTACCATTGCAGCGTGGGCAGCGTTGGAAAGGGGTGACATAATTATTCAGCCCAAACTGGGTTGCAATTTCGGAAAGTTGCTCCGCGGGTTCGTCAGCGCGGACACAATATCCATCCGTGACGATTTTCCGTTTGAGAAGCCCGCGGTCGCGGGTGAGCAGGATGCGATGATGATCATGGGCGTAGGCTGCAATTTCTTCGTCGGGCCAGTCGCGGGCGTAGATCACGTCAAATCCGAGCAGGCGCAAGTAATCGGACAGTTTGCCCAGGTGGTTATCGAGTACGAATCGTGGCCCGCCTGGCTCGAATTGGATCTCGGAAGCTTCCCGGGGGTAAATCTGTATTCTGTCGCGATCTTGGATGGCATAATCCAGACCCACAAAATGCCCGTCCAATTCGATGCGCCCCACTTCAGGGTGAGGCACGCCCAATACTTCAATAACGTGCTTGAGCGCGGTCTTTTGGGTAAAAGTATAGGTCAGCGGATCTCCAGCCTGATGGTTGCGCAGAAAATCGTTTAATCTGCCGTGAAAAACGAGGTTGATCTGTGCCATACAGTCGCGGCGGATTGGATTCTTGAATTTAGATTGTGCGAAAAGGTATAATCGAAACCGCCTTGCGAATATTATACCTTTGAGCGGGGTTTATCTTTCTGGACTTCAAATTTCACAGGGAATCGTATGCAGTTGTATTTCATTCGCCACGGACAATCGCAGAATAATCAAATTTGGAGTGCATCGGGCAGCCGCAAAGGGCGGTCATCGGACCCTGGACTCACAGAGATAGGGCTGCAACAGGCGCTGGCATTGGCAGACTTTGTACATGCCCACCAGACCGTGAAACCGGTCAATTCATATGATAATGTTAACGGCAGAGGCATCGAGCTGACCCACCTGTACAGCAGCTTGATGCAACGTGCGGTGTTGACCGGGAATGCCGTGGCGGAAAAATTAGATCTGCCTTTGTATGGTTTGGAAGAGGCTCACGAAGGCGGCGGTGTTTACCTCGAGGACGAGGAATCGGGCGAACTGGTCGGACAAGCCGGCAAAACAAAAGCGGAACTGGCGGAATTAACGGACCGTTTAGTCATACCGAATATCAACCCCTGCGGCTGGTGGAACCGGCCGTTCGAGGCACGGGAAGATCGGGTAGCGCGGGCTAAACGCTTGCTCGCGGTGATTCTTGAACGCCACGGCGGCACGGATGATAAGGTCGCCGTTTTCAGTCATGCAAATTTCTTTAACTATTTTATGGCAGCCGCCGTCGGATTGGATCAACGACCGGCATTATGGTTTTATCTCAATAATACGGGTATCACGCGTTTTGATTTCAATGGTGAGGATCATGCCTTGATTTATGCCAACCGCATTGAGCATCTGGCGCCGCAATATTTAACTTGAGGCGGTTTCACCGATAGGTACGCGCGCCGCGGGCCAATTGAAGGCAAACATGGCGAACCCGGCTAATTGAACAACGCCTGAAATCGTCAGCGCGACGGGCAAACCGATTACATCCCCGATCGAGGTAGCCACCAGCGGTGAAATTACCGACGAGAAGAATTGCAGTCCCTGGGCCAGTGAAACAAAGGTGGAACTGTACTCGGTTGGGACGGTTTTCATTAATTCATCAAAGAACACCAGGTTCAGTCCTGCCTGGAAAATACCATTGATGCCGGCAAAAACCACAATCAAGGATTCGGTGCGGGTCATAGCCACCGCAATGGGGAACAAAGCCGATCCCAGCGTATTCAGAATAATCAGATGGCGCGTTCCACGGCGGCGAGAACTGCGTACCCAGATCAGGTAGCCTATGATGACGATGGCAGTTTGAGCCGTGCGAGATCGCGGCGATCCAGCCGTCCGATGCTTTGACCACCCGCACCAGATACAGCGGCAGGATGGGGATGAGCATGGCTTGCCCGGTCAGGAACACAAAGCGCTTGACCACAAAAGCTTTGAAAGGCTGTTCGCGACTGACCAGCTCCCAATATTCTTTGAACTGGGCTTTGAAACCCATTCGCGTGCGTTCGCGATGGGTCTGGATGTCATCCAGCTGAATGCGCGACGAATAGTAATAAGAGATCAACCCACCGACGGACATGGCAATAAACACGATCTGGTAATTGATCGGAAAGTGCAATCGCTCCAGAATTTGCCCAATAATGAATACCATGGTCGCGGTTGTAAAGCCCATCAGCGTCCAGCGGCGGGTCATCAAGTCATAGCGATGGTTGGGACCTGCCACAGCGTTCATGACCACCGAGAAACTGATGCTCAACATGGTTTGCGGTATGGTAGCCAGCGCCCAGATCGCCAGAATACCCAGCACCAGCGGATGATCGCGGAAGAGAAAAGCCAACAGACCGGTCGCTGCATAGGAGCCAATGACACCCAGCCGGGCGGCACTGAACCAGGGGACAATTTTGCGTTGATTTTGCAGGAATTGGCCGATCGGAATCGCCAACAGCAAGCCGGTCAAGGCCGGCATGGCGGTCAACAGACCGACCTCAAAGCTGGAGGCACCCAATCGGGTCAGAAAAACCGGCAGGAAGGGGGCAGCCGCATTGGCTAACCCGACACCCACCGAATCAATTTGTACGTTGCGAAAGTTCTTGCTTTGAGCGTTGGTCAGACCGATTGGCTCGGGCAAGAGTCTGGGAAATCTCACGAACACCTCAGGAAAGAGTGAAATTTTGGACGAGGATGCCCCATTATAAACCCGCGGGATGGTAATTAATCCGGAAAACTCTTGCTAACGCTGTAGATCGGGCATATTATCCGAATAAAAACCCGATCTACTGTGTGCAGCCAGGATTACGAAGGCAATGATTAGGTTTATACTGTGAATTATCGTGGCAGAGCGAATGTGGAATTGAAGACCACAAATCAGGACATACTATGAAAACCATTCTCAACACCTATCGTTTTGTATGTATAGTGCTCGTGGTACTGACTTTATTGTCGGCTTGTGGACCGCAGCCGACCGGTTTGCCAACCATCCTCCCCACGGTCCAGCTCACCAACACGCCAATCGTGAAATCACCAACGCCGCCGCCATTGCCAACTATCGGAACGGAGACCGCAACCACAGCGCCAACTTCGACACAATCGGCAGCTACCGCGGAATTGCCGGATATTTCCGAATCGGTATATTTGGATGACCGCAGTACGCCGGCGGCGTTGATGCTCTCGTACTTTAATGCGGTCAATCGCAAAGAGTACCTGCGGGCCTACTCTTATTACACAAACTTCACGGAAGTCGGCACCCTGGACACATTTACCAGTGGTTACGCCGATACACAGGCAGTCAGCGTCGTCATTGGGAACATCTTCACAGGAGGGGCTGCCGGGAGTATTTATTTCACAGTTCCCATGGTATTGACCGCAACTACAACAGCAGGTGCAGAGCAAAAGTTCGCTGCCTGTTACGTGCTGCGCTTGCCGCAGGCGCAAAATTTTGCTGTGCCTCCTATTATTCCCATGCATATCGATCGCGGGACGGCTCAATCCATTCCATTGACCACGTTGGATGCCGATGCGCTGGCATTGGCCTGTCAATCTCCAGATTTCCCGAGCGGGGCTAATACTGGGCCAGCTTTGGTTGAGGCAATGGATGATATCAGCGCCAATAACTATATCGACAACCGCAGCGATGCAGTCGCAATCTTCAAGTCGTATCTAAACGCCATCAACGCTAAAGAATACGTGCGAGCCTATTCCTACTGGGAAAATCCACCGGAAAGCTACAACACATTTGCTGCTGGTTTTAATACCACCGCCTCCGTCACAGCTCAACTTGGCGTGGTCATCCCAGATGCTGGAGCCGGGCAGCTCTATTATTCCTTGCCTGCCTCGATCAAATCAACGTTGGCGGATGGGAGTCAGAAAACGTATGTAGGCTGCTACCGGATGCACTTGTCGCAGCCGGCGGTTCAGGGGACCGTACCCTTTCAGCCGCTTGGAATAATGGAAGCAACCGTAAACCTGGTTGACAATAGTGCAGCTATAGACTCACTACTTACGACTGTTTGCCAATAATCTCCAGGCCCGTTTCTCCCCGACTTCGGGTTGTTTAACTCTTATCCGTCGATTCCTGGCGAGAATTACGAACAGGAATTGTTCATACATATCAGAAATCTGATGACATTCATCCACTATACCCGGTGACAAAAACTGAATGTGACTCCCAGGCAATCTGGCTATAATAAAATAGCATCAAATCGTCCCAAATTTCACAAATAAGTTTTCCGGAGCGGATAAGAATGACCTCATATACTCCCGAGATGATTCGAGAAGCGCATCAGCTACTGGCTGAAATGAACTACGAACTCAGACCAGTGGTGCGCGGGTATGCTAATCGGACGCTCTATGTCAATGTAGGCGAAAATTCGATCCTAGCTAAGCCGGTCGATCAGAAAATGAAGGATACCTTTACTGGGGGAAAAGGCTTTGGTCTGTGGCTGCTTTGGAATGGCGTGAATGACGATACCAAATGGGATAGTCCGGAAAACGAACTGGTCATTGCCGGCGGCCCCATCAGCGGAATCACGGCTTACCCCGGGTCGGGTAAATGTACAGCTGTGACGATTTCACCACTGACCAAATCGATTATCGACAGCAATGGCGGCGGATATTTTGGTCCTTACCTTAAATTTGCCGGCTGGGATGCGCTGGAAATTCAGGGCAAAGCCGAACGGGATGTGATCATCATCATCGACGGCGACGAAGGCCGGGTAACGATTGAAGATGCCCCGCTGGACCCGGTCAATACCCACCTGATCAACCGGATGTTGACCGAAATGTATGGCGATACACCCAAGGGTATGCGCGGTATTTCGGTTATTTCTGCCGGACAGGCTGCTGAACATGTACCCATGTGCGGTTTAAATATCAGCTATTATGATGCCAAGCGCGATGAAGTCCGAATTAAACAGGCAGCGCGCGGCGGTGCCGGGACGGTACTGCGCGACAAGAAAATTAAAGCGATCGTGGTGAAGTACACCAATTTGGGCGGCGACAGCAATGGCGTGGCGAATATGGAACTGGTGCGAGCTGCCGGTACGCGTATCAAACAAGAAATCACAACCTTTGATGGCTCGCAAAACGATATGGGCGGCACCGGCACCCCGTATCTGGTCGAGATCATGAACAAGTTCGACCTGTTACCGGTCAAAAACTTCCGCTTTGGGCATCACAAGGATGCTTTGCAGATTGCTGGCGAGGTCTGGAAGCCAATGTTCGATACGCGCGGACCAGACGGTTGTTGGTACGGCTGCACGCTGGCTTGCGCCCACGCGGTACCGCATTATCACCTGCAGACCGGGCCATACGCCGGAGAAACTGTGTTCGTGGACGGGCCGGAATATGAGACGCTGGGCGCCTTAGGATCTAATCTGTGTCTGTTCATTCCCGATCAAATTCTGGAAATCAACTTCTACGCTGATACCTACGGCATTGACACCATCTCGCTGGGCAACTCGATTGCCTTCGCGATGGAATGTTTTGAATTTGGCATTTTGAATACCGAAATTACCGGCGGCCTGGACTTGACCTGGGGCAACTTTGACTCGGTCATGACGCTGATTCACCAAATGGCGACCGGCGAAGGGTTTGGCATGGTGGTTGGGCAGGGCGTACGCGCCATGCGCAAGCTGTTCGTCGAAAAATACGGCGCAGATGCCCGATTGCTGCGCGATATTGGGATGGAAGTCAAGGGCATGGAGATTTCCGAGTACCTGTCGAAGGAATCGCTGGCACAGCAAGGCGGGTATGCCCTGGCGTCTAAAGGCGCCCAGCATGACGAAGCCTGGCTGATTTTTATGGAAATGGTGCATAAACAACTGCCCACCTTTGAGGACAAAGCCGAGGCATTGCATTATTTCCCCATGTGGCGCACCTGGTTCAGCCTGCACGGCTTATGCAAACTGCCGTGGAATGACATCATCCCGCTGAGTAACAAGACTGCCAAGGAACCCGCCAAGGTACCCGAGCATGTGGAAAATTACACCTGGTTGTATGAGGGTGTGTTGGGCAAGAAAGTTACCATCGAGGACATTATTCTCGAGTCCGAGAAAGTGTATAACTTCCAGCGTCTCTTCAACCTGCGGCTGGGATTCGGTACGCGCGAACACGATTATCCGCCGTTCCGCGCCATGGGACCGGTCATTCGCGAGGAATACGAGGATCGGGCTGCAAAGTATGATCAACAGATCCATGACGAGATCGAAGCAGATCCCACCACCATGAGCGTTGAAGAAAAAATGGCGGCGGTCCGTAAATACCGCGAAGGTCGCTACGAAAAGCTGGTGGATGCGGTATATAAACGCCGCGGTTGGACAAACGATGGCGTACCGACACTGGAAACGGCTCAGCGGCTGGGGATCGATTTCCCGGATGTGGTTGCGTTGATCGGAAAGCATCAGAAATAGTAAGGACATTTTGCGAGTTGTAGCCTGGCGTCAGCGGGGAACGCCAGGCTTTTTTATTGCAAGAATAAGATGTTGGGTTTAGCAGTTATGGTGGTGGATGTTTAGTGATTATGCAATTCGTTCAAGCCAGCCCACAGCCATGACTGGTGTATAATTTATTCATTCGGAGGAACCAGAATCGACATATCGTGACGTATGGGAAGAAAAGCGCATGGTCTGGTGCTGCAAATCGCATCAGATGACGAGGATGAAGGTTCCCTGCTGCGCGGCAGGGTTAACCGGCGAGAACAGGCTGTTCACCTGGACGCCGGGAAAATCGAAAGATCAGCGGATGCCTTCCAGATGCTGACGCATCTGTCTCTTACCCAGGTTTGAAGCAACTCAATATTTTCTTCGACCTCGGGCAGACACACAGGTCTGCCTCTATGGACGATGCCCCGATTTATCATGGGTGGCTTTAGTGTCACCTCGTGGGTATCGACTGCAAAGGAGCACTGCATGTGTGGAATTGTTGGCTACATTGGCGATCGCAACGCAACCCCGATCATTTTGTCCGGTTTGAAAAGACTTGAATACCGCGGATACGACTCAGCCGGAATCGCGGTGTTACAGGATGGACATATTGAAGTACGGCGGGATGCCGGTAAATTATCGAACCTGGCGACTCTGGTGGAAAATTCACCAATCGAAGGGCGGCTTGGAATCGGTCACACCCGCTGGGCAACCCACGGCGAACCGAGCGCACGCAATGCGCACCCGCATCTTGGCAGCACCAAGCAGGTGGTGGTGGTGCATAACGGCATCGTCGAAAACTTTCTGGAACTGCGGGAAGACCTGGCAGCCGAAGGGGTGGAGTTCAACTCGGACACGGATACCGAGGTAATCGTCCATCTGGTGGAGCGGTTTCTAAGCAGCGGCACTTCGCTGGAAGAAGCCACCCGCCAGGCGCTGCGCCAATTGAAAGGCGCTCACGGTGTAGTGGTTTTTTCAGCGCTAGAGCCTGATAAACTGGTGGCTGCCCGCATCGGCAATGCCGGCGGGGTGGTGGTTGGCATCGGCAAGGATGAAATGTTTATCGCATCCGATATTCCGGCCATTTTGGACCATACGCGCAACATGGTTTTTCTGGAAAGCCATCAGATGGCGGTGGTCACCTGTGATTCGTATAAAGTCACGACCTTGGATGGTAAACCGGTGGCAGCCCAGGTGCATAACATTGGGTGGGACCCGGTGGCGGCTGAAAAAGGCGAATTCCGCCACTTTATGCAAAAAGAAATCCACGAGCAGGTGAGGTCGTTGACCGATACTTTGGCGGGGAGAGTGGATTTCGATGAAGGCATCATCCGCTTGCCGGATTTGCATCTGACCGCAGAAGCGGCGAAAAAAATTAAACGCATCATCATCACCGCCTGCGGAACAGCCAGTCACGCTGGTATGGTCGGCAAGGTTCTGATTGAAGCCATCGCACGCATTCCGGTAGAAGTGGATATTGCCTCGGAATTCCGTTACCGCGATCCGATAATTGATGAGAACACGGTGGTTTTAGCCATCAGCCAATCCGGTGAGACGGCCGACACACTGGCAGCCATGGAAGAAGGGCGCAAACGCGGCGCCAAGCTGTGGGCGATCGTCAATGCCATTGGATCTCAAGCCATGCGGGTGGCGGATGGCTACATTTCCATGCAGGTTGGCCCGGAGATCGGTGTGGCATCTACCAAGGCGTTCAGTGCGCCGTTGGTTGATCTGTACATGCTGGCAGTGCTGCTGGGTGACTTGCGCGGCACCTTGAGTGAAGACCGCCGCAAGGAACTGGTATGCGACCTGCGATTGGTGCCGGATCTGGTGGGGCGCTGCCTGGACCGCGAGCCGGAGATCATTCAAGTCGCCCGTGAGATGAAATACATTAAGAATATGCTGTATCTCGGGCGCGGCGTCAATATGCCGATTGCCTACGAAGGCGCGCTCAAGCTCAAAGAAATTTCGTATATCCATGCAGAGGCGTATCCAGCCGGCGAAATGAAGCATGGGCCGATCGCCTTGGTGGATCGCGACCTGCCGGTGCTGGCGATTGCGCCGGACGATCCGTGGCACGAGAAGATGATCAGCCAGATTGAGCAGGCTAAAGCCCGCGGCGGCAGTGTGATTGTGGTGGCTACTGAAGGTGATGCACGAGTGGAGGCACTGGCGGATCATGTCTTCTGGGTGCCGGAAACACCCTGGTTGCTGTCACCGGTGATCACCGTGATTCCGCTGCAGTTGTTTGCCTACCATATCGCGTCTTTGCGCGGGCTGGATGTGGATCAGCCGCGTAATCTGGCCAAGAGCGTGACCGTGGAGTAAGGGAAGGCCAATGTTACACTACTTCATCAAATAGAAATCCGGATTAAAAATCAACCCCCAACCAGAGATGCTCCAGCACCAGGGTTGGGGGTTCACTATAATATCTGAACGATCAAAGCAACCTGGATTCCAGATATTCCTTGAGCACTGCAGCATTGTTGTGAACGGTATCCCGAGCGCCGTACACCAGAGTCAACGTGCCGGAGCGGGCGTGATCGAGCAAGGACTTGACAGTTAGAGAATTGGCGTCCAATTCCTTGAAGTAAGCCTCACGAAAAGCATCCCAATTGGGGACATCATGGTGGAAAGAATTACGCAAGGCGTTGCTGGGAGCGATTGCTTTGATCCAGGCGGTGAGTTGAAGTTTTTCTTTGGTTAAGCCGCGCGGCCATAGGCGATCCACCAGAATACGCACACCGTCAGTGAGATGCAGCAGCCTCATAAGCGCGTTTTATTCGTATAGTCATATTATTCGCCTTCCGGTTGCGGTACAGAATCACCCAGCGGGATCGGATATGGTGCGTGATCGGCTTCAGCCAATAAACTGACAGCGCTCACAAAACTATCCAGGTTTGGACTTTCTTGCAGTCGCCCATAAATTTTGAGAATTCGGTCGGTGATATCCACGATAACGCGCTGCATGGTGGCTTCGTTCAAATAGGGGTATGGGCGGTCCAACACCCGTTTCGGCCCTTCTTCGGTATAGTATTGGCGAATCATCTCGAATTGGGTGTTTATGGCAATCAACGGGATATGGTTGATCGGGATGTCGGTCAACCGCAACAAATGGAATATATTCCAGGGAAGCCAACCTGGATGATCACGCAAAAAGCGGTGATCCAGCCCGTACCAGTCCTCTTTTAATTGATTAACCGCTTCCACTCTGCCAACTGTCGTAAAAAGATCAGCCCATTCTGCCTGGGAAGGCTTCCATAAAAAATCCACCCATAAAACATCCGTTAAAAGGTGAAAAAAGTATCCCCACAAGAAACTGGTGCGCTGGTCGATGGGCTGTCTGACCAAGTTGAGCAAATAGGCCTGGTAAAACTCGAGGTCATGGATGTGCTCCTCGCCCTGTCCTTCCACCAGATAATGGGTGACCGATTTAGGCGGGTCAAATTCCGTCCAGGTTTCGTTGGGAATACCGGAATCGGGAGCCAGGCTGCCAGCGTAGAAGGCGGGGATGTCCAGCCCAGGCAGTTGTGCGGCGATGGCTTCAGCCACCCTGAGGTGGCACATCCAGGTGCCCATCAGCGGTTCACCCAGCGGTCCAATCCGGCAGGCATTTGGAAGTTTTCCAGTTGAGCAAGCAAGTCCAGCGGTTGAGAGCTGCTGACCAACAGGTCACGATGCTCATCATAGATAAATTTTTCGTTACGAGCGCGTTCGATCATTGCCAACAGCGGGCTAAAGTAGTCGCCGGTGTTGAGCAGACCAACTGGTTTGGTGTGCAGTCCAATTTGCGCCCAGGTTAGGGTTTCAAATAATTCATCCAGGGTGCCATAACCGCCCGGAAGGGCGATGAAAGCTTCTGCCAGCTGGCTCATACGGGCTTTGCGTTGTTGAATATCCGCGACGACCTCCAGACGAGTGAGTCCGGTATGCATCAGTTGCGGTTGATTGAGATTTTCCGACACAACTCCGGTAACTTGTCCGCCGGCAGCTAATGCGCCATCCGCGACCGCACCCATCAGACCCGTTTTGCCGGCCCCATAAACCAACTCAATGCCGCGATTGGCTAATAATTGACCTAGCTCGCGAGCCGCCGATAAATATCCGTCAGCCAGCCCGTCGGCTGAACCACAATAAACGCAAATAGATTTGTAAATCGATTTGGCTACCACGCCGGTTCTCCTGCGATGAGATGGGTTGGATTATTCTAATACGAATAACGGCTGCCGCCGATGAATTCGCGGATGACCGAGTTGGGCGGGACCACACTGTCGTCCGACTGCGGCAGGATTGCCTGAAGTAGGTTCCGAACGCGGACGGCCCGTTCATATGCATCCTGCCGCAACGGGTCGCCCTCATATTTTTTTGCCCAATCCTGAAATTGTTGCAGTAGTTTATGACGGTACAATGGCAATTCATAGGGCATAGCGCTGTTAATGATGAAGTCGACCTTGGAGATATGTGGAATGATATTGCGCAATTCACTGTCGCGCACGTAGTGCCAATGCTCCAGGGTTTGTGAAGGGTCATAAGCCCGGTGGGCAGCATCCCGCAGCATCCGCCGAATCAGCCGGATATCCGTCCAGCGCACGTACTGACCTTGATCATCCTTGAGCTGCAGCAGCGGCTCGAGATACAGCTTGAATTTTTGCTCCGGCTGGAGTGAACTGGTCATGGGTTCAAACAATCCATGGAGTGAATCGATCAATAAAATTTCATCAGATGCCAGGCGCAACGGCTTAGTTTCCGGCAACCGACGGCCAGTTTTGAAATCATATTGGGGGATTTGGACGGCTTCACCGGCGGTCAATTGCGCGAGGTGTTGATTAATCAATGCCAAATCCAGCGCCTGGGGGGTTTCGAAATCATAATCACCAAATTCATCCTTGGGGTGTAACGACAAGTCAAAAAAATAGTTATCGACATTCAAGGTTACGAGTTTATGACCCAGATGCTGCAGGTGTTGGTTGATCTTGATGGTGGTGGTTGTTTTCCCCGAAGACGAGGGACCAGAAATGATCACCACACGAATGGATTTCCCCCGGTCAGCGATCATTTGTACCGCCGTGTCCACATCCTGCTGGTAGGCGGCTTCCGATTCCTGGACAATCTGGCGCATCTCACCATTTTCCAGACGGTGGTTAAGCGCAGCTACCGTGTTCAGAGAATGGTCCACAGCCCAATCCAGGATATGCCACAGTTTCTCCCAGGGGATGTTGGTGGAGGGAGCAGCGGCGCGCGAAGCACGATCTTTGCGTCCTCGCGCACGTTCGTCGCGATAAAGGATATAGGCTTTTGCCACCCGAGCATGCCCATTCTCGATTAAAACCTTTTCGACTGCGTCCTGGATTTCCTCAACTGTCGGAATTTGATCGGAAGTACCAGAATTTTCCAACAGATGAATGACTTGCTGCGTTAAATCCTCAGCAGTATGGTGGTCGCGACCGCCAACAGCGACAGCAGCCCGGTAAATGGCATTGGTGATACGTTCCGGATTGAACGTAACGACGGCTCCAGTGCGTTTGATGACTTGATTTAACGCCCGCATACAGGTTTTGCCCTCCAGCTGCTTGTATTTCTTTGCCGGGTTTTGGATTTACTAAATAATATGACTTTCATCCTAATTTTGGGAATGATGACCCAATTATACAATTATTAATCTTGTATTAATCTTACTCAAAAGGTATAATTTCTCTCATCGGAATTTAACATAAGAGGTGGAGAAGGAGGAGTTTACACTCAAATCAATCCCCTTTTCGCAATTCTGAAACACCCAATCCCCCAATTTCTCTCATCGGAGAAGATTTTATGAAGAAACTTCAAAAAAGCTTACTTGTCGCAGGCCTCGTTCTGGCGCTCGGATTGATCCTTTCAGCCTGCCAGCCGGCAACGGTGACACCAGTTACAGGTCCTGCTCCAGTTGTAGAACCGACTGCGGCTTCATGCCCTGAAGCTTCGCCTTGTCCCGATCTGGCAGCGGATATCCCGTTTTATGCTCTGTGGGCTGATTCGGGCCATGCTGACAAAACTTCCGAGGCTTTCCGCCATTGGGATGCAGAAACCCCCAAGGAAGTCCCCACCACCTGTGCTAAATGCCACAGTGGTACGGGTCTGGCGGATTGGATCGGAGCGGATGGTTCAGCGGTTAACGCCATCGATGCACCAGCCTCGACCGAAACCGTCATCAGCTGCACCACCTGCCACAACGAAGCCACCAAAGCATTAACCTCCGTGGTTTTCCCCTCTGGAGCCGAATTAACCGGTCTCGGACGAGAAGCAGTTTGTATGAACTGCCATCAGGGTCGCGCCTCCGGTGCGACAGTGGACGCAGCGATTACCAAAGCTGGCGCCACTGACGACGACACGGTAGTGGCAGACCTTGGATTTACCAATATTCACTACTTCGCCGCCGCGGTTGCCCGTTTCGGCACCGAGGTCAAGGGTGGATACGAGTACCCCGGCAAATCATACGACGTGATGTTTGACCACGTTGTTGGCGTTCAGAACTGCCAGGATTGCCATAATCCGCACAGTCTGGAACTGCAGGTCAATAAATGCGTAGGCTGCCATACCGGTGTTACCGACGTTGAGTCGGTAAAGGATATCCGTATGCAGTCCTCCAAGGTCGATTACGATGGCGACGGTGACACGGAAGAAGGCATCGCCTTTGAAGTCCAGGGAATGCAGGAATTACTTCTGAAGGCAATCCAGGGCTATGCTAAGGATGTTGCCAAATCGCCAATCGTTTACTCACCGACCGTTTATCCTTATTTCATCATTGATGCAAACGCTGACGGTGCAATGGATGCCGGAGACACCGAGAAATACGCTTCCTGGACACCCCGGCTGGCCAAAGCTGCCTACAACTACCAGACTTCCATCAAGGATCCGGGCGCTTTCGCTCACGGTGGCAAATATATCATCGAGCTGCTGTTTGACTCCATCGAAGATCTCAATACCAAGCTGGCGACTCCGGTCGATTTGAGTACCGCCAACCGGGTAGATGCCGGTCACTTCGCTGGATCCAGTGAAGCCTTCCGTCATTGGGATGAAGATGGTGCTGTACCTGCTTCCTGCGCCAAGTGCCACGCTGGTCTTGGATTACCCACCTTCCTCAAAGAAGGCGCCGTCCTATCCATGGAACCTTCCAATGGCCTGATGTGCGAAACCTGTCATGACAGCGTATCTGAATTCACGCGCTATCAGACTGAAACTGCCACCTTCCCATCCGGCGCCAAGCTGGGCTTTGAAGGCAAACCAGATGCCAACCTGTGCTTGAATTGCCACCAGGGTCGTGAGTTCTACGGTCAGCGTCAATAAAGCAGTTACTGGCGTCGATCTCGATACGGTCAGCGACAAAATTGCGTTCCGCAATGTTCACTACTTTGCTGCCGGTGCTTCATTGTTTGGCACCGACGCCAAGGGCGCATACGAATTCAAGGACAAGGTTTATCTTGGCCAGTTCAAGCATGTTGACGGTTTTGCCACGTGCGTCGACTGCCATGATGTCCATGCGTTGACGGTCAATACCGGTGCCTGCAAGGGCTGCCACCAGGTTGACGATCCCAAGTTAATTCGGTTCGAAGATCCGGCTGTCGATTATGACGGCGACGGTGACACCACCGAAGGTATCTCGGGTGAGGTTCAAACCCTGGAAGAAAAATTGTTGGTTGAAATCCAGGCTTACGCCAAAACCAAAGCTGGCACTGCACTGGCTTACAGCCCCAGCGCCTATCCTTATTTCTTCATCGATGCGAATGCAGACGGTGCAAAGGATGAGGGCGACACTGAAAGCTACGCCACCTGGACTCCGCGCTTACTCTTCAGCGCCTACAACTATCAATATGTTCAGAAAGACCCAGGCGCTTTCGCTCACAATGGCAAGTACATCATGCAGGTTCTGTATGACTCCATCCAGAGCTTGAATCCCGCTGCTGTGACCGGATTGACTCGGCCGTAAGCAAATTTATCAGGCAACCCCCATGGGAAACCATGGGGGTTGTTTTTATTTAGGATATGACATTTGATACCGAAATTGAAGAAATTAATCAACCTAATAATACATTAGTTACCCAAAAAATTACTGTTATAATGAGAGCGAGATTAAAAAACGACGGAGGCACTGATGAGAAAATTTGGCCGCTGGTTAAAAAACCTGTTTTTCCCTCCGCATGACGCTCCGCCCGTTCGGCGGATTTTACCGTATGCCATTATTATCATTATTGGTGGCGCGTTAACCCTGGGAACGACTTCCGCCTGGCAGTACACCAATACCTCGGTATTTTGTGGAACAGCCTGTCACACCATGCCGCCGCAATATGTCTCTCACCTCAATTCGGTTCATGTTCGCGTCAGTTGCGAGGAATGCCACCTGGGCAGAACCGAACTGGGTGAGCAGATCATCCGAAAAATTCAATATTCGTGGCAAACCGGCTCTGCGATGGTGACCGGAAATTATGTGTATCCGATTCGGGCCAAGAATATGCGCCCGTCAGTGGATGTATGCGAGACCTGTCATTTCCCCGAACAGTTTTCAACCGACTCCCTGGTTGAGTTAAAACGCTATGCCTATGATCAAACGAACACGCTGTCTTATGTTTATTTGATTATGAAGACCGGAGGCGGGACCGCGCGTCAAGGTCTTGGACTTGGTATCCATTGGCACATCGAGAATCCGGTTGAGTTTGTGGCTCTCGACGAGGACAAACAGGTCATTCCCTACGTTCGGGTACAAAATGAAGATGGCAGCTACACCGAATACGTGGACACTGAATCCGGTTTTGACAGCGCCAATATAGATGAGACCAAGCTTGAACGCATGGACTGCATGTCCTGTCATAACCGAACATCGCACATCAGCCAGCAACCGGATGAAGCTGTCGATTCAATGTTGGCACGCGGTGCGATTTCTGCGAATATTCCTGAAATCAAAATGCGTGCTGTGGAATATTTGAGCAAACCATATGCCTCAGTGGAAGAAGCCAAGACGGGCATAGGGGAACTGGCTGATTACTACCGCAAAAATTACAGTGTGTATTACAACGCCAATAAAGAGGCGATCGATAAAGCGGTTGAACAGCTGGTAAATTACTTCAGCATTTCCAACTTCCCGGAACAAAAATTCAATTGGGACGCACATCCCGATAATGCTCAACACAAGTTCTCGCCCGGCTGTTTGCGCTGCCATGACGGTAAACATCTGACCACCGGTGGGGAAGCGGTACGGCTGGAATGCAACCTGTGCCATTCCGTGCCAGTGGTAGCCACCGCCGAGCAATTCCTGACCAACATCGAGATCAGCCGCGGGCCGGAGCCTGAATCACATACCAATAGCAACTGGATTTCACTGCACCGCGATTACTTCGACAGCAGCTGCGTCAGCTGTCATACGGTTGAGGATCCGGGCGGAACGAGCAACACTTCCTTCTGTTCGAATTCCGGTTGTCACGGCACCAAATGGGAATTTGCCGGCTTTGATGCTCCGGGCTTACGGTTGGTCCTGGCTGAGGAACTGAAAAAATACATCACTCCGCCGGTGCCGACTGCCCCAGCTGGGACACCTGCACCTGCCAATAGCTTCGCTTCCATTCAAGGTTTATTCGCCAAATGCACCGTGTGTCACGGCGAGAACGGCCAAAAAGGCCTGAATTTGACCACCTACGAATCGGTAATGAAAGGTGGGGCAAGCGGTCCTGCTGTGATTGCCGGTCAACCGGACCAAAGCCTGTTGGTGACCGTGCAACAAGGCGCGACCGCACACTTTGGCCAATTCACAGCGGATGAACTCACAAAGATAATCGCCTGGATTTCAGCTGGCGCTCTAAAGTGACGATCGTCACAATAAAAGATTACGAATACCGCCCAATTTGGGCGGTATTTTTATTAATGTAGGATTAAGATTAATGTATAATTAATCTTGTCCCATGAAGTCCCGAAATCTATAAATTGTTTGGTTTCCATTAATTATGGAATAATTTTTCCTGTAAAGGAGTGGAGCAAAAGATATGGTACAGTCGAAACGTACCCGATTTTCCACATTTTCTCCGGTAATTTTGGCAGTTTTGTTGTTTGCTGCTTTCTTCATCGCCGTGCAGACGGTCTCGGCTGATAGTGGGGCGGTGCCAGAAGGGCAACTGCCGGATAACACTGAATGTTTGCTGTGTCACAGCGGGCCTGACCAGGTGCATGAATTCAGCGGCGGGGATGTAGTTTCCGTTACGGTGGACCCACAGTCGTTTGGCGAAGGGATGCATTCCTCGGTTAGCTGCCAGTCGTGCCACGCCAACATTAGCGGGTATCCGCACCCGGTAAATTCAGCGACGAATGCGCGCGAATACACGCTGCAATATAAAGATTTATGCAAACAATGCCACACTGTCCAGGCTGAAGAACTGCTGGATTCTGCGCACACCAAGATGGCTGAGGCGGGCAATTTGGAAACACCAACTTGCGCGAACTGCCATAACCCGCATTCTGACAAACCTTTTGCCAAGGATGCCAAGGGCAGCCTGACCGGAGCCACACATGCCCGGATTGCCAATATATGTGCGAAGTGCCACAGCACCATCTTTGAGCAATATGCGGAAAGCGTGCACGGCTCCGGCGTTTTGATAGACAAAAATCCGGATGTACCTTCCTGCACCGATTGTCATGGAGTTCACTCGATCTCTGGGCCTTCCAGCGTAGCCAGCTTCCGCTTGACCTCGCCGAATATTTGTGCCAAGTGCCATACCGATGAAAGCATTATGAGCAAGTATGGTATTTCGACGCAAGTTTTGAAAACCTACATTGCGGACTTCCACGGCACAACGGTCACATTATTCGAAAAAACCGATCCCGATCAGCAAACCAATATGCCAGTGTGTTTTGACTGCCACGGCGTGCACGACATTCGGCGTGCAGATGATCCCCAGAAGGGGCTGCAGGTCAAAGGCAACCTTTTAGGGACCTGCCAGCGCTGCCATCCGGATGCCACGATAAACTTCCCAGACTCCTGGCTAAGTCACTACATTCCCTCGCCAGACCACTCGCCTTTGGTTTACTACGTTGGTCTGGTTTATAACATCCTGATCCCAGTTGTGCTCGGAGTCATGGCGCTGTTTATTCTGACTGACATTTACCGCAAGATCAGAACAAAGGGAAAGAAGAAAAGCCCAGTCCCTCCGGGGCAATCCACCACATCCGCATTCAGTCCGGATGATAAGTAGGTCAAGGAGCAGATGAAATGACTGAAAACAACGAAAAAATCCTCCGTTTCGACAAATTCCGCCGGATTGAGCATGTCCTGCTGATCGCTTCCTTCACTACTTTGGCAATTACGGGTCTGATTCAAAAGTATCCCAATAACGCCGTGTCACTGGGGTTGGTGACGCTGCTGGGCGGGATTCCTTTCGTGCGCATTATCCATCGCATTGCTGCGGTCATGTTCCTGCTCGAGGCGGTTTACCATTTCGTCGTAATGGGCTATATCTTGTTTGTGCAGCGGAAAAAGCCGACCATGGCACCCGGGCCGAAGGACGCTGTGGATGCAATTCAAGCCACAGCTCATAATCTGGGTCTGCGCAAGGAAGCCCCCAAAATGGGCCGTTATAACTTCGCTGAAAAAGCTGAGTACTGGGCGCTGATCTGGGGTCTGTTTATGATGGGCTTGACCGGCCTCATGTTATGGAACCCCATCTTTACTTCCAAATTCCTACCCGGTCAATTTATCCCGGCTGCCAAAGTGGCGCATGGGCTGGAAGCTGTGTTGGCGGTTTTGGCGATCATTCTCTGGCATTTCTACCATGTGCATATCAAACACTGGAACTGGAGCATGATTCGCGGAACGATTTCGCGTGAAGAAATGGAAGAAGAGCACACACTGGAATTGGATGAGATTGAAAAAGGGGAGCCTGTTGCCTTACCCGATGCAAAAGTACTGGCGAACCGCAAAAAGATCTTCTACCCATTTGCAGCACTGGCAACAATCATTCTGGTGGCTTTGATCGTGGCTTTCGTGACCTTCGAAGAAACCGCGATAACCACTATTCCGCCGCTGCCTGAACAAGGCGAGGTCTTTGTCCCTCAGACGCCGACCCCGATGCCGACCAAAGCACCGACTGCGACACCTGGTCCTCAGGCTGAATTGCCTGCCGGTCCGTTGACCTATTCGACTGGAATTGGCGATATATTTCGTGGAACGCTGCGGTGGATGCCACGGCGCGATGGGCGGATTGTCGGTTAAACCTACGAAGACCTGATGAAGGGCGGCAAAACCGGTGCTCGTTGTTGTTGCCGGCGATGCAAACACAAGTCTGGTCATCACCAAACTGGCGGACGGCAAACACCCCGGAGCTTTTGAGCCCGCCGAGCTGGAAAAAATCATCGAGTGGATCAACGCCGGAGCTACGAAGTAGCCTTTAGTCAATCAGTCCAAAACCCCCGCTTATGCGGGGGTTTTCTTTTGCTCGGTATTTGCGGCGATCGACGCCAATCGGAAGGCACAAAAGCTGCTGGTTGGGCCATCCAGGTCAATTTTGCGGATTTGCCGGGCAGACATTCCCGTCAGATTTTCCAGAGATAAGCGATCCACCTGACAGAGTTCCGGGTGCTGGCGAATAATTGGCGCGAATGGGCAGTTGTGGAAAAAGACCAGCGGACCGACCGCATGTGCCTCCCAGCGGGCCTGATAAGGACGTTGGTTAATCATTTGGATAACGGCATTCAAACGTTGGGATAAATGCGTCTCAACCGCGCTCACAGCAGGTACAGGGAACAATTGATCTGCCAGGGCCTGCAGCGGGGCCTCCGGAGTTTCTCTGGCTTGGACGATGGTTAACAGGATATCCGCTAACTGCGCCAAAACTTCGGGACGGGCGGAAGCGGAAAGCTGGTAGGTTTTCGCCGGCCGGCCGCGTGGATTTCCACCCAATCGCGAGAGGAGGGGCATCTGGACGATCTGCCCCGCCCGCAAAAGTCCTTTGAGATGGTAGCGAATGTCTGCGCGGGTGAGGTTGAGCAAGCGGCTCAGCTCTTCGGTTGTTACATTGGGAGACAGACGCAAGGTTTCGAGGATCCGGTCGCGGGTGGCGGGTTCCATGTCTTTATTATAACGAAGCCAGATGAATTAAGCAAAAATATTTTTACTTTAATCAAGATTGACAGCGAGTGGTTAAGCGTTACAATAGGCACATGGGGGCGGCAAAACTTGTGGTTTGATTCCTCAACCAGCAGGAGTGTTTTCATATGACAGACCAAATCCCTTTGACTTCGAATATTGAAATACCTTTGGAAATTCAAAACCAGGTCAGTGTGACTTCACTGGATAAGATCTACGCCTGGTCGCGCATGAACTCCATGTGGCCGATGATGTTTGGCCTGGCATGCTGCGCCATTGAGATGATTGTGCTGGCAGCCAGCCGCTTCGATATCGCGCGATTTGGCATGGAAGTGATGCGCCCAAGTCCGCGGCAGTCAGACTTTTTGATTGTCTCTGGTACGGTCACCAAAAAGATGATTCCGCAAATTGTGCGGCTCTACAATCAAATGCCGGAACCCAAGTACGTGGTGGCGATGGGCGCTTGCGCCAGTGGCGGCGGACCATTCAAAGAAGGATACTCGGTGGTTTCCGGCGTGGACAAGTTCATCCCGGTGGATGTGTACATCCCAGGATGCCCGCCGACACCGCAGGCATTGTTGAACGGCCTGATCACGCTGCAGAAAAAAGTACAGAAAGAACAAATCAAATCGTCCGAGTGGTACGCCAAGGGCGCCGAAGCGGGTGTTCCAGTACCGGTGCTTGGACCCGACTTGATGGACCCGCGTAAATATAAGCTGATTTACAAGGAAACCCATAAGTGCGACGACTTAGAAATCCCCGTCGAGCCCCCAGTCGAGACCCCCGTTGAAACCACTCCAGTCGTGACCGAGCCAAAGGAAGGTTAAGATGACCGAAGAACAAGTGACGGTTGCGCAAATTCCGGATATTTCCCTTCAGTTTGATGGGCACGTGGTCAAAGACACCCGCGTCGGATACAGCGGCTTTATTGTAGGCGCAGAGCATTTGCTGGAAGTGGCTAAGTCCTTGCGCGATGAATGGGGCTTTGACTACCTATCTTCGGTTACCGGTGTGGATTACCTGCCTGAAGGAAAGATGGAGGTGGTTTACCATTTTTATCGCTCTATTGGCGGACCAGCCCTGGTGCTCAAAGTCCAGGTGCCGCGTGACGAGGCAGTGGTGCCATCACTGTACGATTTATACAGGAGCGCAGATTGGCAGGAACGTGAAGCCTGGGATTTGCTTGGGATTCGTTTTGAAGGTCACCCGGACTTGCGCCGAATTTTGACATGGGAAGGGTTTGCCGGTCACCCGCTGCGTAAGGATTGGAAAGAAGCCTACTTCGAGGAAGAAACCAAACCCTATAAATCACGTTGGCCTGAAGGACACACCGGTCACATCGAAGATAAAAACCCGTACCAGGACAATGTGCAATACCCAACCGGATTCGATCCGGACGAGTGGATCCCCACCGCTGAGGAAGCGCTGTATGCCAGCGCCAAAAAGATAGGACGGGACGAGGAACTGCACACCGATACGGTTGTGGTGAACCTTGGACCGCAGCACCCATCCACCCATGGTGTTTTCCGCATGGTGGCGGCACTGGATGGCGAGCAGGTGGTGTTCCTGAAACCGGTGGTTGGGTACTTACATCGCAATCACGAAAAAATTGGCGAACGCAATACCTACCTGCAAAATATGCCATTCACCGACCGGTTGGATTACGTTTCGTCGATGAGTAACAACTTTGGGTACGCCCTGGCAGTGGAAAAGCTGATGGGTATCCAACCACCGGAACGAGCGGATTATATCCGGGTGATGATGGCGGAATTGACACGCTGGATGAATCACGTGTTCTCTTTCGGCTTCCTTTGGAACGATCTGGGATCTTACTTCACGCCCATGATTTACGCATTGGAAGAGCGCGAGTTGATCCTGGATATCTTCGAAGCGGTCAGCGGCTCGCGTATGATGTGCAATTACTTCCGCTTTGGCGGGGTGGCGCGCGACCTGCCTGCTGGCGTACTGGAGAAGGTGAAGGAACTGGTATTTGAACGAATGCCGCGCCGGCTGGATGACATCGATAAGATGTTATCGACCAATGAAATTGTCCGCAACCGCTGCATTGGCTGCGGCGTATTGACTGCCGAGCAAGCTATCAGCAACGGAGCCTCGGGACCGAACCTGCGCGCTTCCGGCGTGCCGTATGATATTCGTCGGGCGGACCCGTACAGCATCTACGACCGGCTGGATTTCGATGTAGTGGTGCATTATCACGGCGACGTGTTTGACCGCTACCTGACTCGGCTGGACGAAGCCCGCCAGGCCAACCGTATTTTGCAACAGGTGGTACGCGACATTCCGGAAGGACCGATCATGACCGGCAAACCGGCTTATCAGGTGCGCGTGCCGGCTGGCGAATCCTACGGGCGGGTGGAAGCTCCAAAAGGCGAGCTTGGCTTCTATATTGTTTCAACCGGAAAGCCCAATCCATGGCGGTATCACGTCCGGTCGCCAAGCTTCATCAACCTGACGAGCCTGGAAGATATGTGCCGCGGCGGCAAGATCGCGGACGTTGTGCTCAATTTAGGCGCCGTTGACATTGTGTTGGGCGAAGTTGACCGGTAGGAGGCAGATATGACTGGAAAAGGTTTCCTCGCCATGTTGTTCGGCGTCTTCAAACGCTTTGTAATGACTTATGTGGAAGATTTCCGTAAAGGCAAAGAGCGTTACAACACGCCGGAAGGTATTGAATCACGCCGCAAGGCGGACGTGGATGGCATTTTCACCATCCAATATCCGGAAGAGAAGCTGCCGGTGCCGGAAGAATTCCGCTTTTTGCCGTTTTTAGTGTACGATGAAGGCGAGAATGGCGCAAAGGACCTTCGCTGCACGTCGTGCGGCATTTGCGCCAAAGTTTGCCCACCGCAGTGTATCTGGATTGTAAGAACGAATGATCCGGTCACCGGCAAGCCGATCCCACAACCAAAAGAGTTCTATATCGACGTGGATATCTGCATGAATTGCGGTTTGTGCGCGGAATACTGTCCATTCGACGCGATCAAAATGGATCACGATTACGAAATCGCCTCTTATGGACGGGATGGTAACATTTACGACATTGAGCGGCTGTCAAAACCGGTTTCATATTACGCGGGCATTCGCCCAACGAATTACGCCGCGGAAGAAATCGCCCGGCAGGAGAAGGAAGCGCTGAAGGCTGCCGCCAAGAAACCGGCTGTCACCACGGAGGGTGCCGGATAGAGTTCTGTTTAATGGTCGAGGGATCATGTATAATAGCGATACGGAATTGATGTTTCCGCTGCGAGTGGCTCCACATCTGGCAGGTCAGCGCGGCGAAAAGTGGAAAGCAATCGTTGATCGAATCACTGCTCAGGATGCTGGCACCGTTGAGCAAGCGGCTTTCACGCTGTTGATGGTGCGGCTGGGCGGTTGCCAGGGTTGCAGCGTGGATTCTTTCCGCGGGATGCGCGGTTGTACGGCTTGCGCCAAACAAACGGTGAAACGCTACCGGGGTACGGACTCCGACCTTGAGGTCCAGTACGAACAGGCGCATAAGGAAATCCAGCAACACCTGGCAAAGTCTTAATTATTGTTACGCAGGCATTGACGCGAAAGGGAATTTTCGTTTATGGTTGAAACCTCCATCTCTCGAGACGCCGTGATGGCAGCGCTCGCTACGGTGCAAGAACCCGAACTCCACCAGGACCTGGTGAGCTTGAATATGATCCACAACCTGGATATTCAAGATCACGCGGTTAAATTTGACATCATGCTGACCACCCCAGCCTGCCCGTTGAAGGGCAAGATTGAGGCGGATGCGCGCCGAGCTGTGCTTGGCATTGCGGGCGTGAAGACGGTTGTCATCAAACTGGATGCCAACGTGCCTACCGATGGTCGTGCAAGAGGCCTAATGACGCTGCCAGTGAAAAACGCGGTGGCAGTGGCTTCTGGTAAAGGCGGAGTGGGTAAATCGACGGTGGCAGTCAACCTGGCGGTGTCGCTGGCAAAAAGCGGCGCAAAAGTCGGGCTGCTGGATGCTGACATTTACGGTCCAAATGTACCCACCATGATGGGAGTCGATCATCTGCCGCCCATGCGCTCGGAAAAAATTGTTCCAGCGGAGACCTACGGCGTCAAGATGATGTCTATCGGGTTTTTAGTACCCCCAGGCCGGGCGTTGATCTGGCGCGGACCGATGCTGCACTCCGCCATTCGGCAGTTTTTGGCGGATGTGGAATGGGGCGAACTGGATTACCTGATTATTGATCTACCACCGGGTACTGGCGATGCACAGCTCAGTCTGGCTCAATCGCTGCCGCTCTCGGGCGGTGTGATCGTCACGCTGCCGCAGGCAGTTTCGCTGGAAGATGCCAATCGCGGCATGCAGATGTTCCGCGAATTAAATGTGCCCATCCTGGGCGTGGTTGAAAACATGAGCTACCTGGAGATGCCTGACGGTACCCGAGTGGACGTTTTTGGCCAGGGCGGCGGTGAACGTATGGCACAGCAGAATGAAGTCCCGTTCCTGGGTGCGATACCCATGGATCCGGCAGTGCGCATCGGGGGAGATGCCGGAAAACCCATTGTTGTCACGCACCCTGAATCTGCCGCCGGAAAAGCACTCATATCCATTGCCGAGCAATTGGCTGCCCGCTTAAGCGTAGAAGCCTTCAAAAACCAAACCAGCGTCAAGATCGAGATGGTAGGGTAAACCACCATGAGTATGTCAGCGATCCAAAATGTGGTTGGGGTGCGGTTCTCGAAAGTCGGCAAAATTTATCATTTCGACGCCAGCAACGTGGGCGAGGTCAAAACCGGCGATTCAGTCGTGGTTGAAACTGCTCGCGGCTGGCAGCTGGGTGAAGTTGCCCAGGTCGTTGACCTCACGGTCAACAAACCCGAAGGAGATTTGAAATCTGTCAGCCGGTTAGCCACTCCGCGGGATTTACTGCTACGTAAGGTTTGGCAGGTGCGGGAGCTGGATGTGGTGGAAGCTGCACGTAAACGCGCTGAAGAAATCAATTTACGAACCATCAAAATTGTCAGCGCCGAGTACAGTTTCGACGGATCGCGCCTGGCGATCATGTATTCAACCGAAAGCGAAGAGAAAGTTGACCTCAAATCGCTGCGGTCGGATATGCAAAAGTTGTACACGCCAACGCAAGTTGAAATGCGTCAAATCGGCCCACGGGATGTGGCTAAAATCATCGGCGGCATGGGTGCCTGCGGGTTGGAAAAACGCTGCTGCTCGGCATTTTTGACCGATTTCAGCTCGATTTCCATTCGCATGGCGAAAGAACAGGGAATCTCGCTCAGCCCGACTGAAATAACCGGAATGTGCGGCCGGCTGCGCTGCTGCCTGATTTACGAATACGATACATACACTGAGCTACGAAAAGGTCTACCCAAACGTGGTAAACACATCACCACCCCGGCGGGCGAGGGCAAAGTCCTGGATGTTTCTCCCCTGCAAGGTACAGTTCGAGTGGAAATCCCCGAAGTCGGCATCCGCGAGTTCACCAAAGCTGAGTTGAGTGGCACGCCGGAAGGCACAGCTACTGCGGAAGCATTGGATGACGAAGTGCTGCCGGTTGAGAAGTCCGAGCGACTAACGCCGCCCATGACTCAGGCTCGACCACCACAACGACCAGGCGAACCGACCACAGCGCCGGACGAGACTACGCCAGCTGGTCAACAGCGGCATGAGGGAAGGCAGGGGAGGCGGAAGCGTGGCGGAAGGCGGCACTGAGGGTTGGGACGGTCCCCAGAAGATACTGGTGATCCTGGCCCATCCCGATGACCCCGAGTTTTTTCTGGGTGGCAGCATCGCGCGTTGGACAGAAATGGGTCATCAGGTGGAGTATTGCCTATTCACCCGGGGTGACAAGGGCGTCAACGGGCGGATCGTCGACCCTATTGAGTTAGCAAAACTGCGTGTAGTTGAACAAACCGAAGCTGCAGCAGTGCTAGGGGTGCATAAAATCCAGTTTCTGGAGTATGAAGACGGCTATTTGACACCGGATTTGGAAACCCGTCGAGAAATTGTGCGAGTGATTCGCATCATCAAACCGGACATTGTCGTTTCCTGCGACCCAACCAATTATTTTTACCGAGCGAATAAAATTAACCATCCGGACCACCGGGCAGCCGGACAAATAGTGGCGGATGCGGTATTTCCGGCGGCTGGCAACCCCTTGTTTTTCAGTTCTTTACTGGATGAGGGATTGGAAGCGCACAATGTCAAAGAGTTGTGGTTGTCGCTGCCAATCAGCGCCGATATCAGTCTGGATGTGACCGCCCAGTGGGAGAAAAAATTCGAGGCGTTGCAACATCACCGCAGTCAAATTGCGGACGTTGAGGCGCTGCGGAAAAATCTGTTAAGCCGCCGCACGCCTGACAGCACAGATGAAAACCCGCAATTCCTGGAACATTTCCGCCGAATTATCTTCTAAATTTTCCTCTTTGGAGGTCTTTTATGCACCCCATCCTCGCCCGTGCGCTTGAACTCAAAGCCAGGACCATTGCGTGGCGCCGCGACCTGCATGCCCATCCCGAGTTAGGTTTTCAGGAAGAACGCACTGCCGGACTGGTAGCTGCAGAATTAGGACGACTGGGGTACGCTGTGAAGCAAGGCGTCGGAAAAACCGGCGTGGTCGGGCTATTGCAGGGCGGTAAACCGGGTCCATGTATCCTGTTGCGCTTTGACATGGATGCGCTGCCCATTCAAGAACAAACCGGGGCTGGGTATGCCTCGCTCAACGCCGGCGTGATGCATGCATGCGGGCATGATGGTCATGTTGCCATTGGGTTGACGGTAGCAAATCTATTGAAGGAGATGCAGCCGGCGCTAAATGGCACGATCAAGCTCGTTTTTCAACCCGCTGAGGAAGGGTTGGGCGGTGCGGCGGCAATGATTCACGATGGGGTACTGGAAAACCCGGTGCCCCAGGCTGCGCTGGGACTGCATTTGTGGAACGAGCAACCGGTGGGTTGGGTAACAGCGACCGCTGGGCCATTTATGGCTGGAGCAGATATGTTCAGAGCCAAGATCACTGGCCGGGGCGGGCACGGAGCTATGCCGCAATTGACCGCCGACCCAGTATTGGCAGCGGCACAGGTGGTCACAGCGTTGCAAAGTGTGACAGCGCGCAATGTTTCGCCATTTGAGTTGGTCGTGGTCAGTGTGACGCAATTCCAGGGTGGAACATCTTTCAACATCATCCCGGACAAGGTCGAACTGGCTGGCACGGTCCGAACCTATAATCGTGAGGTCCGTGAACTGGTACATCAACGTATGCAGAGCATCATTGAAGACGTCAGCCGGGGAATGGGCTGCCGTGGCGAGATCGAGTTTGTGGAATACACGCCGCCAGTGGTGAATGCGCCGGAAATCACACAATTAGTCCAATCGGCTATCCAACTTGTCGCGCCGGAGCTGCAAATCAGCACCGAAGCCCGCTCTTCCGCATCTGAGGACATGGCGCTGTTTCTCCAGCAGGTACCAGGGTGCTTTTTATTCGTGGGCAGCGGAATCGCAGACGCGAGTCAACGCTTTGGTCACCACCATCCAAAATTCGATATCGATGAAACCGCCCTCCCATTGGCAGCGGCGATCCTCACCCAGTCCGCGTTGAGTGTGATGGATTCCTTGGGTTGAACGCGGCTTTCTGGAGATAGCCTGGTGCGAATATTTGCTAAGCAGGCTGGATGACCGAGGGTTGGGGTTCGGGTGGGAGCAAACCAGACTGCCGCATGGTATTTTCCAGACTTTCGAGTTGACTAATCGCGCGGAACCCCCGAACCAGGCTCCATATCGCAATCAGGTGAAATACAAATGAAAACAGATCCGGCTGTTCCCAAATGAACAGGATGAGCAGTGCATCCAGGGCATAGACCACTATACCTGCGATGAAGGCCCAGCGTTGGCGTTTATAGGCAAACACGCCGAATAAAACGAAGATCACAATAATGAGCAGAATAATTACCCAACCCAGAATCCGTAAGACAAGAAAGGAATCGGAATTGAGGTCCTGTCCAAACATAAATACCAGGGCATCGACGAGTTGCGTTATGCCGAGCCCAAAAATGAAATTGATCGAAGAACCCAGCTCGATCAGAATGCCATTGATTAGCGATAATGCGGCGATCCAATAGAACCAACTAGCGCCGCTGCGCAACCGGTTTTGCAGCCGCAGCCTTTGATCGAGCGGACTGGGGGACGGCCCAGTTGTTGCCGTTTGGGGGGCTAATTTTTTGAACATAGGCTCCTTAATAATAATGATTATGACGGCGACAATAATGGTGTAAAAACTATTGTTTTATGAAGTGTTTCGGGATTATTCAATAGTATAGAGAAAAAATCTTGGTTTGAAAATATCCTAGACTGAACAAAAATGCAAACCAGGACGTTTACAGCCGCTGAACTGAAAACTGAAAATCGACTCCTAATAGAGCTAAAAATATGTGCCTAATTCAGTTCAGAAGTGACAGTTTTTGCGCATTTCCTCCCGGATTCCCGGGATAAAGGTTAGACTTGACGCCGGTATTTGCGCGTGCTATACTCCTATTGTCCGAATAATCAGATTAATCAAATGATTAGAATCTGTCTTGGGCTAAAATAGAGCATATGTTACGCGAGCAAGTACCAACCGACCGACTTTCTGAATTTATGTGCTACCTGGCCTGCAATGATTCGAATGGCCAGGGCGATCGCATTCCACCATTGGCTGAATTAAGCAGTGAATTGGGCATCAGTGTAGCCAGCCTGCGCGAGCAACTCGAGGTTGCCAAAGCTATGGGGTTGGTTGAAGCCCGCCCACGGACCGGCATCCGTAAGTTGCCCTACACTTTCAAACCGGCGGTAGTGCAAAGCCTAAATTATGGGCTGGTAGTGCTGCCTGAAGCCTTCAAATCCTATTCGGATTTACGCAATCATATCGAGGCAGCCTACTGGGCACAAGCAGTACAAGCGCTTAATGAGGAAGACCACGCTGAACTGCGGGCCTTGATTGCCCGGGCGTTTGAAAAATTGCACGGACAACCAGTTCAACTGCCCTATTCCGAGCATCGGACACTGCATTTAACCATCTATAAAAGGATCAACAATCCGTTCGTTATTGGGCTATTGGAAGCCTATTGGGAAGTTTATGAAGCTTATGGCCTGAACGTCTATTCCGACCTGGATTACCAGGAAAGGGTATGGGATTACCACGCCCGAATGGTCGAGGCAATTTGCGACCGAAACATTTCCGCCGGGTATGACGCGTTGATGGAGCATATGGATTTGATCTATCAGCGCGAGAAAAAGCCTGTGACACAGGCATTCGAATAATAGCCTTCATCACCGCATCACCAGTCAAGGAGAATTTATGTCTCAAGCACAGCCTGCAACCAAGGAAATCCGTAAAAAAGCGGGCAAAAAAATCGTCAATGATTTTTGCATGACTTTCAGTACCATCAACGGCTCGGGCAGCGCCACCGCCAACACCATTTTGCTACGCAGCCTATTCCGCATGGGTATTCCAGTCAACGGCAAGAATATTTTCCCGTCGAACATTCAGGGGCTGCCGACCTGGTACTCGATCCGACTGAGCAAACAGGGATATTTGGCCCGGGTTGAGAAGGATGAGATCGTGGTCGCGATGAATCCGGCCACCATCAGTGCCGAGGTGGATTTCATGAAACCCGGGGCAGTTCTGTTTTATGCGGACGACATCAAAGTTGACGGAATTCGCGAAGACATCATCACCTACCCGATGCCGGTGCGCAAGCTGATCAGAGAAGCCGAAGTCCAGCCAAATTTGCGGGATTATGTAGCTAACATGGTATATGTCGGCATTGTGGCACAGATGATCGGCATGGACATGGACGTTATTTACAAAACTCTGGATTACCACTTTAAGGGCAAGAAAAAAGCGGTTGATTCAAACTGGGCGATTATTGAAAATGCGGCCAAATGGGCCAAAGAAAACCTGGTCAAAAGCGACCCGTATTACGCTGAAACAATGCCGGCATTAAAAGATTACATTATGGTTGATGGCAACACCGCATCGGCCCTGGGTTCGATCTATGGCGGTCTGCAATTTACCGCCTGGTACCCAATTACTCCGGCATCCAGCCTGGCAGAATCAGCCATTGAATACCTGCCTGAGCTGCGGAATGATCCGGAAACAGGCAAAGCGACCTATGCCGTAGTTCAGGCAGAAGACGAACTGGCTGCCATCGGGATGGCAATCGGCGCTGGATGGGCAGGGTTGCGTTCCATGACCTCCACGTCTGGCCCGGGAATCTCGCTGATGGGCGAATATATGGGATTGGCGTATTATTCCGAGGTACCGGTGGTGGTGTGGAATGTGCAGCGTGTGGGACCTTCCACGGGCCTACCGACCCGCACCGCGCAGGGTGACCTGACACAGGCCGCTTTCCTTAGCCATGGCGATACCCAGTTTGTCATCTTGTTACCAGGCTGCGCCAGCGAATGCTTTGAGTTTGGCTGGAGGTCGTTCGATATCGCTGAACGGTTGCAAACCCCGGTCATGATCTTGACAGACCTCGACCTCGGTATGAATACCCATATGGTCAAGCCCTTCAAGTATCCGGACAAACCGATGGACCGCGGCAAGGTATTGTGGGAAGAGGACATTCAAAAGTTAGTCGATGCAGGCAAAACCTGGGGACGCTATCAAGATATCGATGGCGACGGCATTCCTTACCGGACCATTCCGGGTAACCGCAATACGCATGCAGCTTACTTTGCCCGCGGCACCGGTCATGACGAAATGACACGCTATTCCGAGGACCCGCAGGTATGGGAACGCGGCATGGAGCGTTTGAAGAAAAAGATCAACGGAAACAAGAAATTGTATCCGCGGCCGGAGATCCAGCGCATGGACGGGGCCAAATTTGGCATCATCGCTTATGGATCCACCGGTCCGGCGATCGATGAAGCCCGCGATCTACTGGCAGCCAAGGGAATCCCAACCGATTACTTGCGGGTGCGCTCGATCCCGTTCAATGACGAGGTGTGCGATTTCCTGCATGCCTACGATCGAACCTACGTGGTGGAAATGAACCGCGATGGGCAAATGCGCCAGCTGCTGGCAATGGATTATTCGGATTGCGGATCGCGAATGGTTTCCGTAGCACACACAGACGGCATGCCGCTTTCAGCGGAATGGGTTGTGAAATCCATCCTGAAGCAGGAGAAGAAATAACATGGCTACCCAAACACAGGTCAATTTAGCGGGTCTCACCCGCAATGAATACAAAGGTTCAGCCAGCACATTGTGCCAGGGGTGTGGACATAATTCGATTTCCAACCAGATTATTGCTGCACTGTACGAATTGAACATTGTGCCGGAAAACGTGGTCAAGTTCAGCGGCATTGGCTGCTCGAGCAAAAGCCCCACATACTTCCTTAATCGCTCCTTCGGTTTTAACGGCTTGCACGGCCGCATGAGTTCACTGGCGACCGGAGGTATGTTCGGCGATGTTACCCTCAAAGCAGTGGGCGTCAGCGGAGACGGTGACACTGCCAGCATTGGCATGGGCGGTTTCAAGCACATGGTACGCCGCAATGTCCCTATCGTTTATATTGTGGAAAACAACGGCGTCTACGGCTTGACCAAAGGCCAATTCTCCGCGACAGCTGAGAAGGGCCTGGAGCTCAAACACCGCGGGCGCAATGCGTTTGGTCCGGTCGATATTTGTATGGAGGCGCTGGCTTCGAATGCCACTTTTGTGGCGCGTAGCTTTGCCGGCGACCCGAAACAGGTGAAGGAAATTCTCAAGGCAGCTTTCAGCCACAACGGCATCGCGGTGATTGATATCATCAGCCCGTGCGTGACCTTCCATAACAAAGAAGATTCATTCCACTCCTATACCTGGGGTAAAGCCAATGAATTGCCGCTGCACGACATCTCGTACGTGGCACCGCGCGATGAAATATTTATCGAGGACTATGATGAAGGCACTACCCAGGAAGTGACGCTGCACGATGGTGCGACCGTGGTGCTGAAGAAGCTGGAAAAAGAATACGATCCATGTAACATTTACGAAGCCTACCGGGCTATCGAGGAAGCGGAACAGAACCGCTGGCTGCTTACCGGAATTTTCTATATCGAACCCGAGGTGCCAACGCTGTTCGATGGTTACAACCTGGTGGACAAACCCCTCAATCGGCTCACACAAAAAGAATTGCGACCGTCGAAAGAATCGCTGGACAAATTGTCCGCGCACTTTGCGCTTTAGAACTGATCGTTGACTGCAAAAAGGCTGGTTTGATTTGTCATCCCAGCCTTTTTTATATCCATAGGTTATTTTCAAATCTACCAATTAAGATTAAGTTGTAGGGGACGGGTTCCATCCCGTCCCGTTCAATCCTAACCCGTTCCATCCCGTCCTCAAAGGGACTCCTATTACGGGAGGGCATGTCCCGCAGGGGGACGCAGAAACCGCGGAAGCCCTCCCCTACGGTTTGGCGAATTATTTCGATCCCTTTGCAATCGGACGGTCAGGGTCGCGGATCCATTCCGACCACGAACCAGCATATAGGCGCGCCATGGGCAGACCGGCAACCGCCATGGCGACCAGGTGATGGGCTGATGTGACACCAGAACCGCAATAGACCACTGCTTTTTCCGCGGGAGAACCGGCCAGGAGATGTTCAAATTCTTCACGCAGGGTGGCTTCCGGCAGAAACAGACCGTTGCGGTCGAGATTTAACCCATGGAAGCGGTTAACCGCATTTGGGATGTGACCGGCAATCGGGTCAATAAGCTCGAGTTCACCCCGGAAGCGTTCCTGGGCTCGCGCATCGATTAGCAGTGCGCTATTTTGGGCCGAGATAGCCTGAACTTCTCCCGTGGTGACCACCATGCGCGGGTCCGGTGAGCCAGAGAAAACGACAGCCTTGTTGGTATGGCTGCCATATTCAATGGGCAATGTTTAAAGATTTCCAGCGCGTCAGGCCGCCATCCAGCAACGCCACACGTTCATGACCGTAATATTTGAGCAACCACCACAGGCGGGCAGCATAGCTGCCGCCGGTAGTATCGTACACCACCACCTGTGTGGAGCGGTCGATGCCGAAGCGTCCCATCGATGCGCGAAAGGCTTCAGTGTCTGGCAGCGGATGGCGCCCGTTGATGGCGGTGCGCGGACCAGAAAGATCGTAATCCAGGTGGGCGTAAACCGCGCCTGGGATGTGTCCGTAGAGATAGTCCTGAAAGCCCCAGCCGGGTTGTGCCAGGTCGAAGCGGCAGTCGACGATCACCCAATCCTGGTTTTCGAGCCGTGCTTGCAGGTCTGTTGCCGATATGATATGCGTATAGCCAGCGTTTGTTGACATATGTTGGTAATGTTACTGCGAAATCGTCTTCGGGTAAAGCCAGCAGCCATATTGGTCAAACAGCAATTCGGGTAGCTCTAGGCCCATTCACCAACCGTGTAGAGCAGGGCAAAGTTGGGCAGGCGGGCAGTGCCGACCGGGAAGCCGGAAATCACAATGACCTGTTTTCCAATTTCGACCGAGGTCGAGGACAATAACGCCGCCTCGACGCTGGCGATCATAGACTCAACGGTGGAGGCAAAAGGAACCAGGAATGGCGTGACCCCCCAAAGGATGTTCAAGCGCTGATAGGTCGCGACGTTGGGCGTAAAGGCGTATATGGGTACGCCGGGACGACTTTTCGACATTAAGATAGCCGTGCGCCCCGATTCCGTGAAAACGGTGATGCCGGCGACGTTGCGATCATGCGCTAGCTCACGGGCAGCCTGGGTGATGGAATAGGCGTCATCCTGGAAGGCGTCATCTGGCTGCGAGAAAACGTGACCATACTCCTCGGCATTGGACTCAGCCTGGCATACAATCGACACCATCATTTTTACACTTTCCACCGGGTAAGCACCGCTGGCGGTTTCACCGGATAGCATGACCGCGTCGGTACCGTCAAAAATGGCGTTGGCTACGTCCGAGGCTTCGGCGCGGGTGGGTCGGGGGTTATTGATCATCGAATCCAGCATCTGTGTGGCAGTGATGACCACTTTTGCGTGTCGATTGGCCATATCGATGATCTTTTTCTGAAAGATGGGTACTTCAGCCGGTGACGTCTCGACTCCCAGGTCGCCGCGGGCCACCATAACCCCGTCTGAGGCATGAATAATCTCGTGTAGGTTATCCAGGGCCTCCGGCCGTTCCAGTTTAGCGATGATGGGTATAGGGGTTTGATCAGGTGCCAGGTCCCGCATGGCCTGACGCACGGTTTCGACATCTTCAGCAGTGCGGACAAAGCTGATGGCAACCAGATCCACTCCCTGCTGCAGGCCAAATTCAAGATCGACACGGTCCTTTTCGGTGAAACTGGTAATGCCAAGTTCCGCACCCGGCAAATTGACGCCTTTATGGGATGATAATACACCGCCCAAAACCACGCGGGCATGCACAGCTTCGCCGTCGACGCCCGTCACCTCCATCTCCAGGTTGCCATCGTCCAACAATATCCGGCTGCCGGGTTTCACTCCCCGTGCCAAATTGGGCACATCCATGGGGATGAGAGTGATATCAGTGGCAGTGGATTTTAGTGCCTCGACCGAATTGACGTTGGTCAGGGCCACATTTTGACCTACCTCCAAAGTAATGCCGCCTTCGGGTAAATTGCCGACCCGCAGCTTAGGACCTTGCAAATCTTGCAAAATGGAAACCGGCTTATTGAGTTCAGCGGAAAGGCGCCGAATGAGCACGATTTTGTCAGCATGCTCTTCATGCGTACCGTGCGAGAAATTCAAGCGAGCCACATCAGCACCGGCTTCAATGAGCTTGCGGAGCACCGCTTCATCCTGTGTGGCTGGTCCAATGGTGGTGACGATTTTGGCTTTACGATTTACGGGAATGCATGTCATGACGGTTCACCTGCGACATTTTCCGAAACTGAATGGAATTATTGTGTTGTGTAATTTTACAACGTCAGGCCGGGATTTTGCCTGTCAGGATTACCCTGATTGAGAACAGAAACCCGGCCTGAGATCAATTTGATCGATCTAACGCGAAGGCTAATCTGCCATCAAAACGTCGTAGATGCGTGGGATAGCCCAGTCGATGGTTTCTTTATCGATGACCAGCGGGGGTGCGAAGCGAATAATATGGGAGTGGGTCTCTTTGGCAAGGATGCCTTTGGTTTGCAAAGCTTCGCAGAAGCGGCGGGCGCCGCGTGCCTCAGGTTTGAGCTCAACGCCAATGAGAAGGCCCTTGCCGCGGACTTCCTTGACGTGTTTAGACGGGATTTCGACCAGACGCTCCATGAAATATTCGCCCAATTCGGCCGAACGCTGCACCAGGTTTTCTTCGACAATCACCCGCAGCGATTCGCGGGCTACTGCGCAAGCTAACGGGTTGCCGCCGAAGGTTGAACCGTGCTCACCAGCGACGTATAGACCCAGGATATCCTCATCAGCTAAAACCGCGGAAACTGGGTAAAAACCGCCTGCCAGCGCCTTGCCAATGATCACCAGATCCGGTCGGACGCCTTCATGGTCACTGGCGAACAGCTTACCGGTGCGGCCCAGGCCGGTTTGGATTTCATCGGCGATGAACAGCACATTGTTCTGCTTGCACAACTGGCTGACCTTTTTCAAGTAACCAGCCGGCGGAATGAGCACACCACCTTCGCCCTGGATCGGTTCCAGCATGACCGCAGCAGTGTTGGGTGTGATGGCTTTTTCCAAAGCCATTGCATCGCCGTAGGCGACGGAAATGAAGCCAGGGGTGAAGGGACCAAAAGCGTCCTTATAAAGCGGTTCACTGGAAAAAGAAACAATCGAAATGGTTCGACCATGGAAGTTGCCATCCGCGACGATGATCTCAGCCTGATAATGCGGGATTTTCTTGACGTCATAACCCCATTTGCGGGCTACTTTAAGGGCTGTTTCCACCGCCTCAGCGCCGGAATTCATCGGCAGCGACATTTCGTAACCGGTCAACTCGGATAGTTCTTTGTAGAACAGCGGCAGCTGATCATTGCGGAAAGCCCGCGAGGTGAGGGTGACCTTTTCAGCCTGCTTTTTCAGCGCATTCAGGATACGCGGATGCACATGTCCCTGGTTCAGGGCGGAATAAGCGGAAAGACAGTCAAGGTATTTGTTGCCTTCGACATCATAGACCCAAACGCCTTCACCGCGTTCGATGACCACATCCAACGGATGATAGTTATGGGCACCGTATTTTTCTTCCATTTCGATCAATTCATGACTCAACATACAGGTTTCTCCAGTAGGGTTTTATTGCATTAATTCGACAAGGATAGCTTTTTGGGCGTGCAGGCGATTGTGTGCCTGCGGGAATAGACGGGAGTGCGGACCGTCCGCCACGGCATCGGTGATTTCCTGGCCGCGGTGGGCAGGCAGGCAGTGCAGGACGATAACGTCCTGGCGGGCTTCAGACACTAATTGTTCATTGACCTGATAGGGTGGGAATACCAATTCGCGCTTCTTGGATTCAGCTTCCTGACCCATGCTGGTCCAGGTGTCAGTGTAGATGACATGCGCATCTTTGACAGCCTGATGCGGATCGCGCAGGAAGGTCAACCTGGAACCGCTCCCGGAGGCAATGGTCTTCGCCAGATCCACGGCGGCAGGGAGAATGTCGTAGTCTGCCGGGTTGGCGATGGTAAAGTTGGCGCCCAGCTTGGCGCAAATATGCATCAATGAGACCGCTACATTATTTCCGTCGCCGATGTAGGTGACATTCAAACCCTTGAGGTTGCCGAATTCCTCGATGATGGTGAGGGCATCCGCCATAGCCTGGCAGGGGTGGTTGTAATCGCTCAGGCCATTGATGATCGGCACTGAGGCCCATTTGGCCAATTGGAGAACATGATCATGCTCAAAGACCCGCGCCATGATGGCGTCCACATAGCCTGAAAGTACCCGGGCAACATCGGCGATCGACTCGCGCTGACCCAAACCAACTTCATTGGGAGACAGATAGAGCGCGTCACCGCCCAGGTGGCGCATTCCCATGTCAAAGCTGACGCGGGTACGCAGGCTGGGTTTTTGGAAAACCATGCCGAGTACTTTGCCTTTCAGAATGGGCGCATTACCGCCGCTCATCCGCTCCTGCTTTAAGGTTACAGCCAGGTCGAGCAGGCGCTGTAACTCGGAGGGCGAGTAGTCGGTTATGGCGAGAAAATCCTTTTTCATAGTCTCTCCTGAACCAGAGTGGGGTATTGGGGAACAATCGTCAGTAGTATATCATAGGGAAGCTAGAATAGCCGTCACCGCGGAGGACGCGGCTCATAAGGTGGTTCCACCTAAATAGATGGCCCAAAGAACGAGCAGGTCACGCGAAGACACAAAAAATCTATTTATGCAACCATGACAGGCGCTCTGGACGGTAATTACCGATAAAATTGGGTAAAATAATACCGTGGCAGGATTTGATTATTTCCGAAAGCCTGATTCAGAATCAAAAGGATCCCTCATTGCGATCACAACGAAAATTTGCCATATTTGCCTGGTGCGTGTTCGTTTATAACCTGCTGGTGATCGCCTGGGGTGCCTACGTCCGTGCGACCGGGTCTGGCGCTGGTTGCGGTGCCCATTGGCCGCTGTGCAACGGCGTGGTGATTCCTCGAAATGTGAAAATTGAGACACTGGTTGAGTTCTCACATCGACTTTCGAGCGGGTTAACCCTGGTTCTGATGGTAATTCTGGTAATCTGGGCTTTCCGGGCTTTTTCCAAAGGCAATTTGATCCGCAAAGCGGCCAGTTTGGCTTTATTGTTTACATTGACCGAGGCTATGGTCGGTGCTGGATTGGTGTTGTTCGCGCTGGTGGCGGAGAATTCCTCTGTTACGCGGGCGTTCACAATGATGGTGCATTTGGTCAACACCTTCTTGTTGTTGGGCGCATTGGTTCTGACAGCCTGGTGGGCGACCCGCGGCGCGCCAGATCATTTGATTTGGCCGGGCACGACCGGGACAGTTTTACTGATCGGTCTGGTTGGGTTGCTGGTGTTGGGAGCCAGTGGAGCAGTCACAGCGCTGGGGGATACACTTTTTCCGGCGACGTCGCTGGCAGAGGGAATTCAGCAAGACCTGTCACCGACGGCGCATTTCCTCATTCGGCTGCGCGTCCTGCATCCTGTGATTGCAGTTTCGATGGGGGTATATCTGCTGACGAGCGTTGTCTGGCTGCGTCGCCGGGCAATTTCTTTTGACCAGGTGCGAATAAGTCTCGTGCTGATGGGTTTTTTTGCCGTCCAGCTGGTTCTCGGGACTCTCAATATTTTATTGCTGGCACCGGTCTGGCTGCAGATGGTGCATCTGGTGACGTCTGATTTAATCTGGGCCAGTCTGGTTCTGACCACCGAGATCTGGTTTGCTGACCGGCGCGCTTTTGAGCGCTTTGCTGACCAGGGAGTCGAAGTACGCGTAAAAAGCACCCCGGCCTAGAATCCGCAACAGCGCATACAGAAATTTCGTGTCGTTGCCGGGCAAAATGAGATATTTACCGCGGGCAGCCTGGGCAAAAACGTCCCGCGCCACCTGTTCAGGTTGCATTAATCCCGCTACCTGGGTTATTTGCTTGGTGATTTCGGGTTTATATTGCAACTCATACTCAAGCTGAGGTGTATTTGTATCCGCCGGAATGACCAACGAGACTTGAATGCCGTGAGGTTTTAATTCCATGCGCAACGCCTCAGTAAGGCCGTTGATGGCATATTTCGAAGCGCCGTAGGCGGTATAGCCGTACACATTGAACAGGCCGACTCCCGAGGAGACGTTGATTATCTGTCCGCTGCGGCGGCGAATCATACCTGGCACCAGGGCTTTGAGCACATATACCGTGCCATAATAATTGACGTCCATATTCCATCGGAAAATCTCGGTGGAGAGTTCGGTGAATTCGCCAGGATGGGTGATGCCAGCACAATTGATGACCACATCCGGTAGTCCGCGATCATCGATTAAACCATTTAGCGCAGCTTGAATCTCATCCTCTTTCGACACATCAGCGGAGATGGTTTGAACGAAGGTATCCGCGCTGCGGGCAGCCTGAATTTCAGCCGCCGCCTGTTCCAGAACATCCACGCGCCGCCCCAGGATGGTGACGTTGGCGCCTAAAAAGGCTGCGCGCTTGGCGCAAGCCAGACCGATGCCGGACGAACCGCCGGTAATGAGGATGTGTTGATGGGCGTAGTTGATATTCATATGGGGTAGGAGCCTAATGATGACCGCATGAGGTGCAGGTGCCACCGGCGCAATTACCGCACCCGCCACTGGAGTGGGTCACGGTTTGGCCACCGGAGGTGGCGTTGAAGAGCGATAATGCCCGTTTCGTCTGAGAACCATAGCATTTTTTACAGGTGATGGGTTGATCCGCATCTTTCATGGCGCGCAACGCTTCAAAGCGGGCGCCGCAATCCTGGCAAACATATTCATAAATTGGCATTTTTGGGCTCCGAACGGATAAGGAATAACCGGATCATTGTAGCGCGCCTGTACCGCGCGGGTCAAGCGATTTTCTGTGGGATTACTGGAAGACGATAACGGAGGATGTAAACCGCAATACCAAAAGCAATAGCCACGTTTAAGGAGCGTTTGTAACCCTGCATGGGGATCCAAACGGCAGCATCACACAGGTCCTGAATGTCAGGATCGATGCCGCTCACCTCATTCCCGACGACAAGCAAAGTGGGACGGGAAATGAGATCCAGTGTCGGATCGAAAATGGATTTCGCCCCCGGCAGGATTTCCAACCCGAGGATCTGCAGACCGCGGTTTTTGCACTCCTGGACGGCTGTCAACCCGTTGAGATGATAGGTCCATGGAACGGCGAATTCAGCGCCGAGAGATACTTTTGCGATCCGTGGGTTGGTCGGCTGCGGTGTGATGCCAGTCAGGTGGACGTGACTGATACCGGCACCGTCAGCTGTGCGCAGCATGGCACCGACATTGAAAGTCGAGCGGATATTGTCCAGCAACACCTCCAGGTGGGGAGCATCCTGGGAGCGGTCCTGCCGCGGATTATGGTCGGCAACCTCGTCCCGGGTTGGTATCGGGCGAGCCGGTGATTTGCAGTGCGGGCAGGGTAAAACGTCGGAGCCAGTTTGGAGCGGGGCAGGAAACCGCAAAGTACAGGTCGGATTGCTGCACAGATAAAAGTGGTAATTGTTTTTTGCGGGAGCTTCCGAGGCGGGCATGGCTGGAAAATCAATCCGATAGAATGATCATGGTGCGGGTATAGCGCGCGTCAAAGGGATCGTAACCCAGAGCAGCCAGTACTTCCTCAGGGCGGCCCGTAGCGCCGGCACGAGCGGCAAGAACCATCTTCAAGGCTGGACCATCGGTGGAAGGGACAATTTCCAGGGTTTCGATCAGTGGACGTAAATCATAGGCTTTATCACGTCGGGTACGCATGAGCGTTGAAGCGGCAAGCAGGGCAGCCACCCGGGCGGCTAGCTCACCAGCTTCTATTGCATCGAAAAATTCTGCCAAATATTCTGAAGATAGTACGCGCGTAGCCAGACTGGGCTGGCTCAAATCTATCAGATCAACCGTCGTAATCTCAATCCCAGGGTACGGCATGGCTTGAAGGGATGAAATGATGGCAGGCGTCACAAGGGAATCATCATCCAAATAAATATCGGTTAATTCTGCAGTTGCCAGGAATCCTAATGGAAGCGGGGCAGCCTGCTGGATGCGCGGCTGAGGATGAAAGCCTTGTGAATAGGCTACCGGCAAATCAGCGCGACGCAGAAAACGCTCCCAGATTTTTTGCAAATCCAGGTTGCCGGTGTAGCGCAGCGGCTCGGTTTTTTGATAGGTCATACGGCAGCGAATCATGAGACCACCGGTTCCACGACTCGTTTAGCCTTGCGTATGGGGACATCCGGGCACATCCAATGCTTGCCGGGGTTTTCGCGGCGCAATTCGGCAAAGATTGGCAGAATGCCACAGCCAAAACAGCTATCGCGGCAATCATCGCGGAAGATCTGCAACCGGCTGGAGCGATATTCGTTGAGCAGATAGGATTTGCGTACGCCCGGGTTGATGTGATCCCAGGGAAAAATTTCGTCTTCAGCGCGCTGGCGGTGGGTATAAAAGGCTGGGTCGACGCCGGCTGCCGCAAAAGCCGCCTGCCAGATCTCATAGCGATATTGATCTTGCCAGGCATCAAATTTGGCACCGTTTTGCCAGGCATTGAAAATCACCTGACCCATACGCCGGTCGCCGCGTGAAAGCCAGGCTTCCAATAGCGTGTCCTTGGGGCTGGTCCAGGTCATTTTGATGCCGGGTCCGCGCAATTCGCGGCGCAGCAGTTCCTGCTTGGCTTGCATCTGATCCGGGGTGTCACAGGGCGCCCATTGGAAAGGTGTATGCGGTTTGGGGACGAAAGTGGCGATTCCAGCATGCAGATTCGCTCGTTTGCCAATTTTCTTGCGCCCTTCGGCAATTACTGCCTGGCACAAGTCAGCGATGGCCTGCACGTCTTCCATGGTCTCGGAGGGATGTCCAATCATAAAATATAGCTTGATGGTGGTCCAACCGCGAGAGTAGATGGCGCGGGCTGTCTCCAAAAGTTGCTCGGCTGCAATGGGTTTGTTGATGGTGGCCCGCATGCGGTCAGTGGCGGCTTCGGGAGCCAAGGTAAAACCGCCCTGGCGCGAGCCTTTTAATTTGTCCATCAGGTCGATTGAGAAGGACTCGATGCGCAGAGAAGGCACCGAAATCGTCAGGTGATTTTCACTGGCATGCTGACTGATCTGGTCCACCAACTCAACAATTTGCGTATAGTCAGAGGATGACAGAGAAAGAAGGGCAACTTCCTCGTACCCTGTCTCTTTGAGTGCGGTCTGTATAGCCTGCAAGACCTCTGCCACCGGTCGTTCCCGCACCGGGCGATTGATCATGCCAGCGTGACAAAAGCGGCAGCCACGGGTGCAGCCGCGCATAATCTCCACGGCTACCCGGTTATGTACCACATCGATGGAGGGGACAATGAAATGGGTGGGCGGGGGCGGCAATTTGGCCACGATGCGTTTGGTAATTTTGTTTGGTACTAGCGGATCGAGGGGAATGAGGCCGGAGAACAACCCATTGGCGGCGTAGGTGGGTTGGTAAAGTGCGGGAACATACACCCCGGGAACCTGGGCTAAAGCCAGCAGCAGTGCGTTGCGCGGCTGACCACTGCGTTTCCAGGCCTGGTAGGTGTTGACGATGTCGTGGATCAGCTCCTCCCCTTCGCCGATGGCGAAAGCATCTATGAAGTCAGCCATGGTTTCAGGGTTGTAGCATGCATGCCCGCCAGCAATTACCAGCGGATTGGTTTCAGTGCGTTGCGCCGCATGCAGCGGGATACCCGCCAGATCGAGCAAGTTGAGGGTATTGGTGTATAGGGTTTCGTACGGCAGGGTAATCCCAAGAATATCAAACTCAGCGATCGGGCGATGGCTCTCGAGTGAGTAGAGTGGGATGCCGTTATTGCGCATAGCCAATTCCATATCCGTCCAGGGGGTATAAGCCCGTTCCGCCAGCACATCTTCCCGGGCATTCAAATTCTGGTAAAGGATGGCTAGACCTAAGTTAGGCAGGCCGAGGTCGTAAATATCCGGAAAAGCCAGGGCAACGCGTGTCTCGACAGCGTCCCAGGGTTTTTGAATTTGGTTCAGCTCGCCGCCAACATAGCGCCCCGGTTTTTGGACAGTCGGCAGGATGCGTTCCAGCTGTTTTTGCAGCCGGTTATGGTCAAAGGTCATCAATACTCCGTGTTACCAATAAAGGGAAATTGGATTTCGCTCGAAAGAGCGACCCAATTGTACCCGATTCTATCTGATTTGCCTGTTGCGACAATCAAAGACCGCGAATAGCCCCGCCATCCACCGGCAGCAGTACACCATTGATATAGCTGGCGGCTGGAGATACCAGAAATGCTGCCACCCTCGCAAATTCCTCAGGTTGGGCCAGGCGGCCAAGCGGAATCTCATTCGCTTGTTTTTGGATTTCCTCTGCAATGGTTGTGCCGTTCGCATCTGCGCGATGTTGCATCAAAACGGTTACTCGCTCGGTTTCTGTCCAGCCTGGCAGTATGGAATTAAAGCGGATGCCTTGCGGTCCAAGCTCGGCTGCCAGCGATTTGGTCAGACTTGCGGTTGCCGAGCGAATGCTGTTGGATAGGATCAAATTGGGGATGGGCTGTTTGACCGAATAAGAAGTGAGTGTCAGCACCGAGGCCGCGGTTGACTTGCGTAAATATGGCAGGGCAGCGCGAATCAAGCGGACGTGGCTTAACAAAGAGGCTTCCACAGCTTTCTGCCAGGTATCGTCATCGAAACTTTCGAAGGAACCAGCCGGGGGACCACCGGCATTGGTGATTAAAATATCCAGACCGCCAAAATAGGACGCCGTCTGGCTAATTAGGCTTTCGGCTGCGCCATGATCGGTCACATTGGCTGCCAATGCCAGGATTTTGACTCCAGTAGCGGTACGAATGCGATGGGCAGCCTCCAATGCATCCTCTTGATGCCGGCTGTTGATGGTCAGGTTGGCGCCTTCCTGCGCCAATGCCAGCGCCACCGCGAAACCCAATCCGCGGCTCGACCCGGTGACCAGTGCAGTTTTTCCTTTCAGCTGTAGATCCATGATGTTAATCCCTTCTAGAAAGTTTCGATGTGGTGTTCAAGAATATATAGTTCCGGGAAATGTTCTTCGGTGAATTTGCGGACAGTTTCAAGCGAGCGTTGAGCAAACCCTGCGTCATTGCTGACCAGGGCGCAAACCAGCAAAGCCTCCTGCCAGCGATCATTCAAACCGGTTTCAGCAACAGAAACGTTGAACTCGCGGTGTAGCCGGGCAAGCAGCGGTTTCACCAGGCTGCGTTTTTCTTTCAGCGAGGTGCAACCCGGTAATTGCAAGTGAAGAGTAAGGATTCCGACCGTCATTGTTCACCGATTTAAGTTCATTGTCACATGTTCGCAACTGTCGGTCAAGCGCCGCCAGGGGTGAGTCAGTCAGCCGGTGAAATGGGCAATTGCTTGCGAAAAGGGGTGCGGTTGGTTACAATCCCTCCATATTGTTTAGAACCCCGGATGGCAGGTCTTATGGATCCAATTGAGGCGGCTTACCAAAGCGCGCTGGATTATTTGTACAGTTTTGTGGATTACAGCCTCACCCGCAGCCTGCGTTACTCGCCGGAAAAATTTGATTTGGGACGCATGGTTGACCTGATGGATGCTTTGGGAACCCCGCAGAACCAATACCCGGTCATCCACGTGGCAGGTACCAAAGGCAAAGGCTCAACCAGTGCCATGATTGCCAGTGTGCTGCAAGCAGCTGGCTGCAAAGTGGGACTGTACACGTCGCCGCACCTGATCGATTACACCGAACGCATTCAAATCAATCGGCAACTGGTCTCGCACCAACAGTTAGTGGGATTGGTCGATCAACTCAAACCCGAAGTCGCAAAAATCGAGCAATTGACCACGTTTGAATTGACCACAGCGGCAGCGTTCCTGTATTTTGCTCAGGAAGGGGTTGACATCGCCATTATCGAGGTTGGGCTTGGCGGGCGATTGGATGCGACCAATGTGGTCAAACCATTGGTTTCAGTGATCACCTCGCTGTCCATGGATCATATGAATGTGCTGGGTGACACGCTGGAAAAGATTGCCGCAGAAAAAGGCGGAATCATCAAACCGGGCAAACCGGTTGTGGTGTCCGCACAAAAGCCTGAGGCGGAAGCGGTGTTACGGAAAATCGCGAATGAACGTCGCTCACCAATTCTATTTTCCAATGAGGAATACGACATCTTAGTAAAAACCCATTCGCTTGGTGGACAAGAAATTGAACTTGTCGGTAAATCGAAAAATAATCACCGCGAATCGGAAATTAAACTCAGGCTGCCGTTGATCGGAGCACACCAGGCTCAAAATGCGCTGACAGCCTACTGCACCTTGAGGACGCTGCGCGAAGCTGGTTACACCATTAGCGATGAGGATATTCAAAATGGTTTTGCCAGTGTCTCCTGGCCGGGGCGCTTTGAAATCCTACAAAAGAACCCGCTGGTGGTGATCAACTCAGCCCATAATCTAGATTCGGCTGAAAAGCTGGCGGATACTGTGCGCGAGTATTTACCCGGCAAACAGGTCGTACTGATATTTGGCGCGTCGGAAGACAAGGACGTTGCCGGTATGTTCGCGGCTTTAACACCGATAACGTGGAAAGTAATCGTAACCCAGTCCATTCATCCACGTTCTTACGACGCAAAGGAATTAGGAACAGTGGCGAGCAAGTTTGGTGTCCCAGTGGAAGTCTTCCCGCAGCTCGAAATAGCTCTGGAACAAGCGGTTGCTGGACTTCCCGCGGATGGTATTATTTTGATCACAGGCAGCATATTTATCGCGGCAGGTGCACGTCAATATTGGTTGGAAAAGAAGACCACACTCTAAAGCCTCAATGAAATTCCCGCAGAATTACGGAAGACAAGAATGGACCAATGGATGAAGAAAGATAATTGGATTCAAAAAGACCATGAAAATGAAGAATTCAGTTCGGCGCTGCATCAACGCACCGAAGAACTGTATCAAGTGCCGGATGCTACCCCGGATAAAAATGGAATAATCGAATGCCCGGCCATGGTTATGCGGGATATCGTGGTTTTCCCACGCATGGTATCGCCGATTTTCATCACTCCTGGACCCAATTTATCAGCCATCCAGGAAGCCCAGTTCGGCTTCGAGACGATGATCGCACTGGTTGCCAAGGACCCGGAAAAAGAGGATCCGACTCCGGCCGATTTCCTGAGCATTGGAATGGAAATTGCGGTTGGGCGTTTATTGGACATACCCGATGGCAACAATTCCGCGCTGGTTCAAGGCCGGCGGCGGCTGGAAATCGTTGAATTTGTGCAGGTCGATCCCAGTTACCGGGTGCGGGCGCGGGTCATCACCGAACCGACGGATGTGGAACGCCAAACAGAAGCCTTAATGCGCACGACTCGGGATCTGTTCGAACGTTGTGTGCAGCTGGATCGCAGTCTGCCGGATGAGGCGCACCTGTTTTCGGTCAATATCCACGAACCCGGCTGGCTGGCGGATATGGTGGCGACTGCCATTTCACTGCCTTTTTACGAGCGTCAGGCGCTGCTGATGCTGGTCAATCCTGTGGAACGGCTCAAACGAGTCAACTGGCTGCTGGCACAGGAACTGGATGTGCTGCAACTGGAAGATGAGATTCAAAACCGGGTGCAGTCTGAAGTTGACCGCAGCCAACGCGAGTTCTATCTGCGCGAGCAGATGAAAGCCATCCAGACCGAATTGGGCGAAGGTGATATCTTGACCCGTGAGATATTTGAACTGCGTGAGAAGGTCATTTCAGCCCAACTGCCAGATGAAGTGCGAGTCACGGCATTGAAGGAAGTCGACCGCCTGCAGCAAATGCCAGCCATGGCGCCAGAAGTTGGCATCATCCGCACTTATTTGGATTGGATTCTGGAACTTCCCTGGGCGGTCGAATCGGAAGACAACCTGGATGTGGTGCATGCCGCCACGGTTCTGGAAAAATACCATTACGGTTTGGGCAAGGCTAAAGACCGCATTCTGGAATATATCGCGGTGCGCAGCCTGAAACCGCGTAAACCCAGGCAACCGATATTATGTTTTGTCGGCGCCCCCGGGACCGGGAAAACCTCACTGGGGCGTTCAATCGCCGAGGCATTGGGACGGAAATTTGTGCGGGTGTCCCTGGGCGGCGTGCGAGACGAAGCTGAAATCCGCGGTCACCGCCGCACCTATATCGGTGCATTGCCCGGGCGAATTCTGCAGACCATGCGGCGCGCTGGAACAGTTAACCCGCTATTCATGCTGGACGAGATCGACAAATTAGGCGCAGACTTCCGCGGTGACCCATCCGCGGCGCTGCTGGAAGTGCTCGACCCCGAGCAGAACCACGCTTTCTCGGATCATTACCTGGAATTATCTTTTGACCTGTCGAAAGTGATGTTTATTACAACCGCCAATTATTTGGGTTATATCCCTTCGGCGCTGCTTGATCGTATGGAAGTCATCGAGTTTCCCGGTTATATTGAGGAAGAAAAAGTGGAAATTGCCAACCGCTTCCTGGTGCCGCGGCAATTGGAAGAAAGCGGTTTGGAGGAAAAGGAAATCACCTTCCAGGAGCAGACGCTGCGGAAAATCATCCGCGAATACACCTATGAAGCCGGCGTGCGCAACCTGGAACGTGAAATCGGACGCATGTCGCGCAAAGTGGCACGGTTAAAATCTGAGAAGAAGCATTATCCGACCCACTTGATTCCAAAAACAGTGGAACGCTTCCTGGGTCCACCACAGTTCTTCCAGACCCTGGCGGAGATGCAGGACGAGGTCGGCGTAGCCACCGCGTTAGCCTGGACCGAAAATGGTGGGGACATCATGCCGGTTGAAGTATTAATTTTGGATGGCAAAGGCGCCATGCAGATCACCGGACAAATTGGCGATGTGATGCAGGAATCCGCGCAGGCGGGGTTGTCGTATCTCAAATCGCGCGCTCGTGAATTGGAAATCGATGCTGATGCTTTTGAACGTCTGGATGTGCATTTGCATATCCCGGAAGGCGCCATTCCCAAGGACGGCCCCAGTGCAGGCATAACGATTGCCACTGCGTTGATCTCCGCCTTTACAGAACGCGGAGTTTCAAAAGAGGTCGGCATGACCGGTGAAATAACGCTGCGCGGCAAAGTGCTGCCGGTTGGCGGCATCCGCGAGAAACTGCTGGCGGCTCACCGGGCAGGTTTGAAGACGATCATCATTCCCGAGCGGAATATGAAAGATCTGGTCGATTTACCCAAAAAAGTACGGCAGGATCTGAATATTGTGCCGGTGACTCACATGGATAAGGTTTTGGAATTAGCGCTGCGACCGGCTACAGGTAAAAAGTCACGGCCAAAGCGAACCAAGGCAAAAAAAGAAACTGAGTCGGCAGCGGAACCCATGAAAGCTGAACTCGAAAATAAGGGTTAAAAATAAGACAATCGGCGGTCGATCGACCGCCGATTGTCTTATTTACAGGGGTTTTGGTTTATTTTGGTTGTTGGCTGCTTTGCTGACGTTCGGCTTGCAGGGTTCGGACGCCGTTTCGCACCTGGTTCAACAATCGTTCCAACTCTTCGCCCATGGTTGACAGTGTATCGAGGACATACTCGTCAGCTTCGTGGCGGGTAATTTCAGCTTCAGCACGAGCCTGTTGGACGATCTGCTCACCCCGAGCCTGGGCAGCTTGAATCACAGGATCGCGGTCAACCAACACATCCGCTTTCTCGCGGGCAATGTTGAGGGTTCGGCTGGATTCTTCCTGGGTTTGAGCCAGAATCCGGTCTCTTTGGGCAATAATCTGCTGGGCTTTTTTGATCTCTTCCGGAATGGACACGCGCATCTGGTCGATTAAATCCAGCATGCGGTCTTCATCAACGATGACACTGTGGGTGAACCAAATCGGTTTGCTCTGGTTGAAGAGTTCTTCCAGCCGGTCTACGAGGTGTAAGATGTCCATTTGTTCCTCCGCAAAATTGTCAACAGGCGTCCATGCAATTTAATATCTATCCAGACTTATTAAACCATATTATGAGATTTAATCCCTTAATGCAATGCTTGGAACAATGGTTTGTTTATCCCCGAGTTCTAAAAAACGCTGTTTGAGAGCTGCCTCAACATACGGGGGAACCATACTGGAGACGTCACCCCCCAGCGAGGCGATTTCACGCACAGTGGATGAAGAGAGGAAGGTGTGTGATTCGGAGGTGATTAAAGCACACATCTCAATCTCCGGGTACAGCCGTTTGTTTGCCAAAGCCATGCGGAATTCGTGTTCAAAATCCGAGAAGACCCGCAGCCCGCGAACGACCACCTGGGCATTGACCTGCTTGCAAAACTCAACGGTCAGGCCGCTGTAGCCCATCACCTTGAATTTTGGCTCGTTTTCAAATGCTCGGACGACATAACCAAAGCGTTCTTCAGGCGAGAACAGAAGGTTTTTTAGCGGTCGATCATAGACTGCCATGATAATTTCATCAAACAGGAGCGACGCCCGGCGCGCGATATCAATGTGGCCGTAGTGAATGGGGTCGAAAGTTCCGGGAAAGAGAGCGCGAACCATGGCAATCCTTTTTAGCTGATATCCCCGCGGCCGTTTTTCCAGAAACGGTTAAGGGTCGATACAAGAGCGGTATGCTCGGAGAGTTTGAGGTCAGGATCGGTCTCGATCAACTGGTGGGCGAGTTTACGCGCTTTTTCGATCAGACGGATGTTGGAAAGATTGGCCAGGCGTAATTCAGCAAATCCAGCCTGACGGGTGCCCAGGAAATCGCCAGGTCCTCTTTGTTCGAGGTCGCGTTCCGCCAGGACGAATCCATCATTGGTCTCGACCATCACTTGCAGCCGTTCATTTTCGACGGCATCGTCGTTATCCGGAATGAGTAGGCAGAAAGACTGGTCGGCACCTCGTCCAACCCGTCCACGGAATTGATGCAACTGTGCCAGACCAAAGCGATTGGCACCTTCCACCATCATCACAGTGGCGTTCGGAATGTCCACACCGACCTCAACCACCGAAGTCGAGACCAGAATCTGGTATTCCCGGTTGCGGAAGGCGGTCATTACCTGGTCTTTTTCATCGGGTTTTAACCGGCCATGCAGCAGACCAACTTTGAGATGGGGAAAAACTTCACTCTGGAGGCGGTCGCGTTCTTCCACCGCAGCCAGTGCATCTTCCTTCTCGCCTTTTTCGACCAGCGGGTAGATGATAAAAGCCTGGTGATCTTTTTCAATCTGACTGTGAACGAAGGTATAGGCGCGTTCGCGCTCCAGAGGCGCCAGGACGTGTGTTTCGATGGGTAAGCGGCCGACCGGCATTTCATCCATCACGGTAACGTCCAGGTCACCGTAGACGGTCAATGCCAGCGAGCGCGGAATTGGCGTAGCTGTCATTACCAACAGGTGCGGATTTTCTCCCTTGGCGCGCAGTGCCGAACGCTGCGCCACGCCAAAGCGGTGCTGCTCATCGACTACCGCGATCTGTAACCGTTTAAATTCGACGGGTCCTTCAATCAAGGCATGAGTACCGACCACCAATTTGATCGTGCCATCGGCCAGTCCGGTACGGATTTCCTGCTTTTCTGCTTCTGGCGTGTCACCGAGCAACAGGCGAATTTCGCCAGGCTGATAGATGTTAAGAGAGCCTGCTTCACCATTGACGGTCATGAGTTCGTTCAAGTTGCGGAAATGCTGCTCAGCCAGAATGCTGGTCGGCGCCATAATGGCTGCCTGAGCTCCGCTGCCAGTAACAAAGGCCATAGCCAAAGCAGCCACAATGGTTTTGCCTGAGCCAACATCGCCTTGCAGCAGGCGATTCATGGGATTACCGGAAGCCAGATCGCCGCGGATATCCTGGATGGCACGCAGTTGGGCTCCGGTCAGCGGGTAGGGTAAAGCAGTCAACTTTTCCTGCAGCCATTCATCCGAAACTGTGAACGGCTGAGCTGGATTGGATTGCCAGGCGCGTTTTTGACGGATGACGCCCAGCTGCAGCAAGAAGATTTCATCAAATGCCAGGCGTTCCTGGGCAGCATGCAACTTGTCCAGCGAATCCGGGAAGTGGATCTGCATCAAAGCCTGGTTCAAGGTATCTAAATTAGCCTGATCGATGACCTGCCTTGGCAGAAATTCCGGAATTCGCGGCGCCCAAAAGGTGATGGTTTGGTGCATCATACGCCGCAGCGATTTTTGGGTAACTTTGGCGGTTAGCGGATAGACGGGGACAATACGGTTGGTGTGCAGATGCTCTTGTTCAATGAGCTCCCAGTCAGGCGCATTCATACAGAGCCGGCCAAGATACATCTCGATTTTGCCTGAAAGTACCAACTGAGTATCCGGTCGGATGGATTTTTCCAGCCAGGGCTGGTTGAACCAGGTAATCCGTAATGCGCCGGTGCCATCCTCGACCACAGCTTCGGTCATGGTTTAACTTGCCGCCCTTTATCGGGCGGGTGAAGGCGCTTTTAACATTAGCTAGAACCGAAACCTCGTCGCCGAATTGCAACCGGTTGATCGGTTTCAACTGGGAGTAGTCGTCATAGCGGCGCGGGAAGTAGTAAAGCAGGTCCTCCAGGGTTACCAGACCCAATTGCTCAAGTGTCTGGGCAGTTTTCGGCCCGATGCCGCTCAGAACCGTCAGGTTGGCTGTCAGACCGATCAGACCGGCCTGGTTCTGGGTGGCAGCGCGGACATGTCCTGGTTGATAGCTATCATGGGGGACAGCGGGAGAATGTTCAGCAGCCGGTACTGGTTTGGCCGGTGGAGGTGTATGTGTTTCAGATATCGGCGCGAGGTTCGGGCCGACAGGTGAACTATGATTGGCGACACCGATTTGGGAAGTCAGGGTTTGAACTGCTTCAGCCCGTTCGCGGACATCCAGTTGCGGGTAACGGGTCAGCATCTCCTCGACCAATTGAATGGTTGCCTCGGGGATGCCAGTACTCGCAGCTTCGGCTTTCCAGGACGGCAGAATTTTATCCAAACCGCCCACAACGGCGCGGTTGTCATAGCCACGATCCGATTCAAGCATTAAAAATTTTTTCAGTTTTTCCAGCGGCGAAAGCATGATGTTATTTTACCTTAATCTTATTTCGGGCTGCTGCAATTGCAGGCTTGAGATTGTTCAACTTCGCACAATGCGATCTGAACTGGCCAGATCCAGGTGAAAAGGACGGGATCAGTCCCGCACGGCAGATGACAGCGGTGTGTAATTACGATAATCGTTCGATGGCCAGCATTGCCAGCGCCCGGGGACCGAGCAAAGCTGCCAGTGGCACATTCAAATTGTGCTCGCTATACGAGGTGTTGGGATAGATTTCCTGAAAAAGCTGGCGTACACTGCGGGTATCAGCCAGCAGCGGCGGGATGGATTGGACCAACGCGATGTGGCGCAAATTTTCAAACTCTTCTAGAAATTCCACGAACAACTCGACCGTTTGGCGGTAAGTGCGAACTTTTTCCAATGGGGTCAGGCGCTCTTCTTCAAGCGTGTAAACCGGGATGAAGTTAAGCATCTCGCCTACCACAGCTTGTGCCTGGTCGATGATTCCGGCGTGATGCAGGTAGGATAAGCCGGGCGTACAAATGACAGAGTAGATATGGGGGATTTGCCGACGGATGAGGTGTTCCGCTTCAACCGCACCAACGCCATTGTGCAAGGCTTCAGCAGCTATTTGGATCAGAGTACCCAGGCCGGCTGAGATGGTCTGCGAGTTGATCACCTGGATCGACCGATTCGCCTTTAAATCATTGGCAGCCTGTAGGGCGTTGTCATAAGCAGCTGAAAAGTGGACATCCTGCAAGACGACCAGGATTTCATTGAACTCGCGGCTTAGCGCGGTGAACCAATCCGCGAACTTCTGTGGGCTGGGTGCGATCAGCCGGGGAGCAGCTGGATCAAAGGCCGAAATAGGAAATGCACCAATTTTGACATCCTTCCCTTCCGGATAGAGCACTCCGCCGATTTCGATATCATACGGAATAACTCTGACCAGGTTCTGGCCGGGGAAGGTATGCTGGGGAAATTGGGCTGAACTGTCGGTAAGGAGGCAAATAGGCAGCATGCCAGTTATTCGATTGACAGGATGAGTTGGTAGTGAGGCTGGCCGCCTTCGTGCAATTCAATTTCGTGGCGTGGATAGACCTTGCGAATCTCGTCGCTTAGTTTGTTGACTTCCTGGCGCGAATAATTTTCTCCATAAAACAGAGTGATGCGCTCGCGGTCGGCTGTGTCCGCTTTTTCTAGGAGTTCGAAGCAGGCGGTTTTGATGTCTTTGGCTGAAGTAACAAGATTTCCGTTCAACAAGCCAATCACCTCGCCCTGCTCAACATCTACGCCATTTATTACAACAGAACGGGTAGCCGTGGTAATTTCCCCTGTTTCTACTTCCGAAATCGCGGATTCCATCTCCTGGGCCAGTTGCTGCAAATCGCCTTCTGGATCGTGCCGCAGCATGGCATTCAACCCTTGCGGTACTGTTTTGGTGGGAATGACAACAACTTTCTTGACCGTCATCAGTGCAGCATTTTGTGCGGCCAAAATAATGTTCTTGTTATTCGGCAGAATGATGATTTGGTCAGTTGGCAGATTTTCGAACGAATGCAGGATTTCTTCCGTGCTGGGGTTCATAGTCTGCCCACCCTCGACAATCGCTGCCACACCCAGGCTGGCAAAAATACGCGAGATGCCAATGCCCGGTGATATCGCTACTACAGCAATCTGGCCTGGGTCAATGGCTGCGTAACTGATCTTTTCAGGTTCTTTTTCCTTGCGATCTTCCATCTGCGCGATTAAATTCTCGATCGCGACCTTGGTCACAGTGCCAATCCCCATGGTGTATTCAATGGGTTCATAGCGTTTGTCGGTGGGAACATGGATATGCATGCGGTACATTCCATCACCCTCGCCGACCTGAATGGACGTGCCCATCTCAGAAAGGTCAGTGTAGAACTTATCAAGGTCCAGCGTCTCGTTGGGCCGAAAATCAACCACTACCTCATAATCCTGCCCGGGCTCTACTTCTTCCATTGCGCCATCCAGTTCCATCTGGGATAAGGGTTGTACCACTGCCGTTGATTCCAACGGCATCCCTTTTATGAACCGCAGCATACCTTCCAGAATGATGAAAAGCCCTTTTCCCCCCGAATCAACTACGCCAGCTTGTTTGAGAATGGGCAGCAGGTTGGGGGTATTTTCGACAGATTTGTCAGCCTCGGCAATCATGGTTTCGAAAGCCGCTAAATTGAATTCTTGTCCGCGGAATTTTTCGGCAGAAGCCGCTATATCCTTGGCAACAGTCAATATTGTGCCTTCCACCGGGCGAACAACGCCTTTGTAAGCCGTATTTTTACTTTCCACCAGGGCGTTGATCAAAGTTGCGCTATCCATGACCGGTAAATTATCGAGCGTTCGGGCAAATCCACGCCACAACTGTGAAAGGATAACGCCTGAATTGCCTCTCGCACCCATCAAAGCCCCGTGGGCAACGGAATGGGCGACTTTACCGATGTTCGTTTCATTGGATTGGATAATTTCGTTGTATGCCGCCTGCATGGTCAGCACCATATTGGTACCGGTGTCGCCATCCGGGACAGGGAATACATTAAGAGAGTTGATCAGTTGCTGGTTGGCTTTCAGCCAGGTAAGCCCTGCTTCAACCAGTATTTTTAACCCTTGACCATCTAAAGTTGGTTTCTTGATAATATCGCGACCATCGCTCATGGCCGGGAAAATAACGTCTGCGCCCATAACTCTCCTGAAAGCTCCAATAATCGCTTAGTCTAGGTCGCTGATGCGCAACCCGCGTACATGTACGTTCACAGACTTTACGGGCAATCCGAGAGTTTTTTCAACCTGATAGCGCACTGTATCGGCTACAGAAGTCGCGACGCTCTTGATGCGAGTGCCGTACTCAATGACAATAAAAAGGTCAATTGTAATCCCATCTTTAACAAAATCAACCTCAACGCCCAGAGACGGGTCTTTAACCAAAACCTGAGCAAAGCCCTCCACCAGGCTTTTGGCGGCCAAACCAACGACACCATAAGATTCCAGGGCAGCCTGGTGAGCGATCGACGCTATCGCACGATGCGATATGAAGATGTTGCCCATTTGATTCGAATCATTCATGTTTGCTGTCCTCTTCAAATTTGTAACATTGCTGGTTGAAAAAAGATACGCACTGTGGTAAAATCCCCATTCGCGTGTAGAGTTATAGCATTAATCAATTGAAATAGCGCAGAAAAGGGAATCATATCATGGCAAAATGTGAAAATTGTGGCAAAACCACTACCTTCGGACATAACCGCAGCCATTCGCTGCGTGCGACCAGACGGACCTTCCGCCCCAATTTGCAGCGGGTAAGTGTCTTCGCAGGCAACCGTTCTGTCCGCAAGCTGTTGTGCGCCCGATGCATTCGTACTCTTGTAAAAACTGCATAATATCAAAGTTTCACCATCAACATGCGGCGCAAGCCGCATTTTTATTTTAATTCCGCGCCACGTAAGGCGCGGATACCGGCAGCGATGCCATCGGGGTATTTGAAGATAGCCGTCGCGGCAACGCAAATATCGGCGCCGGCGGCCTGAACAAGGGGGAGTGTCTCAGCGGTAATACCGCCATCCACCTCGATTAATCCCGCAGGATTAACCGTGTCGAATAACTGGCGAATCGCTTTGATTTTTTCAACAGTTTCGGGCACAAAACTCTGTCCAGAGAAGCCGGGGTTAACCGACATTACCAGAACAAAATCCACTGCTGGCAGAACGGCATTGAGCTGGCTGGCAGGAGTTCCAGGGTTGAGCACAATGCCAGGACGCGCACCCAGAGATCGAATCTCTTGCAAAGTACGGTGGATGTTGGGATTGCCTTCAATATGAACGCTGACACTGGTCGCACCGGCATTGATAAAAGCCGCAATGTGGCGTTCCGGTTTTTCGATCATCAAATGGACGTCCAGCGGCAAGCGGGTGATGCGCCGGCAGGTCTCGACGATGAATGGTCCCATGGTGATATTGGGAACAAAATGACCGTCCATAACATCGATGTGTATCCAATCAATACCGGCCTGTTCAGCCTGCAGAATCTGTCCATGCAGGTCGGTAAAGTCAGCGGAGAGGATGGAAGCGGATAGGAGCATGAGGGATGAGGTCAGGGTGTAGGCGGGTTAAAGGTAAACCAAATCCATAGCCAAAAAGGGATCAACCCACCGACCGCAACAATGGTTGCCAGCGCCAGTCCGGTAGTTCCCCAGTCAATGTTGAAACCTTCGTCTTCATTTTCAGCGGCTTCAGCAGCCGGTCCGACCGGATAATCGGAAGGGACGCGAACGGGTTGCGAGTGTGCAATGGCAGGAGTTGAAGCGGTTGAGAGGGACACTCGTTCGGTCTCGAGCGATTGGAGGAACCCAGTCAGTACCCGCCCCAATTGATCCGCTGTGCGATAGCGGGCTGAGGGTTCTTTGGCCAGGACTTTCATAATGATTTGCTCGAGTGCCAGCGGGACATCCGGGTTGAGTTGGCGCGGCGGTACAGGAACAGCTTCGCGGTGTAGGCGACCAAGCTCTGCCGGGTCGCTGCTGTTAAACGGTAGTCGCCCGGTGATCAACTCATATAGCACGACGCCCAGCGAATAAACGTCCGAAGCCGGGGAAGGGGCAGCGCCGGCAGCCTGTTCCGGCGAGAAATACAGAGGAGAGCCCCAAACCACATCGTGTTTTTCATCGGGTTGGATAGAAGCCATGGCTCGGGCGATACCAAAATCGGTCACCTTGACGCGCTGGTCCGGCGTCACCAGGATGTTATGTGGTTTTACGTCACAGTGGATCAAACCCGCCCGATGCGCATAGCCAATACCTGCTGACGCTTGAATAATGATATTGACGGCTTCTTCGATCGGCAGGCGCACCCGTTTTTTGAGAATGGATTTCAGATCCGTGCCAGGCACGTACTCCATCACCAGGTATAGGCGGTCCGAGTCAAAACCAAAATCATGGACCGTAACGATATTGGGGTGGGTGAGGTTGGCAGCGGCCTTAGCCTCAGTGCGAAACCGTTCGCGGAAAGCTTCATCCTTGGAATAATCCTGCCGCAGGATTTTTATTGCCACTGGACGCTCCAACATCAAGTCGCGGGCGTGGTAAACAACAGCCATGCCGCCGTTGCCGATGTTTTGGATGAGCTGGTAGCGATTGCCGAGGATGGGGGAAACGGTTTTAGGTTCGTCCATAAGGATGCTTTAGAAATTATAACATAGGCGTAACCGGCTGCTGACTGCGCATTCGGATATAATTAACCCACGGAGATCACCATGCGTAACCTGCTGGCTTACATCACCAAAAAACCTCTGACGATACTACTTCTGGCATTTCTGCTGGCGATTGTGGCTGAATGGCAGCAGTGGGGCATGATTTGGGTGTTTATTTTTTCCGCTCTGGGGGTTATTCCCATGGCTGGGTATATTGGCGAAGCAACCGAGGTGTTGGCGGTTTACACCGGTCCAAAAATCGGTGGGTTGCTCAACGCCACCTTAGGGAATGCGGCTGAACTCATCATTACTTTGATCGCCATTAAAGCTGGTTTGTTGGAACTGGTGAAGGCTTCCATAACAGGTTCCATCCTGGGCAACCTGCTCATGGTAATGGGATTTGCTATGGTTGCCGGCGGACTCAAAAATGGCTTGCAAACCTTCGACAGGCGACAAATCTCCAACCATTCCATTATGCTGCTGCTGGCAGTTGTCGCTTTGATCATCCCCTCATTGTTCTACCCCACGATTGGTGCTGCGACCAGTATCAAAGTCGAGGCGATGAGTATCGGTGTCGCTATTGTCATGATCGTGCTGTACGTCTTAGGGCTCGTTTACAGTCTGAAATTTGCTCGATCGGCAATCACTCCGCCAACCGAGCAAATGGGCCATGAAGCCCCGCACTGGTCCAAAACGAAAGCAATCGTGATACTGGCAGTCGCAACTTTAGGTGTTGTGATTGCCAGCGAGCTGTTGGTGGGGGCGGTTGAAGCAGTGGTGGTTCAATTCGGGATTTCTGAATTTTTCCTCGGCATTATCCTCATTCCCATCATCGGAAACGTGGCGGAACATCTGGTGGCTGTGACAGTGGCTTACCGCAACCATATGGAATTGAGCGTCGAAATCGCGGTATCCTCCAGTTTACAGATCGCACTGTTTGTTGCGCCACTTCTGGTTTTCATCAGCCTGGCAATGGGTAACCCGCTGACGTTGGTATTCAACATGTTCGAGTTGATCGCTCTGGCAGCCGCGGTGTTAATTACCGCCCTGGTGTCTATCGACGGCGAGTCGAACTGGCTGGAAGGGGCCGCGCTGCTGGCGGTTTACCTAATTCTGGGAATTTCATTCTTTCTTCTGCCGAACGGCGGTTAGGCATGCCTAGAATGCGTCAGGTATTTTCATTGTGGGTAATTCCGGCTGCTTTGGTTGTTGGGTTGGGATTATTTACTTTATTGGTGGGAGGAGCCTATTTTCTACGCACGAAAGCTACCCCTGTAGCCAGCGGAAACGCCACCGCAGTGATCACGGTGATCGCCGCTCCGACTTCAACTCCACAACCCGTCGCCACCTTATTAAATACCGCTACGCCAGGAGCAGGGACCCCAGGCGTGGTGATTGGCGGAATTAGCACTGGCATCTATGTGCAGATCTCTGGCACTGGCGGTGACGGTTTACGTCTGCGGCAGTTACCAGGAACCGGCAGTGAAGTGATGTTCATGGGTTATGAGGCCGAAGTCTTCAAGGTGATGGACGGGCCGAAGGAGCTGGATGGCTATACCTGGTGGTATTTGACAGCGCCTTATGACGAAGCCCGCAGCGGCTGGGCGGTTTCGAATTTCTTAACTGTAATTGAGTTGTCGCCTTAATTTGGAGGTAAATAATGATTAATTCTGAAAATCCAGTCAGCGTTTCAGCCAACCGCACCACTCATGAATTAACCATCAGATGGGCTGACGAGCATGTCAGCCCATACCCATTTGGGCTGTTGCGACATGCCTGTCCGTGTGCCAGTTGCCGCGGTGGACATGAGAATATGCGCTCCGAGCCGGATCCAGAAGTGTTTGAGATCAAAGAATTCCCGGATATTCCCGAGACGCGTATGAAGAGCCTGGAGGGGGTTGGTAGTTATGCGGTGATGTTCGAATGGGAAGATGGACATCACACCGGAATCTATAACTGGCATTTTTTGCGAGCGCTTTGCCCATGCCCGATTTGCAGCGCGGAAAGGGCAGGATAGTGCTTCGGAAGGTGGGGTCGACCAAAACCTTTTTGACAAGCGTAATCGGAGGTCTTTCATAGGGTATATTGCCCGCGGGTGGGTGTAGTTTGGCGGGTTGGTGAATGAATGGGATTTCCCAATTGTTTATCACAGGAGGGTATAAAGATGACTGAACCACTGGATGCAGTTTTAGCAATCCACAATGCTTTCCGTCGGGATATGAAAGGAATCGATGCCGCCGCACTGGGAACTGCGCGCGGCGAACAGGGGCTCACCACGGCAATTGAGCGATTCCGATTTTTCAATGAAATTCTTGTCTGGCACGCTCATGGTGAGGAATTAGCCATCTTCCCTGCGGTTGAAGCCGTAGCCCCCTCTGTTGCCGAAGCATACGAGCGAGATCATAGGGGCCTAGATGAAGCCTTCGATGCACTGAATGCAGCAGTCTTAGCAAATGACACTTTGGAAACCGCACGTGCCTGTGCGGCCTTCAAGTTTCATCTTGATATTCATCTCGCAAAGGAAGACGCGCATCTGTATCGCCTCGTGAGAGAGCGCATTCCCCTTCCGGAGCAGGTAAAGGCACTCGGTATCATGTCGACCACCGTGCCACAAGATCGTTTTCCAGAAGTCATCGCCTGGATGTTTCCCTTGATTGGCAATAACGATCGCGAGAATATGACCCGAATCTGGCAAATGGTTATGCCTCCACAAGTGTTTGCTCAAATCAAGCCGCTGATCCAAAAATCAGTTGGCACTGATTGGGCAGAACTAATAAGGCGAATACCTACGCTGGAGTAAGGAATAGCCTGGTTCGCGGTCGGATTTGAACCAGAGTTTGTCAGAGGTTTCGCTTGGTATTTGAGCCTACCAAATGGGTAGGATTTTCGCTGTCGTTGAATAGCGTTGAAAAGGCTATTCTACTAATGAGAAATATTGATTAATTCGGATCGCCGACTTAAAGGATCGGGGGAGTATCCAATGAGGCCAAGAACCTGAATAGGTTCGTCCGCAGTCACGTGCCGACCCAAAGAGGAATCATTTGTTTTTTTGGTGTGTAGCAAGCTTAATATCCTGAGGCATGTTTAATGATATCAAGACACGTAATTCGGGGCAGGTTGTGACAATTTGTAGCCCTGGTTTCTAACGTGGTATTGGGGTGAGACGTGAAGGTGATAAAATAGGACTAAATAAATAAGAATAATTATCATAAACGACTTGCGATAAGCCAGCCACCCGGGGCGTGGATTATGTCAAATTCATTATTTGTCGGCCGAGAGATCGAACTGCACAAGCTCAAGGCAATGTTAGATGACGCAGCTCTCGGTAGAGCACAGGTGGTGTTCATTGCAGGGGAAGCGGGGGCGGGAAAATCATCGCTGGTTGCTGAATTTATTCGTCGCGAAGAAGAAAGCGACCCTATATTAATTACCTCAATTGGTGAGTGCAATGCCCAAACAGGCATCGCTGATCCGTATCTGCCGTTTCGGCAGGTACTTACGACTCTAACAACCGGGTATGAAGAAGAACAGATATCTAAACAATCAGACGAACAGAAGAAATTGAAACGCTGGAAAGACTTCGTCCAGATATCTACTAAAACACTCTTTATGCTAGGACCTGATCTGGTTGGCATTTTTGTGCCTGGTGCCCAGGTTATTGGACGCATTGGAATGGCGATTGGGCTTAGCAGCGATCTGGCGACTAAACTTTCCGGGCATATTGGTAAAAAATCGGATAAAGAGAGCGCAAAAATTGATCCCATGCTCGATCAGCAGAAGATATTTGAACAATTCGCTGCAGTATTAAAGGCTCTGACCAGTGATCGTACTCTGATCCTTATCCTCGATGACCTGCAATGGGCAGACAGCGGTTCCTTAAACTTGTTGTTTCACCTTGTGCGACAGTTAAAAGACAGCCGTCTCTTACTGGTGGGAACTTATCGCCCCGACGATGTGGCGCTTGGCCGGGATGGTGGGAGACATCCGCTGGAGTTGATCATAAACGAACTCAAACGGTATCACGGCGATATTGTTTTGGATCTATCGCAAACCGATGCCAAGGAGCGACGCGCTTTTGTGGATGGTTTGTTGGATTCTGAGCCAAATCATTTGGACCGCGGCTTTCGGGATGAGTTATTCGCCCATACCGCAGGCCAACCGCTCTTCACCGTTGAAGTGTTGCGTACTTTGCAGGAACGAGGCAGCCTTGTCAAAGATGCGCAAGATAATTGGGTCCAGGCTAGCAGTTTGGACTGGGAAAGCCTACCTGCACGAGTTGAAGGAGTGATTGGTGAACGCATAGCACGGCTGCCGTCAACCCTCCACGAAGCACTGACGATCGGCAGTGTCATCGGGGAGGAATTTGCGGCGCAAGTAGTGGCGCGCATTCAAAAAATTGAGGAGCGTGAGGTGGTCAGAAATCTCTCGCGCGAGTTGGAAAAACGTTATCTGCTCGTTACTGAGCAGGGTGAAATCAGGATTGGTAAAATCTTTCTATCTCAATACCGATTTTCACATGTCTTGATCCAGCAATATCTGTACGACGAGCTCAGTTCAGGCGAAAGGCGAATTCTCCATTCCGATATCGCCGAGACGCTCGAAGATCTTTATGCTGAGCAAAAGGATGATATCGCTGTGCAACTTGCCCACCATTACGAGCTAGCCGGAAATGAAGAGAAGGCGATTCTTACTTAACAATTGTTGGTGACAGCGCCTTTGGTGGATATGCATACAACGAAGCGATTGGTGCTTATACACGAGCGCTAGAACTTGCCAAGGATGCTGTTCTAGCTGTCGAACAGCTTGAGCATATCTATCTACGACGTGGGCGAGCTCTCGAATTGAGCAACCAATATGAATTAGCCATTCAAAACTACAATGGGATGCTCGCCTACGCGAGCAAACACCATGATCTGCCGATGGAATTAGCAGCCAAAATTGCTGCCAGCACGTTGTACTCCATTCCTACTCCAGTAATGGACGGGGCTGAAGGACAAAGATTGTCTGAAGAAACATTGAATCTTGCCAGGGAGTTGGGGGATCGCGCATCCGAAGCCAGGGTACTATGGAATTTGCAATTAGTGAACCAATTTCAAAATAAAATTAATGAGGCAATTGACTGTGGTGAGGAATTGCTCACTATTGCGCGTGAATTGAACCTGCGTGAACAAATGGCCTACGTGCTTAGCGATCTGGCTGGGGCCTACAATTTGTCCTGCCAGTATGAAGAAGCGGATAAAAGGTTAGAGGAAGGAACTCGTATATGGCGAGAATTAGGCAATATGCCCATGTTGTCTAGTAATTTAAACCTTTCATTGTTCCAACTATTTTGGACTGGCAAAAACCAAGCTCTTCTTATGGTTGCGGATGAAGCTTACCAGATCAGTACCTCGATCAAGGAACTCTGGAATTGAGCCTCCGCCCTGCATTTCCAGGGTGTCATCTGCCTGGATTATGGGGAGATTGACAGGTCTTTAGCTTTGCTTGAGGAGAGCGTCCAGTTGGCGGCACAGGGTAATCGCGTCTATAAAATTTGGTACCACGCGACCCTTTGCCAGGCCTATGCCGAGCTTGGAGCTGCAGACACTTTTACAGACGTCTATCAGTCGCAGCGCGTCGCAAATGATGAGGTGCCCCATACTCCAGCACGAACCGCAACGCTGATATCGTATGCTTTGTTTGAAATCGCCAGCAACCAGCTCGATACTGCTGAGGTCTCCCTGGACGCATGTTTTCCCGATGCACCACCGTGGGAATGTGCACTTCTACTAGCTAAATGCAGGCTGGCCTTAGCCCGATCTGACTATGCGGCTGGGATTGCCCTTGCGGAATCAGCCTTGAATCTCGCTCAGGATTGTAAGCTGGGCCGTTACTTGCCGGAAGCACTTTTTTTGAGGGGAAAACTTCATTTTCAGCAAGGTGATTTCCAAGGGGCAAAAAATGCTCTCGATCAGGCCCGGGCTGCGGCGAATAATCTTGGATCGCGCCGCTTGCTGTGGCAAATTATGGCGATCCTAGCCGAGCTCGAATCCGACAAAGATAAGTCGCAGAACTTAAAAGCTGAAGCTCGAAATATTGCAGCTTTCATTGCCAACCATATCACGCCAGCGAATCTTCGACTGTCATTCCAGCGATTGACCGCATTAGGTGAGGCAGCAGCCTAAGCCAATCTCTAGGTAGCCTGACCTAATTTATTCCAATATTAGGCGTAGAGCCAGAAGCGCTCTTCGCACTGTCGTGTTTCGCCGAATTGCAGGTAGTGCTCGCAGTTAACCTTTTGAGGCTGTTAGGCTGGAAGTTGAGCACGCTTCAGCCCTCCACCTCTCACTGCGTTTGGGTGCGCGAAGATCACTACCGCAAAATCATGTATTTTGATTTTGTGGTGGGGGGTATTAGAGATCGTAATATAGTTCGACTTCGTACGGGTGCGGGCGGGCGCGAACAGCCAGGTCCTCAGTGCGTTTGGCTTTGATCCAATCGTGCAGCATGTCGGCACTGAAAACGCCGCCAGCCAGCAGGAAGTCCTGATCGTCGTGCAGGGCGCATAACGCTTCTTCCAGCGAGGTCGGCAGCCCGTGAATGGTTTTTCGTTTTTCAACCGGCCAGGAGAAAATATCCTCGTCGATGGGTCCGAAACCGGCTTTGGTTGGATCGATTTTCTTATTAATGCCATCAATGCCAGCCATCAGCATGGCAGCTTCAGCCAAATATGGATTGCACGTGGCATCCGGAGGGCGGAACTCGAAGCGCACCTTTTCCGCTTCGGTGGCGTATTTCGGCACGCGAATGGCTGCGGAGCGGTTGCCAGAGGAGAAGAAACAATTGACCGGTGCTTCAAAACCGGGGACCAGACGGCGGTAAGAGTTGGTGCTGGGGTTGGTCAGTCCAATAACAGCCGGGGCATGGGTTAGCAATCCGCCAATATAGTACAGGGCGGTCTGGCTGAGTAAATTCTGTCCAGCTGCATCAAAAAAGGTATTTTTACCGCTTCTTCGCAGCAATTGATGGAAGTGCATCCCGCTGCCGGCCTCGCCAAATAATGGTTTCGGCAGAAAAGTGACTGTGTATCCGGCTTCGTGCGCGACCATGCGAGTAACATATTTGATCATCATCGCAGCATCAGCCGCCGCCAGAATCCCCATCAATGGCGTTTCGATCTCGCATTGACCAGGCCCGCCAACCTCGTGATGGTGATACTTCACCGGAACACCGACGTCCTCCAGAACTTCGACCATTTGCGAACGCAGGTTGAAGAAATTATCGCGCGGCGGAGTGATGTGATAACCGCCGTGGACAGGGTTGTAGTGCCCATGACCGGCAGCAGCGCCATTCCAGTTGGCTTCAGATGAATCGACACTGTACCGGGCAGTGTGGATATTATTCTCGTATTCCACCTTGTCGAACACGTAGAATTCCAGCTCTGGCCCCCAGATGGATTCATCGGCTATTTTACTATCCACCAGGTATTTTTCGGCGCGGCGGGCAATTTCACGCGGGTCGCGGGAGAAGATTTCTTTGGTGTCGGCTTCGAGGATGTTGCACAGAAAGGCCAGTGTAGGCGAATCCCAGAAGGGATCCATAAATCCGCTGGATAAATCAGGAACCAGCACCATATCGCCGGATTTGACGGATTTGAAACCCACACTCGAACCGTCGAAGCCAACGCCTTCCGTCATGAGCGCAGGGGTAAATTCTCTTGCTGAAATGGTGACATGATGCCACCGCCCCCATAGATCGCTGAATTTGAGATCAACCATGCGCACGTCATTTTCCCGCACGTATTCAGCGGCCTCAGCAAACGTTTTGAACATATATTCTCCTTGAAGCGATGGTAAGTATTTGGGGTTTAGGACCCGGATTTTTTGGTAAGCAGAACAACTGCAAGAGCAAGAATGGCAGTTACAGCGCCAATCGTGACCCCGGCCTGGACAACCGTTTTGGGTTCCATGCCTGGCATAACGACTTTACCGTCACCATATTTCTCGAACAATTTTCCCCAGGGTGTTTGCAGCGCTGCCTGAACGCGTTTTCGTCCCACAAACGGGTACCAATAGACGTTGTGATAAAAATTGGAGGCAAAGTAGCTCCAGCCAACAATCGGGGTTTGCAACAACGGCTTTTCCAGTGGCTTGAGCCAACCGTGATAGATCATTTTTTGACCTTTAGAGGCAAAAGTATCTTCCTGGACAAATTTCCAGGGCTGCTCTTGCTCAATGTCGTAACCAGTAATCTCGATCTGATTCGGATCGCCAACACCCAGGTCGTGTTCGTGCGCCAGCCGGATGAATCGGATCGCCATCGGATCGAACCCTTGAAGTTTGGCGGAGACTGCGTCAATTGCAACCTGATCTGCGGATGCCAGCAGGATATTCTTCTCATGCCAGCGCATGGCGCGCGGTCCCGGACCGTCGCCAGCAAAGGTTCCATCCATCAAAGCGAAAATTCCAGGGTGGATCTCCTGCTGAATGCTGAGTAAATCCACCAGGGTTTCATGTATGACGGAATGAGTCCAATGCCGGTTGCGATGCAGCAAGCCGCCAAAGGCATTTTTCATAGCACCGGTGATGGTGGTGAATACGTGCGTTTTTACGGTTGGAAGGTGGACGATATTCTTGCCAAACAGCGTTTTTGGGATGAAAACACCTTCCGGATAGACCTTGTCGAGCACGAGGAAGGGTGTCTTGGGTTTGTACTCGATCCATTCGAACTGTTGCTGGTAAAGATAAGTGCAAGGCACCCCGTATTTGTCGGTGACAAATTTGTGCTTATTGTTGGTCTCTCCAACACTGGTGTCAACGACAACCGTGTCATTGTGAATACCAATAAGATCATCATAGCCCAGGCTTTTAAGGGTTTTGATGGCGCCTTCGAGCTGCCAGGGGGTCGAAGAACAGGCTGGATACCAGGTTTGCCAGGAAATATTGATTTTCAACCCGGTTGTCACGTTCTTTGGCAGCGCTTGCTCCACCCCCGCCAATTTCATCAGTTTGTCGATATCCTCCAGAATTGTTTCTGGGGACGTTTTTACGACAGCAACTTTGCCTTTGCCAGGATAATTTGACATCACACAAACCCTTGAATTGAAAGATGGGAAACGATCATTTCTGCTGTGTTGCAAGTATTCTACCCGAGAGGACATGCTCCGTCCAGATGGCACCGCCGTCGGAAGACGGCTGTGCCTCGACGGTTTTGCAATTAATGTGGTCAAAACACCACAGAGACACTATAATTTACACAAGTTCCCAGGGCTGGCAAGACAAACTGCCCTGCAATCTGTCAACGATGAGGGATGAGGACTTCTGGACACACAAGGGATCACTCAAAACTTTAGTAAAAGCGACCCGGTAAAGCAACTGACGCCTGGCGTTGTTTTGGTCGGGCGTTATTTGATTCAGGATGTGATTGGCGTTGGGGGCATGGGGTCGGTTTACCGGGCACGGGACATGCATTTCCCTAATGTGGTCAAGCTGGTAGCCGTAAAAGAAATGATCAATCAGGGGCGTGACCAGGTTGTGCGCCAGACGATGATTTAAAACTTTGAGCGTGAAGCCAATATTTTGGTCACGTTGAACCACTTTTCGATTCCCAAAATATTCGATTACTTTTCGCACGACGAACGATCATACCTGGTGTTGGAGTATGTTCACGGTAAAGACCTGGAAGCTATCCTGAGTGAAACCCAGGGGATGTTGGCAGAAGATCAGGTGATCGGTTGGGCAATCGAAATTTGCGATGTGCTGGAATATCTACACGGTCACAAACCAGAACCGATCATCTTCCGTGACATGAAGCCCTCGAATATCATGATCAACCATCAGAGTCATGTAGTGCTGGTGGACTTTGGCATTGCAAAAGCGTTCCAGACCGGGCAAAAAGGTACCATGATCGGCACGGAGGGTTATTCTCCGCCGGAACAATACCGCGGCGATGCCACACAACGGGCGGATATTTATTCACTCGGCGCCACCTTGCATCACCTGCTCACGAAACGCGACCCGCGGCTTGAGCCGCCGTTTTCTTTTGGTGAACGGCCCATTCGGCAACTCAATCCATCGATTTCGACTGAGCTTGAATCGGTGATTTTAACCGCATTGCAATACAACCCCGACGAGCGTTTTTCGTCCGCAACCGATATGAAAAACGCTATGCTGGCAGCGGCGAAGAAAACCGGGGCGCTGGACCGGATCAAGGTACCTAACATTTCCTCCGACCAGACGATCAAGCCGGTATGGGTTTTTCGCTGCGAGGATGAAGTTCGCGGATCACCGACCTATGATCTAGGCATGATTTTTGTCGGATCGTACGATAACAATCTGTATGGACTGGATGCGGTTCAAGGTGAATTCCGCTGGAAATATCCGACCGATGGCGGAATTGTCACCAAACCCTTTGTGTCCAATGATCTAGTCTTTGCTGGATCCGAGGATGGACGAATTTATGCAGTCTCGGCAAAGACCGGACGACTGGCCTGGAGTCATCAGGTGGATAAACCGGTACGCAGCTCGCCGCGAGTGGCAGATGGACTGGTTTATTTCGGTGCAGACGACGGTTATTTGCACTCACTCAATATACTCTCCACCCGGCGCGAGTTCCGCTTTGATGCCGGCGTAGCGGTACGATCTTCGCCCGCCATGTCGAATGAATATATTTATTTCGGCAATGAAGATGGCGATTTCTTCTGTATCGATTACCACGGACAATTAAAATGGCGTTTTCGCGCCAAACGGGCAATAACCGGCACCGCTCTGGTGACGGCAGGCGTGGTGTATTTCACCTCGCTGGATGGATCGGTCTATGCCCTGGATGCCAAGAGCGGTTGGGTTTTGTGGCGCTTCCGGATGCTCAAAGGCTCAATTTCGACGCCCTGTCGGGTGGAAAATTATATTCTAGTGGGGTCGGCTGACGGATATATTTATTGTTTGGACGCAAATACTGCCAAAGAAGTCTGGCGTTATGAAACAGGCCATCAGGTCAGTGGGTCGCCCGTGGTCCACAATGATACCGTTTACTGCGGGTCGGCAGATGGCAAGATGTATGCACTGGAATATAAAAGCGGCCGGGTTCGGTGGAAATTTGTGACCGGGGGCCCGATTACATCCACGCCGGTGGTCGCCAATGACATCGTTTATTTTGGCTCATCGGATCACATGGTGTATGCATTGATGGCTTAACCTGGCAGGTAGAGTGGTCTTTTCGGAGGGCATGTGCTCGATTTTTTGAAAAAATATTTTTCCAGGAAAGAACCGGAAAATAAACCCACCGCAATCAAGACGGCGCCGCTTGACGCGGCAGAGCTTGGGTCGGTAACTGCACCTATTCCGATGAAACCGCCGCAATTGGTTGTGGGGACCGGACAATCCGTTGGCTTGCAACGCGACCACAATGAGGATACGCTATATGCGGTTAGTGCCATCCTTGCGGACGGAGCCAACGAAACGCAATTTGGCTTGTTCATGGTCGCAGACGGCATGGGCGGCTATGAGTATGGGGAGATTGCCAGCAGTGTCGCGGCGCGTGCGACAACACAATATATCTTGTCCAAAGTGTACTTGCCGCATGTTAATCCTGAGGGGGACGCGCCTCAGGAAAGCCTGCAGGAAATTATTGAGACTGGAATTTTAAAAGCACAACAATTGGTTCGGACCCGCGCCCCAGGTGGTGGGACGACTTTAACTGCCGCATTGTTGATCGGTGATCAGGTGACCATTGCGCATGTAGGCGACAGCCGGGCATATTTCGTACACCCTGGTGGGCGCATCGAATTATTGACACATGATCATTCATTGGTACACCGGTTGGTGGAACTGGGTCAAATTACCGAAGAAGAGGCTTTAATCCACCCCAACCGTAACGTACTTTACCGGGCAATTGGTCAACCGGAGCCGTTCAAACCAGATATTCAGACCTTCCAAATGCCGCACCCTGGATACTTGATGATTTGCAGTGACGGGTTATGGGGCACTGTGGATGACGCTAAAATGATGCGGATCGTTTCTGATTCGAAAAATCCTTCCGAAGCCTGCAGCAAACTGGTGGAAGCTGCCAATGAAACTGGTGGGCCGGACAATATCAGCGTTGTATTAGTGGAGTATTTGTAAATCCGCGTCTGGAAGAGCATGGAAAGTTATTCTGCCCTTAACCTGCCTATCGATGCCACGCCGGACGAAATTCGGTCAGCCTATTTTGACGCTGCGCGTAAGTACCATCCCGATGCCAATAATGGCGAGGAGGATGGACGAAAGTTTATCGAAATTCAGCAAGCCTATGATACTTTGTCACATCCTGCCCGGCGGGCAGCATATGATCGGAGTTTGCCGCAAACTTATAAAACAGCACCGGAAGTCCAGGTGGATGTCAGCTACAGCCGGTCGACCATTCACAAATCTAGCAACCCTCAGTTGTTGTATGCATTATTAAACTTGAGCTGTCTAAGGAAGTCCTCTTCCGAAAATTTGCCCCCCGCACATATCTGCATCATTCTAGACCGTTCCTCTTCGATGAAAGGCGAGCGGTTGGATATGGTGCGAAGCAATATTATTCAGCTGCTGCACAAATTGAAACCGACTGATGTCATCTCGATCGTGACTTTTAGCGATCGGGCTGAGGTCCTGGTACCTCCCACCGTTATCGGCGAACTGAAGCGTCCGGAATCCCAATTATTTAGTTTTGGACCCGGAGGAGCCACTGAAATTTTCCAGGGATTGGAACTAGGGTTTGAGGTATTCCGGCGATTTGCCGGGCGCAGCAATTTCTTAAAGCATTTGATTCTCATTACGGATGGTCAGACCTACGGTGACGAAGAATTGTGTTTTGAGTTGGCAGCGCGTTCCAATAGCGAGGGAATCTCGATTAATGCGCTCGGAATCGGCCATGAGTGGAATGACACCTTCCTGGATCGACTGGCTTCCTTAAGCGGTGGCAAATCCGTTTACATTCGAAATAGAGAGGACCTGGCGCAATTTATTGAGCAAAAAATCCAGGCGCTTAACCTGAACTATGCAAGGAGGGCGGAATTACACCTTGAGCTGCCAGACTACGTCCAATTAACAGATGCCTTCCGCATTATGCCGGATGGAAATCCTCTTGAGGTAAAATCCCCGGTCCAGCTGGGTACCGTAGGCTATGGTCGAAAAACTAGTGTTATATTAGAATTCAAAATCAATCAACTTTCCGTTGACCAACCTGTTGGAAAAATTGCCAGGGGAAAGATTTTTTTCGAAGTACCAACCAAACCAATTCCTTTTGAGCGGTTATTTTTAAATTTGGAACGGCCAATCACAAGTGCCTGGGTTAAGGAAAAGGTTCCAACCGCCATTTTCAATGCTATGTCGCAATTGTCGCTGTACCGATTACAGGAAAAAGCCCGCGAAGAAGCCGCTGCCGGTGATACTGAAAATGCGACACAACATTTGAAATTCCTGGCGACCCACTTGATGGCGCGCGGAAACCATGAACTGGCAAATTCCGCACTGTTAGAAGTGGATCGCTTGAATAACCAGCAAGGTTATAGTGAAGCAGGTCAAAAAGATATCAAGTATGGAACGCGGTCATTATTTTTGCTGCCATCTCCGGAGAATTAATTAATGATTCAATGCCCAAATTGCAAACATCAGGAACTACCGGGAGCGCTTTTTTGCAGCGAATGCGGCACGCAATTGGTCACTGTAGATACTTTAACCGCCCCTTTAGCCAATCATAATAATGATTTTGCTGGTGTGGATGACCTCGGGTTTGGGCTAACACCTGAGCCGATAAAAGAGAAGGTATCTCTGGTTAAGGACCGGGTAATCACATTAAAAATCCTTGACTCGGACCGAATCCTTCACCTGGTTGGCAGGACTGAATATACCCTCGGTCGAATTGCCAAAGGTCAGCCAATTTTGCCGGAATTTGACCTTTCGGAGTTTAAAGCCTACGATCAGGGTGTGTCCCGCTTGCATGCTGCAATTAAAGTAAGCAACATTCGCATTTCGATTATTGACCTCGGCTCCGCTAACGGAACCCGGGTGAATGGGCAGAAGATTGTGTCTAATGTTGAGTATCCCTTGAAAAATGGCGACGTCATTGCCCTGGGAAAGTTAAAATTCGAATTTCAATCCAACTCAGACTGAGGCCAGGTGGGATAAAAAATGCCAAGCATTATCGTCCATTTTTTGAATGAAGACCCAATCGTTGGGGAAATCGATGTGCTGCCAGCTGCAGCGGATAATCTGGTTTCTGTGAAGAACCCGCGTAAAAAAGATGGAAAAGATATTCCATACCTGGAACCCAATGTCACCATTGTCGTTTGGCCATTGTCGCGGATTAGTTTCATTGAAATCATGACCTCTGGCTCGGAAGAAGATATCATCTCATTTGTGAGAGAGTGAGCTGGGCTTGGACGATACTTATAAAAATCGAATTATTCTCGTTGTAGATGATGAAGAACGGATGGCGCGCTTCATCCGGCTTAACCTGGAGCATGACGGTTTCCAGGTCGTTGAAGCATTCCGCGGACTGGATGCTATTCATAAATTACGAGATGCAATGCCGGACGTTATCATTCTGGATGTGATGATGCCCGATATGGATGGTTTTGAAGTCCTAAAGCTCGTTCGTGAGATCAGTCAGGTGCCGGTCATCATGCTGACTGCCAAAGGCGAAGAAGAGGATCGTATTCGCGGTCTGGAACTGGGGGCTGATGATTATGTAACCAAGCCGTTCAGTCCACGCGAATTAGTGAGCCGGGTAAGGGCAGTATTGCGGCGAACCGAAAATGCTGGTTTTGTCTCACGCGACGTGTATGAAGTCGATGATTATTTGAAGATGGACTTTGGTCGGCGGGAAATCTGGGTAGGCGGTAAGTTGATAAAACTGCGCCCAACCGAGTACCGGCTGCTGTACCACCTTGTGCAGAACGCCGGCTGGGTGATGACCTACGATCAGTTGCTTTCCAAGGTTTGGGGCTACGAGTACCGCGACGAACCGCATTATGTTCGGTTGTATGTCAATTACTTGCGGCAGAAAATTGAGAAGGACCCGGCTAATCCGCAATACATACTTACGGAACGTGGGGTGGGCTACCGGTTCATTGATTTTGCGCGGGAAAAAGCCGGAGATAAGAAACCCGAAGATTAATGCAACTTTTGTTGGTATACTACATCAAAGTTTATTGGTTGATTTATGAGATTTTCAACCTGTGAGGGTTGAAACAAGGAGAAGATATGATTAACGAACCCGTCCATGTTACTGACGCAGAATTCGAAAAAACGGTTTTGCAGTCAAACCTGCCCGTCGTGGTAGATTTTTGGGCGCCATGGTGCGGCCCATGCAGGATGGTTGCGCCGACCCTCGATAAACTGGCGACAGAATATGCCGGCAAATTAATCATTGCTAAAGTCGATACGGACGAGAATCCGGATTGGGCAGGACGGTTTGGCGTCCAGGGAATTCCAACCATGTTGTTCGTTGCCAACGGGAAATTGATTCACCGACAGGTTGGGGCTTTGCCTGAAGGCATTTTGCGCGATCTGGTTGGTCAGTTTTTGGATGTCGTAGAGACAGCATCACCGAACTAATAACAAAATTTATAATCATAAACAGACCCCAGCATCCATGACTGGGGTCTGTTATTATCTGCTAATGTAATCTAAAGTCAAAAATGGCGACCCTTGGTCAATTATGCGCGCTTGACCTGGAGACCGATACGATCATCATTCATGGAATATTATTCGGTCGCCCGTTCGATTTTAGCGCCTAAAGCGGCTAATTTTTGATCCACTTTTTCGTACCCGCGGTCAATTTGGCCGATATTCCGGATGGTTGATTTGCCACGGGCAGAAAGCGCGGCCAGAACCAGCGCCATGCCAGCCCGAATGTCCGGGCTTTCCATTTTCTCAGCGTAAAACTCGGTGGGACCATTGATGATGCAGCGGTGCGGGTCGCACAGCACGATTTGCGCGCCCATCCCCACCAGTTTGTCTGTAAAAAACATACGGCTGGGGTACATCCAGTCATGGAAAAGCACAGTACCTTTAGACTTGGCGGCGATGACCAGGGCGATACTCATCAGGTCTGGCGGGAAGCCAGGCCAGGGATTGACTTTGATTTCCGGAATGGCCCCGCCAAGGTCGGATTCAATCTCAAGGCGCTGAGTTTTGGGAACAAAAATGTCGTCGCCGCGAGTTTGCCAATCGACGCCGAGCCGTTCGAACACCAGGCGAATCATATCCAGGTACTGGTTACCAGCATTATGAATTGTGATTTCGCCGCCGGTGACAGCGGCTGCCCCAACAAAGCTAATGACCTCCAAGTAGTCTGGCCCAATGGTAAATTCAGCACCGTGTAAGCGATCCTTCCCTGTAATATGCAGCGTGTTGGAACCAATATTGGAAATATTGGCGCCCATAAGGTTGAGCAGCTGGCACAACTCCTGAATATGTGGCTCCGAGGCTGCGTTGCGGATAACGCTTTCGCCTTTGGCCATTGAGCAGGCCATGATGGCATTTTCCGTGGCTGTAACGCTAGCCTCGTCCAATAAAATATCCGCACCGGTCAAGCCATGGGAGGCGAAATGGAACCCACGTTCATAAGTTACTTCGGCGCCAAGTTTCTTTAGTGCCAATAAGTGCGTATCAACCCGGCGGCGCCCGATGACATCGCCACCTGGAGGGGGCAGCGTCAATTCGATGCCGCGCGCGGAAACTGGACCTGCCAACAGAATAGAGGCGCGAATTTTCCGGGTGATATCCGGATCAAGCGTTGCCGGGTGTACTTCTCTGGCTTGAAATTGCCAGATATGCGGGTCCAATTCGGTAACCTCTACTCCCAGGCTCTCCAATAAACGCCGCATAATCTGGACATCAACGATGTCCGGTACATTTTTTAAAATAACAGGTTCATCAGTAAGTAAACAGGCTGCCATTAATGGTAGGGCAGCATTTTTGTTTCCCGCCGGAGTGACCTCGCCCTTGAGCGGGATTCCGCCTTCGATGATAAACTTTTCCATGTCACCTCCGGTGATTTTGATCGTATTATAGCTTTAATGAAGATTTTCACCAACCAAACGTGAGTCACCAGGCAATTCGATACGCGTATCTCTGTTGAGACCGAACGGACCTTTTAGTCATGATTAGATCAGACAAACTGGAAAAATCCATCCTATTCCTCCATGGATTAGGCGTCTATGGCGATTCGTGGGGGTATCAGCGAGTGGCGCTAACCGATGCAGGATATGTCCCATTGACACCGGACTTACCTGGATTTGGAAAATCGCCACCCATCGGGAAGTGGTGGTCGGTAAAAGCGGCGAGCGAGGAAATGATCCGGTTGCTGGACCGGATGAAAATTGAACGAACCGTGCTGTGCGGCTTATCCATGGGTGGGACGGTGGCTTTGCACCTGGCTTTGACCCGACCAGAGCGGACAGCTGGATTGGTATTAATCAACACGTTCGCAGCACTTAGACCGGCGAGTGTGTCGGAGATGGTGTATTTCGTCAAGCGCGGCTTGTGGTCGTTTATCGTCAGCCCAGGCAGTCAAGCCGAATTGGTAGCCGACCGGATTTTCCCCAAGCCGGACCAAAATCAATGGCGGGAGTTGCTAATCGAATCGATTCGGAATTCGGATCCGAAAATGTACCGCCAGGCGATGATATCACTTGGGCGATTCAATGTGACCCGACAACTTTCAAGTTTAAAAATGCCGGTAATGGTCATTACCGGAAAGGATGACACAACCATCCCGCCAGTCGTGCAGCGTAAAATGGCTGCAGGCATCCCCGGGGCTGAGAAGTACGAAATCGAAGATGCCGGGCATGGAGTCATCGTCGATCATTACAGCGAGGTCAACCAATTACTGCTCAAGTTCATGGGGCAAGTTTATCCCAGCTGAGCTCGCAGGGTTTCCGGATCGGTCACTGGCAATTGGCAAACAAAATCCTGACAGTAATAGGCTGTTGGTTGGCTTTTAAGCGTCGGACGGTCACTCAGCAAGGCAGGGGAATGAGGCGGGAGCGGCAGCATCGAGCGGGCAAAAATGAGGCGGGGTTTGTAAGTCTTCTGGGGAATCTTGGAAAGTGCAACCAGTGCTTCATCTTGAGCGTTATCTTCCCATACGATTGCCAGCTGATGATAAGGATTCAAGGCATGGTCAAGTGCCAGCAACCAGGAACCAAAGGCAGTCGGGTACTGTGACAGCGTCTCTTGAATAGATTTGAGAGCATTTTCTGCCAGCTCCTGATAAACCGATTGGCCGGTTAAGGCTGATAAAATCAACAAACTGCGTATAGCCATAGAATTGCCCGAAGGAGTGGCGTTATCTTGCAGGTCTTTGGGACGATAAATGAGATCAGTTGCCGTGGCGGAGGTATCGAACAACCCACCGGACGGGTCTTCAAATCTGACCAACATTTCAGCTGTCAACTTGACAGCTGCCTGATACCAGGAGAGGTCGCCGTCCGCCTGGTAAAGAGTGAGCAGAGCCAGGATAAAGGCGGCGTAATCCTCCAGAAATGCCGAAATGGACGCTGTCCCTTCACGCCAGGATCGGAAAAGGGTATTTGCGCCGGACATGCCAGAGAGAATAAAGCGGGCACACTGTTGGGCTGCCCGCAGATAATCCGTCCGGTCCAGGTACCGTCCAGCTTCCGCGAGAGCACAAATGGCGAGGCTGTTCCAGGCAAGCAGGATTTTATTATCCGTCTCGGGGCGCGGACGTTGATCCCGAATAGTTCGCAACTGGATATGGATCAGTTTAAGGCGCGACAGGTATTCACTCAACTCCATGCCAAGTCCGGCAGCTATTTTTTCCGGCTGGTGGACCCGTTGCAGGATGGTACGACCGGAAAAATTGCCACCAGGAGGCTGGGCATAGGTTGCTTCGAATAATTCTTTATCTCGAGCGTCCAAAATTCCGCCGGCGATTTCTGGGCTGGTCCAGGTGTAAAAAGCACCTTCACCGCCTACGGAATCCGCATCGATGCTGGTGTAGAAACCACCCAAAGGATGGCGCATTTCGCGCAGCATAAAGTCCAGGGTTTCTTCTGCGACAGCACGAAAATATGGGTCGTTGGTTTGAAGCGCGGCATGCAAATATACCTGCGCCAATTGGGCATTATCGTAGAGCATTTTCTCAAAATGGGGTACCAGCCAGCCCGAAATCGGTGCTATAACGATGAAAACCGCCGCCAACAACATCACACATGCCGCCGCGACTCATCGCGCTGAGCGCATTTTTGGCCGCATCCAATGCTTCTCGATTTCCATCAGACGCCTGCAGTAGCAGTAATTCAATTAACATTGGCTGGGGGAACTTTGGTGCCCGCCCCCAACCACCAAACCCCCAGTCATATTGCGAGAGCAACCCATTCAGTGCTTCGGACAAAGTATTTGGATGCAGTTGGTCTTGCTGTGTAAAATCCAGCAAATTGTTTTGCTGAATATTTGCCAAAATTTGCTCGGATACATGCACCACTTGAGCTTTTTCTTGCTGCCAGGCAGCGAGGACGGAGCGCAGCACTTCGCGGAAACTGGGCAAATTGTGACGGGGTTCTGGTGGAAAATAGGTGCCCCCGTAAAAAGCTTTCAGGTCCGGCGTGAGGAAAAGGCTCATTGGCCAACCGCCTTGCTGAGTCATGGCAACGACTGACGACATATAGATGCTATCCAGATCTGGGCGTTCCTCGCGGTCAACTTTGATGTTGATGAAATTCAAGTTGAGGAGATCGGCCGTAACCAGGTCTTCGAACGATTCATGGGCCATCACATGGCACCAATGGCAGGCAGCATACCCTATACTCAAAAATATCGGTTTGTCTTCAGCTTTTGCCCGGGCAAGCGCTTCCGGACCCCAGGGATACCAATCCACCGGGTTGTTGGCATGTTGCAGTAAATATGGAGAATTTTCGGTTGCCAGGTGATTAACCATGTTCGTTTTCTCCCGATAAGTGAGCGAAAATCAACCGAAATCAGTCTAGCAATATGCTTTCCTGGGCACAGAAGCGGCAGCCAATTTTTTCTGCGGCGACGATTGCCTGGTCGCTACTCCAGAAAATGTTTTCTTCGCCAATGTCATGCGTAAGACCGCTGCGATCCAGCATGGCGCGGACGTTGGTGTGCACGCCAGAAAGCATCAAAATGCCACTGCGTTGCAGCAGTTTTTCATTTAGTCGGCGGATCGCTTCAATGCCGGCGGTATCCACCAGGGGTGCGCCGCGCATGGATAAAATCAAAGCATGGGTCTCATTCAAGTTGGCAAAAGCCTCATTGAAAATTCCAGTGGCGGCGAAAAATAGCGGACCAGTGATGAAGGCAACCCGGACGTGCTTGCATTTACCTTCCGCCTCGATGCCTTTCGCCCGCAGTTTTTCCGCGTCCACCTCGCTCACATCTACTTCCAGGTTTGCGATCCGGTTAAGGAACACAGCTCCTGCAACCAGCGACCCAATCAGAATCGCCTGGGTCAAATCCAGCGTGATGGTGGCTAACATTGTAATCGAAAAAGCCAGCATGTCGCTTTTGAAGCGTTTGCCAAACATGAAGCGAATGGCGGCAAACTCATTCATGCGCCAGGCGGTCATGATCAAAACGCCTGCCAGAGCTGACAATGGAATTTTAGCCATCACGGGAGCCAATAAAAACATGGATCCCAACAATCCAAGCGCATGAATAATGCTGACCAGGCGCGTTTGCCCACCGGCCTTGATGCCGACGCTCGTTCGTGCAATCGCGGCGGTCGCCGGTACGCCCCCAAAGAAGGGTATAACCATATTTCCTATACCCTGGCCGATCAACTCCTGGTTGGCTTGCAACCGGATACCGGTCATATTTGAGGCGACCGCGCCGCAAAGCAGGGATTCGACTGCTCCGAGGGCGGTGATGGTTAATGCGGGAGCCAGGAATTCCGGTAAGGTAGTCCAGTCAAAGGCTAACAAATTGAAACGTTCGCTAAGCATCAACGTTTGGGGGATGACGCCGATTTGCGGTACCGACCATTTGAACAAAACACTGATCACCGTAGCGACGATCAGCCCGAGGAGGGACGCTGGGAAGCGGGAATTGAGTTTCTTCGGCCAGGTAATCATGATCCCAATGACAATCAATCCCAGACTTAATGCCCGCCAATCCGGTGTAAATCCGCCTTTGAAGTACGAGATGAACTTGAACAAGGCGGTATCGGCAGAGGCGGTCTTGATTCCGAGGAAATTGTCAATTTGACCGATGGCGATAATCAGGGCGATGCCGGAAGTAAACCCGGTTATAACCGCGGAAGGGATGAAGGCAATAAATCGTCCCAGTTTTAGCAGCCCGATCAACAACAGGAAAATTCCGGAAAGCAGCCCGGCTACCCATACCCCTTGAAGACCATAATGCGAAACCAACAGGATCAAAACAGCGCTCATGGCACCAGTCGGACCGCTAATTTGATATGGCGCCCCCGACAATGCACCGATTACGAAGCCAGCCAGGATGGCGGTTACCAGACCGGCTGCGGCGTTGGCGCCCGAAGCTACGCCGAAAGCCAGAGCTAAAGGCAAAGCTACTGCTGCGACAGTAATGCCAGCCAGCAAATCTTGTTGAAATTTCGCCGAGTTGTAACCAGTAAACTCGTCTCTATAAAGTTGTGCCAGTGATCGTCTGGGCATCCGGATTACCTCTTCGAAGAAATTGGTGGGATAAAACAAAGCGTCTATCTTACTACTCAATGGAAATATAGGGGAGGCCAGAAATCTATTCGGAGGTGGGATTTATTTTTGGTCTCAACAAAAAGAATGTGGGTGGTTCGGCTTGCGTTGAATACAATCGAGAGTATACTGAGCGCAGTTTTTATATTTCTTCATCCAACGAATGCCACGAGGCCAAAATGGTCACAATTGAAACGGTTAACCTAAAAAGCAGTAAAGCGGTCAATGAGTTCGCGGAATTCCCATTTCAGATTTATAAAAATATTCCACAGTGGGTACCGCCTATCCTGAGTGATACCAAAGCCATGATGAATCCAGCCAAACATCCTTTCTACGAGCATTCCGATGCTGAATTTTGGGTGGCACGGCGGGATGGCAAGATGGTTGGGCGTTTGTGCGCCATGGATAATAAGCCGTTTAATGTTTACCACAACGTGCATAAGGCCCAATTTTATTTCTTTGAATGCATCGATGACCAGGAAGTAGCCAATGCCTTATTTGAACGGGCTTTCACCTGGGCACGCGAACGTGGGTTAAACGACATTGTTGGACCGAAAGGTTTCAGTCTGTTTGACGGTTACGGCATGCAGATTGAAGGGTTCGAAAACCGTCAGATGATGACCATGATGAACTACAACCCGGAATATTATGTCCGGCTGGTAGAAAACCTAGGTTTTGTGAAGGAAGTCGATTTCGTCTCTTGTTATATCCCGGCAGCTTCCTTCAAACTACCGGAAAAAGTTCACCTGGTAGCCGAGAAGGTACTGGAAAAAGGAAAATTCAGGGTTAAGACTTTCACCTCTTCCAAAGAATTACGTCAATGGGCAGACCGGATTGGTGAAGCGTATAACAATACTTTTGTGAACAACTGGGAATATTACCCGCAGACCAAAAAAGAAATTGATTACACCCTCAATGTTCTGCTGACAGTCGCTGACCCACGCTTGATCAAGATTCTTCTATTCGAGGAGAAGGTGGTAGGCTTTTTGCTCGGCTTCCCCGATCTTTCGACGGCGTTGCAGCGTGCCAAAGGACGGCTGACACCCTGGGCCATTGTGGATTTGTTGATCACTGCTAAAAAGACCAATTGGGTTTCACTTAATGGCGCTGGTATGTTGCCGGAATACCAGGGGCGGGGTGGAAATGCCCTCATGTATGCGGAAATGGATAAAACGATTTATGATTATCCTTTTGAGCATTTTGAGCTGACACAGGTAGCCGAGACCGCGGTACAAATGCGTAAAGACCTGATCACGATGGGTGGAAAGCCGTACAAGAATCACCGGGTGTATCACAAGAATATTTAGGTGGTGAATTTGAGGAATTGAAGGGCAGGCGGAAACGCCTGCCCTTTTTGTTTGGATGGGGGAGACCTTGTGAGGTCCTAATCTGGTTGAAGAATTTTGAAGAAGGCCCAGTATGGGCGAGGCTTTTGTAGCTAATGGTTTACGGGTGGCACCTTTTTTGCCTCGCCCTTACAGATTATCTTTAGGATGTTCTTATTTCCGCCCTCGGCGGTAGGTCTGGTAGATTGACCCGACAAATTGAATCAGGCTGGAAAGGCCAAGACCCATGGTTAAAATCACCATTGGAAACAGGACCATGAAGTAGCGTTGGAAGGTGACGTTGACCGTAATGAGCAAGAATATAATTTCGATGAGTAAAGCTGAAAGGAAGAGTACCAAGTGACGCTTTTGTTGCAATTTGGGGGAGTTGAAAATGCCCCGAATGATGGTAACCATACCGAGCAGAAAAAATCCTAACTGGATTCCACCACCAACCAGACCGCGAAGAAAATTGTTTAACGGGTTCGAAAGGTATGCCTCGACCGACCCCTGGGTTTGGGCTAAATAATTGCTGACCTCAGCAAAGGTTGGCGGGGAGAAGAATAATTGTGCCATCATAGCTGCCAGGCTTTGGAATACGGTTTGCGGTGCCACAAAAATGCCTGCAGCCGCAAAATCTACTGACTGCGCCCGCATAAAGTCGGTCCGGGCGGTGATAGCAGACGAGAGCGCCTGAAATGGATGTGCCCACAGAAATGGATTAAGCAACAAGGTTAGCCCAGCAAAAATACCCACGAATGCTGCCAACTGTAGGAACTTTTCTCTCCAGGGGCGGGAGTATTCATCCGTGTTCCAAAGAATTGCGATGACCGCTACCAAGACCATTGGAGCAGCTGAATATTTGGCATTGAAAGCCAGCGCAATCGGAATTGCGATCAACCATGGACGTTTGCGCCAGGCGACTAAGGTCCATAAACTGAAAGCGACTCCCGCGAACAGCAATCCTTCTGCCATGGCGCGCCGGGTGTGCAGCAGGACCAATGCGCTGCTTATGGTCAATACCATAGAAATCCAGCCGGCAGCCGCACCTCCCAGTTCTCTGCCAGCCAGGTACATGAATGTCAGGGTAAATGGAAAGAAAAACGCCACAGCCAGACGTCCTGTTTGCAGAAGATTGGGGTCTGGCAGTGCGCCGGCAGATTGATTCGCCTGCCAGCTTTGGGACCAATCCCAATCGGATGGTAAATCCGGTTGTCGTGTCAACCAGCGGACGAAACCGATCCAGGTGCGGGTGAGTGGCGGGTCGAGTAGGCGGTAATGCTGGCGCAGTTCGTCAGCTGGTTGCGGCTGCCAGAAAACGGATGAAGGTTGTTGAAAAAACGTCTGGAAATCGCTGCTCATAAAGAGCTGCGTACTTTCATCTGGGTGGAAAGGCACTGAGTTAACTCCAGCGAGGTAGATCAAGCTGGCAATCAAGATAAAAGTGATCAGGAGAAGGATACGAGGGGATAAACGTGGCATAGGGGACAACCTGACAGGTCTCTGCAAGGCTGGTTCTACCTATTCTTGACTAAAATAGAATGAATGAACATGACGAGGACGTCCAATAAACGCATTCCAACGGCGACTCTGTGGTTAATTGTAGCCATACTCCTGCAAGCTGGGTTAAAAATATGGATATTAATCCGCAACGTGGTTCCGTTCAATTCTGACGAAGCCGTGGTGGCGCTTATGGCGCGCCATATTTTACAGGGGGAAAGGCCGATTTTCTTTTATGGCCAAGCTTACATGGGCAGCGCAGACGCTTACCTGGTAGCAACTGGCTTCTGGATTTTTGGCGAACAGGTGTTGGTCATCCGCCTGGTTCAATGCTTGCTCTATCTTGGAACGATTTTGACCACCTGGTGGATCCTGGCAAAATGGACTGGCAATCCCCGGGCTGCGGTCGTCACCGGGATGTTGCTGGCAGTCCCCGCAATCAACCTGACCTTGTACACCACCGCGAGCCTGGGGGGCTACGGAGAAGCACTCCTGCTTGGCAATTTCATCATTATGGTGGGTTTGAACCTCGGGAAACGATTAATCGATGGAGATGCCATTGATCGTAAATCCAGAACTTGGCTGAACACCTTAGGACTTGGGTTTTTGATTGGGCTGGGGTTATGGATCAATGGGTTGACATTGGTTTATGCAATCCCTGTGCTGCTGTATATTCTTTACCAGGTGTTAAAAACTCGCCGCATCCATAAACTCCCAGCTTTGATCGTGTCGGGACTGGCTGGGATCCTGATTGGAGCCATTCCGTGGTGGCTCTATGCCGCTCAAAATGGCGTTAGCGGGTTGACTTCCGAATTATTCGGGTCGGCTATCGCAGTTGAGGGTGGATCATTTGGGGCGCGAGTGCTGAGCCATTTGGCAAGTTTGGTGACGTTGGGTGGCAGTGTTGTTCTGGGATTACGCCCGACCTGGGAAGTTCGCTGGATCTTGTTGCCAGTCATTCCATTGGTGGTTGGTCTTTGGGTTGTAATCCTTTATGCCGTCATACGGAAAATCATCAAACCGTTTCCTGGGCGTGGGGTTTTGGCTCTGTACGGTGGGGTTATGATCACGCTGGCAATTGTTTTCGTCGTCACCTCTTTCGGCGCCGACCCATCCGGCCGCTACTTCCTACCGGTTCAGATAGCCCTGGCAGTGTTTGCGGGTTTCGTGATGGATGATTGGGTGGAGAAAAAGCGTGCAGCCTGGATTCTGGTCGTTTTCTTGCTCCTTTACCAACTTGCAGGGAATGTTCAATCCGCCTTGACGAATCCTCCGGGGATCACTACCCAATTTTACGCTCCCGCTCAGGTCAACCACCAAAAAATGGAAGAGTTGGCGGCGTTCCTGGCAGAGAAAGGTGAAACTCGTGGGTATACCAATTACTGGATCAGTTATCCGCTGGCTTTCATGTCCAGAGAATTGTTGATATTTGTCCCGCGCCTGCCATATCACCCAGACCTGCGCTATACGCCGCGTGATGATCGTTATGCCCCTTATTCAGGATTGGTGGAGAGCAGCCAACGAGTAGCCTACATTACCAGCAAGAATCCGAATTTGGATGATCGGCTCCGAACCGGATTTTCTGAAAGGAAAATCCAGTGGCAAGAACAACAAATTGGCGATTACCGGGTATTTTATGGTTTGTCACAAGTAATTAGACCAGCTGAACTTGACATTTATGCTTCTCAACCTTGAGACCTAAAGGAATGGAATGACGATAACAGCGAAGAATCAGCGTAAACCAATGTCATCCAGCGAATCATTCAATCTGCTGATGCTGGTCTTGATGGTGGTTCTGGTTTTCTTGATGGCGACTCGTGTGCCGGCTGATCCAGACATGTGGTGGCACCTTCGTGCTGGCGAAGAATCTGTGGCGGATGGGAAAGTGTATTTGACCGACACCATGACATTCACTCGCAGTGGCGAGGCTTGGGTGAATCACAGCTGGCTGTCCGAAGTGGTGATGTATCTGGCGTATAAAGCTGGCGGGTATACCGGATTAGCCCTATTTGTCGCTCTAATTGCCTGCGCCACCATGCTTGTTCTGTATAAATCCATGCGCGGCGGGGTATTTCAGCGGGCACTAATCACCGTTTTAGCATGTGCGGCGCTGGCACCCATCTGGGCACCACGCCCGCAGCAATTCAGCCTGCTGTTTTTTGCGCTGCTCAATTGGTGGTTGATGAAGTATGGTGATGGTAAACCGGTAAAACTTTGGTACTTGCCGCTATTGTTTATCCTATGGTCGAACTTGCATGGGGGATATTCATTTGGGTTTTTATTGCTTGGAGTCACTCTTGGTGGCATGATTTTTGACCGTCTGTTCCGGCCCAATTTGAACCCAGCCCTGGATTGGCGACGGATCGCGCGGTTAGCGGATTGGACCGCGATCAGCCTGCTGGCTGTGCTGATTAATCCAAACGGTTTGAACACCTGGAAAATCCCGTTTCAAACTATTGGTGTGCAGTTCAACCAATACATTCAAGAGTGGCAATCGCTGGATTTTCACAATATTATCAGTTTGCCCTATGTCATCCTGTTATTTGGTTGTGTGATTGCCATTGCCCTGTCAGAACGGAAGACAAGCGGAGCTGAACTGGCAGGGTTGACCTTCTTTGGTGTGTCATCGCTCAATGCCCAACGGTTAATTGGGATTTTCTCACTTTTTGCCGCGACGGTATTATCCAACCATACAGCAGCGACTGTCCAAAAAGTCGGGCAATATTTATCCAGCACCCCACTTGGCCTGAAATATGCCCTTTGGCGGGAAGCTTCCAACCAGCAAACCGTTGCTCCCGGCCTTAGGAAAGCGATTAACCTTGCAATTGTGGCGCTGGTAGCTCTGGCAGGCATCATCAAGCTGACTTACGTCACCCATCCAGTCGTGGTGAATGCGGCGGTGGAATCGTATTATCCGGTCGGTGCTGTGGACTATTTAGCCGAAAAAGGGAAACCCGGTAATGTCCTGAATGATTATGGTTGGGGCGGTTATCAGGATTGGCGCTTGAGGGACAACAAAGTGTTCATCGATGGGCGAGCGGATTTTTTCCCGCAAGATCTGTTTGACCAATGGATGGATTTAATTGGAGGCAAACCTGGTTGGCAGCTTGGAATGCAGGAATATAACATCCAATACATCCTGCTTCCAACGGATATGCCGGTAGTCGCGCTGGCAGCCGAAGCTGGTTGGACTGAACTGTATCGGGATAAAATCAGCGTATTGTTGGAAAAACCATAACCAGTGGGTGATTAATCCGATTCGGCTTCGAATTCAGCGGACCACCGGTGGTAGAGTGCGTTCCGCCGGTCTTGGGTGGAAGGAACGACTTCCCTTACACGGCTAATTTCGCTCAGGTCTATCTCTACGGTAAGCAATGCCGGAGTATCTGGTCCAGCCTCAGCCAGAACCTTTCCCCAGGGATCAATTACTGCGCTGTAACCGGCTAATCGATTTTCTAATAGAGGACCAATCGCGTTGGCAGCGGCGACGAAATATCTGGTTTTCGATGGCGCGGGCTTTGAGCAAGGTTCGCCAGTGGTCGCTGCGTTTCTGACCCCATTGGGCAGCGACCAGTAAGCAATCAATCCCGCGGTCGGCGTAGGCACGGATTAATTCCGGAAAGCGCAGGTCATAACATAATGCCAGTCCAACCTTGCCCCAGCCCAGATTAACAACGGTTAGGTCTTCACCAGGCGTGAGGTAATCTTGCTCATCCAACAACCGAAAAAGGTGGGTCTTATGATAGAGCGCTGGAATAGTCTGGTCAGGTTGAAATAACAGGAAGGTGTTGTAATAATGGTCGTTCCGGCGAGTGATGGTACTACCGCCGATTGCAATGTGGCGTGAATCTGCCAGCGCTTGCAGCCGGGTGCTCCATTTTTGAACAAGTTGACTGTATTTTTCGCGGTTTACGAGGTCGTACCCGGTGATCCACAATTCGGGCAGTTGAATGAGTTGGCAACCTCCAACGGCTGCCTGATCAATCGCCTTTAATCCCGTTTCAAAATTTGTTTCCGGGTCACCGAACGCGATTTCGAATTGTGCCAGTGCGATTTTTACGCTCATTATGATATCCATTATAATGGTTGGCGGGGTAAGGTGCGCCAGACGCACGCGGATCCCAATTTCCAGGTTCCCTCAGGCAGATCAACCTTATGATTCGGCGCAGACCGATAACTTCCATAATCTTGTTGATATTAACCATCAGCGGATCGATTGCCGCATTGATTTGGGGAAATTTACAATACACTCGAAGCTCTCCGGGTGGTGAACAGTTCCTGGTAGATTGGTTTTCAGCACGATCGCTGTTTATTGACGGAGTCAATCCGTACAGTGAAACCGCCCGTATTTCGATGATAAGTTTCGCGGAAACTGAGGGGATTGAACTCCCAGAAGGCGCTCACTTTGGTTCGCCGCTGTATGCTGCTTACTTCACACTGCCTTTTGCCCTCATCAGCGATTATCCGCTGGCACGTGCTTTGTGGATGGTGGTATTAGAGGGAATCCTGATCGCTTTGGTTTTCATGAGTTTGAACCTGGCGCGCTGGAAAATCAAGCCGGTATATCTGGCGTTGTTCGTTCTGTTCGCCCTTTTCTGGTTCCACGGTTTGTACCCGCTCCTGACCGGAAATAGCTCCATCCTCATCAGCTTGCTGATCGCTGCGATATTTTTGGCAATGCGCGACCGGCAGTATGAATTTGCAGGGGTAATGTTGGGTATTACCAGCATTCAGCCGCATGCTATGGTACTCTTCGCACTCTTCGTCATTGTCTGGAGCTTACGGAACCACCACGCAAAACTGGCAGGCTGGTTTATTGCTACCGTAATCTTATTAGCTGCTACTGGTGCATTGATCCGACCACAATGGTTTGTGGATTATCTACGGGTCGTCATTCAACCCAGCGCGAACGTCCCCTCCATCCGCCAGGTGCTGCAATCGTTTCTCCCGGCTGCCGGGCAACGGCTCGGTATTATCCTGGGTGTACTGACAGGCATCATTTTGTTTTTTGAATGGTTTATTTCAAAGAAAACCGATTTCGATGGGTTTTTCTGGACAGGGCTGTTGACGCTAACTCTCGCACCCTGGATCGGTTTACCCACGAATCCCGCGGTATTTCTGACGGCATTTCCCGCAATAATTTTTGCGATTTGTCTTTGGAATGAACGTTGGCCACGGGCTGGCCTCTTTTTATCCGTCAGTGCTATTTTGCTGCTTTTCGGCGGAATCTGGTTGATCTATTTTGCTAAGGCCGGATTGACAGCCAGCGCCATACCTGGCTTATTTTTTGCACACCCTTTGATTGTTGGAATTATGTTGTACTGGGTCCGGTGGTGGGCAATTCGCAAGCCCAACGTGTGGTTCGATAGCCTTACATCGCGCTAATCGGGGTCTATGAAAACTAAACATTGGATTTTCCTCGGGGCAATCCTGCTGGTGGCGCTCGGACTCCGGCTTTTTGAGGCCGGCAGCCGGGAAATATTTTATGATGATGCCTTCAGCTTCTTTCTGGCGAAGCAGAACCTTGGGCAAATTGTGCAGGGGACAGCGGCGGATACCATGCCGCCCTTATATTATTTTCTGCTCCATTTTTGGATGAAATTAGGCGAAAGTATTTTTGTATTACGGCTATTGGGTGTGGTTCTGTCACTTGGAATGGTCGCCGTCGTTTTTGATTTGGGACGGCGACTGGCAGATACCGCGGCTGGGTTATGGGCGGCGTTGATCGTCGCCGTCGCTCCTTTTCAGATTTACCACGCACAAGAACTGCGCATGTACACCTTGTTGGGTCTGGCGCAGATTAGTTATGTGTGGTTTTTTATCCGCCTTAGAGAACAAGGTTCCGTTAAGCAACCAGTTGGACTGTGGACTGGATTGGTTTTAACCGGCACTATTGCTATGTATAGTCACAACCTGGCAATATTTGGGCTGATATTGCCAGATGCGTATTTGTTGTTAAAACGTGACTGGCGCATGCTGCTCAAATTGGTGATTGCTCAATTGGTGATTGCCCTTTTGGCTGCGCCCTGGTTGGTGATGATTCCAGGGCAAATCGACAAAATCCAGACTGCCTTTTGGACACCGCGTCCCGGATTCTTGGAAGTTTTGCAAGGCGTACTGCAATTCCAAATTTTCTTGCCGCTGCAAGGTGCGGTCATGTTGCTCGCGACCTTACTCAGCCTGCAGGCCATGGTTTTGATCGGATTTGAGGTATTCAAAGCCCGTAAACTCATGGGAGTTGGTTTTCTGAGCCTGGTATGGCTCGGCCTTCCGCTGATTCTATTTGTAGTTTCATATGTCATGCGGCCCATTTTTGTCCCGCGCGGATTCATCCTGTCAATGCTTATTTACGCCGTATTGGGGGGATGGATGATTTCGCGTCGGTGGCACAAGTCAATCGGGCCATACCTGGCAACCGCCTGCATACTGGCGTCGGTCATTTCGCTGCCCGCCTTTTATGCATTTTCCAGTTTCCCGCGCTCTGAATTCCGAGCCGCCACCGCATATCTCCGTCAATCAGCGCAGCCAGGTGACGCAATTCTTCACGATAATAAATTAAGTTACTTTCCAAGTCATTTTTATGATCCAACCCTTGAACAAAGCTTTCTGCCGGACCAACCAGGCTCCCATAACGACACCTACGCGCTGAAATCTCAACAGGCAATGGGAATTTTCCCCACCGCGAAAGTGGAACAAGCTGTCGCTAATCATGACAGGGTATGGTTTGTTGTTTTTGCACAAGCCATTCAGGAGTATTCCGCTGAGCAGAAATATGGAGCATCCGGTGATGACCGAACTCGAAGCCAGCCATGACCTGGTCGACCATAAAGCCTTTGGTGATCTGGAAATTTACTTGTACCAAAAGTGAGATCCCAGTGCCCATGAATCGAACCCTTGTGATCGTCCTATTTATCCTGGGAGCCAGCCTGGCAGCGCTGGCAGCCCTCGGACAGGCTGTGCCGGGCTACATGGATGCGGAATACTATTATTCTGGAGCGCTGCGCCTGGTGAACGGAGACGGCTTTAGCGAACCTTTCTTGTGGAACTATCTGGATAATCCAGCCGGATTACCGCACCCTTCTCATCTGTATTGGATGCCCTTCGCGTCTATTCTGGCAGCTGTGGGGATGAAGGTGTTCGCATCAACCAGTTTTTGGGCAGCCAGAGTGCCATTCATTTTGCTGTATGGGCTATTACCCGTGATTAGCGCGCAATTATCTCTGAAGTTCCTCAAGAATAAACGCTATGCCTGGGTGGCAGGGCTACTGGCAGTTTTTTCCGGGGTGTATTTGGTGTATGCCTCCATCCCGGAAACCTTTGTGTTGTATTTAGTGCTGGGCGGGGTGGTGTGGCTGGTCATTTTTCAAAATGGATGGGATCCCACTTCGATCAAAACAATTATGATCCGCGCCGGGTTGCTGGGGATTTTGGTGGGAATGATGCATTTGTCTCGTGCGGACGGGATAGTCTGGGTCGCCGGCGGTATTTTCTGGTTGATTTGGGTGGGGATCACTGCAAAAAATAATAAGAAAATGCGTGTAGCCATAATTGGTGTGTCAATTTTCCTGCTGGCTTATGCGTTGGTGATGGGGGCGTGGTACGCCAGGAATTTGCATTTATTTGGCACGCTAATGCCGGCTGGCAACAGCCGAACGCTATGGATCACCAATTACGATCAGACCTTTTCTTTTCCGGCGGACAGGTTGACCTTTGCCAGCTGGCAGGCAGCGGGATTGAAAGCCCATTTACAGGCGCGTTGGGATGCGCTTGTGATGAATTTGAAGAACCTGGTGGCAATTCAAGGGCTGGTCATTCTATTGCCACTCATGGTTGCGGGCTTGTGGCAGCACCGGCGCGAAAGGGGTATTCAATTTGCCGGATTAATGGGACTGGGGACGTTGGCGTTGATGACCATCGTGTTTCCATTTGCTGGCGCACGCGGTGGGTACCTGCACTCAGCGTCTGCTTTTCAAACCCTGTTATGGGCGGCTGTGCCGGTTGGGTTGGAGACCTTTGTGGCCTGGGGGCAGCGCAAACGTAACTGGCAACCGGATCGTTCCATGCCGGTATTTGCCGGGCTGCTGATTTTGGTCTGCCTGCTCATGACAGGCTGGTTTTATCTGCAGAAGGTGGCAGGCGCAGGTGATCCATCAGCCCGTTGGGGAAACAGCGATCAGGTTTACCGCGAACTTGGTGAAAAACTGGCAGATTTCTCAGTTGGGCCGCAGGACCTGGTGATGGTGAATAACCCGCCAGGCTTCTACCTGGCAACTGGACGTTCGTCCATCGTGATCCCAGGTGGCGGTGTGGATCAGGCATTGTCAGCGGGGGAAAAATATGGAGCAAAATGGCTGGTGTTAGGTCCAGAACAGGGCAATCTGGCAGGGCTATATGCCAATCCACAGAGCAGCTCCGGACTGCAATTTCGCGGCAATATTGGCGATTTGCAGGTATTTTGTATGGGATGTGAGTAACCCAGCATGGAAATTTCGAAGCGCCCAAAAATCCCAGTCTGGGTATGGATCAATCTGACTTTGGCATTGGGTGCCGTCAGCCTGTACGTTTTCATCGCCAGTCGCACCCAGGCAGTCGGCTTTCCGCTGGATGATGCCTGGATTCATCAGACTTACGCCCGTAATTTAGCAGAATTGGGTGAGTGGTCGTTCGTCCCGGGGGTGATTTCAGCTGGTTCGACCTCGCCGTTATGGACGTTTTTGCTGGCATTGCTCCACGTCATCCGCCCGGGGACACCATTCATGCTGACCTACTTCTTAGGAGTGTTGGTGTTATGGGGGCTTGCCTGCCTGGCGGAACTCATTTTCCGGAAGTGTATCACCTGGAATAAAACTCAGCTTCCGCTGGCGGGAATCCTGATCGTACTAGAGTGGCATTTGGTGTGGGCAGGTGCTTCCGGTATGGAGACCTTGCTGATGGCGGCAGTGGTACTGTTGGTCTTTTTCTATCTACAGGCTGGTTCGTTGCGTGGGTATATTTTCGCCGGGCTAACCATTGGGATTGGGGTTTGGGTGCGTCCGGACGCACTTACTTTGGTCGGACCTTTGTTCTTCATTTTGCTGCTGCGAAAATGGGGATGGAAAGAAAATGGAAAAGCACTAGGAAGCAGTCTAGGAGCGCTGGCGATTCCATTGGCAGCTTACCTTGGGTTCAACTATTGGATGTCCGGACACATCTGGCCGAATACATTCTATGCCAAACAGGCCGAGTATGCCATTCTGCAGGATATTCCCCTGGTAACTCGATATACCCAAATTCTGGCGCTTCCCATGGTGGGAGCTGGGATTCTATTACTGCCGGGATTTATCTACAAAGCATTTCAAGCTGTCCAAATAAGGAACCTGTTCTGGATTTCCGCAATTCTCTGGTGGTTGGGTTACTCGTTGGTTTACGCGCTGCAATTACCCGTAACCTACCAGCACGGACGCTATCTTATTCCAGCCATGCCAGTCTATTTTTTGATTGGATTGATCGGCAGTCTGGAAGGTCTGAAATTCGAGCGAGGCGCTAAAGGCGTTCTCTGGGCTATTAAGCGGGTGTGGGCGGTATCCGTTGTGGCCGTTTTGGTTGCCTTCTTGATCATTGGCGGTCAGAGTTATGCTAAGGATGTGGCCATCGTCAACACTGAAATGGTGGCTGCAGCCAACTGGCTGAATACGAATACAAACACCACCGATTTGATCGCAGTTCACGACATTGGCGCGGTGGGCTATTTCAGCCACCGCAATATCGTAGATCTCGCCGGCCTGGTGACGCCTGAATTGATTCCATTCATTCGAGATGAAACTCAGCTGGCCCGCTACCTTAACCAGCAAGGGGCAGCGTATCTGATGACGTTTCCCAGCTGGTATCCCGAATTAACAAGTCGGTTAGAGCCAGTTTATGTGTCTTTTGGAGCATTTTCTGCACCAGCCGGCGGCGAGAATATGACCATTTACCGGTGGAAGCAGAAATGAAGGTTGTGCTATACTTAACCGAATTTTTCGGCAATCGGGGTTGAAAGTAACCGTTTATCTCAGCGAGGGAATCACTTCATGGATGCGAGAGAACTTCTGACCGGTTCGTGGGAAGACTTCAAGCAACAGGCGCTGTTGGATTATGAACATACGCGACAGGCGTTGCATGAAGTGACCTTGATGCTGGAACAAAGCAAAGCTGAATACGACAAGCTTACCCAGCGCAGCGCGGCTGCCAACACTCAGTTGCAGCAATTACAAGGTCATTTGGAAACGGTGCCGCGCGAAGACATCCGCAATGCCTATACCGACATGCTGGATGTACAGCAGCGCTTGCTGGTAATGCGTGGGCAGATCGAGAAATTACAAAACGACCAGACTGCCCATTCACGCTATTTAAAATTACTGGAAAAAACAAAGTTATTGTTGGAAGAAGGTTATCAGCCGGACGAGCAACCGAGCGGTCCCCTAGACCGTTCGGCAATGCTGGAACAGTTGATTATTGCCCAGGAATCGGAACGACAGCGCTTATCCCGACAAATGCACGACGGTCCAGCCCAGGCTTTGTCCAACTTCATCGTCCAGGCGGAGATTGCTGCGCGCTTGTTGGAGATCGATCCGACCCGAGCCAAAGTGGAACTGGATAATCTGAAAACCACCGCCATGAGTACCTTCCAAAGGGTACGCCTGTTCATCACCGAATTGCGCCCAATGATGCTGGATGATCTTGGTCTAACGGCAACCATGAAGCGCTACGTCGAAACCTTCAAGGACGAGACTGGCTTCGAAGCCAAGGTGGAGATCAAAGGCGGCGATAAAAAACTGGCGCCTTACATTGAAGTGATGATTTTCCGAGCCGTGCAGGAATTAATGGGCAACGTTGTTCGCCATAACAATGATTTAAACGTAAAACCGAATATTTCCGTGCAGATGGCGATTGAAGAGAATTTTGTCCGGGTCAATGTGGCGGACAACGGCAAGGGATTTAAAGTATCTGAACTTGAAAATAAGCCTACGCTAGGCTTGAAATTAATCCGCGACCGGGTGGAGATGCTCGGAGGGGTTTTCGAAACTGACACCTCTCCGGGACAGGGAGCAAGGATTACTTTCCAGATTCCAGTGGGATCTGCCAGCGGGCTTTAATCCTGTACGTGCTTTGGAGGTAGTATGACGACGATCGGTATCTTGACGGGCGGCGGTGATGTGCCTGGTTTGAACCCATGCATCAAAGCTGTGGTCATGAACGCGCTGGAAAACGGCTATCGGGTGATCGGCATCCGGCGGGGGTGGGGCGGATTATTGCACTACAATTTCGATGAACCCTCGACCCGCGATTATTACGTAAAGGAATTGCACGAAGAAGACGTACGCACCATCGACCGTACGGGTGGAACTTTCTTGCACACATCCCGGACCAATCCGCAAAAAGTGTCACCAGAAGATGCGCCCGATTTCCTGAAAAATTCCAAATGGGGCAAAGCCCTCAAAAAAGAAGACAAGATCGACTATACCGATTATGTCATTAATGTCCTCAGCAGTCTGGGAATCGATACCATGGTCCCCATCGGCGGCGACGACACCTTAAGCTTTGCTGTACGGCTGCACAAGGAAGGCATTCCGGTGGTTGCCTGTCCGAAAACCATGGACAATGATGTTTTTGGCACCGACTACTGCATTGGTTTTTCTACGGCGGTGACTCGCAGTGTCGAGTTCATCACCAATATGCGGACCTCGGTTGGTTCGCATGAACGCATTGGTGTGGTGGAACTTTTCGGGCGCAATTCCGGCGAGACCAGCCTGATCACAGCTCACCTGGCTTATGTGGACCGCGCCATTATTTCTGAGGTACCCTTTGATATTCAGAAATTGACTGACATGCTGATTTCGGATAAACGCCGCAACCCGTCGAATTATGCCATTATGACCATCTCGGAAGGGGCGATCATGGAAGGCGGCGATGTAGTTGAATCCGGCGAGGCGGACGCCTACGGGCACCGAAAGTTAGGCGGTGTTGGTGAACAGGTGGCGGAAGAAATCAAACGCCGCACCGGTACCAACACCATGTATCAACAATTGGGATACCTGATGCGCTCAGGTGCTCCGGACTCGCTCGACCGGATGGTGGCGATGTCTTACGGCACATTAGCTGTTCAACTCATTAAGCGGCGCGAGACCGGCAAGATGGTGGCGCTGCATGGCGGTAAATACACGACTGTGCCGATCGAAATGGTTCTGGCAGGGCGTAAGCGGGTGGATGTACCGGCATTCTATGACATCGAGCACTACAAGCCGAAGATCCGCGATTTCATGGGCGTGCCGATGTTCCTGAGCTGACATGCCGGTAGAAGACCAGGGCGCTGGAGTAAATCGTTACCGGATTATTCCGCGTGTCTTGATATTTATTTTCAACCAAAATGCGGTGCTTCTTATCAAAGGGGCACCGCATAAACGGCTGTGGGCAAACCGGTATAACGGCATCGGTGGACATGTTGAGCGCGGTGAGGATGTTCTCACGGCTGCCCGGCGAGAATTGCAGGAAGAGGCGGGTTTACTATCGCCGAATTTACACCTTTGCGGCACTGTCATGATCGATACCGGACCAGATGGGGGTATTGGGTTGTATATTTTCAAAGGGGATTCGGAAATTAGGGCCAACACCCATTCTGGCGAGGGGACTACGGAGTGGATTCCAGTCGGTGAATTCGATAAATATCCCCTTGTCGAGGATTTGCCAATTCTGCTGCCAAAAATCGTAAACTGGCAACCTGGCGAGCCGCCGTTTTCGGCCCGTTATTATTATGACGAAGCGCAACAGCTTCAAATAGTGTTCGCGCCAGAGTCGCTTACAGGCAAGATCAATTCGTAGAAGACCAGAATGGTACTGCCATAGCGGCGTTGATCGAATTCAACCAGGTTTGTCAATTGCACAGATTCATACTCAACGGGGTCGATCTGTACGATCGTCCATGAATCGTCGGAAAGCCAACCGATATTCTGATCGAGCGCATGCAACGCGGTAATCCACAACTGCTTATATTGCGGGGGAGCGATATAGACGTAGTCAAAACGGAAATCAGGCGTTTTCCGCAAAATTTCCAGCGCATCGCGCTGGGAAACCTCGGCGCCTTTTTCCAGGCGGGTCAATTGAATATTGGCTTTGATGGTCGCGATCGCCTGGCGATTCAGGTCGTTAATGCGCACAAAACGTGCCCCGCGGCTGAGCGCTTCCAATCCGACTGAACCCGTGCCGCCGAACAAATCCAGCATAGTGGCATCCACAATGTCCACGCTGATGATGTTGAATAAGGCTTCTTTGACACGGTCCGTGATGGGGCGGGTAATATCACCGGGCACGCCAGTCAGGCGAATTCCACGGGCTTTGCCGGCAATAATGCGGGGATTGGCCAAATCGTGCTCCGATAGAAAATTTTACAGTTGGGAAAACCGCTGACGAATGTGCTCGTCTTCGGTCGCCAGTGCAGCAATAAACTTTGGCATGAACTCAGACCGGCGCATGCGCAGCGCCATGGGAGCCAGTTGCTGCAGATCATCCATCGTTACTTGAAGGCGTCCATCCGCAGCGGCAAACGCACGGGCGGCCTCGAACCAGGTGATTTCCGCCCGCAAGGTGTCGATTTTCAGATCTTGCACCAACTTGATCCCCGCCTGCGCGACTTCAGCCGGTAATTTGACTTTGGATAGAAGTGCCTTAGCTGCGGCGATTTCTTCCAATGCTATCTGAGTGGCTTCGGCAAAGGAGCCGATGGTATCGCGAGGATTGTTATGGTAGGCCCGGGTACGGTGATAAGCTTCCAACCGCTGGCCAGACTCGGTCAAGCCTTGAACTAGCACGCGCAGTCCGAAGCGGTCCATAATTTGCGGCCGGAGGTCGCCTTCTTCAGGGTTCATAGAACCGATCAGCGCAAAACGGGCGCGGTAGGTGGCCGAAATGGATGCCCGGCGCACGGTATATAACCCGGATGCGGAAGCGTCCAGAATGGCGTCGGTGATGGCATTATCCAACAGGTTGACTTCATCGACGAACAGCAGATTCAGATCGGCTTGTGCCAGAATGCCGCGTTTGAGACGCATCCGCTCATGTACTGCAGCCCGTTCATCAATTCCCCCGACGACATCCTCCATCAAGGCATTGAGCGGTAATTCAATCAACTTAACTCGGTCAGTTCGGGTCAGCGATTCACCGCGGGCATATTTGGCAGCACAATCCGGGCAGACAGCATCCATACCGCCTGATTCGATATCTTCGGGTAAACAGCCGTAAAAGCAGGCGCTGCGTTCCACCGGCGGCAGTAATTCCAACAAACCGCGAACTGCCGTCGTTTTTCCCGTGCCGCGAGGACCCAATAATAGCACTCCACCAATCGCCGGATTGATCAGGTTCAGCAGCAAGGCGAGTTTCATCTCATATTGGCCAACCAGCGCTAAGAACGGGAAAGGCAGCGCTTCGGCCAGACCAAAATCCTCCGCCGGTTGTTGATCCTTGAAGGAACGTCCGGAGACAATTTCGATCAGCTCGCGCAGCGAGCGTACGCCGGTAGTAACGAGCTCAGCATCCTGTTCCGGATTAGGAGTTTTTTCAGACATAGGCTTCAGGCGTTTACGTCGTTATAGGTCCAATAGCGGTTGGCGATGAAATTCCAGATCATCACCAGGAGAATCACAATCGCTAACGCCAGATTGTGAGCAACAATTACGGGGGTGAGCGGTTTGAAACTCCAACGGCCTGTGAAAAACTGGGTCAAGGCTTTCTCCAAAAATGAGAAGAGCGGGGTACGAATGGCCAGCCCGATTAAGCTGACGGCAACAAATTGTGTCAGTTGGCGGGCGAGCGATTTGGAGCGTGAGTCCGGGTAGGTCCACAAACGGTTCCAGGTGAAATTACTGATCACCGCCAGGATAAATGAGATGACACTGGCCCAAACAACGTTTTCTTTGAAAAAGCCCACCAGGTTGGTGAGAAAGTTAAAGACACCAAAGTCGATGACTGCGCCTGCAGCTCCCACAATGGCAAAACGAACGAAACGGCTGCGTTCTTTTGGGTTAGTGAGGATCATGCCAACCCCAGTTTTGCGCGGAAGTAGGGGATGGTGCGGGTAATGCCCTCTTCCAGGTTAACCGTCGGCTGCCAGGACAAGATTTGCTGTGCGCGGGTAATATCTGGCCGGCGGCGCTGCGGATCATCACCCAGGCGCAGATCGGGTTTCTTGATGATTCCGGCAGGATTACCCGTCAGTGAGTTGATGGTTTCGGCAAACTCCAAAATCGTGATTTCCTCCGGATTTCCGATATTGACTGGTAGATGTTCGTCGGAAATCAGCAGGCGGTAGATGCCATCGATCAGATCATCAACAAAGCAGAAGGAACGGGTCTGCTGCCCATCGCCATAGACTGTCAAAGGCTCGTGTTTGAGCGCTTGTTGAATGAAATTGGGCAGGGCTCGGCCATCGTCCAGGCTCATGCGTGTACCGTAGGTGTTGAAAATACGCACGATGTGTGAATTAATGCCATGCGTGCGATGGTAGGTCATGGTCAACGCCTCAGCAAAACGTTTGGCCTCGTCATACATGGAGCGCACACCGATTGGGTCTACATGTCCCCAGTAGGTTTCCTTTTGCGGGTGTTCCAACGGGTCACCGTAAATTTCACTGGTGGACGCTAGCAGGAATTTGGCGTTATGGGCTCTGGCAACACCCAGCGAATTGTGTGTTCCGAGTGCTCCGGCCTTCATGGTTTGAATAGGTAAATTCGTATAGCCATAAGGCGAGTTGGGATTCGGACTGGCAGGGGAGGCGAAATGCATCACCGCATCGATTTTACCGGGCACAAAAATGAAGTTTGCGACATCATGGCGGATGAATTCAAAATTAGGGTTGCCCGCCAGGTGTGCCAGGTTATCCGGGCTTCCAGTGATGAAATTGTCCATGCCGACCACGGCATGACCTTCTTTGATCAAGCGGTCGCATAAGTGAGACCCGAGAAACCCCGCGGCACCGGTGATTAATACACGCATAAAAATGATTCCATCCTTCGTTTTTGAGGTTATTCCCAATCCAACCGGCTGACGAGCCCGTCACCCGTGATTTGCTGAGTTTTAGCTGTGACCACATCAATCAGCCATATATTACCCTGATAAATAAAAGCCAGGTAGCGCGATTGATTTTCCAACCGCCCGGGTGACCAGATCACGGTTTGCGGATCCAACCCGGTGGACCCTTCCGGAGGAAACAGGCGTGCACGATTCGAGCCGTCCTGATCCATGGTATATAGGCGATAACGGCTTGTACTGCTCTGTTCCGGAAATGCGGCTTCCAGGTAAGCCAATCGGGCTGCATCCGAGCCGTCAAACGGAGAAAAGCTTGGATTGGCGAACATCCCCGAGGGCTGCACCAACGGAACCTGACTCCCGCTGGCGATTTGAAACGAGATCAGGTTGAACCACGGGGAAGTCTCCGGATTAGCCAGACTGCTATCTCCTTGATGAGTCACAATATACACTTGCTGGCTGTCCGCGGACCAGGAAACTGCCGGCACCCAAGCCCAGTCGGCTCGCGTTTGATAGGGGAGAATTTCTACCAGGGGTGAAAAACTGCCTTCCGCGAAATTAACCAATCCAACCGAATCTGGGCGAGCATAAGCCAACAGATTTCCATCGGGAGACCAGATGTAACTGGTTCCCCACCAGCCATAAATTCCGCCGGTATTTGGACCAATTAATTCATCATTGGATAACACAATACCGTCTGAACCAATCACCAGCTGGCGCAGGTCATTGTTCGCCTGCCAACCTGGCGGTGCACTACGGGGCTCAACGGTCGAAAACAACACCGTTTGTACTGCATTTGGCGTCCAATCAGCGAAATGGATGATGTTATGAACCCCCAGGTCATACAAACCAATCGGATCGATTGAAAGGTTGGCGGCCCATAATGCATTGATGTCCGAGCTGGATTCTTCCTGGATCGTTCGGGTGAAAAGCAGCCAGGAGCGGTCAGGCGAGAGTGAAAACACTCTTCCATCCACGTCGCCAGTGGCAATAATCGGCAGGCGGTTGCTTGTAGTTGTTTCCATCATCCAGGCATTCCCCCCGTTGAGATACACCAACCGACCGGGAATGGCTAATGGGGAAAAAGGAGCCTGAACGCCGATCATGATGATCTCGGGTACAGGGACCGTGTGTATTTCGGTTTTGAAAACCGTACGGGCAACCTCCACGCCATTTTCCAGCAGCCGGCGATAGGTAATTTGCTGCAACCCGTTTTCACCTGGTTGAATGAGCAGACTGTGACCTTCCGGCAGGGTCTCATTGCGTACAGTTTGGTGGTCGAAGGGGAGTTCTTTTTCTTCCACCTCAAATTCCTCAGTAACTCGGAAAATGGTAATATCTTGTGGGGCTGTGATCAGCGTGAAGGTTGGCGGTTCAGTGCGATCCAACTCCGTCAGGGATAATCCTGCCTGCTCAATAACAGACTGAACATTCTCGCCAGAAGCTATCTCGAAATTTTGAGTTTTGCCCTGATCTGTGATTATTACCGGAATTAGATTTCGGGGTTGGGGAAGCCTGAGCAGCACAACCCGCCACTATGAGACCCGACGCAGCAAGGGCTATACATAGCAACCAGGCACGAAACGATGGATGCCGGATTCTATTGCGTGTAGATTTCATAATAAATGAGGGGAAAGTCACCGAATTGAGTATAATCAGCCGAGAAAATTTGAACGCGACAATTATAGCATGACAGACTTTCAACCTTTCCGCCAATCCCACTCCCTTGCCGCCAGAATCGAAGCGATTCTGTTCGTAGCCCCGCAACCGGTTAGCGTCCTGCAACTGGCAGAAACACTGGCGATTCCCATGGCGGAAGTGGAGGAGAGCTTGAAGCGTGCTCGATCGGGACTTGCAAAATGGGCGCGGAATTCGCTTGCAGCGCCATGAAGGCCGCTTTCAACTAACCACCGCTCCTGAGATGGCTGAAGAAATCGAAAAATATCTCGGGTTGGAAGCCACCGCTCGTCTAAGCCGGGCAGCCCTGGAAACCCTGGCAATTATCGCTTACCGCCAACCCATTACCCGACCAGGCGTGGATGCGATTCGAGGCGTAAACAGTGACGGCGTTTTAAAAAGCCTGCTGTCCAAAGGACTTATTCAAGAGATGGGTCGGACTGAAGGGCCGGGAAGACCTATTTTGTACGGTTCCACCCAGGATTTCCTCCAGCATTTTGGAATTGATTCGCTGGATGACCTGCCGCCATTTGAATTATTGGAGCAGGAAGGCGTCACTTCAGACGAAGACCTGCCCTTGTTAAAGGATTAATTATGAGCGAGGAACGAATTCAAAAAATCCTGGCACGGGCTGGGTTTGGTTCACGCCGGGCGAGTGAAGTATTGATCGCGGATGGGCGAGTGCGAGTTAATGGCGCTCCGGTTGTTTTGGGAGCGAAAGCCGATGCGGCGAAAGACAAGATCACGGTGGACGGTCAACCGATACCAACTACAGCGCCGGCTGATGTGTATATTGCTTTATACAAGCCTCGGTTTGTCCTTTCGGACAACGTTATGGACGATGCGCGGAAAACCGTTTTTGATCTCGTTCCGGTTCCGGGTCCTCTTTTCGTGGTCGGTCGCTTGGATTTTGAAAGTGAGGGCTTGATCCTCTTGACCAATGATGGCGAATTGGCCAATAAATTGACCCACCCACGCTTTGGACACGAGAAAGAATATCGTGTACTGGTGGCAAAGCGGCCTGATGAAGAGCAACTGGCGATTTGGCGGCGCGGGGTTGTCATGGAGGATGGTCACAAGACTGCTCCGGCGGACGTCAAAATTGAATCAACGCAAGGTAAAGGTGCCTGGCTGCGAATCACTATGCACGAAGGTCGCAAACGTCAGATTCGCGAAATCTGCATGCAGATCGGTCTGCCCGTTGTGCGAATTCTGCGGTTCCGAATTGGAACCCTGCAATTGGGGGGATTGAAAGCAGGCGAGTGGCGTAATTTGATGCCGCTTGAAATACGGGCTTTGAAATCGCCGGTGACTCGAATCGAGAAAAAGCCATTTCCCTTGTCCGCGAAAAAGCCTTACCAACAACGGGCTGCGAGAAAGCCGGCTGAACAGACCGAAAAAAAGCCGGAGAGCCGCCGGCCGCGTCCACCATTCGGAGCGAAAAAACCATAACAAAAAAGCGGTTGCTAATGAAATTCTTCAAAAGCAACCGCTAGTTATTTCATCCCGGTTTTATTCGGTAGTACTTTCGCTCGGCAAGGCTTTTTGCAGAGTTTTTATCAATTCAAGCCCTTCCACGCCTGCTTTCGGCTGTTTGCGGATGAAATCTTTCAACTTTTCGACGGTGACGGCCGGTGTGGGAGAGTCCACCACATCCACTTCGACTTTGGGATTGGTGAAAACCAGAACTGCCTGTGGTTCCGGCAGTGATAATTCGGCAGCATTCTTTTTGAAGGACTTCTTTAAGTCGTTCAGCGCATACGCGGCGTCCAATTCCGGGCGTCCGATGGAATCCTGGCCAAATAATTTGAGGTAAAAGTTGCCGCCTTTTTGGCGGAAACGACCTTTGGACTCGTCATAGCTGATTTTGCCTCCGACCGGGGTGGGAACCAACGCCCAAACACCGGTTGGACCGGTCAACAGGTGCGGGATGCCAGCGGTGTAGTGGTACAGCACGTATTTATCTTCCAGCCCCTTTAAATTAGCCGAGATTGATTCGTCCGGCCGGGGGGAACGGCCCCAACGGTTGCCGTAATACACGCCAACCTGGGTCAGCAGGAAACCCACCAATAAAGCGCCAAAAGTGATGGTGATCTGGTCCGGTTGTGCAAAAGAAAAATATAACCCTATGCCAAGAACGGCCAGGGCAGCCATGGTTAAAATCTGGCCAATTTTTTTATTGCGTTTGATCAATTTTTCGTTGGTTACAATCTTCATCATTATTCCTTATTCAGTGGGGGTGAGGGATTCTAATAATGCCAGACGATCTTTGATCGCCACACGCAAACCATTCAATAAATCAGCTTGAACAGCCTGACGGGCAACCCGGATGGCGCTGACCAGGGCGTGACTGTCAGAGCGACCATGACCGACGAACACCAGACCGTCGATGCCTAAGAGGGGAGCAGCGCCGGTTTCGGATGGGTCGAGCATTTTCTTCAGGTTGGTGAAAGCCGGCTTCGCCAGTAAAGCACCAATTTTGGTGACGAACGAGGACATCAACTCTTCCCGCAGGTTGTCAACCAGCAGCTTGGCAACGGCTTCAGAGGATTTGAGCAAGATGTTGCCGGTAAAGCCATCCGTCACGACCACATCTGCCATGCCGCCGAACAATTCCTTGCCCTCGACATTGCCGATAAAATTCAACCCGGATTTCTCCAGCAGCGGATATGTGTCATGTGTCAGGACGTTGCCTTTGCCGGCTTCTTCGCCATTGGAGAGCAAGCCGACCCGTGGATTGGGTTTGTTCATCACCCTTTCAGCATAGAGCGATCCCATCACAGCAAACTGCAGCAAGAATTCCGGGCGGCAATCCGAGTTGGCGCCGAGGTCAACGACCGCGCAATAACCGCCTTTGACGGGAAAAAGGGCACATAGTCCCGGTCGTGCCACACCTGGGATGCGGCCCAGGGTACGCAGCCCATTGAACATGGCAGCACCGGTGTTGCCGGCGGTGATGAAGGCTTGCGCACGCCCGGATTTGATCAATCCACAACCAACCGCCATACTATTGCGGGGTTTACGGCGGGCCGCTTCAACCGGTTTCTCGCCCATTTCCACCAGGTCCGGCGCATCCTCGATCACAACCGGCAGATTTTTGAGGTTGAGGGCTTTTAGCTTTGGTTCAATCAAAGCCTGAGATCCAACCAATATTATTTCCTCACCGAACAGCTCGGCGGCTGTTAATGCAGCCTGAATCTCGGGGTCGGGGTATTTGTCACTGCCCATTGCGTCAAGGACGATCGTCATGCGTACTCCTTATGCGTATAACCATGATGGAAGATAAGTGCGCGGTTGAGAAATTTTCTTGACATCTACTCAGAGCCGATTATAATAGCGAAGCTTTTGCGCTGGTGCTGGAATTGGCAGACAGGCATGGTTGAGGGCCATGTGCCGCAAGGCGTGGGGGTTCAAGTCCCCCCCAGCGCACAGAAAAGCCGCCAAACAGGCGGCTTTTTGTTTTAAGAGTTGCGGCGAGTGATGTAAAGGGTCAATTGTTCCAGATGGTCGCGTTCCGGGCAAGCAGGCAGTTGCTGCAGCTTATCCAGGGCCAGGTCGACGAAACGGTTGGCTTCTGCCAGAGCCAGATCAATGGCATCACTGGTACGAATTTTTTCCACCAGACGAGAAACTTGCTCGTCATAATGCAGACAATCACCGGCAAGAATTTCCTGGGCGTCTTCGTCTTCCGGGTGATTTTCCAGGAAGAAAAGGGTTGGCAGGGTGATCAGCCCCTGGCGCAGATCACTGCCGACCGGCTTGCCAAGCTGCGCCTGGTCGCTGGTGAAGTCGAAGACATCATCGATAATTTGGAACGCCATGCCGATGTTATAGCCATATTGACGCACCAGGTTAGTTGTTTCTGCATCTACCGGGCTGATTAAGGCTGCACAGCAAGTACAGGTCTCAAATAGCGACGCAGTTTTGGAATAAATGCGTTGGTAATATTCGGCGCGGTTGGCACGGCAGCGGCTGGAGAACAATTGGGTAATTTCGCCGTTGACGATGACCCCTAATGTAGTGGCGAAAAGGCTGATGGCTGGCACAGATTCGGTATCGGCAGCCAGTTTCGCGGCACGGGCGAACAAGAAATCGCCGGTGAGGACAGTTGCTCCCGGCGACCAGCGGGAATTCAGAGTTGGAATACCACGGCGCAGCAACGATCCATCAATCAGGTCGTCATGCACCAGGGTGGCGGTATGCAGCAGTTCGATAGCTGCTGCCAGGGTCACCAGTTTTTCTTCGTCCGCGCCAAGCATGCGGCCGGTGAGGATGGTCAATGTCGGGCGAATGCGCTTTCCACCTGAGGAGATCAGATGATCTAGCGCTGCTTTCAGGTCCGGGTTATGACCTTCGGCTTGAGATCGCATCATTGCTTCGACGCGGTGTATTTGTTCCTGGACGGGGGTAAAAAAAGATGTGGTAGTGCTCAATCAAAAACTCCAGTTGAATAATTTATCTGCATTCCGGGTGGTCGCTTCCGCGACTTGTTCCAATGGTATGTTTCTTATATTAGCAATGGCCTGGGCTACCAGGAGGACGTTGGAAGGTTCATTGCGCTGTCCGCGGTGGGGGTGTGGGGTCAAATACGGGGAGTCAGTTTCGATCAGAAGATTCTCGAGTGGGTGCTGTGAAGCCAGGGCATGTTTATCAGCGGCATTCTGATAAGTCACTGGCCCAGCCAGACTGATGAAAAAACCTGCCTGGCGAGCTTGCTCGGCTCCAGCCAAATCACCTTCGTAGGAATGCAGTACGCCCGCGCGTCCAACCAGGGGTGATTGGGAGTATATCAAGTCATTCGTCCAGGTCATCAGGATAGGCCATAAATCTCCCAAGGCTTCGCGGCTGTGCAGGACAACTGGTTTTTTCAACCGGGCTGCCAGTTCCAACTGAGCCAGAAGGATCTCGCGTTGTACCTGTGGGTCGGTATCTTTCCAATGGTTGTCCAATCCAATCTCACCGATCGCAGCCACTCGTGGATTTTTTGCCAGAGATTCAACTTCAGCAATCGTTTCAGGCAGCCATTCATTTCCTGCATTGGGGTGAATTCCCACCGCGGCGTACAACTGAGGGTACGTTTCAGCCAGGTGAACCGCCAGGCGGCAGGTTTCCAGATCGATGCCTGGCACCAGGATGTGTTCAACACCATTCGCTTGGGCACGCTTCACTACCGCGTCCAGGTCGTTATTAAATTGGTTAAGGTTCAAATGGCAATGCGAATCAGTAAGAACCACTTGTTATTTCAACCCTGCAATCACTAATCCGTCCTGCAAAATAGAGGCTACTCGATCACCATGCGTCGTTTCACAATACACCCGCATGATGGGTTCGGTGCCAGAGAAGCGGATCAACAACCATCCGCCGTCTTCCAATGAAAATTTATAACCGTCCAAAGTGTTCAATCCGGTGACTTTCAAGCCACCGATTCGGTCCGGATTAGCGTTCAGAATGCGCTGAATTTTCGCTTGAGTATCGCCAGTGAAGCGTGTATCGATGCGGTCATAGAAATGCGGTCCAACCACCGAGAAAAGCTGGGCAAGAAGTTGCGCGGGAGATTTCTTCAACTTGACCATCATATCGAGGAAATATAGGCCGGCCAGAATGCCGTCCCGTTCGGGGACGTTGCCGCGGAAAGCGTAACCGCCGGATTCTTCACCGCCAATCATAGCGTTGGTTTCGGTAAATTTAGGTGCGACAAATTTGAAGCCAACCCCGGTTTCGTATACCGGGACGTTGTAAATTTTTCCGAGCTTCTCCAGCATCGAAGTGGTGGAGAGCGTCTTGACAATCGCGCCGCGCTCACCGCGGACCTCGAGCAGGTAATAAGCCAGCAGCCCATACACCTGCAGCTGGTTGATGAATACGCCGTTTTCATCGCCGATGCCCAACCGGTCGGCGTCACCATCGGTAATCAGCAGGACGTCAGCCTTGTTTTTGACTGTTTCAGCCAGCCCAACATCGATGTTCGGCGGAATCGGCTCAGGTCGTTTCATTTCTGGGAAGCTTGGGTTGCGGCTGTTATGAATTTCAAGGATTTTGGTGGTGCCGCCCGCCAATAGCCGTGGAAACCAGCCAGCCCCGTTACCCCACATGGTATCCACCATCACCGTTAATCCAGCATTTCGCAACGGCTCGAGATCGATCAAGTCTTTCAGATGTTCGATATAAGCTGGGGCAGGATCGAAAAAGATCAACCGTTTTTCAGCTTCAGCCTGAGCGGCTGGCATACTTTTCACACCGGTGAAAGATTCCGGGATCAGGCCTTCAATTTGTTGCAGACCAGCCGGATCAATTGCGCCGCCAGTGGCATCGCGAACTTTGAATCCATTGTCGGTGGGCGGGTTGTGTGATGCAGTGATATTAACCGCACCAGCTGCCTTTAAGTTGACGGTCGAGAAGGAGATAACCGGTGTGGGGGTTGGACCATTGGTCAAATAGACGTTTAGACCGTTACCACACAGGACCTCAGCTACTGCCAAGGCGAAGTTTTCCGACATAAAGCGCTTATCATGCCCAACGACGAACCAGGAACCGGCTTTACCGTTGGCGAGATTATAAGATGCAAATCCTTGAGCACAGCGCCGGACATTTTCAAATGTATAGTCTTCGGCGACAAAGCCCCGCCAGCCGTCGGTCCCGAATTTGATCGTTTGCGCCATGAACGCTCCTGGTTGCTGCCTGTGAGAATCGGAACAATACTGCCTATTATAACAGGTGATGATGGGAGGCGTAAGATTTTTGGCTGGGGGATAGCATGCTATAATTTACCGTTACGGTCCTATTTGAAAGGTTGAGAGACGACGTGAGCGATCGTGTTTATTTGGATTATGCCGCAACCACACCAGTGGATCCCAGGGTGTTGGAGCGAATGCTGCCTTACTTTAACGGTACCTTTGGCAACCCATCTTCCGTGCATTGGTACGGACAGCAGGCTGAAGCCTCGCTGGAAGAAGCCCGGGATACCATAGCTGCTGCCCTGGGGGCTAAAGCGGATGAAATCGTGTTCACCAGTTGCGGCACCGAGAGCGATAACCTGGCAATTCGCGGCATGGCGTTCACGCAACGGGATCGAACCGGGGCGCAACGCATTTTGACCACTCCAATCGAACATCATGCCGTGCTGCACACCGTGGAGCAACTGGTTGAGCTGAACGGTTTTACGATGGATTTGCTGCCCGTCAACTCATATGGGCGAGTGGATCCGGAAGATTTGCGCCACGCGCTCAGAGGTGATGTGGCCCTGGTCAGCATTATGTATGCCAATAATGAAATTGGCACGATCAATCCCATGGCTGAAATTGGTCAACTTTGTCGTAAACAGGGTGTGCCACTGCATTCGGATGCAGTGCAAGCAGCCGCCCACCTACCGATGGACGTCAGACGCGATGCCATCGATTTACTGGCGATTGGCGCGCATAAATTTTATGGTCCCAAAGGGGTAGGGGCATTAGTGGTGCGCAAAGGTATCAGCCTGCACCCGTCGCAGACCGGCGGCGGCCAGGAAGATGGCCGGCGAGCTGGGACGCAAAACATTCCTTATATTGTCGGTTTAGCCGAGGCATTGAAACTCACATTGGCGGATATGTCGGAACGCAATGGTCGATATACCGCTCTTCGCGATCGATTAATCGGCGGGGTTTTGGAAGCTGTCCCCGGTTCACGACTTACCGGGCACCCAACCGAGCGTTTGCCAAATCATGCCAGTTTTGCTTTTGAATCTCTGGATGGGAATCACCTGCTTATGCTACTGGATGTCGCCGGATTTGCCTGCTCATCTGGATCTGCCTGCAAAGTCGGTGACCCGAAACCATCTGGAGTGCTTGAAGCGATTGGTCTGGCACCAGCCTGGACATTGGGATCCTTGCGCGTGACATTGGGTTCTGCCACTACTACCGATGACATCGATCGATTTGTATCCGTGCTGCCGGACCTGGCACGAAAAGCCCGCGGCAACCATTGAGGGTGATCCGAAATGGATAAAGGCACAAAAGTCGTCGTCGCCATGAGCGGCGGGGTGGATAGTTCGGTAGCGGCTGCGTTGTTGGTTGAGCAGGGGTATGACGTCACCGGTGTGATGCTACGCCTGTGGAGCGAACCGGGAAAAGAAGAAACCAATCGCTGCTGCACGCCAGACGCCATGGCAGGTGCCAGGCGAGTAGCTGCGCGGCTTGGAATTCCATTCTATGCACTCAACGCCCAGGATTTGTTCCGAAGCACCGTAGTACAGGCTTTTATGGATGGATATCGGGCGGGAATCACGCCCAACCCGTGTGTATTGTGCAATTCTCATGTCCGCTGGGGATTTATGTATGAATCTGCACGGGAGATGGGTGCTGAATTTATGGCGACGGGTCATTACGCCCAAATCGCAGCTCAACCGGATGGCAGTGTGCAGTTATTACGCGGACACGACGCGAATAAAGACCAATCCTACGTGATGAGTGTGCTGCCGCAGGAAAAACTGCGCCGCACGCTTTTCCCGGTAGGCAGTATACCCAAACCCGAGGTGCGGGAGCATGCCCGTCGGCTTGGCTTGACTGTTGCCGATCGGGCAGATAGTCAGGATTTGTGTTTCCTTGCCGGGCAGGACTATCGCGATTTTCTGGCGCGGTACGTACCGGAGGTTACTCAACCAGGCCGAATGATCCGTATGGACGGCTCGCAAGCAGGGGAACATCAAGGGCTAGCCTTCTACACAATCGGTCAACGCAAGGGGCTGGGTATCGCCGCGCCACGACCCATGTTTGTACTGGAAAAAAATATTTCCACCAACGAACTGGTCATCGGCGACGAAACTGAACTTGGACGCAACGCCCTGACCAGTTGTGACGTCAATTGGATTTCCGGGTTAGCGCCGACTGAACCTTTCGATGCTCAGGTCAAAATCCGCTACCGGGCTGCCCTGGCTTCTGCACTGGTTACGCCGATCGGTGATGCAGAAATTCGAGTTGAATTCGAGAATTCGCTGCGGGATATCACCGTCGGTCAGCGGGTTGTTATCTATAATGGGGAGGTGGTGTTAGGCGGGGGCACCATTCAGACGGCCTTCAATTCAATCAGGGAGCAGGTATGACCATTCAAGCGGTACTGTTGGGCATCGTTACACCCATTTTCCTTGGGGCGGTTTTTCACCTGTGGCGCGGGGGAGCAACGTGGCGGCTCGGATTATATATTGTGCTGGCATTCGCCGGCTTTTGGATCGGTCATCTGGCTGGCACCAACCTGGGGGCTGAATTCCTCAAAGTTGGGTCGCTCCAGATGGGGGTTGGCATTCTTGGCGCAATCGTGTTTTTAGCGATTGGCTACTGGTTGAGCAATAAACAATCCGAACCAGAAGCCGCTCGCCCTAAAAAATCGACCCGGAGTGTGCGCCGGTGAGTTGGAATCTGCATGGAACCCACGTTGAAGATGGAGATCTGGTTCAACTGGTTGGATTGCGGCATAAAAGTTTCATTTTCCGCGTGGCAGCCGGCGGGAAAATGGAATCGCACCGCGGGGTGATCAAACATGATGATTTAATCGGAAAACCCTGGGGCACCAAAGTTACCAGTCACCTCGGGAACCCGTTTTTCATCCTGCAACCCGCGTTGGGTGATTTACTGAAAGAAATGCCACGGACGACTCAAATTTTATTTCCCAAAGAAATCGGCTTCATTTTAGTAACAATGGGCATCGGCGAAGGCCAACTGGTGGTGGAAGCCGGAACTGGTTCGGGTGCACTGACCTGCGCCCTGGCTTTCGCCGTTGGAAGCACAGGACGGGTCGTATCGTATGAAAACCGGCCGGACATGCAGGCGCTGGCTATGAAAAACCTGAATCGGCTGGGCATGCTGGACCGGGTGGAATTCAAGTTGCGCGATATTGGCGAAGGATTTGACGAGACCGGAGTGGATGCTTTATTCCTGGACGTTTCCAACCCATATGATTACATCGCACAGGTCAAAACTGCGCTCAAATTTGGCGGTTTTTTTGGAGCTATTCTGCCAACTGCGAATCAAGTCTCCAAATTGTTGTTATCGTTACGCCAAAATAATTTTGCATTTATTGATATTTGTGAAATTCTTAATTCGCTACTACAAGGCTGAACCGGAACGCTTCCGCCCGGTAGACCGGATGATCGCCCACACCGGATATTTATTGTTCGCGCGACCCGTCATCATTGATGCGGCGGAGGATGAGGCTACTTTACTGGCGATCGAGGGACGCAAAGACCGTTCTGCGGTCGCACAGGTCGAGGTCGAAACGGATGACGAAGTCGAGCCGTTTGAGAGTTAAAAATCCATGGATGATTCCGCTGCTCCGGCACATACACTAACCATCTCAGAAATCCAAAATTTGCTGGAGGAGTACTGCCGCGGTCAACAAAATCGGCGTGAGCCATTCGATGGTCGCAAAGCCGCGGTGCTTGATCCCACTGATTTGGAAAGATGACCAATGGCAGCTATTATTTACGCGGCGGTCTGAGGGGGTAAACGACCACAAAGGACAGGTTTCTTTCCCGGGCGGTGCCGTTGACCCTACTGATAAGAATGTCTATCAAGCGGCTTTGCGGGAAGCCAATGAAGAAATAGGGCTGGAAGCTAAAGATACCGAAATTTTAGGACGTTTGAAAGATTATCTGACCATATCTGATTATGTTATTTCCCCGATTGTGGCGCGAGTGAATTGGCCATTTGAAATTCGCACCAATCCGGAAGAGGTTGAGCGGGTGTTTTCCGTACCACTCAATTTCCTTGGTGATCCGAAAAACCTCGAAACCCGGCAATATACCTTCAGAGATAAAACCCGTACCCGGGTATTTTATTTTGCCCCCTATGATGGTGAATTGGTGTGGGGCATTACTGCCCGAATTACCGTGCGCTTGATGAAGGTGCTGGGTTTCCTCGAAAACGTATAAAAGACATCCACTGGATAATAAAAGAGGCTGATCCATAATGGGGTCAGCCTCTTTTGGTTGTTCACGAAGATTATTCTTCGGCTTCTTCTTCCTTCTTGCCGCGTTCGATCACTTCGGGTTCAGCCAAAGTTTCGGCGACTTCTTCCACTTCCTCGGCAGCGCCACCAGTGATGACAACTACGACACCATTCAAGTCATGATGGACCGTCAATTTGTCACTGATGTCGAGCGAGCTCAGCAGAATGGATTGACCGATTGTGGTCAAACCAGAAACATCCACCACCAGCTTCTCGGGCAGATCCTGGGGGAAGCCTTCAACGTCAACCTCGTCCATTTCATGAACGACGACACCATTGAAGTCCTTGACAGCCGGTGAAACGCCGACCAATTCGATGGCGACTTTGGTGCGGATTTTTTCCGTCAGGGATACAACCTGGAAGTCGACATGCAAATACTCGTTCCGCAGGTAGTCCATCTGGCGTTCGCGCACCAGAGTACCGATTTCTTTGCCATCGAGCACAATGTTCACGATCTGAGATTTCGAAACACCACGCAGGATGCGGGAGGCGTCCCGAAAACTCATGACAATGGGAGTAGTCTCGAAATTATGGCCGTACATAACGCCTGGCAATTTGCCTTCGCGGCGTAAGTTACCGACCTGTTTCCCGGTGACTGTACGCCGGGCGGCTTCAACTTTTACTTTTTCCATTTCATCATCCTTCGAGCGCCTCTCACCTTCAAACAGGTTACCTTCGCTCTTTAGAGTTGGTTCAGACATATGCCTGAGGGGGATTCGCTGGCAGTCCCAGCGACCCTGTATTCTATTCGGAAGTTGGCTGAGCGTCAATGGTTGTGAGGGAAAATCGCATATCCTTGGCAACTGTGCCAGAATTTTGGTTGGGACAGCCCTAAGCAGAAACGTCTGGAATCTACGCGGCTAAGTTCCATGGTTTTGACGTTGGACAGCCCCAGTCCGATTTTTGGGAATTTGCTAATCGGTTTATTTACTTGCCAGCGCTGGCGATCGTCAACGCCAGCCAGGCACCATAAATGACGGCAGTGACTCCAACAATGACCAAAAAGACATTTGCCAGGCGTAGAACCAACGTCGATGGATTAAGGTCCAAAAGAATTGAGCGCAAGCCAAGAAAAGCATGCGAAATCACCACGACCAGGAAAGCGATTTCCATCGTCACTACGACCGGGTTTTGATAATAAGCTACCACGTCGGCGTAGGTGAGCAAGCCGCCGGGAGCGACCAGGTGATTGATGACGAAATGGATGCCAAGAAATACCACAATAAACAGACCGGCAACGATCTTGATCAGCCAGCGACCGCTGCCTTCCAACCGTTTGGGCGAAAGTGAACCATCCATCGCTCAGGCCTCCCCGAACATTTTCCAGGCAAAAAAGGCAATCCCGATGATTGCCAGCATCATCAAGCCGATAAAAAGGCTGCGTTGACGGCGAACGCCGATGCCAAAGCTGTTGAGGGCAATCCGAATGCCGTTCAAACCATGAATTAGGCCAGCCGCGATAACCAGAAGCTCACCCAGCTTGAATAACGGATTTTTCACCAGGGCAATAAAACTATCGTAGGCAGCGGCACCTTGCGCCAGTTGACCAAGGGCGACCAGGTGCAGCATCAGGTAAAGCGTCAAAGCCAGTGCGGTGATCCGATTGAGTATAAAACCGAAGGTACCCAGCGAGCGGTTGCGAGGATCGAACCAGCGTAGCCAGTTTTGTGGTTCAGGGTGATTAGGCATTCTTTTTCACCTCGTCTTGATCGCCGAAAAACCGATCTCAAACGGTTTCCGATGATCTTTTTTCGCATATCCATAATCCGCCAGGCCGGGTCGACGCCGGAAGGGCATACCTGAGTGCATTCATAGGCACTGTGGCAGCGCCATAGACCGGTATGGTGGTCAGCCTGGTCGATCAAGGTTTGTGAAGGTGATTGGCTGTACATCAGGTGGATGGCAGCCAGGGCTGCCGGCCCAATGTACTCATGATCTGTGTTGGCAGCCGGGCAAACCGAAATGCACAACCCGCACTCAATACAATCCACTAGCCTTTCATCCTCTGAAGCAGGAGAAGCTGCCTGAGTCTTCGGTTTTTCGTATGGTAAGTCTGCGTCAATAACCTGGGCAACTGAGTCAAACCCAGCTTTTTCCATTCGCAGGAAGAAATTGCCCATATCCACCACCAGGTCGCTGACTACCGGAAAATTGCGCAGCGGGTCGATGCGAACGGTTCCGCCATTTTTTGTCACGGAGCGGATGGTGGTGATGCAGGTCAATTTTTCGCGTCCATTGACACGCATACCGCATGCGCCGCAGGTCGAGTGGTGGCAGGCATGCCGGTAGGTAAGAGTTCGGTCGTGATACGCCCAAATACGCTCAACCGCATCCAATATGTATTCGTCCGGATCCACCTCGAGGGTATAGGACTGGTAGGTCGACTTTTCTCCAGCACGCTGCCGATAAACCTTGAAAGTTACTTTCCAGGGAGTTTCGCTCATGAACGCACCTCGCTGGTCTGGTAATACAGGTGATAATCTGGCAGAGGAAGGTCAGCCGTCTGACAGGACTTATCCCAGCCCAACTTACGGCAAACCAGGTCAGCCGTCTTTTCTGCCATAACCCGGCAGGTGGTGGCTTTGCCGCCGGTGACCGTCACCAGCCCGTCGATACCGTCATTCGCCTGGTGGTCGTAACATTTGAAGGTGCGCGATAGTGACCTACCGCTCATCATGCCGCCGATCAATGGTCGGGCAGACATGTATGCCCCGCGCATTTTGACATTTTCTAGTTCCGGCACCAACAGCGCGGCTCGTTGGTGCATTAGCTGGACTTGATCCGGTGCCACCGGGATGTAATCCGCGTCCTCGACTTCAAACGATGTGGTGCCTATGACTGCCATGCGCCGCTGAGGCAACAAAATATCGCCATCATCGGGTTCGCACAATCGGTTAATGACATGGTTGGTAACTCTTTTTTCGTAGGCAACCATCACGCCCGGAGTTGGTCGAACCGGCACCGATACACCCGCAATCTCTGCCACGACTCCGGCCCAGGCGCCCGTGGCATTAATGGTGATATCGGCATTGAACTCCCAGGGGTGGTTTGCATGCCGGTCGGTCGCCCGAACGCCGCTAATCCTGCCTGTCCCATCATGAAGGAAACTGGTCACATCGTGGTAAGGTGTGAAATTGGGCTCCCCATTGTTTAGCGCCGGCTGCAAACGCCATCGCCAGTCGCAGAGGATCAAAGGCACCATCTGGCACTTCATAGGCAGCTAATATCTGGCGTGAAAGAGCGGGCTCAGTCTCCAATGCCTGCTTGACGCCGATATCTTCAACCGGAATGCCGCAGGCTTGGGCCTGGTCAAAAAAGGATGGAGCGTAAGCCAGGTCAGCGTCATCCAGTGCCACGAAATACCCACCGTTGAACTCGATGCATTGTTTGGCAATGCGCCGCAATATGATGTTTTCCTGGATGCACTCGATGGCAGCCTCAGCGTCGGTAACGCAGTAACGGGCGCCGGAATGCAACAACCCGTGAGTTCGTCCGGAAGTACCAGAAGCCAGCTCACCGCGTTCAACTACGGTTACATCAAAGCCGCGCTGAGCCAGGTCGTATGCCAGCGCACAGCCGGTGAAGCCGGCGCCGATGATTATTGCACTTGGTTTGGAATTCATCTTGCCTCGGTCCAATCGAAAGTACGGGTGACGGCTTTTTTCCAGCCGGTATAAAGGCGAGTACGAGTTTCATCCTTCATCTGGGGCAGCCATTGACGGTCAGCGGACCAATATTCATGCAAGGTCTGCAGATCCGGCCAATATCCAACTGCCAGGCCAGCTGCATAGGCTGCACCCAGGGCAGTGGTTTCGGTAATTTTCGGGCGAACAACTGGAACATTCAATAGATCCGCCTGGAATTGCATCAGCAGCTCGTTTTTGACCATACCGCCGTCCACCTTGAGAACTTTCAGGGGGACACCCGAGTCAGCATTCATGGCGTCCAGCACCTCGCGAGTCTGATAGGCGGTGGCTTCGAGCACGGCGCGGGCAATATGACCGCTGGTGATAAATTGGGTCAAGCCAACCATTACCCCGCGGGCATCACTGCGCCAATACGGCGCAAACAAACCCGAAAAAGCCGGAACGATATACATGCCGCCGTTATCGGCAACGCTGCCAGCCAACTGTTCGATCGCGTCAGAGGATGGTATGAGTTGTAGATTGTCCCGCAGCCATTGAACCAGAGCGCCAGCAAAGGCGATGGATCCTTCCAGGCAATAGACAGCCGGAGCGCGGCCAATTTTGTAACCCAGGGTAGTCAACAGGCCGCTCTGGCTGGGGATAATCTCGGTTCCGGTGTTGAGCAGCATAAAGCAGCCAGTGCCGTAGGTGTTTTTAGCCTCACCTGGCGAGAAACAGGTTTGTCCAAACAAGGCTGCCTGCTGATCCCCAAGGTCACTGGCGATAGGAATATCACCGATAGATTTCGCATAGCCAAATACTTGCGAAGAAGATTCGATTTTTGGAAGCAGGCTGCGGGGAATTTGCAGCAATTCCAGCAGGTCCTCGTCCCAATCCAGGGTACGCAGGTCCATCAACATGGTACGGGAGGCATTGGTAACGTCTGTGACATGAACTCCGTTATCTGGTCCGCCCGTCAGATTCCAGATCAACCAGGAATCGATGGTACCGAAAAGAGCAATGCCATTTTCAGCATCCTGGCGAACCTGGGGCAGTGTATCCAAAACCCAACGGATTTTCGGACCAGAAAAGTAGGTGGCGATGGGAAGACCGGTTTTTTGACGGAATTGTTCCTGCCAACCGTCATCTTTGAGTTGTGTGCAAATGCTATCCGTGCGGGTGTCTTGCCACACGATGGCATTCATGTAAGGTTGTCCGGTGCGGCGATCCCAAACGACTATGGTTTCTCGTTGGTTGGTGATGCCGATGGCAGCCAGATCGGCGGGCGAATATTCCGACCTAGCCAGCGCGTTTCTCACGACTGATTGAACGTTTTCCAGGATTTCCAGCGGATCGTGTTCAACCCAACCTGGGCGTGGAAAGATTTGGCGGTGCTCTTTTTGGTCCTGTCCGACGATTTTTCCGGCTGAATCAAATAAGATACAGCGCGTGCTGGTGGTGCCCTGGTCGATTGCTGCGATTATTTTTGTCATGTCGACCTCTAGCCTGATGATTTTTCAATTGTACAAGAAGGTACAGGTATGGAAATGCAATTTATGACAGCAATTACCGAGAGGTTAATTTTGGCTTATCAAAACCTTTTTCTTAACATAAGAATGTCAACTTTTAAGGTTTGAACAACTTTACACCAGGATGAAGAAGGTTTATAGTTATGCTATCCACCTGTGTCCACAGGATTTCCCATTCACAATACAAGGAGAAGATTGATGCATATGAAACGCCATACTCAGTATGTTATTTTTGCCATGATTTTATTGGCGACGTTCGTACTGGCTGCCTGCCAACCGGTTGCGACGCCCACAGCCGGCCCGACAGATGTTCCCCCAGTGCTGATCCCAACCAAAGCTCCGGTACCCACCAACACTCCTGAGCCAACCGCTGTACCGTATGTCACTTGCGGTACTGCCGACAAACCCTGCCTCATCACTTTTGTCCCCTCAGCTGAAGTTGGAAAGATCACTGTCGCTGGCCAGGGAATTGCCGATTGGTTGAATAAAGAGACTGGATTAACTTTCCAGATCGAAGTAGGCACCAGTTTTGCCGCTTCCATTGAAGCTATGGGCGCCGGAAAAGCACAGATCGGATTCCTGAACACCTTCTCGGTCCTGCTTGCGGATGCCAAATACGGCATTGATCCCGCACTGGCTACCGTGCGTAAATTGGCTGTGAACGAAATGAGCCCGGATAAGGACCAGGTAGGTACGATGCAGCCTTATTATCGTGGGCAGTTCATCACCCAAAAGGATTCTGGAATTACGAAACTGGCGGACCTGAAGGGAAAAACCTTCTGCTTCGTCGATCCTAACTCCACCTCCGGCTTACATTGTTCCGAACATCATCCTGAAAGCCAATGGTATTGACTACGAAGCTGGCGATATGACCGCTACCTTCGCTGGTTCTCACCCGAACGTAGGTGTCGCGGTTTACAAGGGCGACTGCGATGCGGGCGTAACCTTCATCGATATCCGCACGGATGCCGCTTCGAAGCTCAATGAGACCTACCCCGACATTATGGAAAAGGTTGTTGTGTTCTATGACACCGACCCCATCCCCAATGATGGGATCCAGTTTGTGCCGAATTTTGATCCTGCCTTGCGCCAACAGATCGTCGCAGCTTTCTTAAAGCTGTCCACGGACGAAGCAGGGAAACAGCTTCTGAAGGATCTGTACAACATCAATGGTTTGATCGAGATTAAACCAGATTTCTATGATGCCTTCGCGAAGACGATGCTTGATGCAGGTGTGGATCCTGCTACGCTGGTTAAGTAGAACCAATTTACTGGCAGGTCGAAAGACCTGCCAGTTTTTATTTAATTTAGAATGTCCTTTTTTTATTCTTAACTATAATTGTTACATCACATCAATTTTCCCAGGTGACAACTGCTATGTTAAAAGTTGAAAATCTATCCAAAACCTACCCTAATGGAACGCAGGCATTACACGATGTAAGCTTTGAAGTCGACGAGGGAGAATTCCTCGCGGTCATTGGGTTGAGTGGATCCGGAAAATCCACTCTGCTGCGCTGCATTAATCGGTTGGTAGAACCAACTGCTGGCAAGATTATTTGGAATGGCGTGGACATTACGGCTGCAACCGGCAAAGACATCCGCAATATACGCCGGCAGATAGGTATGATCTTCCAACAATTTAATCTGGTAAAGCGATCCTCGGTTAATGTAAATGTTCTTTCCGGTAGGTTAGGTTATGTGCCAACCCTTCCCAGTCTCTTCCATGTTTTCTCGAAAGAAGATCATGATCGAGTGAAGAAAACCCTGGAGATGGTTGGACTTTCCGACAAGATTGACGTACGCGCCAATTCATTGTCTGGCGGGCAGCAGCAGCGTGTGGGTATTGCCAGAGCACTTATGCAGGAACCTAAAATGATTCTGGCTGACGAACCGGTTGCCTCGTTGGACCCGGTTTTAGCACATTCGATTCTCAAGTACCTTGAGAAATTGAATAAAGAATATGGAATGACGGTTATATGCAGTTTGCATTTCCTTGATTTGGTTCACCGCTATGCAACCAGGGCGATTGCGCTAAAAGATGGATACCTGGTTTTTCAAGGTTTACCAAAAGAAATTGATGATGCTCAATTCAAACAAATTTATGGAAAAGAAGCTGAAAGAATTGAGATTGTCTAAATTTTTATTATCCAGGGAAATGAGACAGCAATAATGATCCTCGATCCAGCGCAGAAAACCGAAAATAGGTTTATCGACAAAGCAGCCCCATTTTTATCGGCCGTAATTCCGGGATCTGGTCAGGTGGCTTTAAAAAGGACCTGGCGTGGAATCACCATCCTGGTGCTCACATTAATTTTGGGATTTTTAGTAAATTGGGCCTTTGTAAAATTTAAAATTGGCAAAATCCAAATCAATGAGACCCAATCTTTCACATGGCTGATAATTCCCCTGGTTTTGTTTTACCTGTGGAATATTCTAGATGCCACGCTATTAGCGAAAAATAAGAAGTCATCGGTATTGATTGCCGTATTAGCTGCCGCGATCATTTTATACGTCATTGGATGGTCAGTTACCGGTGTAAAAATGGATCGGCTGATTACGCGGTTTGCTGACGCCCGAACCGTAATGAATCGGTTGGTCAATCCGGATTTGTTTTCAACCCACGAAGGCGACAAAATAGTCGTTTGTAGTTGGGGTTGTCTATGGGATTATTCTGTTTCCAAAATTCGCGGAGTTGAAGGACCGGACGTCTTTGTAAGTAGTAATTTTGGCCAAATCTTTGGCCAGCAAGGTACTATCACCGCTCCATCGTGGAAGGTGATGTTAGGGCAAGCCACAAAAAATCAACGCATACCTGGGTTTGAAACCGGGAAAATTGTTGAAACCATCGCCATTGGCTTGATGGCAACGCTATTCTCCACCGTTTTGGCTGTTCCGGTGAGCTTTTTAGCGGCTCACAATATCATGCGCCGAATAAAGGGCGGGAGCGCAATTTATTATGTTAGCCGGACGATCCTCAATATCGTTCGGGCGATCGATACGGTCGTTTGGGGTTTGATCATCATCGTCTGGGTAGGGCTTGGTTCTTTCGCGGGTGTAATCGCCCTCACGATTCATTCGATCGCGGCATTGGGAAAACTTTTCTCTGAGGAAATTGAGCATATTGATCCGGGGCCGGTGGAAGCCATCGAAGCCACCGGAGGCAATTTCTTCCAGATCATTCGCTATGGTGTCATACCGCAGGTCATTCCGTCTTTCCTGTCTTTTACCCTGCTGCGCTGGGACATCAATATGCGTTCTGCGACTGTCATTGGTTTTGTGGCAGGCGGCGGGATTGGCTTCTTTGTACTCGAAACCATCCGGATGGGTGGGTATCAACAATATGCGGCAGCCTTATGGGCTGTGGCCGTTGTGATCATTATCGTTGATTACATCAGCAGCCGCTGGCGATTTAATATCCTCAAAGACCAGCCGAAATCGGTTGACAGGTTACCCACCTGGAAACGAGTACGAAATATTTTTTATGTGCTCCTTGGCATTGTGGCGTTCCTGTATTGCTGGGAAATCACCAAGATCGATCTATCCAAATTGTTGAACCCGGGACCAACATTTGGCCGCTTGCTGAAAGACTTTATCTCGATCGATGTGACAGCAAAAGTGGTCGACAACGTCGTCCGGGAACTGATTATCACCACGATGCAAGCTTTCATGGCAACCACGCTGGGTGGAATCTTAGCCGTACCATTCAGTTTCCTGGCGGCAAAAAACCTCACCGGAAAAAGTAAATTTTCGGCATGGATTTTCTACCTTACCCGCTCGGCATTTAATATTCTCCGGTCCATCGAAGCATTGCTATATGTAGCGATCTTCGTCTTTTGGGTCGGTATCGGACCGTTCGCGGGTATGCTGGCTCTGGCTGTGACCTCATTTGCTTTGATGGGGAAACTCTTTTCCGAAGCCATTGAGAATATTGACCCGGGTCCGATCGAAGCCGTGACGGCCTCTGGAGCTAATAAGCTGCAATCGATCATGTATGCTATTGTTCCGCAAATTGTTCCGCCATTTTTGTCCTACTTGATTTACCAATGGGATATCAATATCCGGATGGCGACTATTATCGGGTTTGCCGGCGGTGGCGGCATCGGGTTGATGCTTTCCACCTTCTTTGGAAGTTTGCAATATCACAAGGCTGGAACGGTGATCGCGGCGATCGTGCTCATTGTCGCGGCGATGGATTTCACCAGCGCAAAAATTCGAGAGAAATTTGTGTAAGGTATCGTAAATTTGTAAAACATGGCGCGTAAGTCCGCGCCATGTTTTTATTAACCTGCAACCGATAATCGGTTTTTACAATCGGGGAAGGCTGCTCCGATTGAATAATCAGTCGCGTTTATGTCCTGAGTCAGGATTTACGCGGCTTGCCCCAGCGGTTGATGGATCGAACGAGCCAGGGCTTTGTCACTGACTTTTTGGAAATGATAACCATAAATGGTCATAGTAATAGCCAGGGCAAACTTCTTTGGATAATGGATCAGCGTCCAGAAAAAGAGGTCCCAATATTGCTTCCGTGCGGGGCTCAAGATGCCGATTCGCCAGATCGAGCGAAAAAAGGCCTGAATTTCGTTGAATTGCATGTTTACCGGTGATTTAACCGGATTGTAATGCGCCAGGAAGGTCTTGACGCGCTCATAAAACATTTTGGATGAATAAATGGAGCGTAAAATGCTGCGATAACCGCGCTGGAGGACAGCTGCATCCAGCCTCGGCACGATATTGGATGTGCCATCCGCGTTATCGCCGCTCATCTCGCGAATCAAACGACCTTCCTGTTCCATGCGGTCATAGAGACGGGTACCAAAGGGGGCTTGAAGCAAGCCAACCATGGCGGTGACGATGCCAGATTGCTGGATGAAATCAATCTGGCGTTGGAAGGTTCCGGGATTATCGCTGTCAAAACCGACGATGAATCCAGCCATCACCTGCAGACCGGCTCCCTGCATGGTGTGCACACTTTGCAGCATATCGCGATGCTGGTTTTGCTTTTTATTGCATTCAACCAGAGAGTCTTCTTCCGGGGTTTCAATTCCGATAAAGACCGAAATGAATCCAGCCTGGACCAACAAATCCATCAGCTCCGGATCGTCCGACAAATTGATGCTGGCTTCGGTAATGAATTGGCAACCGGTTTTCCCTTGCCGCCAGGCAATCAGTGCCGGCAAAATTTCTTGTTTGAGAACTTTCTTATTGCCAATGAAATTGTCATCCACCATAAATATGTTGCGGCGCCAGCCGGCTGCATATAGGGAATCCAATTCAGCGATCAACTGTGCTGCCGATTTGGTGCGCGGGCGGTGCCCGAGCATGGCGGTCACGTTGCAGAAGTCGCAATCGTAGGGACAGCCGCGGGAAAATTGCAGGCTCATGGATTCGTAGGCGGAAAAATTCAACAAACTCCAATCCGGCAGGGGAGTGGATTGAATATCGGCATATTCAGTTGTTGAATAAACTTTCCCCGCGCAGTTTTCCGCCAGGTCTGCCAGAAACAGCGGTAAGGTGATTTCGGCTTCGTTGAGAACAAAATGATCAATTTGGGGGAACTGGTCATGTTCGCCAGTGAACAGTGGACCGCCGGCCACTATGGTCTTTTGACGGTTTTTGCAGCGGCGCACCACCTCAATCACAGACGAACGTTGGACATTCATAGCACTGATAAATACCAGATCGGCCCAATCGATGTCACGGACACGCAGACTCTGCGTATTCAGGTCAACCAACTTCTTATTCCACGCTGCTGGCAGCATGGGCGCGATCGTCACCAGGCCTAGGGGCGGGGTCGAAGCTTTTTTTGAGATGAATTCGATGGCGTGTTGAAAGCTCCAGAAGGTCTCGGGAAACTTCGGATAGATCATCAGTATGTTCATGGCACTTCCAGGGGAAAGGGTAGGTATTTCTGTGCACTTTCACCTTAATCCTAACCACGCATGGAACGTAGTGATCTGGGTCACAGTCAAAGTCCCACCAGGAAGGGTATCAGTCATGCTATAAATAGGACTCGGCAGGGTGTCATTCGAACCTGAGCGGAAGGCCCTGGGTGCTATAATCATTCCCATGGACCAAAATAATCCGTCGATTATCCGCACCGGCGGAGATGCCGACCTGGCTTTTGCCGTGGTCGTTTTGGCGTCTTATTTTGCTACTTTCAGTTCTTTACAAGCCGCCACCCCACTGAAAATTGTGGTGTTAATTGCATTGGGTACCGCCTATTTGGCAGCTGGTATATACGGTTATGCCTATTGTGTGCGAAAAAAATCGACACAACTCTCCATTCTATACTTTGTAGTACAGATTATCCTGGGCGGATTAATCGTTTATCTCGGAAAAGGGGCCGGGTTTAACGCACTGGTACTGATGCCGTTGGCGGGACATGTCGTCATGTTGCTGCCGCGACGCTCGGCATATGTAGCCTTATCCGTCATTACCTTTACCTACGTTGCCGCGGTATATGCCTTTAGTAAGTCGATTGCGACCGTTTGGGAAGGATTGCCGATCTTTGTCGCCGGTGTGATCTTCATTGTCGTATTTACCCAAATGGCGTTGAATGAAGAAGCATCCCGCCGGGAAGTGGAACGGCTGGTAAAAGAATTAACCGAGGTCAATCAGCGATTAAGAGAATATGCCATCCAGGCTGAGGACCTGGCAACAGCCAAGGAACGCAACCGGCTGGCTCGTGAAATTCACGACGGTCTTGGACATTACCTGACAACAATTTATATGCAAATACAGGCTGCGCGGGCAGTCGCGGTGAATGACAAAGGTCGGGCCGGAACCATTCTGATGAAAGCACAAAACCTCACACAGGAAGCTTTGGCAGACGTGCGCCAATCGGTGGCAGCGCTGCGATCACCGATCGATGGAATTCAGCCACTGGCGGAGATGATTGGGGGGCTGCTGGAAGCTGCCAGGAACGCTGGAATCGAACCTGATCTTATCGTTACAGGCGAGGAGCCTGCGCTCAACCCTCAAACCCGCTGGACCCTTTACCGGGCAGCTCAGGAAGGGATCAGCAATACCTGCAAGCATGCGAAAGCCTCTCACCTGTGGATTAAATTGGACTATTCGCAGAATGCTTGTGTTGAGTTGGGGGTGGAAGACAATGGCGTCGGACCTGGTGAGTATAAGGAAGGTTTTGGTTTGATGGGATTGAAGGAACGGGTGAGCAGTGTGGGCGGCGAGCTGGAAATTGGATTATCGCCGCACGGAGGTTTCGAATTTGACATCAAGGTGCCGGCATGAATCAGATCATCAAAGTCCTACTGGCTGACGACCAGGCGTTATTCCGCGAAGGTTTGCGTACACTGCTAGAGGTTCAGCCGGATTTTCAGGTCGTGGGCGAAGCCGCGAATGGCGAAGAAGCCTTGCGCTTGGCTGCTACCACCCAGCCAGAGGTCATTTTAATGGATCTGCGCATGCCGATCATGGATGGGGTTACTGCCACTCGACGCATCCGCGATTCGTTCCAGAATATTCATGTGATCGTATTAACCACTTTTGATGATGACGAAACCGTTTTTGATGGCTTGCGCGCCGGAGCGGTTGGCTACTTACTCAAAGATGTCACTTCAGAGAAATTGTGTGAAGCCATTCGAGCCGCTGCCCGCGGTGAATACTTCATGCAGCCTTCCATAACGGCCAAAGTAATCTCAGAATTCACCCGCATGGCGCGTACACCCCGGGTGCAGGTTCCCGATTTAGCTGTGGATCTTTCCAGCCGGGAGTTGGAGGTGCTGCGCCAGGTAGCCACCGGCGCCAGCAACAAGGAAATCGCGGATTTATTGGTCATTGCAGAGGGCACAGTTAAAAACCATCTGACCAGCATTTTGGCTAAATTGGACGCCCGTGATCGGATGCAGGCGGTCCTTAAAGCGCGCGAATATGGCATCATCTGACCCAAAATCCCCATCAGGCAACTTCGACATGGAAAAAGAATCAACCAACACACCCCTAAAAAGCACTCGACCCGGATTCGTCTATATTGTTGGCATCATTATGGTTGCCGTTGGCGTATTGGTGCTGGCAGACCAATATTTAAAAACCGGTTGGTTGTTATTGGCATTCGTGCCGATATTTGGAATTTTCTTCCTGGTCGAATCGATGCGGACGCAAAGATTTGTCTATCTGGTTCTGGGCGGATTATTGACCGGTGCCGGTCTGGGCGGATTCGTCGGTATGAGCGATTTGTTCAACCGGCCTTTGGCCCATGATGTGGGCTGGTTGCTGGTATTTTTTGCCCTGGGCTGGGTCTCAATTGCCTATCTATCGCGCCGGCTGCTGGTCAAACCGGCCTGGTGGGCGCTGGTGCCAGGCGGAATTATCTTGTCGACTGGATTGGCTTTCTTATTTACCGATCTGCGGCTCATTGATTTTGTCCTGTGGGTGGTGACAGGAACCGGAATTGTTCTGCTGGTCTGGGGTGTATATTGGCGTTTACTGGGTCTGATCATCCCGGGAAGTCTGATGGTCACGACCGGGCCGGGAATTTACCTGGCCTGGGGTACAACCATGGGCACCAATCCCCTGGCGAAAACCGGGATCATGCTGGCAATATTTGCCCTTGGCTGGGCGTTGATCATTCTGTTTTCGCGGGTAGTAACCGCTAAATTTGTCTGGTGGCCATTGATCCCACTGGGAATCCTGGCCATGGTTGGCTGGGGGCTTTATATTGGTGGCGACCCGGAGAATGCCACTGCTTTCATTGCCAATACAGGCTCGATCGGGCTGATCATCTTCGGGCTGTACTTGCTGCTGCTGCGCAAGGGAATTCATCATTAAACGGTGGTAAGGGTAAGAAAACCGCAACCTGTTCAAGAATGGAGAGCGGTCGTATAATTATTCCTTGTCGTTTTAAACAGCCTGAATGGTTTGTAGATATCTCGCTGCTGCGAGTTAAGTATAGGTAGGTACAATGATCGAAAGAACGGATATTCGCAATATCGCCATTATTGCGCACGTTGACCATGGCAAAACCACGCTGGTTGATGGATTGTTACGTCAATCGCGGTCTTTCCGAGAAAACCAGGTTGTTCAGGAACGCGTCATGGATTCAAATGACCTGGAACGCGAGCGCGGCATCACGATTTTGGCTAAAAACACCGCCATTACCATCCCGGACCCACAAACGGGCCAGATGGTGAAGATTAATATTGTCGATACCCCAGGGCATGCCGATTTCGGCGGAGAAGTTGAACGGGTTATGAACATGGTGGATGGTGTTCTGCTGCTGGTGGACGCAGCCGAAGGCCCTATGCCACAAACCCGATTTGTCCTCAAAAAAGCGTTGGAACTGGGTCACAAAGCCGTTGTGGTCATCAATAAAATGGACCGGAAAGATGCAGATGCTTCCAGTTCATTGAACGCCACTTTTGATTTATTTATCGAACTCGGCGCAACGGATGAACAGGCTGATTTCCCCGTGATTTATGCCAACGGCATTACGCAGCAAGCCGGTTTGACCGAGGAAATGGGTCCAGACCTTCAACCGCTGTTCAACGCCATTCTGCGACAAGTGCCCTGTCCAATCGTGGACGTTACCGCTCCGCTGCAAATTCTGGTGACCAACCTGGGCTATGATGATTACCGCGGTGTGACCGCTATTGGCCGTATCTTTGCCGGAAAAATTATAGCCGGGCAAAACCTGGCACGCATCAAAATCGATGGCTCCATTGTGCCAGAGCGGGCGCGCTATATGTTCGCCTTCCAGGGTTTGCAAAAGGTTGACGTCGCCGAAGCAGCCGCTGGCGACATTGTGGTAATTTCCGGGCTGGAAGGAATCGAAATTGGCGAAACCCTGGGCGACCCGGAGAACCCCATTGCCTTGCCGCCGATTCGGGTCGAAGAACCAACCGTTCGCATGACCTTCGGTGTCAACACCTCGCCATTCACTGGTAAGGAAGGCAAGTGGGGTACCTCACGGAAGCTGCGGGAACGGTTGCTGCAAGAGCTGCGCAACAACGTCGCTTTGCGTGTAGCCGAAACTGAAGCTGCCGATACCTTCCTGGTGTCGGGCAGGGGAGAGCTGCACCTGGCGATATTGATCGAAACCATGCGCCGGGAAGGCTACGAATTCCAGGTGTCGCGTCCGGAAGCGATCATGCGCGAAGGCGATGATGGAGAATTGCTTGAGCCTTTTGAAGAAGTGCACATCGACACCAGTGCTGACACTGTCGGTGTTGTGGTGGAGATGCTCGGTACGCGTAAAGGTCAAATGATCGACCTGATCAATAACCCGGATACCACCGTACACCTGACTTATATTATTCCAACCCGCGGATTACTCGGTTTCCGCTACCAATTCCTGACTGCTACACGCGGAATGGGAACCATGCATTCCATGTTCAACGGCTATCATCCCCTGGCAGGCAATCTGCCTGGTCGCAATTCAAGCTCAATCGTAGCCTGGGAAGCAGGTGTGACCACCAATTTCGGGTTAAAGAATGCCGAAGAACGCGGCGTTTTGTTTCTCGGTCCAGGGGTAGATGTTTATGAAGGTATGGTCGTCGGCGAGACGCAGCGACCGATGGATTTACCCGTCAACGTCTGCAAAAAGAAACATCTAACCAATATGCGCTCATCGAATAAAGATATTGAGGTGCGGTTGATGACACCGCGTCAGATGAGCCTGGATGAGGCGCTGGAGTACCTGGCGGAGGATGAACTGCTTGAGATTACGCCGATCAACTTCCGCATTCGCAAACGCATCCTCAATACGGAAGAACGCGGTAAGCAGACCAAAAAGTCAAAAGAGCTGCTGGAAGTCGAATAGGAATTCAACTGTGGGATTTTTGAAACAAATCCCACAGTTTATTTAATGCCATCATCAGGCGGGATTGTAATGCCTCGCCTTTGGCTGTGGTGACATCGTCTTCATTTTGGAAAACCACATAAGGCACCGGATACCCTTGAATGGTTATCGTTTCCGGGTTGCCCGCGCTGACGATTTCCCAGTCCACCTCGCGGTAAAGAATTTCCATTTTTGCATCTTGCAGACCGTGTTCGAGGATGCTGTCTGGTCGGTCAGGATTAAAGCGCTTGCGATTCTTGCGTAGGGATTCCTGCCAGGAAACGTCGACGTACAGAATGGCAGCGCGGCTGGCGACCTCGGGCGAGAGATGTTCAAATGCTCGTTGATAGCCGCCGTGTTCCGATCCGCGCGAGAATTCCATAATAGCCGTGCGGGCTTTAGTATCAGGACGACCGTCCCGCAGCCACTTGTGGTGTTCAAGGCACAGTCGTTCGATTAACACATCCCAATTGTGGTTGCCGAGGAAATAACCATCCGAATCGCTGTGGAGACGAGGATAGCCCATTTTTTCCAGGATGGCGTCCTCTTCGAACCAGTTCCAAAGAATGGGAAAATCGTCGAATTCGGTCATTTGACCGATATGGAATTTCGCCAAACGCTGCTCGGGTGGTGTCTTTTTGAAGAAATCAATAATTTCAGATTTGCCGGCAGCGGGACGGGCGAGGAGCAGCAAAGTTTCGAAGCAAGGAGTTGATGACATGGATCCTCAACAGGGTTATCAGATTGACCGGGCTAAATTATACTTTGATCAGAATTCCCCTAACAAGAGAAACCATTGTTGCCCATGCCGTTGAATTCACTTTCTCCCCGAATCCTGTGCCTGATCCTGGCAGGTTTATTCCTTGTAACCAGTTGCAGCCCGCAGTCGCTTGCGACAGTCCCTTCAGTTCCCACCCTAGTGGATACCCCGACGAGCTCGCTGCTTGCAAGCCAGACCCCCACTCTCCACTCGACAATTGAGCCAAGCGCGACGCCTCAACCTACACCAGAAACCACAAGTGGTTATCAACTGCGGTACCAATTTGCGCTCTCGATCGATTACGAGGCAAAAAAGGTCGAGGTGGATCAGTCCACTTCTTTGAGTGGATTGCCGGATGGCATTGTAACAATTGTGATGGTGGTTGAGCCTAATCGCTATCCGGGCGGGTTCAGCCTGGGCAGCCTGCAAGTCAATGACATCCCGGTCGAAACTTATTCACTCATCAGTAATCAACTGAAATTGGATATCCCTGAGGCAGCTAGAACCCAAAAAGTTATCACGATCCACTTACTATATTCACTACAATTACCGGCTATACCGCCTCCCTCAGAGCTGTACAAACCGCAACCATTCGGATTTACCGAGCGCCAACTTAATTTGGTGGACTGGTTTCCTTTCATCCCGCCACTGGATGAGCAAAATCAATGGGTGGTACATCCGCCGCATGTTTTTGGGGAGACACTGGTCTACCCCTTAGCTGATTTTGAGGTGGAATTGGTGTTGAATGGCAATCACGCGCCGCTGATTGTCGCTGCCAGCAGCAATGGCAGCCGGTCAGAAAACCGCTACAGCTACGAACAACTTCAGGCTCGCAATTTTGTGCTTTCGGTGAGCCCGGATTACCAGGTACTGGAAACTGAGGCTGCCGGCATAGACATCAAAGCCTATGCTTTTAGCGAAAGTAACTTTGCCAATCAGGCTGTAATTGAGTATGCAGCCCAGGCGTTGACTGAGTATTCTGATCTGTATGGGCCTCTACCACGGCAATCGGTGAGCATCGTTCAGGCCGATTTTCTGGATGGAATGGAATTCGATGGGTTGTATTTTGTCAGCAAGGGGTTTTACAACCTGTTTGATGGAACCGTCAACGGTTACCTGTCGCTGATTACCGTACACGAAATGGCGCATCAATGGTGGTATGGTGTGGTTGCCAACGATCAGGCACTCAACCCGTGGTTGGACGAAGGCCTATCGACATTTGCCGAGCTTCAGTATATTGAGAAGTATTATCCCGATCAGGTGAACTGGTGGTGGGCTTACCGAGTCAATTATTATCAGCCAGAGGGCTGGATCGATTTACCGGTTTACGATTACCAGTTTTATACCGGCTACCGCAATGCAGTTTATCTGCGATCGGCACAATTCCTGGCAGACCTGCGCGATCTGGTTGGAATCGATGCCTATAATGCTTCGATCAAACGGTATGTCCAATCAGCGGCCGGCCAAGTCGCGGGGCCGGAGGACTTCTGGAAAGCATTTGCTGATCAGCCAGGCTACCCGTTCAGCGATTTACGGCGGGAATATTTTCAAAATAGTCCATAAAACTGCGTATAGCCATTATAATAAGTATGATTTTAGCGCATAGCTAACAATAATAATGCCATACCAGCCGTCGCATCGATGCCAGATGAGCTGCCCCAACTTAATATCCCACGGATCGCTGCTGCAGGGGAGATTTCCGGGTGGAGTAGGGTGTTGAATGCGGCGCCCAGCCGCTCATCGACCTCGCCGCGGATAGCACACTCTACCAGGTTGGCGCTGATCAGCGTGGAGCGTTGTTTTACTTTGTTGGAAATCAAAATACCGCCAGGTTCCTGGAATTCCGGAAATTTGGCCTGCAGCATAAACATTCCGTAGCATATACCGAGCAAAAAATCATCCCCGGAGGGCGTTAATCCACGCCCACGGCCGGCCAGGAAGTGGGCAGCCGCTTCCAGTTGAGCCAGATCGCGGCGTTGCAATGCCTGGTAAATACCCGAAATTGCGTTTGATACCTGAGCATCGTCATTCGATAGGGGAGCGACCCGGCCAGGAAGAATTTCAACAACGGAATCGATCAGTTCATTAGTCAAACCAATTTGAGTATTAACATGTTGCAAGAAATTCAAAATCTGGATATCCGATGGTAATGCTCCCGGCAGGGCAGTCGGCGACCAGCTGTCCAGCGCGCTCCAGGTGGGAGCATCCAACGTATCGATGACTATATCGGGATTGGAAAATCGAAGGCCGGACTGGCACACTTGCCCGGTAGCCTTCACCTCAATCCGTTCGAGGCCGACAGCATTTTGTGGCAGGTTGATGGTCAGTGGACCGCGGAAACGCTCGGTTGAAAGAAATAGAATCAGCTTTTCTTCCAGGTCAACAAAGATCCCGCGCGAAGTGATACCGCGAATAATAAACGGCCGATCCTGGGTCAATGCCTGGGCTGCCATTCTGCCCAGCGTCAATGCTTTCAGCCGAAAATCAGGCGTATTTCCATCAGTTGTTAGACAATCTACGTGAGATTCATCAGTTGACACGCCTCTTATTTTAGTAGATAATTTCCTTTGGTAAAGTTTTCTTATCTATCCCCACACAATTTTGTGTTTTCGTCTTTATTGCCGGTAAAATACGAGGATGTCGTTGATCAAGCCCGCCTGGCAAACCATATTAATGGATTATTCCGGCTACGAACAGCCTTGTTAAAGGCTATTTAGTCTCCCCTGTGTCTTTCTCTACAGGGGAGATTTTGTTAAACCTGATGCACCATCCCCTTGGTAAAACCCCGCAGCATCTTAGCGGTTTTCAAAATAAATACCGTCCAATGAAAGGAGACAAAGCATGAAGTTTCTTGACTTAACCATCCCTTTAGGGATTGGTACACCGCCGTGGCCAACTTATGAACCTTTGCAGGTCAAATACTTTAAACGTTTAGCCCCCAATGGCGCAAACGGACAAGTAGTGACCCACTCGAATCATCTTGGCACTCACATGGACGGCGAGATTCACTTCCACACCCCGGGCCGCGACATGGCATCGCTTCCAATGGATTTCCTGGTGCATGATGCGGCTGTGGTCGATCTGTCTGACGTTTGCGGTGACTACGATGTTTACACCAGCAAAATGATAACCGACCGCGTTGAGGTCAGAGATGGCGATATTCTCATCATCCACACCGGTTACCATCATTTTGGCTGGGATCAGCCCACTGCGAATGAAGTTCGCTACATGGTGATGCACCCTGGGCCAGACCGTGAATTTGCTGAATTCTGCAAAGCCAAACACATTCGTTGGATCGGTGTGGACTGCGGCAGTGCTGACCATCCCATGAATACCATTATCCGCGATTGGATGCCCCGCCAGACCCGTCAGGCGGAAAAGGTGTTCAAGAAAAAACAGGGGATGAGCATCGGGGAATTTTACGATGACTCAAAATATCAGTTGATGCACCTGGAAATGTTCCCCTATGGGATCATTCATGCAGAGTGTATCGGTGGCGACCTGGATTTGATCCTCAATCGCCGCGTACCCATTGGCTTCTTTCCCTGGCGCTTCGTTGACGGCGAAGCCAGCATCGGGCGCTGCTGTGCCATCGTCGATGACGATGATTACGAAGACCTGATGACGAAGAAAGCTACCCTTCCCAAGACGAAATTCGGTGATGCGACCAACCCCCAACATGTTGACAGCCTCAACGCGATTTCCAAAGAAAATCTGGCGTAAATCCGCCAAAATCTTATAGAGGAGACCACAAAATGCGTTTACCCCTTCCTGAAAAAGCATCGCAACCCACCGTGGAGTTCGATGCCGAAGAAATCGAAGCCATTCTGCAAGGACCAGCTCTAAATTTGAAACCCTGGCCAGTGTGCCAGGTCAAATTGAAAGATGGTCGGACCCTGCTCATTCGCGAAGCCAAGATCGAAGAAGCGCCCATGATGCTGGACTACCTGAAGAAATTCCTGGATGTCGATCATGACTTCTACGACATTGTCGGCGCCCGTGTCTACGCCGAAGTCCTGGGCTGGTACCGCAAACGTCTGAAGGACCCCTATACCCTGGTGGGTCTGATTGATGGCTTGTGGGCAGGCTTTGCCAATGGCCGTTTGATGAACGAAGACATCAACATCAGCCTGCACACCATGGCATTGATCCGCGGTGGACGCATTGGCGCAGTCATGTACTACGCCAAAGCCTACTACGGCTTTGAGATCCTTGGCAACAAGGAATGGTGGGCTACCTACGAAAGCTACAACGGTTGGGCCCGCTGGGGTGTTGGCATGGCTCAGCCTTCCTACCCCTGGCCGGATGTACAACATGAACTTGGCGGCGCCCGTGTATACTACGTCACCAAGAAGTACTGGGACCAGATGGTCAAGAAATATGTTGAGCAGATGACCGGTTCAGCCCTCGACTTCAATGTGCCCGACGAAGTAATCAAGGCCAATGAAGTGATGCGCGCTCCGGAAGAAGTACTGGTCTAATTCACCCAAGAGATAACAAAAAAGCGAGAATCGACAGATTCTCGCTTTTTTTTGTTTGAAAATTTCCGTCAATTAAGCGATGTACCGGACGGGTTTGTTGCTAAGAATTCCTTCGACTTTCGCCATAACCTCAGGCGTAAGCTTTTCCACCACATCCACTGCCTTCATATTTTCGACGACTTGTTCTGGTCGGGACGCGCCGGTAATCACGGTACTGACGTTCGGATTGGTCAGACACCAGGCCAGGGCAAGTTGAGCGGTACTGCATCCCAAGTCATTGGCAACTGCCGTCAAGTGCCTGGTCTTTTCGATACGCTCGGGAGTAATCTGATGTTCCTGCAGCCACTCATAACCCGGTAAGGCTGCCCGGCTGTCCGCCGGGATGCCGTTGGCGTATTTTCCAGTGAGAACGCCGTCAGCCAGTGGGCTCCAAATGGTGGTGCCATATCCCAACTGGGCAAAAATGGGCTCATATTCTATTTCGAAAATGTCGCGATGAAACATGTTATATTGCGGTTGCTCCATACTGGGGGGAGTCAGACCGTATTGGCGGGCAATCCCATCAGCCTTGATGATTTCGCCAGCGCTCCATTCAGAGGTTCCCCAATAAAACGCTTTGCCCTGTTTGACGATGATATCCATAGCGCGCACGGTTTCTTCAATAGGGGTATTGGGATCCGGACGGTGGCAGAATAACAGATCAACATAATCCATCTGCAGGCGGCGCAACGAGTTGTTGACACCCTCAACGATGTGCTTGTGCGATAAGCCTCGGTCGTTGGGTCCGCGCCCGCCCCAGAAGATTTTAGTGGAAATTACCAGGTCTTCACGGCGCCATTTAAGACGTTTGATTACATTACCCATGACGATCTCAGCGTTGCCGCTGGCGTAGGCTTCGGCATTATCAAAAAAATTGACACCGGCTTCAAAGGCGGCTGCCATGCATTTTTCGGCGATATCTTCGCCTACCTGCCCGCCGTAGGTGACCCAGGCGCCGAGTGACAACTCACTGAGCTTGATCCCAGCTTTACCAAGATGACGATACTTCACGAGATAACCCTCCCAGACAGCAATATGATGGCTGGATTAAACCATATACCGCGAAAAAAGGATACACCTAGGGTTGTCGAAGACACAAACTATCATGAAAATTGCGTGTAGCCAATTACTCTTAATTGATAATTTATAAACTATCCACAAAATATACAAACTCCGATGCCAAATCGATTACCAACTGAAATTTCGTAATTTGACACCTTATCAGGTCTAAGCTGAGGAAAAGGTTAGAATATTTCTTGTAATTTGACATAATTGGTAATATATATAGGTCAATTATTTAGGTAGGGGAGGCGGCTGATGACAGAATCAATCGAGACGATCATCATTGGAGGAGGACAGGCAGGCTTGTCCCTCAGTTATTACTTGACTCAAGCCGGACGGGAACATGTCATCCTGGAGAAATCGGCACAGGTTGGTGATGCCTGGCGGAATCGACGCTGGGATTCGTTTACCTTGGTGACACCGAACTGGACATTTCAGTTACCGGATGCAGCTTATGACGGGAATGATCCGGAAGGTTTTATTTCGAAATCAGAGATCGTGGAGCGGTTCGAAAAATTCGAGCATGAGAACCATTTCCCTGTACGATATTCAACCCCTGTCAAGGTGGTTATACCCTCAGAAAATGATTCAGGCTACAAAGTTGTTAGCCTGGGTGAAGAATTTCACGCCAGGAATGTTGTTCTGGCCACCGGAATGTTCCAAAAGGTGAAGATTCCGGCCTTCGCTGCCCAAATCCCGGCTGAGATCTTACAAATCCCATCTGATTCTTACCAAAACCCGCAACGGCTGCCACCGGGTGCAGTACTGGTGGTCGGTTCCGGGCAGTCGGGTTGCCAGATCGCAGAAGAGCTTAACGCAGCCGGCCGAAAAGTTTACCTCTCGACAGGCACTGCTGGCCGGGTCCGACGGCGTTACCGCGGAAAAGATGGGGTAGATTGGTTGAACCGGATCGGATTTTTCGATCGCACTCTTGAAATGCTGCCTTCACCACGAGATCGCAGCAATGCTGCTCCGCATGCGACCGGTAAAGGTGGCGGTCATGATATCAACCTCCATGCTTTTTGCCGTGACGGCATCATCCTGTTGGGTCACCTAAAAGGTTTTGAGGACGGAAAGTTCTTTATTACTCCGGACTTGAAAGAAAATCTAGCGAAATCAGATGCCTTTGCCACCAACTTGCTGCACCTGATCGATGAATATATTGGGAAAAGCGGTCTGGATGCGCCTGTCGAAGAGATAAATATTTTAACGGATGGGTACAATGCGCCGATCCTTCCAGACTTGGATCTGGCCGCAAATAACATCCATACCATCATATGGGCTTGTGGATATGCCATGGAAAGCCTGGTAAAACTGCCTGTGATGGATTCTTATGGGTTCCCGATTACGAACCGAGGGGTAACCCAGTTTCCAGGTCTGTTCTTCCTTGGCATGCCCTGGATGAACAAATTTAAGTCCGGGCTGCTGGTGGGAATCGCTGAATCAGCCCAATATCTGGCTGAGGTAATCGATCAATAACTAGCAACCCGCTCAAGAACAGGCGCTCTACTTATTTTTGTGGGGCGAAGGGGTAATTCAAAATTCTTCTTGGCGAGCTCGGCAATGGTCTCACCGATGCTGATGGAAGCCGTGGCAGCCGGGGAGGGGGCATTGAGTACGTGGACCATATTTTGTGCTTCGATGATTCGGAAATCATCGACCAATTGGCCATCAGGTGTCAGTGCTTGTGCCCGCACACCTGCGCCGCCGCGCGTAAGGTCATCGTAACCCAGGTCCGGGACCAGGGTGCGCAGTGCATCAACAAAGGCACGTTTGTAGAAGGAGCGGTAAAACTCACCAATGGCAATTTTCCAATATTTGGATGCCATGATCCAAAAACCGCCGTATAAACCGTAGGTGAGCATGTCACCGACCGAAATAGAGGTCATTTTATAGCCTTCACGCTTGAAGGCTAACACTGCATTCGGCCCTGCCTCGATACCGCCAGTGACTCGGCGGGTGAAATGGACGCCAAGGAAGGGGAATCGCGGGTCCGGGACGGGATAGATCAGGTTATTGACCAAGCCATATTTTTCTTCAGCCACGTTGTAATATTCGCCGCGGAAAGGAATAATCTGCAAGCCGGGGTTAACCCCAGCCATGCGGGCAACCCGATCGGATTGGAGACCACCACAATTAATCAATGTGCGGCTGTAGATGTCGCCGGAGGGGGTTGAAATTTGAAATTCGTAGGTATTAAACTTGATCCCGCTGACCCTGGAATTGGTGCGGATTTCTCCACCCAGGTTTTGCACAATTTCGGCGTATTTCTTAACCACCGCCACATAATCCACAATTCCGGTTTGCGGCACAAATAAACCGGCAATACCAATCGCATGCGGTTCATAGTCGCGGATCTCAGCCGCACAAATACGCTTTATTCCTTCCAGCCCATTGGCGCCCCCGCGTTTTTCCAAGGTTTCCAGAGCTGGCAGCTCTTCCGGTTTCAGTGCGATGATCAGTTTTCCGCAGCGTTCGTGCAGAATATCATGCTCTTCGCAAAATTTGTATAACTTTTCCCGCCCGCGAACGCAATTTTCCGCCTTGAGCGAGCCGGGTTTGTAATAAATGCCGGAGTGAATGACGCCGCTGTTATTGCCCGTTTGGTGATATGCCAGTCGATTTTCAGCTTCAAGCACAACAATCGAAGCGCGCGTTTGTTGCGCAAGAGCCATGGCGGTCGCCAACCCGATAATGCCGCCACCGATGATCGCTACATCAAACCGTGTGTTCTTCATAACAGCATTTATCTCCTGACCTAATTATAGTGACAATAATAATCTGAATTACAAAAATTATACAGGAGGTGTGATTTTATTGCACCCAATAAAGAATGGTTATCTCCAGGTCTACCGGGAGGGCAGGGGAGGGTTATTTGTCCTCGAAAATATCCCAATAACCTTTATCCAACTCATCGTTGGATAAATGGGCATAGCGCTGTGTGACGGCAATATTGCGATGACGCGCGAGCTCCTGGGCTAATTTGAGGTTGCCCGAACTTCTTAGGACCCGGGTAACGAAGTAATGGCGGAAGGAGTGGGGTGTAATGGTGCCAACGGCTGCCTGCCCAAGTACCTGAGCCACGCGTTCAGCAACGATGTTGCGCCCAGTCGTCGGTGTGATCGGTTTGGTCAACTTGCCAGCCGCCCGGTCATGACGGGCGAACAGTGGCAATCGTCCCAGTTGTTTGCCGCCAGCCCCGTCCATCTGTGCCCGCGCTTCCAGGTAGCGCTTGATTGCCACCATGGACCGTTCCGAGAAGCGCACAATATCCTGACGGTTGCCCTTCCCGATAATCACAGCCCGATATTCCTTCCAATCAATATCACCGCGCACCAGATTGCAGGCTTCATGTACCCGCATCCCAGTATCCGCCAGCGTAATCAGGAAAGCCCGATCGCGTAGATCAATGAGCTGTTGAAGCGCGTCGGATGCGGGCTGGTTCAGCAGGGTGACCATGAATTCCAGCACCTTTTCGATATCATCGTTCGGAAATTGCGGCAGTCGTATCCCGGGACGGCGTGCGCGTTGACGAATGAGCAGCCGGATACGCGGCAAATTGACTTCAGCCAGGTTCTCGGCAGCCATAAATTCGAACAGGCTGGTTGCCGCCGTCAAATACAGCCTCTCGGTGGTAGGCGCCAATGATTTGAGCGCGTCGGCAAACCAGGTTACGGCTTCCTCTCGTAACTCGGTCACCGGGGTTTTGATGACGTCGATGCCGGAATCCTGCAGCATTCTGGCAAAAGCCTGCATGCCATTGCGGTAGGTCTGGTAAGTATTCTTGCTGCGCGAGAGGCGCACCCCGTCAAGGTAGGCAAAAATGGTTTGCTGGATGGATAGATCTTGAGCGCGATGGAACATGAAGAAATTATCGCACATTTCAAAGCAGGCAGCCGCCGGGATGAGAGTACAATACCTCGTGGAGGGAAATCATGGATGCAAAAACCATAGAACTATACAAAAGTTTTCGTCTGGATGAGCGCAACAGCGCTTTTACCTACAACGCCCTGGCGGACATGCAAGCTGATGCCCGGCTGGCGGAGGTGTATCGGCGCATGGCGGCCGTTGAGGTCAAACACGCTGAAAAATGGGAAGAACTTTTGACCGAGGCGGGGGTGCCGCTGGCACCGTTCAAAACAGAATGGCGGACGCGCGTTTTGATCAGCCTGGCCAAGCGCCTGGGGCCGGAGTTAATCATGCCCAGCCTGCAGGCTAAAGAAAAATCGGGTGTGGCGGCCTACGCCCGGCAGGGGATGGCCCGCGGTATGGCGATGCAGGAACAATCGCACGGAATGATCCTGACCGAAATACAAAAATCTGCCAAAGGGGGCATGGAAGGCAGCTCGTTGGCTCAATTGGAAGGTCGGCACCGCTCAACTGGCGGCAATGCGCTGCGGGCCGCGGTACTGGGCGCTAACGACGGCCTGGTGAGCAATTTGAGCCTGGTGATGGGTGTGGCGGGCGCTGCCATGAACAATAAAGGCATTTTGATCGCCGGAATGGCTGGATTGTTGGCGGGGGCTTTTTCCATGGCGTTGGGCGAATGGTTATCGGTCCAATCCTCACGCGAGCTGTATTCGCACCAGATCAAGATCGAAGCCGAAGAAATCGATCAGGCGCCAGAAGAAGAAGCCGAAGAACTGGCTCTGATCTACGAAGCGCGTGGATTGCCGATCGACCAGGCCAAACAAATGGCAGCCCAAATCCTGGTCAACCGTGATTCAGCCATCGATGTGATGGCTCGCGAGGAATTAGGCATCGATCCGCAGGAATTGGGCGGTTCAGCCTGGACAGCAGCCATTACATCGTTCATTTTGTTCGCCATCGGTGCCATCATCCCGGTCGTGTCCTTTATCTTTTTGAGTGGGACACAGGCAATTCTGGTAAGTATTGCACTGAGCACAGTCGGATTGTTCCTGCTGGGAGCTGCGATTACTTTATTCACCGGTCGCAGTGTGATTTATTCCGGCCTGCGCATGGTGATATTTGGGTTGATCGCAGCGGCAATCACCTTTGGAATCGGCAGAATAATTGGCGTGAGCATCGCGGGATAGGTCATATATTTCGTATAGGTTAATATTTTACATCAACCGGATGCCTTGTTGCTCCTGGGGCATCTGGTTGATGGTATTTTATGATAAATTCGGAGTGAAAATTCTCGCTGAAATTATTTCTGCACAAAGACCGTAGAAGATCCAGAAATTACTGGTATTAACTGAATATGGTACTAACCAATAACAAATCCGGCAGGGGGTGTTGCAGCTGATAAATCAGATAGGGGGAGATGAAATTAGTTGAACTTACTGTTTATCTCATATATTGTGTGTAAAGATGTACCAGAAGGTCCAGGTTAACTTTTTCAGCAAGAATTTCTATAAAAAATGCCCGGCAGGGGTACCTGGAACGAAAATCCATGCGTATATCTTATGCTTTCGATAATAGTACTTATCGAAACCTATAATTTTATTGCGTATATTTTAAACCCCTGCCCTAATTTCACTCTCAGCAAACCCTTACAACGCGGAAATTATAATAATTCTTTTGATACATTGGGAAATAAATTACGTCGGACAAATAGGTGGAATAAAAATCGGTTAATTGTGAGCCCCCTGCTCTTCTCAACAACGCTCTACTTGGCTTCGGCTATAATTCCCTTATGCAACAGATTCTCCCAGGCGTTTACGCACATTCAAGGGTGTCGTCCTTCCAATATTTCATTGTGGAAGACGGTAAGATCACATTGATCGATGCCGGATTACCGTTATTTGCCGGATCATTAATTAGGGCGCTCTCCAGCCTGGAAGGAGACGCCCAGCTCCGATTGATTCTAATTACCCACGCGGACGGCGATCATTATGGGGCGGTGAAACGCCTGCGACTTGGTCATGACTTTCTGGTGGCATCCAGCGCAATAGAAGCCCAGGCAATGGCTGTTGGTGGCATGTCGCGCGACCTCAAACCGCGGAATGGATGGGAGCGATTCCTTTTCAAAACAGTCCTGCCAACCTTCACCGCAGCGCCAGTTCAAGTCGACACTCTGCTTCAACCTGGTGATTCGTTGCCCATTCTGGGCGGTCTGCAGGTGTTGGATTCAGCCGGGCATACCCCGGGACATCTATCGTTTTACAGCCCTGAACAGCGCCTACTTTTTGCCGGTGATTCAATCATCCAGCATAAAGGAATCCCCTCCCCTGCGTTTGGGCCAAACTGCTGGGATGAAAACCTGGCACAGGCTGCCTTCGACCGCCAGATGGCGCTCAAACCGCTGCATGTTTGCGGTGGACATTCCTATTTCGATTTATCTAAATAAGGTTGTCTGACAACTCCTGGGGGCGTTAATGAACCGACCTGTGATCGAAAATCAACAACTTGATGGCAGTAGTTTTTTCCTGAAGGCTCCGGATACACACCAGCGAGCCAATACCGCGATTCTACTGTTCCACGGCTTCACTGCAACCACAGTCGAGGTTCGCCCATTGGCGGAATTTCTGCATCAATCCGGCCACAGCGTCCTGGGACCGCTGCTACCCGGCCATGGCACAAAACCGGAGGAAATGCTGCCGATCCGTTATCAGGACTGGCTGGAGACCGCCGAAAACGCCTACCAGCAGTTGGCAAAAGAATTTCCCAAAATCGTGGTTGGCGGCGAATCCATGGGAGCCTTATTGGCATTACACCTGGCTGCGAACCACCCGAATATTGCGGCTGCTGTCGTGTTTGCCCCAGCCATTCATGTCGCGGGCCAATGGCGCGCACCCTTCCTGGCGCCCTTTATAAAATATCAACCGAAATACTACCTACCGAAGAATTCCCAACCGGCCGAACATGATACCTTACCATGGCAGGGTTACAATGTGCTGCCGGTCCCGGCTGCGGCTCAGTTTTACCAATTGCAAAAGCAGGTACGCCGGGAGTTGGGTAAAGTCTGCCAACCGGTGCTCATTTTCCAGGGGAAATTGGATGGCACAATCGATCCCCTGGGAGCAGAGACCGTTCTCAAAGCCCTTGGCAGCCTGGACAAACATATCATCTGGCTTGAACGCTCCCGGCATACCTTGCTACTCGGACCAGAGCACCAAAATGTTTTCAGCCAAACGTTGGAGTTTATACAACGAGCAACGATTTAAGCGCTTCTGGGTTTTCTATGGCTGCACAGGTAATGTAGGATATAATGGGATTAATTGAACGTCCTTTAATTCCTATGGAGGTTTCATGACCGACCCCATTCGCCCGCCCGGAAAGACTACCATTGCTCCTGAAGTCTTGGTCACCATCGTCCGGTTGACCGTGTTAAGTGTTCCGGGTGTAAGCCGTTTGGCAACCAACCCCACCGAGGTCGAGCGCTGGTTTAACAAGAATACCAGCGAAGGAATTAAAGTATCCGTCGAGGGGAATGTAGCCTATGCCGATGTATATGTCGTGCTAAAACCTGACCTTAATGTTCGTGAGGTGGGACACAACATTCAATCCCAGGTCACACGCGCCATTTCCGAGATGGTTGGAATGGAAGTTGGACGCATTAATATCCACGTCGAAGACATTGATTATGTTGCGGCTCCAGCTAAGTAGGGAGCCCAAACCTAAGACCCGGCTATTCATCTGCGGCAGGCAGAATTCATAACGACCGAACTTTATTAAGCATATATTGAACATGAAACCGCGAACCAAGGCACGAAGTATCGCCTTGCAGGTCCTTTACGAATGCGATTTGACCAATCATCCGCCTGGATTGGTGCTTCAAGAACGTCTTTTAGAAGACGAACTTGATCCCACCCTGGTCGAATTTGCACAGCAAATCGTCATGGGCGTTTTGCCGATTTCCGCAACGCTGGACCATTATATTGCTGAACATGCTCCCGAATGGCCAATGGATCAGGTAGCGGTAATCGATCGCAACATCTTACGGATTGCTCTATGGGAATTCGCGGTAGCCGATTGCACCCCGATCAAGGTTGCCATCAATGAAGCAATTGAATTGGCCAAGCACTTTGGGGCGGACAGCACACCGCGCTTTGTAAACGGAGTATTGGGCAGTCTGGCCAATCGCCAACAAGAAATTCGTCAGAAATTCATAGCTGCCACTTCCGGAGACGCACCCTCGTTATCAACCCATTGACGGGGGTTTTTTCTTGTCAGACCCACATCGCAGAGAGGCAACTCAGTGAACCTCAAAATCTCCCACAGCTTGAAAACTCTCGTTTTGACGTTCATTACCCTGATCACCATTGCAGCAACTGTCGCTGGCTGTAGCGGAGGATTTAACCTCCCCGGGATTGGTGCAAAAACTCCGGTCGAGCCACCGGTGGAACCGGATGCCAAATCACCACTCGCGACGATTTCGTTTAATGTGACAGTCCCAGCCAATACGCCGAATGAGAGCGTTACCCTGGAGATTTTGGATGAGGTTACCAGCCTGGCGCTTAATCCAAAGCGCTATGTCATGGAACCCGCTGGGGATTTTCAATTCAAAATTGATATACCGATCGCCATCGGATCTCTGGTCAAGTACCGCTACATCCGCACCGGTGCGACAACCGCCATCGAATATACCGCCGGCGGCCAACAGGTGCGCTACCGCATGTATCAAGTCGATGGACCCTCGGTAGCGAATGATATTGTCGCGGGCTGGACTGATCTCCAATACGTCGGTCCAACGGGTCGGATCACCGGACAGGTGATCGACCGTGAAAGCAATGCTCCAATCCCTTCCGCACTGGTGACGGCGGGCGGTACCCAAACCATCACCGCCTCGGATGGCACTTTCGTGCTGGAAGGACTAAGCCTCGGGACACATAATCTGGTCGCGATTAGCCTGGATGGATTATTTACTACTTTCCAACAAGGCGCCGTCGTGTCTGAGGGAGCGACAACTCCTGCGGCTGTCTTTGTCCAAAAAGCCAAATTGGTTAAAGTGACATTTGTGGCACAAATACCGGCTGGCGAGATCAAAGGCTTGCCACTGCGACTGGTCGGGTCCACTTATGCCCTGGGTAATACTTTCGCCGACCTGGAAGGCGGATTTAGCGTGCTCGCATCGCGCGCACCGGCGATGCCCGGTGTGTCAGAGGGGATCTATTCCCTCACACTAGAACTGCCAGTAGGTCTGGATCTGCGTTACAAATACACCCTGGGGGACGGTTTCTGGAACGCCGAACATTCGCTGGACGGCGCTTTCCGCACCCGGCAATTGGTTATACCGGACGCGGATACAACCGTAACGGACACCATTGACAGTTGGAAAACGGGCTCCCGTGCGCCGATTACTTTTTCGGTGACGGTGCCGGCGACACGCCAGCAGAGGATACGATTTCCATCCAATTTAATCCATTTGGTTGGACGGCACCGATTCCTATGTGGCCATTAGGTAACAACAACTGGCTTTACGTTCTGGAAGGTCCGCTGGAATTCTTCAGCGAATTGCAGTACCGCTATTGCCGCAACGATCAATGCGGTGTGGCGGATGACGCCTCAACCCATGGAGTTGGCGCTCCGGGAAAAACCCTCACCATAACGGCAGAAGGTCAATCGATTCAGGATGTGGTCGAATCCTGGGCAAATTGGTCAGCCGCTTCTGTGTCGACGACGGTTGTCGCCCCGGATATTACGCCCATCGGCGAGAAATTTGTCGCTGGCGTCGAACTTAGCCCCAATACCAACCCATCGTGGGCGCCAAAAATGACTTTCGGTTTGACCAATATACAGTCGCTTGGCGCCAATTGGGTAGTCACCAGCCCAACCTGGAGTTATACGCGGACGACCCCGGTGGCGATCGAGCCAGTAGCTGGTCGGGACGAATTGTGGACGGATACGACTGCTGCTGTTCAGACAGCTACTCAACTGGGATTAAAAACCGCCATTTTCCCGCGCCTGCAAACCGATATGCTGCCAGGTGGTTTATGGACAGAAGCGATTTCCGATGGCGGTTGGTGGACCAATTGGTTCAATCGATACCAAACCTTTATCCTGCACCATGCCGACCTGGCGCAGCAGACTCAAGCAGGCATGTTGATCCTGGGCGGCCCAGATGTCACTCCTGCCTTGCCGGGCGGGTTGCTGCCAGATGGTGAACCCTCCGGAGTGCCAGAAAATGCCGTTGAGCAATGGCAATCCATTCTGAGCGAGGTCCGCAGCCGTTATTCTGGCACAGTTGCCTGGGCGCTGCCCTACCCGAAAGATGCCACCCCCCTGCCCGAGTGGCTGAGTCAGGTGGACGTGATCTATGTGATGTTCAACGCTGCACTGACCGAATCAACTGAACCGACTCAGGGAGAACTGGAAGAATCTTTTGCCCGGTTACTCGACACCGATATTCTGCCGATTTCTGATCAATTTGGTAAACCGGTCATTCTGGCATTGGAATACCCATCAGCCAACGGCGCAGCCAGCGGTTGTATTCAACTCACCGACCACTGCCTGCCGTTTGACCTCCTCAACCAACCGGTGCCGGATCTCCCCGAGGTCCAATTGGATTTACAGGAGCAAATTGACATCTATAATGCTGCCCTGAATGCCTTAACCAGCCGCTCCTGGATTACCGGTTTCGTCTCCCGTGGATATTATCCGCCGGCGGCACTACAGGATACTTCGGCATCCATTCATGGAAAACCAGCCGGAGATGTGTTGTGGTACTGGTTCCCAAAGATTTTGGGAAATTAGCGATTTTACTTCTGGTTCAGGAGGAATTGTATGCCAATCCATGGAACTCCCAGTAACTATGGGCTGGAAAACCACGGACTCAAGAATTTAGCCAATATATATTGGAATTATTCCGCCGCTAGCCTGGTTGAAGAGGCAATGTGCCGTTTTGAAGGCGAGCTCTCGGCAGATGGGGCATTAATCGCCAGTACAGGTCAACACACCGGCCGCTCACCCAATGACAAATTTGTGGTGAAGTACCCGGAATTGAACGACAAACCAATTTGCTGGGGCAAGATCAATTCCCCCATGACCCCGGAGAAGTTTGAGCAGCTCTATCAAAAGATGCTGGCGTACTATCAGGGACGGGATGCCTTCGTACAGGATTTGCGGGTTGGGGCGCACCCCAATTACAGCCTGCCCATTCGTGTGATCACGGAAAAAGCCTGGCATAATTTGTTCGCCCAGAATCTGTTTATCCGCCTGCCACAGGACCAATTAGCCACCCATATTCCCGAATATACGGTCATTCAGGCTGAAGATTTCAAAGCTGACCCAGAAACCGATGGCACCCGCAGCGAAACCGCGGTCATTGTCGATTTTGTAAAGCAGATCATCCTGGTTTGTGGCACTGGCTATGCCGGCGAAATCAAGAAATCTATTTTCACCATCATGAACTACATTTTGCCGCTGCGCGGTGTGTTGTCGATGCACTGCTCAGCCAATGTAGGTGAACGTGGGGATACAGCCTTATTCTTTGGCCTGAGCGGCACTGGCAAGACGACTCTATCCTCCGACCCGGATCGGAAGTTGATCGGCGATGATGAGCACGGTTGGGCTGACGAAGGCGTTTTCAATTTTGAGGGCGGTTGCTACGCCAAAACAATCCGGCTTAACCCGAATTATGAACCGATTATTTGGTCCGCGACCCGGCGCTTTGGCGCTGTGCTCGAAAATGTGGATTATGACCCCATCACCCGCCAGGTGGATTTCGACTCGGACCGCATCACCGAGAACACGCGCGGAGCTTACCCGCTACACTTTGTGCCCAACCATGTGCCCTCCGGGCATGCCGGGCATCCGGAAAATGTATTCTTCCTGACGGCAGATGCTTTTGGCGTGATGCCACCGCTGGCGCGACTGACGCCTGACCAGGCCATGTACTATTTCCTGTCTGGCTACACCTCCAAATTGGCAGGGACTGAGACGGGTCTGGGTAAGGAGCCGGAAGCAACATTCTCGACTTGCTTCGGCTCACCGTTTTTACCGTTGTATCCGCAGGTATATGCTAATTTGCTGGGAGAGCGTATCGCTCGCCACAACGCCACCGTTTGGCTGGTCAATACCGGTTGGACCGGCGGTCCATTCGGCGTTGGGTCACGGTTCAAGTTGCCGTATACGCGTGCTATGATTTCAGCGGCGCTGACTCATCAGCTTGACAACGTACCGTTCCACCAGGACGCATTTTTTGGCCTATGGATCCCGGAAAGCTGCCCAGGGGTCCCCGCCGAAGTGCTCGACCCACAATCCACCTGGACTGATAAATCAGCTTATGCCGATCAGACCAATAACCTGATTGCGCGCTTTGAGAAGAATTTCGTGAAATTTGCCGACCAGGTGCCATTAGGCGCGGAAGTCAACCACCCGCACGGAATGTAGTTGCTTTACGAAATAAAGGCATGGGTTTGATAACTTCCCCATGCCTTTTTGATTCCATCAGACCATATAGATCAATATTACAGCTGCAATGACCAAAAATGGTGCATAAGGGATGGCAGTGAAGGCCTGATAGCGTTTCCGCAGCAGCATCACCAAAATGTACAGGCCGCTCAACAAACCGCCCAACACAATGGCAGTGAACAGGCACACGAAGATACGCGGCCAACCCAACATGATACCCAGCACCGCGCTCAGGATCACGTCACCAAATCCCAGGGCAACTTCGTCGATTTCCTGCCCGCGGCGTTTCGACATCCACTTGTTGAATAGGATGCCGAAATAGTACAACGCCAACATCACGCCTAAACCAACCAGCAGCCCGAGCAGTGTTTTCTGCCACCCGTTAAGCCACAGCCCAAATGGAATGGCAATCAACACCCCCACCAGGCTGACCTCGTGCAAGATGGCTCGATGTTCCACGTCAATGATGAAAACCACCGCCAGGTATAAAAATACAATCAATGAAATCCAGAAACCAACTGCAGGTGGAGGTATGAGAGCCACAATCGGCACCCCAACCAGCGCAGCCAATTGGACGATCCAGGCTCTTTTCGTTCGCTTGGTCTGGCAATTTCGGCAAGGTCGCATCAACAGGAAATCCAGAAAGGTGCGTTCAACTTCACAGTGATGACATTTCGCTGAAGAAAACCGCCGGGTTTGGGGCAGCACATCAGCCAGGTAATTGAGCAAAGCGCCACACACCCAGCCAAGCACCGGAGCCGTCAGCAAGAAGATAATTTCATAGATCCCAATCATAGCCTGGCACTTTCCAAACTGGCGCGTTCGCTCATCTGATCACGCAGAGTGCGAATATCTTTCGGCAAGAAATAGATCGAGCCGAGAATAAACAGGAAGCATAACAGCCAGGCACCAACCGAGATGTACAGAATAGCACTGTGCAGGCTGTATTGCACCGCGATGGCACCCGCTAGTGCTGGTGCGACGGCGGAACCGCCCTCTTCGATAAGGTATTGGATTGAGTTGGAGGTGGAACGAACTTCCGGCAAGGTAATATCGTAAATGGTGGAAAGCACATTGGGGGAGGCGAATGGAATAAATATAGCCGTAAACGCCATCGAAATCGTAAATAGGACCGTTTTCTCAACGGGAATCGACAGCGAAATTGCAAGCATAATTGCTCCGGCCAAAATTCCAAAAGCGCCAACCATCAAACGGCCTCGGGGTGTACGTTTGAAGAAATAATCGCCCAACATCCCGCCGATGGGGTAACCTGCAGCCAGGAACAAGATCGAAATCACCATGGTGATCATGACCTGGCTGGCCGAGAAATTACGCTCTGTTTCAAGATAACGGAAGAACCAGAAGGTAATCACCTGCCAGGGGAAGACCCCGGTAAAACCCTGGGCAAACAAGAACAAAAGGCTCTTCTTTTTGAATAATCCTTTAGCGGTCTGCCAGGAAAATTTGTAGGTTTTTGTTGATTTTACATTCTCCATTTCCGGTTCGGCTTTTCCACGCGGAACATCCTTGACCCCAAAGAAAATCACAAAGGCTAAAACAATTCCGAGCGACCCGGTTATATAGAAAATCCCCTGCCAGCCGATTTTATCGACGAACAGCAGGGCTAGCAGCATACCAGCCATATATCCCAAAGGTTGAGCGATCTGCAGCAACCCGTACACTTTTCCGCGGATTTTCGGCGCAAAGTAATCGGAAATCAGACTATAGATTCCCGGGTAGGATGAGTCATCAATGCCGGTAGAGGCTCGCGATACCAGGAAAACCGGAAAAGTCCGCGCAATGGCTGAAATCCAGGTGGTTGCCCCCCAGATAAAGGATGCCAACGCGAGTAATTTCACCCGCGAGAAACGGTCAAATAAATAACCCCACAGCGGGTAAAAAATGGCTCCAACTAGAATGGCACCTGAGAAAACCAACCCCATTTTAGCTTCATCAATTTGAAATTGCTCCATGATCGGGGTTGTTAAGGGGCCAATTAACAGTTTGTCAGCCTGATGCAGCAGCATAAAGATAAAGAAAATACCCAGAACAAACCAACGGTAACGGCCAGAAGGTTTCATTAAAATACCTCAGAAGCAGGATGGGAAATAAAATTTTGCCTTAGGGGTGGACGGTCGATTTAGATGACGTAAGTCTAATTATATTCAACCGTGCCCTTGATAGGTTGTAAAAGATGGGGTAAAAATGTTCTATATGCCAAATCGTTTACAGGCTTTGCTGAATGTCTGGCGCACGGATCCGACCATCCAACAAAGCGTGGCGCAATGGGTAGTCCAACCGGCTGCGCCGGCGCATCTGGCACCTATTCCGACCAGTTTATCCCCGGCATTGGCTGAGCAGCTGAAAAAGCTGGGAATTTTACAATTGTATGCACACCAGGCGGCTGCTTTTCGAAGCATTCTAGACGGTCAGCATGTGGTCATCTCGACCGGAACTGCCAGCGGTAAATCTTTATGCTACCAGCTGCCGATCCTCAATAATTTGGAGAAATTTCCCACTGATGTCACCGCTTTATTGTTGTTTCCAACCAAGGCTCTGGCACAGGATCAGCAGCGGGCACTGGGGCAACTGGCTCCGGATTTGCTGAAATCAAAAATCGCGATCTACGACGGCGATACACCTACTCACGCCCGGTCTGCCATTCGCAAAAGCGCCAGGATCTTATTATCCAACCCGGATATGTTGCATATGGCGGTTTTACCGCATCATACGCTGTGGGTGGAATTTCTGCGCAATCTACGTTTCGTGGTTATCGATGAAATTCACGCTTACCGCGGCGTTTTTGGTTCGCATATTGCCAATGTGCTGCGGCGGCTTAAGCGGATTTGCGCTTTCTATGGTGCCCACCCACAATTTATCTTCACCTCAGCAACGATTTCCAATCCGCAGGAATTTGCCGGACAAATGTTGGAAGAACCCGTCCAGGTGATTGACACGGATGGTGCGCCGCATGGCGAGCGTAATTTCATCATTTACAACCCGCCTTTGGTGAATGTCGACCTTGGCATTCGCCGCAGTGCCATGTCCGAGGGTATGCGGTTGAGTGGAGACCTACTAACTTATCAGGTACAGACTCTGATCTTCGCTCAAACCCGCCGTGCCGCTGAGGTTAGCTTGCGCTACCTGCGGGAAAATCACCCCAAGATTTCAGCAAATCTATACGCCTACCGCAGCGGATATCTGGCTGAGGACCGCCGGGAAATCGAAAATGCCTTGAAAACCGGCACCGCCCGCGCGGTAGCCTCCACCAATGCCCTCGAGTTAGGTGTTGATATTGGCTCGATGGATGCGGTGGTCATTTTAGGTTATCCTGGCACAATTGCGGCGACCCGGCAGCAGTCTGGCCGCGCCGGTCGCAAACTCGAACCCGCCGTTGGGATGCTGGTTGCCACTCCTAACCCCATCGACCAGTTTTTAGTGAACCATCCGGAATATTTGCTGGACCGGTCGCCTGAGCGGGCATTGATTAATCCCGATAATCCATTGATCTTGCTACAACACCTGCGCTGCGCAGCTTTTGAATTGCCATTTAACCTGAATGAGGGCTTCGGCAAGCTGACCCCCGAGGTGGTTTCACAATACCTGGATGCGCTTTCACAAATGGGAGAAGTTCACCTTTCCGGTGGGCGTTATTTCTGGACAGCCGACCAGTATCCAGCGCAAAACGTGTCACTGCGCACCACAGCCGCCGGGGTCGTACGGTTGCGTACCGAAGAGGATGGATTGTTAACCACCATCGGCATGGTAGATCATGCCAGCGCGCATTGGATGGTACATCCTCATGCGATCTATCTGCATCAGGGAGGAACGTATAAGGTCGAGTCTTTGGACCTGGAAGATGGTCAAGCAGTTCTGAAGCCAGTGGACACCGATTATTTTACAGAGCCATTAATCGATGAACAGATCGAGAAAATCGAGATCTTGCGCCAGGATGCGGTACCGGCGGGAACGATTCATCTCGGAGAGGTGGAGGTCACCTCCCAGGTAACCGGATTCCGTAAAACGCGCTGGTATACCAATGAAAATCTGGGGGCGGAACCGCTGGAAATGCCGTCTTCAACGCTCAGGACAGTGGGTTACTGGTTGGCATTGTCCCAGGCGGCGATCCAGTCGCTGGAAGATGTTCACCTATGGACGGGATCACCCAATGATTATGGGCCTAATTGGGATCAGCAACGCTCCATGGCCCGCTTGCGGGATGGCTATGTCTGTCAAAATTGCGGCCGGCCAGAGAATGGCATAGCCCACCACGTCCATCATAAAATTCCATTCCGCCAGTTCACCTCGTTCATAATGGCCAATCAATTGGATAATCTAGTGACGCTGTGCCCAACCTGCCACCGCCAGGCAGAGATGTTGGTGCGAATGCGCAGCGGCATGTCTGGCCTGGCCTATGCGCTGGGTCAACTGGCGCCGCTATTTATCATGTGCGATCCTAAGGATCTTGGCAGTCACTTTCTGCCGGAATCCAACCTGGCAGAGGATTTGCCGGTGGTGATTCTTTACGATCAGGTGCCAGCCGGAATCGGGTTGAGTGAGAATATCTACCGCATCCATGCCGAATTGATGAAAGCAGCGCTCGAGTTAATCTCAGACTGCACCTGTCAGGATGGCTGCCCATCCTGTGTTGGCGTCGCTGGTGAAAATGTGGCTGGTGGGAAGCAGGAGACCCGGGCAATCCTGCACCTTTTGAACGGATTGGCGCTTCCGGTATAATCACCGGTGACCCATGGACCATTCACTGCTCGACCGACTTAAGTCATTGGGAGTTCAGATTGGTACTTCTCAGGTTAAAACCACTGAGAAACACTCGAATGCGCGTGCCGATCGAGCAAGTCATCGACGGCATCGAGCACACTACGCCTTTTGGTACGGCCTTCCTGGCAGATGCTCAATATCCACCCGATTATCAGCATGGGATCATCCCATTTAGCCAAACCGTAGATTTCAGCCTGCTGGGTGAATGGGCGGGATACCCGGACCTGAGTGCTAAACCAGCCGAACAATTCATTTTTCTGGATACAGAGACCAGCGGGCTGGCGGGTGGAACCGGTACATTTGCTTTCATGATCGGTCTGGGCTGGTGGCAAGCGGATGGATTCAAACTGCAGCAGTTTTTCCTGCGCGAACCCGCTGAAGAAACCGCGGTGTTAGCCGCGCTGGACGAGATCTTGACCCCCTTTCAAACCGTGGTCACCTACAACGGTAAATCCTTTGACATTCCATTGTTGAATGCCAGGCATACTTTGAGCGCTTTCCGCTCGCCTTTTACCGGCATGCAACATGTGGATTTACTGGCGCTGTCCCGCCGTATCTGGCGTAACCGACTGCCGAGCCGTTCGCTTGGCAGCATTGAACACGATGTGCTGGCGATTAACCGCAGCCAGGAAGAAATACCTGGCTGGATGATCCCTGAAATGTACTTTGATTACCTCAAAACCGGTGACAGCCGTCCAATGGCGGGCGTTTTTTATCATAATCGGATGGATATTTTGTCTCTGGCTGCCCTATTTTTGCACCAGTCCAACCTTCTCAGCAGTCCGATGGATTGGCTGGCAGCGGAAGGTCTGGATTTGATCGCAATTGCCAAGCTGTATGACGATACTGGGCGCCGCGAACAGGCAATTCAGCTGTATGAGCACAGCTTATCGTTGGGTTTGCCGCGGCCCTTCTTTATCCAAACCCTGTATCGTTACGCCGACCTGGCGCGCAAGGAAACCAAATTCGATCAGGCTGTCAATCTATGGCAAAAAGCCGCCGACCTGGAAGAAATCCCAGCCTGTCTGGAGCTTGCCAAGTACTATGAGCACCGCATACGGGATTATGATTTAGCCATGCATTGGACCGAAAAGGCCTTCACTTTTTTGGATCGGTCCATTCAGCCTTTGTATTTGAAAAAACTCACGCTGGCAGAATTACACAAAAGACAAGAGCGTCTGCTGCGTAAAATCCAAAATCGAAACGTAAATTCCAACCCAGGTCGAAAAAGAGGAGGAAAGCGATGAGCAATCCTGAATACGTTGAAGTATATTCGGCAAATGGTCATTTGGAAGCCGACATGATTCGCCTGATGTTGGAAGCTGCCGGGTTGCACGTTCTCACCCGCGGAGAAAGTGCGGGTGCGGTTTATGGATTGACGGTCGGACCACTGGGTGAAGTCCGGGTATTGGTATTGGAATCAGAAGCTCAGGCTGCCAATGACCTATTGGATGCCATGGACGAGGGTAAGTTGGAAAACCCGCCAGCCGATGCTTTTCTACCCACAACGGATGACGAAGAGGAATTGGAATAATTAGATCGGCTCAACCTCGGCAGCAACCCGCAGGTCATATAACGCCAATAATCGGCGCGTGACGGGTCCAGGTATACCTGTGCCTACCCGTTGGTGATTGATCTCAGTCACTGGCAAGATACCCCGGCTGGTACTGGTGATAAATGCTTCCGTGAACCGCGGCAAATCGATCAGACTTGGCGATTCCTCAATGACCTCGTAATTAGCTTCCTTAGCTAATTTCAGGACAAACTGCCGGGTAATCCCTGCCAGAACCCCGGTCCCCGCGGTCCAAATAACTCCATCCACAACCGCAAAGAAGTTGCTGGTTAACCCTTCCAAAATATTTTGCAGGTCATCGGTCATCAGAATTTCTTCGTAGCCTTCTTTAGCCGTTCCCGCACGGTTCGAGAGGACTGAATAAAATTGGATAGCTTGGCAGCTGGTGTAGTGCGCTGAAATTCATCCGTCAAAACGGAGACCCCGTTCGCCTTTTGAGCGGGGGTTGGAACAGATAATGCACTCAGGAAGATATAGAGTCTTGCTGAGCGGTTCCGTAAACGGAATTGTCAAGCGAATACGGGCTTCGGACTCCGGAAATTGACGAATGGCTTCCTGAATGTGTCTCCGCAACACCGGAATATCCAACTCAACAGGATGTCCCGCCAGCGCAGCCGAGCTTTTCAGGCGCTGAAAATGGTCGTCAAGGAATAAGGCTTTGGTTTTCTGGAAAGTGCGGAATGTGGTATAGGCACCCGGGGGTATCGTATTACTGGCTTGATCCAATGTGGTGATTTCAGGATTTAGCGATTTAGAAATTAAATTGGAAGTATTATCGTCAAGGAATATAACTAAAGGATAAAATGGTTGCCATCAAGTCCTCGTCTGAGTTCGGTCGGATTATACCCTTATCCTCACCTCCTCCCCACTGGTTGATTGGTTATTGGAGATGCCCGTGAAACAACCTAAAGATACCTTGCCAATTATCGCAGCGGTGCTCCTGACGATATTGGTTACTTTGATTGCATTTTTGGCCGGCTATATTGTCAATAATGGCTACACGCAATTTTCATACAAAATATTTGGTGAAGCCTACAATATTCTGGAACAAAACGGCCTTAAGCCAATGCCTCCGGAGCAAAAAACTGAATATGAATTGGTTCGCGGGTTAGTAAAAGCTTATGACGACCCTTACACTGTTTTTGTAGAGCCGCCGCAGCATGAATTGGAAACCAACCAGTTGGAAGGCAAGTTCGGCGGAATCGGGGCAGCTATCCAGCGCGATACCCAAAATGTGCTGCGGGTGTATCCCTACGCCAATTCACCCGCGGCTGAAGCCGGGGTGCCGGACGCTTGTATCTTGACCGGAGTCGACGACTTGATTGTCACGGTTGACACGCCGGACGATGCGGTGGTTTCAGCCTTGCGAGGCAAAGTAGGCAGTACGGTAAAAATCCGGGCGATACCTCAAGGTACAACCGAACCAGTCGAATATGTCGTCGAAAGACGCGAATTTGGCATTCCCTCCGTCAGCTGGCAGATCTTACCGGAGCAACCAGCGCTTGGGGTCGTCAAAATAACCTCGATTTCTGCCACCACTGTCAGCGAAATCGAAACCGCCATCCAGGAAATAACAGCAAAAGGCGTTTCGACGGTGATCCTGGACCTGCGCGACAACGGCGGTGGGTTGGTGGATGCTGGCGTGGATGTGGTGAAATTATTTGCCCGCGGCGGTTCAACCATTATCGAACAGCACTATCCCAACCGTTCTGACGTCATTTCCAAGGGGCTAACCGATGGAAAATACGTGGATCTACCACTGTTGATCTTCGCTAACCACAATACCGCCAGCTCCGCTGAAATCGTGGCGGGTTCACTGCAGGCACTCGGGCGAGCAAAAATAATCGGTCAGCAAACTTTTGGCAAGGATACGATTCAGCTGGTGTTCGACCTGACCGATGGTTCTTCCATTCACGTGAGCGCTGCCCGTTGGAATATTCCCGGGAATCCCGCTTTCAAATCCGGAACGGGTTTGCTTCCGGATATCCCCCTCACCTCGGAAGCGCCCACCGATGCAGATTATTTCCGGGCTGCATTGGATGTTTACAGTAAGGGAAATTGAATATTCTCTTCTAACACATGGCTATACGCATGCAAATCGGGTGTAGCCTATTTCTGCGGTCAACCCCAGGCTAATTACTCCCTAGCGCTCTCTTATAATCCTCAGGAGTGTCGATGTCTTGGAGAATGGTGGGAGTGTCCACCACCAGGTAATGGATGGCATCTTGCTGCTGGTTCAAAAAATCTCGCATGGTCTGCCCCGGCCGGAGCGAATTTAATGCTGGCCATAAAATTCGACTGACCAGCCAGGGGTGTCCGCGTCTCATCTGATAACTTGGAATAATCAAATCATGTCCGCTGGTTTGATATTCGGTCAATATTGCCTCTACCACCATGGTTTGAATCTGTGGTTGATCGCCCAACACCAGCAGAAACGCGTCAGCGTCTGCGGGAAGCTCAGCCATGCCAAGCTTCAGAGAATCGAGCATCTCGTTTTCCGCGAATCCGGGATTGTGTGCAGTTTTCACTTCAAATGGCAACCCCGCGAGGGTTGCCTCCACCTGCTCTTTTGCGCCGCCAAGTACTGTGATAAGGGATGCGACTCCAGCCGAACGCAAAGTGGTCAAAATTGTACCCAGTACGGTACTCCCCTGATAAGGCAGCGTCATTTTTGCCCTTCCCATGCGCCGCGAAGCACCAGCTGCCAAAATAATCGCGGCTACCTTGGGTACTGTGTTAACCATCGTTATTTGTTTCCTCTATCAGACGCTGGTAATCAGCCGGCGTGTCGATATCACTCAGAGATGAATCACCATCCCAGTCCAGCCAGCTGACCGGATACCGATCAAACAACGCACGCCCACCGGTATCGCCAGTAAGACTTGCCAGGTCGGAAAAAGTGATTCTATCAAACAGCACCGGATTGGTGCGTTGATCGTTAACCCGTGGCACAATAATGGGGTCGGCTTGCTGGCTATGCCGTGTTAATTCAGCTTGAATTAACTCCGCTGGTACTTGCGGCATGTCACTGAGTAAAAATACAGCTGCGCCGCAAGAGTTCAGGCAAAGCCTCGATACCAGCCCTTACGGAACTGGCCTGACCCGATTCCCAACTTTCGTTCATCGCAAAAATCACGGGCAAGCCGGTTAGCGCCGCCTGCACCTCATCCGCTGCAGCTCCGGTGACTATTACCACCGGAGATAATCTGGCTGCCAACGCCATCTCGGTCACATGCCTCACCAGCGGCTTCCCACGCCACGGCAGCAATTGTTTGATTGCCCCCATGCGTAACGAACCCCCTGCAGCCAGTATGACACCTCCTACAGCCTCGTGACGATGGGAGATTTGTTTCTCCGGTTCGCATTGCACGGAACCAAGTAACACCCTGTCATAGGCTGGCAGGTAGGGCTGAAGTTCTGCGTGCAATTCGGCTTCTGCGCCATTCCAAGTGTCCACCTGATTGACGAGCAGTGTTTTATTGGCTTCGATCGGAATATTTTTCAATCCCCCTTGTGGGTCGAGAACCACCTTCTTCAGATGGTCGAGCGTGATTCTCTCCCCCATTTTTGCGCCGCTAATGATCGAAAAAATTTCCGGGCGGAAGACATTTTCCTCATTTAGCGGCTTCCCCAACGCGGATAATCCGACCGTGACTACAACCTGGTTGACCCATAGAGGAATGGGCGGCTCGTGGGCGGCTGGAGCTTTGAGCGGCCGCAAACGGGATCCATCCGCCTCCACCAGCACCGGTAAACCCAAACGATCGGCAACCCTACAAATCTCGGCTGTGATTGGTTCTGCCAGCCCTAGTAGGCGCCCGCGCCCGTCAGTTGGGCCGGTCAGCAGGAGAACCCCTTTTTCCACAGATGTGATTGCGGATTCCACAGCACCAGGATCTGTCAGGATGATGTGTTTATCGGCCAAACGGGCCTGTTCAACGGCCAGATGCGCAGTATTCAAGCAGATCACGGGAACTGGAAACTGCCTTGCCAGAGAAAACATGGCAGTGGTTTTTCCCCCCGCCCCGACAAACGCGATCCGTGAACGGGTATCGGCTCGCACACCATCCAGCAGCCGCATGGTCACAAATTCACCGCCCCAGTTTTTCGCGTAACTCGGGCCGGGTGAGAATGGCTTCCAGCACCCCGCCGCCGACTGCCAGCGCTTTATCGGAAACGAGATGGGTAAGATCAACTTCCACCCGCGGGTCGAGGTCGCCGACCTTGATTCCGCTTGTCACCTGAACGCCATCTGCCAGCAAGCCGCGCACTACCCCGTCAAAGGCGGCAAGTATCACAACCCCGGAAACTTTTGCCAGTATCTGGCCTTTTCCAACCCGTTGGCCAATTTTTACCAGGCCTTTAAAATTGCCATCCGCTGGCGCCCGCAGCACGCGCTCTTCAACATACCCAAGCACCATATCCGGGACACCGGAATTTGGTTCGCTTGATCCTTGCCAACTTACCCGCCCAAGGTTTGGCCCGCGTTTTGTCTCCACCACAACATGACAATTCGCACCGGCGGTAAAACCTGGCCCTAGTCCAATCAGAAGCGGAATGCTATTTTTGACCGCTTCCACTGGTTTTTTCAGCAGTCGGGCGTCAACCATCACTTCCGGTTTGAGCCAGGAAAGTAGCGCTAGTTCCGGGTCTGCGATGACGGGAATTAGTCCCAGATCGAGGACAATTTCAACTTCAGATTGGTTGATCGCCTTTTTCCCGGTCACGCCCTCAACCGTGATCGAGCCGCTGAAAATGGCTTCGGCAAAAGCCACCGTGCGGCGTACGACCAAAGGCTGCGGCAGCTCGCAAATTACTACCCGGAATCCGCTGCGGTGCAACCGCAAGGCAACCCCGCTGCCCAGGTCACCCCCGCCGCGAATGCAAACGGTAAGACTCATAGAATGGCCTACTTTGGTTGGTCCGGGTCAGTTTCATCCAATCCCAACAGGATCCGCTCGGGCGTGTATGGGAATTGATCGAACCATTTTCCAGTGGCATGGTGGATTGCGGCAGCCACTGCTGGCGCTAATGGGAGATATGGCATTTCAGCCATACCGCGGGCACCCCACGGCCCAATCGGATCTGGATATTCAAGGATGAGCGAATTTACTTTCTCGGGTATATCCAGAATGGTTGGTATCAGATAGGTCGAAAGGGTTTTGGTCTGTACCAGACCATCCGTCTGGATGAAGTTTTCCAACACAGCATAGCCGGCAGCCTGAACCAAAGCGCCTTCGATTTGGCCGCGCACCAGCTGCGGGTTAACTGCCTTGCCAACATCGTCAGCGCAGAACACGTTTACCAGCCGCACCTGACCGGTTTCGGTGTCCACTTCCACCTCAACCGCCTCAGCAACATAGCCATATGCGTAATTCGGCTCGGATTTACCCGTTTCCGGATCCAGCGGAGTAGTCCGAGGGGGGCGATACTGGAACTCCGCGCGGGCAGGTCTTTCCTCATTGTGCCATTTCTCCAGCGCCTTTTCCGCGGCCCCACGAATGGCATTGCCGGCCATAAAGGTCATACGCGAAGCTGAGACGCTGCCAGAATTGAGCGAGGTGGCGGTATCGGCAGCCACGACTTTGACTTTTTCCAGCGGCAACCCAACGGCATCCGCGGTCATTTGAGCAAACACGGTATGGGAGCCCTGTCCGACCTCGGCACCGGCATGGTACAAAGTGGCGGTTTCAATTTCTCCATCACCGGCTATTTCGACAATCGCCCAACAGTTTTCGGGCGCTCCAAAGGAGAACCCAACATTTTTAAACGCGCAGGCAAAACCGAGCCCACGCATGAGTTGCGGCGATCCAGTCACGTGCTGATTGAAACCAGCCGGACGAGACCAGCCTTTGTCGGTGTTGACCCAACCAGCAGCCTGAGCACATTGTTCCACAACCTTTTTAATGCTCACGCCTTTCGGTAAAGGCGTCCCAACCGATAATAAGCTGCCTTCGTCCAACAGATTACGCATTCGGATTTCTACAGGATCCATTCCCAACGCTTCAGCCAGCTTGTCCATCTGCATCTCGGCAGCAAATGCACCTTGAGGTCCGCCAAAGCCGCGGAAAGCACCATTAGGGATGTTGTTGGTGTAAACCGTATATGAATCGACTTTTACATTCGGGATTTCATACGGGCCGGTGCACATCAGTGTCGCATTGCCAAGCACCTTGGAGGAGGTATAGGCATATGCTCCACAATCGGAAATGATTTCGACATCGGCGGCAATCACTTTCCCGGCTCGAGTCGCACCCCAGGTGGCACGCAGATAGTACGGATGGCGCTTGTGATGTCCAATAATCGACTCTTCCCGCGACCAAATAATTTTTACCGGGCGGTTAATACCGCGCTGATGTAATCGCCAGGCTGCCAGCCCCAGCACAATTTGTACCGACATGTCCTCGCGACCGCCGAACGCGCCGCCAATCGCCGGGTAAATTACTCTTACCTGTTCTTCTGCTAATCCCAGGGCATGGGCGATCTGCTCCCGGTCTTCATGAGTCCACTGCCCGCCAACGATTACCGTCACCCGACCTTCCTCGTCGATATAACCCAAACCAGCCTCGGGTTGCAGATAAGCATGCTCTTGCGCCGGCGTTTGATAATAGCCTTCAATCACAACTTCAGCTGCGGCCAAAGCGGAAGCCGTATCCCCTTTGCGAATACGGAAATGTGTAAATACGTTCGAGCCATGGTCGGGGTGCAACAATGGCTGCCCCTCCAGGATTGCCACCCGTGGATCCGTCAGAATCGGCAGATCTTCGTACTCCACTTTTATCAAACCGCAAGCTTCTGCTGCAATTTCTTCCGTTTCGGCCACAACCACTGCCACATGATCCGCTGCGAAGCGCACACGCTCTGCATACGGTCGATTGGAATTCAAACCACATAAAACCGGTTGGTCTTTGACAATCAACCCATATTCATTGGCGGGAACATCTTCGGCGGTAAATACCGCCAAAACACCTGGCAAAGTCTTAGCCGGTTCGGCATCCAGGCTGCGAATCACAGCGTGTGGCCGTCCGGCAAACAGGATTTTCATATAAGCCTGATTTTCCAGGTTGATATCGCCTGGATACAGCGCCTCGCCTTTAACCTTACCGACTGCATCGATGCGCGGGACAGATTGCCCGATGGACGTCATGAGCAGGTACCTCCTCAAATTGGCTGCGTAGCGCAGGAATTAACGAGATTTTTTCTTCTTCACACCCGTAATGGGTGGGACATCCATTGGGCCGTAACGCTCTGGACCGACCATTCGGAAAAGCAATACACCGATAAACTGGAATACAAAAAAGATCAGCAATGCCAATAGGATGGTGAGGCCGATTTTGACATAAAGCAGTGGGTCTGAACCGGAAGCATAAAATTCAGCCGGAATCCTGAACCAACCATTGGTCTTGTTGGCCTCCAGCAGGACCTGAGCGCCGAACCAACCCATCACCGGTGCGAGAATCAAGAAAATAAACCCCACACCACGCCAAATCGGGTGAGTTTCATCCTTGCGCGAATTGGATGAGTTACCACTTTGGTAATTATAAAATTTTGTCATTTTGGACTCCCTGCCCTAAATTGGGCTGCCCTTTCGACTGCCTGAATGATCGAATAATAACCGGTGCATCGGCAAAGATTTCCTGTTAACGCTTGTTCGATTTCATTTTTGGTGGGGTTCGGGCGTTCCTCGAGCAGTTTGGCAGCTGACATCACAAAGCCAGGGGTGCAATAGCCACACTGCACTGCCCCTAACTCGACAAACGCCTGCTGCACCGGATGAAGGTCACCATTGACCGATAACCCTTCGATGGTGACGATGGTAGCTCCATGTGCCCGGGCTGCCGGCACCATGCAACTCATTACCGCTACGCCATCCAAATAAACGGTGCAGGCACCGCATTCACCTTCCGCACAGCCTTCTTTACTGCCAATCAATCCCGCTTCCTCACGCAACAGACGCAGAAGCGTCTTATTCTGACCGCTGGTAAATCGGTAAAGCTTGCCATTGATTGTGGTCTCGATAGCATCTTGTTTTGTGTGCAGCATTGATTTTACGACAGGGGTCGTCCGGCTGTAGCCATTGCTGCGCAGAAGCACGGGTCGCCCCGGGTAGCCGGCTTTATGCTGCCCATTCGCCAGAGCAATCAAACCACGGCGCGTAATCACCTCTACCATACGGCGGCGGTAACCAGCGGAGCCGCGCAAATCAGAGATCGGGCGGGAGGCCTGGCCGGTTTTGGCAGCAGCTTCCGCTATGATTTCTGATGTCAGGCGCTTGCCAACCAGATAGTTTTCCGCTTCCACGGCGTGGATGATGGTCGGGGCTACTGCACCGAGCGTAATTATCGCTGATTCGACAATGTCGCTTGCGAGTGTGACGATTAATGCAACATTGACCAGCGAAATCGCCTGGGCACGTCTCAAGGCAAACTTGATAAAAGTGCCCCGCTGATTGGGCTTGAGCGCCGGAAAGCTAATATCCACCAACATCTCATCCGGGTGCATGTCGACTTTGCGAACACCCAGATAGAATTTTTCCAGGGGTACGACCCGGCTGCCAGAGACTGATCGCAGTGTCACGGAAGCTCCCAGCGCCATCAGCGGGGTGATGGTGTCGTTCGCGGGGGAAGCGGTGATCAAGTTGCCAGCAACGGTGCCTCGGTTTCGAATTTGTGGTGAGCCAACTTCCCATGCTGCTCGCGCCAGAGGGAAAGCAGCTTCCTGAATCAGCTTGGAGGCAGCACAATGGTTATGTGTCACCAATGGTCCCAGATGGATGATGCCATCTTCGTCCAGCGTGATCTGATCCTGCCCTGGAATGCGCGAGATGTCCACCAATACTTCAATGCCCTTTCGAGCACCGCGTTCCATCTCCAAAATTAAAATCTGTCGCGCCGGCGATCAACCGTGCTTTTTCACCATTTTGATGTAAAACAGCCAAAACGTCTTCAATATTGCCTGCGATGTAGGTGTCATGCCACATAAAATAAACTCCGCTACACCTTCATTTTCTTGCCGGTCCCGCCATTGCGGACCATGATGATTTCAGCCATGATGCTGACCGCGATTTCTTCCGGAGTTTCAGCCTTCAGTTCCAGCCCGATGGGTGAAAATACCTGATCCAAACGGGTTTCAGCGACCCCCTTTTCGATCAACCCTTTGCGGGTGGTCAACCAGCGGCGTTTGGAACCAATGATGCCAATATAAGCAGCTGGTGACTTGAGCAAAGGTTCCAATCCAGCCACATCGACATTGCTGCCGCGGGTCGTTAAAATCAAGTAGGTTTGCGGCGTTATCTTGAGGACATCGCCCAATTTTTCCATGGGAACGGGGTAGAACTCATCCGCATCCGGGTTCATTTCCGGTGTGCAAAACTCTGGCCGGTCATCCGATATGGCTACGCGAAATTTCAGCATCTTCGCCAGCGCCGCCACAGCCTTGCCGACGTGACCACCGCCAACCACCACCATCAATGGGTTGGGGATCATGGGTTCCACAAACACCTCCATCGTGCCGCCACATACGCCCGGATCGCCGGACTTGGGATCCACCATACTGTATTTGAGCAGGCGGGTTTTTCCATCTGTCAGCGAATCGAGTGCTTCCTTTCGGATACGATTTTCCACTTCACCACCGCCGACGGTGCCAATAAAGCTGCCATCATCGTAAACCAGCATCTTGCTGCCCTCGTGGCGCGGAGTAGAGCCGCTGGTGTCGATGATGGTGCACAAGGCACCCGCTCGATGATCTGATTCAAGCTCCAGGATGGCTTGATAGATATTGGTCATTCGTCAAAAATCCATTTCTACGGTTGATGTTTTACTTGCTTCAAAGCCCGCCAAACCCGTTCGGGGGTCGCCGGATTCACCAAGACTTCGGCGCCACAGGCATCCAGAATGGCGTTGCCAACTGCCGGAGCTACTCCGTCCATGGGTATTTCTGCGACTGCTTTGACGCCAAAGGGATGCGAAGGCTCGTAGGTCTGGACGAAGATCGTTTCAAGCGCCGGCATTTCGTCAGCGCGGAAAATGTGATAATCGTTAAGGTCCACCTCGCGGGCACGGCCTTTTTCATCATACACCATTTCCTCGCAGACCGCGTAGCCGAGCGCCTGGGTCATCCCGCCCTCGATTTGGCCGCTAGCGGTGATCGGATTAACGATAATTCCCGAGTCGACTGCCATAACCAAACGCTCCACTACAACTTTTCCAGTCTCAATATCCACCAACACTTCGGCAAATTGTGCCGCGAATGGCGGAGGTGACACCGGAGAATAGTAGGAGCCGATGCCCATTATCTGTTCCTGATCGTCATGATGCAGCGCGTTGAGTGCTACGGCTTTCAGCGAGACTGACCGTCCATCCAGCGTGCGTGCCTGGCTGTCTTCCAGCAGAATATCATCAGCGGAGACGACTTCACCAGTAGCCTGCCGGTTGATCAATTTAGCAGCACGGGCTTTGATACGCTCCGCCGCCATTTCAGAGGCTTTCACCACCGCGGCTCCGGAAATATAGGTCGTGCTGGAGGCGTAGGCACCCTTGTCGAAGGGAGTGAAATCCGTGTCTGAGGAATATACCAAAATATCCTCAACCGGCACGCCCAACACCTCGGCAGCCATCTGGGCTAACACGGTATCCGAGCCGGTGCCAAGATCCGTGGCACCAATCAACAGATTGAAGGAACCGTCATCGTTCATTTTGATGCTGGCGCCGCCCATATCCAGGTAGGGAATGGCGGTTCCCTGCATGACGGTTGCCACCCCGATGCCGCGGCGCAGATGAGGTTTTCCTTCCACCTGGTGCCAGGCAGCATTCGGATACTTTTGATCCCAGCCGATGGCTGCTTTTGCCTGACGGACGCATTCTTCCAGCCCGACCGTGTTGACAATTTCAGGAACTGGCTCGCGTCCCTCGCTCCAGGCAGTGCTAAAGGGGTGCAATTCGCCGGAGCGCAGGGTGTTTTTCAGTCGGAAATCGATCGAATCCAACCCAAGATCGCGGCAAATGTGTTCGATGTGCCGTTCCAAGGGCCAAAATCCTTGCGGCACACCGTAACCGCGATAAGCGCCGGCTGGCGGGGTGTTGGTGTACACCACATCAGCATAAAAGCGGATGTTGGGACTTAAGCGGTAAGGACCGTCGCCAACGTACAATGCCATTGCCTTATGTCCGGTATTGCCGGTGACCGTCAGTGCGTGGCAGCCGTAGGCGCCGGTATCAGAAAGCGCGTACATGGAATTGGCAGTGATGGTACCGTCCAATTTGACGCCGGTTTTCATATGCACACGCATGGGATGACGGGATCGCGAAGCGATGAATTCTTCCTGTCGGGTGGTTTCATAGATGACCGGCCGACCGGTGGCAATCGTCAGATGGGCCGCCACGTCCTCAATGAGAACTTCCTGTTTGGCGCCGAATCCGCCGCCAATGCGCGGCTTAATGACGCGAATGCGTTTGACCGGTAAACCAAGCACTGGCGCCAGGATGCGGCGGGCATGGAAAGGCACCTGGGTGCTGGTGCGTACCACCAGGCGATCATCTTCATCCCAATAGGTAACCACCACATGTGGTTCAATGTGCGCTTGCTGCACCTTGGGTACCGCATATTCTTCCTCATAAATTCGGTCAGCTTCGGCAAACCCCTTTTCGACATCGCCGATGTCGATGCGAATTTCTGCGGCAATGTTTTTTGCCGGGTTTAAATCGGCAAAATTCACAAATTCCGGTTCATCGTGAATTTGAACAGCACCAGGCTGCATCGATTGGCGCGAATCGAGTATGGCGGGCAATTCCTGGTACTCAACTTTAATTAATTTCAATGCCTGTTCGGCAATTTCGGCAGTTTCGGCGGCTACAAAAGCTACCCGGTCACCGACAAAACGGACTTTGTGGTCCAATGAGAAGGCATCCAGCGGTCCGGGGATTGGGTCAGACTGCCCAGCCGTGGAATAGATCACCCGCGGCAAGTCTTTGTAGCATAAAACCGCGGCCACGCCCGGTAATGCCCGAGCTGCCGTCAAGTCAATAGACTGGATGAGCGCATGCGCCAACGGGGAATGCAGCACCTTGGCTACCAGCATGCCGCGTTTCTCGATATCCGCTGAAAATGCTGGTTTACCTTGCACCAGTTTGATAGCATCAACTTTTATCTCAGGTCTTCCGATTTTCGTTCTGGGTTTTTCCCTGGCGTCCTGCGATGTCCAAATTTTGGGCATTACCTGGGTCTGGCTGGTATTCGTCGCCCAGGATTTTCCGCCGATCGGGGTCCCGGCAACCGGCGGCATCCCAATTGGCCAGGTTTGAGCTTCTGCTTCCGGGGTACCCATGATGGGGGGGACGCTTTCGCCGCGCATCACAGCCGCAGCACGTAATATGGCCTGCACCGGTTTTAGATAGCCGGTGCAGCGGCACAAAACACCGGAAATTGCTTCACGAACCTCGGCTTCAGTGGGGTCTGGTGTTTTTTCGATCAGCGCACGGGCAGCCAGAGCAAATGCCGGGGTGCAGTATCCGCATTGAATGGCTCCACTTTCCACCAAAGCCTGCTGAATGGGGTGCAGCCCGCTGGTTTTCTTCCAACCTTGATCGGGGTGTTCACCCATGGATTCGATTGTCTCAACCTGGTGACCCGTATACCTGAGCAGCCAGCAGAGTGCAAGAGTTGATGGGTTTCTTATCCATCAAAACGGTACAGGCGCCGCATTCACCTTTCGCGCACCCGCCAGATTTGACGCCAAACAAGCCATTCCGGCGTAAAGCTGAAAGCAGCGTCTCGGAAGGAGCGACCTCCCATTCGATCAGATCGCCGTTCAGCGTGAAATAAATAAGCATAAAATATCCTTCAGCTTCTTGTCTCGTGAAATTAACTAAACTGCCAAAACCTGGCTTAGGAGACGATTGACCAGCTTACCGCCGGCTTCCTGACGGTACTCGGCGCTGGCCCACTCATCGTATGCGCGGGATAGTGCATCTTTAACCGCTATTTCGGCACCACCAGGCTCGGGTGCATCCAAGGCCAGAATGGGTGCTTCGCCGAAACCGCCTAACGCAATCCGAATTCGTCCTGAAGGCCATTTGGCTACCGCGGCACAAACAATTGGCAAATCACCGGGCGTCCGGCCAATGCTGTCAAATTCCAGGGCAGCATGCAGTGGAATTTGTATGTTGGTAATTAATTTCCCATCTGCTGGTGGTTGACGCAAGGCAAACAAATCACCCAACGCTTGATCCTGCTCGCCGGGCAGCCAATGAAGAATCGCATCTAAAGCCAGCAATGCTGTTCCAAGCGTCGACCGCCCGTCAGCGGATACCAAGGCACCCGCCACGGTTGCCTGCTGGCGCAAATTGAAATTAGCCTCAAGCTGCAACGCCGCTTTGATTCCTGGTTGCAGGGTCGCAAATTCTCCGAGCGCTTCCAGTGTCGTCGTAGCGCCAATTTGCAGGAACTGCCCTTGCACGATCAATTGGTTCAGGCCGAGCGATTGCAAATCGACGACTGCAAAGGTCCTTTCGGGCATTTGGCTCAAATTGACGCCGCCGCCAATTGGTAGGTATACGTCATCCGTTCGCGACAACAATTCCAACGCGTCTGCCAGTGTTTTGGGTCGATAGTAGGCTGTGATCATGCATCACTCTCCGTCGGGGTAAACTTTCCAATCGTCCGGTTTAAGTTCAATTTTTCGGATCAAATCGGAGGGAGCCTCCATTAGAACTGCTTTCGCAGTCGCTAAAATTTGCCCGCTTTCATCTTCGATTCTACTTGATGCGTGAATAATTTCACCTTTGTCATCGGTGACTTCGCCAATCACTTTCAATGGCGTATTTAATGGAACGGGTTTACGATAGCGCAGTTCCAGCGCTGCGGTGACGACAATGCGACGTGAGCCATTCGCGCCAAGGATGGTTCGAGTGGCGGCTTCATCCAAAACCGATGCCAAAACGCCGCCGTGAGCAATCCCGGGAAAACCCTGAAAATGTTCAGGAACGATCCAGTTGGCTTCGACTCGTCCTGGAGCCGTGTCGTAAAACTTCAAACGCAAGCCGTGTTGGTTATCGACACCGCAAACAAAGCATTGCCGGGCGTTGGGTTGTTTCTGCCTCATTGCTGTGCGAATGTATCAACCAACAGCTTTACGTCACCACCGACGGGATACAAAATCGGGCAGGTACAGCCGTTCTTGCGATATTCGTTGACCTTGGCACGCGCCTCATCTGGGGTTCCGGAAGCCGTGATGCGTCCGATTAAATCATCCGGGACCAGGTATTTGGCTTTATTGATTTGTTCTTTGGTGGCTGGCCAACCCAAAATGGCCTGGATTTTCTCCACGATGTCCATAGAAACACCGGAGGCTTTGGCGATATGCGGTTGCTGCGCCAGGTATTGGGTCAATAATCCACGGGAAGTGTCAATGGCCTTGTCGTGGTCAAGATCAACCGAGCAAACCACCAGCTGTGGGCGATCAATATCATCCACCCGCCGGCCGGATTTCTTCGCTCCAGCATCCAGCAATTCGAGTGCTTTCGCGTTGTAGCTTGGTTCAACGCAGTAATTCAATACAGCGCCGTCCGAAATTTCTCCGGTGAGTTCCATCATGTTATCGCCGGTGGCGCCGATCATGATGGGGACGTGACGAGGTTCGCGCCGTCCATGAACGACGTCCAATTCGATGCCGGATACATGCACAAACTCGCCATCAAAGCTGACCCGTTCCATGTTCAAAAGCCGGCGTAGGACCGTCACCGTCTCGCGCATGGCAGTCAGCGGCTTTTTTCGGTCGATTCCGACATTTTTAGCCAACGGGTCCCACCAGGCGCCAATGCCGCAGATGATGCGATCGGGAGCCAGGTCATCCAACGTCAAAAAGGTTGACGCCAGCAGGCCGATGTTGCGGGTCCAGTTGTTAATTACTCCGGAACCGACTTTTAGTGTTTTCGTCACCGCGGCATAAGCTGCCATCGGCACGATGGCATCGCGTACCAGGCGGCTCTCAGCCTGCCACACGGCTTCGAAACCGCGCTTTTCCGCATATTGTACATAATCCAAGCCATCTCGCAGGTCATGGGCATCCTGCAGGTAAAGAGCAACACGTTCTGTCATGGGACCTCCTGGGGTAATGGATATGGGACGGGAATCTCAGGAAACAGTGTCTTCAGTTATCAACGTGGAAGGCTTCAATTTGGCGAAGTAGGGCCAGATCTTCAGGTTGGTCGATATCCAGCCCAAGCGTAGTCAGGTGGCACTCCTCAACCTGAATCCCCTTGCTTTTAGCCTTCTTCAGGTTGACTTCATTCGAACCAGCCCCCAACGCACATTCAATGGCATCCGGTGGGTTTAAATAGATGGCATTGGTACCTGCGCCATGCCGGTCCGGTGCAATTACAACGGTCGGCGGAGTTTTAGCCAGTGACAGCATCTTTTCGATATCTCGACGGGTTAAGAGCGGTAAATCAGCAGACAGGATTAATACTTCACTGGCGTTGTACATTTTTGCCACCACCACAGCCCGTTTTAAAGCAATTTTCAGCCCGGGTTGACCGTCTTCTTGCAATGTGCGGGCGCCAAATTCGCGCGCCATCGCCAGGGCAGCTGAATCGCTGCTGACCACCAGGATATGGTTGATCGCAGGGACTTCTTTCAAAGTCCTGAGTGTCTGGCTCAACATGGTAAAGATCAATAAGGCTCGTTCGTCTTCCGATAATACGTCTGATAATCCAGATTTTGCTTTACGCAGCGGCTTTACCGGTACTATCGCCCAAAGGCTCATTGAGTTGTCTGACCTCCCGGAAAATTCAGCTTCTTACAGGATTTCGATCAATGGTATTCAGTTGTTTTTGAGTGATTTCAGTTTTATTATACCTTAGGCGGTAGGCGCTGGCTGTCAGGGCATAGCCTGGCTGTGGTGACCCAACAATGGAAATCGGAAAGTCACACCGTGCTCTGCTCCTTCGAAAAAGCCCAGGTAAATGTGATCCAGCGTGATTTCAATATGGAGTGGTTCAGTCAGCAATTGGCGCACCAGGCAAGCAATGGCTTCGGTTACCTGAGGTGTGCCGTAAAGGATGGTGATGTGCGGTACCCATTGGTCGGGGGAAAAATAAGCATTTGGGTTTCTCGCCAGTGGCGCCAATGCCTCCCACATCGTCTCATTCAATGCTGTAAGTTCAGGAGTGCGAGTTACCGGCAGGTAAAGCACCGGGGATGGACCCGTGAAAACTCCCACGCCTTCGATACGGGTGACAATCGGAGCAAAGGTTTTCGCGATCGTGCGCATCCGTACTTCGACTTCCGCCAAAGTGTAGGATTTAGCTCCCTGCCAGGAAAGATGAAGTGGCCATTGCAAAGGTACTGGGTCACCGCCGCACGCTTCGGCTGCTCTGGACCGAATCTGCTCGCAATTGTTGGGTGGTTTGGCTACTCAATTCTGAGATGATCGCGTACATATTTCTCGCCTCTAGCGAAACAGATCCATTTCCAAAGGTCGATGTAATTCGTCAAACTTACCCTCCCGTAACGGGAAAGGGAAGCCACGCACATGGACGGCTGGAATGCGCTCATCTGCCTGCCCCATGACCAACGACGCGGAGGCTGCCAGTTCGTCAGCTGCGGCGACCTGAGTCACGCGCAGCTGATAACCAAAGATATCCGGCTGTCCACGCAGATCGACCAGACCGGGAATTCCAGAAAAACCGATTGCTACGCCTACGGTCCCCACACGCCATGCCCGCCCGTGTGAATCGATAATCATGACCCCAATTGCTTTGCCCGTCCGTTGCTGGATTACGTCTCGAATTTTGGCAGCAGAATCGTCTGCATTTTCCGGTAGCAGCAGCACCCAATCCTCAGGATCGCCATACGGGCCTTCAACATTGGAATGATCGATACCGGCGTTGGCGCACACAAAACCAGCCTTGTGCTCAACGATGATCGTTCCCGGCCGGTAGCGCAAAACGCTGCGGCTTTCTTGCAGCATCAATTCCACCAGGCGGGGATCCTTTTCGGTCGCGACACCCAATTCCAAGGCCCCTGGTGAAGGCGTGACATCATTCAAATTGACCAGGCGGTTCTCTGCTTTCGAGACGATTTTCTGCGCTAAAACGATGATATCGCCGTCCACGAGGTCGATCCCAGCTAATGTCATCCCATCGATAAGGATGGTCGGAAGATCGTCCCCAGGGTGGATCAACGGAATGTTTGGAATGGGGGTGAATACCAGGGGTTGCATTGTGTTAATAACCTACGATCTCGGCAATCCGGTAATGCGAATACCGGCATCCTGTATGCCAAATTGCTTGTTCAAACCAATCAACACGGAGGTCAGCCCTTCGGCCACAACGGAATTTTCGATGGGTCCACCGCTCCAACCTACCAATCCAGCGTCACGTACCAACCCAATGACCACCTCACGGGCTTCCTTGGCGCCGCACACCAGTACGTCGCAGGCGACTTCTTCATCGTTCAGCAAATGTTCATAGGAAATATTCTGAAAAGCCGTCACCACTTGCACTGATTCACCCAGAATGCTCTGAGCCTGTTGCGCCGCACTGCCTTCAGGCGGCATTTGAACGCGGGTCACGCGTGGAGGTACCAACGGCACGGTTACATCCACGAAGATTTTCCCCTGCACAAAGGGTTTTAGGAAGGTACACATGTCAATGTGTACTCCAAAAGGCACCGTGAGGACCACAATTTCCGCCTGTATGGCTGCAGCACTGTTTTCGCTGCCCGCTACGGCGCCGGCTAGCCCCAGCATCTGGTTGACTTCGGCAGCGGCAGCCAGAGCTTTCTCCGACTGCCGCGAGCCAATAATAATCGTGTGCCCGGCTTTTGCCCAACGGTAGGCCAGCCCTTTACCTTCTTTTCCGGTGCCCCCAATAATGCCAATGGTGTACTTGGTTGCAGCATTGTCCGTCATGGTGTTTTCTCCAAAGTATTTTATAGGCTGGCAATTGCTTGGTAGCGCTTCCAGGTCTCGCCGGACAATTTCCGCGCTTCCGCAGTGATTTTCTCTTCGTCCAGGGTCAACAGCTGCCGATCATGCATCAAAACTTTTCCGGCTGCGATCGTGGTCGAGATCATACTCTCATGGAAGCCAAAGAGGATTTGCCAGGGCAAGTTGCCGGCAGTCAATTCAGTAAAGGGGTGGTAATCGACGAATATCAGGTCAGCCTGGGCACCTGGGATGATTGAACCGATTGGTCCGACGCCAAATTGCTGCTCGGCTAATTGGGCATTGTTATATACTGCCATTTGCACCACATCTGTGCCGCTCATGCGGCGGGGGTCATGATTCCACAGTTTATGCGCCAGGTAGGCAGTTTTCCACTCCTCCCACATTTGATTGGAGAAGCCGTCGTTGCCAAGGCATACTTTGATTCCAGCCCGCATCATGGCTTCCGGTTGCGACATGCCGACTGCATTGTTCATATTTGAACGGGGCTGGTGGGTAACCCAGGTGTGGCTTTCTGCCAACAATTCGATCTCCCTCACATCCACATGCACAGCATGCACTGCCAACGAACGCGGACCCAGGATACCGTGCCGCTGCAGGCGGTCGACGACCCGAAGCCCGCTTTTTTGCAGGCTGTCATATTCATCCACCGGGTGCTCCGCGACGTGGATATGGAAACCCACATCATCCGGGCAAGCTGCCCGGCAATCCTCCAGCGTTTTTTCGGAGAGTGTCAGGCTGGCGTGAAGCCCAAAGGTTGCAGCCAGCTGCCCGGATTTATCGGCTTTGGCAGCTTTAATAAACCGAATATTTTCAGCAATTCCTTCCCTTGCCCCCTGCTCCCCCTCACGATCGGTTACTTCGTAGCACAAGGAAGCTCGAACGCCGGCTTCTCTGACCGCCATGGCAACTTCAGTCAGAGAGCCGCCAATGGCATTGGGCGAGGCATGGTGGTCAATCAGGGTGGTGGTACCGTGCTTGATGGCATCGATCAGACATACCAGGGTGGAATAACGGACGTCGTCCAGCGAGAGGGCTTTATCCAACGACCACCAAAGCTTGGATAGAATTTCCGGAAAATCCTTGGGAGCCGGCCCAGGAATGGCCATGCCGCGGGAAAAAGCGCCATAAAAGTGCGTATGGGCACAAATATTCCCCGGCATTACATATTGGCTATGCGCATCTATTCGTTCTTCCGACGGATACTGTTCCAATAGCTCGGTTTGCGGGCCGATTTCTAAAATTTTCGAGCCCTCGATTCGCAGCGCTTGACCTTCGAGGATGCGGTTGGGCTGCTCCCAGGTGACAATTTTGCCATTTGTAATGATCATTGCTGCCTTCCGTAGCTGTTATATGGTTGAGTTAAATCACAAAACCGATAGGAGTACTATCGGTTAAACGGTTTCCCTTTTTCGCAGCAATGCGAAACTGGATAACTTCGACTGGTGTGCTGCGTAGAGGGAATAAGTTTGCCATAGGATCGGTGGAGTAGGAAGGCGGCGCTTTTCGACGGGCTCTTCTCATCCGGCCCGACGCCAGCCAAGCTAGCGCTTGAACTGACCACCGAACCCTGGATGTATTTTAGCATAAACAACAGTTTGTTAATACCACGACTTATTTCAAAATTTTCCCGACACCTGGAAATATGCATATTTTGACATATAATCATCCCTACATTTTCTGTCCGGAGGAAACCATGGATTCACGCAGCCAGGCACTTGAATATGCTCACTCTCATCAAACCGAATTCCTCAATCAACTTGAAGATTTGGTCAGAATTCCATCGATATCTACGGCTCCGGAGAACAAAGCCGATGTACAAAAAACCGCTGAGTGGCTGGCGAAAAAACTTACCAGCATTGGCATGAAAAACGTTCAGATTCTTCCGACCGGAGGTCATCCGGTGGTTTATGCCGATTGTTTTTGCGCCCGCGCAGATGCGCCGACGGTTTTGATCTACGGTCATTATGACGTTCAACCGGCTGACCCGCTGGAACTGTGGACCAGTCAACCTTTCGACCCGAATCTCCGCGGGGAAAATTTGTATGCGCGCGGCGCTTCGGATATGAAGGGTCAGGTGATGGCAAGTATCGACGCCGTGGAAGCGGTGATGATGGCGGGCGAACCGCCAGTCAATATAAAATTCATTCTGGAAGGCGAAGAAGAGATCGGTTCACCCAACCTGGTGCCGTTTATCAAGTCCCACACTGACCTTTTAGCCTGCGATGTGGCGCTCAACCCGGACTGCGGCATGATTGGAGCGGATGCTCCAACCATTACCTACGCACTCCGCGGGCTGGCCTACTTTGAGGTTCGGGTTTTCGGTCCGGAACATGACCTGCACTCCGGTCTTTATGGTGGCGTGGTACATAACCCCGCCATCGTATTGGCAGAGTTAATCGCGGGTATGCACGACGCTGACGGTCACATCACGCTGCCTGGGTTCTATGACCGGGTACGCCCGATCTCAGCCGAGGAGAAAGCCGAGCTGGCCCGGCTGCCAACCGATGCAGCCCATTTTCTGAAAATGACCGGCGTCTCAGCTTTGTACGGCGAAAAAGGGTTCAGCCCGGTGGAACTGGTCGGCGCTCGGCCAACACTGGATGTCAATGGTTTTTATTCTGGTTTCATCGGCGTCGGCTCAAAAACCGTGCTGCCAGCCTATGCCATGGCAAAAATTTCGATGCGTCTGGTCCCGGACCAGGATCCGGTGGAGGTTGAGGAACAGTTGAAAGCCTATTTAACCGCCCATGCTCCCAAAACGGTGCGCTGGGAAATGAACAACTTCAGCCTGAGCAAAGCCTCCATATCCGACATCCATCATCCGGCGGTCGAGTCACTGGTCAAAGGATTGGAAGCTGCCTGGGGCATCACTCCTTTGTACAAACGCGAAGGCGGCAGTGTTCCGATTGTCGGCGACATGCAGCGCCTGTTGGGAGTGGAGTCGGTGCTGACCGGTTTCGGCTTGTCGGACGATAATATTCATGCTCCCAACGAAAAACTGCACCTGCCGACCTGGTACAAAGGCATCGATTCGCTGATTCATTTCTTCTATAACTACGGAAAAGCTTAACGGTAACGAGATAGGAAATTAATGAGCACAGATAAACTAAAAATGCCGTCTTACGGCGGCCAGGCATTGATTGAAGGCGTGTTGATGCGCGGAAAATTTGGTCTGGCAGCGGCATTCCGCGCTCCCGATGGCTCGATTGTTATCGAGGAAGAACCATTAACGGGAATCTACAGCAGTAAATTGACCAAAATCCCATTTTTACGCGGGCTGGTTCTGCTATGGGATGCGCTGGGGCTGGGCACTCGCTACCTGACGAAATCCGCCAACTTACAAAGCGGAGAAGACGAAAAAATTGAAGGTCCGGCGCTGTACCTTACCCTGGGGGTATCTCTACTCGTAGCGGTCGCGCTCTTTTTCGTTGGACCGGCTGCCCTGGGAAAATTAATCCAAAACTGGACAGGTATCTCAACTCTGGCGATGAACGTGATCGAAGGTGTGATCCGCCTGGCAGGGATTGTCCTGTATATCTGGGGCATCGGCAAAATGAAGGACATTGAACGGGTGTTTGCCTACCATGGGGCAGAACATAAAACCATCAATGCCTTCGAAGCCGGCGCAGACCTGACGCCGGAAACGGTCAAAAAATATCCATTGGAGCACCCGCGCTGCGGCACCTCCTTCCTGCTGACCTTGATGGTCATATCCATCCTGGTGTTTGCCCTGCTCGGTTCACTACCAACCATTTGGTTATTGCTGAGTCGCATCATTCTGCTGCCGGTTATTGCCATGTTGGCATATGAATATATCCGTTTCACCGCCAACCACATGGATAGCCCCATCATCCGCTGGATGATCAAGCCTAACCTCGCTTTGCAGCGTTTGACGACTCGCGAGCCGTCCCTGGACGTCATTGAAGTTGGGATTGCGGCATTCAATGCCATGATGGCACAGGAAAAGAGACTATCTGGCTCTGCCACCGAGACCACAGTGCCAGTAGTAGAACCATCCCCGAAGCGGTGTAATGTTTTTTGTTCACCATCTTTTAGCCGCGGTTTTTATACCGCGGCTTTTTTTTATTAACCCACTGGCAACCCTCTCTGATACGCTTGACACCCCTACCCGATCCTATATACTCATGGTATATTTGGAGTAATTTTTGGCTATGCGCAATTTCATCCTCCACCTGGCGTATGGGTTGTTGCTTGGATTGCTGGCAGCTGCTGCAATTCTGCTGGCAGCCGGCCAACCCCGCTCTACTCCGGTCCTGCTGCTGCCAACGCCAGCACCAAATACGCTGACTATCGACATTGCTGGTGAAGTTGTGCAGCCTGGCGTATATGAACTACCATCCGGCAGCCGCATCCAGGATGCGATCCGGGCCGCTGGAGGTTTATCCGCGTCTGCCAACGCAGATTCTATAAACCTGGCTGCCGGGCTCTCCGACGGTCAAAAGATCCTGGTGATGCCAGAGGGCCAAACCCCTGTTTTACCAGCACAACCAGAACGGTCAATTCCGATTGAGATCAGCGGACCAATCGACATAAATACCGCCACAGTGGAAGTCTTGGACACCCTGCCCGGAATTGGGCCTGCCAAAGCAGCAGATATCATCACATACCGGCAAAAGCACGGGGCATTTGATAGAATAGAAGATATTCAGAACGTATCCGGAATTGGTCCAGCCACTTTTGAAGACATTCGGGAACTCATAACAGTATCTGGCGGAGCTTAACTGCCAGGATAGGTGCAAATGACGCTCAAAGAAACCATTGAATCCAATTTAAAAGCCGCGATGAAAGCCGGCAAGGAAGACCAGAAACGAGTTTTCCGGTTGATCCTGGCTGCAGTCAAACTGGCTGAAGTCGAGAAAGGCAGCAGCATGGATGACAGCAGTCTGTTATCCATCATCCAAAAGGAAGTCAAAATTCGGCGCGAAGCCATCGAAGGTGCCCAGGCTGCGCACCGCGACGATTTAGTAACGACTGCACAACAGGAAATTTTGATTTTGGAAGAACTACTGCCAAAACAGTTGAGCGACGAAGAATTGTTAACTTTGGTCGGTGCGGCAGCAGAGGAAGTTGGTGCAACCTCGTTGACCGATACCGGAAAAGTAATGAAAGTTGTGATGCCAAAGGTACAGGGACGAGCAGCCGGGGATAAAGTCAGCCAGATCGTTCGGCAGGTGCTGCAAAACCGCTCATGACATCAGAAGGATTCTGGGGCAAGCTTTGGTACCGCTTTACGCGCACCCTTCCGCGTCTTGGATTGCTGGCAATTTGCAGCTTTCTCGCGCTCGGAGCTTTGGTGCTGCCTATTGCTATTCGCCCCAGTGCCATCAACATCTCCCAGGGGGATGTGTCCGCACAGGATGTTCAGGCTCCGCATACCCAGACCTATACCAGCGAGATTTTAACCAATCAGGCCAAGGAGGATGCCCGCAGCCGGGTACAACCGATTTTCCTGCCTACGGATCCAGCTATCACCCGTACACAAATTGAAAAACTGCGGGTTGCGCTCAATTACATCACTGTGGTGCGTTTTGACTCTTTCGCCACGCTCGATGAGAAAATTCACGACTTAACCACGCTCGAAGGCGTAACCTTTTTACCAGAAACAATGGTCAGTATTCTGAACTTGAGTGACGGACGCTGGCAGACCATCCAACAAGAATCACTTTCCGTGTTGGAACAGGCCATGCGCCGCACTATTCGTTCAGACCAGGTCACCGAAGCCCGCCGCAGTATCCCCACCCTGATCAATTTCTCATTGCCCGAAGATCAGGCCCAGGTAGTCGTCGCGGTTGTCGAGCCATTCGTGGCCGCCAACAGCGTGTACAGTCAGGAGTTGACCGACAAAGCTCGGCAAGAAGCTGCTGCAGAAATTGCTCCGGTCACGCGAACCTTTATCGCCGGAGAGACGATTACCCGCCGCGGTCAAATCATTACGCCGGTTGTGTGGGAATCGCTGCAAGCTTTTAATCTGATCGAGACGGACAACCGCCGGGAAGAAATTTATGCCGCCGTTGCATTAGTCGGCTTAATGTCGGTTTTTCTGGCACTATATTTTTACCGTCGCAAGATGGCGCCAATTGAAGATTTTCGCGCGCTGCTCGTCCTATCGATCACATTTCTGATATTTTTGTATGGTGCCCGTGTTGTCATTCCCAACCGGACTATCATGCCGTATGCCTTCCCGATTGCGGCTTTCGCTTTAACTCTCGCCAGCCTGTACAACCTGGAAGCTGGCCTGATCTTTCCGCTGGTTCTGAGTGTTTTAGCTGCCTATGGGCTGCCGAACAGCCTGGATTTAACCCTGTTTTATATCATCACCGGCATGGTTGGGGTGCTCATCCTTGGCAAGGGACGGCGGATAGCGAATTATTTCTGGGCTGGTCTGGCGATTGGGGTCGCCGGCAGCGCGGTGATTCTGGCTTATCGACTTTCAGACGCCATCACCGACTGGGTCGGGTTGGCAACACTTCTGGGTACTGCATTCATAAATGGCCTGGCATCCGCCAGCCTCACCTTGCTGCTGCAATTTATTTTCTCGCATTTGCTGGGTGTGACAACTGCCCTTCAGCTGATGGATCTGATGCGGCCCGACCATCCTTTGTTGCAATTTATGCTGCGTAACATGCCTGGGTCTTATCAGCATTCGTTGCAGGTCGCCAACCTTGCTGAGCAAGCTGCCGAAGTAATTGGCGCTGACCCGCTCATCACACGCGCCGGCGCCATTTTTCATGATGCCGGTAAAGGTATGAACCCATCGTTCTTTATCGAAAACCAGGTAGCGGGAAAGCTCGATTCACACGACGAACTTGAACCGGCCCAGGCTGCGGCAACCATCATTCAACACATCCATGACGGTGTCGCCCTGTGTAAAAAATACCGACTCCCACCACGCATTCAGGATTTTGTACGTGAACATCACGGTACTATGTTAACCCGCTACCAATATACCCAGGCGGTGGAAGCAGCCAATGGGGATGTTCAGGCTGTGGACATGGAGCGATTCCGCTACCCGGGCCCGCGCCCACGATCGCGCGAGACGGCATTGTTGATGTTGGCAGATGGCATGGAAGCCCGTTCTCGCTCCGAACTCCCCAAGAATGAAGCGGAGCTGCGTGAAATTGCCCGAAAAGTCATTGATTACTGCCAGCATGAGCAGCAACTTGACCAGACGAATTTGACCTTGCGGGATTTAAGTCTTGTCGCAGATAGTTTTGTCAAGACCCTCATAACCACCTATCACCCGCGCATCCGTTACCCGGAACTGCGTCCGGTAGGCGCCGCAGCCAACTCAAGTCCCGCTCAAAATACCACACCGATTAACCCACCGGCTGCTGAACCTCAGACAGAAGAACAATGATCCATATCCAGATCGAAGAACCATTCGAAAGTCTTCTCAATCCGGAGCCGTTGGAGAAAGCCGCACTGGCTGTGTTGGCACAACAAGGACATGAACTTACCACCGAACTGAGCGTGGTGATCGATTCGGATGAGAAGTTGCGCCAACTCAACCGTGATTTCCTGGGCATCGACGCCCCGACGGATGTGCTATCCTTCCCGTCCGATGAATTCGACCCCGACGAACAGGCTCAGTACATTGGGGATATCATCATTTCGTATCCACGCGCCTTATCGCAAGCCCAGGCAGCCGGTCACCCGGTGTTCAATGAAATCCAGTTGTTGGTGGTTCACGGCGTTTTACACTTGCTTGGTCACGACCACGCCGAACCAGAGGAAAAATCCAGAATGTGGCAGGCACAAGCCGAGGTGCTTTCCTCATTGGGCGTCATTCTGAATAAACTGCCGGAATAACCATGCGCAACTTCACCCGCGGCCGGTTATTTTCATTCAAACACGCATTTTCCGGATTGCGTTATGTAGTCCAGTCGCAACGGAATGCCTGGATTCATGCCGCAATTACGATTATGGTTTTGATATTGGCCGTTTTACTCAAAATAAGCCAGGTTGAATGGGGAATTTTACTGCTGGCAATCGGAATGGTGTGGAGCGCAGAAATTTTCAACACTGCACTGGAAGCACTGGTCGATTTAGCCAGTCCGGATACACACCCGCTGGCAAAAATCGCCAAAGACACCAGCGCCGCGGCGGTTCTATTTAGCGCTATTATCAGCGTGCTCATCGGTTTGGTGATTTTGTTGCCACCGCTGATTGGCTGGCTCCAATCTATTTTCTAAATTTACCCCCGCAGGAGGAAACCATGACCGCGTTCGCATTTGGCACCGTTGGTTCACCCATTTCAACGCCCAAGAAACCTGGCGGCAGTGTGGGTGCGGTCCAGCAGATGGCTGCCCTTGGATTGAATGCATTAGAACTTGGCTGGGTTCAATCAGTACGCGTGTCGGAGGAAACTTGCGCAGTGATTCAGGCTACTGCCCAGAAAAGTGGGATCGCAGTCAGTGTCCATGCTCCCTATTTTATAAATTTGAATGCGACCGATGAGGAATGGCCAAAATCTCGCAAACGGCTGATGGATGCCGCTCATTACGGAAACCTGGCAGGCGCCACGGACATCATTTTTCACCCGGGTTCCTATTTTGGCAATCCGCCGAAAGAAGTGTTGTCGATTGCTATCCCACGACTGAAAGAGTGTGTAAGGGAGTTGCGAGCGAAGGGCAATCCAGTTACGCTGCGGCCGGAAACCATGGGTAAATCCGCGTTGTTGGGATCCCTGGCGGATACACTTGCCATGAGTCGCGAGATTTCAGGAGTCGCTCCCTGCATCGATTTTGCGCATCTGCACGCCCGCGCCGGCGATGGCAGCATGAATTCCGAAGCGGAATGGGCGGAGGTCCTCAAGCTTTACGCGGATGCGCTGGGCAGTGAGTCATTGAAGCACTTGCATATTCACATGTCCGGCATTGAGTATGGTGAAAAAGGTGAAAAGAATCACCTACCGGTAGCTGAATCGGACTTTGACCTGAAAGGCCTATTTATGGCGCTTTCCAAATCCAAATGCGCCGGGCGTATTTTATGCGAAAGCCCGATTATGGAAGAGGATGCACTGTACATGAAAAAGGTCTGGGAGGACCTTTAATACTTCCATCTTTTTACATCAAAGATATTCGCGCAGGTTATGCTCCACGGCATACGCTGCGGCCTCGGCCCGGTTGCTCACGCCCAGCTTCGACAAGATGCTGCTGACGTAATTCCTCACCGTGCCTTCACCCAGGAAAAGGGCTTTGGCGATCTCGCGGTTGGTCTTGCCCTCAGACACCAATAGCAGAACATGCTTTTCCTGCTGGCTAAGGTTGGCAAAGGCAGAGGCTTCTTCTTCTTTGACCGCACGCCGCACTTCCTGGAATACCCGCTGAGTTACGGCTGGGTCAAGCAATGCTTCACCGCGGCCTACAGCCTCAATGGCGCGTATCAGGTCATCAGCCCCGATTTGCTTGAGAACATAACCGGATGCGCCAGCGCGGATGGCGGAAAACAGCATCTCATCTTCAGCGTAAGAGGTCAACATGATGACTTTGGTATCCGGATAATTCTCCGTGATTTCTTCGCAGGCTTCGATTCCGGAAGTGCCGGGTAAGCGAATATCCATCAACACCACATCCGGACGCAGCGAAGCGACTTGTTCCATCGCTTCTTTGGCAGCCCCAGCCTCCCCCACCACTTCGAAATTGGGATGGTGCTCGAGCAAAGCTTTTAAGCCAAGACGAACCACCTCATGATCATCGACCAGAACGATGCGCTGTTTTGCCATGTTTGCTGCCTCCACACGCGAGTATATCAGAGAATTCCAATAAAAATAGAAATCATTGAAGAAATATTATACTACACGAAATTTAGTCAATTTCAATTGTCACCGGGCAATGATCCGAGCCCATGATTTGGTCCTGAATAGTGACGCTCCGCACACGGTCCATCAGCCCATTGGATACCAGGTAGTAATCCAGCCGCCAGCCAACATTCCGTGCCCGGGCGTTGGTGATGTAGGTCCACCAGGTATATTGGACTTTATCTGGATAGAGCAGTCGGAACGCATCGCTGAAGCCGTTTTCCAGATAACGGGTTACCCAAACCCGTTCCTCCGGCAGGAAGCCTGAGGTTGTGCTATTCGCCTTGGGGTTCGCCAGGTCAATTTCCTGATGCGCGGTATTGAAATCGCCGGTGATGATAATGTTCTGCCCCTGGCGATGGCGCTCTGAGCATAATTCCAGCAGACGGGCATAAAATTCCAACTTATAGTCCACGCGTTCCTGACCGCGCTGACCATTGGGGAAATAAATGTTGTACAGGGTGAATTCCGGGAACTGCAGCCAGATGACTCGCCCTTCTGAATCAAAGCGATCATCCTCCAATCCAAATCCGAAATCCATCGGTTGGGCGCGGCTGAAAACCGCTACACCACTATATCCCGGTCGTTGGGCTGGATTCCAATAGGAGGTATAACCCTCCCAAGACCGGTAAACCTCTTCCACCTGATCTGGGCGGGATTTAATCTCCTGCAGACAAAGGACATCCGAGCCGTCCTGTTGCAGCCAATCACTAAAACCTTTCTTTAATACCGCACGGTATCCATTGACGTTCCAGGTGGTTATTTTCATCTTCGTAACGTTGATGTTTCCCTTGCTGTGGTAAACTTTAACTCGGACCGGGCTAAATAATGCCGGTTTACGCCAATCCAGGATAATTCATGCAACTGACCGATCCGCGCACCATTGTATACATCGAAGATGATCAAGAAATGATCGATCTGGTATCCATGATTTTAAGCCGGCGCGGGTTTGAAGTAAAGGGTGTTCAGGGTGGTCGGGCAGGTTTGGATGTGATTCTGACCGCTAAACCGGACCTGATCTTGTTGGATCTGATGATGCCGGATGTGGATGGGTGGGATATTTTTCAACAAATTCGGGCAAGAGAAGATACGCACAACATTCCCATCATCATCATTACCGCTAAAGCGCAGCCAATTGACAAGGTGCTAGGGCTGCACATCGCCAAAGCCAATGATTATATTTGCAAACCCTTCCGCCCTCAGGAACTGCTGGACAGTGTCAGCAAGGTCCTTGGACCAATCGAGGAAGAGTTACCTCCCGCCGGGCTATGACTGGAACGGTTACGCTTCAAAACACCAGCCGCAGGCTAACTCACCCTCTCAAGGTGCGTTATTGCACTTCTTTTTGGAGTAAATTCCGCGGCCTGATGCTGCGACCAAATTTAACTTTAAACAGCGGGGCATTGCTGGTAGAAGACAAAGACAGCCGCATGAATGCCTCCATCCATATGTTATTTATGCGCTTTGATATTGCTGCCATCTGGATTAATAACGACTTCAAAGTTGTAGATGTTCAAGTTGCCAGGCGCTGGCGTTTGGCTTACCTGCCTGCTCAGCCAGCCCGCTATATCCTGGAAGCACATGTCACGCAGGCAGGTAATTTTCGGGTCGGCGACCAAATCACAATTTCCCATGATTAGAACTTTTTTTGCCATCCTGTTGATTGCTGCACAATTTATCGTCTTTGTGCAACCCGCTGCTGCCCAATCGAGTGGCGAATTGCCGGTGTATATTGTTCAACCAGGTGACACGATCAACGTCATTGCCATTCGCTTTGGCATCACTGCCGACGACTTGATCGCTGCCAACGATATCGTCGATCCGAATATTCTCAATGTTGGCACTGCGCTAAAAATTCCTGGTTTGGAAGGGTTTTCTGGCACGCTTACCACCGATGTCGCTGGACTGGGTGCCACCTTGAACGGTTTAAGCCGTTTGTATCAATTTTCAGCGGATCAGATCATTCGTTTGAACCGCATCACCAGCCCGGCGGAAATTTACGTTGGCTCGACGTTGGTGTTACCCAGCCTGGAAGATACCACCTCATTACGTCCGACAGCACCCATCCATTCCGGTCTTTCTCTTCTGGAAACAGCCGTACAGCAAAACGCAAATCCCTGGATGGTGATGGAAGTCAATTCAGCCCATGGATCTTCGGCCTTGCTGCCTGGAGAACCTGTCTACGCCACCTCTACTGCCGACCCTGCCAGTGTATTTGGCTCAGATTTAGTGCAATCCGTAGAAATTAATCCGCTCCCCCTGCGTCAGGGAAAGACCGAAGTCATTTCAGTCAAAACCAATGGTCCCGTTACCTTGAGCGGTGAATTGAATGGCAAACCATTGCAATTTTTCCTGGTGACAGAGAATGAATACGCCGCCATCCAGGGAGTCCACGCCTTGTCTGCTACCGGACTGACCAGTATTAAGGTCCAGGCGGAAGCGCCAAACGCCGATCCTTTCACCATTGAACAGTCCATTTTGATCGAGTTCGGGCTATTATCCGCAGGATCCGGCACTTTTTGTTGACCCGGCCACTATTGACGCTGCTTTCACCAAACCTGAAGATGACCGCATTCGCGCTGTCACCGCACCTGCCAACCCGGAACGCTACTGGAGCGGGATTTTTAAACAACCCGTTGATGAACCTGCCTGCATCAAATCCTGGTTCGGCAACCGGCGGTCGTATAACGGCGGTCCGTTCGATTATTTCCACACCGGTGTGGATTACGGCGTTTGCGCCAACTTGAATATTTATGCTCCCGCACCCGGGCGCGTGGTTTTCAGCGAACAGGTCACCGTGCGCGGTATCGCCACCATCATCGATCATGGCTGGGGCGTGTACTCAGGTATCTGGCATCAATCCAAAACCGTGGTTAAAGTGGGAGATATGGTCGATACCGGCCAGCTTATCGGTGAAATTGGCGGAACCGGTCGAGTCACAGGACCGCACCTGCATTGGGAGGTTTGGGCGAACGGCGTTCAGGTGGAGCCATTAGATTGGTTGGAAAATCTATATCCAGAAGATTTTCTGCCCGCGGAGTGAAGCTGGGGTATAATATGCGCGTATCTTTTCAACAGCCGTTGAAATGGCTGAATTGTTCAACAAGGCGAGAAATTCATTAAGATGTCGATTGCTCCATTAACTTTGCAGGTCAACTATTGGGAAAACTTTGAACTCCGGGACGAAGACCTGGAATACCTTTACAATCATTTACTCGAGATCGAAACGCCGCTGACCGCTCGCGAGCTGGCGGAAGTGCTGGTCAAAGAACGCATTCGACACGAGAAAGAAGCGATCGAGAGTCAAATCGGCAACGGTGCGACTTATTTTCCAAAAGGGCATTACCTTAAGGGGGATAAAATCCGGTTTCCTGCCCAGCGATGGGAGGAGGGGAAAGTTATTGCGGTGCGAGCCGGGGCTAACCCGGAATATCCTCCATTTGAGGTAATCGACGTCGAATTCAAGACATTAGGCGTCAAATCATTCGCAGGCGGCATCGAGAACCATAAGTTAAATGCACCGGTTGGGTTGAATGCCGACGATCCAGCATTTGATTACGAACAAGTCCTCCGGTTGCACTCCAAAACAATCCAGGCTCGACTGACCGAGAAGTTTAAGTTGGTTCCAGACCTGGTACAAATTGCAGGCGCATGGTTCCCGCGCTCGTTATTGGTGGATGTCTCACTCGGACACCTCAATCTGGCGGAGGCGGTTTTGGAAGTGGAAAATGGCGGGCCCCTCCAGACCAAAAATATTCTGGATCAAATTGAACTGCCCACCGATGTCAATTTGAAATTGACCGAATTTTCGATGAACCTCGCCCTGCAGGAAGACGAACGATTCGACGAGGTTGGACCATCCGGTGAAACCTTGTGGTTTCTCAACCGGTTGGAACCGGAAGGTGTACAAACACCACCGTTTCACCTACGTTACCAGGCTGCCACCAATCTGCCGGGAGTCGATCGACCGGAAATGCTGAGCGAACTCAACGCTCTGGTGTTTGATGAACTTGAAACTGAAGTTGACCAGCCAAATAAAGCCAATCACATCACCGTCAGCCTGATTTACCCGCATTGGCGCAGTGGCACTATTCCGCTTTCCAGCAGCATTGCCCGGCTTTTTCCGACTGCATACGAATCCCCGCGGGTAAACTTCACGTTCGTGGATGAGGAGACCGGAAAACGCTATAACGGCTGGGTGGTTCGCCCACACCGTTATGTTTACGGGCTAAAGGAATGGTACGAAGAGAAATCCTTGATCCCAGGCAGTTTGTTTGTGATCAAGCAAGGTAAAAAGCCAGGTGAGGTGCTGGTACAGGCGCTAAAGAAACGCCCCACCAAGGATTGGGTCCGCACCGTATTAGTAGGTGTAGACGGTGGAATCCGCTTTTTGATGCTGAAACAGCAGGTCAGCAACGATTTAGATGATCGTATGACCGTCATGGTGCCAGATCCCGAAGCCGTCGATAAATTGTGGGAACAAACTGGCAAAGCCCGCGGCACATTGGAAAGTTCAGTGATCAGTATCATGCGGGAATTGATCAAATTATCACCCCAGGGTCATGTCCATGCCCAGGAGCTATACGCGGGTGTCAACATTATTCGCCGCTGCCCGCCCGGCGCCATCCTGCAAGTGCTCGCCAACCACCCGGATGTTTCACACCTGGGGGATTTGTATTTCAAACTAAGCGAGACGGCATCCGAGGAGTAAGTTCATGATTGCGACCAGCAAATTCAGCCTGGTAAAGCCAACCATTCAAACCCCTTTCAAAATCGATTTCGAATGGTGGAAAACCCATGATCATAACTGGCGGGTTTATCTGTTCAGCTTTCTTTGCGCTGAGCATCAGGCTGTATTTGAAAAGGTCGAAAATCAACTTTGGATCGACTGGATCGATCCAGAAACCGCCGAAGTCACCCAGGTGGATGGTTTACAACACATTTTAATGACGCACTGCGCTGCCCAACCGGATTTTGTCAATTCCCACACTACTTTGGTGGACGCAGTCTTTCGCGTTTTACTTTCAAATGGCAACAACTCCATCACCCCGGCTGAATTGTCAGAGCGCATCGGCAAATCCGCCACCACAATCTTGCAGACCCTTTCTGGTCCGCGTGTATATCAGGGGATCCGTCCGGCGCATTCCTGAACAATCAATGGATATTTTCCGGCTGGAGGTTATGATGCAAGTGAAATTTAGCCTCGAGCACCTGTGCTATAATCATTTTCAGGCGTCGAATCCATTTTCGTACGCCCCTGTAGCTCAATGGACAGAGCACCGGACTTCTAATCCGATGGTTGTGAGTTCGAATCTCACCAGGGGCGCTGCATATTAACACTAAGGAGTAAATCATGATGGAAAGAAAAGGTGCATTCACTTTTCGTAACCGCGACGTGACCGTTATTGGCGAAGATGTCAAACCCGGTAATTTAGCCGCTGAATTCGAAGTACAGGATCAAGATTTTTTACCCTATAAAGGATTAGAAAAAACCGCAGGAAAAGTCCGCATCATCGCCGCGGTCCCATCATTGGAGACTTCCGTTTGCGACCGTGAGACTCGGCGGTTTAACCAGGAAGCTGCCAATTTGAGCAAAGATATTGCCATCCTGGTCATCAGTACCGATTTGCCTTTTACCCAAAAACGTTGGTGCGGTGCTGCCGGCATTGATCAGGTGACAGTGGTCTCAGATGCGCTGGCAAAAGATTTTGGTCCAAAATATGGCGTTTTCTTGAAAGAAGTGGGGATATTCCGTCGGGCAATTTTTGTTGTGGACAAGAAAGACAAGATTGCTTATGCGGCTTATATGCCTGCGCTCGGCGATGAACCGAATTATGATGAGGTACTCAACGCTGCCCGGAAACTGGTTTAATTCATCCATTTACGGGAAGACGGGATAGATACGATGATCACAGTAGTTTTCAAACCCAGACAGGTTCGGTCCGGTTACACAGTGTCGGATGATCCGCTGGTCTATTTCACCGGCAACCGTAATTATCGACCGAACCAACAAAGCCGCAGTTGGCGACCTGCAACCGATATCTATGAAACCGATGACAAGGTCATGGTACTGGTTGAAATTGCAGGGACGAGTGAAAACGATTTTTCTGTCAGTATGGATCGAAATGTGCTCAACATACAGGGAGTGCGCACCTCACCCGTAGATGACCGCCGCGCAATCCATCAGATGGAAATACCTTTTGGAGAATTCACAGTCGAAATCGTTTTCCCGATGGAAGTTGATCTCGACAACGTGACCGCTACTTACAACAATGGGTTTCTTAAGATCGTTTTACCGAAAGAACCACCCAAAAACATTGAAATTAACAGAGAATAACGAGCAACCATGCCAGCATCCAGGTGGAATGTCGATCCGAACCACATGTTATATGAAGCCGAAACCGAAGAAGGAAATTTCGAAGAGATGTATTTCGGTTCGAATGATTCAGAATTCGAGGGACTCGTTGAAGAATCGACTGGCCCCGAACCAGAATTTGTCGAAGAAGCGTCGGTAAAGCTGCCCGAAATACTGCCAATCCTGCCTTTGCGCGGATTGGTTGTATATCCACAGACAGGTGTCCCGTTGACTATAGGTCAGCCGCGATCCATACGGCTGATCGACGACGTCGTCGTCGGCGACCGGATGATCGGCTTGATCGCGTCTAAAGACCCTGAACAGGAAAACCCCGGGCCGGAAAACCTGTTTCAAATCGGTACCGCCGCCTTGATTCACCGGCTGTTCCGCGCCCCGGACGGAACGATACGTCTGCTGGTTCAAGGTATTTCCCGCTTCAAAGTAACCGAATACACCACGCTTGAGCCGTACCTCAAAGCAAAAGTTGAGGCTCACCCCGAGACCGAAGAAGAAGGTCTGGAGGTTGACGCCCTGGCACGCAACGTTCGCGACCAGTTCGGCCACATCGCCGAGATGATTCCTTCCATGCCGCGCGAGTTGGTGGCGACGATTGCCAGTCTGAGTGATCCGTTGGCGACGGTTTATTCAATTGCCAATTTACAGCGGATGGAGATAGCGGACGCTCAGGAAATTTTGGAAGAGGATTCAGTCAGCACCAAATTGCATAAATTGGTGACACTTTTGACCCGGGAAAGCGAGGTATTGGAGCTCAGTCAAAAAATCCAGAAGGAAGCCCGCTCTGAGATCGACAAAGTTCAGCGCGAATACTTTTTACGCGAGCAACTGAAAGCAATACAGCGGGAGTTGGGCGAAGTTGACGAACAGGCAGCGGACGTCGAAGAATTCCGCAAGAAGATCGAAGCCGTCACCATGCCGGAAGAAGCGGCAACCCTGGCGCGGCGCGAGTTGGAGCGTCTTTCTCGCCTGCCAACCGCCGCTGCTGAGTATGGAGTTATCCGAACATACTTGGATTGGCTGGTGTCTATTCCCTGGTCATCCACGACGCCGGATAATCTGGACATTGCCCATGCCCGTGAAGTGCTGGACGCCGACCATTATGGGCTGCAGGATATCAAAGAGCGTATCCTGGAATATCTGGCAATCCGCAAGTTGCGCCAGGAACGCCGTGAGGAATTCGTTGACCAGACCAGCGAAGATAAAATCCGTAAAGAACGAGAAGGCGTGATTTTGTGCTTCATTGGACCTCCTGGGGTAGGCAAAACCAGCCTGGGCATGTCGATCAGCCGGGCGATGGGCCGCAAATTTATCCGGATCTCGCTAGGCGGCGTGCGCGATGAGGCTGAAATCCGAGGTCACCGCCGCACTTACATCGGCGCCATGCCGGGTAGGATCATTCAGGCGTTGCGCCGCGTCGAAACGCGCAATCCCGTCTTTATGTTGGATGAAATCGACAAGCTAAGCTTCGATTTTCGCGGCGACCCGGCTTCAGCCCTACTGGAAGTGCTCGACCCGGAACAGAACGTCGAATTCCGCGACAATTACATTGAAGTAGCCTTTGACCTGTCACAGGTTATGTTCATCACCACCGCCAACCAGTTGGATACCATCCCGGGCCCGCTGCTCGACCGCATGGAGATCATCCAGCTTTCGGGGTACACCGAAAATGAGAAGCTGCAAATCGCAAAACAGTATCTCATTCCGCGACAGCTTAGGGAAAACAGTTTACGCACCGGCGAGATCGAATTTGGCGATAAAGCAATTTCTGCCATTATTCGCAGTTACACCCGCGAATCAGGTGTCCGCAGTCTTGAACGTGAAATTGGCGGAATTTGCCGCAAAATTGTCACCCGAATCACCGAGGGTAAAACCGATAAAGTGGTGGTCGATGCGGAAATGGTGCGTGAACTGCTGGGTCGGCCCAAATATTTCGCCACGGAAGAAATTCAAAGGAGGCTCGAAGTGCCTGGCGTTGCCACCGGATTGGCCTGGACACCGGTTGGCGGCGATATTTTATTCATCGAGGCGACTCGTATGCCGGGCGGCAAGGGATTTATGACTACCGGTTCGGTCGGAAAGGTTATGCAGGAATCAGCGCAGGCAGCCCTTTCGTATGTCCGCTCCCGTACTGCCAGTTTAGGCATTGATGACGCTGCCTTCGAGCGCTCAGATATTCACCTGCATATTCCAGCCGGTGCTCAGCCGAAAGACGGACCTTCCGCAGGTGTAACCATGGCGACAGCACTGGTATCGCTCATGACCGGAAAATTGGTGCGCTCTGATGTTGGCATGACCGGCGAAATTACCCTGCGCGGGCAGGTTTTACCGGTTGGCGGGATTAAAGAGAAAATTTTAGCTGCCCACCGCGCTGGTCTGAAAACGATCATTTTACCTCGCGAAAATGAACCCGATTTGGAGGAATTACCGGAAGAGGTTCATCAGGCGATACATTTTATTCTAGCTGACACAATGGATGAGGTCCTTTCCCAGGCATTGGAACCCCTTCCTGTTTCAGCCGAAGCTGCTCCTGCAGCTGCCACCCATTCGAGCGATTAAACCTTATGCCCCACGTTGTCGTTGTCGAAGATGATCCATCCATGCAGCATTTGCTGCAAGTATTCCTGGAAATGGAACATTTCACCACGACAGTAATTGACCACTTCGAGCCAAATCACATTGTCGACGCTTTGAAAACCAGCCACCCAGACTTTTTATTAATGGACGTCCATTTGAATGGCGCCAACGGGCTGGATTTGCTTTCCGTCGTCAGAAAAACCCATCGCTGGGATCACGTGAAAATTGTGATGACCTCCGGTGAGGATTGCGAGGATGCCTGCTACGAAGCTGGCGCTAATGGATTTTTCCTTAAGCCCTACAATCCTATGGATTTGCTCAACTGGCTGCGGTCCGGGGAATAATCGCTCCCCAAACGAATTTTAGGAGATAAATCATGGGACGAAAACAATCCCGTGGGACTAGTCAATGGTACAACATTGACTTGCACCTGCATACACCGGCATCGACAGATTTTCAGCAGCCGGATACAACCTACATGGATATTTTAGAGAAAGCCGAGTCACGCGGTCTGGATATCATTGCGTTTACCGACCACAACACCGTGGCAGGTTACCGCAAACTCAGCGACGAGATCGAACAACTGGAGTTATTGGAGAAATTAGGCCGTTTGCTGCCAGAGGAACGCTCCCGGCTGGACCACTACCGCAAGCTGGTAGCCAAAATCCTCGTATTGCCCGGTTTTGAATTTACCGCCACCTTCGGCTTTCATATTCTGTGTATATTTCCACCGGAAAAACCGGTGCGCGAGATGGAGCATTTACTGCTCACGCTCAACATACCACCAGAACACATCGACGAAGGCTCACAGACCGTGGGAGCCACGTCAGACGCTTTGACCGTATATAAGGTGATAAATCAGGCTGGCGGGCTGGTAATCGCTGCACACGCCAATTCGAGCAATGGCGTCGCTATGCGCGGCTTCAATTTTGGCGGGCAAACCAAAATTGCCTTCACTCAGGATGTCAATCTGCATGCACTTGAAGTCACGGATTTGGATCTAAAAAGTCCGCGCAGCACCGCGGCTTTCTTCAACGGCACCAAACCCGAATATGCGCGCCGCATGCACTGCATTCAGGGCTCGGACGCCCACCGTTTAACGACTGATTCGGTCCGCAAGAAAAATCTGGGGGTCGGCGACCGCACCACCGATGTTCTTATGGACGAACGTTCATTTGAGGCACTCAAAGAGGTGTTCCTCGGCAACGACTTCTCCCGCACCCGCCCTCACAGCCACACCGAGGTTTCAGCCTACGATTTTATACAGTCCGCCGTCGAAGAAGGCTCGAACATTATTCAAGAATTCCATGAGAGTATCACCATCCGCGGCGGGAAATTCTACGAAGTTCTGGCAGATATTTGCGCTTTTGCCAATACCAATGGTGGGACGTTATATCTCGGATTGAGCGAAGACGCTAAAAAGCCGCCAGTCGGCATTCCGGAACCGGAACAAGCCATCCGCCAGATTGAAAAAGAAATCAATAACCGCATCAGTCCACCGCTGCACTGCCAGATGGATGTGCATGAGCACCGCGGCAAGAAATTAGTGCGCATTCTGGTGCCGCGGGGTGACGAACCGCCTTATGCGGTGGATGACAACAAAATTTATGTACGGGATGAAGCTGAGACGGGTTTAGCCGTCCGTGATGAAATTGTCAGCCTGGTATTACGCAAAAAGCGCGAACCACAACCGGAAGCCCAAATGCCAGTTCAACCCGAACCCCCCGCGCGAGAACCGTCAGCTGTCATTGAGGATAACGATGGCGACCTGGCACCACGCACCGGAGTTGAAGTACTCTCTACCCGAAGAACGGCAGGGGAAACAATATTTCACCATGCGCGATCTACGCAATGGCAATATGGTGAAGAATGTGACCCGTGTGTCAGCACGAAAATTATGGCACTACGCCATCAACCGGTACAACGAACTGGTACCCAATCTGGAAAATACGCCCATCGACTGGCAAGGCGACTTTGGTTTTATCCGTCAATATAAGCAGGGCAGCACCGTGCGGTATGACCTCATACAACGCACTCCATTGGGTTACCGCTTCTATTTTGGGGTCACCCAGGATGGAATTCACGGCGGTTGGAAGCTGATTACCGGCGACGAGGACGAGAATTAATGCCTGTACGCTTCGCGGTGCTCACCGTGTCCGACCGGTCTTCCCGCGGCGAGCGGGAGGACCTGGCAGGCCCCATGCTCAAGGGAGTGCTTACGGCAGCTGGCCACAGCGTATCACAAGCAGGCATCGTACCGGATGAAATTTTTGAAATCTCGGGACAATTGATCGCCTGGTGCGATGGTGGTACGGTCGATGTGATTCTCACGACCGGCGGCACCGGTTTTGCCCCCCGAGACGTCACTCCGGAAGCCACGACGGCTGTGATTCAACGACCGGCTCCCGGCATAGCCGAAGCCGCCCGCGCCTTTAGCCTAAAGCTCACACCGCACGCCATGCTCTCCCGCAATACAGCCGGAATTCGCGACCGAACGTTGATCATAAATTTACCGGGCAGCCCGAAAGCTGCCCGCGAGATATTGGAATATCTGCTGCCGGTTTTGTCGCACGCAGTTGAACTGATGAAAGATGAACCAACCGCCGACCAAGGTCACGGTAAAGTGACGGGATAGCTTTAACCTTCGTTATTGCTGGGGCGTATGGCCGAGCCGTTATTCAAATTGCGCATTTCCAACGCGATTTTTAATGGATCTTCGCGGTGAATCAAGCTCACCGGCACATTGTATTGCCGGATTCGTTCAGCAATCTCATCCGAACCGGAGGCTGCCCCGAAGCCTTTAGGGTCGATCAATACCACCACCGGTTGGAGATCGCGGCGCAGCAAAATATCCACAGCCAGTAACAGATTTTCTGTGTTGGACGCGGTGATAATCACCACCGTGCTTCCGCGAACAATTTGGGAAGCCTGTCCTTCGATTAATCCAAGCAAAGGCAGTGACCCTTCTGGTCTGAGGAAGGCACAAATTTCAAGGATTTTCCCCAACTGCCGCTCGCCGCGTTCGGCTGGAGTAATGCTCAGGTATCTGCCTTCGCTGGCAAAACCTACTGAGCGCCCTTCCAGGATATAGAAGTTCGCAATCGAAGCCGCGGCAGAAACCGCATATTCAAAAGTATCCGGCGGCAAGGGAACATCTACCTTATGCGGGAGTACCCAGAACTGTTCCTGTGCTTTTTGCCCGAGACTCTCATACGGCAACGCCAGGTGCACGCCTTTGAGCGCGTCCAGTAGAATCCAAACATCAGCTTGCGGGTCCTGCTCAAATTCTTTGACCATCAAGCGGTCTTTGCGGGCAGTTGTTTTCCAATGGATGCGGCTTAAAGGGTCTCCCGGAGCGTACTCACGCACGCCTGCTGCGTACGGCGTCACTTCCAGACTTTTGCGCCGCAGCGCCCGACCACCTGGCAATCTGCCAGTCGGCCCCGGAAAACGCTCCAAATCCACCATATAGGGCAATACGACCAATCGTTGATCGGATTCGAACATTTGCTCGCGCCCAAACAGGCCAAACGGATCACCGGATTGAATCAGAGTCGGGCCGAGAAGAAATGAACCACGTTCGCTCAGAAGTGTTCGGGAATAGTAAGACCGGTACTGGTGCGGGCCGATATTGGCGACTACTTTTGATCCGTGTTTACCTGCCATGTCTGTCAGGTCGCGGATTTCCAGCCATAAACGACCCAAAGCGGATTGATTGATGATTTCGAAGCGTTCTTCGAAGATCTGACCGACTTGATGCCGATGAACCCGTGCGGTGCGTTTAATTTCAAGCCCGCGCAAAGAACCGGCAGTCCAAACCAGCGACACCAGACCAATAAATATCAGAAGATAGCCAATGCGGTAATAGACGTATGAATTTTGCGGCTCTGAAAGGAAAGCAGCCGCATAGACGCCACCCAGCAGAAGCAAATATGCTAAAAACGAGCGTCTTAAAATCATTCCGCTGCGGTTTTTGTGCTCAGGTCTCCCCCGGGAACTGGCAGGTTCGAGACCACTTCATGAACGATCTGGTCAGCTGATAAATTGCGCAGTCGGGCTGCTGGTTAAATCACCATGCGGTGCGCCAGCACATATTCCGACAAAAATTTTATGTCATCCGGAAGAACATAATCTCTGCCCTGCATGGCTGCCATGGCCTGGCCGGCCCGGAACAAACCCAGTGAACCGCGTGGACTGGATCCCAGATATACTTCCGAGTTTTCGCGAGTTGCCCGCACGATTTCGACGATGTACCGCTTTACGGGCGGAGATACATATATGGTTTTGACCAATTCCTGGACAGCCAGTAACTCATCCGCTTCTGCCACAGATTTCAGATCGAGGATGGGGTGCCGCAATTGTTGCAGCTCCAGAATACGAATTTCATCTTGCAGACCCGGATAACCGATGCGTACACGCATGAAAAAGCGGTCAAGTTGGGCCTCCGGCAAGGGGAAGGTGCCTTCATATTCGATTGGATTTTGAGTGCCCATTACCATAAATGGCCGCGGCAGCGGGTATGTCGCTCCATCTACCGTCACCTGGCGCTCTTCCATGGCTTCCAGCATGGCACTTTGAGTCTTGGGCGTGGCGCGATTGATCTCATCTGCTAGAATAATCTGCGCCATGATTGGACCCGGGCGATATTCAAATTCACGTGTGATCTGGTTGAAGATTGAAACGCCGGTCACATCACTGGGAAGCATGTCTGGGGTGAACTGGATGCGGCTGAATTCACATCCAAGTGATTTTGCCAGGCTGCGTGCCAGAACCGTTTTGCCAACTCCCGGAACATCATCGATCAACAAGTGCCCCTGGCATAAGAGACCAATGACGACCAATTCCAGGGTCTGATTTTTGCCAACGATTACAGTTTCAAGATTGGTTGTAATCCGTTTTGCGAAGTCTTGGATCTTCGGTGCTGGATTTTCCATTCAAAGCTCCTCAGGTGTGGTCTATCGGCGTCAGACTTGAAACTCATCTCTTTTTCGGTGGGTTAATACCCACGCAGCCCCAAAAACACTCCAGGCAAATAAGCTAACCCATAATCCAAAGGTAAAACTTTTTGGTTTATATTCTAATGCAATCCGATGGTTTCCGGCAGGCACAGGTACGGCTTTGAACAAGTAATCCGCGTGCATAATCGGGGCTGGTTGACCGTCAACCAGGGCTTGCCAGCCCGGATACCAGCTGTCGCGAATCACCACCCAGCCGTCTGCCGTGGAATTTGCGGAGATCAGAAGCCGATTAGGCGATTCTTCCAGGATGGTAACCGTTCCCTCGCCTGCGTGCGGATGTAGGGAGGTTAGCGGCAAATCTCCATCTACCACAAAACAATTCATATCCAACCCGGTCGCAAACCGTTGATTGACGGCGGCAAAAGCTGTCTGGCTTGAACCGGCACGTTCGACGCAATCGGCCCAACCGACTCTTGGTCTCGCGGCTAAAGGGACGAGGGTTGGCTGTTGCTTACCTTGTGCTTCGACAACCAGTTCTGCACCGGTTCCTGCGAGGGCCAGCCAATTCTGAGCCAGCGGTGGCTTCGCTGATTCCATCCACTCCAGCCAGGTTGCATACCGTTCCGGCAGCAGCGGGTCAAAATTGTTGACCAGCGGAATCCCGTCCAACAAATTCAGATCGGGCAACAAACTTTCGCGAATAGCAGCCCCATCGGCGCCATGGCCAAAATCCTTGAAATCGAACAACTGATTGAACTTAATCTCGTATTCAACTTGCGGGTCGATCCAGATTCGCCCGCCCGAACGTATCTTATTAATTTGTTCTATTTGGCTATGCGAAGTTTTGAAGGTTTTAGCAGGGATGGTTGGGTTGAGCATCGCCTGCGCGACACATAAATCAAGAATAATCCACAGCCCCGCCGCGATTCCCCACCCGCCCAGCTTTCCCTCGGTAGGGATGCGTCGCGCAATAAACGCACTGACCGCGGCCGCCAGCCCGAATAGAATCAATCCGCGAATCAGGCCGGGTTCAGCTTGTGGCACGGCTTTTCCGCCAAGCCAGCCAGCGGCAGCCAGTATCAAACCACCAAACACCGCTAAATTGAGGACAACCCGCCCTTTTTTCTGCGGTTGAGTCCAACGGTCAGCCGCAAAGCCGGCAAGTATTGGCAACGCCACCGCTGGCCAGATCATCCAACGCGCCGGTGCCTGAAACATCTCGAAGGTGGGTACATTTTGAAACAACCAGGGAAAGACTGGCGTATTTGTCCCCAGGGCCAGTAGCGTGCCAATACCGGCGACCGCCCACAGGTAAATTGTGGTCGACCTTAAGCCATCCGACCGGCTGCCCTTTTTAACTACCCATCCCAGCGTGGTCAACGCCAATACAAATGGGATCAGCCCGATGTAAATGGCATCTTCCCAATAGGTGGCATAACCGTAAAAATCGCCATAACCGGGATTACCAAATAGATCGGGAATTAATAGTCCAAGCAGCCGCAGCGGCGAAAACGAATACACCATGGCCGTCTGGTACTCATAAGCCGCTGCCCGCTGCGATTGGAGCAGATATTCTGCGGTTGGCAGCAGTTGAACCGCAGTCAATACAATGGCGCAGAAACCGCAGACCGCAAATATTGTAATAGCCCGCGCAGTCACTTTCAAATTTCCAATTTGCCAGGCCCGAACCAGCGTCCACAAACCTGCAAATAACAAGGCATACCAGGCGACCTGTGCATGACCGGCTAGCAGCAACATAGCAATATACAGGCTGATTTTAAAACCGGTTATCTTCCGTTGGTGGGCATCAGTTGCTTGCAGCAATGTCTCCAGACCGGTCAGGATCCATGGCAGCCATACCCCCGCCCAAATCATGGGGAAAAAGCTGCCGCGCGCCACCAGGTAACCGCCCAGGCCGAATGCCAGGCCAGCCACGATCTGACCGCGCTGCCGAATGCCCAAAGTGCGCAGCAAGCGTTGCATCCCCAGCCCGCCCCAGGCCAGATGCAACGGGACGAGGAACGTGAAACCCCAGGCCAGTCCAGCCGCTCCCCAGATTTCATCCAACAAAAATAAGGGCATGGCCGGGGGATAGAAAAGCGCCAGCTGGTAATTGGCCAGCAGCGGGGCTCCGAAACCATTCAATGAGTTCCATAACGGCCAAATTCCCTGGCGCAGAATCTCCCAGGCGTAATGCCGCCAGGGTATAAACTGCAAAGCCGGCAAGCCCCAATAAATTACCTGGCCACGGACCAATGGAATAATAAACAGCAAAAAAGGTGCCGCTGTGACCCAAACCGCGGCATTCGTCAACAAACGTTTAGGTAGCTTCACGCGTCCCCCGCTGTTGCCGGCGCCGTACCGAAAACGCCGTATAACCCATGACGATTAGCCAAGTAAAGATCGAAATGATCTGACCAAGGGTCAGTGGTGTTGATTTATAGGTCAATTCGACTTCATGTTGTCCCCCGCCGACCTCAGCCCCTATTAATAAATTGGCTATGCGCAGTTTGTCAACGATTTGCCCGTCCACCTTCAGTTGCCAGCCAGGATAATCCACCATTGACAACACTACCAACCCCGGTCCTTCGACCTGAGCGACTAACTGGTTGCCGCTCTGCCGGATCACGGTTCCATTTGATTTGATTTCCAATCCTGGTTCTACTCCGAGTGACTGAACCCATACCCGCGGTTTGAAATCCAAATTTTCATAGATATGAGTCGTGCCAGCCTGCCAAACTTCAATCAACCGGTTGGTTGGCATTGCAAATTCTGAGACGATATATTTGACATTCAGCAAGCCTAACATTTGAGGATCCGGTCTGGCATTCTGGTTATCCACTTTCGGGTCCCCGCTGGCAAAAGCAGGGACCGTCACTGAATAGCCGACTGACTTCACCCCACTGGCTTTTTCCATGAATGCTGCTGTGGTTTTCAATTGCAGCGGATTCACCCCATTTACCAGTTCCAACCCAAGGCTGGCTGCGGTAAGCTGCGGGATGGAATAAGATGGCGAGTAAACTCTAAATTCACCAACCTGATTGGCCAGGTAGAGCGCCGCGTTGGCGCCTTCGCTGTAGACCTCACATTTGGAGCGAAAGTTCACCCCCAACAAATTAGCGCCGCCAAAGTCCGCGACCACCAGGGCAACCAACGAAGCCGCCAGCCAGGGTTGGGCAGTTGGTTTTTTCTGAAAGAGAAGCAGCAAAATAAAAGCAGTTAAGAAAGCTGCTGCTCCCCAGATGACGCCAATCTGCACCTCTCCACCCAGGATCGTCATCCCGATTGCAGAAAGCACCGCCAGGGCAGTCACAGCAGCCAGGATCAGGTTGTTGCGGCTATTCGCAGAAGCATGACCAGCCTCAAGAAGGTCATTAAAACCATAAGCCGCCAGGATTGTGAGCGCCATGCCGGTCAAAAACCAGGCACGGCTGGGCACACGCAGTAAGTTGAACAAGGGTAAGCTGGCAACCGCCTCCGCGCCTGGCCAAAGCGAACCCAGCGAGATCACCAACCCCAGCAGCGCCAATACCAGCCAAACTGCCGCCCGCTGACGAACCACCTTTCGGCCCAGCGCCATGAGCGCCAGCAAAAGCACTACAGCGCCCGGGTAAATCACCCACTCGGCATAACCGCCAAAGGTTGGAAACAGCAGACCTAGCAGTCGGGTTGGTGGTAACGAAAAAGCCAGGATATCGGCAGGAGTCAGGCTGCTCCGTGTAGAAAGTCGGGTAAATTCCATCAATGGCAGCCACAGGACCGCACTCACTCCCAGTGCCACGATTCCTTGCAACCCGGAATGCAACAGCCAACCACCAATACGTTTAAATGAGCTTTTGTGGCTGTTGTTAATCGATTGCCACAAGCTGAATATCACCCAGGCGAGACCAGCGTAAGCTGCCCAGCGTGGATCGGCGAGAAAGGTTATCCCAATTACCAGACCGGGTAAGACTACTGCCACCTTATTTTCTTGATCCCGGCGATAGAGTTCTGCCAAAATCAACCAGGGCGTCCAGCTGACCGCATACACCAGTGAAATGTGGCCGGCGGTGGTGTGCGCCAGTAATTTCGGCATCAGTTCAAAAGCCAATCCACCTATTACAGCTGCTTCTATCCTTAACCCCAGCCGGCGCAGCAGCCAGACCATTCCCAGACCAGCCCAAAATATATGCACCAGAACGGTCAGATTGAAGCCAAAGGGTTGCGGTAGGAAAAAAGCCAGCCAGCCCGGCATATACCATACTCCGGCTAAAGGGTCCGCTGCAAACGGCGCCCCACCCAGGATCAAATTCGACCACAAGGGGAAACCGCCGCCGGATTTTAGCGATTCCACCAGATAAATGGCATTGGGTAAGTGACTGACAGCCAGATCCGAATAGTCACTGTCGGCTTGATAGTAAAACGACCCGGATTGTACCAGCCACGGGATGAGCGGCAGCAAGAGAATAAGTACCACCAGCCCTTTGCGCATTATGGACAATCCCTCACCTGGTAAAGCGAAACATCACCGCTTGAAGTTATTTTCGGAAAATCCAGCAACCAACCAAGGTCGGCGCTGGATGACGTTTCAGCAGGGCCAGCCAGTACGAAATCAACCCCCAGCGTTTCCAGATTTGCTTGTATCTCTACTTGACTCATCTTGCCAGAAAACAGCCGCTCGACTTGAGCCTGCATTTCTGCAGCATTTGGAGTTTCGTAGGGATGACCGTAAACTACCCGCCAGCCAGTCGCCCCGGGGAGAATCGAGCCAATCTTTGGCGCCGCCAGAACCACAGTACAGGATTTCTTATTTACCAGCATCCAATCGAAAACCCCCTGCAAGTTTCTCGAATAATACAAATCGGGGCTGCGCTGCCCGGCAGCCAGCATCCCGCCACTGACCACTAGCAAGTTGGTCAGAAACGAAAAACCTAACAATATTCCAGCGCCAATTCGTAAGGTGCGTTTTGGATTTGTCAACGCCCAATCAAGCGTGATGGCTGCCAGACAGGCTGCTGGAATGAAATAACCGAATATGAATCGCCGCTGCAGTTGAAATGGTACATAAGCTAAAACCAGACCGCCAATCAACCATACTGCCAGCAATTTGTAGCTTTCCAACTTATTTCGCTGGATGAGAAGTGTTATCGTGACAGCTGCCAGCAGGAATGCCGGCGAAAAACTGACCACAAAATCCCATAATGGCGGAGTGATGGTCAGGTTTTGGGCATTCCAGGCAGCCAGAACCGGGTCGGAACGTATGACGATGACCTGGTACAGCAGCATCAACCCGCCGGGCACAAAGAAATACAACATCCACCAGCGAATGCGGCGTTCTTGCTTAATCAGTTCCCACAACTGCACCCCGCCTGCCGTCACAGCTGCCACGACAATTCCGAACGGCGTAAGCGTGGCGAGAAGCAAGCCCTTCACTGCCAACCAAAGGTCAAATTTGTGTGAATGCGGTTGGCGCAACAAGATGAAGAAGTCAAGTAGCAATGCCAGCCCGAGTGGAAAATGCGGGTTGGAATACATGGACAGGAATGGGTATGCCTCAGCTACCCAAAAGTCAGATGTGAATCCGCCAAATAAGGCAGCCAACCAGCCAAAACCGGATCCCAAACACAAAAGAACGAATGCAATGGTCCGGGTGCGTCCGGAGTGGTCAGCCAGATAGATTTCGATAAACCGGTACAACGCCAGGCACAATGCGATGACGCCCACGATTCTTGCGCCATGGAATACTAATAGGAGCGGCAACCCCAGCCAGCGAGCCAGGTGCCCCAACGCTATATACAACAAAAATAAATAACTTCCTTGCGGTGCCTGGCTTGAGTACAACATGGAAAACTGCCAGGATCCCAACCATCCTTCCCGCATCTTGGCAAGGTACGAATTGCCGTCCAACGGGTTCAATAAAAAGCCATTAAACACAAAATCTCCCCCGCCCCGCTGTGCTGCATAAACGTAGGGGAGCGCTGCCAGTAAGACCGTCAATGCTGTCAGAAAGATTAAGCTGCGCTTGGACATGGGAATATCAAATTAAAGTATACTTGAGATGAACAAAAAGGGGGCGCAACGGGCGCACCTTACATATTTGTTTATCAGCCCACCCAGTAAATCACCTATAATTTAAATTATGAGCCATAGCTTCCATCTATTCCAGCTTCAAAAAATCGACACCCAAATCGACCAGGGTTCAGCCCGCATTCGGGAACTCAACGCAAAAATCAGTGAAGATCATCGCGTTCTGGATGCTCAATCTCAGCTGGATGCCGCATTGGATGCGGTGAATGCGGCACAGGCCAGTTTGAAAAAGATTGAAATTGAAGATGCAGCTAAACGGTTGAAACTTGAGCAGAGTGAATCGACACTCTATGGCGGCAAAGTGAAAGTGCCAAAAGAACTGCAAGACTTGCAACATGAGGTGGCATCCATCAAACGTGCTATCTCCGTTTTGGAAGACCAACAATTGGAAGCCATGGTCCTGGTTGATGAGGCTCAAGCCAGAAGCGAAGTGGCACAACATCAACTGGCACGCGCGAAGGGCGAATCCGCCGGGGATCATGCTGTATTTGCCGGCGAAACGGGCATGCTGACCACCCTTTCCGAACGCCTGCAAGCAGAGCGCGCAGCCGTGGTCAATCAAATCGACACTGCGACATTGGAAGAATATGGTCGATTAAGGAAAAACAAACGCGGGGTCGCTGTGGCGACGATCTCCGATGACAGCTGCTCCGCCTGCGGCACCCAGCTTACTGCCGCTGACCGACAAACGGCGCGGTCACCCTTTCAGGTATTTCATTGCCCATCCTGCGGGCAATTCATTTATGGTGGATAGTCCATGTCTTTTTTACAAAATTTCGATCGTTTATCTTTCTGGCTGGGATTTTTAGCCGCGAGCTTGTTCTGGTGGATCGCGGTGCGTCTGTGGCGCCGATTTCCCCAGGCGAAGGACGTCATTCTTAATAGGTTCAAGAATCTTCGTGCCAAGCAAGCTGCTGGTACGGATGGGATTTTGCGGCATGAGGTTCTAAAGCGCGCACAACGCAACCATCTTGCCGGTCCGCTGTTTTCGCTGGATGAAATACTGGTCACACCCAGGTTATTAGCTCCACCTCCGCAAGTCGACCCTGATCACCCGGACCCGATCGGCAGTTTCCGCCCGCCAATTTTGCCGAACTTGCCCATGGTTCCGCAGTTTTCAGCGCAATACGGCGGGGAGAGCTTGCCATTGGTGCGGGTGGTACGCGCTGGGGCTGATTTGGCCATTATTGGTCACCCCGGTGCCGGAAAATCCACTGCTCTCGCGTATCTGGCCTCACTTTTTGCCAGAAAAGACGAATCACTGGGGCAAATTGCCGCCTATTTCCCAATCTATCTCCATGTCAATGATCTGGAAGACATTTCGGCTGTCGACCGCGATCCGGTTGACTTACTGATCAAAGGACTTTCCTGGTATGCACCAACCAGCAGTCGGGCTGGGGTGGCTGGTTACATAAATAAAATGTTGGGCAGTCAGAAAGCCATCCTGCTTCTGGATGGGTTGGATGAAATTCCCTATGATGCTTATCTGGCAGCCATTGGCTATCTCAGCCGATTGACCAAAGCTAGCAACAAGTTGCGCATCGTCACCACCGCTTCGTTGGATCGGGCTCAAGGATTGTTCGACTTGGGAATCGAGCCCATGCCGATAGCTGGTTGGTCGCGTACCGAAACGGCTGCCTTCGCCAAAAAATGGGGCTCGCTTTGGAATGCCCATTTTGCCCCCTCGACCAGCCCGGATAACGGTCACAGCTTTGATGATTTGTTGATTAACTCCTGGCAGACAGCGGATGGTGGATGGTACACACCCATCGAGCTGACCACCCGCTTATGGGGTGCCTATGGTGGAAATTTATCCGGTGTCCGCGGGGTGGATGCGCTATCGAGCTATTTTGGCTTGATCGAGAGTCAGGGTGTTCACCTTTTGGCGGTTGCCAGCATCGCTGACCAGATGATTTCCATGAAACAAAGTTTCACCAATTTTATTGATGTTGAAAAAGAGTTTAGCGCTGCCGGTACGCCTTATAGCGCTTTGATCGACGAAAATCCCGCAAAAAACAATTCACAAACCGCGGCAATTCAAACCCCATTGGATGCCTTGCGGCTGGATAAAAAACTGCGTGGCGGTACACTCGAAGAAAAAAGTATCGACAAATTGATCGAGCTGGGTGTATTGCGAGAGCATCCCTACGATCGCCTGGCTTTCACCAGTCCAGTATTGTGGGGATATGTCGCTTCACTTTCAAACTATACTTACGATCTTTCTGCTAAATCTCCCCAGGGCGAACCATGGGGAGCTAGAAGCCGAATTCTTCCATTACCTGCTTGCCAGCACCCCGGCCGAATGGCTCAAGGATTACCTGGCTGGTGATTCTGCCCCATTCCAGTGGCGTACCACGCAGGCAGCCTTATGGATGCGAGACCTGAATGCCGGTAATGCCAACCGCTCCCTGATCATGCGGCAAGTACTTACCCTGGCTCAGCTAGAGAGTATGCCTTACCCAACTCGATTGGGGTTGTTGGCTGCAGCGGCAATGTCGAATGACCCTGCTCTGGTTGTTTTGATGAAACAATTAGCCGGATCGCCTTCAATCCAATTGCGACAAATTGCGACTTTATGTGCCGGGCTGCTCGGTGATCCAAAATCAATCACCGAATTGACCGCTGCTGGCGGTGATGAGCAGGAATTGGTGCGTTTTGCAGCATGTTTTGCCATTGCCGCATTGGAGACGCCTGAGGCTCAAACGACCTTATCGAATACGATCGCACAGGCTGATGAAGGCATGCGCCTGGCAGTAGCCGAAGCCGTTTCTGCCCGGCCCCCCTGGGGACACAAACTATTGCGGGAAGCGGCTGCCTCTAAGGATATCCTTACCCGACGAGCCGCCATTTTTGGCCTGATGCAGCTAAAAGCATCCTGGGTGGCTGAGATTATTGAAAAGTTGGCCATTGAGGATGGACAATATGCGGTGCGCAATTACGCCGGAGTAGCCCAGGAAAGCCTGCAGCATGCCCGCAACAGCCATCAAGGTGCACCAATTTCACCGCACGATACCCCCTGGCTGATCGCTTATGCCGCTAAGAATGGACATGGCGTCCCCCGTAACGAATCACCGGTTCCCTTATTGCTGAAAGTGGCGAAATCCGGCACACCGGAACAACAAACCGCGGCTGTCCAGCTGTTGGCCCGTTGTAATGATGGCTCCGCAATTGAAGGGATTCGCGAAGCCATGACCGCCACCGACCTGGACCTGCGCGTTTCCGCCTATCACGCGTTGTGGTTTACCGCATTGACGGGTTCAACGGCTAATTAGTGATCAACGAGCCAGGTTAACTGGCGACCATCATAATTCTTTGCTGTAATTCTGCCGCAGACATCCCGGTCACGGTGATCAGCCGGTCCAGTGATTCTTCTTTGCCAACCACTTCCACGCGAGTCGAATCAACGGTGAGAAGTTTCGAAAAATAGGCAATCAATACCCCATCCACTTCCGGTATCGACCTGGCTGTCAGGTGAATAGTGACTACGCCATCGCGGCTGATCCGTGAAATTCGATTTACTGACGCATTAAGTTTGATGTGCGCCGCGATGGCGGCACCCGTGCGTCCATCAGTAAATCGAAGTTTAGCGGATCGAGATAATTTCATCTGAACCTCGCCACAATGGTTATCAAAACACTCTCAAGTACTTGAATCAGGATCATCAGGATCACCGGGCTGAAATCAATCATTCCTAGCGGCGGCACAATCCGGCGAATGGGTTGGAGCATCGGGTTTACGATGCGATCCAGAAAAGCCCGTATGGGATTAAACGGTTGAACAAAATAGGACAGCAAAACGGAAGCCAGCACGACCAATAATAGGATCGTACCTACGGTCTGAATAACATTAATTAATATCGTAATCAACATGGTTTCCTTGTTTTCCAACCCTGGAATTAGAATATTTTACACGTTATTCGGACGTGGACCGAGGATTGATGTGCCGATGCGGACAAAGGTAGCCCCTTCTTCGATGGCAACTTCAAAATCCGCACTGGTGCCCATGGAGAGCTCATCCCAAGTCTGGTCCGGAAAATGACCTCGGAAATAATCTCGCAACTTAGCCAGACGTTGGAAATAAATTCGGGCTTCATCGGGCCGGACTGTCAAAGGCGGCATGGTCATCAGACCATGAACCTGTAAATGCCCCAGCGCGAGAATTTGTTCGATTTCAGGCAGCAACCCCGGCCAGGTTTGCGGATCAGCAGCCTGCCATCCCCCCTTGCTGATTTCATCCCCCACGTTAAATTCGAGAAGCACGGGAAGAATCCGACCACTTTCAACCAGGATTCGTTCGAGCTTTTCAGCCAAATGCAGGCTGTCGAGCGAATGCATATATTGAAAATGCGTGCACACCAGCCGGGCTTTACGGCTTTGCAGGTGACCAATCATGTGCCACTCGACACCCGCTTGTACCGTGTTCTGAATTTTCGCGACGGTTTCCTCGGGGTAATTCTCGCCAAAGATCCGCACGCCGGCTGAAATCGCTGCTTGAATCACCTCAGCTGGTTGACCTTTGGAGACAACAACCAATTTGACCTCGCCTGGATCCCGGCCTGCCCTTGTCGCGGAGGCAGCAATCTTTTCGGTGACAATGGCCAGATTATGTTGGATACTGTTCAAATCAGTCATAAGATGGGTTCACGAAGCGAGAGCGATGATGGCGCCAAAACGGCCGGTTTTACCTTGCTCCGCACGGTGCGAGTACCAGCGTTCGGTATCACAAGCAGTGCATAGATTGGCAATTTCAATGTGGCTGACGCCTGACCTGTTCCAGCAATATCGCATTCGAGCGCCAAAGGTCTAAATGAATGCTGCCATTATTTTGAAGCAGAACCTCACTTGCGTCGTTGCCAAAACTGGTCTGGACCTGATCAATGACATCTGGGCCGATCTGGTAGTGATCCGGCCCAATGGATGGACCTATTCCAGCGTATATATCGCCTGCTTGCGAACCATATTGCTGGGTCATTTTGACCACCGCGTGCTGCACCACTTTCTTGACCGTTCCTTGCCAGCCAGCATGCACCACACCAATGACCTGGTGCACCGGGTCGTGCAGCAGAATCGGTACGCAATCCGCGAAGCGCATGAACAAAGTAATTTCCGGATTATCGGTCAGGATCGCATCGCCTTTGGTATGCAAGCTATCCAATGGACGCGGCGTGTCGGTGCAAATAACATCCGCACTGTGCACTTGCCAGACGTCAAATATTGATTCCACGGCGCGATCCATTACCTGGTAAATGCGCCGACGGTTTTCGATTACATTGGCTCGTTCGTCTCCGACTGTGCCGCCCAGGTTGAGCGAAGTCCAAGGCTGCGGACTGACGCCGCCCTTGCGCGTAAAAATCCCTTGGGAAACCAACTTAGGATCGAAAGAATCAAATTGAAAATACTCCAAACCGTCCCGGGCAACAAATGGCATGCGGCTTATCCTGGTTTTTGAATTTGTGCAACGACCGCGAATTTTCCTGCCAGCATTTTGCGGGTTTCCCGCATATTTTCCTCGATCATGGGGAACAGATACCACGAGGTGGTAATGCCGAATAAAGCGCCGGTAAGGCTGCGCAATACCGGGGTACTCTCACGGATTAATACCCAATCCGGCAATCGAGCAATCAGACTGGGCAACTGAGAGAATCCGTCCAACCCAATCGGTACCAGGCCAATCAGCAGCCATAAATACCAGGGTAGCGGCTTGATTTTTCGCCCTGAAACCATGAAAATCAGCGCAAACAAAGCCATTGATCCATAAATTGCCACATCCCGTTGGCACAACGCCACTTTATAGCCAACTTGTTCTGCCCCAAATCCTTTTTCTTCGACACCGGTGAATTTGCGCTCGTTGGTCACATTTAATCCATTGGAGCCTGTGATTTCTTCGTAAGTTGCCACCCCCGGGATGCCAGCGAGTTCACGCGGGTAATAAGCTTGCGAGCCCCACAGAAACCAGGAGCGGAACGGCAGTTGATGACACAATGGGCTGTAAATGGTATAGACGAGCTTTGGCAGCGCCGGTCGCTCCCGCCCGGGCAAAAACCGGTGCCATAAAAGGTAACCCAACATACAAAATCAATAATCCGGCGATCAATGCCATATACCAGCGGCTTAGCCACCACGAAAAACGGTCTGCGGACGAGATGTTGCGACCGCGCTCAACGCGTCGGGCATGTCCGGTATCGCCAATTTGATCCAGGTGTTCATTCCGGTCCCTGGCAGCACCTAACGCCACCTGGAGCCGTTGCAGGGTGATCGGTGACGTCAAGCGATACGGTCCAATTTGCGCCACCGGAACCTCAGCGCCAAACGAGGCGCTCAATTCGGGGGCAGTGTCCACATCCACCAATGCCAGCTGATGCGGGTAGGCGGATTCCAGCGAGCGCAAATCTTGAATAGCCTGCTCGCTGGCGGCATGATTCTGTTTGATGTAAAGCGTTACAACGATCAAAATATGCCTCTATAGCCCAAAGTCGACAAAGTAGCCAAACTGGCTAAGCGTGTTGAATACACCGAAGAACAGCAAAACACCCACAATGATCAAAATCACACCCATGCCGATTTCGATATAGTGCATGACTTTGCTGTATTTTTTAAGGATGGCCGTCACCCAGCCAATACCTAGAGCGGCAACCAGGAAGGGAATTGCCAGACCAACCGAGTAAAAAGCCAGCAGCAGTACGCCGCGAGAGACAGAGCCACCGTTGATCGCCAGGGTCAGGATCATGCCCAGGATCGGCCCAATACATGGCGACCAGCCGGCTGAGAATGTTACTCCCAGCAGCGCTGAGGATAAATAACCGCGCCGGCGTTGCATTTGATTTTGCGGTCGTAGATCGTATTCGAGAAATGGGATGCGCACAATACCAGTCATGTGCAAACCGAGAACAACCACAATCACGCCGCCTATTTTGGCCAGCCAGAAGCGCATCTCGTACAACAGACCGCCGACTGCAGACATCGTCAGTCCAAGGGTCAGAAAAATGGCACTAAAGCCGGCTACAAATGCCAGCCCATGCAGAAAGGATTGCATTCTATTCGGGGCAGCACCCACCTGATTGGCAGCAATCGACCGTCCGCTCAAATATCCAACATATGCCGGCACAAGTGAGAACACGCAGGGAGAAAGAAATGATGCCAGCCCAGCCAGAAACGCCAAACCAATGGTCAGGTCTACCATGAAGACTCCGAAAGGAGAGAATTAAGCTTCACGAATATCAATCTGGGTGCCATCGAAAGTGGTAATTGTCAGATCACCCGGATCGTATGCGATCATTGGTAACGTCCAACGGAAGACATATTTGGCGTCATCTGGTGCTGCATTGACGCAGCCATGCGGAACGCGGCGTGCCGAAATCATTATGCCAGAAGGTGGAATGAACGGCGACGCCTTCACCTGTGAAGAGGGTAGTCCAGGCTACTCCTGGCAAGTCGTAACCGGTACCAGTTTGACCGCCGGACATATGGGTTGAAACCATTTTGCGCCAGATGTGGTGATTGGCTCCAATGGGAGTACCCCACTTTTCCACAATGGCGCCTTCAGCGTTCCATTTGGCGCCTGAGGATATTTGGCAGGCATAAACTTCAGAATTACCTTCGTAAAGCGACAGGATTTGGCGGGTGGGAGTCACATCCACCACCACTTTCTTATTCTCAACTTCCGGTGAAATCGGCGCTATTTCTTCCGCGGTCAATGGACGGAATGCCTCAGCGGCAGCCCAAAACAGGTCGCCAGGGCCAAAGCGCTCGTTGACGCGGTACTGCACCTGCCCTTGCGCACTGGTGCGTATTTCATCGACCCAGATAACCTGGCTGTAATACAGTCGAGGCACCAATCCATAATCCAGCGCATATTGCAGCCAGGCAGAGGAAGCGGTATCCCGTTCCAGGAATATTTGAGTCTGGGGGACTGATACTTCGACCCACATACCTTTGCCCAGGCTGGTGGTTGGCATTTCGGTCACTGGGACATTGGGCTGATTGCGTACCGGTTGTACACTGGGCGCGTAAATATATCCATCCGGGGTTTCAACCCAGCGGCGGCTTTGCCGACCCATCGGAGCAGGCCCAACCACTTCCCGCAGCCAGACCACGATGGCGTCCTCGTACAGTACCCCAACGGATTGGGCGTCCACCGAAGGGCGGGAGCGTACATCCACTTTTCCGACACAGATGCGCCCCAGGCGCTCCGCATCCGGGAATTCGTCTTGCAATTGAGACCAATTCTTCCAGGGGCGCAATGCCAGCGCTCCCAGGCTCAATGCTCCAAATTTTAACAATTTACGTCTGGAAAAGGTCGTATCAATCCACTTCATGGCGGTTAGGATAATATCAATACAGGGTTTTGTCAATCAAACCTGGTTAAGCCAGGTTAAGAGAATGCATTGCCTTTGATCAGGTCCACTACACGTTCGATCTCCGGACCCCACAATGCATCACCGGGCTGGTAGGGAATCGCTGCTCGCAAGGTATCGTAAGCTCGGCGCGTACCAACTCCGAATTGGGCGTCTGTCTGTTGTTTAAGACGCAGATCCAGCGCTCGCGCTGCCGTATATAACTCGATTGCCAGCACGTGTCGAGTATTGTCCAATATTTGCCTGGCATGCCGGGCGGCAGTCATGGCATTGGCATTGTGATCTTCCTGCTCGCCAGAGGTGGGTAGCGAGTGAACACTGTCGGGATGCGCCAGAGTTTGATTCTCGAGTACCAGTGAAGCTGCTGTGTATTGCGGCATCATCAAACCGGAATTCAATCCGGCAGCCTGGGGATGGTCAACCAACATCGGGGGTAATCCCGAATTCAGGTTGCCGTCAGTCATGCGGAAGACGCGACGCTCGGAAATTGCCGCCAATTCAGACAGTGCGATCCCTAGATAATCCATGACCAACCCCACCGGTTCGCCATGAAAATTACCGCCGGAGATAATATCTTCAGACGAGAACAACAATGGGTTATCGGTGGCGGCGTTAATTTCACGCTCGACGATCTGGGTACAATAATCGATCGTGTCGCGCACCGCTCCCTGGACCTGGGGTGCACAGCGCAGCGAGTACGCATCCTGAACCCGACCAGCGCCATTGATCAAGGTTGAACCCTGGGTAATTTCGCGGATTGCTTTGGCTACGCGCATTTGGCCAGTCTGTTCACGCACTGCATGCAACCGCTCGTCAAAGGCAGCGCTGCTGCCCATCAGCGCTTCCAGTGTCATGCTGAGGGCTAATTCGGCCACGTGAGCCAATTGCATGGCATCATGTACCGCCAACGCAGCAATGGCAGCCGAGAATGTGGCCCCATTGTTCAAAGCCAGACCTTCCTTCGGTCCCAGAACCACACGCGCGATCCCGGCAGCCTGCATAGCTTCCTTGCCGCGCAAGCGTTGACCCTCATACCATGCCCAGCCTGAATCCTCACTTCGATCTTTGGCATCGGTGGTCATCACCAGTACCAGGTGCGACAGCGGACCAAGATCGCCGGAGGAGCCTAGCGAGCCCTGTGACGGAACGACTGGCGTAACTCCTTGGTTGACCATCTCCAGCAGGGTTTGAACCAGTTCGCGGCGTATGCCCGAGTAACCTTTGGAAAGGGTATTGGCGCGCACCAGCATGGCGGCGCGCACGATTTCATCATCCAGCGCTGGTCCAGTTCCAACCGCATGACTTAGGATCAGGTTGCGGCTGAGTTGGTTGCTATCCTTGATCGAAATACGCCGATCAGCGAAAATGCCAAAACCGGTATTAATGCCGTAAACTGGACGATCGGTTGCCAGTACACTTTCCAGCCAGCCGCGCGAACGCTCGATGTTTTCCAATCCAAGCGGCGAAATCTCTACTCTTACCCTGGTCGCGGGCAACCGAGACGACATCTACAATGCCAAGGTGGTTTCCATCAATCGCGATCATTAAGTCCCTCTCTAGAAAAGCAATAAACCCAGGGCAACTGCTACCGCTGGAACAGTCAGGTTATCCAGGTCGCGCAACGGCAGTGATTCGACTGCGGCACACACCACAGAGATCAACAGCAGGCGTGGGATGAGTGTGGTGTAACTCAAGTCAAAGGTACCAGTTTGGATGAATACAATCATCACCAATAATGAAAAGATAAAACCTCCGAGGAGTACAGCAGCAGAACCCGCCCAGGTTTTTCGCGGAGACCATGGCAAAGTGCGTGACGCAACCCGTTTGCCGATCACATCGCCAAAACCATCACCGCCGCATAAAATCATTAATGCGATGATTCCCACCGGGCTATCAAGCCAAAATGCCAGGGTTAATGCCACAAACACAATGCCATAGTACAACGGTCCGCGCAGGATCTCGCGGCGGTCCCCCTGACGAGACATGGCATCCACCGCGGCTTTATCCTTGATGACTCCCACCCCCACTAAAAAGAATTGGATTGTAATTCCCAATGGCACGATGGCAGCCAGGTAGCGGGCATTGGCGGCGCTGGTAAATAGCAACCAGCACAACACAAAAATCGGTCCAGTGCCAATATGAATAATTTTTCGGCTGAGTTGAGAACTGATCACACCGCGGTGCGCCAGCGTATCGTTTATCCGCAGCCATAAAAGGGCAGCAGCCAGCGTGACCACCAGGGCGAGCAGGTTATTACCAAGCATAGGGGATGTCCTATCGGGGGATGAAGTTCAGGAACGGTCTTTAGCTTCCCGTTCCAATTCACGCGCCTGATCACGGCGGGCGATATCCTGGCGCTTGTCGTACAGTTTTTTGCCTTTGGCCAACGAGACTTCGACCTTGGCCCGGCCTTCTTTCAAATAAACCCGCACTGGCACGATGGTCATGCCTTTTTGCCGCACGGCATCCCACATTTCACTGATTTCGCGCTTGTGCAGCAGTAAACGACGCGGCCGTTTTGGGTCATGGTTGAAACGGTTCGCCTGTTCATAGGGGGCTATGTGGGCATTCATCAACCAGGCTTCGATGCCGTCGGTTTGGACAAAAGCCTCTGCCAGGCTGATCTGTCCGGCGCGTACTGATTTAATCTCGCTGCCTAGCAAAGAAATTCCTGCCTCGAATTGCTCCAGCAGGAAATATTCAAAACGTGCTTTACGATTGGTGGCAACGACTTTCACGCCCATAAGAAGCATTTTAACATATCTACTTCCAACGGGCTATGATAATTCCCGTGATTAACCGCAACAAACCGAACAACGCCAACGCCCAGCGAATCCCGAGCCAATGTGCGATCAACGGGCCGCCTAACGCGCCGAACAGCATCCCAGCGTTAGCAAATAGGGTAAACCAGGCCAGGTACGGTGCGGGTGGGTTGGGAGACGCTTTTTCCAGCCCGTAGTTATACATCGAGCCGTTCGCCAAGCCCCATCCAGCACCGCCAAAAATGTGAGCGAAGAGAAATAGCCATTGATTCTGAGCTATGGATTGGATAAGTGGAAATATCGCCAGAGAAATTAATCCCAGGGCAGTCGTTCTTTGATTTCCCACCCGGCGAACGAAACGAACCAATAGCGCAGAAGAGACAAAAACAAACCCATAAAAAATTGCATTGCCGATACTGTAAATCTGATCTGAGACTTTCAGGACATTCACCGCAAATACCGGGAATAAAGGCATCGGTAAAAACTGCATCATGTGGAAGGCAAAGATTTGAGTCAGCACTTTGCGATACGGGGTTTTTAGGATATCCAGGCGTAAGCGCTGCTGGTAGCTTTGGGCTGGTGAATTGGAGATGGGCTGGCTGACCTTTACCGAATCAAGCTCAACCCTTTCCGGAGAATTTTCTCCAGCCATAACTGGGGTAGTGTTTGGAAAACGGTCAGGGACAGCGGATTGGATGAAATATAAGGAAACGATCGTCATCGCGGCTCCGCCAAAGCCAATCGCAAAGACGATTTGGTAATTGTGCGGGAAAGCAAGATTTTCCAAGATTAACCCGCACAATAGAGAAGTCAGGATGCAGACAATGGCAAATATTGCATTGCGGGTTCCGGCTACAAAAGCGCGCCATTCCTCCGGCACCGCTTCGCTAAAAAGAACCGGGAACCCCACCTGCACTCCAGTACCTGGCACACTCATGAGGAAAGTCATTGCAATAATCACCCAAACTTGAATCGGTGCTGCCAATAAGGTTGGGATCAGGATGAGCGGCAAGTAATAGAGCCGCATTAAGGCGCCATTCAATACCACCACTCGTCGTGAAGATTTGGAAAGCATCCATGCGCCAAAAGACAGCGAAAATAGCATGCTTACGATGGGCGGTGCAGCATTTATCAAACCTATTTGCGCCGGTCGAGCCCCAATGTGAGCAGCATAAATCGTTAAAAACGCGATCGTGCTGCCAGAGACCAGCCCAAACCAGGCGATATCGCTGAAGAACAACCAGAAATTCCGCCTGAGGGGTTGCGGGACCTGGCGCATCGGATCGAGCGTTTTTATCAGTGAGAAGTTCATCGGTTGGGCGTCAATGTTACAATCAGTGCCGGCGAAAGGTGCAAACCCGATTCATGAAAGAATACTTTCTGCTCGATCCCGACATAATTTTTCTAAATCACGGTTCTTTTGGAGCCACGCCTCGACCGGTGTTCGAGAGTTACCAGCGTTGGCAGTGCGAGCTGGAACGGCAGCCGGTGGAATTCCTCGGAAGGCGTTCGGATGAGCTGCTCAATACGGCCCGGGAAAAGCTGGCGGCGTATCTTGGTACAAGCCGCGACAACCTGGTCTTCGTGACCAATGCGACCATGGGCATCAACATCCTGGCACGCAGTTTGGAGTTGGGCCTAACTGACGAAGTGCTGGCCAGCGACCATGAGTATGGGGCTTTAGATCGAACCTGGAAGTTTCTATCCCAGCGGAGCGGCTTCAAGTATATCAACCACCCGACTTCCCTGCCAGTCCAGAATGCCGAACAATGGGTCGACCAGTTCTGGGCTGGGGTCACTGCCCGAACTCGCGTGATTTTTCTAAGCCACATCACCTCACCCACCGCCATAATTTTCCCCGTCGCAGAGATTTGCCGGCGCGCCCGGCAGGCTGGCATTCTAACGATTATCGACGGGGCGCATGCTCCCGGTCAAATTGACCTGTCATTGGATCAACTGGGTGCAGATTTTTACAGCGGCAACCTACATAAATGGCTATGCGCACCAAAAGGTGCGGCTTTTCTTTTCGCCAGGCCGGAGGTTCAACACCTGGTTCAGCCGTTGATTATCTCTTGGGGCTGGGAAAGCCTGTCCCCCAGTTCGTCACGTTTCGTCGATTGGATGCAGTGGACTGGAACGCGAGACATCTCGGCCTTCCTGGCTGTTCCGGATGCGATAGCCTTTCAAGCAGAACACCAATGGCCCTTCGTCCGGCAGCAATGTCACGAACTGGCAGCTGAGTTACGTCAGCGGATCATACGATTGACTGGAGTTCCGGCAATTTACCCCGATTCTCCCGATTGGTACCAACAAATGGGAACCGTTCCGCTGCCAGAATACGTAGATATTTGTGAGCTGAAGTCTGCCCTGTATGATCGTTTCAAAATCGAGGTTCCTTTGATTGAATGGAATGGTAGAAAGCTCATCCGTTTTTCACTACAAGCCTACAACACCATCAACGATGTATTAGCCCTGGAGCAGGCTTTAAAATATTTATTGACGACCTAATAACCTTTTCTGGCACGGAGGAGCACGATGGAAGAAATTGCTTTGGCACTTGGCGGCGGCGGACTCAAGGGGATTGCCCACCTGGGTGTCATTTTTAGGCTCATGGAAGCTGGCTACAAAATCAAAGCCATTGCCGGGACCAGTGCGGGCAGCGTGGTCGGTGCGGTGATCGCTTCCGGAGCTAAACAATATGAAGTTTTAGAAGTGCTTACATCACTGAATACCCATAATTTCTTTTCACGCCGTGACCACGATGGTCCTTCGCTCCTCGGTTTATCCGGAATGGTGAAGCTATTATCCCCGTTTTTGAAAGACAAGACTTTCGCAGATTTAAAAATCCCGCTGGCAGTAACCGCAGTGGATATCGTCAGTAGGCAAGAATATATACTAAAACATGGGTCGGTGATCGAAGCGGTGATCGCATCCTCCAGTATTCCTGGTGTATTTCCTCCTGTTCGCATCGGCAAGACCGAACTGGTCGATGGCGGCATTTTGGACCCAGTACCTGTGTCCGTGGTACGCTGGCTGGCACCTAAATTACCGATCATTGCGGTGTGCTTGAGTCCGGAACCGGAAAACTGGCAGGCAATGCCTGAAATCAGCGTTCCCTACGATACGCATATCCCGAAACCGATTTTGAATCGCATCATCAACATGCGAATCGGACAGGCCATTCGGATCTTTGTCGATTCGATGGATATTACCAGCCGAATGATCACCGAACTAAGGCTGAAAATCGAAAAACCGGACGTAATAATCCGTCCGGATGTGATCAAATTCGGGTACCTCGATCGTGCCAACCCTCAAGAATTGATCAGGGCCGGGGCTGAGGCAATGGACAAGGCTATGCCTGAACTTGAGCACTCTTTGACCTGGCGTCATCGGTTTGGCCGCCAATTTCAAAACCCGCAGCCTCCAAGTAAATTATTGGAAGGGTAACGATTGCGTGCTGTCTCATGCCAGATGACCTGCGCCGTTATTCCCGTCAAACCATTCAACGCCTGATCGCTGGCGGTTTGATCTTGCTGGTCGCGCTTGGCGGCATCCTGATTTATTGGATTTACGGGCTTGGAGCGGCTTTCCTCGGGATCCTGTGTATCTTTATTGGTCTATTACCCATCGGGTTGATCCTGTTAATATTAGGCATTATGGAGTGGATCGTTGAACGTAACCGAGAACAATGATGCCCAGGTGATGCTCCTGGAAGATTGGATTGTTCGGGTAAGACCGCCTCAAACAACCGCGAACAACCGCGTTTTCCTCCTTCTGCACGGACTGACTGGCGACGAACATTCTATGACCATATTTACGCGCAATCTGCCGCGGGATGCCTGGATCCTATCTCCTCGCGCTCCTATCCAAACCGACACGGTTGGTTATAAGTGGATCAATGCTGATCAAGGCATGACTGCCTCCTTCGTGGAATTTCGGGAAGCGGCAAACCAGTTGCATACAGCCTATCAGAACTGGGATAAAGCCTTACATATCAATGCCAGCATGGTAGATGTAATCGGATTCAGCCAGGGGGCGGTGATGGCAGCGACTTTCCTGCTCCTCTTCCCGCTAGAGGTCAACCGGCTTGGATTCTTGTCTGGGTTTTTGCCCACAGATACCCCCGACATTCTTCTTCCGTCTGGTTTATCCAATAAAGCCGTATTCATTGCGCACGGCAGCCAGGACAAAACGGTGCCGATCGCGAAGGCGCAGCAAACCGCAGCCTGGCTGCAGCAATGGGGTGCCAATGTCACTTTTTGTGAAGCGGCTGTCGGTCACCGCCTGAGTGCCAGTTGTTTTAGAGGCTTTGCAGACTTTTTTAAGACCCGGGAATAATTTCCAGGCTGATTATCGGCGCTGAATAAACGAGAAAATTCCGAGCAAAACACCGACGCTGATGAGGACGAGAATAACCAATCCCATGGGTACGCCGGATAATACCTGGCTGCCCCCTGTCGCGGGAAAAGTCGGTACTGCCAACGGCGGCGGTGGGGTGAAGGTTGGCAATCGGGTCGGTGCTGAAGTGACGATAAACTGAGCTGCCAGGGTCGGGTCGATGGTTTGCGTAACTTGCGGCGTTGGACTGGCAGGTGGTTGAATCACAGGAAGCTCACCCGGTGTAAGGTCAACATACTTACTAAATACCCAACCCTGGCCTCCTGGTACGCCGGCATAGGCGATTAATATCCAATCGTTGCCAGATGAGCGTCCCAGTGCCGGCACGGATTGACCTTCCATCAAAACCCCAATTTTGGGGTAATACAGCGCGTGCGGTCCAGAACGAACATTGACAGTTGACTCATTTTGCCCGGCTTTTACCGTCGCCATAACACCGCTGGGCGTTCCAGTGACCGTTGGTATCGATCCAGTGGGTATCTGGGCATTTGCGGTGTGAGTTCCCGCTGAAAGCAACCCAAAAGCCAGAACACTCGTAATAATGATAGAATAAAAAAGGATTTGCGCGGTCTTTGTGCGCATAAATTCAGGATTAATTTTCATCAAGTCTCGCCTCGACCCCGATTATAACCGACTATGGATCAACGAATTTATCACGGAAAAATCAGCCCGGCCGACTTCGCTCAGAGTCTGGTGGCCCACTTCAACCGCGGCAATTTACGCGTGCAGCAAATCGGCACCGGTTCCCAATTCAACGTTCAAATTGCCAGCCGGCAAGGTGCAGCGTCAGGTGGACAAACAGCCCTTGGCGTTGCTTTGCAGGCTGTTGAAGATGGGGTCTCCGTCCAGGTGGGTAAACAAGCCTGGTTGGGAGTGGCTGCCAGCCTTGGCTGGACGGCACTCTCGGCTCTACGGAATCCATTTGCTCTGCTGGACCGCATCGACGATCTGGCTCAGGATATCGAGTATGTGCAGTTGACCGATGAAGTATGGCGAGTGGTTGATCAGACTGCCCATGCACTCAAAGCCGGCCATGAATTATCGGAACGGCTGCGACGTCTGGTGTGCGATTATTGCGACACTCCCAATCCAGTCGGCGAACCGAATTGTATAGCCTGCGGTGCTCCCCTGGGGAGCGTTCAACCCATTGCCTGCCCGAAATGCGGCTTTGTGGTCACCGCACGCACATCCCATTGCCCAAATTGCGGCACTTTACTGCCGCAATAAATTTAGCAATCTAACGAAACGCAGGTAAATTGTACGAATTGAATCAGGTGGGTGGCCGAATTATCGCCAGGTCAAGCCATTTTTCTCGATAAATTCGTCCAGACCCGGCGGCCCCCAGGTTCCCGATTCATAAACGGGCAGATTTTGGATTGGATTTTTGCTCCAGCTGTCGAGTATGTCAGTCACGAAAGACCACTGACTATGGACTTCATCTGCCCGGGTAAACAGGGTCGCATCCCCCATAATACAATCCAACAGCAGTCGCTGATATGCATCTGGCGGCTCGCTGCCAAAGGTTTCATCGTAATCCATCTCCATATTGACCGGTAGAATCTCGTTCACCGGTCCCGGACCTTTTGCGCCAAACTCCAGACGGATGCCTTCATTGGGCTGTAAATTCAAAATTAAAGTGTTTGGCGCATCCCCAGCCATATTCTTCCAATTAAACAACGATAACGGCGCTTGCCGAAAACGGATTAATATTTTGGTCATGCGGCTGGGCATTCGTTTAGCCGAGCGCACAAAGAAGGGAACACCTGCCCAGCGCCAGTTATCAATGTACAGGCGGGCTGCCAGCAAAGTTTCAGTAATCGAATTTGCCGGTACGCCCTCCTCGTCTTTATAGCCTAAGACGCGTTTGTCGCCGACCAGGCCGGATACATACTGCGCCCGGAAGGTATTGACAACCGCATCCTTGCCCTTCAACGGGCGCAACGCTTTGAGGACTTTCACCTTTTCGTCCCGGACTGCGTCGGCATTAAAGCCGACCGGCGCCTCCATGGCAGTCAGTGTGACCAGTTGCAGCAGGTGGTTCTGGAACATGTCGCGGATTACCCCGGAGTTGTCGTAATAGCCGGCACGCGAGCCGACGCCTACCTCCTCCGCGACGGTAATTTGCACATGGTCCACATAGCGGCGATCCCATAAGGGTTCGAATATAGCATTGGCAAAACGGAAAACCAGGATATTCTGCACGGTTTCCTTGCCGAGATAATGGTCGATGCGGTAGACCTGGGACTCAGAGAACACTTTATGGACTTCGCTATCCAGCTCAATGGCTGACTCGAGATCCCGCCCATAAGGTTTTTCGATAATAATTCGCGTCCAACCTTCGGGGTGTTTTTCGATGTGAAATTTACCAATCTGTTCGATGATGGTGGCATATTCTGTCGGCGGGGTCGCCAGATAGAATAAAATATTTTTCACCTTCATGCTATCCAATTTGTCACATAACCTCTTGTAACCGTTTGGATCTTCGAAAGTGGATGAAATGTAAAAGGAATTTTGCAGAATCTTGGCAACAACTTTTGCGTCCGGCTTTTTGGGTGCCAGAGTTTCTTCAATGCCTGCCTTAAAAGTATCCCGCAGGGCTTCATCCTTCCACTCCCGGCGGGCAAACCCGATGATGGAAGTTTGCTCTGGTAGTTTGCCGGCTTCTGTGAGCTCATAAATCGCGGGAATTAATTTACGATGAGCCAGGTCGCCGGTGGCGCCAAAAATAATGATGGCAAGCGATGAATTGTTGTTTGCGGAAGAGTCGCTTTTCATTGGTATCTCCAAACAGTGTTTGCAGGCAAATATCGATCCGGTTGCTGTCCCATCCGGTTATAATGGAACGATCGAATCATATCAGGAATAATCATTAACGAAATCCCCCAATATGCAATTATTTCCAGGATCGATCACCGATGTGCCCGGAATTAAAGTCGGGCATGAACAGGATTTGACCGCGCTCACCGGCTGCTCAGTGGTTTTATGTGAGAATGGCGCCATTGGCGGGGTTGACCAGCGCGGTGGAGCTCCCGGTACGCGTGAAACGGATCTGATGCGCCCCATGCACCTGGTGGAGCATGTACATGCCATCACGTTAGCCGGCGGTTCAGCCTTTGGGCTGGATGCAGCCTCCGGGGTCATGCGTTACCTGGAAGAGCGCAGAATCGGGTTTGATGTTCGTGTGGCACATGTGCCCATCGTGCCGGCCGCAATATTATTCGACCTGGAAGTTGGCAGTGCGGCTGTGCGCCCGGATGCGGAAATGGGCTACCGCGCCGCTCAAAATGCTGTCTCCCCTATGATCCAACAAGGCAATGTCGGCGCCGGCACCGGGGCAGCCGTTGGAAAAATATACGGAATTAAGCACGCGATGAAAAGTGGTATTGGCACAGCCAGCCTGAGCCTGGGCGGGGGCGTTGTGATTGGTGCGCTGATCGCAGTAAATGCCTTTGGCGATATTTACGATCCGATGTTGAACCGGCTGATTGCCGGCGTACTGGATAAGAAAAACGCGTTGGCGGATACATTGCTGGCTATGCGCACTTTCAAAGGGCGCAGCATCATGAAATTGGCATCCATTCGCAATACGGTCATCGGCGTGGTCGCCACCAATGCGCGGCTAACAAAAGAACAGGTCAACAAAGTCGCTCAAACTGCTCATAATGGCCTGGCTCAAACCATTCGACCGGCCCATACCATGCTGGATGGCGACACGATTTTCGCCCTGGCAACCGGTCAAAGGTCTGTAGATGTTAATGTCGTAGCGGCTTTTGCCCCCGAAGTAGTCGCCCAGGCTGTTTTAAACGCCATCATCGCTGCCGAACCCGCCGGCGGGCTGCCCACTGCCCGGTCTTTGCACCTTATCGATTGAATCACAAAACTTGAAATCAGCATTTTCCGTATAAAGACTGCCATCAGCTTCATTCTTATGGTTTGATTTTTGCGGTTGATCCGTATAATGATGGTACCCACCTCTTGACAACAATGAATATCACTTTATTTCTTCGAAGGGACTTATCACATGATCCACTTGGTTGCCGACACTACCTCCAGCATTCCGCCTGCCGTTGCGAAGGAATTAGGGATAGCTTACGTCCCGCAGGTCATTATTTTTGGTGAAGAATCTTTCAAAGATGATTACGAATTGGATTCCGATACATTTATAAAAAAGTTGCGTGCCTCAACGGAACTGCCGAAGACCGCTGCCCCCTCTCCAGCCTTCTACGCGCCTCATTTCGAAAAGTTCAGCGCCAACGGCGATACGATTGTGGTGCTGGTACCTTCCGGTGATGTGAGCGGCACCTTGCGCGGGGCTACTGTTGGAGCAGAAGATTTTCCTAATGCGGACATCCGCATTATTGATACGCGCACCGTTGGGTCGGGGTTGGGATCGCTGGTATTGCTGGCGGACAAGTGGATTAAAGAAGGAATGGACGCCGATACCCTGGTCGCCAAAATTAAAGAAATGGCCAGCCGACAGAAAGTCTATTTTGTGGTCGATTCGCTCGAATATTTATATAAAGGTGGGCGAATTGGCGGCGCCAAAATGCTGATGGGCAGCCTGCTGCAGGTCAAGCCCATCCTGCAATTGACGGATGGTCATATCGAGCCATTGGAAAACCAACGCACCAAACGCCGGGCGATCGCGCGGTTGAAGGAATTGGTTGAAACAGAATGCCCGCGAGACGGCGAAGGTCACCTGACCATCATGGTTGGTGATGCCCGGGAAGAAGCCAATCAATTTGCCGACGGACTCGTCAACGACACCGGCATGCCACGCCCAGCGATCTACAATTTACCACCCGCGATTATGGTCCATGCCGGGCCGGGTGTCATCGCGGTCAGCTTCTTTACCAAGCCTGCCTGACCCTGTCGGTCGTTGCCCTGGCAGCATCACGGGAGAATGAGATGCAGCCGGAATTTTCACAGGAAATCCTTTATACGGATGAAGCAATCCTGGCGGTTAATAAACCAGCCGGTCTATTGGTCATTCCGGATGGTTACGACACCAGCAAACCAAACCTTCAGGCGCTTCTCAGTCAAACCTACAGCCGCTTATGGGTGGTCCACCGCCTGGATCAAGATACCAGCGGCGTGCTTTTGTTTGCCCGGTCCGCAGAAGCTCATCGCCATCTTAATGCCCAATTTGAGCATCACATGATCCGGAAAACCTATCACCTGCTGACCTGGGGTGCCGTCGATTGGGATTCTCGCACAGTAAATTTACCGCTGCTCGTCAATGGTGACCGCCACCACCGAACCGTCATCGATTTGCAGCGCGGCAAGCCTGCTCATACTGTCTTTACGGTCCTGGAACGGTTTTCTGGTGAGATTTCATTGATCGCCGCTGTTCCTACCACTGGCTATACGCATCAAATACGAGCTCACTGTGCTGCTCTGGGGCTATGGCTGGTGAACGACCCGCTTTATTTTCCGCGTTCCTTTCCCCCGCCAACGGATTTTCAGCCATTACACCGAACAGATCTGGTGCAGCACGTTCAGTTTCTTCCCATTTCCCGGACTGGATTGCATGCACAGCAGATCAGCTTTCAGCACCCCAATTCAGATTTGCCGCTGACTTTGCAGGCGCCATACCCCCAGGATTTTGTACAGACTTTGAAGCTCCTGCGCTTCCATTAATAAAAAGAAGCCGGGTTTTACCCCGGCTTCTGCTTTTCAATCTACCCTGCAAATTAATCGAGTTCGGGTACCGGGCGTTTGCTCTGCCATACTGCCCAGACAAAGCCGGCAAACAGGACAATCACGGCGATAATGCCCACTGGACTCTTCAAAGTGAAGTTGACCAGAATTGGCGCTGCCAACAGGCTGACCAGGTTGACCACTTTGATCATCGGGTTGAGGGCCGGGCCGGCAGTGTCCTTCAACGGATCGCCTACCGTGTCGCCCACGACGCCAGCCTTGTGGCGTTCAGAGCCCTTGCCGGTATTGGCAACCAGATCGCGCGGCTCATCTTCGATCGCCTTCTTGGCATTATCCCAGGCACCGCCGGCATTAGCCATAAACACCGCCAGCAACTGACCGGAAAGAATTACGCCTGCCAGGAAGCCGCCCAGAGCCTCAACACCCAGAACTAATCCGACAACCAGCGGCATGCTGATCGAAACTACCGCCAGTGGGATCAATTCCTTCTGTGAGGAGCGAGTGGAGATCGAAACCACGCGCTCATAATCTGGCTTGACTGTGCCTTCCATGATGCCAGGCATGCGGAACTGTTTACGCACTTCCTCCACAATCTGGCTGGCGGCACGGGATACTGCGCGGATCGACAGCGATGAGAACAGCCACGGCAGCGCGCCGCCGAGCAGGAAGCCAACAAAGACCGTCGTGTCAGAGATGCGAATCGCATCCAGAAAGCCTGGTTTGACCCGGTTAATATCTGTGATGAAGGAGGCAAATAAACTGACAGCCGCGATTACCGCGGAGGCGATAGCGACACCTTTGGTGATTGCCTTGGTGGTGTTGCCAACTGCATCCAGGTCGGCCATAATTTGACGCGCGCGCAGGGTATCGGGATCAGTCAACCCTTGCCAGGCCATTTCGGCAATACCATTGGCGTTGTCCGAAATCGGGCCGTAAGAATCCATAGCCACATTATTGCCGGTGTGACTGAGCATTCCAATGCCGATCATCGCGACTGCATACAGGACATGAGTAGCACCGTCACCCTTGTATAACAGCAACGCACCGACGAACGAAATAGCGATCACCACCACTGCCCAGACGCTGGATTCCATTCCGACCGATAGGCCGGAGAGAATGATGGTTGCCGGACCAGTGCGAGAGGATTTGACGATTTCCTGAACAGGCGCTTTCTTGGTAGCGGTAAAGTACGAAGTCAACGGATTGAAGGCCACTGCCAGGCCTACACCGATGGCAGTCAGTGCACCCAAACGCCAATCGTGGGCATAGAAAATCGCCAGCAGGAAGGCGAATACGACGGTGTTGACGCTGGAGACTTCATACGAGCGGAACATCGATTCTTCCGCATCGTGTGATCTTAGGAATTTGATTGGAAATTTTTCCCAAATCGGCACGGCGAAGGTCCCGAGAATGGAACTGATGACGCCGATGGCACGAATGATCAACGGATAAACAATATACAGGATATGGCCGGTGGCTTCGTATAATACCAGGCCAAGAATTAATGCAGAAACGATCGTGACTTCATAACTCTCGAAAATATCGGCTGCCATACCGGCGCAGTCGCCGACGTTGTCACCTACCAGGTCGGCGATCACAGCAGCATTGCGCGGGTCATCTTCGGGAATGTCTTTTTCGACTTTACCGACCAGATCCGCACCAACATCTGCTGCTTTGGTATAGATACCGCCGCCGACGCGCATGAATAAAGCCAAAAGGGTGCCGCCAAATCCAAAACCTAATAATGCATCCGGAGCTGCACGGCCAAAAATAATAAAGATAACCGTACCACCCATCAAACCGAGGCCGTCAGTGAGCATGCCCGTGATCGTACCGGCGTAGTACGCAATGGACAATGATTCATTGAAGGACCTTTTGGCAGCTGAAGCAGATCGTACGCTGGCCTGAATTGCCATACGCATGCCCAGTTGTCCGACAATTAATGAGAATGAAGCACCCATGAGGAATGCCACGGTGCGGCCCACAGATACGATCCAAACCACTGCCCGCTCGCCGTACTGCCCAAATTCCCGCGTTGCTTCAAGGCTTGGCTTGGCACCGATCACGCTCAGGAACAGAGCTACTGTCAAAATTCCCATGGCGGGAAGAATAGTTCGCAACTGGCGCCGGAGGTAACCGTTAGCGCCAACACGAATAGCTCCCCATACTTCCTGCATCTTTTCGGTGCCTTTGTCCTTCTTGAGTACGCTTCCTCGCAATAACCAGGCGTAGAGAAGGCTTATCAAGGCCACAATCAATACTCCAAGTATGGCAAACTGCTCAAAAGCAGTCGTCAAGCCATGCCTGGACAATCCAAAGATATCCATGTTGCCTCCAGGTCGTAACAATATAAAGGGGGATATGGGTCTCCCAATTTAAATAAATAGAGGGAGATGCGTGCGAGACACGATTTATTGTATATAAAGGCGTAAAAATGTCAATAATATTGTCTAACATTAGTATTTCATAAGAGTATTTTCATACTAGTTGTAATTGGTTTTTGATTGTTGTATATTGTTATGCGGCCAGTTTCCGGAGCTACAAGGTGGGTTCGGACTGCCATGCGGGCGGAATTTGCGTTCCGCTCGTTTTGTGTGTTTATTAACAAATAATAAGACTTAATGGTCGAGCATGGTGTCCGCGCGTCTCAGGCGGCTTTACAGGTATTGAAATTCAGTCGTAAAGTGTGTATCCTGAAATAGCAACCTGACCAGGCAGGCGACCAATGGAATTGGATGACAGAAAAATTCGAAGGATTTTACGATCCTTCTACCAGAAAAGGCAATTGGCAAGCAGAATGGATAACCCTTTAATTAATGTTGTTGACGACGAAGATGAAGAATACCCTGCGATTGCAAGGTTAATTGAGCTTGGGCGTCAAAAAAACTATGTAACCATCGACGATATCCTGCATTTCTTCCCGGAAGCAGAGCAGGACGTCGGCCAGTTGGAGGAAGCTTTCGCTGCATTAATGAGCGCAGGTATCCCCTACCTGGAAGATGAATCGCTGGCACCAGAGCCCAGTGAAGATGAATTAGACGAGAGTGAAGAAGAGACTGAAGAAACAGCTCGCGAAGCTGTTTTCGATGATTTGCAAAACATCGACACCGATGACACGATCGGGCTTTACCTCAAAGAGGTCAGCCGGGTACCGCTGCTTAATGCTGAAGAAGAAGTTGAACTTGCCCAGCGTATTGAACGCGGTCGCATGGCTCGTGAAGAATTGGCACGTGGAAATGTCAGCATTCGCCGGCGACATGAGTTGCGCCGATTAATCGAGGATGGTTGGGCCGCCCGGGAGCACCTGATCACCGCCAACTCGCGCCTGGTAATCAGCGTTGCCAAAAAATATATGGGCCGCGGAGTGCCTTTCCTCGATTTAATCCAGGAAGGCAATATTGGCTTGATCCGCGCGACCAAGAAATTTGATTACCGCCGTGGACACAAATTTAGCACTTATGCAACCTGGTGGATCCGTCAGGCAGTCACCCGCGCTATCGCTGACCAGGGCCGCACTATTCGTGTACCGGTCCATATGGGCGACCAGATCAACAAGCTGCTGCGTACGCAACACCAGTTGACTCAGCGCCTTGGCCGCGAGCCTTCCGTTGACGAACTGGCATTAGCACTGGATGTTCCACCTAAAAAAGTTGAGAATATGATTCAGGTAGCCCGCCGGCCCTTGTCACTCGAAACTCCCACCGATGATGAGGAAGATTTAGTGCTGGGTGACTTCATTGAAGACGATGAAGCACCCCCGCCGGATGACACCGCCACCTACAACATGCTGCGCGAACACCTTGAGGAAGTCCTAAACTCTCTGCCACCGCGCGAAGTCCGCATTTTGCAGTTACGCTACGGGTTACTGGATGGGCAGGCTTATACCCTCGAAGAAGTGGGCCGCAAGATGGGTGTCACCCGTGAGCGGGTGCGGCAGATCGAAGCTCAGGCGCTTAGTCGATTACGTCACCCAACCATCCGTCGCAAATTGCGCGATTATCTCGGTGAATAGGTAAAATTGAACCCAAAAGGCTGCAATTTCCCAGGGAAATGCAGCCTTTTTTCTTAGTTTGAAGCGTCGACTGGCAAAATACTTGCAATATCAAACAAGTTAATGCATACTAAATGCCGGGAGAATTAATATGGCATCCATCTCTTTGCGTGCGTATAACAAAGAAATAGAAGCGTTAATCGAAAACGATCAGGTGAAGGATGCCATTGCGCATTCCCGGCATATCCTGCGCCAATTCCCGAAGCATCTTGAAACCTATCGCCTGCTCGGCAAGGCGTACCTCGAGTCTCAGCGCTACACCGAGGCCGCTGACGTCTTGCAGCGGGTACTATCCAGCCTGCCCGACGATTTTGTCTCCCAAATCGGTATGAGCATGATCCGTGAGGATGAGGGCAATCTGGATGCTGCCATTTTCCACATGGAACGCGCTTTTGAAGCCCAACCCTCCAATAGCGCTGTCCAGGAAGAATTAAAACGATTATACGGTCGGCGCGATGGCGTCGTCCCCGCCAAAATCCGCCTCACGCGCGGCGCACTGGTGCGCATGTACGCGCGCGGTGACCTGTTTCAGCAAGCCATTGCCGAAGCCAGAGTGGCATTGGCTGAAAACCCCGACCGGGTGGAACTGGAAGTAATATTGGCGCGCATGTTCTTCCTTTCTGGCCAAAAAGTATCAGCCACCGAGGTAGCCAGCCGTCTTATTGAAAAGTTACCTTATTGTTATGAGGCCAACCGAATCCTGGCAGACGTACTACCCGGGACAGCGCGGGCGGACGATGCTCGGGTTTACAATCAAAGGCTAGTCGCACTGGACCCATATCTGGCGCATGTCGCCGCTGGTTCCAGCTCTGGCGCCGATGCACCGGATGATGCCATTAAACTCGAAATCTATGATGGGGAAATCGAAGAAGAGCCTTCAGCCCAACTGGATTGGGCGCAAGCAGCCGGTGTAAAAATGGAAGAGACGGATGCTGAAGCCCTACCAGATTGGTTAATGACTCCTGAAGCGGGCAAAACCGAGCCAGAGATAGAACCAATCGAGGAACCGATCGAAGAAGTACTCCCGGCGACCGAAGAAGCGACACCTGGAGACGAAGCTGTAGCTGAAGTGAGCGCACCGGCTGAAGGAACACCTGAGATTGAGGAAGAATTGCCGGATTGGATGCAATCTGCCGGGTGGCAACCTTCCAGCGGTGATACCCCTGAGGTGCCAGCCAGCGAAGATATTGCTGATATTTATGAAGGCGCAACTTCTGAAATGGCTGCCAGCGAAGCTGAGATCCCGGATTGGTTGCAGGCTATCGCTCCCACCGACGAACCGAACGAACCCGCGGAAGAGATTGAAGGGGCTCCCAGTGATGAAGATAATTCCTGGTTGGAAAGCATCCTTTCGGAGACTGACCAAAAAACCGGGTCGCTCAGCGATCTTGAATTAACCCCGGAAGGCGAAAGCGGATTAATCGAAGCAGTTGGACAGGAGGCAGAGCTGCCTTCTTCCATGAATGAGGATTTTCTGGCTGAAATTGAACCATTGCCAGACGCGCTTGCCGCAGATAATGAGATCCCCGATTGGTTGACTGGCCTGGCTGAAATTGAAGCGGTGCCAGAGGCGTCCGTTGAATCCACCTCAGACGATGATTGGCTGGAAATTTTAGCTTCCAAGGAACCTGAACTTCCTGAGGCGGAATTGGCTGCGATTGACGAGGGTTCTGAAAAATTTGAGGCAGTCGATGATTTTTGGACTGAACCGGAACTTGAAACTCAGGCAGCTGCTGCTCTTGAAACCCCGGCTGAGCCATTTGCATCCTCCTGGGATGAAGAGAGCACGGCTGAAGAAGTCGCACCCTTCGCTGTTGAATTTATGGTAACGCCAGAAAAATCAACGGACGACTTCCTGACTGAACTTGAAGCCGCTTCACCAGTCGACGCAGATGCCACCCAGCCTACCCGAGTCCGTAAACCGGAAGAGGTTCCCTCGACTGAAATTCCTGTGGTCGAAGAAATGCCTTTTGAAGAGACAGTTCCTGAAGAATTAACGGCTGAAGAGACGCCACCAGAAGAAGTTGAAGCGTTCGCCGAAGATGAAGAAGAAAAGGGCGTGTTTGCGGAAGATTTGGAAAATATTGAAGAAGTCGAGCCAGTCGTTGACGAGCCAGTTTCGACTGAAGCTGTCACCGAGCAACCTTCGGAAGCTCGTCCCATGCTGATGGACGAAGAGGATTTATCGATTTTCGATCTGGTCGAACCAGGCGAAGAGCAATCGGTTCATGCAGGTTTACAAGAGTCGACTTCCGTCGAGGCTGAAGCCGAATCCGAGGACATTTATGTTCCAGATTGGCTGAAGGAATCGCTGGAAAATGAAACAGATGAGGTTGAACCTGAAGCGGTTGCAGAAGATCTTCAGGCTGCAGATCTCGTAGAACCAGCTGTCAGCGATGAAATGGCTGCTGAGACGATCGTAGAAGAACCCTCCGAATTAGAAGACGACGCAGCCTTTGCCTGGCTGGAGGCGCTTGCTGCTCGTCAGGGCGCGGATGAAGAAGCACTGCAGGTAGCACCGGAGGAACGCTCGGAAGAAACCCCTGAATGGATTAAGTCTGAAATTGAGCAAGTTGAAGTGGAAGCTGACGAGCCACCCGCCCCACCTGAAATGGCGCCAGAATTCGACCTCGAGGAAGAAGCGGTTCAAGAGTCGGAAAGCGAAATTACCGGTGAGGAAGAGCGGGTCGTTAACGCATCCTTTGAAACCCCAGCCATAGAAATTGAACAGCCGACCTGGTCGGAGCAAGAAGCACCTGTAGCTACTGGCGAAACCGAAGCAGAAATCGACAAGGTTGACGTTCCTGCTGTTGATGAAGAACTGCCTGCCTGGTTCAAAGAGACTCTGGCAGCGGATGAAGCAACCGAATTGGAAGCGGTTGAGACGGAAGAAACGCCGATTATTACTCGGGGAGCTGGGGAATGGCAGCCGGAAGAGGACCTTCAACCCGAATTTACTGCTCAATCACCCGCTGAACCCGCTGCCTTAGATGAACCGTCGGCTGAAACCAGCACTGAAATTACCTCCGAGGCGGCTGAAGAGTTAGAACCGGTTGTAGCGGAAACAACGGAGCCCGTAGCACCAGCCGTTACTCCCGAAGACACTGAACCCGAGGAAGTGCCGGATTGGCTGCAAGGTCTGGCTGAAGAACAAGCTGAGGTTGCACCTATCGCTAAGGTGGATGCTGAAGCCCCACCGGAATGGTTGAAAGAACTTGAAGACGAGGAATTTGGTATATTGCCGGCAGTGCCTTACTCAGCTTCCACCGGGCAAACCGGTTGGCTGAAAAAAGCAGAGGAAGCAGCCCCTGTCGATAAGGTTGAAGATACCAGCCCGATTCGAGTGACTCCGACACCGTCCATTGCTCAACCTGTGCCAGTAAGCAGCGATGACCTATACAACGCACAGGCTGCTCTGAATGCGCAGGATATCGATTCAGCTCTCGAACACTACAATCGGCTTATTAATCGCGGCGAAGCGCTAGAGGATACAATCCACGATTTGCGCGATGCAATCTACCGCTATCCAGTAGATGTCAATATCTGGCAGTCTTTAGGCGATGCATATATGCGCAGCAATCAGCTGCAAGAAGCTCTTGACGCCTACACCAAAGCGGAAGAACTATTGCGATAATCATCCTAACCGGCATTACGGAGGAATAAGTTGGAACGTACTTTCATTTTGGCCAAACCAGACGCGGTACAACGCGGTTTGATTGGTGAAATAACCTTGCGTCTTGAACGTCGCGGATTGAAACTTGTTGCGGCTAAATTTTTACAGGTGAGCCGCGAATTAGCTGAAAAACATTATGCTGTTCATCAGGGAAAACCTTTTTATGCGGGATTGATCCAATATATTACGTCCGCACCGGTTATGGCCATGGTGTGGGAGGGTCCTCAGGCTATTGCCGCAGTCCGGCAGACCATGGGTGCCACAAGACCCGTGGAGGCTGCCCCCGGATCAATCCGCCATGACTTTGGCCTGTCGGTCGGTCGTAATTTAACACATGCTTCCGACAGCCCGGAAAACGCTGCTTTTGAAATTGGTTTATGGTTCGCCGAAAGCGAATTGGTTAACTGGCAGCGACCGGTGGACGAATGGATTTTCGAAGGGAATTAGGCCGTTAGAACCGGTTTAATGTAATAGCTTCTTCAAATATTGTCCGGTGAATGAATCAGCCACTTGAGCCACCTGCTCAGGGGTGCCTTCGGCAATTAATTTGCCGCCAGCAGCACCACCTTCTGGTCCAAGGTCGATAACCCAATCCGCGGCTTTGACCAGTTCCAGGTTGTGTTCCACCAGGATCACGCTGTTTCCAGCCTCCACCAGACGTTGCATAACAGCCAACAAGCGGGCTGTATCCGCCAGGTGTAAACCGGTCGTCGGTTCGTCCAGTAAGTACAGCGTATGCCCTTTCGATCTTCGTCCCAGTTCACGGGCTAACTTGACCCGCTGCGCTTCGCCGCCAGACAAAGTGGTCGCTGGCTGTCCTAGTTGAAGGTAACCCAGACCGACGTCTTTCATCAACTGCAAGCGAGATCTGGCAGCCGGTATGTCCACAAATAGGGTAAGCGCCTCTTCGATAGTCAGGTCAAGAACCTGAGAAATATCTTTACCGCGGTATTGAATTTCCAGGGTTTCAGGGGTGAAGCGCCTACCATGACAAACCGGGCAGCGGACTTCTACGTCCGGCAGAAAATGCATACTAACCGTCAGTGTACCTGTACCCTGGCAGCGTTCACAGCGCCCCCCGGGCAGATTGAATGAAAAGTGTCGAGCTAAATACCTCCGCTGGCGAGCATCCTCGGTTGCTGCAAAAGCCTCCCGGATGGGTGTAAAAGTTTCGGAGTACGTGGCCGCATTCGAACGTGGAATACGACCAACATGTTCCTGATCAATCGTCACCACTTTGTCGATATATTCGAGACCAACTATGGCGTCATGGTCGCCAGGGATTTCATTCGTTGCGGCATACAGACGCTGCCGAATTGCACGGTCGAGAATATCAAATACCAGGGATGATTTTCCCGATCCGGATACTCCTGTCACGGCAACCAACATCTCTAAAGGAAAACGTACGGTGAGATTTTTCAGGTTATTGTGGCGTGCGCCGGTGATTGTTATGCCCTTTTCATTTCCTGTCCGTCGTTTTTTTGTATAGGGTATTGCCGCCCGGCCTGAGAGAAAGTCACCGGTGACCGAGTTTGATGTGGCTGCCACTTCTGAAGGGGTTCCAGCAACAACGATTTGACCCCCATGGTTTCCAGCTCCTGGACCAAAATCCACGACGAAATCCGCCGCAGCGATCATCTCAAGATCATGTTCAATGACCAGGATCGTGTTGCCAAGATCACGCAAGCGCTTTAGCACCTCAATCATGCGGTGGGTGTCGCGTTGATGAATCCCAATGGTTGGTTCGTCGAAAACATAAAGAACGCCGCTCAAACCGGAACCCAACAAAGAGGCCAATCGCAGCCGCTGTGATTCACCGGCTGAGAGCGTCGGTGAAGAGCGTTCCAGGGTCAAATAGCCAGCTCCCACCTCGATCAGACGCGGAATGCGCTCACTCAGGTCATCCAGGATCGGGCGGGCAAACAACATCTCATCCGATGTAAGCACGCTGGGCAAACGGGTTAACCAATCATGCAAGTCGGTCAATGGCAAGTTCGAGAGAGCAATAATGGTTTCTCCGTTGACTGTCACCGCTCGACTCTCCAGCTTCAAACGCGTACCCTCACAATCCGGGCAGGCCTGGGTTACCAGGAATTCGCTCAGCTTATCGCGATACTCGGCATCCTCAATGCGCTCAGCGTAACGACGCAGTAAGTTGGTTGCGATCCCTTCAAAACGCCCTTCTCGAACAGTGGTAGGCGGTTCAAGCGTTGGAAAATGGCGCCGAAATTGAGGATTATTGACACCGAAGAATAATAAATCTTTTTGCGGTTGTGGAAAATCTTTGACCGGGAGGTTCAGGTCAAACTTGAAGTTATAAAACTGAGCCGCTGCCAACAAAGTACTGGTGTTGTAGTTGAGATAATTGGCATCCCAACCGGTGACTGCACCTTCCAGGATGCTTTTTTGCTCATCGACCAGGCGTGACATGTTGGCTTGGTGAATGCTGCCAATTCCAGTACAGGTCGGACAGGCTCCAGCGGGTTTATTAAATGAGAAGTGAGCCATATTGAGTTCTGGCACCGGTTGACCGCAATGCGGGCAAGGAAGGAATATTTCTCCATCCTCTTCGTCATCCCCATTGCCTGTTTCGACCTCCCATCCTCTTGTGGTGGAGGTAAACGATGGAGATATGACCTTACCGCAACTCGGACACGGACGGTTCCCGAGCCGGGCGAATAATACCCGCAGATAGGTGTAAACATCAGTTGAAGTTCCCACCGTCGACCGTGGGCTGTGGTTGGTGAGGTGTTGATCGACGCTGATGGATGGGGATAAGCCGGTGATAGCATCCACCGGCGGTTTTGACATCCCAAATGTGACCATCCCGAGGGATTCCATGTACTGACGCATGCCCTCTTTGAGCAAAATGTCAAAGCCAAGTGTTGATTTGCCAGATCCGGATATCCCGGTGAAGACCACCAATTGATTTTTTGGAATCGAAACCGTGATGTTCTTCAGGTTGTGCAACCGTGCGCCGCGCACTGTAATTTGGTCTGGCATGAGCACTCCATGGCGAATAAGAGTAGAAAATGATAATTCCCATCGCGTGGATTAATTTTACCCCGTGACACCGATCACCAGATTAAGTGGAGTAGATGGATTTTACAAGCGTAACCTTCGGTCAAATACTTGACGGTCTGCCCGGAACATGATAATATATCGCTCATTCGGGGGGCGTGGTGTAGCGGCTAACATGCGGCCCTGTCAAGGCCGAGACCGCGGGTTCGAATCCCGTCGCTCCCGCTCCGAATAAACTCTCGATAACTCGGGAGTTTTTCTTTTTTTCGAATTCCGTCCCCGGGAGGGGATGGTATCGCTCCCGCTCCGAATAAACTCTCGATAACTCGGGAGTTTTTCTTTTCGATCCCGTCCCCGGGAGGGGATGGATCGCTACCGCTCCGAATTTCCAAAAACTAACTGGAATTGGGAGTTTTTTGTATTCGTATCCCATCCCCAGATGGGGATAGGTATCGCGGCGGGACCGATTAAAGCAGGTAAATTATTCTAGAACTGCGATAATTCACCCGTAGCTAATTTGGCTATGCGCATCCAACGCGATGATGTTTCCTGCCAACCAGTGACATTCATTTGCTGCGCCATCTCGGCATAACGTTTGGCATACTGGTATATTTTTTCCCGCTCGTGAGTCGCTGCAAAGGAATCCCCCAATAGACGCACAATTTCCAGCATGTTTACCGATGGTATTTGGATTGCAATGCCGGTTTCTTCGGCTTCCTGCAGCATGGTCGCGGCACTAGCAAAATCGGATAAGGCCATGGCTTGCTTGGCCGCGATTACGGCCCATCGGACAACGGCTTCCAGATCCTTGGAATTCCGATAGTGATACAAAATTCGCGAAGCGGCTTTCTCTCCCACGGTCTCAATCAGCTGCCTCGCCATTTTTCGGTGCATCAATGTGCGCACGGGCGGCATAATCATTTCATAAACAGCCTGTTGGATCAAATGATGGCTGAATTCAAACTCGTGCTTTTTGGGTGGTGCATTGATGATCACAATACCGGCGGTGACTAAATCTTCGAAGTCCTTGAATATGGATCCTTCCTCCCGGGCTACGATCATCTTCACTTCCTGCACATCAAAATAGGTGCCGATCACAGCCGCAGCTTGAACCGTTTCAATTGCTTGTGGTTTCAATGGCATCAGGCGCCCATGGATCAATTGCTGGATGGAAGCAGCCAGAGGCAGTCTCAAAGGACCCGTTTTTAAAACTGGTCCCTCCCACTGCATTTTATCCATGTCGAGCTTTCCATCCTCTACCAGTGCGCTCAGCGTTTCGCGGATAAATAAAGGATTGCCGAGTGTTTTGTTATACAGTGCATCCGCCAGACGGTTGGCATTTTTTACTCCGCCTGAAGCGACAGTGATCCAGTGGGAAACGTCTTCCGGCAGAAGGTTGCCAATAGGAATATCCTGCACCAGATGGTCACGCCGTAAGCGAATCAAGGCCATGGATTGGAAATTCGGGATTGTAACTTCGGTTGAACTGGCCAAAAATCGAATTTTCTTCGAGCTGTTGGTTTGGACTGAAATCAGATAGCGTACGAGAAATTCCAACAGGTGAAAGGTGGATTTACTAGCCCAATGGATGTCGTCAAGGACAAAAAGGATGGGCACTGATCTACTCAGAGTATTTACAACATTAGAGAAGGCTGAAAAGATTTGGTTCTGGTCAAGCGGTCCGGTGGTGCCGCTCGGCTGTACGCCAAGTACCTCTGCTAATTCCGGTACGACCCGGGATATTTCGACTGCCTGCCATTCTGGAATGGTTGCTCTGACAGCAGTTGGCAAATTTGTTACCAAATCCAAAAGTGCCATTCGTATCGAATAATGGGGTACACCCTGACCCACAGGCAGACTGCGTCCCCAACCTACCATTACCCCAGTAGATTGCAATCGGCGCACAAACTCCTGTAACAGGCGTGTTTTACCAACCCCTTGATCGCCTTTTACTACCAGGATTACCTCAGTTCCGTTATTCCACCAATCATTAACAGCTTGAAAATCTCTCACTCGTCCGAAAATGCCAGTCGCTTCCAGTTCTTTTTCTGAAGCAATGGGGATATGACGCCTATTTACCGGCACCGTATCAGGAGAAAGTGAACCTGTAACCGGCTCGTTATAGCTGATGGATTCGTTAATAATTGACTGGAAAAGATCGCGAGTCTCCTCAGAAGGATCTATGTTCAACTCCTTCTTCAGCAGTCGGACACATTCCTGATATTGCTCGATTGCTGCGGACCGGTTTCCCAGTTGGTAATTGGAAACCATGATCGCGCGGTGAGCAACTTCACTCAGTGGATCGGCTTTCAATAACAGTCGACTCAATTCCATAGCGGCAGTAAAGCGCCGATTATTTAAATAATGCGAAATCAGCTTGGTAAGCGCACGCAGATAGTAAGCTTCCAGCCGGTAGCGTTCTTCAAGGCACCAATCTTCATACACATTCGAGAGAAAACTGCCGCGGTACAAGTCAATTGCGCTTTGCAATTGCTGTGGTGAACCTTGGGTTACGCCTTTTTCAAATTCCGGCACATCCAGCCAAAAATCAACATTAGGTGCCCAGGATACCGTGCTACTGGTAGTAACCAGCAATTTTTCCGGGTTGAGCCCGGTTTCTTTGAACATCGTCCGAATTTGCCATAGGGCTGTATGCAAACTGCGGCGAGCATTGGTGCGTGGTCGATCCGGCCAAAAGAGCTCTGCGAGGTGCTCACGGCTCAATTCTTTGCCGGAATGCAGGGTCAAATATCCCAGCAACCCGATTGCTTTTTGAGTCGGCAGTGGGGGTAAAACGTTCCCCGCAACGGCGATTTGAAGAATACCTAACAACCGGATCTGCAGCATCAATAGTTCCCCATTGAGACCCTAGTACTTTGAAAATACTCGATATTGATCCAAATTCAAACCAAATTGTAACATGCTGAGCCTGTAAGTTAATAGATTCTTAATCTATTTTATCAATTTTTGCCCCATTTTTGCACTCTGGCGCTTATCCTTACCAATAATAGAATGTGAGTAGAGGTAGCTATGGAATTCTTGTATAAGCAAGAGTTAAGTTCGTTTGTTATTCGTTTATGGAAAGATGATGACCGAAGTCATTGGCGCGGTCACATTACCCACATACAAAGTCGGCAGGGGTGTTATTTCATTTCACTCAGCCAAATGGAAGACTTTATGTCTCGCTTTATCTCGTCACTCGAGGAGGAGATTCCCAGCATTTCCCAGGCTGCGACAAATCAACCCTAAATCTGATTATTCGCGTGCCAGGTAGATAGCAAAGAATTGCCGGTATTGCCGTTTTTGGGTTCAAAGTGGAATTTTTCTTATCGTTTTTTGATGGGGCAATTTGAAAGGGAGTAGAAATGGACCAGATCATTAAGATACAAAACCAATTAGCTAAAGAGGCTAATCTTACCAGCCTTAACACTACGCAAGGCGTTGAGGGCAATAACCCCGGTGGCTTTAGTCTATACCGCCAACGTCCGCGGGTTTCTGTCATTATCCCGACTTTAAATGAGGCCAAGAACCTTCCGTTGGTACTGCCTTATCTGCCAATGGCCTGGATTGACGAAGTCATCCTGGTTGATGGTCGTTCCACCGATAACACCGTGGAGGTCGCCCAAACCCTCCTGCCATCCATCATAATCGTGATGGAACAGAAAAAAGGCAAAGGCGCGGCAATGAATGCCGGATACCATGCAGCCACCGGTGAAATTTTGATTGTGGTGGATGCAGATGGTTCCAATGATCCCCGTGAAATCCCGCGGTTTGTCCAGGCACTGATGTTAGGCTCCGATATGGTCAAAGGCAGCCGGTTTTCACACGGCGCTGGCACTACTGACATGCCCTTTATCCGACAAATGGGCAACGCGTTTTTCACCATCAGCTGTAATGTCCTTTTTGGCACCCACTGGACCGATCTTTGCTATGGCTACCACGCCTTCTGGCGCCACTGTCTGGAGGTTGTGGATATCTCCGACACGCCGGGATTCGAAATCGACACCGCGCTCTATTTGCGAGCGGCACGCGAACAATTGCATGTGACCGAAGTGCCGAGTTTTGAAGGCTACCGCTTCTTTGGAGTGGGTAAATTGCAAACGATTCCGGACGGCTGGCGTGTATTGAAAACCATCGTCCGCGAACGCCTCAAGAAAAATCGAACCGCAGAAGCCAACCGCTATCTCGGTTTCCGCGGGCTCAAGCCTGTACTGGAGTATGTACCATCACCGCATGAATTGCCGATTACGGCGCCCGAAATCAATATGCAGCTGCTGCGAACCATCGGTATGATATTGTCGGCTGGCTACAGCCTGAACGATTTGATGACTCAGGTTTTGCACCTTTCGCTTCAAGCCATGAATGCTGTTAGCGGCAGTCTTTTGATCCTGGACGAAAAAGGCCAGGTCGCGAATAGCTGTGTTGTTTACGGTGATAAAAAGGTCAATTCTTCGGAACAAAGCATGACTGAAGTCCTGGAGCAAGGGGTGGCCGGCTGGGTGTTGCGCAATCGCAAACTGGCGTTGATCGCTAACACCAACGAAGATCCACGCTGGCTGCCACGTACCTGGGAACAGGATATGCCGCGTTCAGCGATCGCAGTTCCTGTAGCGCTGACCGACAACCGCTTCGGGATTTTAACCCTCGTTCGTGCACAGCAGAACTCATTCAGCCTGGACGATATCAAAATGCTGGAGAGCCTCTCAATTCCGGCGTAAGCCAGGGATTGTGATGTTACTCGATGGTCTTAATCATGAACCGGCTTTCCGTCATTGTATGCGCATACACCGAAAAACGCTGGGAGGACCTGCTCAATGCAGTCGCCTCTCTGCGCGCCCAATCCAGGCTTGCGGATGAGATCATTCTGGCAATCGACCATAATGAGGCACTGTTCGAACGGGTAAAAACTCAATTTCCTGAACTGATTGTTGTGGAAAATTCACAACAACGAGGTCTCTCTGGCGCACGCAACAGTGGGATAGCTGCAGCGCATGGAGATTTCATCGCGTTCATGGATGAAGATGCCATGGCCGACCCGAATTGGCTTGCGCTCCTGGAACAAGGCTTCTCTGATCCAGGTGTGCTGGGCGTCGGTGGCGCCATCCTGCCCCTGTGGCTCTCCGGTAAACCGACCTGGTTCCCGGAAGAGTTCAACTGGGTGGTTGGCTGCACTTACCGCGGCATGCCGGAAGTCACCAGCCCGGTCCGTAATTTAATCGGCTGCAACATGGCATTCCGCACTAGCGTATTCCAAAAAGCCGGCGATTTTCGCAGTGAAATTGGCCGGGTTGGCACTTTCCCATCTGGCTGTGAAGAAACCGAATTATGTATTCGCGCGCGCCAATTTGAACCTGAAGGTCGTTTCTTGTACGAACCCCGTGCCCAGGTTCTCCATCGGGTACCGGCTGCCCGCGTCACCCTGAGATATTTTACCGACCGGTGCTACGCTGAGGGTCTCTCCAAGGCGTTGGTTTCGCAGCTGGTGGGCGCTCAAGACGGCCTATCCAATGAGCGGACCTACACCTTCAGCACCTTGCCAAGAGGCTTTTTCCGCGGCCTCGGTGAAGTTTTATTCCACCGCCAGGGTTCAGGATTGGGACGGGCTGGTGCCATTCTCCTCGGGCTGATCGTCACGACCATCGGATATATCGCCGGGCGGCTGATGCTGCTGCGGAATAAGAATAAACCAATTGCCACTCCAAATTTATCGTTGGACCAGGCATAATGCAATTATTGGAGATAATCATCGAATGACCATCTCTGCCGTCAAAACAGAAACCATCGAAACCGACCCGCTTGTGAAATCGAACGGGCATATGAATAGCTCGAACATGAAATGGCTCGAATTTGATCTGCACGGTGTCAGCGCCTTTCGCGTTGAGGCTACATCGAATATTGCTGCAATGTTCCGCGACATGTTCCGACCATTCCTGAGCGAAGGCTTGAACCACTTTGACCTGACCATCTCGGAAACCTTTGAGCCGCTCATCGACGGCGCGTACGGCGAAGCTCACGGCGAATTGGATTTTTACTATAACGATACTGGCTTGTATCTGGAAAAACCGGATGTCCAGGTCTTTGTTGATGAAAACGGGATTCGGCTGCATGGCAAAGGCGAGTTGCTGGTTATGGCGCTGCCTTTGATTGACCGTATCATGGTCCAACGTGGCGCAGCCATGCTGCATGCCATGACCGTGGATTTTCAGGGGCACGGGATTCTGATGCCAGCCTGGGGCGGTTCTGGAAAAACCAGCACCATGTCGAAATTGGTCAAGATCCCCGGTTTTTCGTTCATGGGTGATGATTGGACGTTCCTTACCAGGAATGCCGATCTTCTCGGGTTCGCCAAACCCATGTTCATCAAACCTTACCATCGTGCCCTCTACCCGCATCTGTTCAAAAAAGCCCACAAACCACTGGTGCCGTTAGCCCTCTCTAAACCGATTCACAGCCTGACCACGCTGATCCACCCCTGGATCACTCGCTATCCAAAATTGGCTGCATTAACCCGTAAATGGTCACCGGAACATATGATGGTTCAGCCCGAGCAGGCTTTTCCTGGGCAAGCGATTTCGACTGGGGCACCGTTGGCTGCCTCCTTATTTGTCGAACGTTTCGAAGGCGACTCCACTGAACCGCAGTTCTTCGAAAAAGATGCCCAATGGATGACCACCAAGTTGATCGGTAATTTCTTCTCAGAACTGCCGAAAACTTCCCGTCTGATGATGACCACCCTCGGCGCTGCCGGTTTGGTCTCCCTTGAACAGTCCTTCCGAGAAAAAGAGGCGATTCTCCATCAAGCGTTGGAAGGCAAACCCGCCTTCTACCTGCGCGTCCCACGCTCTTTCGATCCAGACAGAGCATCTGATGCCATCGTTGACAAAATTCAGCACGTTATCCGCGCGGCTGGGATCCAGTAGAGGCAATATGCTGCCAATTACTGTTATCGTTCCGGTCCGCAATGCTGAACACCTGGTTGAAGGCTGCCTGACCTCCATTTTCAAGGCCAATCCAGCCGAAGTCATTGTCGTTGACGGTCTATCGACCGATAAAACTCGTGAAATTGCACAGAGATTCCCTGTCGTCATCATCTCTGACGGGGGCTTAGGGGTGCCAGCCGCGCGCATGATGGGAGTGCGCGCGGCTAACAACTCTACTGTCGGGCTGTTTGATGTAGACATCACAATACCCGATGGCGCCCTGGAACAGCTTTACCGTGAATTTGTCGACAACCAATACGATGCACTGCAGGCTGGTTTAGTCAGCTATTCCGGTCCGGGATATTGGGGACGCGCCTTGGTCAATCACCACAACAATGGCCGAAGCCGCAATTGGCCGGGGTTGATGGCAACATTGTTCAACAAGCAAGTCCTGCTCGATAATCCCCTGGATGAACGCTTCCGTTCCGGCGAGGATATAGAGATCCGCTGGCGCTTGAAGAACTCCGGGTACAAGATGAATGTTTCCCACACCACTACCGTTCAACATTGGTTTGGCGACACTTATGCCTTTGCCAAAGATCAATGGCAGCAGGATGGAAAAGGTCTGGGGCGGATGGTCCTTAAATATGGCTATCGGGCTTTACCCATGATCGGAATCCCGCTGGCCGGCGCCATCCGCGGTACGCTCATTAGTCTCGCCCGGTTTCAACCACGTTGGATTTTGTACTACTTCGTTTATTTCATTTTTAACTACACGTCCATCATCAGCGGTCTGGCAGAACCAATCGCCAAACCTGAAATATGGATGGAATCGGCAGTCCGATAATGAGACTGGCACAGGAATGAAGATTTTGAATGATTCAACCGCCACCAACGAGTTCAAAACCAGTGAACCCCGGCGCGCCCGGGGTTTATTCCAGGTTTGGGGTAACCTACCACCGGAAAAACGCCAGGAATTTTTACGTTTATACAACTCTGGAACATTAATTATGGGTCGCATCGCATCGTCAGGCCTGGGGTATCTGACCTGGCTGATCACTGCACGATTATTTGATGCGCGCGAGGTAGGTATCGCTTCAGGCGTCGTCTCGGCAATGATGCTGTGCGTTCAACTGGCGTTATTTGGGATTGGAGCCGCAGTGATTAAGGCTTATCCGCTCCACCTTGAATCACCGTCCAAAATGATTAATACGGCAATGAACCTGGTCGCTGTGGCTTCGCTTGCTACCGCAGCAATTTTCCTGGTTTTTGCCAGAACATTCTTCTCGGAATTGAATGTAGTCAGCGCGGTTCCCCTATACGCCGTGCTTTTCCTGGCTATCAGCTTCTTTGGCGCTGTCAACGTTTTGATGGATCATGTCTCCATTGCCATAAAACGCGGTGATCAGGTTTTAGGTCGCAATGTGCTATTTGGAGTGATTACGATTGCCGGAGTCGCAGCACTGCCATTATTGGCAGAAACGACCACATCGATTGCTATTGTATCCGCCTGGGCTGCTGCTGGCTTTTTTGCCTGTGCTCTCGGCGCTTACCAGATTTACCGATCCGTGCCAGCTTACCGATATCAGGCAACCGTTAATGGTCAAACCGGAAAACAATTAATTGGTATTGGTCTCCCGAACTACCTCCTGACCTTGGCTGAGCGTGCACCGAACTGGATATTGCCCATTATTATCACTGAAATGCTTTCGCCGGTTCAAAATGCGCGCTGGTATGCTGTTTGGATGATGGCCTGGGTAGTATTTTTGGTTCCAATTTCCATCGGTCAAAACTTGTTCGCGGAAATCTCCCACGACCCTGCAGCTTTTCGGAATCCACTCAAAAACAGCCTGCGAAATTCATTAATCGGTGGCTCATTTGCTGCCGCAGTCGTGATAGGACTAGCGCCATACCTGCTATTGTTACTTGGCAAAGAATATTCCGCTGCTGGAACAGTCCCGCTGCGAATTCTAGCCCTGGCAATTCTGCCAATCACAGTCATCCAAATGTACTACGCGGTCTGCCGCGGCACCCAACGCCTTACGGAGGCAACCCTCACCGGGCTGGCTAGTGGCGTAGCGGGGGTTGCCGCAGCCACCTATGCGGGCATTCATTATGGATTGACGGGGATGGCAGTTGCCTGGCTGGTGACTCAATCCATTGCAGCCATCTGGGCTGGGATCCGAATAAATATACTGGTTCGCACGTCGAATCCGGCTGGAAATGAACACGAAAAAGCCTGATTCGCATTGTCACGTTGAGTGAAATTAGCAGGCTAAGGTTGGATGACATTTATCGGTAGCGAAATTCAGATTGTGGAAATCAGGTCATGAGGCAAAGCGAAACAGCGAAAGTTCTCTCGTATGAAAAAGCACTTATTGCAATTATTCATTTTGATCGTCACCTTCATTGCTATGGTCTATCCAGGTAATCGTATCGCCGCTGCTGTAGGGGACGTAGGGTATCAAGATTTTACCTACGGGGCAGCCCGATCGCCCACCGCTGAAAAGCCAGAAAGCAAACTCTGGTTTTACGATGGATTGTGGTGGGGTGTGTTGTACGACCGATTACACGACCAATTCGAAATCTATAAATTCGATTGGGCAGCCAATACCTGGAATACGACCGGGGTACCGGTAGATAACCGCGTCCAATCGCATCAAGATGCGCTTTCAGTTGGCGATCAATTGTATATTGCTTCCGGAGCGGTCCCGCCGGTTCCACCAGCGCTGCCCCCACTTGACACAAGCATTCACATTTACCTCTATTCGTACAACCCAATTACCAAAACCTATGATCCTGGACAGGTAGCCAACATCACAGCGAACCCGGTGGAAACGGTTGTGATTGACCAGGATACGAACGGCGTACTCTGGTTAACATTTACTGACAATATCCCAAACACCGCCTTCCGAACGGTATTTATTTCCCACAGTATGAACCATCCTTGGGTCTGGAAAAATCCCTACCAGCTTGGTCTCAGCGGTTCTGCCAACCTGACCCCTGATGATATATCGACCTTGGTGGCATATTCTGGCAACATCGGCGTCATGTGGAGCAATCAGAACGACAATGCCGTTTACTTTGCCACTCATGTGGATGGGACAATGGATAGCACTTGGTCTCTAAATACCCCGCTCTCCCTCCCCAAGTATGCCGATGATCACTTGAATATTAAAAGTCTGCAGGCAGATCCTGCCGGACAGGTATTCGCAGCGGTAAAAACTTCCCTTAGTGACGTTAATCCGCCTACATCCAATGAACCAGAGATATTACTCTTGATGTTGGACAATCAGGGTTCCTGGAGCCGCCGGACGGTTGCCAGAGTCGTGGACAATCACACGCGTCCAATCGTCTTGATCGATACCGAAAATCGTGATATTTACGTCTTTATGACCCTCCAGTATCCAAACCAGACTTCAGGAGCGATTTATTACAAGAAAGTTAACCTGGATGATCCCGGAATGCAATTTCCAGATGGGTTGGGTACGCCATTCATTGAATTTTTTGAGCCGGATCCAATCAAACCACCGTACCATATTAACAATGTCTCTTCCACCAAACAATCGTTGAATGGCACGATGAATTTGTTGGTTATTGCCAGCGACGATAGCAGGCAGTTGTACGTTCATAATTGGATCGACCTGCAAGGTCCTCCTCAACCACCCATGTTTAATGTTTATTTACCGTTAATCCTAAGGTGATGACATGAGCAAAAAAGTTATCGGTTTAAACGTCCTTCGCTCCCAGCCTTTTAAGTTATTGATCCTTTCGGGCATGGTATTAACTATGCTGTTCTCCTTATTCTGGACGAATTTTACCCAAGCCAAAGCCGCCGGTGACGTTGGTTATAAAGATTTCTCTTATGGAGGCGCATCCGCACCCACCGGACAAAAACCGCAATCCAAGCTGTGGTATAACGACGGGTTGTGGTGGGGCGTGTTGTTCAACACTGCTTCCTCGCATTTTGAGATTTACCGCTTCAACTGGACAGCCCAAACCTGGAGTACAACCGGCACTCAGGTTGATCCGCGCCGCCGTTCGTCCGCCGATGCGCTGTGGACTGGGACGAAACTTTATGTAGCAGCCAACATGACCCCTACCGCGAGTGGGGATCAGAAAGTTTACTTTAACCCGCTACAGCTACAACTTATCCACCAAAACTTACTCGCTCGATACCGGATTCCCGATTGCTTTATGGAGCCGAGCGGTTGAAGCCGTTGTGATGGACAAGGACACGACCGGCACAGTCTGGGCGACTTTCACCGACGTAAATACCAGCGGGGGACGCAATGCCTATGTTACCCATAGTGCCGCGAACGATACAACCTGGGTAACACCCTATGTCATACCTGCAACTGGTTCCGGCAATCTGACTTCCGATGATATCTCCACAATCGTGTCGTATAACGGCAAAATTGGCATTTTATGGAGCAACCAGAACGACAGCACAGTATATTTTGCCACCCATGTGGATGGGCTACCTGACAATGTTTGGTCGCAAAATCCGGCGCTGCAGGGACCACAATATGCTGATGATCATTTAAATATCAAAAGCCTTCAGGCTGATTCTGCCGGGCAGTTGTTCGCAGCAGTCAAGACATCGCTCAACGATGTCAATCCTCCCAGCTCCACCAAGCCGGAAATTCTATTGTTGACGCTGGATAACAACGGGTCATGGAGCCGGCGAACTGTGGCACGCGTTGTTGATAATCACACGCGGCCAATCGTCCTGATCGATAATCAGAACCGTGTGGTTTATGTGGTTATGACCTACCAATTCCCCGGTCAAACCAGCGGCCAAATTTATTACAAACAAGCCAGCCTGGATAATCCTTCCATGCAATTCCCGGATGGACTTGGGACGCCATTTATGATCTCTGCTGCAGATACCCATATTAACAACTCATCCTCAACCAAGCAGACACTCAATAGCACAACAGATTTGTTGGTTATCGCTGGCGATGACACTACGCACTATTACTTCCATAATGTCATTGATCTGGGAGCAGGCTCCCCAACAGCTACCAACACACCCACCGGTGCACCTAGCATCACCCCAACTCTGTCGCCAACCGCTACGAACACACCTACGAATACGGCGACGGCAACATTTGTCCCGTCAGCAACGAATACACCAACCAACGCACCCACCAGCACCCCAACTTTGGTGCCAACCGCTACGAATACACCCACAAATACCGCGACGGCAACATTCGTCCCGTCAGCGACGAATACACCAACCGACGCACTCACCAGCACCCCAACTTTGGTGCCAACCGCTACCAATACACCCGTGAATACCGCGACAGCAACATTCCTCCCGTCAGCGACGGACACGCCAACGGTAACTGCCACTATTGTACCCACAGCAACGTTTACCCCGACGCCAACGGCTATTGCCACATCTAGTCCAACGCCAACCAACACACTGCCGCCCACAGCCACATTCACTCCTTCGCCGACAGCAGCGTTGACTGCCACTCCTTCGCCAACCCCACTTCCCGTTAGCCTATTCAATGACGATTTCGAAAGTGGCACCTTTGTCAACTGGACACAGGTTTTCACCAATGGTGATGGGCAAGCGCAGGTGCAATCGGGTAAAGTCGCCAGTGGAGCGTATGCCGCCCGCTTAGCAGAATCCTCGCTATCCAGCTCAACTGCTTATGCCCGGCGTGATCTGGGCGAGAACGCACTCAATCTGACCGTCAGTGGTGATTATTTAGTTTCCGTGGAAGGTGCAAGTGGAGGCAATGTACCCATACTGCGGTTGTTCGATGCCAATGGGGTGCGAATTATTAATTTGCATCGATTAAATCTGAACGGCAACCGACTTAACGTTCAATATAGTGGGATATACCACGCGACCACCGGCACATTACCATTGGGTACTTGGTCTCACATTGAGGTGCATGTTACACTTAATGGCAACAGCCAGGATGTCATAACCATCTTCCAGGACGGTAACTTGATTTTCCAGACCGGGACTGCCAATTTGGGAACGACTGGATTACGATTTATTCAAATTGGTAACGAAACCGCCAAACAAACTTTTGAGATCTTTGTGGACAACGTTCTGGCTAATCGGTGATGATGTGGCACGAGAGACAAACAAACCCGTTCAATCCGACCTTTGGGCGCAGGAGGCTTCTCCCTCCCTGCGCCTGAGGTCAATTCCGGGACAGAACACGGTGTCGGGCTGGCTGACAACGGCGCGGGAAAAGTCAATAGGCAAGCGACTGGTGGAATTTTTGTCCAGCCTATTACTGGTTTCTGGGATTATCGTCTGGGTTATTACCTTGCCCCAGATCAACGTGGACAACATGAACGACCTGGGGCTGATCTCTGTGCTTCCAGCGGGCGTCTATGTTGCATTGGGGCTGCTGACCATCAGTTTTAGCCTGCTGCTAACTGCACCGAAGCTCAACACGGTAATGATCTTTATTCACATGGTTGTGCTGGTGTTTATGTTGTATGGTATTACCGCTATCGTTGAGGTAATCCCCCGCTTTAGCCCTTCCTGGCGGCACGCCGGGGTTATCGATTACATTATGCGCAACGAATCTGTTAATCCACGCATCGATGCGTATTTTAATTGGCCAGGTTTCTTCATCATGGGCGCGTTAATCACCCAGATTGCCGGCCTGACCTCCTCCATCATGTTCCTGAAATGGGCTCCCGTATTCTTCCAGTTGATTTATATGGGGCCGCTGTGGATGATTTATACATCGCTCACCAATTCCCGGCGCTTAGTGTGGTTTGGCATTTGGATCTTCTATTTGACCAATTGGGTTGGACAGGACTACTTCTCGCCGCAGGCAATGAATTTTTTCTATTTCCTGGTCGTCATAGCAATCCTGATTAAATGGTTCCGCAAGAATGAGATCATCCTGCCTAAATTTGCGGATTGGAAACTCGTACAAAAACTGCCAAAGATTCGGGCATTCATTGTTCAACTATTCCATGGTGAAACCGCCATCGAAGCGGTAATCTCTCCGTTGCAAAAGGCTTTTTTCCTGCTGATGATCGTAGTGATCTATTTTGTCAGCATCGCCAGCCACCAATTGACCCAATTTGCGATCCTCATATCCGTCGTCTTACTGCTGGCATTTCAGCGAATTGCCCCAAAAACCATCCCTGTGATTATGCTTATCCTCAGCGGTATGTGGATCGCATATATGGCCAGCGCATTTATGGCAGGGCGTCTGGCTGGCATGTTGGAGGCTTTCGGACAGCTCGAAAATGCCTTGGACGCCAACCTGGTAAACCGCATGAACGGCAGCCCCGATCACATGATCGTGACGCAAATACGCCTGGTTCTGACCTTGGGCGTGTGGCTGGCTGCTGTCATCGGATTTGTCCGCCAATGGTTGCGTGGAACCTTTGAAACAAGCGCAGCCTTGCTCATCGCCGCACCTTTCCCATTATTAGTCATGCAGAATTATGGCGGCGAGATGCTGATGCGGATTTTTATGTTCTCCTTACCTTTCGCAGCTTTCCTGGCGGCTGCCATTATCTTCCCGTTGAAAAAAGACCCACCGTCCTGGCGTTATTCTGTTGCGATTGGTGTGGTCAGCGCGTTATTGATAGTGGTATTTTGGGTCGGTCGGTATGGCAATGAACGGATGGAATACTTTACTCTCGCTGAACTGCAGGCAGTAGATTATACCTACGCGCATGCCGAGCCCGGTTCCTTAATTGCCACAGTTACGACCAACTTGCCATATAAATACATCAATTATGAAATATACAAATATACCCGCTTGGAGAAGGACCTGGTGACCGGCGATATGGTCTCGCTGATCGAAACTATGAAGAATCCAAAATATGACCATACCTATCTCCTGCTTACCCGGGCACAGGAAGCCTACATGGAAATGTATTATGGCGCCGGTCACGTGGATTTAACTCGACTGGAAAACCAACTGCTGCTGGATCCCTCGGTTAAGCTGATTTATGTGAACGAGGATGCAAAAATTTTAGAGTACACCAACGCTAAGGCCGGTAAATGAACTGGAAGCGATTGATCTGGCCAGGTATCTTGCTACTTTCAACGGCAGCAGTGTTGTTAGCAGCCTTTATGGGTTGGCAATCACCCCTACGCCCGATCATAACCCTGTGGTTTATGGTAGTCTGCCCGGGAATGGCATTGCTGCGAGTGTTTGGGCTGCGCCTACCAGTTTCCGGTTGGACCCTAGCAATCGCATTTTCCCTGGCGTTGGATACTGCGGTCGGCATTGCTCTGCTGTATGCTGGAAAATGGTCGTGGCAAACAGGTTTGATCATTTTGGCATCCATTACCGTGGTTAGTGCGCTAATTGACCTCTTACCACGTCCGGTAGCCGGCCCGCAACCTGCAATCGTCGTCACCAAGGTCCCTGCTCGACCCCGAAAACCGCGAACTGCGTCAAAAACTGAACAGAGCTGACCATGTCGACCATCGTATCTGAATTCACCACCCAATTAACCAACAGCTCCAGCATGCCCGGGGTAATTGCTGTTGGTTTTCTAATTGCCATCATGGTGGAAATCGAAATCATTCGCGCGTTCAAGCAAAAATATGTAAAACCCGGGATGCGCGTATTTGCGACTGCGATGGTCCCTTTGACTCTGGTATTCATCACCTGGATGTTTGCGCGAATTATTGACCTGATTTATTGAACCAGACCTGTCAACCATGCCAAAAGCATTAACCAAGAACATTCTCAGAGTCAGGCCATTTTTCAGCGAATTAAGCGGTCTCGCACGAGTCTCGCCCGACCGAATTCTGGCGTATTGTGTTGCAATTGCTGCAGTCGAGCTGCAAACGGTTTGGTTACAGCCGAAAACAGGAACCCTATATCACGGCTTTTTGGTCATGATACTTTTGCACCATTATTTGCTGGCAAAGGATGACCCCAACCGCAATAAGATTCTGTTACTGGCTGCCATCCCTTTGCTCAGAATGCTCAGTATGGCCATGCCGGTGGGGTTGATTCAACCTTTGTATCGCTACCCCATGGTTGGAATCCCGGTTTTGGTTTCGGTTGGCATCATTTTGAAAGAAACCAATGTTCCTTGGAGCCAGATCGGGTTGCAGTGGCCGCAAATCCGGAAATCAGAGCAGATTTGGGAAAATGTGCTGATTGCGATGAGCGGCCTCCCGTTGGGATTAATGGGATATTATTTTGCCGATCCGATTCCCCTGCTCACGACCTTTTCCTTGGGAGCTGTGATCGCCTCAACATTGGTGATTATCTTCTATGTAGCCATTTTGGAAGAAGTGGTATTTCGTGGCATGGTGCTAACCACGTTACAAAATACATTTGGGCAAATGGGTATATTAATCGCTACGGTGCTTTATACACTGATGTTTGCCAGCTATCAATCCTTCGAGGGGATCATTTTGATGGGCTTTTCCAGCCTGCTGTACAGCTGGCACGTCCTCGAGTCACGTTCCGTTCTGGCGGCTACTATCAGTCATACACTGATGATCGTGGGCATGTTGGTCGTCTGGCCCATCGTATTTAATTAACTAATTCCACGATCAGCCAGCGAACACTTTTTCCATTGTGAAAATACGCTCTGCTTCGCTCTGCACGGTGTAATAAGTTTTTCCGCAGCAACTCTGGCAATATGGCTTGCCATCGATCATCACTTCACGTTCATTGATAATTTCCTCGCCGCACACGGAGCAATCGGTCCGAATACCAGCCCGGCTGATGATTTGCTCAGCTGTAGGCGTCAATGCCACGAAAGCAGCCGTGAACAATTCTTCATCAGGCATCACCTGATAGCCTTGCAGTTGGGCAAAATAATGTCGCTCTTCCCCGGGGGCGTAGTGAATGGCAGTTTGCCGGACTCCTGACTGCGGTGCCAGGCGCAGTGCATGCCCACTTCGGACTTCCACAAAAGTTGCCGCTATTTTGCCGTAATCCTCGATGCGCAACGTGCGATGACCGGGTGTGAGGCCAGTTGCCACTTCCAAACCGTCCAGAAAACAACCGTCTGTTTCGGCAATCACCAGCATTTCTTTATCAGCCCGCGGAATCTCCATACCTAATAAACGAGCGCCAGCCAGACCCATGCGAACCCCTAAAACCTGACGAGGGCACAGATGACTATGGCGCATACTCGATGCTTCTAGAAGTTGCCGCAATTCCTGCATAGCATTCCTCCTAAGGTACCGGTTTGACGGTTTGAACTGGCGCCGGAGCGGCATGGTAGGCTTTACGCAGAACAAATGCCAGAGTCAGTGCCACTACAGCCAGCCCAACGAACAATCCAAATCCTGCCGAATACCCGGGCAATCCACGCGCCGAGACAATCGCGCCCAAAATTGGCGGGATGGTAAATCCACCAAAGGCTCCCAACCCGCCAACCCAGCCAGAAGCGCCGCCAACAGCTTGCGGGACATATTGCGGTACCAGTTTGAATACCGCCGCATTTCCAACGCCCATGCCAACCGCCATCACAATCACGGCTGCGATAGAAAGGGCAAAATTTTGCGAGAGGGTCATCAAGATCGCCCCGCCTAGCATGACCACCAGGGACAGCAAGGTAGTCTTCTCGCCGCCCAGTTTATCGGCGAAACGGCCGCCGAAGACCCGCAACACGGAGGCGGTGATGGAGTAAATGGCGGTCAGGCTGCCAGCGGTGACCGGCGGCTGACCAAAATATTCACGCCAGTAGGTTGGTAGCCAGGAGGTCAGTGCGATAAACCCGCCAAAGGTGGTGAAATAGATGGCTACCAACGTCCACGTCTTCCAAATTTGTGCCGATTTGACCAGACTGTCTTTGAGCTTTCCGGATGGGAAGATTTCCTGACCATGCTGGCGGCCAATCTCAATTGCCTGTTCGGCGGTGTTTCCCTGCGCCTTGGCCTGAAAATAAGGCGCATTCCGCCCCGCCACAGCATAGGCGACCGTGCCGAGCACCAACAACCCAAGCCAAATCAGGTACGAGCCACTCATTCCGAAATTAAGCAACGCCAGCGGTAACAGGAAGGAAAATATTCCCGGAGCCAGGTTGCCAATCCCCGCGAAGGTGCCGAGAGCAGTCCCCTGCCGGCTCCTGGGAAACCAATAGGATACCTGTGCAATACCGACAGAGAACGTCGCGATCCCGCAGCCGACCAGTGCGCCGAGGACAAACAAAATCGGGGTCATAGCCGGTGTGAGGCGATCCGGATAGTACCGGGAAATCAACACAGCCAGACCAACCATGCCAATGACGGAAGTAACCAGCAATACCAGGAAGGGTTTGCGCCCGCCAACGGTATCCACCCAGGCTGCGAACGGAATGCGCAGCAAAGACCCCGAAAGCGAAGGCATCGCTACCAGGAAACCAACCTGCAAAGGTGTCAACCCGAGAGTCTGCTTGATGGCTGCGGCTGTCGGGCCAAATAATGCCACCGCGGCAAAACCAATAAAAAATCCCAACGTGGCTCCAAATAAGCCTTGTGTCGGTGTACCCTTGATTTTTATCATCTTACCCTCCCGCTTCCTTGCCAGGTTTCCGTATTAATCTTGGCTATGCGAAGTATGAGACTCGGTCCGTTCCGTTAACGTCTTCTTTTCTTGCATGACATAACCACTGGAAGTCCGTGAATGCCGCGCGCCCCAGCACAACGCTTCCGTCAATGAATTCAATATTTCGGCCAGGCCAACCGCGGCGGTCGCGTATAAGAAAATGCGCGTTCCGGCCGGGTAAACCAGCATTAATGCAACTAATAATGCCGCGACCCAGGTGCCCACACAAGTTGGGCAAACGATTAATTGACCCAGCGCCTGACGGAAACCGACGCCGCGCGGCACAGCAGTTTTACCGTCACCAGAGTTATCATCCACAACCTTGGTGAAAGGCGCCCGCAGTGGGTCCATAATTCGGTCGAAGGCGATCATCCGCCCCAGCCGAAAGGTTGCCACGCTGATTAAAAGGATGTCCACCACCGAGAGTTCCAGGAGTTTAATCCAACCCACCTTTATTTCCACCCAATAAGCCAGTAAGCCCAGGATACCCATAAAAAGCACCGATAGGATTATTTTTGCAGTTGTCTCTTGCTGTTTTGACCGGGGATCCTGTGGCATGGGCTCCTCTTTCTAATGTGAACGCTGGGTGCGAATTTTCCGATTCCATAGCACAGTTTGCCATGGGCGGATCAGGTAACCGATAGGATAAGTAAATATGTGGATCAGACGTGAAAATGGAAAAATGGCTGCCAGGACGAAATTATTGATCACATGCAGCTTGATCAACCAGGGAAGCGGCGCCACCAGATCCAAGCGCGGCGAGAAAGTCACCAGCGAAAGCAGGTAGGGTGAGAAAATCGCGGTAAACCAGTTCGAACCGAAACGGTATAACGTGGCTACCAGCACGCCACTGACCACTGAGACCAGCAGCGCTACCAGGACAATGATATCCATCGGTGTGGTGACTACCTGCACGCGCCGCACGGTCGCGCGGCGGAAGATCAAAATCAAAAGACCAGCCAACGCCCATAAGCCTAGCCCCAGTCCTGTAATCTCCAGCAGGTATAGCCGCAGCGGGACCGCATTCCACAGGAGCACGGAACGAGGAATCACCAGTGCCACTAAATGACCCAGCAGCACCAGCACGATTCCATAATGGAATGAGATCGAACCCCAGTACAGGCGTTTATTTTCCAGCAATTGCGAGGACAAACTGGATACGCTAAAGGGACGTATGATGGAGCGGTATACCGTCACCGCTACCAGTAGAGTAAGACTGATATACGGCCAAATGATGAAGAAAATCGTGTTCCAGTCCATAAGTCACCTCCTGACGGCAATCTCTGCCCGTCAAATCTTGCTGTTATCTGGTTTTGAATCCCGCGTAATTGATAGACATGTTTCGAGTATGGCTGTAATCAAATAAACATATGGATTTTCTGGGTCTGCCCTCACCAGGGCCGCCTGGATTCGCTCTAAAGCGGGTGCCAACACTTCTTCCAGCTCCGGAAACGGTTCATCCAATCGATCTAAAAGTCGCAGAACCGGGATGAGATGATCCGGCAGTTCACCCTCACTGTCGACTTGGCTGGCTTCAATCGCGCGGTTCATCATCGACATAAAAGTGCCGCGCTGATAGCTGTCACCCCAGATTTGGTAACCGATATACGGCGCCGCTGGAGGGTTTAGATCCAGCGTGCGGGTATGGAGCTCTTCCCAGGCAGCTAGAGGCAGTTCTGATATTGCTCCAACGAATTGGCTGAAGTCACTGCGTATTGTGACTTCTGGCAGCTGGCGCACACTTGCTTTGAGCATTTCCAGATGCCCGGGAACAGGGTAGCACAATGCCTCTGCCAGAATAGAATAAACACCCATTTTACTCACCTCTCCGCGGAGGTTGGATAAAGCCAAAGCCGGTCTCGCCCTTGTGTGCCAGCGGGTCCTTCCAGGCTTCCACCGCGGTCTCACGATGGTATTGCGGAATGACGAATTGTTCGCGCGGCGTTGGCAGGGTGGTTAAATTTGTAAATCGCCTCAGCTTTTTCCACGGTCAAACCAGCCTCATCCAGGAATCCCAGCGTATCACCATTGACTGCGCCGCGAACAGTTTTATGACGCATGTATACCCGCACTGCCAGTAACTTGTGCATCACGTCGCGGATGATTTGCTCGTTTCCGGCGCTAAATAGATTAGCCAGGTATTTGACCGGCAGGCGGGCTGCATCCAGCCGGTGGAAGAGTTCGAAATCGTGGCGTTCTTCAGCCAGATCCAATTTGAACAATTCATTTTCGATGACACTGACGACCGGCGACATGGGTGGGATGTAGTACATCATCGCCATGGTGCGGTACTCGACGTGCAGCGGCAGCGCAATGCCCCACTCTTTGACAAATTTATAGGCGGGCGAATTTTGAGCCGCCTCGATCCAGCTATCCTCGATGCCGTTGGCGCGTGCTGCCGCCAGTACTTCCGGATCGAATGGATCCAGGATCACTTGACGGTGCGCTTCCACCAACTGATCGTCCGGAACCATTGCCGCTGACGGAATCTGATCGGCGTCGTAGAGCAGCACGCCCATATAGCGGATGCGCCCAACGCAGGAGTGCGCGCAGGCCGGCGCCTGACCGGTTTCAAGTCTGGGGAAGCACAGGATGCACTTCTCTGATTTGCCGGTGGACCAGTTGTAATACACTTTTTTATACGGGCAGGCTGCCACACACATGCGCCAGGCGCGGCACTTGTTCTCATTCACCAGTACCACGCCATCTTCAGCCCGCTTATAGATCGCACCGGATGGGCAGGCGGCGACACAGGCTGGATTGAGGCAGTGATTGCATATGCGCGGCAGGTAGTTGAACACCACTCGTTCGAGCTCGTTCATCTGCTGACGTACCGTTTCATCGACCCCATCCATGCTGGGATCGTGATCGGCATAAATTCCCGAGCCGCCCAGGTCGTCATCCCAGTTGGGGCCAGTCTGGATCTCGATCGGTTCACCGGTAATCTTCGAAATCGGAATAGCGGTCGGCTGGTCATCGCCGGCAGGCGCGTTGAACAGATCCTGGTAGCGAAAGGTAAACGGTTCGTAGTAGTCATCCAGCGTTGGCAGTGACGGGTTGAAGAAAAGCTTCACCAGGCCGCCGGCTTTGGAGTGCAACCGCAGGTGCAGCTTCTTGCCCTTCAGGTCCCAACCGCCGCGATAGTGCTCCTGGTTTTCCCAGTGGGTCGGGTAGCCGGTGCCCGGGCGGGTTTCGACATTGTTCCACCACATATACTCGGCACCCTTGCGGTCGGTCCACAGGTTCTTGCAGGCAATCGAACAGGTGTGGCAGCCAATGCATTTATCCAGGTGAAAGAGCATACTCATATGAGCGCGTACGTTCATTGTGCCTCCTTGATAGTCAGCGCGGAATTCACTATATGGTGCATGGGCTAAAACTCGGGCTTCTCGATGCGCCGTACAAAGACAAAGGTGTCCCGATTGACGCCAGTGGGTCCCCAGTAGTTGAAGGCATAGGTGAACTGGGCATAACCGCCAGACATCAGCACCGGCTTGAGCCGGGCGCGGGTGAGCGAGTTGTTCATGCCGGCCCGTTTCCCGCGCAGCGGAGACTTGGGAATGCCGACCGTGCGCTCGGTGGCGTGGTAGATAAACACCGTTCCGGCTGGGATGCGCGCTGGAGACAATGGCCCGCTGGACAAAGACGCCGTTGTCGTTGAATACCTCCACCCAATCGTTGTCGGCAATGCCCAGTTCCGCCCGTCTTTGTCGTTGAGCCAGACCGGGTAGCCGCCGCGGGAGAGGGTCATCATGCGGTTGTTTTCCGAGTAGGTCGAGTGGATGCTCCACTTGCCGTGCGGGGTGATGAAGTTCAGCATCTTGCCCTGCGCCAGTGCCAACGATTCCTGGGTTTCGTCCAGCATGGTATGATCGGGGCGCGGCTTGTAGGTGGGCAGGTGTTCGCCCCAGGCCAGGTAGTTCTCATGATCCAGGTAGAAATGCTGACGGCCGGTCAGCGTGCGCCAGGGAACCCGCCTTTCGACATTGAGCGTGAAGGGCGAGTAGGCCCGCCCTTTGTTAACATTGCCAGACCAGGTGGGCGTGGTTAGAACGCGCCGCGGTTGAGCCACAATATCGTCGAAAGTGATGCGGGCACGTCGCGCAGGCCATCCGCCAGGTCGCTCAGGTTCAACCCGGTTTTGTGCTCTTCAGCTTCAAAGGCGCGATGGGCCAGCTCGCCGTTGGAAGCCGGGTCGAGCGCCAGGATGGCTTCGGCCACTTCGCGCGCCGTCACCAACGAGGGGAAAACCTCGCCATCGACAACGTCGCGGCTGGCGCCGTGCCAGCCGCCGGTACTCGTCTGCCACCGGGATCGGTCAGCCCATGCGCAAAAACACCGTTCTTTTCCACCCCGCGCCCAGCGCCGACCATCTGTTCGTAGAGGTGGACATAATCGCGCGTCACCACGCGGAACTTCGGCATGGTTTGCCCGGAACCGCCTCGATTTCACCGCTGCTTCCAGTCTCCACCACCGGGCTGGGCCAGCTCGTCCGGCGTGTCATGCTGCAGGGGCAGCATGACCACATCTCGCACCGGCTCGGGCAGGTGGCGAACCGCCAGCTCGCTGATCTTTTTGGCAATCGCTTTATAGATCTCCCAATCCGCTTTCGATTCCCAGGCCGGGCGCCACCGCCGCCTGCATCGGGTTGATATACGAATGCAGGTCGGTGGTGTTCAGGTCATCCTTCTCGTACCAGGTGGCCGCCGGCAGCACAATATCCGAATACAGCGCTGAGGTATCCATGCGGAAGTTGAGGTCCACCACCAGGTCCAGCTTGCCGTCCGGCGCGGTTTCGCGATATATGACCTCATTGGCGTAACCTTCGGCCATTTCCGGCGCGATGGCGTTGTTGTGCGTGCCCAGATAGTGGCGCAGGAAGTATTCGTGACCCTTGGCGCTGGTGCCAATGGCGTTGCCGCGCCAGATGAACCACACCCGCGGCCAGTTTTCCGGCGCATCCGGGTCTTCGACGGCGAAGGCTAACTTGTTTTTCTTTCAGCTGGCTAACTACCGTCTTGATCACGTCCGCATCGCTTTGTTGCCCCACTGGCTGCAGCCTCATGTGCCACATCCAGCGAAGAACGGTTGAACTGCGGGAAGAACGGCAGCCAGCCGCGCCGCACCGCCTGCACCTGCATGTCGATGGTATGCTGTTTTTTGCTGCTGTCCGTCAGCGATGCAACCGGTTGGTCATAGATCGTAAAGCCGCGCTCGTAGCGCCACTGGTCCGAGTGGACGTAGTGGAAGGAAGGCGTGTTCTGCTGGCGCGGCGCCATACCCCAGTCGGTAGCAAAGGCGATCGCTGCTCCAGGAGGCCTGGTTGACCAGTTTTTCCTGCCCGACATAATGCGCCAGCCCGCCGCCGTTGACGCCCACACAGCCGGTCAGCATCAACGCCGACGATCGCCGAGCGGTAGAGCAGGTTGTTGTGATACCAGTGGTTGGCGCCCGCGCCGATGATGATCAGGTTCTTGCCGTGCGTCTTTTCGGCATTATCGCCCCACTCGCGGGCAAAGCGGAGCAGCGTGTCGCGGTGGATGCCGGTGTATTTCTCCTGCCAGGCCGGCGTATAAGGGCATCGTCATCATAGGCTGACGGCATATTCGCCCGCCAGCCCGCGCGGCACGCCAAACTGGGCCATGATCAGGTCGAACACGGTGGTCACCGCCACCCGCCCGCGCTCCGTTTCGACGTAGCGGACCGGCACGCCGCGCTGGATTACGCTTCCGCCGGCAAAATCGTCAAATTCCACCTGCTACCAGATGTCATCATACTGACTCGACGAAGGACAAGCTCCGGATCCAGGTCTTCTCCGCTGGCTCGCATCGCGCATCTCGAGGTTCCACTTGCCCAGTGTCCTTCGTTGGCCCAGCGGAAACCGATCGTCCCCTGCGGCATGCGCGGCCTGTCCGGAAGCCTTGTCCCACACCAGCAGCTTCCAGTCGCCATTCTCGGTATCCTGGTAATCCGCCAGCCGGTTGGCGCGCAGGTAGCGGCCCGGTATCGCGCCTTTCGCCATCTTCCGATCTCGACCAGGAAAGGCAGTGTCGGTGTATTGTCTTGAGGTATTCGATGAAATACGGCACCTGGCGGTCGACATAAAATTCCTTCAGCAGCACATGGTTGACTGCCATCCAGAAAGCCGTGTCCTGCCCGGCATGCACCGGGATCCAGTAATCGGCGTACTTGGCCACCTGCGAGAAATCCGGCGAGAAGACGGTCAGCTTGGCCCCGGCATGGCGCACCTCGGCGATGAAATGCGCATCGGGCGTGCGGGTCATGTTGAGGTTGGCGCCCATCACCGCGATGAAGCGGCTGTTGTACCAGTCCGCCGACTCATGCACGTCGGTCTGCTCGCCCCAGATCTCCGGGCTGGCGGGCGGCAGGTCGCAGTACCAGTCGTAGAAGCTCATCACCACCCCGCCCAGCAGCGTGAGGAAGCGGCTGCCTGCCGCGTAGCTGACCTGCGACATGGCCGGGATGGGCGAGAAGCCGATCACCCGGTCTGGGCCGTGCTGCTTGACGGTGTGGACCACCGATGCCGCGATGATTTCTAGCGCTTCGTCCCAACGCACTCGCCGGAAACCGCCCTTGCCGCGCGCCTGTTGAATGGCTTTACGGCTTTCCGGGTTGGACATGATCGATTGCCAGGCTTCCACCGGGTCAGCATGTTCTTCCCGCGCCTCGCGCCACAGGTCGAGCAGCACGCCGCGGACGTACGGGTATTTCACCCGGATCGGGCTGTACAGATACCACGAGAAGCTGATGCCCCGCTGGCAGCCGCGCGGTTCGTAAGGCGGCAGGCCGTCTTCCAGCGCCGGGTAATCGGTCGCCTGCAGTTCCCAGGTGACGATGCCGTCCTTGACGAACACCTCCCAGGAGCAGCGACCCGGTGCAGTTGACGCCATGCGTGGTGCGCACGCGCTTATCGTGCTGGAAGCGGTTGCGGTAGAACTCTTCCCATTTCCGTTCGGTTGGTGCAGCTTCTTCCTTCGTCCACTTGACCATTGAACCCTCCAGGATATTTAGGGAATTTGAGCGGAAACGGGTTATATCTTGCCAGCCCGCAGTTTTTCGGAAATGCTCATACGCTGCCGCGGCCAGAAAATAAGCAAAATGGCAAACAACAGCAGCGCCAAAACACCGGCAATCCCCAGATACAAGCCAGTTTTAGATGCTGGCGGTGTGGTCTGAGCATTGGTTTGCTTAAAATAAGCTACCAGATCCGCGGCTTCCTGCGACGTCAGCGGTTTGGTGCTGAAAACACCGATCATGGTTGGAAAATTAATGGTGCTGATGGCAGCGGTCAGCCCAGGCTCGCCATATCGAGTGAGAACTTGAGTCAGATCTGGGCCAAGCGTGCCGCCATCCAGCAAACCGCTGCCGTTGACGCTGTGACATGAAATGCAGGCTGTCCCGCCGTTCGCCAGTGACGTCTGCCCAGTGAAGTATTGCTTTCCAGCTCCAGCACCTCCCTGGATGGCACCAGGCAATGCGGTTGGCTGCACAATCCCGCTCGAGGATTCGAAGAACAACAAAACACTGTCCACGTCAGCTGCGGTCAATGCCATATTGGGCATTCTGACGTTGTTGAATTCCGTTAACAGTTGCGTGGCAATCGGGTCGCCGCTATCAAATTTTGAATTCGGGTCAAGGATAAATTCCTGCAGCCAGGCACGATCGCGCCGGGCAGTGACATCCTTCAGATCGGGTCCCACCAATTTTCCGCCGCCAATGGTATGGCAACTGGTGCATTTCAGTTGGAATATTTGCTGCCCTTGATCTGCCGTCTGCCAATCAAAGGACGCTGCACCAGATATCGTAATCAGTAATGCTGAAATGCAAACAAAAATGGTGAGGAATGAGGCGCGGGCAAACACCCTGCGAATTTGATTTGGCATATCAATCACCTCCCCAATGCTTGTACGGTCAATTTACGGCAAAACCACCCCGTTCTCCAGCCAACAAACCATTCAAGCTTATGGAACCTGCGAGTTTTGGCAGGCTATCATTGAGCTTTCTGGGTTGCAGGTGAACAACAAAATACTCACTGCACTCGGTTGTGAATGGGTTGGGATATTAATAAATATTATAGATGATGACCGAATTTTTTCTTTGCTTTATATCAACCAAATCTACCCAGTCGTTCCAAGGATTAAGTCAATCCAATTAACCCCTTCGCCAGGACTACAGCCCGGCTGGCATCAGGGGCGTACCCATCTGCCCCTATTTGTTTGGCAAAATTATCGGAAAGCGGAGCACCGCCCACCATTACCCCCACTTTTTGGCGCAAGCCGGCTACTTCTAGCGCGGTGATGACATGGCGCATGTTACCCATAGTAGTGGTCAACATGGCGGACATGCCAATCAGCTGCGGTTGGTGCTGGTTAATGGCGTTGATGAATTTCTCTTCGGTGGTATTGGTGCCAAGATCAATCACTTCGAAACCTGCTCCCTCGAGCATCATGCCTACCAAGTTCTTACCAATATCATGGAGGTCGCCTTTTACCGTACCCATTACTACTTTTCCGATTGGTTCAATGCCTTGAGCCACTAACAGCGGACGCAGCAAATTCAAACCCAGCTGCATCGACTTGGCGGAAACCAGCATTTCAGGCACAAAATACTCTCCCTGCTCGAATAGTCGTCCCACCTCGCCCATGGCTGCGATCATACCCTGAGAAAGGATCGTCTCGGCAGCAATATTCTGATCAATGGCTACTTGAACCGCATCCCGCGCAGCGACCTGGTTTCCTTCCACAATCTCGCGATAGATCGTCTGTAGAATGTCCATGTATCCCTCTCTAAAACATTGGCTATGCGAAGTTATTGATGATTGCAAATAGAATTTGAGCGGTTTTCCGCGTTTTGATCTATCCCAATTCTAGTAAACCTGAACAATCCTTATTCCCACAGCATTCACGGCTGTTTTGGCTTGAATCGGTGAATTGTAGAGATTATAATTCTAAGTTGTCCGATTAATCCATCATGTCCAGATCCGGAAAGGACTACCATGACTGCCAGCCCATCGATCCTCCCCCGCACTTTACAGGTTCGCAACCGCGCTTTCCTCTATTACAACCTGCAGGATGCTCCTGGCGCCAATGCGGCGCTGCTCAGCCGCCTGCCGATGTCGATCCGCATCCTGTTGGAAGGGGTCATGCGCAAGGCGATGCTTGGTAAAGCCGGGTTGGATGATGTGAGTAATTTGTTAAATTGGCAGCCGCATCAAGAAAGTCGTCCGACCATCCCGGTCTTTCCCGGGCGGGTAATTCTGCAGGATTTCACCGGCGTGCCGGTGGTCAACGATCTGGCTGCCATGCGGGCAGCGTTGGTCAAGCTGGGTGGTAAAGCGGAAGCAATCAACCCGGTGGTGCCAGTCGATCTGGTGATTGATCACTCCGTGCAGGTGGATTACTACGCCACGCCGGATGCTTACCGGCTGAATGCCGCGGTGGAATTCAAACGCAATCAGGAACGCTACGAATTCCTCCACTGGGCACAGCAGGCGTTTGACAATTTCAAGGTGGTGCCGCCGGCTTCTGGCATTGTGCACCAGGTCAACCTGGAATATCTTGGCAAAGGGGTACTGACAGAAACCCACGACGGCGAAACCTTTGCCTTCCCGGACACCGTGGTCGGCACAGATTCCCACACCACCATGATCAACGGTCTGGGCGTGGTAGCCTGGGGCGTGGGTGGCATCGAAGCCATCGCTGCCATGCTGGGAGAGCCCATCGAAATCGTTTCGCCGGAAGTCATTGGGGTGCGTTTCACCGGGAAATTGCCAGAAGGTGTCACACCCACAGATTTAACCTTAACGGTCATCCAACAGCTGCGCAAATTAGGCGTGGTGGATAAATTTGTGGAATTTTTCGGACCCGGGTTGGATAATCTCACCCTGTCCGACCGAGCCATGATCGCAAATATGACGCCGGAATGCGGCGCAACCATGTTGTACTTCCCAGTGGACGAACAGACAGTGGCTTATCTGCAGCTTACCGGACGTCCGGCCGAATTGGTGGAGTTGGTTAAAACCTATTACCAAACTCAGGGACTCTGGCGTTCAGCCAGCTACCTCGATCCACAATTCACACAGGTATTGGATATCGATCTGGGCAGCATCGAACCCAGTCTGGCAGGTCCAAAACGCCCGCAAGACCGGGTGGCATTGAACAAGGTTGAGGAAAATTTCAAGCAAGCTCTGGTAGCCCCGCGCAGTGAAAATGGCTATGGCATCAGCCGTGAAGAATCGGATCGAACCGAGCTGGTAAAAATGAACGGACACTCAGCCAAAATCGGGCACGGCTCGGTTGTGATCGCCGCCATTACCTCGTGCACCAATACCTCCAATCCGTTTGTGATGCTGGCAGCCGGCTTACTGGCGCGGAAGGCGGTAGAAAAAGGTTTGAGAACCCAACCCTATGTCAAAACCAGCCTGGCGCCTGGCTCGCGGGTGGTGACTGATTATCTCCAGAAAGCGGGATTGATGAAACCGCTGGAAGCTTTGGGCTTCGACCTGGTGGGTTACGGCTGTACAACGTGCATTGGCAACTCTGGTCCGCTTTCCGAGGCAGTGGTGGACGCCATCAAAGCCGGAAACCTGGTAGTTGGCGCGGTCTTATCCGGTAATCGCAACTTTGAAGGCCGCATCAGCCCGCACACCCGGGCCAACTACCTGGCTTCGCCGCCATTGGTGGTAGCCTACGCCCTGGCTGGCACGCTGAACATTGATTTTGCCACCGACCCGATTGGTCAGGATAAAAACGGGAGTTTTGTGTTCCTCAAAGACATTTGGCCCACCTCGGCGGAAGTCCAGCAAACCATTCGCGACAACATCAATCCCGAGATGTTTACCGAGGGCTACGCTACGCTCTTCTCGATGAGCAAGGAATGGGCAGCTATCCACAGCAATGGCGGCAAGCTGTATACCTGGGATGATTCGTCCACCTACATTCAACCCCCGCAATTCTTTGAGGGATTGGATCAGAAGTTGGAAGCAATTCCCGACATTCGGGATGCTCGAGTTTTGGTTTTACTGGGTGATTCCATTACCACGGATCACATCTCTCCTGCCGGTTCGATTGCGGTCAACAGCCCGGCCGGCGAATACTTGATGTCCCAGGGTGTTAATCCCAGCGACTTCAACTCCTATGGTTCCCGGCGCGGCAATGACCGGGTGATGACCCGCGGTACATTCGGTAATATTCGACTGAAAAACTTGCTGGTTCCGGGGGTGGATGGCGGATTTACCCGCTTTTTCCCGACCAACGAAACCACCACCATTTTTAACGCTGCGCAGCGCTACCGCGCATCGAGTACACCACTGGTCGTGTTAGCCGGCAAAGAATACGGCACCGGATCCAGCCGCGATTGGGCCGCCAAAGGGGTTTTACTACTCGGCGTCAAAGTGGTGATCGCTGAAGTCCTACGAGCGCATCCACCGCTCCAACCTGGCGGGAATGGGTGTGCTCCCGCTGCAATTCCTGCCCGGTCAAAGCGCGGCATCATTGGGAATCACGGGCGAAGAAACCTTTGATTTTTACGGCATTGAACAAAATCTCCAACCAGGCGCGCAGATCCACGTACATGCCAACAAAGCGGATGGAACTGTCATTCACTTTGACACCAATTTACGCCTTGATACAGCCCTCGACGTAACCTATTACCGCAATGGTGGAATTATGCCAGCTTTGGTTAAAAAAATGCAGGCAGCCTAGTCAAAAGGGCCGCCTGCAGCAACAGGAATTATCGCTAACGTGATTTCCAGGGGGCTGAGTCTGGGGTAAACAACGCCTGTCCAAATTCAGCCACGCCGAACTGGCCGATTTTTTCCTGCGTCTGCACCGATATCAGCCATACAATGAACAGATCCGCCAGATCCGCCTGAATATTGGGATTCTTGGCCGGGTTGACGGCGATCACTCCATAAGGGTTGTACAAAAGTGGATCGCCCTGCACCAGCATGTTCAGGTAAATTCCTTCTCGGGAACGCGCCAGGTAGGTCGCCCGATCGCTCAGTGTATAGGCCTGAAGCTCCTCAGCCATGGTCAAAACTGCACCCATTCCCTGCCCGGCAGAAATGTACCAGTCCGCTGTCGGGTCGATTTCTGCGGCCTGCCAGATGGCTTTTTCTTTGACATGCGTGCCAGAATCATCGCCGCGGGAGATAAATGTTTCTTCCGAAGCTGCAATCATCTGAAAAGCTTCAGCGGCACTTTCGGCGTTGGCAATGCCAGCCGGATCGTCCGCCGGGCCTAAAATGACAAAGTCGTTGTACATCACATCTTCGCGGCGGGTTCCATCACCGTTTGCCATAAATTCCTGCTCTTTAGCCGGTGAGTGAACCAGCAGCACATCGGCATTTCCGTCGATGCCTAGCTGCAGAGCCTGTCCGGAGCCAACCGCGACAACATTAACTTTGCATCCGCAAAGGGCTTCAAAATCTGGCAGGATGAAATCCAGCAATCCCGAATCGTCCGTACTGGTTGTGGTCGCCAGAATCATTGTCCGGACTGCCAATCCGGGAGTGGTGGGTTCAACCACGGGAGGTGCGATCGGTTCCGGTGTTGCGGTGGGTGATTCCACGGTCGGCACATCCATTACCGTGGGGGTGGCAACAGCCGGTGAACAGGCTGTTAATAGCGTGATACCTAATAAGATTCCACAAATTAACGTCCTGTTAAAATTCTTCTTCATCATTACTCCTCAAGGGCTGTGTTGGGGTGTCCTACCAGACCATTTCGCCGCGGGCAAAAGCCCGCGTCCTGGAATCGCTGGGATTCTCAAAAAAGGTCTGGGTATCGGTAATTTCGACAATTTCGCCATTTAGCATGAGTGCCACACGGTCAGCCAGACGGCGGGCTTGAAACACGTTATGCGTCACCAGCACCATGGTCACCTGGTGTGCCTGATTAAGTTCACGGATGACGGCTTCGATCAATTCGACATTGTAGGGGTCCAAATTGGCTGTCGGTTCGTCCAACAACAGAACCTGTGGGTTGAGAATCAATGCCCGCGCCAGGGCAACCCGCTGCGCTTCTCCGCCGGATAGGGTTTGCGCCGACGAATGCTTAAGTTGGGCAAGCCCCAGGCGTTTCAGCATCTCATCAACGGCATTACGCCCGTCTCGTAATCCTCGGAGACGTAAACCAAATTGCAGGTTGGCGGAAACATTGCCGGAGAGCAATGCCGGGTTTTGAAATACGGTGGTGACAGAACGTTTCATTGAAAGGGGAACATGGAAATAATCCACGGCTTGCTGGTGAAAACGCACCGTGCCGCCATCCGGCGCCTCGAGGAAATTCAGCAAGCGCAGTAGGGTGGACTTGCCGGCTCCACTGGGGCCAACAATTGCCAATATTTCGCCAGGTTGGACCTCGAGCGACTCGATATTCACCACCAGGCGGCTGTTATACAGTCGGGTCACGCGGGAGAGTTCATAGACCGGCGCCATCAGTGCCCTTTCCCCTGCAGCTGCGCCGCCGATAGATTGATGAAGAAAGCCAAGCCAAGCAGGATGATCCCCAGCCCAATCGCCAGTTCAAAATTTCCGCGCCGGGTCTCCAGCAGGATGGCAGTGGTCATGACGCGAGTGGCGCCGTCGATGTTGCCTCCGACCATCATGACTGCGCCGACTTCCGAGATAATGCTGCCGAGACCGCCGATCAACGCCACCAGCACACCACGGCGGGCTTCACGCAGCGTCACACCCAGCACCTGCACCCGCGTAGCGCCCAGCGAGCGCACCTGAAGCCGCAAATTCGGGCTGACCTCGCCCACAGCCGACATGGTATAGCCAATAATCAGCGGCGTGGCGATAATCACCTGAGCCACGACCATGGCTTCGACCGTGAACAGCTTCGGAATCCAGGTTTGTTGCAGCGGTCCAAGCAGCCCATTATTCGAGAGCATGAGATACACTGCCAGGCCAACGACCACCGGCGGCAATCCCATGCCGGTATAGATCAATGCTTGGAGCATACGCCGCCCCGGAAAACGGGTTAACCCTAACAACGCCCCCAATGGAATACCCAGTGCAGCACTGATGAGCAGCGCAATCCCGCTCACCTGTGCGGAAACGCCAATTATTTTCCATAATTCCGGGTCGCCGCTGAAGAACAGCCTTAACCCCTGGGTAATGCCAGAGAGGATAGTATCCAACCGGATTCTCCACCGGGGTAAAATAGATGGATCAGGAAATATCTACGACTGTATAGTTTTATGCATACAACTATACAATCCGGGTTATTATACCCAACTTTACGGAGTAAACCGGCGCGGAATAACCTCATGTATCCCAAAAATTATTTTCGCTGGCTGACGATTACGGTTGCCTTGTTGGCGTTTACCATTCTGCTGAGTTTAGCCGGTTGTGCATCGGTGACTCCCGCAGCGGTACGTACGTTGGAAAAAAGCACCCTCGCTGCCTACCGCAGTCCGCCACTCCGCATGCCAGCTACCGCTACCAGTACCCACACGGTGACCCCCACCCTGCCTGAACCAAGTCAGACACCGACCATCACCCCCACGCCTGAACCGCTTGGTTGTCGCAAACCGCCTGAGGATTATGAATTGGTCACCATAGACGGTTACCTGTTGAACCAGCGCACCATCGATATGCTGGAATATGCCCAATCCCTGTACGGTGGCGAAATCGATTTGACCGGTTCAGCCATCACTCAGGGTTCATTCCATGACAACGGTGCTGCCAGTTTTGGCACCCACCTCGGTGGTGGCGCAGTGGACCTGTCCGTCATGCGTCCGGGCACCTGGACCGTCTTATATGACGACATCCCCGTCCTGCTGCAGGCGCTGCGGGTTTCTGGTTTTGCTGCCTGGCTGCGGGAAGTGGACGAAGTTTTTCCAGGGTCCGGCATTCATATCCATGCCATCGCCATCGGTGACCGCGATCTGTCCGAACCTGCCGAAGCCCAACTCACCGGTGACTCTGGTTACTTTCGCGGCTTATCAGGCCTGCCGCTGGTGAATGGCATGGCAACTATCGACCGCTATGGCGGACCTATCCTGTGTCAATGGATGCTGGACGCGGGTTATCAGGATCTGCGTGAAAACCCGTCACCCTAATCAGTCGATATGTTTACGGATGGGAATTACTAGTCTGCAGCCGAGTCCCACTCCTGGTGAGAAGCTCGTACTGCCAGCTCAATGAACAATGCCGCTGACCAGCCGTAAATGGGTGCGCTGCGGGTAGGTCCATGGCTTCCATTCGTGCCCGGCATACTCTCCATCAACTGACTCAGAGTATGGCAACACAATTCATCCGCCAGGTGACGGTAACCGGAGCGGTCCAAACCTTCCATCAGCAGATAATTGATGCTCACCCAGCTGGGTCCGCGCCACAAACCTTCATTTTCCAATTCCGGGTCATCCAGCGTAACCGATGGCAGCGGATAGTTGTTCCAGAACCCTTCCGGGTTGGTAAAGTGTGCCACCAATTGCTTGGTCACCTGCGGTTCCAATTTACCGGTGAGCAATGGGAAGAGGCTGTAAGGAGTGGGAACGCAAATAGGACGCCCTTGTTGGTGCGCCCAAAATAAACCCGCCTGGTTGTCCCACAGGGCTTTCTGCATGGTTTCCAATAGCCGGTCAGCACGTTTCTGCCAGGTTTCTGCAGCGCTTTTTTCACCAAGAACAGCCGCAATTTTTCCAAGAGATTCGATCTGCAGGTAGAGATAAGTGTTCAAGTCCGGTGAAACCAGACTTTGGCTGGTGCCGGCTGCCAGATCTGAGTCCATTTCTGCTGAAGGTGAGGACAGCACTTCCACCAGACCATCGCCGTCCAAATCGTTATAGGTTTGCCACCATTCGGTCCAGCGCACCAGCGGCTCGTAAATTTCGCTCATGAATTCGAGGTCCGAATCGACCTCGAACAATTTCCAGGCAATCCAGGCCAACAAGGGTGGTCTGGCAACGTCCATTTCCACCGCAGTATCCCGGGTTGTGATAATACCGTCATCGTGGACCGCATCCGGCAGCATGCCATTGGGTTGCTGGTGATCCAGCAGGATGCGCAGTTGATCATGAGCCAGTTTGCGATCGATGTGACGGAACGCCAACGCGTGGAAGTAAGCATCCCACTGCCAGATGCTGGTGGAATGCATTTTTGACGAAGCTTCAGCTTCGCGCGAGAGGAAATAGCGCGTCCCCAGCAGGCCGGAACGCATCACCCACCAGGCATAATAATACGGTACGCGGAACTCTTCCTGCACTTTTGGCAGACGTTCGAACCAATCGATCCAGCTTTGGGTAGCCCGGTAAAAAGAATTGCTGATGTTGGGAATATAACGGTTCAAGCCAAGGCGCGGCGTAAAGTTAAAAATGAGAGCGCCGTTCTTGCCCTCAGCCATCGTGATGCTGATCTGCCAGCTGCCGTCAGCTTGTTGTTCCGCCTGATTTTGCGTGATTTTTCGGTTGGTGGTATAGGCTATGCGCAATCGTTCATCCGGTGCGTTTGAGAATGTACCGCCGCGCCGGTCCGCGCTGCCAGAGCGCATGTTAATCCGAAAACGCACCCCGCACGCCTGGTCCGGCAATTTCATCAGGATTGTCTCTGGGTCGTCGAAGGTCAATAAATATGCACCCACCGGAGTGCCAAAATCCAAGCGGTGGGGGTAGGTCGTGACCGCGACATCCAGCGGTTTACCGTTTCCATCTGTGAATGACAGCCCTTCCAACAGCGGTGTTTTAATTTGAACGCCACCACGCTCCGTCATGGCTTTACCCGGCCGCTCGGACTGGCGGATCAGCACACCTTCGTCATTTTGCATGATTACCAGACGTGTTCCGCGCGTGCTGAAAGCCATGCGCCGGATATCAATAAAGTTTTTTAAAAATTCGAAATAGGAGATGTCTGATTCTGCCATTCGCTTCTCTCACGGGAGTTTTCTGCAGGCCGATTGTACCACTACTGTCCCAGGCTCAAATTTGCGGTTGTAAGCGATATTGCCTGGAGGGCACAGTCGCGCGAACAAAAACCGCAGCCGATACACAGTTTTACCCGCGCCAGGAACGGAAAACCAGCTTCCAATGCCTTCTCGGGCTCATCCCGACCTGCCAACTGCACGCATCGAGTCTGGACAGGCCTTGATACAATCTTCGCACCGATTGCAAATGGCGTAATTCCATTCAGGTTTTGGCCATTCTGTCAGCCGAATCCGGATTGCCATTTCTCCAGTTGGAGTGATAACCGCCCCAAAAGTACAAATTCGGCCGCAGGCGCCGCATTCAACGCAGCGACTGCCATCGATCGAGAAGCGCACCTTTCTCCGCCCAACAATTGCCCCGGTCGGACACCACTGGGTACAGTGGGCACACCCCGTACATTCTGCCGAAATGGTATAGGCCATGGAACCCCTCCACAAATTTCCGTCCCTCGCCGGGTAATTTCACCCCATTATAGCCGTCAATTCACGGCCGCAAATTTTATCTTCAGTAGTTTTGTGGTAGGATTTTGACCAATGTCTGAAATCTTACTGCTTGAACCCAGCTTCAAAATACGCGAGATTCCCATCCATGGTCGCACTATTTTGGCACCGATGGATGGCGTCTCTGACTTGCCCTTCCGCAGCCTGGCAAGGCAGCTGGGTTCAGCCATCTCCTATACCGAATTTATCAACGCAATTGACATCATCAACGGTCACCCAGACTTGGAGCGCCGGCTGCAGTACGCTGAATTCGAGCGCCCGGTGGCATTCCAAATCTTCGACGACGATCCATTACGAATCGTGGAAGCTGCCCTTCGTCTACTACCCTACCGCCCGGATATCATCGACGTCAATCTGGGGTGTTCGGCCAAATGTGTCACCAACCGCGGGGCTGGAGCTGCTTTGCTGCGGGAACCGCTCAAAATCGGTGCAATATTTTCGGCGTTGACCCGGGCGTTGCCGCTGCCGGTGACAGGGAAAATCCGTCTGGGCTGGGACGATTCCTCGCTAAATTATCTCGAGGTGGCTAAAACCATCCAGGATAACGGCGGCAGCCTGGTAGCCGTCCACGGACGCACGCGGGTGCAAGGCTATACCGGCTCTGCGCGCTGGGACCCGATTGCGGAAATTAAGCGGGCCTTATCCATTCCGGTTATCGCCAATGGGGACATCAACTCGGTCGCCGATGTGAATCATGTGCTGCGATTAACCGGCTGCGATGCAGTGATGGTTGGACGGGCTGCACTCGAAAATCCGTGGATTTTCGCGGGGTTAGAGCGGGATCAAATTTCTCCAGCGGCAGTCCGCCAGCTGTTATCCACCCATTACAGCGCGATGTTGGAATATTATGGCGCTGAACGAGGCAATATTCTGTACCGCAAGTATGCCAAGCGCTTGCTGCAACCATATGAGCCCGACCGGGAGGTCCTGACCAGCCTGCTCACCGCCGAGACAGCCCAAATTTTTCAATTGCGCCTCGATTCGTTTTTCGACCGCTATATTTTGCAGCCTGACCAATCATAAAGGGGTCTATAATCTATTCAGATTGATCATCCAGACCACAACGGGGATCGCATGTCTGTAATGACTCACGACCTGCTGGTGCGCGGCACGGCAGCTGCCAAAGCAGGAGAAAAATCAGAAGCCATTCGGTATTTTACCCGTCTGCTTCGATTGGATCCAACTCCGGATGAACAGGCCGAAGCCTGGCATTGGTTGGCCGATTTAAGCGAAAATCCAACCGAACAACGCGACTACCTGGATGAGTTGCTGGCTCGAAACCCGGGAGACTCGCGAGCTCGTCGAAAAATGGCTGCTTTGAGTGGTGACTTGAACCCGGCTGAAATCATCAACCCGGATAAACCGCTTCCTCGGCAGCCAGCAACTCCCGGTCGTACACCGATACAACGGTTCTCGTGTGCCGCTTGTGGAGCCCGCATGGTGTACTCGGCGGATGGGAAAGAATTGGTGTGTGAGAACTGCGGATCCCACCGGCCGGTTGGTGGCTTGAAAAATCGGATCACGCAGCAATCTGAAGCCAATTTCACGACTGCCATGGCCACCTCGGTGGGACATCAAATTCCTGAAGGGGCCAGGATAATGGTTTGCCAGGGTTGCGGGGCGGAATTTCAAATGCCAGCCCAGGTCATCAGCACCAATTGCCCATACTGCGGTTCGAGCTATGCGACGACAACGGTAGCGGATAGAGTAACCATTCAACCAGCCCAGTTGATTCCATTCAAGATTCCACTGAAACAGGCTCGCGAGTTCCTGACGACCTGGTTTACAGACGAAGGTTTCGATGAGCCGCCCCCCATCGAATTCCCAACCGGGATCTACGTCCCAGTGTGGAAATTTGAGGTCGGCGGACAGCTCACCTGGGCCTGCAGCATTCAGAAAAACCAGGTCTGGACCCCTCTTCATGATTCAAAAATCCTGAACCGCCCAGACATTCTGGTATTTGCCACCCGGCATGTACCGGAAGTTTCAACCACGCTGCTCCCAACTTATGATTTAACCGAGCTTGTGCCGTTCAATCCACATTACCTGTCGGATTGGATGGCGGAAACCTACCAAATCGCGGTGGGTGATGCCTCACTAAATGCCCGTCAGCTGGTGCTGGAAAATGAGAAAGAGCGTATTGCGCACCAATATGACAGCCGAATCACCAATTTGAGGGTTAACCCCGCATCGATGGCGGTTGATTCATACCAGCTCATCCTATTGCCTCTTTGGCTCACCTGTTATACCTTCCAGGACGATAAATTCGATATTGCCATCAATGGGCAAAATGGCCGGGTCATCGGGCAACAACCAGCTGGGGGAATCTCAGCCTGGATTAACAATTTCTTCAACCCGCGCAAATAAAGCGCTGCTTTTTAACACTGTAATCATTTCTGATTCGTTTTTTCACAACGGAGGATCCATGGCAGCACCACAGAAAAGAAACATCACTGCAGAAGATTTATATAAATTTCAAGTCCTTTCTTCACCCCGCATCGACCCAACCGGGCAATTCGTCATTTATTCGGTGCAGCGGGTGGATCCAAAAACCGAGAAGAAATACACCAACCTGTGGCTGGTGGGAACTGCACCGGGCAGTCAAGCACGGCAATATACCTTCGGCGACCAGTCCGATGGCAGCCCACTGTGGTCACCGGATGGCAAACAGATCGCCTTTATCTCGAATCGCGGCGATGCGGAAAAACCGGCTCAAATTTATCTCATCGACACCGCTGGTGGCGAAGCTCGTCCGTTGACCAAAATCGAGGGTGAGATCGATGATTTCAAATGGACACCGGACGGCAAAAATTTCCTCTGCACGGTTCGAAAGACCGATGCGGATGTCCTGGCTCGCGAGAAAAATCCGGATCTAAAAAAAATAAGTACCCCCGCCCGCCATTATGACCGTTTATTTTATAAATTGGACGGTTATGGCTACCTACCGCTGGAACGTTCTCATTTGTGGTCGGTGGATGCCAAAACTGGAAAAGCCAAACAGCTTACCGACCATCCCGTATTCGACCAATACAGCACCGATATTTCAGCGGATGGTAAATGGGTCGTCTACGTCTCCAACGTCAAAGCGGACCCGGACGCCAACCCGGATTACGATGACCTGTTCATCATGCCCTTTGCCGGCGGCGAAGCGAAGAAGGTCGAAACACCCCTTGGTGCAAAAGGCGCGCCAGTTTTCTCCCCTGACGGCAAATGGATTGCCTACTACGGACAGGAAGGCATCGGCGAAGGCTGGCGGAATGCTTGTGTCTGGGTCGTACCGGTGGATGGCTCGAGCCCAGCAGTCAATTTGACTGGCGCCACAGATACACATGCCAGCGCCTGGACGATCAACGACATTGGGCAGGCGGAGACCCGCCAGGTCGTTTGGTCAAAGGATGGCATGACCCTATTTTTCCCGGTTCAGTTACACGGCTCATCGTTGTTTTACCAGGTCGACGTCAAATCAAAAAAGGTTAGCCCATGGCTGGCACCGCAGGGAGTGCTAAGTGGTTGGTCATTTGACGCGAACCAGTCCAAAATGGCTTACAAATTTGGCACCATGGACGACCCGGCCCAAATCTTCGTGGTGGATATTACGAATGGCAAACCTGGCACACCCCGCCAACTGACCCGCCTCAACCGCGAATGGCTGGACAAGGTCGACCTTGGAACAATGGAAGAAATCTGGTTCACTGGTGGGGATGGCAATAAGTTGCAAGGGTGGATCCTTAAACCACCGCACTTTGATCCGACCAAAAAATATCCGTCGATAATGGAAATTCATGGCGGTCCGCTCACTCAATACGGCTTCCTGTTTATGCATGAGTTCTACTATTTGGCGGCGCAAGGCTTCGTCGTGTATTTCTGCAATCCGCGCGGTGGACGTGGTTATGGTGAAAAACATGCCGGTGCAATTGCCCATAACTGGGGAAAAGTCGATTACGCGGATCTGATGGCCTGGGCAGATTATGCTGCCAAGCTACCCTACATTGACGCAAAACGTATGGGGGTGACCGGCGGGAGTTACGGCGGATACATGACGGTTTGGATCATTGGGCACACCCAACGCTTCAAAGCCGCGGCTTCGCAACGCTGTGTATCCAACTTTGTTTCCATGTGGGGCTCGAGTGATTTCAACTGGGCTTTCCAACAGGAACTCAACGATAAACCTCCGTTCGAAGATCTGCAATATTATTGGGAGCGCTCGCCCATCGCCTACATCGGCAATGCAACAACGCCAACTCTGGTTCTGCATAATGAGATGGACTTGCGCTGCCCGATCGAACAGAGTGAGCAGGTGTTCGTGGCGCTGAAACGTCTGGGTGTTGATACTGAGTTCGTGCGCTTTCCCGAAGAATTCCACGGTCTTTCACGCACCGGACGCACCGATCGGCGCATCATTCGTCTCAATCACATTGCTCGCTGGTTCAAAAAATATCTCCAGGACGCTTGAACAGGATCCCGGCTGAATGAACCCACACCTGCCGCTGATTGACCTCCATCGCCACCTCGATGGCGCCATCCGTCTGGAAACCGTCATCGACCTGGGACGGCAGCACAATATCCCTCTGCCAGCCTGGGAGGTTGAGGAACTGCGCCCCTACGTTCAGGTAACCGAACCGCAACCGGGCGTCATGGCATTTCTTGAAAAGTTCAAATGGCTGACGGCTATTTTGGTGGATTATGACGCCTGCCGGCGCGTGGCTTACGAAAATGTACAAGATCTGCTACGGGAAGGGATAGATTACGCCGAACTGCGCTTCAGCCCCTGGTTTATGGCGGAAAGTCATGGGCTGAATCCAGCCGGCGTGGTGGAAGCTGTGGTGGATGGGGTTGAGTCCGGGGTCCGCGACTTTAGCGTCCCGGTGCAATTAATTGGTATCTTATCGCGCACGTTTGGCGCTGATACTGCGACGAAGGAATTGGAATCCATCCTGACATTCAGCGATCATCTGGTCGGCCTTGATCTGGCAGGTGATGAAGCCAATTTCCCAGCGGAACTTTTTGCTACCCATTTCAAGCGAGCGCGCGACGCCGGATTGCACATCACCGTGCATGCCGGCGAATCGGACGGCCCGAGCAGCATCCGCACTGCCGTCGAGCAATTGGGCGCAGAACGAATTGGGCACGCAGTGCGCTTATTCGAGGACCCGGCGGTTGTGGATTTATTGCTCGAACGCCATATTGGCATCGAGGCCAACCTCACCAGCAATGTGCAAACCTCGACCGTTCCGACTTTTGTTGATCATCCATTGCGACGCATGCTGGAAACCGGGCTGTTGGCAACCATCAACACCGACGACCCGGGCATCAGCGCCATCTCATTGAAGCATGAATATGAGGTGGCTGCTCCGGCAGCCGGCTTGACCAATCGTCAAATTTCTCAGGCGCAGGCGAACGCCCTGGAGATCGCCTGGTTACACCCGCTCGACAAGCAAACGCTGCTGGCAGCCAAAAAGGACTAATTAATAACCGCTTGAACGACCGGAGTTGATTTCAGATCACGTTCAGCGAGCATTCGCATAACAGACCGGCTGCGCCACCACAGCCAGGTCATCTGGGCAATATTGGCGATCATCAAGCCGCCAATGGCAAAGTACAACCCTGGCAACGTCTGCAGCCGCACACCAATTCCATATATGGTCAGCAAAGTGATCAACATGATTGTCACGGATTCAGACACCGCCCGAGTCTTGTGGCTGACCAGAATCGCTCCCTGAAACCAGCTTTGCAGCACCGTCAGAGCTGAAAGTGGCAGCGCCAGCCAGAAGGATTGCCAACCCAATTTTGCCAGACTGGGTTCAAGCGCGCCGATATTAAAAAACCAAAAAGCTGCCAAAGGGGTGACCAGTAACAGCAGGTGTATCAAACCGATGCTGCCAATCATAAAACGGGTGGCTTTCCTAAGCGGTTGCAATGACCCAGGCTTGTCGAGCAAAGATACGACGACCTCGTTGAAGGCGTAACCCGTTGAACGTAAGATCGCCACCAGCCCGGCCAGCGCTGGCCAGGTCGCCAATGATTCAATCGGTCGAGGCATACGGCTCATGGCAGCTGACCCGAGTGGCTGCCACATCAAGGTGATGATCGAGGTCAGTGCCAGCGGCGTGTAGAAGGCGAAAAACTTCTTCCAGGTCAGGATTTCAACAGGAGGAGCTGGTTTAAGCTGATATCGGATTATTGGCCGAACCTTCACAGCGGTGTAAATTGCCTCAGCGATTACTGCCAGAGCTTGCGCAGTTGCGCCCACGACCACACCGGCGAATCCCTTGTACCAATAACCTAAAAGCAGTACCACGCCGGCTACCGCCAGGCGCAGCATCGTCCCAGTGCCAACTGCACTCGAATGACCAAAACGGATCAAGACCCCCTGGTTGAAGCGGCGGTAGGCGATCGCCCAGGTCCACGGCAGCATGATCGCCAGCCCGACCCGCCCGGGTTCAATAATGGCTTCGGGTACGCTCATGATGTTGGTGACGACTGAGTAGTATAGAGGGGTAAAAGTGACCAGGGCATGCAGAGCGGTTAAGGTCGCCCCGGAAATAAGCATAAATTTGTTGATCTTCTGGTAGGAAGCCCAATCTTTACTAAGCGCCGTCGATGCCGCCAGCAGCATAATGATCGGTGCTTCGATGATCAAAGCCACGGGCCAAATCACCCCGCTGTAGGCTGCCAGATTGATTTCCGGGTTTGCCAGGCGCGCCATGACAGCGCTCAATGCCGGCAGTTCCGCGCTCATTAGAATCCAGCTAAATGCCAGCGGCCACCAGGTTTTGATAATCGTCCGGTAGGAAAGGGTTGGGATTGTTGTCGGAGCAGTCGCATGCATGGCAAGCCTGTAAGAACGGACGGTAGTATAGCATGATCAGGCCGGAATGATGGCGACGCATTCTGTTGGGTATAAAATGTTAACTGTGGGTTCGCTACATTCTCATGACAGGTAAACGCCTCCTATCGGATCTATTTCTCTTTATTCCAATCACAAAAGGAGCAGGAATCCCATGCCAAACCGAGCCCTGGAACTACCCGGACGGGAAAAACCCTATTTGATGGCGCATCGCGGCAACCGGGTTCACTGCCCGGAAAACACCCTGGCAGCCTTCCGCTGGGCGATTAAGGATGGCGCTGACATTCTGGAAACCGACCTGCACCTTTCTGCCGACGGCATTTTGGTCTGCATTCATGACGCCATGGTGGATCGCACCACTGATGGCAGTGGTGCGGTCAGCAGCCTGACCTTGAAGGAACTTAAGGCGCTATCCGCCTCCTGCGGTCGGGCCGAGTTTGTAACAGAACGAATTCCAACCCTAGAGGAAGTTTGCGCCATCCTGCCAGACGGTGTGGCTCTGGCTTTGGAACTCAAGACCAGCCGCTTCCTTGAGCCAGCTGTTGGGAGGCAGTTAGCGGAACAACTGCGGACAGCCGGTGTATTTGACCGTACCGTGCTGCTGTCTTTCCATCTCGATTATCTTCAGGCGGTGCAGCGCGAAGCTCCCGACTTGCCTATCGGGAAAATTTCCATGTCCAACCCGTTTCCGATTAAAGGCGTGCAGTTGAACGGCTCATTTTGGCCGGCGCTGTTGATTAACCCCTTTTACGCCCGACTAGCCCACAGCTATGGTCAGGCGACCTGCCCGCTCGACCCAACCCCAGATTCGCGCTTGAAGTGGTATCACCGGATGGGCTTTGACGCGATTCTAAGCGATGATCCGGGTCAAACCCTGGCAGCCATGCGTAGACTCGGCATTCGCTCCTAGAGCCAGCCGCGCAAGCGGTACATCCACAACCCAAAATACTCCTTCAGGCTGCTGGTGGTCTGCGATAGCGACCCGACATTGGGCACCAGGTTGATTACCTGCGACAGAAAATCGCCATGCCACAGGTCTTGCCAGACATAATCTGGCACGCTGTAATCCGCCGGAGCGGGAATCACTTCAATGCCCTGCTTCTCGAATAATGCCTTAGAGCGCGGCATGTGCATAGCCGAGGTTACCAATACAATCCGGTTGATGCCCTCGCCTTTGAGCAACTTGGCTGAGAACAAGGCATCTTCGTACGTATTTTGCGAATCGGGTTGCAACCACAATGCTTGTTCCGGCACGTCCAGAAAGATCAGCAGTTCTTTCATTTCCTCAGCCGGCGTACTGGGACGGCTGCCTAGCCAGGTGATATTGCCGCCGCTCAACAACAGGCGCGGAGCAATTCCTTCGCGGTACAGCCTGGCTGCATACAATACCCGATCGCCAGCGCCATTCAATTCAACCGAAGCCCGTGGCGCACCAAATGATTCAGTCCCTCCGCCTAAAACCACAATCACCTCAGCGCTTGGGATGGTCTGAGGTGCCGGAACTTTTACCTCCAGCGAGCGTGCCAGGCTGGTAGATACCCAGCGGTTTCCACCGACGACGAGAAGGAATAAGGCACCCGCCAACATCCACGTTCGCAGCGAATGTTTTTTAGGAAAGATCAGAACGATGACAATCAAGATGCAGGCTAACCCCAATGGGTAAACCAACTGCGGTAAGAATTTTGATAAAAATACGAACATGATTCCCTCATTCCCTGGGTTAACGAACGCCTGAGGAAATTATACCTGCCCGCGAATTAGCTTTTTCATTTCCAATGATTTATATTATTGCCTGGCGATTTGCTTTATTCGTTACAATAAGGCTATCTCATTTCCAAAGGGGTGCCCAATGTCCAAATGGCGATTGATCAATGCCTTGACCTTTGCAGTCATGTTGGTAGTGAATGCCCTGGCGAATGCGCTGCCGTTAAACGGTAAAAACACAGGCGAAATTTCTGCGTTATACCCGGTACTTTTCACGCCCGCCGGCTACGTATTCTCGATTTGGGGCTTGATCTACCTGGCTCTAATCGGATTTACCGTATTTCAGGCGCTGCCCGGTCAGATGGACAACGTGCGCATCAACCGCATCGGCGGCTGGTTCGCACTGTCCAATATTTTGAATGCAGCCTGGTTATTTGCCTGGCATTGGGGCTACCTGTGGCTCTCCGTTCTGATCATGGTGGGGCTGTTAGCTAGTTTAATCGTCATATACACCCGGCTTGAGATCGGGCTCCACGGCCGAATCTCACCGCTGGAGCAAACACTGGTTGATTTTCCATTTTCACTCTACCTCGGCTGGATTTCCGTGGCAACCATCGCCAATGTCAGCGCAGCCTTATATGACAGTGGCTGGAATGGTTTTGGCCTGGTTCCCCAGGTTTGGGCGATCATCATGATTGGCGTGACCGCCATTCTTGGGATGCTGATGATAAACCGGCGCAATGCATTTACTTACCCGGTCGTTTTGATCTGGGCATTGATCGGGATTCGGCTGCGTCCGGATCAAATTGAATCCGTTGGGACAGCTGCGGCAGCGGCGGCTTTTATTTTGCTTCTTTATCTTACCTTCCGCTTACTGCGTAACCGTCAACTCGAGATGCTTCGCGCTCGCGGGACCCGCCCAATAGACCAGTGATTTTGTTTGTGCCACCTGTCACAAAGACCAATCTCGGGTATAATCAGCAAATTATTCTGGTTATTACCCGCTAGATTGGGAGGAACATCCAATGAATGAAAACTTAGTCCTGGTCCGCCACGGACAATCTACCTGGAACCTGGAAAACCGATTCACCGGCTGGACCGACGTCGATTTAACCGACACCGGCCGAGAAGAAGCTCACCAGGCAGGCTTGCTCATGTTGCAGGAAAAATATGAGTTCGATTATGTTTTCACCTCGGTGCTCAAACGCGCCATTCGCACCCTTTGGATTGCCATGGACGCCATGGATGCCATGTGGCTGCCGGTTGAACGCGCCTGGCAGCTCAACGAACGGCACTACGGTGACCTGCAGGGGTTGAATAAGGCTGAAACTGCCCAGAAATTCGGTAATGAACAGGTGCATATCTGGCGGCGCAGTTTCGACACCCCGCCCCCAGCTCTGTCATTGGACGATCCCCGTCATCCCCGCTTCGATCGCCGTTACGCTAAAGTGGATCAGGCACTCCTACCCGCCACCGAGTCTTTGAAGATCACACTGGCACGGGTAATGCCTTTCTGGGAACAATCCATTGCACCGCGTCTTTTGGCCGGTGAAAAAATTCTGGTAGTTGCCCACGGCAACAGCCTGCGTGCCATGGTCAAATTCCTCGACAAGATTTCAGATAACGATATCATCGAACTCAACATCCCGACCGGCGTACCGTTGGCCTATGCCCTGGATGACAAATTCAATGTACTTTCCCGCCGCTATCTGGGCGATCCGGAAGCCATCAAAGCCGCCGCTGAAGCTGTGGCGCGTCAGGGAATGGCCAAACCCTAGGTTTTGCCTGTATATAAACTCAAACGGGACCTCGCGGTCCCGTTTATATTTTAAAGGATATCCATGTTATTCCAGCGGCGCTGCTGGAGCATCGGCTGCAGGTTGTGGCATTTCTGGTTCAACCGGGACGGCAGGCTCTGCCGGCATGGCTGGCTCGTAAGGGGCTACCGGGGCTACTGGCGTTACAACTGTGACAGGGGCATGCTGTGTGGTGGAACGCGGGTTGCCGAGCATAAGCTTGGCGAATTGGCCAGATACCCACGCTAATCCGTTGAAAATGTGCAGCGAAACAAACAACAGCACCAAACCGATCACGAACAGGATCGCGGACTCAGCCAGGGTGTCGATGACAATGGAGGTGTTATTCCACATATCGACAACCATGGGGAAAAACGGGAAAATGATTGGCGCTGCAATAAATGCCACCGTTGTGGCGGTTAAGGTGACCAGTACCACGAATGACAGGGTGCCAAGCGGGAATTTAACCAGAAGGTAAACCAGACCTTTCCAGGTCACCGGATTCGACAGATAAGCTCCCAGCTTTTCCAGCGAGGTACCAGCTTTTTCGGTCTTTTCGGTAGACATCGGCGGGATGTCTACTTTTAGGAGATTCATTGCCATTACGCGTTCAAAACCTGCCATCAGCCACCAGCCGGCAATCACCACTGCCAGAATCAGGATGCCGATCCAGATGATGAGGGTCCCAACCCCGACCGAAATTCCCACGGTCAAATAGATGAAATAGATCAATCCAAGCGGAAACGCCAGGAACAGGTAAAGAAAGTTAAGCCAGGTCTGCCCGTGGGCAATGACCCCAAAAAACTGTTCGAAAAGACTTTTATTCGGATTCATGATTTTTTCCTTAACTCAAAAGTCGCTGTTTCAATATAACCATATACGGACAATATCAGACAACGTTGCACGTCTTGACAATAAAACCGCCAGCTTGGGGCTGGCGGAATATCGTTCTTGAACCAGAAAGTTTATTCGCCCTGAGTTTTGAACACATAATCCCACAATGGCGACGAGACGCCGAAGCGCTGATCCGGGCTTTTGTAATGGTGGCGCATATGATGCCGTTTGAGCCACTTCCAGATGCCTTTGCGCATCGGAAAATGATGGGTGGCATAATGTGTCAGGTCATAGACCAGGTAGCCGAGAATGAAACTGGAAAATAACGGTCCGACCCAGTAGCTGCCACCCAGGATCACACCAAAAATCAGGTGGAATAATCCATAAAACACCAGTGCCAGTGGAATACTGACTACCGGCGGCATCACCAGGCGGGTCTTGCATTGTGGTTGAGCGTGGTGGACCCCGTGGAACAGGAAAAATATTTTTTTCTGGGTCTCGGTTTTAGGGTGATAGTGAAATACAAAACGGTGCAGCAAATACTCTGCCAGAGTCCATAAAAACAAACCAAACAAGAATGCTACTAGAATAAATCCCATAAGGTTTTTACTTGGCCAATCAATGAAGCCGCGTACCAGGGCATAAATGCAGATCGGCAGCCAAATAATCACGACCACCGCTGGGTGGATATGGGAAAAAAACTCAAGGAAATCGGATTGGAATAGCCGAATAGGCTCCTCGGAGTGATCGATCTCGATAGTATCCATTTGTTCCTCGGATCTTATTGGGGAATGAGTACAAAGTATTTTACCTACCTATCGATGCGGTTACAATCATTTTAAGGATTTTGTTAACCATTGACTCCACTCTATTGCGTCCATTCCTATTATTCATTGCTGGAAGGTGTGAACTCACCAGCCGCCCTGGCCGCTCATGCTGCGGAGAGTGGTTTGACCGAGCTCGCTTTAACCGATCACAATATGCTCACCGGGGCGGTTGAATTTGCTCTGGCGTGCCGAAAAGCAGGCATTCGATCAATTTTCGGTCTGGAGGTAGATGTCCAACCGAAACCGGATGCTCCTACTACTCAACCAATCAGCCGATTTACCTTGCTCGCCGAAAATGAGGCTGGCTGGGCAAGCTTATGCCGCTTGAGTAGTCTGGCAAACCTGGAAGATGGCCGAGCTTTAACGCTGGGCGAAATTGCCCGGAATGCGGATGGGCTGGTCATCCTCATAGGAGGCAGCCGTGGAATCGCCAATCTCCTGTTGCGCAGCGGGCAGACTACTCTGGCAAAGGAAGCCCTGTTGGAGCTGGTTCAACTGTTTCCAAAGCAAGTCTTCGCTCGCATTACCGGCACCCGTCACCTGCAAGCTGAGGAAGAATATTTCGCTAACCTGGCTGGTCAATGCGCCCTGCCTTTGGTTCTCTCGCCTGAAGTGTTTTACCTGGACAGGACCGAAGACGTTTTGCATCGCACACTGTGCGCCATTCGCAGCAACCTGCCCGTTCAAAAAATGGCCGAAGAACATGGCTATACGAAAAATACAGATTTTCCTGAACTAATATCCCTTGAACCCTCGGTTGTCCGTTATCCGCAGGCAGATCAAAATACCTTTGAAATCAGTCAACGCTGCCAATTCCAGATGCCATTTGGCCAGGTGCGTTTCCCAAAAATCCCGCTGCCAGCCGGTCAGACTCCATCCCAGGCACTGAGGGAAAAAGCCTACCACGGTGCTCGGAAACTCTATAAGAAGATTTCCCCACCGATTGAACAACGGCTGGAATATGAACTTAACGTCATCGAAGGTCTGGGTTACGATCCGATTTTTCTCATTATGGAAGAACTGCTGACATTTGCTCGTAAACAGGGCATTTTATTCTCCTCTCGCGGGTCGGCGGCGTCATCTTTGGTGGCACACTGCCTGGGCATTACCAGTCCGGATCCATTGCGCCTATCCCTATATTTTGAGCGCTTCCTCAACCCGGCACGCACCTCCCCGCCGGATATCGACACCGACATTGACTCGCGCCGCCGTGATGAGATCATCCAACATTGTTTCGAAACTTACGGCGAGGAGCGAGTCGCCATGGTCGCAACCATCAACCGCTTCCGTCCACGTTCCGCTGCCGGTGATGTTGCCAAGGCGCTTGGCTTTTCACCGGCGGACGCCCGCAAGCTGTCACACGACTTGCCTAACGCATTTTTTGCCGGACGCGGCGGGACAGGCACTGGTGAAAAAGAAGAGAATGTTTTTGCGGCTGTGGCTGCCCAGTACCCTGAGCAACGTTTTCAGGAAGTCTTCGCCCAGGCCAGCCGGTTGTTGGGGGCGCCGCGCCATCTCTCGGTTCATCCGGGCGGGCTGGTGATTTCACCCGGGCAAATGACGGATTTGGTGCCGGTTATGCTTTCCGGCGGCAAAGGTGTGATCATTTCGCAATTCGACCTTGAATCACTGGCGTATCTTGGTCTGGTTAAAATTGACCTGCTTGGCATCCGTGGGCTGACAGTTTTAGCGGATGTTTCAGCAGCTATTCATTCCTGGAGCAAAGCAGATTTCGCCCGCCCAACCGAGGTACTGGAAAAGGTGCCGCGCACCGATCAAAAAACTGGTGAGACTGTTTCTACCGGAAAAACGATCGGCTGCTTTCAAATTGAGAGCCCGGGCATGCGCTCAACGCTCAAGCTCATTCATGCTGTCAACCCGGACGATATCATGGCAGCTCTGGCATTATATCGACCTGGTCCCCTGCGCGGCGGTCTGCGTGATGCTTTCATCCGGCGGCACAACCAGGAAGAAGCTGTCAACCATCTGCACCCCTCTTTAACCCATGTGCTGGAAGACACTTACGGTGTAATTTTGTATCAGGAGCAAGTGCTGCGGATCGCGCATGACGTCGCCGGACTGACTTTGGCCGAATCGGACTTACTGCGGCGGGCCATGAGCCATTTCGATCCCGGCAAACAGATGCAAAATTTGAAAGATAAATTTATCCGCGGCGCCGGCGAGTTAAATCAAATCGTCCCCGATCTGGCAGAGCAAATCTGGGATATGATGGCTGCCTTTGCTGGATACGGATTTCCCAAAGCGCATGCTGCGTCCTATGCGCAAATTGCCTGGAATTCCGCCTGGTGCAAAACGCATTACCCGGCAGAATTTCTCTCGGCTGTACTGGCGAATTGGGGCGGGTATTACAGTCAACGGGTTTATCTGATGGAAGCTCGCCGCCTGGGCTTTCCGCCGCATCCACCCCACATCAATTTCTCTGGCCGGGAATGCACAGTGGTTTACCCCAACCATGGATCATCGCTTTACCTGGGTTTAAATCAAGTCCGCGACTTGACCGGCCGAACGATCCAGAAAATCCTTCAGCAAAGGCCTTTCCAGTCTCTGGAAGATTTCCTGCTGCGCGTCAATCCGCGGTTGGTGGAGGCTCGCAATTTGATCCGCAGCGGCGGGCTGGACGGTCTGGGCGCCATCCCAAACCTCCTTCATCAACTTGAAACCGGGAGCCGTCGTCCCGGTCAGCCATCCCTGTTCGATGTTGAACCCGTGCTGGAAGAAGCCGATTGGCCGCTAACGGAGCGCGCTGCGGCGCAACAAGAAATTTTGGGAGTCAGTGTGGACGTCCACCCGCTGGATGTGTATGCCAGCCAGCTAAAGCAGACGAAAGCCGTCAGCACAGTAGAGGCACTGGATACGATTGGTCAGAAGGTGGTTGTAGCTGGCGTTCGCCAGAGTCACCGCCGCAGTAAAACCTCTTCCGGTGAATGGATGGCCTTCCTGACTTTGGAAGACTTCGATGGCATGCTGGACGTTGTTTTATTCCCGGCTGTCTATCGCTACACCCGTCGTGAGGTGTTTTCCGAAAACCGTCCTCTGATCGTCGAGGGGGTGATGGAAGCCGATTCGGAGCGCGAAGACCCTTTCCTGCGCGCGGAACGGGTGCATTTGCTTGGTTGATTGCTGCGACAGTGCAACACGTGGGGGTAAAATCCGTATAATATGCATGGAGATACGAAAATGGTCGATAAAGTAAAAGTTCCGCTGCTGCTATGGCCGTTTTGGGCAATTTGGCGTCTGGTATTAAAGGTATTTGAACTCACCGGACGTCTGGTGGGAGCCGTTCTTGGCTTGGTATTGATGATCGCCGGCGTCGTGTTGACTCTCACAGTTTTTGGTGCCATCATTGGCATCCCATTGATCGTGTTCGGCTTCATGCTTGCACTGCGCAGCCTATTCTAAGCCGATGGCAGAGAAACCACGGGGTCCGATCCGCACCCCTGTACGTCGCGAAAAAGCAGAGACTTTGATGTTGATCACGCTGTTGTCCTTCGGCGGATCGGTCATATTGACTCGCGGCTTTTTGGAGTTGACTGGATACCCGCAGATTGGCGGTAGCACGTTACATATCGGTCACGTGGTATGGGGCGGGTTGTTTTTATTCGTCGCTACCCTTTTACCGCTCATATTGGCCAATCATTGGGCACTGACCTGGTCAGCTGTAGCTGGCGGTATCGGGTTTGGGCTGTTTATTGACGAAATCGGCAAGTTTATTACCCAGTCCAACGACTATTTCTATCCCCCGGCTGCTCCGATCGTTTATACACTGTTCATCATCACTGTACTGGTATTCATTCATATCCGTCGTCCGAGGGATGCCACACCGCGTGAAGAGTTGTACCGAACTTTATACGGCATGGCTGAATTGCTCGACCATGACCTGGATGCCACCGAGAAGGCAACTCTCATCAAACGGTTGGAGAATATCCGTGATCAGAGTGACGATCCGCAAATGCTAAAACTGGCCAAATCCCTGGATGGTTTTATTCGTTCTGAAGACATTTACACAGTAGTCGATACACGGCCAAAATGGGTGCAATCAATCCTCAATGCCTGGAAATCGGTGGAAGCCTTCTTTACCCGCGAGCGTATGCGGATCACGTTAATTCTGGGCCTGGGCATTGTCGGTGGCTATTCGGTTTACAAGCTGATCCGGTTGGGAATTTTGGTTGTCTCGGTTTTTAAAGGGCTTGATATTACTTCTTTCATCAACCCGGCAGATGTAGAAATTGCCAACCAGCCGTTATGGTTCACCATCCGTTTGGCTGCTCAAGGCCTGGTCGGGTTTTTATCGTTCCTGGCAGCTGTTTATCTCTTGTTGCGGCGCGATAATACAGCGGTTACCCTGGCCATTTTAGGTTTGACCGTGTCGTTGGCTGTGGTCAATATCCTGATTTATTACCTGGACCAATTTTCAGCATCGTTCGGCGCTATCTTTGAATTTATCGTGCTTTTTGGAGTAATATCTTACCGCGAACGTTTCCTCATTACGCCACGTACGCCGACACCCCCACCTGCTCAAATTTAATCGGCTTAGGACAGGGGAAAAATGGCAGCCGGGTTGGTATCGATGATTTCAGCTTGCAATGTCCCCTTGCTCAATTCGCGCAGCCCTTCCTGAAAGGCCGGGAAACGTTCGGTAGTGAATTGCAGGGTGAGCGTGATATCGCCGGCAAATTCCTCATCAAGGATTTGACCGTGGTGGGCAGCGACCAACAGCCGTACTCGCTCAAAATAGGGGTAAGTTACGACCAACAGTACCGTATGAACCGCGACTTTTTCCGCCAGGGGCAGTCCATCCAAAACCGCTTTAACTGCATCGGTGTAGGCGCGCACCAATCCACCGGTGCCTAGTTTCGTTCCGCCAAAATATCGGGTAATTACCACAACCACATCCCCCAAACCGCTGCCTTTGAGCACTGCCAGTGCCGGTCTTCCGGCTGTTCCCTGTGGTTCGCCATCATCCGAGCAGTGCTCCGTGATGCTGGCACCATGCCCAATAATAAAGGCTGGAACATGATGGTTAGCTCCAGCATATTCAATGCGGATTTTTCCAATAAACTCCCGCGCAACCTCCACCGAATTAGCCGGAGCGATCGAAGCGATAAAACGAGAGTTCACCACTACAATTTCAATATGGCGTTGACCAGCCGGAACCAGCAAGCGGTTGTCCTTCATGATAAGATCACCGAGGTGAGTATACCTGTGATTGTGAGCGAAAGGGAGATGGTTGATTGATGAAACGAGGTGTGGACTACATTGGTGTTGGCGTGGGTGCCATTCTTGTCAATGCAGAGGGAAGTGTTTTTCTGGCGAAGCGCGGAGAGAAAGCCAAGAACGAGCGCGGCACCTGGGAATTTCCTGGCGGCAGCGTTGAATTCGGCGAAACTTTATCTGAAGCCCTGAAACGCGAGATGCTTGAGGAATACGACATTGAAATCGAAGTTGGCGACCTGTTGGATGTGGTTGACCACATATCTTCCCGCCGAAGGTCAGCATTGGGTATCCCCCACATACATTTGCCGGATTCTCGTAGGCGAACCCCGTATCGTCGAACCTGAAAAATGTGCCGAAATCGGCTGGTTCCGCCCTGATTCGGTTCCAACCCCCCTTTCGGTTATCAGCCAGGTCAATCTGGAACATTATCGGGCAAGCCTACCCCAGCACCCCCTGCGGAGAGACGAATGAAGCATTTTCTGGTTTTTATCAACTATAAGGTGCCGGCTGACCAGTTGGGTGAGACGGTCAAATTGCACCGCGAATTTCTGCAAGCCGGTTACGAACGCGGCTTACTATTGATGTCCGGACCGCGTAACCCGAAGACCTGCGGCATTGCGATCGCCCGCGCGTCCTCCCAGCAGGAGCTCACCGATTTCTTCAACGATGACCCATATCGTCTGCTTGGGTTAGCCGATCATGAATTAATGGAGTTCGACCCGGTCAAACATCAACCCTGGCTGGCCGAATGGATTAGCGGTTAACCGTACTTCTCGAGCAGGATTGCCGCAGCTTGGTCGGCCCCATTGACCGTGGGGGGTTCCCTTCTTGGGGCGGCTAAGAGCTGTTCGGGCAGATCTCCCCAGCGGCCCTTCAAAAAGTCCTCAGAGGCTAGTTCCATAGCCCCCATCTCCCGGCGGGCAAATTCAGCCATGGTAGGCGTCTCGGGGAAGGTCGGTCGCGGGATATAAGCGAATGGCAAGCCGGAATGGTATACCTCGGCAACCGTGCTGTAACCCAACTTCCCAATCACGGCATCACTGGCTCGCACCAGATCCGGGTGGTAAAAATCATTGTGATGCGGCAGCAGGATTAGATTTTCATCATGTGTGAGCTGTTCAGCACTGCCAGGGAGTACAAATACACAAGGCGAATGCTTTTTCAATGCGGCCCGGGCACTGAATTCCTCTTCGATTCCGCCTAAAGTGACCAGGATAACTGGTTCTTTTGCTTTTAAACCCAGGTATTCCCGGGTTTCTTCACGGGTCGTCCTGGGAGGACGGGATATCGGGGCAACTTGGTACGCCTTCGGGTCCAGCTGACAAACCGGTTCGGTTTGGATATGTAGCTCTACCTGGGTGGAAATTTGTTTCAAGCGTTGAATGTGGGGATTAAAGCCGGGCTCAATCTCGTTGTAACCGGAATAGATAAAATCCCAGGTGAAATTTTCAACGAGCGTCGCGGGCAATCCAGCCGCCTGCGCTGCTTGTATACCCAACGGGGCAATGTCGCAGACCACCAATTGGCAATTTTGGTCGCTCAGTAAACTAGCAGCCAAAGTAATTTGGCTATGCGAATTTTTATATGCCTGATCCAATGCGGCAGCCGTGGCAGGCAAATCTTCGCTAAAGGGGGAAGTCTGTACCAGGCCGATGTCACTGGCAAAATTGTGGTAAGTGAAGTCTTCCCCGAGACTTTCCTGGAAAAACCAGCGCGGCACCGTCGTGAAGATGTCAAATTCAGTCTGCGGCAGCCTGCGCCGCAGCGCCAGCATCACCGCCGCGGCGCGGGCAGCATGCCCAAACCCATGCGGTGTGACAAAATAGGCAATTTTCAATCCAGAAGCGATGTCGAGATCCTCGGCGGCAGAGATTTTTTTGGCAATTGTACTCGAGCATACAGGTTTCCCCAACCAACGTGTGTTTTTTACCAAAAAAACGGCTGGATATATAATTCAAAGTATGAACACTCCCGGACTTGGCCGAATTAATATAGCCCGCATCTTGATTGGTCTGGTCCTGTTCTTCAACCTTCAGGCAGCGGTCCTCTTCATTCTCGACCCAAGCCCATATACTGCCGGTTTTGAAGTCAACGGAGTTGCCGGTACGAAAATGGTGCAAGGCATGGGCATTTTGTTCCTGATGTGGAATGTGCCCTATGGTTTTGCAGCCTATCACCCAGTACGCCATCGAACTTCGCTGATTCAAGCCATCATCATGCAGGCGATCGGTGTCGTCGGCGAATCAACCCTTCGCTTGACCTTGCTTCCCGGTCATTTGGCTTTACAACAAACTGCCGAGCGGTTCATCAACTTCGACACCGCAGGCTTGATCGCGCTCATTCTCGCAGCCTGGATTATCAGGCAACTTCGCTAAGCTCTGTTACCTGTTATCCAAAAGGTTTATGATATCAACCATAGTGACGCAAACATTGTTAAGTGTCTGGAGAAGGTCCCTCAGCCGTGAACTCCAACCTCAGTTGGTCCTGGGGACGCAGTTACCTAACATGGAACGATAGAACTGGCTGTTTCAAACAGAAAGGTACTACATGAAAATTATCTCCAAGTTTTTTAGGGGATTAAGTGTATGGATGTACCGGATTTCAGGCGGGAGACTGGGGGGATCGATGTTTGGGTTTAATGTGCTCTTGCTCACCACAACAGGTCGCAAAAGTGGCAAATCCTATACAACTCCTCTTGGCCGGTTTGACTATGACGGTGGCTATTTAATTGTTGCTTCCAACGCAGGTAAACCCTCGAACCCAACCTGGTATTACAATTTGAAAAGCAACCCGCAAGTTACAGTGCAAGTCCTAGACAAGATAATGTCTGCCACGGCGAAAGTGCTTTCCGGTGAAGCCCGCGCGAGCGCGTGGCGCCAGGTTATCGCCACATCGCCAGCGTATGCCGCTTATGAAAAACAGAAAGCACGGGAAATCCCAGTGATCCGGTTGCACACCAACCAATAATCGGATAACCGAAGGGTTAAATCACATACCCGAAGGCGTACAACGCAATGGTAAGCTGCAGCTTACCACAACCTCAAAACAATTTAGTCCGTCGGAGACTCTGGCTCTGGCTCTAGTTCTTCGACCTCAACAGCCGGTTCTCGCAAATCGGTTATTACAACCGGCAGCCGCACAATCATTCGCCGGATAAAGTCATTTGGACGTTTGACCACCCTCAGCACCGCTACGCTCATGTCATCCCGCGGCTGGTCCTGGTCAAGGTGAATGGCCTGGGTGAGCAGCAAGTCAGCAATGACTTGTGCCGAGGGATCTTGTTCTTCAAGCACCCCTTCCAAGAATGTGCAGATATCGATACCAACTCCGCCATTGATGGTGCCGGCATTCATCACGCCATCGGTATACATCACTACCGTGGTGCTCCTTTTGAGGTTTATTTCTGAAATGGAAGGCCGAATGTTGCGTGCAGAACCAATAGGTTGCGGCAGTCCGCTCAGGCATTCCACCTGCTCCCCCTGTGCCACAAATACCGGCGCCGGGTTGTTGCGCGTGACCACCAATGTGCCCGTTTCCAGGTCGGCGCTGAGAATATTCAAATAGGCTGATTCTTTACCGCCGCGCTCGGTGTATAGAAAATCAGAAACGGCACGCGCAGCCCCTCCATCTCGTATTCCATCCGATAGCAAAGCCAGGACCTTGCGGACCACCAGGCCGGAAACCGTCTTGCCCTCCCGTCCGCTGCCCAGCGCGTCGCACATGACCACGGATAAGCCGCCGTTCGGTCGCTCAATGATCTCTACTGAATCCCCACTCTCACGCGAACCGAATTGATTGATCTTGGCGACTGCTATTTGAATTTCCATACTGTAATTTTACATGATAATCTATATAAAGATAGGTGAATTGTCAGACAGCAACAATAATCGTCAGGATATCTTCCTGGAAACGGATTTGTTTCAGGGTGGCATTGAATCCATATTGGATCAATCCGGATAGACTATTTTCAATGCGTCCCACATCCGGTGTTCCTTGACCGGTGACGCGATACAAAATCCTCAGCATTCGGCTTTGCAGCTGATTTCCCCCCACCTCCACCCCCAGCAGCACCACCAAACGTCCGCCAGGTCGCAAAATTCGGCGGCAGGACAGCAAAGTCCCCGCCTGAAAAATATACTCGCTGGGGAAGGTCGCTACGATAGCGTCCATGCAGCCAGCTGGCAGCGGCAGTGCTTCGGCTTTCCCCCGAATCAGCCGACCACCAGGGCTGATTCCAAGTCGTTTTCTGACTATACGCAGCATTTGAGGACTTTCATCGAGTCCATAGGTTTGGTAACCAGCCGTTATTAGCGCCGCCTGCAGGGTTCCAGTGCCAATTCCTAATTCCAGAACATGCTTACCCATCACCAGGGGTACGACTGACCTGACCCAATCTTGCCAACGCCCGCCGGATACGATCGCCGCTACGAGATCATAGCTCCAGGCGAAGGAGTGATAGAGCAGGTTAAAAAATAACCTCAAAAACCATCTCATCTGCGGCAATCACTTCCCATCGAAGGACAATGGCTAAACATAGCTAAAGTATAGTCGAGTGAATGTCTGGATGAAACTCGACCGAAATATCAATTGATTATCAAGAATATATGTTCTATAATAGATAGATGAGTAGTGATTCGCTTGCGATCCTCAACCGGCTGACAGCCCAGAGCCATTTTGAACAGGAAGAGGCTGGTGGTGGACTCTGCCCCCTGGCTGAGACAGCCGAACCGCCGCTCGATCTGGAGAAAAATTCTAAAACATTCGGAAATCTCCCGGAAATCTTCCGCGCCAAACGCTCTGGCGGCGGTGTCATGCCCTTGCTCAAAACGGTACTGACCACTGCCTGTGAGCGCAATTGTAATTATTGCTGTTTCCGCGCCGGGCGCGATACGCGCCGTGAGACGCTCAAGCCCGATACCATGGCAGATTTATTCACTCGCTTGCACCAGGGTGGAATCGCGGAGGGGCTATTCCTGAGTTCCGGTATGGTCGGCGGCGGATTGCGCACCCAGGACAAAATTTTGGACACTGCAGAAATTCTGCGCAACAAGCTGGGTTTCAAAGGGTATCTGCACCTTAAAATCATGCCCGGTGCGGAAAAAGACCAGGTGTTGCGCACCATGCAGCTGGCCAACCGGGTGTCGATCAACCTGGAAGCGCCGAACTCCAACCCGGCTACGGAGCCTGGCGCCATTAAAATCTTTCTCAGATGAGCTGCTGCAACCGCTGCGTTGGGCGGATGAAATCCGCCGCACCATGAACCCGCTGTCAGCGGTCAATCTAAAATGGCCTTCGCTGGCAACTCAGTTCGTGGTTGGCAGCGTAGGTGAAACCGACCTGGAATTGTTGAACATTTCGCAATACCTGCTGGGAAAATTATCTTTGGCTCGAATATATTACTCACGATTCGAACCGGTCCGCAATACACCCTTTGAGAACTTGCCAGCTGAAAATCCCCTGCGTGAATTGCGCCTGTATCAGGCTGGATTCCTGCTGCGCGATTATGGATTTACCATCGAGGATTTTCAATATACTGCTACCGGTCGTTTGCCGCTGGGTGCCGATCCTAAATTAGCCTGGGCGCGGGAACATCTAGTTCAGCAACCACTGGAAATCAATACGGCTGACCGATTGCAGTTGCTGCGTATCCCGGGGATTGGTCCATTGGGCGCCAAACGCATTATGAAATCACGTTACCGCGGCCAGATCAAAGAGCCCGGAGCCTTACGTGCCCTGGGGGTTCAGGTGGAACGCGCGCTGCCTTTCATTCTGATCAACGGCCGGCGGCCCGACATTCAACCGCGTTTGATCTAGCAAATTTACATCCCGGTCTGCCCGCTCC
>CAVRKN010000023.1:0-33188 GCA_963721535.1 uncultured Chloroflexia bacterium
ACTGCCGCTACCGTCGAATCCGTGAAAGCGGCCTCAGACGTCATCTTCCCGGTCTCTGGCAGAGTGGTTGAATTGAATGAGTTCGTGGTGGCAACGAAACAATTCGAAGGCATCAATTCCAAGCCCTATGAAACCTGGTTTCTCAAAGTCGACTGAGCAAACCCCGGCGATCTGGATGCTATGATGGATGCCGCCGAGTACGAGAAAACTGCGAAGAGCGCGGGCACTAATGTTTATTCCTCGTCCGACTCTGAAACGGGAGGAAATGCTGAAGGAAATCGGCATCGGCTCACTGGATGAGCTGTTCACTGCCGTTCCCAAGGATTTCCGCTTCCCTAAACTTAAACTTGCCGCCGGCACTGACCGAAATGGAAGTGCTGGCAGAGTTGACCGCATTAGCATCCGTCAACGAATCGACTCATGAATTGATGTGTTTCCTTGGCGCAGGCGCCTATAACCATTACATCCCGGCTGCCGTTGACGCCATCATCCGCCGCGGCGAATTCATGACCGCCTACACTCCCTATCAACCCGAGGTTGCGCAGGGTACCTTACAGGCGATTTTCGAGTATCAGAGCCTGATCGCACTGCTGACAGGCATGGAAGTCAGTAACGCCTCGCATTACGACGGTGCCACGGCGACGGCCGAAGCTGCCGTTTTGGCGTACCACCACTTCCGCGGCAAACGCAGCCGCATCGTGCTCTCCCCGGCAGTCAACCCGCAATATCGCGCTGTACTGCGCACCTATATGTCTGGCTATGCTGGTCTTCAAATCGTCGGCGACGAAGCCGGGGTCATCCCCCTTCACTTCCGTCGAGGATCTGGCCAAACTGGTTGATGCGAATACTTCGCTGGTCGTCGTCCAGTACCCGGATTTCTTCGGTCGCGTTGAAGACCTGACCGCTTTTGCGAAAAAAGTGCATGAGGCAGGCGCACTCTTGACAGTTGTCGATTAACCCGACTGCCCTGGCATTGCTCAAGACCCCCGGCGAATTTGGCGCCGACATTGTGGTTGGTGAAGGTCAGCCGCTGGGTATTCCCATGTCCTTCGGAGGACCCTACCTGGGTTTGTTCGCCACCAAAAAAGAGCTGGTGCGAAAAATCGCTGGTCGGTTAGTGGGCGAGACGCAGGACGAAAAAGGTCAACGCGGTTATGTGTTGACCCTCACCGCGCGCGAGCAACACATCCGCCGTGAGAAAGCCACCTCCAACATCTGCACCAACCAGGGCTTGATGGCTCTGGCTTCCGCGGTTTACTTGAGCCTGCTGGGAAAGCAAGGTCTGCGAAAAGTCGCCGAATTGTGCTACCACAAAGCCCATTATGCCGCCGAGAAAATCGGTCAGATCGCCGGCTTTGAAGTTCAATCTAATGGTGCATTCTTCCACGAGTTCGTGGTCAAGACCCCGGCACCTGTTGCCGACATTAACCTCCACCTGCTGGATCACGGCATTTTGGGTGGTTATGACCTGGGCAAGGATTACCCTGGGCTGGAGAATCACATGCTAATAGCGGTAACCGAGATGAATACCCGTGAGGACATCGATACTCTGTGCGAAGTCCTACAGGAGTACAACCATGGCTGAGCCGACGATCTACGAACTGTCTTCTGAAGGACGCATCGGTGTCCGCTTTCCCGAACCGGATGTCCCACGGACTGATCTGCCTGCCGGGCTGGAACGCGCCGATTTACCATTACCGGAACTCTCCGAACTGGATGTGGTCCGCCATTTCACCCACCTGTCGCAGTTGAATTACTCCATTGACGGCGGTTTCTATCCGCTCGGGTCGTGCACCATGAAGTACAACCCGAAAATCAATGAGGACACCGCTCGCCTGCCTGGTTTTGCCTTTACCCACCCCCTGCAGCCGGCTGAAACCGTGCAGGGCAACCTGGCGTTGATGTATGAGTTGCAGGAATATTTGAAAGAAATCAGCGGCTTCGCAGCCGTCAGCATGCAGCCCGCCGCCGGCGCTCACGGTGAGTTCACCGGCGTAATGATCATGAAGGCTTATCACGATGCCAATGGTCAAACACACCGCACCAAGATGCTGGTACCCGATTCTGGCGCACGGCACCAACCCAGCCACTTCAGCCATGCGCGGCTACGAGGTCATTTCCGTTCCATCTGATTCACGCGGCAATATCGACCTGGCTGAACTTAAATTGTTGTGCAATGACACTGTAGCGGGTCTCATGCTGACTAACCCCAACACCCTCGGCCTGTTCGAAGAACATGTAGTTGAGGTGCTGGACTTAATCCACGGCTGCGGCGGATTGGTCTACGGCGATGGTGCCAACCTGAACGCACTGCTCGGCGTAGCCCGCCCGGGCGACATCGGATTCGATGTCATGCATTTCAACTTGCATAAGACCTTTTCCACCCCGCATGGTGGTGGCGGTCCGGGTTCTGGTCCAGTCGGCGTAGCTGCAGCATCTGGTGGATTTCCTGCCCGGTCCGAACGTGGTCATTGTCGAGGAAGGCAGCGATGATGAAGCCCCGCTGTTCGACCTGGCGATGCCGGCGCAATCGATCGGTCGGGTCAAGTCGTTCCACGGACATTTCGGGATGATCGTTCGTGCCTTCACCTACATCTCCATGTATGGAGCCGATGGCATGCGCAAGATCGCGGAACACGCGGTACTGAATGCCAATTACCTTCTGGCGAAACTGCACAAAGCCTATCATGTGCCGTACGACCGCATCTGCATGCATGAGTTCGTCATGGAAGGTGTTTTCGAAGACGCACCCGGCGTGCACGCCCTGGACATTGCTAAACGCCTGATGGATTATAAATTCCATCCGCCAACCAATTATTTCCCGCTGATCGTGCATGAAGCGCTGATGATCGAGCCGACTGAGTCGGAAAACAAACAGACACTCGATCAATTCGTCGACGCCATGATCAAAATTGCCGAGGAAGCACATTCGCAACCGGAGTTGCTGCACTCTGCTCCGCACATCACCCCCATCGGTCGTTTGGACGAGGTCAAAGCAGCCAAAGAACTGGTTTTGTGCTGCTGGTACCCAGAACAAGTCTAGACCAGGTCCTCAACAGGTATAGAATTAGGCGAGAGATTAATCTCGCCTAATTTTTTCGCCATTTTTTTACCACCAATATAAGGAGTCCAATCTTGCAGCCTTCCTATACCATCCATCAAAATCAAATTGTTTTACAGCCTGCCAAATTACCAATCCCTGAAGGTGAGCTCGTCATCCGGATCCAACCTGCCGTTGATCAGCCTGCCAGTGGAATCCCGTCTGGACCGGTAGGCGAGGTCAGCCTGATTCAAAAAACCGGACAGCCGGAGCTTTTGGTCTCGCTGGGGAAACCAGAGAAGATCATTCAGGATACGTATCGTCAGGCTGGTGGAAGAGTGGCAGATTGGCTGGTGAAGCACCCCATGCGCCAGGCGAATCTGGATGCTGAGCAGGTCGGCAGCGTGGAGCTGGCGGCATTTTGCGAAGGTGTGCTGCTCAATTCGTTTCGCTTTGAGCGTTATAAGCAGAAAGAGAAAATCGATCCTTGCACACTGATAATTCGGGCAGCGGATGAGTCTGATAACGTGGTCCGGGTGGTCACACACGCCAATCGACTGGTGGAGGCTGTCAATTTGGAACGGGATTGGGCGCATGAACCAGCCAATCGCATCAATCCAGAGAGTTCTGGCCGAACGGGCGGTTGAACTGGCTGGCAATTTAGGGATCAAATGCACAATTTTGGATGACCAGCAATTAACAGTGATGGGGGCAGGAGCCATCACCGCGGTTGGCAAAGGCAGCCAGACTCCAGCCCGAATGATTATTTTAGAATATCCGGGCAAAGGCAAGGGAGTCGGTCAGGCACCGGTGGCATTGGTGGGTAAGGCCATTACGTTTGACACAGGTGGATATTCGCTCAAAGATACCGCCAATATTCAGACTATGAAATACGACAAATGCGGCGGACTGAGTGTGTTGGCAATTGTCAAAGCTGCGGTTGACCTGGAACTCGAGACACCATTGGTTGCAGTCATTTGTGCAGCGGAAAACATGATCTCTGGCAGCGCTTACCGCCCGGATGATATTTTGACCAGTCTCTCGGGAAAAACGATCGAAATCGTGACAACGGACGCGGAAGGCCGCCTGGTTTTGGCGGATGGGTTAACCTACGTTCAACGCAACTTCAAGCCGCGTGCTGTCATTGACATGGCAACGTTGACCGGCGGGGTCGTGACCGCTCTGGGCCGGGTTCGGGCTGGCATGATGACCAACGATGATGCCTTAGCTGCCCAACTATCGGCTGCCGGTGATGCCACCCACGAGCGGCTGTGGCGCTTACCGCTGGACGAAGATTATGATGCCCAGATCAAAGGCGATGATGCCGATATTAAGAATTCCGGCGGTAAGGAAGCTCACCCGGTTATCGGCGGCATTTTCCTGAAACAATTTGTGGAAGAAGGCACCAAATGGGCGCACCTCGATATTGCCGGGGTCGCCGATGTTCCCAAGGATTTGCCTTATAGCCAGAAAGGTGCCACTGGTTTTGGCATTCGCCTGATCGTCAAATACCTGGAGAATCTGCAATAAGCTGGATAACTCCCTCCGAGGAAATGTATAAAAAGAGGTTGACCCAAAAGGTTAACCTCTTTTTATTTGTTCATCCATCGCAGGCAGAGTCTTCCATGGACGAAAGGTTTTCGTGGGGCAAGCTGTTAGCTTGCCTGCGCAAACTAACAGTTTGCGCTACTGTTTAAACCGTTCTGTTGACATCCACCTTATCCAAATGGGTAAACATTTATAACCTCACCCACTTTTTGTTAACCAAAATTGACACATAGATCTACTGGGTCAGCCTCTTTGCGTTGTTTACCTACTAAGCTAGCCTAACTTTTTGGTGACCCAGGGCAGCACCTGGTCCAAGGCTTCACGAAGTTTACTGGCATCTTTACCGCCAGCCTGAGCCAGATTGGGCCGTCCACCGCCGCTGCCGCCAATCACGGATGCCACAGTTTTTACAAGTTCGCCGGCATTCCAACCTTTTTTGACCAGGTCGTCGGAAATTGAAGCGATGACCATCGGGCGGTCGTTGACCACACTTCCGAGCACCACCACGCCGGAGACAAAAGCATTCCGGTAGATATCGGTCAACGCCCGCATTGTTTCGGCATCTTCTTTTCCGATAACCTCCACCAATAACCGTATCCCGCTAATTTCACGGGCTTTGGCCATGATTGGTTCAAATTCCGCCACAGCCAACGCCTGGCGCAGCCGGGAAATTTCTTTACTCTTTTCCGCAACATCGTCGACCAGGTTATTCACTTTTGAACTGGAATTATCCACACTGGTGACCAGGGTATTGGAAATTTGTTTCAAAGCTTTGAAACGGCGTTGTACCAGCTTATACGCCTCCCGCCCGGTGACAGCCTCAATGCGGCGCACGCCGGCAGCCGCGCTGCCCTCGCTGGTGATCAAGAAAATGCCAATATCGCCGGTGTGATCCACATGGGTCCCGCCGCACAATTCGTATGAGAAGGGATCTTCGCCACCAATGGTGATGGTCCGCACAACTTCACCGTACTTTTCACCGAAAAGGGCCATGGCGCCTTCTTCCAGGGCTTGCGCCAATGGTTTTTGGGTAATTTTCAAGGTGTAATTATCCAAAACGTCTCGGTTGACGCCAGCTTCGATTTGTTCCAGTTGCTCGGGCGTGACCGCCTCAGGATGCGTGAAATCGAAACGCAATCGGTCGGGCGCAACCAGTGAGCCTGCCTGGCGCGCATGCTGTCCCAACACGTGGTGGAGTTCAGCGTGCAGCAGGTGGGTGGCAGTGTGGTTGCGCATAATGTCACTGCGGCGCGGCGCATCCACCGATGCGATGGCAACATCGCCAACCGCCGGTTTACCCCGCACCACCTCGCCAATGTGAGTGATGATTCCCGCCGCCGGTTTACGCATCTCATCCACCCGAATTTCCCAGCGCGGTTCGCTGGCGGATACGATGGTACCAGTGTCAGAAACCTGACCGCCCGATTCGATATAGAAACAGGTCGCCGGCAAAACCACTTCAACGATATCACCGGTGATAACTTCTTTCACCGGCTGACCATTTTGAACCAAAGCCAGCACCGGGCCTTCCACCTCCAGCGTGGAATAGGGGTCATAAGCCACACCGCTAACTCCCAGCAGTGTGCGGGTTTGCAGTTCTTTGAAAATCGACCGGTAAACTTCCACCTGATCGCCACCCATCAGACCCATCGCCTTGCCGGCGCCGGATGCCAGGCTGTGCTCTTCCTTAGCCTGATTGAATCCTTCCTGATCGACATCCAGGAATTGTTCGCGGGCCACATCACGGGCAAGCTCCAAAGGTAAGCCATGCGTGGCATACAGATCAAAGGCTTTTTCGCCCGCCAATACCACCTGCCCAGACTTTTTCACCTCATCCAGCAGTTCTTGCAGACGTTCCATGCCCTGTTCAACCGTGCGTTTGAAGCGAATTTCTTCGCGGGTGAGTGCATCCAGAATGGTTTCCCGGTTACGCTCCAGTTCCGGATAAGCCCCGCCGTAATTGTCAATGACGACCTCAGCCACTTGAGCCATGAACGGTTCATGCAGGCCGATTTTGGTGCCAAACCGCGCCGCCCGTCGGATGATCATGCGCACAATGTAATTTCGTCCGGTATTGCCAGGCACCACCCCGTCAGCGATCAGGAAAGTCGAAGCACGGGCGTGGTCCGCGATGACGCGGTATGGCGTGAAATTCTCTTCCAATTGTTCAAGGGTGTGCCCAGTCAACGAGCGGACTTTTTCCAGCATCGGCCAGAACAAATCGGTGCGGTAATTCGAATTCGCCCTTTGCAACACGGAGGTCAGCCGGTCCAACCCCATGCCGGTGTCCACATGTTTGGCAGGCAGCGGCACCAGTTCGGTTGGTGAAAGGCGATTGTATTGAATAAAGACCAGGTTCCAGATTTCAATGAAGCGTTTGCAATCGCCATTGACCTGGCACACATGTCCGGGGACATCCTGCTTGTCACAGGCTTCCAACCCCATGTCGATGTTGATTTCGCTGCAAGGGCCGCAGGGACCGGTTTCGGCCATTTCCCAGAAATTGTCTTTTCGGCCGGAATAAACCACATGTTCTGGCAGCATACCCGGCTGAGCCCGCCAATTTTCCGCGGCTTCTTCATCTGTCGGCAATATCGCCCTTGTCATCCTTGAAACAGGTAGCCCACAGCAGGCTTTTATCGATGCCCCAGACATCCGTCAATAACTGCCAGGCCCATTGCAATGGCTTCTTTTTTGTAATAATCGCCGAAGGACCAGTTTCCCAGCATCTCGAAAAAGGTGTGGTGGGTATTGTCGCGTCCAACTTCATCCAGGTCATTGTGCTTACCGGCTACACGCAAGCATTTCTGAGAATTCGACTGCCCGGGTGTACGGCCGATGGTCGGTACCCAGGAAAACATCCTTGAACTGAACCATGCCGGCATTGGTGAACAGCAGGGTAGCATCGCCGCCCGGCACAAGTGAGGACGATGGCACAACCGTATGTCCGTGCTCGGCAAAAAAATCAATAAAGGTTTGGCGAATGGCTGCGCCGGTCAAATTCTCGTTCATGAATGCTCCTATAGCCGGTAGATGAAACCATAATTATACGCGAGGGAAGTACAGGAATCAATAAGTTACCTGAAGCGCACACGATGCCTGATTAAGCAGTAGAGCCGCCTTGCGGCGGCTCTCTGCACACACAGAGACAGGAGGGATAAATGCGGTGGGATTAGCGCGAGATCGCCATTTTCATCAATTTTCCTTCGCGATTCATGGTGACGCGGGCATAATGCACATGTTCATGCTCGCCCATTTTCACACTGCGCCGGAAAATGACCACAGTACGATCCGCAATCGTTTTTTGTGACTGTTTTCGCCCCAGGTTGGCGGTGACGCCGCGGTGAACCTTACTCTCAACCTCGTATTGCTGCTGATTGACCGAAATCTGAGCCCGGTCCAACCCTGGCAGGTAGGGTGAAACTGCCTGTTTGGCAAATTGCAGCCATTTTTCGCTGATGGCTTTTAATTCTTCTTCTTCGCTGACATTGTCACTGATGGCTTTGACAGCCGGATAATGTTGGAAGCGCACGGCTTTCTTCGGACTGACGGTGACGCCGTCATGGCACACCAGCGGGTCGCCGTACAAAACGAAGGAGATCAACGTTTTTTGATCTTCGCCATCCAGGAAACCCTGGCGATTGGTCATTTCACGCACCATGGAGATTTTAGCCTGAACCAGGGCATCGCCTACAGCGTAACCGGCTCGCAGCGAAGACCAAAAGTAAAATCCGAGTAAATCCGCGCCAACCAGCGGGGTCGTGACGGACCCGTAGGAGACGCAGGTGGAGCCCACCACCGCCATGGTGCCAATCGACAGGAAGCGCAGCGCCAGTGACGTCAACTCCGACTTCTGCATGGTGTAGCCACCGTAGCAGGCTTCCGTGAACACCACCTTGGGCGAATGCCCGTTTTTGGGCAGGTCGGTCAGGCTGAGGGCGACCGGGTATTCGGGTCCGCTGCCGCGTTCCAGCGGGTCACCTTGCCCATACCATTCCGCTGTTTCAGCCAGTCCATGCAAGTTGTAGAAGCTGAGCGGGGTGCCGGTCAGTTTGTTGTAATTGAAGCCGCCGCTTTTGGCTGGCGGAGAAATCTGCAGTGTGCGTCCTTCACCGATCGGACGATAGGTAGCTAGAGAGGAGCGGCGCCACACCGAAGCCGTGTACCCGAAGGCATTGATTTTGCCATTCGCAGAGGGTTGCGGCAGGAACCAGCGCCACCAGGTCAGCCATTGTCCTACCCGGCGGATCGACTTCTTGCTCTTGGCAGCCTGGACGTGATACTTGATCGCTTGCCGCAATTGTTGCAGCAGTAAACCGGTATCTTCGCCAACCTCGCCCATAATACGGCCAACTGGCCATTCCGGTACGAAATAATTGGAATCTTGCGAGGCGTATGGGTTATCTGACAGGACTTCTTCATCCATGTCATCGGTCGGATTTGGCAACCGGTGGAAGGGAACCACATCCGGTCCGCCGACGATCAACAGCGCTCCAATGCGTCCACCTTTTTTGGCCAAAGCTTTGTCGAGGTCGGTAATCGCCAGCTTCAGTTTCCAGGGATCAACCTGACCGGTAGTGGTGATGCCAAGTTTTCCCGTCATTTCGATGTCGTCCGGGTAAAAGACCATCGAACCCCAACCGTTGCGATTCTTTACCGCGTCTGCCAGTCGGGTCATCTCTTTTTCGATCACCGCCAGACTTTGATCGCCGTATTGATTGCGCAAGCCAGTGCGGGATGAAAAGACCACGTAAATTGGGAACCGCCCATCGGCTTTGGCTGTTTCCGGCGATTTCATCCGTTTTGCCAGACGCTCGAATTCCTTCTCGGTCTTTTTCAACCAGGCCGGCGGATTCAATTTGGCATCGGCTTTGGCTTTTTCCGCCGCTTTGCGGGCTTTTGTCTGCTCTTCCGTCTGTTGAAGCTGGCTATACGCAGCTTGAGCGGTGTTCAGGAAAGCATCGGCCGCTACCCCCATGGAATCTGAGGTCGAGAACGGCGGCATGGCGGGCGCCTGGGTGGCTGCCAGACGGTTCCAGCCCATCAGACTGGCAACACTGGCTGGAATGGCGATATCCAATCCGATTTCCATGCGGTCCGGCCACAGCGGTTTATACGGGTGACTCTCGCCCCACCAGCGTCCGGTCACCTGACCAGCCGCATCCGCTGCCACCGATTGGTGCAACAACGTTACCGCTCCAGCCTCATCCCCTACCTCAAGTTTGGCTTCTGCCAACCCTAATTTGAAAATCACCGCATCCGGCCATTGAGAATGGTACAGCTCGGCAAACTTGAGCAAATTGGCCTGGTCGCGGTGCGCGCGGATCACCTCTAAATGGGTGATGGCTGCCAGCAGTTGATCCGAGGTCAGCGCCAGAACCTGGTACGTCATGGTTTCGGCCGCGTCTCCGTTACCTTCAGCCAGCGCACGGCGCGCATTCCGTAATATCGTGCTCCAGCCCGGCATGGCAACCGAGGCATCCACCCGTTGACCGAGGACAAATACGTCCACCAGCACTCGGGTGTACTCATTGTGATTGCTCACGCCGTAGGCTTTCGCCAGGGCTTTCTGCGCCAGAATGTCTTCCGGATCCATACCGCAGACTTTTTCCAGAATTTGGATTGCCTGACCAGTTTTACCTTCCAGGCTGAAGATACGCGCCAGAATGCGGTTGACTTCCAGGTCGCCGGGATAAATGGACAACCAGGTGAGCGTCATCTGGCGGGCAAAGCGGTACTCTTTGGCTTCCAGGGCTGCATTTAGCACCATGACCAGCGTCGAGCGCGACAGTGAACGGGTGATCTGTGGGTTGTTGAGGTTGGTTGGATTGTTTACAGGCATGAGTTTGCCTCCTGACAGTTGTGTACCAAATTCAATGCAACTATCGCGCCAAGCTGCCGGCGAATATTGACATCGGTGGGGGCGAGGTTGGCAGCGCGGCGCAGCATTGTCTCTGCTGCTGCGTAATCCTTGCCGTCGCGCAGGATCAAACCAGCCTGGTAGAAGGGTCGATAATCTTCCGGAGCAGTACGCATGGCCTGCTGGTAAGCTTCCAACGCCTCAGGAAAGTCTCGCCGGTTGGTATAAACTCGACCCAGGTCGAGGTATGCATCGGATTGATTGGGGGAAAGACGGGCTGATTCGCTCAGGTGATGGACAGACTTGTCCAATTGACCCGAGTCAGCGAACAGTCGGCCAAGCAGTAAATGAATTTCCGCTTTTTGTGGATTCAGTTTCAATGCCAGCAGGGCGGCTTTCTCGGCTTCAGCAGCCCGGCCGCATTCAGCCAGGGCGGCAGCATAAGTGCTGATCACCTGATCATTTTCCGGGTGACTTTCCGCCAATGGTTGCAGAACTTGAACTGCCGCTTCTGGACCTTGCAATTTATAAACCAGGCGCGCACGTTCGCTTTCTAACGCCAGTACGCCGGGCAGATCGTCGATGGCCTTGTTTAATGTCGCCAAAGCCTCTTTGTCTTTTCCGCGGGCTACCAAAATTTTGCTGGTGAGCAACCGGGTCTCGGGTTCCATAGGTGCCACTCGTTCCGCATCGCGGGCATATTCCATGGCTTTGCGATCGTCGCCTACTGCCAGCAGAACCTCACCACTGAGCACCATAGCCTGATAGGCTTCATCGGTATGCTGTTGAGCAGCTTGCCCTGCGGCCTTGAGGGCTTCCGGATATTGTTTATTAGCATACAAGGCCCGTCCGAATTCCAGCCACGCCGGGGCATGGTTGGGCGCGAGTTGCACCGCTTTTGCTAATACGACCACTGCTTTAGGCGTGTCTTGCAGGGTTTGATATACCGCTCCCAGCTCCAGCGCAACTTCCAAATCGGCTGGCAATAAGGCAAAAGTCTTTTCCAGGTGCGTTTTGGCAGCTTCCGGTTCATTAGACAGCAGCGCCAGCCGAGAAGCCCAACGCTGCCAACCCGCCTCATTCGGCCAAAACAACAATGCCGTTTCGACAGCTTCCAAAGCCCTGCCAATATCGCCGGATTTTTCGGAGGTTTTGGCCAGAGCAATCTGAGCAATCGGGCTCTTGGGGTCGATTGCGACTGCTTTTAGAGCGGCTTGCTGTGCCACATCCGGTTTTGACTCCGGTTCTACCGCAGCGAGTTGCACACATACCATCGGATCGTTGTCATACTGGCTGCCAACCTGGCAAGCACCTTCTGCGTTACCGCTGCGATTGAGTGCCATGACCAGAGCCGCTGCATCCTCACCATTCATGGACAGGGAAGCGAACTCGCGTACCGTGGTCGGTGAAGGATCGAAAACCGCCTCACCACGCACCTTCCAGCGCTCGATCTCGGCACTTTTGCTCAACTTGCGCAGTTCCTGAATGGTTTGCGCGAAGCGTAAAGCTGCGGCTTCGCTGACCACCGCCAAATCCGGGATGTGGGCTTCGCAGCCTAATCCGGCAGCGGTGTGATACCACTCGGCGGCGCGTACCATGGCGCGGGCTGAGCGGAAAAGCACCAATGGTTGGGTAGGCTGCTTGCGAATTGCTGCCTCGACCAATTGCGCTGCATCCGACCAGCGATGTAACTCCATGGCGCATTCAGCCAATCCAAGCAATGTGCCTACCGTAGCTTGCGATTCGGTATTGGCATCTGTGCGAATGGATTTGCCCTTCAATCCCGGACCAACCCGATTCCACAATTGAGCATACACATCATCGGCAGCCTCAACCTCGCCATTGCGGCTCAAAACCCGAACCTCGGCGGCCAACAGGCGGTCCTGATCTGGATCGAATTGCTTGCCTTTTTCCACCATAGCGCTCGCCTGGGTGATATCGCCTTGTTCCAGTGCGTATTCTGCCCGCAAGCTATACAGCCCGCCAATCCAGGGATTTGGCTCGCTGGTAGCTTCTGCGTCATAATCGACACCTGCCATCGATTGGGCACGCGCATCTTGCAACAACTGGGATGCCAGTTCGGCGGCAGTGAAGCGGTATTCGGCGCTGTCCGGCTGCAATTCAATCGCTTTTTCCGCATGCGACAGGGCTTCACTCAAATTACCGGCTTTTTGCTGCAACCGGGTGATGCGCTGATGAATGTCAACCAAATCGGCGTCAACTTTAAAGAAGCCAGTCATCGCTGCATTATTTTTTGAATTCGAAGGTCCGTTATTGCTGTGGAGCAAAGCCTGCTCAAGTGAAACTAAGGCGGCCTGCGACCGGTTCAATTGCTCCTGTATGTCGGCTTGGAAGACATAATAAGCAGCTTCGTTGGGGTTGACCCGAATAGCGTGCTGAATCAATTCCAGCGATTGGTCATATTTTTTAGCATTTCGGTTCAGTTGTGCCAGCTCGAACAATAACTGTGCATCCGGCTCACCGCTGATCTCCGCGGCTTTTTCCAGCGTCGCAAGTGCGCTGAGTGGTTCACCCATCCGCAGGAATGTATGAGCAATTCGCCTTAATTGCTCCACAGAAATAACGCTGTTTTCCGCAGCTGTGGTTAACTGATCACGGCAGGCGTCTTTTTCGCCATTTGCCAGCAGCGTTTCAGCCAATGACAAACGCAAATCTACGGATTCTGGTTGGAAATCCACCGCTGCCATAAGGGCATCGACCGCTTTACCAAGTTGTTTGATTTGCACCATCAATTGGGCGTACCAGCTAAGGTTTGCCACATCATTGGGTGCCAGAGCCAGAGCGTGTTCGGCAGCGCTGGCTGCTGCTTCAGCTAGGTTGCCGCCGGCGAAGGCTTCTGCCAGGCTGCGGTTCAAACCGATCGATTCAGGATTGGCTGTGACTGCGTTTTCTAATGACGCCAATGCTGTTTCGATCTGGCCAAGATTCAAGGCTGATCGTCCTAATCCAGCTTGTATCCGCCAATACCAGGTTTCCTGTACCGCCTCTGGCATCTCAATGAGGTGACTATACGCACCAAATGCTTTTTCATCATCACCGCGCAGCAGGTACACTTCGGCGGTCAATAATTGCGCTTCGAAGTATTGCGGCCGCAGCTCGACGGCTTTATCCAATTCTTTGAGCGCTTTCGTTAGTCGGCTTGAGTCAGCTACGACCTGCTCGCCCGTCAGGTAAGCCTGGGAATCACCGATTAGCGTCGACGCAAATAACAGATACCATTCAGCCTTAGGATTTTCAGATTGCAGCGCAACCTCTAACACAGCCAAACCATCGTCGACGACGCCATCTTTGAGCAGCAATTTGGCATGCAGGTAGGCCAGACCATCATGGACGCGCCAGCGGGCGCGGGCTTTTTCCACCACCGCCAGAGCTTCTGGTTTATAGCCCAGGGCGATCAAACCCTCTGCCAGGTCCAATGCGATTTGCACCGATTCTGGTGCCAAACGGGCGGATTGGCGCAGGAAAGGCAGCGCCTCCGACGTTTGATTGTTATCCAGGTAGGCCTTGCCCAGAGCGTAATGGAGTTCAGCCGAGTCGGGTGCGGTCAGCACTGCGGAGCGCAAAGTGTCCAGCATTTTCTGTGAATCACCCTGCCGGCGATAGGCTTCCGCCAGCTCGAACCAGGGCATGGATTCTTCTGGGATGAGGACAATGGCTTTTGACAGATAGTCGATTCCGGTGTTCAAATCGCCTTGCGCCAGGGAGGATTTTCCCAGGAAGGCAAAGGCCATCCCGTGTTCGGGATCGCTGGTGAGGATTTTTTCACATACTGAATTGGCCAGCCCAAATTCTCCGGCGCTGATGGCACAACCTGCCAGGGCTAATTCATCCTCTACCTCTGGCGAATCGTTCAACTGAATGACCTTCTGGCGTTCTTCCACAGCGGATTGCCATTCACCCCGGTCCTCCCACAATTCGGCCAGCTTGCGTAAATTTTCCGGCTGGTCGGGGTCGGACAAAATGGCGCGTAACCGGTAATTCACTGCTTTTTCGTCGTCCCCAAGGTTATGACAGGCGTCTGCCAGCCAATCCAACAGGTCAGTGTCATCGGACCGAACTGCCAGGAATTTTTCAGCGGTTTGAACAGCCTGTTCAGCTAATCCCTGTTTGGATAAAGAGTCGAGCAGCACTTTAGGATTCCAATCATAGACAAACTGCCCTTTTAACGACTTTGGGTTTCGCTCAACCTCATGGATCCACCCGTTTAGCGATTTTTGCGAGGTTTCCTCTTGTTCTTTTGGATTTTCTGGATTGACACTTACGTTAGGTTGAATTAACTTCGCCACCATCGGCTGGCTGCCAATTGGTAAATTGAAAATTCGGGCACTGAGGGTGTTGTTACCACCAACAAACAATGCCTCATTCATCAGTTGTTGTGAAACTGGCATCTGTGCCATCAAATCGGCACATTCGCTATACACCGTGTCGTTGAGCTTTCCTTCACGATCGATGACATTGGCCATTTGCAGTGTCGAACCAACCAACCAGTGCTGGAGGATTTTGCGGGTCTTGTCCAGGTAAATTCCAGCCTGCAGTGGCCGTCCAGCCACCTGGTACAGGGTAGCTGCCAGTTGATTGTCCAGCACTTTGCGCGAGGTGGTCACCCATTCCGCGTGATCCAGTACAAAACTGTCTTCCAGTGTTGCCAAAAGTCTTGATTCGTAACCAATAATTGATCGGCAATTCCGGATGCCAAAGCGAAGCGGCCTTTACCATTCAGGTAACGCAGCCACTCCACCTGATACTCGACAACCAGTTGACTTATCAAATCATGGAACAGCTTGACCTGAGTTTGGACGTCAAATGGATTGCTCAAAATAATGTGGCTGATCCATTCGATTGCCGGGTGCAAACCGTCGTGTGGCAGAAGGGACTTCAAGAAAATCCCATTTGTCCGGGATGATTTCCGTAAAGACAGGTGAGCGGTGTCTGCCATAAACTGACCAGGCTGGGTAACGCTTTGCCCTGCACAGAGGATAGTTCCCCTAAAAAGCCGCGCCAGGACTGGGTCTTGCGGCGCCGTTCCCTTAATGCCAGTGCCAGTAATCCTGCCTGCGTCAAAGTAGTAGCCGATTGACCACTGCGCAGTGTACTCTCCAGGATTTCCAAAGCTTGTTTACGTAGCGAAACCTCGATGCCGGGGATGTGTTCAGCCGTTAAAATCGGCAAAACTCACCTGGTTTCCCAAAGGCCGCAAAGCCAGGCTGGCTGGGCTCCACGAGGCAGGCAAGGTGCTTTCTTCAGATAGGATCGAATGCAGAAAATCTGTTTGTTGCAGCGTTTCCCACACCAACTGATCTTCGATCAAAGCTGTCAGAACACTTGGCGCATCTGCCGGAGAAAGGACCCGCCGGAGTTCAATTAAAATTTCAGCAGGTTGCATGATTGCTCCTGTTCACTAAAAAGCGAAAATTTTGCCCAATTTAGGGGATTTGCAGTGCCAGGCCATACGAAGCGGCTAACAGCACCATCCCGATCAGGATCAGGAATACGCCTACACCAGCAGCCGATTTGACCAATCCATTTAAGGATTTAACCAGCGTAGAGGCATTTCCCACCAGGCCGGCTACTTCTTCCGCAATCCCTTTTTGCGCCAGAGTGGCTGTCTGCTCAGCAATTTTGCGTAGATCCCCGCCAAGCACCCGTGAGATCAGGACGACCACCCCGATGATGAGCAAAAGGACGCCCAGAATTAGCAAGACGCCTGCCAAAATCAGGAAAAACTCGGTTGTACTTAGATTTAAAATGTTCATTCCCATCCTCCAGTTCTCTGTCTGATGGGAATGATGCAAGTAGCGTGCCAGAGCGAATTATCTGGTTAGCATTTATTTACAATATCAGCCGGCAGGTCGGGCAGGTCAATGCTTTGGCCGTCACTGAAAAGGATTGCATGTTCGATCGCGTGGCTTAATTCCCGAATATTGCCAGGCCAGTTGTAGCGTTTTAAGGCTTCCATGGCACGCGGGGTGACATTTTCCACATTTTGACCCATTTTGCGGTTTCGATGGTTGAGAAAGAAACCAACCAGTTCCGGAATATCCTCGCTGCGTTCACGCAAAGGCGGCAAATGAAGATCGACTACCTTGAGACGGTAGTAAAGGTCAGAACGGAAATCATTCGCGGCGATCATTTCTTTTAAGTTCCGGTTGCTGGCAGCGAGGATCTGCACATCAACTTTAATCAAGTTGGTGCCGCCTACCCGGCGGAAGGCGCTTTCCTCAATCGCCCGCAATAATTTGGCTTGCATATCCAATGGCATGGATGAAATTTCATCCAGGAACAGCACACCACCATCGGCAACTTCCATCAAACCGTATTTACGCTTCTCGGCACTGGTAAACGCGCCGGCTTCATAGCCGAAAAGTTCCGATTCGAGCACCGTGCTTTGAATGGCGGCACAATTGATGGCAATATACGGCTTGTTGGCGCGTGGCCCGGAAGCATGTACATATTGCGCCAGCACATCCTTGCCAACACCAGTTTCCCCGGTTATTAATACCGAAGCTTGCATTTGGCCGGCCTTAACGGCTGCCTCCATCATTTTTTTGACAGCGGAGTTTTGGCCCGGAACAAAATTAAGATTGCTCTTTTGAGTTTCACGGAAATGTGCCAGTTCCCGGCGCATCCGAACCGACTCGAAGGCTCGCTTTATGGACTCTTCCAATTGATCCAGCTGAATCGGTTTGGTTAAGAAGTCATGCGCCCCGTTCTTCATGGCATCGACCGCCATCTCAATGTCGCCATGGGCTGTAATGATGATAATGGGTGGGCGGGAAGGCATATTATTGGTCTCAAATAAAAGACTTGGACCGTAGCCGTCCGGCAGTGACACATCCAGGACCACCACATCGCCATCGCCGCGTTTCAGGAAAGTCCGCGCCTCGGCCAGGGTAGCCGCTCCCAGCACTTCATAGTTCAAAGGAGCCAAATATTCAGAAATATTCTGGCGGGCATTTTCTTCGTCATCAACAATCAATACCGTAATCGACATCAGGCCTCATCCTTAATTGTAGGTAAACTAACGGTGAAAACAGTCCCGCCCGGGAAAGTCTCAACTTTGATAGCGCCGTGGTGGGCGGTTACATTGCGTTTGGTGATCGCTAAACCAAGACCGGTACCTGTCTGCTTGGTCGTGACGAACGGCTCAAAGATTCTCCCCCGAATTTCGTCAGGAATACCGGGACCGTTGTCCGATACGGCAGTTTCAATGTGTTTCCGACCGGTTGCATCGGTGGTGACATCCAACTTCACGGATAGTATACCGCCATTTTGACTCATGGCCTCGGTGGCATTGCTCACCAAATTGGTAAACACTTGCTCAAGGACGCGCCAATCCCCCATCACTTTGGGCAGGTTTTCCGGTACCTGGTAAACCGGGTTGATATTAACCCGCGAGAAACGCGGACGCCAGCGTTCGATAATCCGCATAATGAGCGACCCCAGGTCCACTGGTTCCTGGAAAATATCGAATGGCTTGGAGTAACTCTTGAGAGCTTCCATTTGGTGGTGCAGACGCTGGCAATCATGTTCCATACGGCTGATCAGCTCAGCATTCGGGTCATCCGGTCCGAGCCGGCGAGCCAGCAGCTGTGCCCCCGTGGAAATACTATTAATGGGGTTGAGCACTTCATGTGCAAACACGCCCATGAATTCGCCCAATAGCGCTCTTTGTTCCAGTTGCCTGGTTTGCAGCCGGATCTGCTCGTGCTCGCTGATGTCACGGAATATCACCACCACGCCCGCCACCTGTCCATCCGATTCATATGGCAAGACCTTAAGATCAGCCGGGAAGGTTTGGCCATCCCGGTGATGCAGGGTGATACTTTCCAGGTTTGGGGTAGCAACTCCCCCGGCAGCACTGGTCAGTACCGCCGGCAACCGGTCTGGACTGATCAGAATGTTTTCCACCCGCTGTCCGGCTACCTCATGGTTGGTATAACCCAAAATTAATTCTGCAGCCGGGTTGATGGCTGCGATGGTAAGGTCCGGATTCAACACCAGGACCCCTTCTTGAACATATTCGTACATTACTTCACGCGCAGTGGTTTTGCTGGTTCCCTCGGTAATCCTGCGGGACAAATTTTCGTCACGGATAGCATGGTCATAAGCCATACTGATGTATGCGCCTAGCAGCTCCATGATGGTTATTAACATCGGCGGCGGTTGAGTATCCATTCCACCGACGACCAGTAAACCGGTCGCTGCTTTCTCCTCACCCAGCGGCACCGAAGCCGCATACGAAAGCCCGCCAATGCGTGCCGACCGGTGCAATTCTGTGGTCACACGTTTTCCAGGAACCCACAGGGTGGTACTGGCTAACCGGATCAAATCGCTGGCTGGCAACACTTCCGGAAAGAAGGCGATTCTCTCCTCAGTTTGGACTTTCCGCAACTCAGGTGCATCATTCTGCGCATTGTAGATACTGACCAGGTTGGTATCGAACAGCTCGCTGGCGATTTTAAGCATGCTGCCCAATGCCCTGGGGAGATTAGAATCGGACACCATGTCCGGTAAATTCTTTAGTGAATTCAGGATCATCTCCTGCCACTGGGTTGAACTCCGCAAATGGGCGACAAATGGTGTCACCCTCATTATGTACCATTGGCTAGCCGGATCCAGTCGGGTACTGCGCACGACGACCGGTAGCGTTGATTGGTTGCGTAGTTTTAACATCATTGAAAGATCTTCCGGGCTATTGAGGGCTCCGCGGTCGAAGGTCTCAAATAGCTCAGTGGTGGAGGCGTTCGCCACCTCGCCGGCTGAATAAGCCGTTAATACTAAAAACGGACTGTTGGCATGCAAAAAACGTCCCTGGGCCGCATCGAATAGCAGCGCAGGGTCGTTCATCAGATCCAATAGCACTTGAGCCAGGCGCCCTGGGTCAATTTTTTGTGCTGGTTTGCCCCATAAGGCCTGGAATGGAGATGTTTTGGGTTCTTTCATAAATTGGGTTTAGCCGGGAAGCGAGACTCGGCGCAAATGCGCCGGCAGGATTCCTTCCATTGCCCGGTACTTGGCAACTGTGCGGCGCGCCACGTCGTATCCTTGCTTGGATAACATAACCGCTAATTGAGAATCGCTCAATGGGTTGTGTTCAACCTCAATGATTTCGCGCAGCGCAGTTCGCACATTCAGGCTCCGGTCAAAGAAGGACGCCAATGGAATAATGCGTTTGTTAGGTAATTGTACTGTTTTATTCGAAACTGCGCGCGAAATTGTGCTCTCATGTACTTCCAGTTCCACTGAAAGACATGCCCGGGTCAATGGTTTAATGTAGCGGTCGCCGTGCATCACATAGTCGCGTTGGAAGACTACAACGTTGTGCATCAACCGTTGCATGGTGTGATTGCGCTGCTGCAAGCATTTGACAAACAAAGCCGCCCGATCGAGGTCGGATTTCATGCCATCTTTGGCTTCTTCGCTGGCCTGCCGAGTCGCCTGCCGAAACATTTGATTGATGCGTAATGTGCCATGAATGGGCATTATGATCTCGACCACCAACGGGTTATCCGGAATATCATTCAGATACGAGATGATGATGTCCGGGTAAACATAGGTCTGTCCGCCGTTTGAAGATGGCTGGCGGACATCTCCCCAGTGCGCCCGTCCCGGGAAGGGGTTTAAATTTTCACTGATAAATTTGACCGCATCCTGAACCTGAGTGGCAGTGGCTTTCAGTTTACGGGCCAATTCAGGGTATTGGTGTCGGCTGAGGTGGTCCAGCCCTTCGCGAATGATCGCTTCGGCTAAGGCGGGCACAAAACGCTGTTCACTCAAAACTTCCAACTGAACCAATAAGGCTTCCTGTGGACCATACGAGCCAACACCCAATGGGTCGGCGTGTTGAATGATTTTCTGTAAATGTTCCACCTGAGAAGGTAGTACATGGAAATAGCGGGCAACTTCGATCAGCGGGATGGTTAAAAAACCATCCTCATCCAGATGGGTCAGCAGATAAGCAGCAATCTTGCGATCATTGACCTCAAGATCCATCACAATTTGTCGCAGGACATAGGTCGGCAGATCGTCGATGACCGGAGACAAAGGTTCGTCAGGTATATTTTCAGCACTGCCGGTGCCGGATGGGTAAAAATCTTCGCGCGGCGAGACAAAAACCACCGGTTCATCGCTCATTTGCGAGGATGGACGGCTGCAAACTGGGCACATGCCCGCATTGGGCAGCACACGGTGACAGGTTGGGCAGCGGCGTTCCTCCACCAGCTCCAGCGCCGGGTTAGCCAATTCCTTCTGTATCTGCTCGTACAGCTCGTCCACCGTCTGGTTGAGCAGGGTCATCGTCTGCGCCAGGTGGGCCGTGGTTACCGGTCGAATTCGCGTGTGCTGGTGTTGAAACATGGGGAGTCCCTATTTTCTTGGAGCAGTATACAGGATGAACCAATAAGATGCAAGTTATGTGCCAGGTTAAAGTATCGGCTGCATGGTAGAATTTTGACGAATAGGCAAACCATGAAGAAATCCAACCGCACTTTCCTCATTGGCGCATTGATTTTGTTCATGATCGGCGGTGGTTACCTGCTGACCAACGGGTTTAAGGGACCAACCTCTACCGGCTTCGATGGTGAGCGGGCTTATATTGATGTATCCGCACAAATGGATTTGGGACCGCGTCTCCCTGGGACCGCGGCGCATCAGGCAGCTATTGAGTATTTCCAACAACAGCTATCCAATGCCGGTTGGGAGGTTGAACTGCAGGAAGTTGAGTATGGCGGGCAGCTGATACGGAATGTTATTGCCAAAAGAGGCAGCGGCAAAGGTCAATGGCTCATTCTGGGAGCCCATTACGATTCGCGCATGGCTGCCGATCAAGATGCTGACCCAGCCAACCATACAAAGCCGGTTCCAGGTGCCAATGACGGAGCTTCCGGGACCGCGATCTTACTTGAATTGGCGCGCAGCTTACCCAGGGATCTTGACCGTGAAATATGGCTGGCATTTTTAGACGCAGAGGATCAGGGAAACTTGCCCGGCTGGGATTGGATCCTCGGTTCATCAGCCCTGGCAGCCAGTTTACCTGACACAAAACTCCCCGATGGCGTTATCATTGTGGATATGATCGGCGATGCCGATTTGAATATTTATATGGAGCGTAATTCCGATGGTGAACTAACCCGTGAAATTTGGAAAACCGCTGCTGACCTTGGCTATGCGAAATCCTTCATCCCCGAATACAAGTTCTCGATGATCGATGACCATACACCCTTCCTCCAGCGCGGGATTCCGGCAGCTGACTTGATCGATTTTGACTATCCTTATTGGCATACCACCCAGGATACAATCGATAAAGTATCTGCTGCAAGCCTTGATGTCGTTGGCGACACGCTCTACCAGTGGATCACCACCCACTAACCAGGCGTTACCCGCCAACTGGTCTCCCTGAAGTTATCAGGCATGACCCAATGCTTCACCTACAGGCATAATTACGGGAATAAAACACCATGGCAAAGAAAACGACCCAATCCACCCTGCCGCCGCGGGAACGTGCTTTTTTAATCGGAGTTGAACTGCGCGGCGAACCAACCCTCCTGTCGTTGGAAGATTCACTGGCAGAACTGGCACTCCTGGCTGAAACCGCCGATCTCGAAATTGTCGGCGAGACTACCCAAAAGCTGGACAAGCCCAATCCAGAGACCTACATTGGATCCGGCAAAGTTGAAGAGCTGAAGATTCTAGTCGAAGAAACCCTAGCAGATCTGGTTATCTTTGAACTCGGAGCTTTCACCGCGTCACCAACGCGAATTGGAAGAAAAATTTGGCGAGTCGGTGCGTATTTTGGACCGAACCGCCTTGATCCTGGATATCTTTGCGCAGCACGCTGATACCCGCGAAGGTATCCTTCAAGTCGAACTGGCATATTACGACTATCGGCTGCCGCGATTAACCCGCGCCTGGACCCATCTGGCACGGCAAGCTGGCGGCGGTGGCGGACGCACCGGCTCGACCGGAGGCGTTGGGTTACGCGGACCCGGCGAGACTCAGTTGGAGATTGACCGGCGGGAAATTAATCGCCGTATCACCCACTTGAAGGAAGAACTGGAAAAAGTTCGCGCTCACCGTCACCGCTACCGCGAGCAGCGGCGGCGATCCAATGTGCCAACCGTGGCGATTGTCGGCTATACGAATGCCGGCAAATCCACTTTGCTTAACAAACTGGCGCGATCGGATGTGTACGTTGCCAACCAGTTATTCGCAACCCTCGATCCTACCACGCGCCGGGTCGAATTGCCGGCTGGGCATACCGCCTTGTTCACCGATACTGTTGGTTTCATCCAAAAGCTGCCTACCATGCTGGTGGCTGCATTTCGGGCAACCCTGGAAGAAATCAACGAGGCTGATCTGATCCTGCACATTTTGGATGTTACCCACCCCAACGCTCTGGAACAATGGCAGTCGGTGCAGGAGACGCTGGTCGATATTGGCGCCCAGGACATCCCCGTGGTCACGGCCCTCAACAAGATCGATATGCTCGGCAACCCGGAAACCATCAGTGCCACTTTATCCAACCGCACACCCACCGTTGCCATTTCTGCGTTGACTGGCGCTGGGACCGCGGACTTGCTGCGCCTGGTCGAAAGTCAGCTGTTCGAAAATTACACCCAAGTCACCGTACATATTCCCTACCGCCATGGGCACATGATTTCGATGTTCCATGAGCAGGGGAAAGTTAAATCAACGCACCCGGTCGAAACCTACATCACCATCAAAGGTATGCTGCCGACCCGCATGTTGTTTCAGTTCAAGGATTTCATGAAACCGCCTGTCGAACCGCCGCAAGACTCTGCCTGATCCAGTAAACCGAGATCCCTTTGGCTATGGATTGCCCATGCTTAACATGAAAACCCCCGAAATAATTCGGGGGTTTTCATGATTATTTGACGATATCAAATAATTACGACTTCTTCTCTTCTTTGGCCTTCGCGATAATTTCACGACCCTGGTAATAACCGCATTTGGGGCAAACGGTGTGCGAATGGCGCATTTCACCGCAATTGCTGCATTGCACCAGATTGGTGGCGGTCAAGGCGTCATGTGCACGCCGGCGATCGCGGCGGCCCTTCGAGTGTTTCCGTTTTGGATGAGGCGTCATTTCACTAGCTCCTGTCACTATCAATTCGTTCTTTAGAAAAGCCGTCAAATTATACCGAGCGTACCCGGTTTATGTCAAGCCATCCAGAAGAATCGGTAAACATTTCTTAGAAACTCCCCCCTCCCTTGAAAGGTTTAATGAGAGTATAATCGCTTCGTTAAGCCAGCCAAGGGCTGGCATTTGTCTGAACCGGAGGCTTTCTCTGCATGAATCGTCGTTATGTTAATCTGATCATTATCCTCCTTTTGCTTGCTGTCTCTATCTGGGTCGATCTTCCCTCCAATCCTGGCATCAAAATCGGAACGTTTGAAAGAAGTCTGAAAACCGTCCTCGGGCTGGATCTACGCGGCGGGATGCAGGTTATTTTGAGCGTTCCCGCAGAAATTGCTGCCACACAGCAAAATCTGCAGGATGCTGCTCAAATTCTGGAGAACCGCTCCAACGCCCTGGGTGTAGACGAAGTCGTTTACCAGACAGCCGGCGAGCGTATCATTGTCGGAGAATACCCCGGCGCTTCCGATGCTGAAGATATCATCGGCAAAATCAAAGAGACTGGCCAGCTCGAATTTGTCGATTTCGGCGACGTTCGGATCCCCGAAGGCACTGTCGTTGAGACGGACTTCGGTCTAACGAATTCGACTACCCCGGATTTGACGCCCACTGCTGAAGCTACAGCAACAGCGGCGACAACTCCGACTACCGAGCCAACCCCGCAAGCAACAGCCACCGAGACTACGGCTGCAACCCGCTATCACACTGTCTTAACTGGAGCGGACTTGAAAGCTGTTAGCGTGGTGCGGGGTGATTTGAACAGTTATCGGATCGCGATTGAATTCAATTCAGATGCCGCCGATACCTTCAAGACCTGGACCACACAGAATGTGGGCAAAATCCTGGGAATCGTGCTCGATAAAACGGTCATTTCCTCACCTTCAATCCAGAATCCCATCCCCGATGGCAAGGGAGAGATCACGGGATCGTTCACCAGTGAATCTGCCAATGCTTTAGCTGTGCAGCTGCGCTACGGCTCCCTGCCAATTCCGCTGGTAATCGAGCAGATCCGCGTAATCGGTCCGACCCTCGGTCAGGACTCGCTGGATAAATCACTGCTGGCTGGGCTGATCGGCTTCGGCATTGTGATGCTCTTCATGGGCATTTACTACCGTGTTCCTGGGCTGGTCGCTGACGTGGCATTAATCTTCTATGCACTGCTCGTCTTTGCCATTTTCAAGATGATCCCGGTTACCCTGACCCTGCCAGGTATCGCCGGTTTCCTGTTATCTACTGGCTCGGCGCTCGATGCCAATATTCTGATCTTCGAGCGTCTGAAAGAAGAACTGCGGAATGGGCGTACCATGCGTCAGGCGATTGACCTTGCCTGGAAGCGTGCCTGGCCTTCCATTCGCGATTCGAACATTGCGGCGTTGATTACCGCCGCCATTTTGTTCTGGTTCGGGTCCACCTTCGGCGCCAGCTTCGTCAAAGGCTTTGCCCTGACCCTGGCTTTGGGCGTGGGCGTCAGCCTTTTCACTGCGTTCACGGTCACCCGTACCCTGCTTGGACTGGTTGTTGATTGGATCAAAAATCCCGAACAACGCCCGGGTCTGTTTGGGCTTTAGAGGAACGAAAAATGTTAAATATCCTTGGAAAACGCTACTACTACTTCGCTTTTTCTCTGCTGCTGATCATTCCCGGCCTGATCATATTGGCAGTCAATGGTCTGCCGCTGGCGATTGACTTCAAAGGTGGCACACTGCTCGAGCTGCAATTCCCATCTACCAAACTGCCTGAAACCAGTGAAGTTATAGCCATCTACAACGACATGGGATTCTCGGAAGTGCAGGTCCAGACCGCTCTCGGCACATCTGGCGAACGCGATATTCTAGTAATCCGCTCTCCTTTTATGGATGACCAGACCAAGATCGCCCTGGTCAAAGCCATGGAAGAAAAGTTCGGTGTGGATCAACTGGCGGTTAACCGTTTCGATGCTGTTGGTCCCGTAATTGCGGGACAGGTTACCAAACGCGCGGCTCTGGCGGTCGCGATTGCCGCACTGGCAGTGATCATTTACATCACGTATGCCTTCCGCGGCATCCCGCATGCTTTCCGCTATGGCGTTTGTGCCATTATTGCCATGCTGCATGACATTCTGATTGTCTTCAGCATCACAGCCGTTGGCTCCGTGTTTTGGGGCTGGCAAATGGATTCCATGTTCCTGACTGCCTTGCTTACGGTGATCGGCTTCTCGACCCAGGACAAAATCGTGGTATTCGACCGCATCCGCGAGAATAGCGGCTTCCTGCGGAAACTGCCCTTCGAAAAATTGGCCAATCACTCCATCGTCCAGACATTGCAACGCTCGATCAACACTCAACTCATGACGGTTGAATTTATGCTGCTGGCTCTCGCCTTGTTCGGCGGTGTCACCTTGCGCGAATTCGCAGTCATCCTGCTGGTCGGCCTGCTGAGTGGTACTTACTCCTCGATTTTCATCGCTGCCCCGCTTCTGGTGGTATGGGAAACGAAGGAATGGAAGACCTGGTTCCGCAAGCAAAGCGCCAACGCTTGATAAAGATGTAAAAAGTCGAAAAAACAGGGTCAATGGTCATTTGCCATGACCCTGTTTTTTTGTCAGAATGGTATCGTGAATTTCAGCACAGGCCAGCCCTGTCTTTCTGGTACGAAACAGTAAAATACAATGGATTGTGTTTCGCACACCAAGCGTTTTTCTCTGAATCCCCCATCCATCCCAACCCAAATCCTAAAAGAGGAAACCCATGCGTAAAGAAGTCGTTCTGATCACCGGCGCGAACGGTGAAATTGGCCACGGTCTCATCACTCATCTGGGTAATCATGGCAATTGCGGTGTGATTGCACTGGACGTTCAGCCGCTGGACGAAGACCTCAAACCGATGGTCGAGAAGTTTGTTCAGGGTGATATTCTGGATACCATGCTGCTCGGTCGGTTGGTGTCTGAATACGAGATTCTCGGGCGGTCTATCATCTGGCATCCATTCTCTCCACCAAGGCGGAATATAATCCGGAAACCGCCCACCGGGTAAATGTGGAAGGTACCCTAAATCTGCTGCGGCTCTCAGTTGAACAGTCGCAATGGCAGGGTCGGGCGGTTAAATTCCTTTACCCCAGTTCTATCGCTGCCTATGGGTTGCCGAATCTGGAAACTAAAGATTCCGGCGGCAAAATCAAAGAACATAACTGGCTGGAGCCAACCACCATGTATGGCATCAACAAGCTGTACTGCGAGCACCTCGGTCGTTACTATACCCGGCACTACCGCCAGCTGGCAGCCGACCAGAGCCCAACCCATGTGGATTTCCGCTGCATCCGTTTCCCAGGCTTGATCAGTGCCATGACTGTACCTACCGGCGGCACCAGTGATTATGGGCCGGAGATGTTGCACCACGCCGCTCAGGGCAAAGCTTATGACTGCTTCGTTCGTCCCGATACGCGCCTGCCCTTTATGGTGATGCCAGACGCGATCAAGTCGCTGCTGGAGCTCGAGGCTGCCCCGAAAGAGAACCTCAAACAGCTGATCTATAACGTCACCAGCTTCAGCCCTACGGCCAAGGAATTCCAGGAAATCGTACTCAACGCCTTTCCTGGCGCTGAGATCAATTTCAAACCACACGCTGCCCGTCAGGGTATTGTCGACACCTGGCCAGCGGATGTGGATGACTCGGCTGCCCGGCGTGATTGGGGCTGGCAGCCGGATTACGATCAGACCCGCTCCTTTGAGGAATATCTGCTGCCCGCAATTCGCGAGCGTTATGCAGTCAAGGGATAAAGCCCGTTTTCGTTCCCATTTTTCGGGGCAGACAATGTTCTGCCCCGATTTTTTTCCAGCGAGCCATCGATTGATGATGGAATATTAATATTTTTGCGGTATCATCCATTTTTGAAAACCATCTTTTGAGGAAAAATATGTCGAAATCCAACGCATCTGAATCCTGGGAAAAAGTCCCCTTCAAGACCGAAACCAAGCAAATTCTCAACATCTTGATCCACTCTCTCTATTCCGAACGTGAAGTATTTCTGCGTGAACTGATTTCCAACGCTTCAGACGCATTGACCCGTCTGCAATTTGAACTGTTGACCAACCGTGAGGTGCTGGATGCGGATGCCGAACCCGGCATCTGGATCATCGGCGATGCAGAAGCCAAAACTCTGACCATTCGCGATAATGGCATCGGCATGACCGCCCAGGAGTTGGCGGAAAACCTTGGCACCATAGCCCACTCCGGTGCCCGCGCCTTTATCGAAGCGGCACAGTCGCAGTCTGCCCATATCAGCGACATGATCGGTCAATTTGGCGTTGGTTTTTATTCAGCGTTTATGGTGGCAGAATCCATCGATGTAAATTCCCGCACCTACCGCCTGGACGGATCGGCAGCCCGCTGGGAGGCGCTGGACGAAGAAACATTTACCATCCAGCCGGTTGAAAAAAGTGACCGCGGCACAACCATCGTGATCCATCTGAAAGAGGATGCCCTCGAATTTGCTCAGGAAGACCGTCTGCGCGAGATTATCCATAAACATAGCGACTTCATTCCCCACCCCATCTACCTCGGCAGCGGCACCGAACCCATCAATCAACAAAGCGCAGTTTGGCGCAAACCGCCTTCCAGTCTGAAGGACGAAGATTACCTCAATTTCTTTCATCAATTCACGCTCGATTACAAAGAGCCTTTGCTCAAATTACACCTTTCGGTGGACGCCCCGGTACAGCTGTATGCGCTGCTGTACGTGCCGGCGTCGCCCGAGAAAACGATTTTTTCTCCGCGAAAAGACGAGGGGCTCAAGCTGTATGCCCGTAAAGTTTTGATCCAGGAATATTCCAAAGACTTGCTGCCGCCATACCTGCGTTTTGTGGACGGTGTGGTTGATTCTGAGGACCTTCCGCTCAATGTCGCCCGCGAGTTGATCCAGTCCAACCGCGTCATCGCCCAACTCAGGCGGGTGATCACCAACAAACTGGTCGATACTCTGAACACACTGGGCAAGGATCAACCTGAAAAATATAGCGAATTTTGGAAGGTTTACAGCCGTTACATCAAAGAAGGCATTGCCACGGATCCCGAAGCCATTACCCCACTGACACCGTTGCTGCGCTTCCCAACCTCAAAAAATCCACAGGGGTTAACTTCTTTGGCGGATTATGTAGCTGCCAGTCCCTCCCATCAGGAAAAAATATATTACTTGTTGGGTGACGATGAGCGCTTATTGGCTTCCAGCCCCCATCTGGAGGGGTTCAAAGCCCAGGGCACCGACGTTCTGCTGTTGGCAGACCCATTGGATTCATTCGTTCTCCTCAAACTTGAAAAATTTGACGGCAAAGAGCTGGTCAATGCTGCTCAAGAAGGCGCGCCTGCTCCCGAGACTCAGCCGGAAAGCGCTGCCAGTGAAAGCATTCCTGCTGACCAGCGCGAGCAGGTCCTTGAGCACATTCGCGCGGTCCTGGGTGACCGTGTAACCGGTGTGCGTGCCACCGACCGCCTGGTGGAAGTCGCCGGCGCGCCTGGTGGACGCCGATGGCAGCATGAAACCGGAAATCCAACGCGTCTACCGCTTACTTAACCAGACTTTTGATGCACCAAAGAAAATGCTGGAAATTAATCTACGGCACCCACTGATTATCCAGCTGGCCCAAACCCCGGAAGTCAGTCCAATTTCCGCACTGGTGATCGAACAGCTTTATGAGAATGCGCTACTTTTGGAAGGCAGTCTTAGCGACCCGGCGAAATTGATCGAGCGCATCCAAAACTTGATGGCGGCAGCTTTGGCGGGTAAAAATGACGAATAAACCGCGCGTATTCGTCACCCGCGAAATTCATCCCGAAGCCCTGGCCCGATTAAAAACTGAGGCAGAAGTTGAGGTCTGGCCGCAAGCTTATCCCCCTGACAAACAGACTTTGTTAGCTAAAGTCCAGGGTGTTCAGGCTTTATTGACCATGCTGACCGATCCTATTGATGCTGACGTAATCTCAGCTGCTGCCGACCTCAAAGTCATCGCCCAGTTGGCAGTTGGCTATGACAACATCGATATCGCAGCTGCCACTCGGCGCGGCATTCCAGTCGGGCACACACCTGGTGTGCTGACAGAGACCACGGCTGATTTTGCCTGGGCGTTGATGATGGCGGCCGCCCGCCGCGTCGGCGAAGCCGAACGCGAGGTGCGATCCGGGCGGCACGGCAGCCCTGGGGCCCGGACGTGTTGACCGGGCTGGACATTTATGGGAAAACCCTTGGCATTGTCGGTTTGGGTCGAATTGGCAAGGCTATGGCGAAGCGGGCACGTGGTTTCGACATGCGGGTGTTGTATCACAGCCTGGCGCGCGATCTGGAGGCAGAAGACCAATTGGGTGTGGAATTCGTCACACTGGAGCGATTGTTGTCGCAATCCGATTTTGTCTCGCTGCACCTGTATTATTCCCCTGATTCTCGTCACCTGATCAACCGGGCTGCCTTCGAACAGATGAAACCGAATGTAGTGCTGGTCAATACTGCCCGCGGCGCCGTGGTTGACCCCGAGGCGCTCACCTGGGCGCTGCGAACCCACCGAATTGCTGCTGCTGGCATCGATGTTTTTGAACCAGAACCGATTCCGGCCAACCATCCGCTGCTCCAGTTACAAAACGTGGTGATTACTCCGCATATCGCCTCGGCGGGCAAGGAAACCCGACAGAAAATGGCGCTGATGTGCGTTGAGAATATTCTAGCCGGCTTGCAGGGTGCGCCTATCCCCTATCGTGCGAACCCGCAAGTGTACGAACCTAGAGGTACATAACCTGGCTTTATAAAAATTTTGCTGATAACCTATTTGTTAGGGAGCTGCTTCGACCTGCCCTCCAGGTGCCAAACAGCTCTCTAATTAATTTTTGGACGCTGTCAACCGGCATCATGGCAGGTTAGGCATAAAAAGATGATTAAATACTGTGAATAAAGTACTTTTGTTTCGGTTAAAATGTTTACAATATTTTTGTCTGTATGTTCAAGATGTCTGAGGTCTTCCCGTTTATTGTTTAGTCACCACCGCAACCCGAATTACACCGTCGGGTGAGCGGTGTCTGTATTTCAAAGATATCTTGGCTGGCGGAGGGCTTCCCTCCCCGATTGAATTCTTGCACTCAATACAACACCCAATTCAGGAGGAAGTGTCGTGAAAAACGAAGTTTTGAATAGCCTGCTTACGCCAAAATCCGTTGCAGTTGTCGGGGCCTCTGCTACCCCCGGAAAAATCGGTTATTCGGTCATGAAAAATCTGATCGAGGGCGGTTATAAGGGAAAAATTTACCCGATTAATCCGTCTGGTGAAGACATTCTTGGCATCAAGTGCTACGCCTCCATTACCGATGTCCCCGGGGAAGTGGATGCCGCCATTATCACCATCCCCTCAAAATTAGTGGATAGTGTCATCGATGATCTGGGACGCAAAGGCGTCAAAGGCTTGATCGTGATCACCTCAGGTTTCAGCGAAGTCGGCATCGCGACCTGGAAGATGAACTGGTAAGCCAATGCCTACAACATGCGCGTTTTGGGACCGAACATTGTGGGTACCCTGTCCAACTCGGACAAAATGAACGCTTCTTTCGCCCCATTCCTGCCCTTACCTGGCAAAGCCACCCTCATTTCACAATCCGGCGCTCTGCTGATCGCCATGGATGCCGCCACCTATACCCGCCGTGTCGGTTTTGACAAAATGATCTCGATTGGCAATATGTGCGATGTCGATATCGCTGATATTATCGACTGGTTGAACAATGACCCCAATACCACCTGCATCTCTCTGTACATTGAAGGTTTGAAAGACGGCCGCAAATTCATAAAAGCCGGCCGCGCCTCCAAACCGATCGTTGCCCTGAAATCCGGCGTCTCAGCCCACGGTGCCGCCGCTGCTGCCTCCCATACCGGTTCATTGGCCGGCGCTGCCAAAGTCTACGGCTCCGCCTTCCAACAGGCCGGTGTGATTCAGGCTGCAGATCTGGACAACCTGTTTGACCGCACCCTGGCCCTATCCCTGCTGCCCCCACTGAAAGGCGAAAACCTGCTGGTCATTACCAATGGCGGTGGTGTCGGCGTTCTGGCAACCGATGCTGCCGAACGCTACGGCATCCCCATGAAATTCGCCCCCATAGATGTTCAGGCTGAACTGAAGAAACACATGCCCGAATTCGGTTCCGCCAAGAACCCGGTTGACCTGACCGGTATGGCCGGAACGAATGGTATTCCGAATCTGTCCGTTACCATTTCCCACCAGTGGGTTGACGGTTTGATCGTGTTGTACTGCGAAACCGCCATGACAAATCCGATGGAAATCGCCAAGGGCATCAAACAGGCGTGGTGATGAAGCCGATCAGAAGACAAACCCGTGACAATTTCCTTTGTTGGTGGTGAAAAATCCGCCGCTGCCATGGCCTGGCTGGTTGAAAATGGTATTCCCGCATACGGCGCACCCGATCTGGCTGTCAATGCCATGGCTGCCTTGCGCGAGTATTGCCTGCATATGCGTGAAACCGCCAACGAGCCGAACCGTTCAAATCCAACGAACCAGGAAGTCTCCATGCAGATCACTCCGCTGCCCGTGCCGATGGCCGCGACTCCCTGACCGAGATCGAAGCCAAGCAGGTGTTCACTGCTTACGGTTGCCGGTAACTCAACACGAGCTGGCAAAACAGAAGATGAAGCCGTTGCTCTGGCCAAGAAGATCGGTTTCCCGGTTGTAATGAAGATCGTCTCCCCCGATATTCTGCACAAATCAGATGCCGGTGGCGTGAAGGTCAACATCAAAGACGAGAGCTGGCCTGCCGCGAGGCCTTCAAGACCATTCTGAAGAACGCCAAAGCCTACAAGGCGGATGCCAACATTCACGGCATCGCCATACAGGAAATGGCTCCCTGGGGTACCGAAGTCATTCTGGGTTCCGTCAATGACCCGACCTTTGGCCCGACCATGATGTTCGGCCTGGGCGGCATCTTCGTGGAAGTGCTCAAAGATGTCACCTTCCGTGTTGCTCCGTTGCCGAGGATTCAGGCGGCCGAATGTTCGAGGAGATCCGCGCTGCAGCCATCCTGACAGGTGTCCGCGGTGAATCTCCGCGCGATCGCAAAGCCCTGGCTGAGATACAGTTGAAAAATACTCCAGCATGATCATCGACCTGGAAGACGAGATCAGCGAATCGGATGCCAACCCGGTACTGGTTTACGAAGAAGGTAAAGGGCTAAAAGTGGTCGATGCCCGCATCATTCTGAAGAAAAAGTAGAATCTGAAGTAATCGAAAGACCTCCCCGAAATTCGGGGAGACTTTCTTTATAAGTCGATCATATTATTGCCGCGGGAAAATTATCAGTTGCGCCCACAGGGCGATCTGTGATCGAGCGTAGCGAAGCAATCTGCGCCTGTCCGCTAGTTACCACGATCGTATGAATGGGCTTACAGATGGGGGCAGATTGCCGCGGTCGTAAAGAACACTCCCTCGCAATGACATGTGTGAGTCGCCCTAGGTTTCACAATGAACTCCCCGACGAAAATAAATTTCCTGTCAATGGCATAACGGTGTTGCGATCTATTTGAATCCAATAATCGTCTATCTTGGTGGA
>CAVRKN010000024.1:0-8708 GCA_963721535.1 uncultured Chloroflexia bacterium
CGAATTTCTCGGTCCACAGTGTGGGAGGGACCGGTCCCTCCCACACCCCAAATCAAACTTTCAGGGGGAAGTTACTGGTACACGCTAGACGATTTATTTTATCGATAAAACGGGTAATACAACTATCTCGTACGATTTTCAAGTTCACAAATGGAAACGTTTACCGCAAGGTAGGAGGGAAAAATGAACGCAAAACAGATGTCCCGCCGGGAGTTTTTGCGCCAGGGTGGTTTTGGCGCCTTATTTCTGCTAGGTGGCGGATTAAATGTTCTTGGAAGCAACCAGTCGTTGCTCAATACACTATTGAAATCTCCAGCTGGGCTGAAACCAGCCACGCTGTTGCCGCAGATGGGTGAACCATTCATGCCCGATGCTGAATCGTACTGATCACCGCCAGCGAAAAGCAGGTGCAGATTTTACCCGGCGCACCAACTACCGTCTGGGGCTACGAAGGGGAGCTGCGTTTCCGGCAGCGGCGTAACGGTGCAGTCGATCCCGGGTAGTTATCTGGGCCCAATCCTGCGCGTCCGCACCGGCACCAAATTACGCCTGGTCTTCCAAAATGACCTGGCAGAAGATAGCGTGATCCATCCACACGGGCTGCGTGTTCCCGAGGATTGCGACGGTCAGCCCATGCAAGCAATTGGGCCGAATGGCGTAAAAGAATATAATTTTACGGTTATCGACCGCGCTTGCCCGGCCTGGTTCCACCCGCACCCGCACATGCGCACTGCCGAACAGGTGGCTATGGGATTGGCTGGATTATTCTATGTAACCGATGCTGCCGAAGAAATTGCGGTCCCTGGTGCCGCCACCGGTGCAAACGATGTGCCCCTGGTGCTACAGGACCGCATTTTCGACTCCAACAATCAATTTGTCTATCAACCCAACAATATGTGGGGCCTGCTGGGGGATAAAATCCTGGTCAACGGCTCCTTAAACACGACTTTCTCGCTTGAACCGCACGCCTACCGCCTGCGCGTGCTGAATGGTTCCAATGCGCGCACCTTTAAGCTGGCCTGGAGCAACGGCATGCCCTTAAAGGTCATCGGCACCGATGGCGGTCTGCTGCCAGCGGTCGAGACCCGCAGCTATGTCACCCTTATGCCCGGCGAACGCATTGACCTGTGGGCGGATTTCTCAAGTGTTGCCGGCAAGCAAGTCACCCTGCGCAGCCTGGCCTTCACGCCCGGTGGGATGATGGGCGGCGGTGGTATGGGTGGTGGCGGCATGGGCGGTGGCGGTATGGGTGGTGGCGGAATGGGCGGTGGTGGAATGGGAGGCGGGGGTATGGGTTCTTCTTTAGCCAACGGGGCTGCCTTCAACATTCTCACCGTCAATGTCAGCCGCAAGGCCAAAGTAAAACCCGTTTTAGGCCCACTTCCGTCCCTGGGGGCGGATTTCGGATTGAGCGACGTGATGAATATAGACACTCCAGTGCCTTTCACCCTCGCGATGAGTATGATGGTCTGGACCATCAACGGGCGGGTCTATGAGATGGAAGGTGCCGCAGAAGACGAAATGGTCACCCTCAATGAGCCAATCGCCTGGGAGTGGATCAACAATTCTCCCATCCCGCACCCGATGCATATTCACAACGTCCAGTTCCTAGTCGTCCAACGCTCGGGTTCCCCTGCCAGCAGTTACAGCACAGTCAATCAGGGATTTGTAGACAGCGGCTGGAAGGACACGGTCATCGTTTGGCCTGGCGAGCGACGTGAAGATCGCGATGAAATTTGAACCAAACGCGGGCATGTATATGTACCACTGTCACATTCTGGAGCATGAAGATATGGGCATGATGCGTAATTTGATGATCATGGATTCCATGTAAACGCCACCGGATCAGCAATAACACTGTCTGTCCAGTTACCCAACCTTTACTTTTCGATCATCTAATTCTGGGAGGGCTTGGCCCTCCCAGAAAAACCAAGCATATCCAAATTGTTTTAGGGGGTGATTAACCATATTGAACTTATTGCCAAAACCATGTACCATAAAAATGACGATAATATTCAATTGACTAATTCCATGATGAGATATAGCGAATTGAACCGGGAGGGGAAAATGAACAAGGCGATCTTTATTATTTCAATCATCGTGTTAGGGACTGGCTTGCTGCTGTTTGGCAGCCAGGTGACTGCCTCCGCGCAGCAAACTAGCGCAGATGAGCTATCCGGCATAGAAGCCCTGGGTAAAGCGTTATTCTATGATCCAGCGGCTTTCTGCCAATGGCTCCCAATCCTGCGCCACCTGCCATGCGCCTGAGGTTGGCTTTACCGGCGCAGACCAGCTCGTGAATGCCGGTGGAGCAGTATATCAGGGCGCATTGCCCAACCATTTTGGTAACCGCAAACCACCGGCTGCGGCGTATGCCGGCGCCAGCCCAGAGCTGTTCTTCGATGAAGAAGCTGGCGCCTGGTTTGGCGGCATGTTCTATGACGGACGGGCTACCGGGTGGACACTTCACGATCCGCTGGCGGAGCAAGGCCAGGGGCCATTTCTCAATCCGCTCGAGCAGGCTGTAGCCAATCCGCAGGTGCTGTGCGTACGGGTCAAACAATCCGAATATGCCAAATTATTCGAGGAAGTTTGGGGGTCGGGCTCGCTTAATTGTGCCAAAAACGTCAACGCCGTGTACGAACAAATTGGTCGTTCGGTGGCTGCTTACGAGCGCAGCGTGGAAGTCAACCCTTACACCTCCAAGTTTGACAAGTTCTGGGAGAATGCCCGTCTTGCCAACAAGGATGTGACCAAAATTTCCTGCGGGTCGGGCGGTATGGGCGGCGGAATGGGCGGCATGATGGGTTGCCCCGGTGGCGGCATGAGTTCGTATCGCTGGACAGCCTACCGCAATCTGGGCCTGACCGACCAGGAGTTGCAAGGTCTGGCAGTCTTCAACTCCTCCAATCGCGCCAATTGCGCCTCCTGCCACTCGCTCGAGGCTGGTCCGGATGGCTATCCGTTGTTTACCGACTACGGCTATGACAACCTCGGTATCCCCAAAAATCCAGCGAATCCATTTTATGCCATGCCAGAAGCCTGGAATTCGGATGGAGAAAATTGGGTGGATCTGGGTCTTGGCGGTTACCTGATGAGCGCCGGCTATGATCCGGAAGTCTATGGAGCCGAGATCGGCAAGGTAAAAGTCCCGACCCTGCGCAACGTGGATTTGCGGCCATCGGAAGGTTTCGTGAAAGCCTACGGTCATAACGGCTACTTCAAATCCCTGGAAGACGTCGTGCTCTTCTACCACTGGCGCGCCATGATGGATTCCGGCATGGGCTGTGACATGGGTGGCGGCATGGGCGGGGATGGGTGGCGGTATGGGCGGCGGTATGGGTGATTGCAGTGGCATGGCCACCATGTTCCCCGCACCCGAGGTCGATCAAAACCGGGCAACGTTGAGTATGTTCCCGCGGATGCAAGTTGAGAATATCGTAGCCTTCCTCAAGACGCTCTCCGACGGCTATTTCGCTCGCTAACCGGTTTTACACGATACTCGCTTCAGCCATAATAAAAAGAGACGCCAGTTGACCGCTGGCGTCTCTTTATTTCAGAAATGGTCTATTGAATAAGGGCTAAAACAACGATTCGTGCGGGTATTTCTCATCCAGCTTGGCCAGCGCATAGGAACCAGCAGCCCCCGCGAAGAACAGCAAAACGCAAATGGCAATCGTCCAGCCGCTGACGCCGCCCGGGATGATCGCGGCAGTTGACCCCACCACGATGCCAAGGATGAAGTGATACATAAAGGTGTAGGCTTTTTTGAACAACCAGGCAATAAATTTAGCCAGAATCAGCACAATAATGATCAAACCAACTGCAAGAGGAATAATCGTGCCAAAATCCAATTGCCGGATTCCGCTGGCCATGGGTTGGTACAACCCCAGATAGATCAGAAAATTGGATGGGCTCAGTCCCGGGATGATCAAGCCCAGGCCGATCAGAGCCCCGCTCAACAGCCAGGTGGTGATCGTAGGCGTCATGGTCACATTTTGCACTGTTTCCATCCAGCGCATAAAGAAGAATGTGCCCACTGCCAGAACTACCAATAATACCCAGTGCCAGGATTTCCGCCCTTCCTTGCCCGAAGTCTTGAATAGCGATGGGAACGTGCCGGAAATAAAGCCAATGAATAACCAGGTGAATTGGGCTGCAAAATGGCTGAAGGCATAGTCCACCACCGAGGAGAAACCAATAATCCCCAGCACGAGGCCAATCCCTACCGGAATGAAAAACCGCATGTTTTGAAGAAATTTGACCCGGATATCAGCCAGGAAACGCATCAACGGTTCGTAGATTCCGAAAGACGACCATCAATACACCCCCGGATAGCCCCGGGACGATGGCGCCAATACCGACCAAAATTCCTTTCAATAGCCGTATCACCCACTCTACGGCAACCGATTTCCCACGTGTCAAACTGCTGGTTTCAGCCATGCTTTTCCTCTATCTTTTTGTAATTAATTAGCCGTCTGATTATAAAGCAGCTTGTGGCTTCATGGTGAATTCTTAAATCATTCTAAGGAAGCCAGGATAAGCCTCAAATCGAATATACTTGAGCATGCTGATCAACATTTAAGATAGGTTTTTGCTCGACCTCGGGTGAACCAATGGATGAACGGAAAAACTCGAATAAAGTTGGGCTGATCGGTACCGGGATGGTTGGTACCTCATTTGCCTATTCTTTGATGCAATCCGGTCTCGCCAATGAACTGGTGCTCATCGACCGGGACACCGCCCGTGCCGAGGGGGAAGCCATGGACCTCAATCATGGTATGCCCTTCGTGCGTCCCATGCGCATCATAACTGGCTCCTACAACGATCTGGCTGAGGTGGATATGATTGTGATCTGCGCCGGCGCCAGCCAGAAACCGGGTCAAACCCGCCTGGAATTGTTGAAAACCAATGCTGCGGTCTTCCAGGATATCGTGCCAAAGATCGCCGCTGTCAACCACAATGCCATCATCCTGGTTGCCACCAACCCGGTGGACATCTTGACACAGATCACCGCTGACATTGCCGGCCGGGGCTGCTGCGTGCTAGGTTCCGGAACGGTGCTGGATACTGCCCGTTTCCGTTTTCTTCTGGGTAACCATTACGGCGTCGATCCACGCAGCGTTCATGCCTACGTGGTTGGTGAACACGGAGATAGCGAACTGGCGCTGTGGAGCCTGGCCAATATTGCCGGGGTGCGCTTACCGGATTTCGTGGGAGTTAACGGGCAGGCTTATGATCAATCCGTTCTCGCAGCCATCTTTGATCAGACCCGCAATGCCGCTTATGAAATCATCCAGCGCAAGAAAGCCACTTATTATGCTATTGGACTGGGATTGCTCTCCATCGTTGAGGCCATCCTGCGGGATCAGCACACCGTGATGACCGTCTCGAGTCCCTTGAATGGGCAATACGGCGTCAGCGGCATTTCGATTAGCATGCCGGCAATTATCGGGAGTTCCGGTGTGGAAGAGGTGCTTAACCTGCCCCTCAGCCCGGCCGAATTGACTGCCTTCCAGCAATCTGCTCAGACCTTAAAGGATCGTCTGGCTGAATTGGGCTAACGGCAGGTTTGGATATTAATTTGGTTTTCACCTCTCTTTGATAGAATTCTCTCCATCTATTATGACCCAACGCTAATCCACGGAGCCCACCCATGCCAGAACACACGCATTACGAAACAGCCGCCATCCACGCCGGGCAGGACGCTGATCCCACAACCGGTGCTGTGATTACCCCCATTTATCAAACCGCCACCTACGCCCAGGAGCAGGTAGGTCAGACCAAAGGATATGACTACAGCCGCACCGGTAACCCCACCCGCACCGCGCTGGAAACTTGCCTGGCTGCATTGGAAGGCATCGGGCTGAATCGACCGACCTACGGTCTGGCATTTGCCTCGGGCATGGCAGCCACCGACACGCTGCTGCGGCTGGTCAAGCCAGGTCAGCATGTGGTGGCTTCAGATGATGTATATGGCGGAACTTTCCGGTTATTCGATAAAGTGCTGAAGGATTACGGTCTTTCGCTTTTCCTTTACCGACGTTAGCGACCCGGCCCAGGTGGTCCGAGCCATAAAGCCGGAAACGGTTCTGGTCTGGCTGGAAACGCCTACCAACCCGCTGCTAAAAATTGCCGATATCGCGGAAATTTCCCGCGTTGTCAAGGCTAAAAACCCGCGGGTGCAGGTAGCGGTGGACAATACCTTTGCCACTTCTTACCTGCAGCAGCCTTTGGCACTAGGTGCTGACTTTGTGGTCTATTCGACCACCAAATATATCAGCGGGCATTCGGATGTGGTTGGCGGGGCAATTGTGACCACGGACGCCGCCGCCTACGAACGCTTGAAATTCCTGCAAAATGCCATCGGGGCGGTACCCGGGCCTATGGATGCCTGGTTGACGCTGCGTGGATTGAAAACTCTGGCCATCCGGATGGAACGCCACTCAGCCAATGCCAGCCAGATCGCCGAATTTTTATCGCGTCACCCGGCTGTGGCACAGGTGATTTACCCTGGTCTGTCCAGCCACCCGCAGCTTGCCGTCGCGCAACGACAAATGCGCTGCTATGGCGGCATGGTCTCGATCATTATGCAAGGTGGCGAAACGGCTGCCCGTCGCATGGCTGCCGCGACTAAAATATTTCAACTGGCGGAAAGTCTGGGTGGAGTCGAATCGTTAATCGAGGTACCAGCCGCCATGACGCATGCCTCTGTCGCCGGCAGTCCGCTGGAAGTACCGGGCGGCCTGGTGCGCTTATCCGTTGGCATCGAAAATATAGAGGATTTAATTGCGGATCTAAAGCAGGCGCTCGAAGTTTGAGCCTCATTTGATCGCAAAAATAATGCGGTTGACCGAGAAGAGTGCAGACCCCCGAACTTCAGAGGGTGACACCTACCCGTAGGGGCACACCCATGTGGCCGCCCTTTTCTTGGGTACCCTTTTTCTTAGGATTAATAGTTACATTTTCTCGGACAAATAATCGATCAGGTCGATCTTGGTCAAAACACTGACCGGCTTGTCGTCCTCATTCACCACTGCCACTTTTCCCCGCTCAAACGCGGATAACAGCGATTCCAGGCTGGCTGCTGGATTAATCACGAGAACATTGGGGTTAATAACCTCTGTTATGGTCTCCTCCGGGTCGTGCACATGACCGGTCTGTAGTAAATGATCCAGCAAATCCACCTCGCTGACGATGCCAATCAACTTGCCGACTGAGTCCACCACTGGCAGTTGCGAAATATCATAGGACTTCATTTTCTCGACCACCGTGGTGATGCGATCTTCGCTGCGGGCGGTGACGAGCGGTATTTTCTTGCGAAATTCAAGCAGCCGGGCCACATTGTCTTCCGAGCGGGCTGCCGGCATGTAACCATTTTCCCGCATCCAGTTGTCATCATAAAACTTCGAAAGATAGCGGTCGCCCGAATCGGGCAGGATCACCACCACCGTTTGGTCTGGCTTCAAACTCCGCACGATCTGCGACTTGAGGACTCCCGCCACTGCTGACCCCGATGATCCGCCGGCAAACAGCCCTTCCTCGCGCACCAGGCGGCGCGCCATCAGGAAAGATTCCCGATCATCCACCTGCACTACCTCATCCATAAGGTGCAGGTCAAGCGTGCTCGGTAAAAAGTCCTCGCCAATCCCCTCGATTTTGTAGGTTTTCGGGTGCGGGTCATCCGGAACCCGGCCTAAGATCCAGGTATCGTACAGCAGTGACCCCTGGATATCGACCCCCACCACTTTGATCTCCGGGTTTTGCTCTTTGAGGAAGCGTGCCGTCCCGCTGATCGTTCCACCGGTGCCCAATCCAGCCACCAGCACATCAATTTTTCCGCTGGTCTGCTGCCACAATTCCGGTCCGGTGGTGCGGTAATGCGCCTCTGGATTGGCCGGGTTATGGTATTGATTAGCCAGGATGCTGTTAGGTGTCTCCTTGACGATGCGGGCTGCCACGCTGTAGTAACTGCGCGGATCATCCGGCGCGACCGCCGTCGGCGTGATGACCACCCGTGCCCCGTAAGCGCGCAAGAACCGGACTTTTTCCTCGCTCATTTTGTCCGGCATGACAAAAACGGTCTTATAGCCTTTCACCGCTGCCGCCATTGCCAGTCCGGCGCCGGTATTTCCTGAGGTGGCTTCTACGATCGTGCCACCGGGTCGTAACCGGCCTTCCCTTTCGGCACTTTCGATGATTGCGATCCCGATGCGATCTTTGATCGATCCCGCAGGATTGAAAAATTCAGCTTTGGCCAGCACTGTGCCAGCCACAACCCCGAAAACCACCCGATTCAGTTGAATGAGCGGCGTATTACCGATCGACTCGAGTACATTACGGTGGTATGCCGGGCGGACTTGCGCCAGCATAGGTTTTTGTTTGGTCTGATGCGTGAGCATTCCAGTTTTTTCCTTCATGATGAAAATCCATCGACCTAATCAAAGAGTGGACCAACTGCAACAAAAAACGGCGGACAATGCTGCCCTAAACCAATTTCAGGTCTGCGGGTGACTGTCTGCCGCCTGTGGCAGTTGGCCGTTTTGGCATTTTCACACATTAGCCAGGCGGAAAGATCAGTCCCCGCCGTTGACAGGTGCAAGAGCCCTTGATGGCATTTCCTTGGTCCGTTTTCTTAGTCCTGCTCATCGCTTGTGCTTTTATCATCCAATCCAGGTTAATTATAGATATATTATATCCTATTTGTA
>CAVRKN010000025.1:0-100839 GCA_963721535.1 uncultured Chloroflexia bacterium
TGGTTTGAACGCACTGATTTACTCCGGACGCGGCTCGACGGTCGGCACCGGGCTGCCTGAATTAGCCTTACCTCCCCTGCTGGATCTGGCCCGCAGTAAAACCGAATCCGCCAACCAGCGGCTCATCTGGTACACACCTACCCAATATTGTAATTTTGACCCGGTGCAAATGGATCTGGGCGTCAAAGGCTGCTCTGCCGCGCTCTACAACATGTGCATCGAGCCGGATGGCTCCGTGCTGCCTTGCCAGTCCTACTATTCACCCTTGGGAAATATTCTTACTGATCCCTGGCACAGCATCTGGCAGCATGACCTGGCAGTCAGCTTACGGGAACACCGCGATCTGCCGGATGAATGCCACACATGCGCCGTGTTATCTGAATGCGGCGGCGGTTGCCCGCTGGCCCGCAACCCGATCGCCTCAGCGTTACCTGCTTTACCTTGACTTTTCGCCGCCGACACCTGGAGAAATCATACATGAAAACCATTCGCAATATTTTCGACCGCTATTTCCCCCAACAAGAATCCATTCCTCCCGGTGTGTACCAATACCAATCGCCGCCGGACGTCGCGGTACCATTTCGCTTACATCTGCGCATGGAGGAGGATGGTACCGGCCTCCTGATTGTCAATGCCTCCACAGTGCTGCACCTCAACCAGACCGCGGCTGAATATGCCTATCATTTGCTAAAACAAACCCGTCCCGGCGCTGTTGCGGAAAGTGTCTCCAAACGGTACCGCGTCAGCTTATCTCAGGCGCTGTTCGATTTCCATGCCTTTTCGGATCGGGTAGCCACATTGGTGGAAACCCCCGATTTGGATCCGAGTACATATCTTGATTTTGATCGCACTTCGCCGCACAGCCAGAAATTGATAGCGCCGCTGCGCCTGGATTGTGCGCTGACCTACGAGACCGCCGAAGGTCATACCCCCGATGCGCCCAATGACCGTGTAAAGCGAAATTTATCCACAGAAGAGTGGAAAACCATTCTCGACAAGGCCTGGAAAGCTGGCATTCCGCATGTGATCTTCACCGGCGGGGAACCCACCCAACGGCCCGATCTGGTGGAGTTGATCAGTTACGCGGAACAATTGGGCATGGTCGCCGGCTTGCTTTCCTGCGGTCTCCGCCTTTCCGAAACCGACTATCTGCACCAGGTGCTGCAAGCTGGGCTGGATCATCTAATGCTGGTGCTCGACCCTCAAGATGAGCAGTCCTGGGAGGCCTTGCGCGACACTTTGGCAGAAGATCTTTTCGTCACGGTGCACCTTACCATCACCGAGCATAATGCTGCGGAAATTCCGAATATTTTGGACCGCCTGGCCAGTATGCGCGTCCCGTCCTTGAGCTTGAGCGAGTCCTCCGGCGCCTTGAAGGCGGTTTTAGACGACGCCACCGACCTGGCTGCCCACCATCAAATGCAGCTCGTCTGGGACCTGCCCGTGCCATACTCCCACCTCAACCCGGTCTCCATCGAATTGCAAGCAGCTGGCGAAATGATTGCTGGCGCCGCCCGTTCCTGGCTGTATGTCGAACCGGATGGCGATGTGCTGCCCCGCCAGGGACTGAATGCCAACCTCGGCAACCTGCTGACCGACCCATGGGAACAAATTTGGCAGCAGGCTCATGAAGTAGCCCCGGCCTGACCCTTTGGTGGACTGGCACGCCCGTTATTCCCAGCAAGCCGGCTGGACCGCTCAGACTCGCCGATATCTATACGAAAAAGCGGGGTTGAACCAACTCTTCCCGCGTACTTGAACCCGGCTGCGGTACCGGTGCAATCCTCGCCGATTGCCCGGCTGGTACCCTCCACGGATTGGACTGGGATCGCGCCAATTTGCAAATCGCCCGGCAGACGGTTCCCCGTGCCAACCTCGTCCAGGCGGATGCTGTACAGTTGCCCTATCCTGACGGTGCCTTTGACGCCTGCCTGACCCATTATTTCTTGCTGTGGGTGGATGCGCAGCGCGTGCTGGCTGAAATGTTGCGCGTAACCCGTCCCGGCGGCGTCATTCTGGCGCTGGCAGAACCGGATTACACCGGTCGCATTGATTATCCCGCCGAATTAGCCGAAATCGGTCGCTTCAGGCCAAAGCCCTCGCCCGTCAGGGTGCAGACATCCAAATGGGGCGAAAACTGGCTGAATTGTTCGTTGCAGCGGGCCTGCAGCGCGTCATCAGCGGCGTCATGGGCGGCGAATGGACGCAAAAGACTACCGATTCGGATTGGGAACTGGAATGGGATACCCTCGCAGCCGATTTAGCCGGCAGCCTTGACCCAGACCGTCTGTCCGCCCTGCGCCAACTCGATTCGGCTGCCTGGCAGCGCGGTGACCGCATTCTATACGTCCCCACCTTCTACGCCATCGGCTGGGTGCCTGAATAACCGATTACTCCCCGCTGGAAAGTGGTAGGGTGAGGGTGTCTTTTGTAGGGGCGGACCCATGTGTCCGCCCGAACAGAGGTGGTTTTTGAAATAAGGGTTGCACAAATTAGCCTTGTGGCTTATAATTTCGCTCGCAAATCGGGGCGTGGCGCAGTCCGGCTAGCGCGCTTGCATGGGGTGCAAGAGGTCGGAGGTTCAAATCCTCTCGCCCCGACTTGTAAACAAAACCACCAGAACGGTGGTTTTTTAATTTCCGTGGCCGAGTCCGGCTGTCGCGCTTCCGCACGTTGGACCCCGACCGGGTTTGTCGGGGTGCATGGGGTGCAAGAGGTCGGAGGTTCAAATCCTCTCGCCCCGACTTGTAAACAAAACCACCTAAATGGTGGTTTTTTGATAACTCCTCTAAAATCCCGATTTGTAGGACGCGGGAAAAATTATTGATGTGTAGGGGTCGGGTTCCATCCCGACCCGCGCATTTTATGCAAGCACGGGAGGGCACGGAAGCCCTCCCCTACGATTCGTTGAAATGCCAGGTCCGCTTGTCGAAGCACAGGTTGCCGAGCTTGTCGAAGAATTAATCATCGTATTATCCTTCTCCGTGATCACTGTGTCCTTTCTTGTGAAGGTTTAGGTTTAGTTTGGTCACCCCGCCCGCCGCATATGACCCGCGCCATCCCAAACATCTTTCCCCACCCCACACAAGATCGACAAGAAGATAAACCCGAACATGCAACCCAGGACGACAAAAATCAGCGCGTTACTCTCCACCCCGAAGTAGGTACTCAGCAGCGGCACCCCGGGGACCATTGCCAGCCACGACAAAACTGCCGCGCCAAATACCCAGGGCCAGGCCATCGTCATTTTCTGCCGCAACTCAATGGACAACACCCGCTCGCCCCAGCGAATCAGCTTTTTACGATTGCCTGCCACCGCCGCGATGATCATCCCAAATAACGGCGGGAACAGCCCTCCCCCGAATAGAAGCATGGCGACGGACAGGAAAAACAATGTCCAGCCGCTGTGCTTGCGTTCGATCCCAAAGATCGCCCACCCAGAATAAAGCAGCGAAAAAATACAAGCCAATACCCCGGTGGCAAACAGGAATGGGATCATACTTATCGCCGGTTCACCGCCCAAGATTTTGAAAAATGGCGAATCCGGCCAGGATGGAAACATTAACCCCTCATGCCGAACCAGCCCTTGCATAATTTCACCAACCCCATGCTCGACTCCCACCAACCCGATCAAGCCGCCAAAGGTTGATAGGACGATTCGCGTTGCCTTTTTCATCCTGCGCTCCTCGCTGTTGGCTCAACAGTATTACCAAACGTTCCCGCTGCAATTTTTTCTGCCATATCGCCAGCCCAGTTTCGAATTGCCTGCCAATCTCTCAGGTCACTTGGTGGCATTTGCTTGAGTGCCGGCACCAGGTTCCACGGGAAACGCAGCCGGTCTGGGTCGTGCCGCCCGCCGATAATGAACAGACTGGCAGGTTGCAACCAGGACATTTTAGCCAGGTCAGCATCCACGTGTTTTCTCACTTCCCCCCACTCCTCAGCTTTACCCTCGCCGGTCGGACCTCCTGCAAAAATCGCGATCGGAAGCCCATTGCATAGCACAACTTGATTGCGCACCAGAAATTGCTTGGCATCTTTGTGGAAGTGAAACATATACAACGCGGACCCTAATAACACCGCTCGGTATGCGTCAAGCTGACGCACCGCCCGCGCCGGCATTACATCACAATCGATTCCATGCGCCCGCAGCACAGTTCCCACCTCCTCGGCGACCTCTTTCGTCGAACCGTGGCGGGTTGCGAAAGCCACCAGCACTTTCTTTTCCATCTTTTTTCTTCCCTTTCAAATCTTAAATAGTTTCCTAAACAACGGCTGGATCATACCGTTTTCTTGCCTGGCCTGTCATCTATCAAAAGTTAGATTTAGGGTTATAGTTTTTTTCCGCAGGTACAATAAGGGGTGATGATGGAAATTTCCGACTCGCCCCTGACCCTCACCAAGTTACTGATTCCGCCACAGAACTCAGCGTATCCTGAGACGGTTGCATCTGGAAACTTTCATCGACCCCGTTGCTCCCGCGGGGCTGACTCTGGTCTGCGGTCCGGCTGGCTATGGGAAAACCACCCTGATGACCGACTGGAGCCGGGCGTTGCTGGACCGTGGCGGAACCGTCGCCTGGTATGCGCTGGATGCTGGAGACAACGAACCTGTAATTTTCGCCTCCTATCTGGCGGCTTCCCTCCTTCGCGCGTTTGGCCCTTTGCCTGCCTTGAGTTAACTCGCTCAACGCCTGCGCTCCTCACCCGAGGTGGATTTGCTTCAATTGATTCCGAGGCTTATCAATACCATCCTGTCCGATGGGCGCCACTGCACTCTGATCCTGGACGATTACCACCTCATCAAGCGTTCAGAAATCCATTCCGCTGTCGGCTATTTGATCAACAATTTGCCATCCAATCTGGCAGTCATCATCGGAAGCCGTTCCAATCTGCCGTTCTCCATCGGCCGACTGCGAGCGGGCGGTGTTTTGCGCGAAGTGCGGGTTGCCGATCTTCGATTTCGGAAAGAGGAATGCCTCCAATTTCTCAATGAGATCATGCACCTTGAACTTTCGCAAAGCAGCGTCGCAACTCTCCAAAACAAGACCGAGGGCTGGGCTGCCGCCCTACAATTGGCAGCTTTGGCGCTGACTGCAAGCAGTGACCGTGAATCCTTGCTGCAAAGTGAGGATTTTATGGCTTCCTTCTCGGGTGGTCACCGTTTTCTGGTGGACTATTTACTGGAAGAGGTGATCGATCGCTTACCCGAAGATGTGCAATGGTTTTTGCTCGCAACGTCCTTGGTGGATCGATTCTGTCCGCAGTTATGCGCTGCCCTCCTTCAACAGGGCAACCCATCTTTACCAAATGGTCCAAATGTTCAATTCGCTGCACAGATTATCGAGCAATTGATCCAGTCGAATTTATTCGTTGTCACTCTCGACGATCAAGGCCAATGGTATCGCTATCACCACCTGTTCCAGGAATTTCTGGCTGCTCAACTGAAGAAAGCCATGCCAGGCATTCTCCCATCGCTTCACCGCATAGCCTGTGAGTGGCTGGCAGAGAATCAATACCTGCGCGAGGCCGCCAGACATGCCTTCGCCGTTGGAGACTGGGAATATGCCGCAGCTTTTGTGGAAAAGCACAGCTTCACTCTCCTCATGCACAGCGATATCTCCACCATCTACGAGTGGTGTTCAGCCTTTCCTGAACAGGTCATGGCGGCTCATCCAGCCCTTTGCATCCACCAATGTTGGCCGCTGGCTATGAGCTTCCGCCAACAATATCGCGGACGGATTGAATTCCGTTTGAGTCAGGTTGACGCTGCGCTGAGTAAATCGAAAGTGATACCCAACGCCAGTGAGCTCCGGGAAACTGCCAGCATGATCCGGGTATTTCTGACGATGATTTCTGATCCGAATTCGAATCCTCGCGCCCAACTGATTGACTCTCAGGACAGGCTGAAATCTTATCCGAACGTCGATCCTGGACAGTTCGCCTTCCTATGGACTTCTGCCTACGCCTACCTTGCACTAAACGACGCTGCAAAAGCCCGTTTGACTCTCAATAGCGCGCTCATCTCTGCACAGACAGGCCATCTTTTCTTTGGCATTGTTGAATGCGCCTTCCATCTGGCTCTGTTGGACTACACACAAGGAAATCTTGAATCAGCATTGGAACGCTGTGTACGAACTCGACACGACCTGGTAACCCTCTTGCCCAATCTCGAGCGGGAATTGCCAGCCGTCGGTGCGCTGGATATCGCCAGGGGTGTGGTGCTTCTCGAAAGGGGATGTTTGGACGAGGCGGAAATTTCCCTGCAGCTCGGCATAAGCCTGGTCAGCCAGGGCACTAGCCCCTACTATTTGTTGGTTGGTTATCACGCCCTGTACCGCCTGATGACATATCAAAACCGCGAACTGGAAGCCAAGGCTGCGCTTGAACAATTGGAAACCGGCTGGCCCGATATTGGTTTCCTTACCCGTGGGCTGCGACTACTGCAGTTTATCCACCAACAACCTCTGGAATCTCAAACCCTGGCGCTAAGTTCAGAGTGGTTACAGGGTTTCCAGGTTGACCTTTTTTCCGGCCTTCCCGGAATGGGTCCATTTGGTGCTGCCGAAGCCTACTACCAATCCATTCTGATCTGGATTCGGATCCAAGTACATCTGGGAAATATCGAAAAAACCAGGGCTATTCACGATAACCTGCTTCAATCAGCTATGGAAAATAATCTTTCCACGCGTATCATCGAGCTGTCCTTGCTCGAAGCGGAAATCGCAGGGACAGCGAAGGACACTCAACAATCAGATATTGCCATTGAACGTGCTTTGGGGGTTGCTGGGGATGGCATTTTCCTTCAGATATTTCGCCAGAACCCGTCAATCACGAGATTACTGTCTGATTTTACCTCCCGGCATCCAACGTATCCGAATATCGCCCGCATTCTTGAGGGAATCGCTCCGACAATGGATCCCAGTCACAAGATTGGAAATCAGAGTTTTGACCAAATCCAGATCGATATTCAACCATCGAAAGTTTCATCGCTCCCCGAACCGCTCACGAAATCGGGAAGTCGAAATTCTCGCCCTCATTAGCCATGGCTGCTCCAATCAAGACATTGCTAATAAGTTGGTCCTGACCGTCGGAACTGTGAAAAGCCACATTAATCATATTTTACGAAAATTGGATGCCACTTCTCGGACCGCTGCGCTTGCACGTGCCCGCGAGCTGGGCCTCCTCGAAAAATAACCTATTTGCCGATTGACAATTTAGTATTTTTGTTCTATTATTAATTCCAACCTGGATTCTGGGAACATTAACATGAATCATTTCTTTCCTCATAATTGGCTATACGAATTTTACGTTTCTCGGTTGATAGCCTTCAAGCTTAGACGGATCGTAATCAGGTGGATTATTCGTTTCTTTCGTTTGCCTGAAACGATTATTCTCCCTTGAAGCAGCCGTCCAATCCCCTATCTGTGGCGGTACTTGGTGTTCAACCCATAAATATAGGCCCATTCAATCATTCGTTTTAGGTTCTGATCGCCAGCACCATCCCTGCCACCGTCAACAACGCTCCAACCACCTGTCGCCATCCCACCTTCTCGCCTAAAACCGTCCCGGCCAGTGCCGCGACGAACAACGGGGACGTATCTGCCAGTGTTTTAACCACTGCCGGGTTGCCTTTTTCGAGGGCTGCCAGTAGCAGCAGCCATTGTGTAATCACAAACACCAGCCTGCCGCCCAGCTTGATCACCCGTACACCGCTCAGCCACCCCAACCGCGGTCGCAACGCCACTCCGGTCAACAGCGCCACCAGCAGCGCCCGCAGCAAGTAGTAGGTGTACGGATTCGTCCATCCATTCGCCATTAGCGTTCGCACCGGGAACACGTTGACACCAAACAGCAATGCTGCCAACAATGGATAAAGTAGATGGATGGGCGTCACCTTGAATGTTCCAGCTCCATTCGAACCATTGCGCGCCAGCAGCACCAACCCGGTCACCACCAGCCCAATTCCGCCGATATTGAGCCAACTTAGGCGGAAACCCGGTTCCAGCAGCGGTTGCAAAGCCAGGGCTGCCAGGGGAGATAGCGCCATCACCGCTGAGGCCGTCACCGCGGGTAGTCGCTCGAAGGCCATAAAGTAAAAAATGTTTCCCATGGCATCCAGCAAAACTGCCAACAGGAAAATAACCATTGCCCGCCAGGAAAATTCAATATGCCAGAAAAATGGCGCGGCCGGCAGCAGCATCACGAATATCAAGCCAAAGTTGACGGTGATCAAATCTCGGGTCGGCGCAATCCGCATCATACGCCGCGCCAAAAGGTTGGCTGCTCCGCCGCTACCTGCTGATATCACTGCCATCCAATTCGCGTCCATCCGGATTATTGTAGCGTAAGGTGCCCGGTACGTCGCTGAAGTACAGCCCCGTCTTCCACTGGATTGATTTGGTATAATTCCACCACGATGAGTACCAAAATCTCACGACGCTCTTTCCTCAAATTGCTTTCAGCTGCTGGATTGACCGGGTTGGGTTTCCGTCCCTTTACCGGCGAGGACAGTAACACTACCAGCAACGATATCGCGCGTGTGACGGTGCGATCCGTGTCGGTTTATGCCAAACCTAGCGACAAAAGCCAGATTTTATTTCAACGTTATCGCGATGAGTTAATCAACATTTACTACGAAGTAAACGCTGAGGACGGGCCAGCTTACAATCCCATTTGGTACCGCGTGTGGGGTGGCTATATGCACCGCGCCAACCTGGTCCGCTCGCAAATCACCTACAATCCGGTCGCTGCTACCATCCCCGAGACAGGACAGCTGGCTGAGGTCACCGTGCCCTTTACCCAGGCCATGCGCTATACCGGTTCGCAAGGCTGGGAAACCCTGTACCGCCTATATAATTCATCCACCCATTGGGTACACGCGGTGGAAGAAGGTCCGGACGGCGAGCCCTGGTACAAGTTGATCGACGAGTTATTAGGGGTCGACTACCATGTGCCTGCCATGCACCTTCGCCTGGTTCAACCCGAAGAATTCGCCCCCATTTCGCCTGAAATCCCCCTTCACAAGAAACACATTGAAGTCATCATCGGTCACCAGAAGGTTATCTGCTACGAGAATGATGTTCCGGTTTTCGAGACCAAAGTCTCCACCGGGCTGGATTACTCCCCGCCGAACGGTGAGTCACCATGGAATACGCCTAAAGGCACCTTTTATATATTTTCCAAAATGCCTTCAAAGCATATGGGTGATGGACGCCTGAGCGGCAATCCTGAGGATTATGAACTGCCCGGCGTGCCCTGGACCACATTCTTCGAGACCAGCGGCGTGGCTTTTCACGGAACCTACTGGCATGACGATTTTGGCACGCCACGCAGTCACGGCTGCGTCAATATGCGCTCCGAGGAAGCCAAGTGGCTCTTCCGCTGGGTGACGCCTCCCAATGCCCCTGAGACCGTTGAGCAGCGCGGCTGGGGCACTCGTGTCGTGGTCAGCTAACTCGCTGGCTCTTCCACATCCACAAATTCAGAAAACACCTGGTTGCCAAGCAGCCAGCCGCGACGAGACAATCGCAGCACGTCCTGCGGCTCTCCTGCCCACTCCAACAAGCCCTTGTGCTCAAGGTTTTGGATCTGTTTCGGAAACGCCTGTTTCAGAGTCATTCCAAACCGCTGGCTGAATAGTGCATCGGAAACCCCCTCATCCAGCAGGCGCAAGCCAACCATAAGGTGCTCCTGCATGGCAGTCCAGCGGTCAATCGGTTGAACGGTCTCTGCGGCTGGACCACCGGGGAATCCAGCCGGTTGATTCTTTGCCATCCCCTGAATGTACGCTTTGACACCGCGTATATTCGCTGTTCGAATGCCGTTGACATATCCATGTGCCCCAGCGCCCAGACCGAAATATGGCAAGTTGCGCCAGTACTGTAAATTGTGGCGGCAGGTGGCAGTCTGATCCCCAGCCTGCTTGCCCCAATTGGAGATTTCATAATGGCCGTATCCTGCCGTGTCTAGACGCTCGCAAGCCCACTCGAACATGTCTGCAGCCAGATCGTCATCTGGTGCGTTGACCAGTCCGTGTTCCAGCCATTTCCGAAACGGTGTGCCGTGCTCGATCGACAAGGCATACAGCGAGAAATGTTCTGGCTGCAGCGCCAAAGCCGTTTCGAGAGTATTCTGCCAGCGATCCAGCGGTTGAGCCGGCAACCCGTAGATCAAATCCAGGTTCAGGTTGTCAAAACCCGCTTGACGCGCCCATTCCACAGCCCGAATCACATCGAGCGTATCGTGCTGCCGTTCCAATAATGCCAGATCGACAGAATTCGCCGATTGCATCCCCAGGCTGATCCGGTTAAATCCCGCCCCATGCAAAGCCCGAAGTGAATCCAGCGTTACGGTTCCAGGGTTGGCTTCCAGGGTGATTTCCGCGCCGGGTTGCAGATCGAAATGCTGGGTACAGGTTTCAAGCAATAAGGCCAGTTCATCGGCAGGGATCAACGAAGGTGTTCCGCCGCCGAGGAAAATGGTGTGCACCGGCACACGTTCGCCAGACGCCTGGCCCGCCCAGCTCACTTCCCGCCGCAATGCAGCCATATATTCAGGAATCAATCCATCCAATCCCGCATACGTGTTAAAATCACAGTAACTGCAGCGATGGCGGCAGAACGGGATGTGAATGTACAGGCTGGTCAATTCGGTCATATCCGAAGCATATCACAATCCCTCCGGGCGGGCAAAACCACTGAATCCCTTGACGAATTTGAGTATGTTATAATTTTGCACGCCGGGGGTAGTACCCCGGTTCACTATTGACTACGCTTATGAGCCCAGAACCTACATCACAAAAAACAAAAATTTGTCCAACTTGTGGCACTCGCTTAGCCGAAAACGCCACCCGCTGTCTGGTCTGCGGACGTTCGTTCACGATCGGGGAAACGAAAGAGAAAAGACCAACCGCCGCGGCAACCGCGGTGCCAAGCCCCAAACTACCGGAAGTGACGCTTTCCCTCCCGATAGCGATCGGGTTGATCTTGCTGCTACTGGCGATTGGGGCCGGCACTGTTTTTGGCGTCTTACGTGGCACGGGTCAGGTCGTTGAACCAACCGTCACACCCACATTGACGCAGACCCCTACCGTCACCATGACACCCAGCCCAACCGCCTCGCCGACCATTGAGTACACCTGGACGCCGCTCGCGCCGGTTGAGATCACAGTTTCTCCGGGTGATAACTGTATTGTTCTGGCGTCACGCTTCAATGTATCCGTCAACAGCATCATCACCATGAACAACCTGTCGGCTGCCTGTGACACGCTCTCGCTGGGCCAAAAGCTCATGATCCCGCAGCCTACCCCTACCGCCTCGCCAGCCCCCACCCAGACCTTGAGCGCGGCGAACGCCACCGATACAGCCTGCCAGAAAGCAGACTATATGGTGGTTTCCGGCGATACTTTGTTCGCCATTGCCTCCGCCTACAACGTTTCTGCTGATGCCATTCGCAGTTATAACGGTCTGGCTTCGGATGTGGTTTACGAAGGCATGCCGTTGATTATCCCGTTGTGCGAACGGCTGCCAACCGCCGGTCCAACGCCCACGCCGACCAATCCCCCGCCTTACGCGGCTCCCAATTTGTTACTTCCGGCGGACGGAGCGGTATTTACCGCTGCCAATGACAGCGTAACCTTGCAATGGGCTGCTGTTAGCACCCTGCGCCAGAACGAAGCTTATGCTGTGACCGTCGAAGATGTCACTGAGGGCAAGGGTCGCAAGCTGACGGATTACGTTTCCGATACGAAATTCATCGTCCCGGCTTCATTCCGCCCAACCGATACGTCACCACACCTTTTGAAATGGTATGTGGTTCCAGTTCGGCAAACGGGTACGTCGATTGACGGCAAACCCATTTATGCGCCAGCTGGCGCAGCCAGTGCTTCCCGTGGCTTCATCTGGTGGAGCACCAGCGGCAGCGTGGCAACCACCCCCACCCCATAATCTACCCATTGCAAATTGCCAACTCGCGAACAATTTGAAATAAAAAATCGGGCGAAATTGAATTCGCCCGATTTTGTTTATTCTTTTACGGTCGCCTGAACAGGCTTTTCGTGTTCCAGGCTGTGCTCGTCCAGGAAGCGCCCCGCCTGGATGGCTGCTGCCGCTCCCATACCGGCGGAGGTCACCACCTGACGGTAATGACTGTCCATTACTTCACCGGCCACAAAAACGCCTGGTATATTGGTTTTCATGGTCAAATCGGATTGGATGTAGCCTTTTTCATTCATGTCCAGCTGATTTTCAAAAAGCTTCGTGTTGGGGGCGTGTCCAATGAATATGAAAACGCCATCCGCGGCAAAATTGGACTTTTCATCCGTCACGACATTGTGTAACTTGACGCTTTCGACCCCGTTGGTGCCGACGATTTCATCAATAACCGTATTCCAGATAAAGTTGATTTTCGGGTTTTGTTTGGCCCGGTTCTGCAAAATCGGACCGGCACGCAGCTCCTCACGCCGGTGAACAATCGTCACGGATGAAGCATAGCGGGTTAAGAACAGCGCTTCTTCCAATGCACTATCTCCACCGCCAACCACCACCAGCTTTTTGTCTTTAAAGAACCAGCCGTCACAGGTGGCACAGTAAGAAACGCCGCGTCCGATATTCTGATTCTCTCCGGGTACGTTCAGCACATATGGGCTGGCGCCGGTGGCTACGATAACTGTTTCTGCCAGGATTTCTTTGCTGTAAGTCTTCACCACGAAAGGTCGTTGATTCAAATCAACCGCAGTCGCCATGTCGTATTCAAAGCGGGCGCCAAAGCGCTCAGCTTGTTTTTTGAACAGCTCGCCCAGTTCAGCTCCACCTACCCCGTCCGGAAATCCCGGATAGTTTTCGATGGTGAAGGTCAGGGAAGCCTGCCCGCCCAGCTCAGTGCCAATCAGCACCAATGGATTTAGTTCCGCACGGGCAGCATATAGAGCTGCCGATAAACCAGCCGGACCAGCCCCCAATATCAATACTTTTTCTATTTGTTTCTCGGCATCTTTCGCCTGGGATTCTACTTTACTAAAATTTAACTCCATGCAATGTCTCCGATAATGTTTGATTCGTTAATAAGATGCGTATTTTCACAAAAAGATACACCTCAACTCGTTGCCTGATCCGCAATCTCAAGAGCTTGATCCAATACAGCAAACCCTTCTGCTAATTGATCGGGGGTAATGATCAATGGTGGGAGCAGCAGAATGGTATGCCAGTGGACGTAAACAAAAACGCCATGATCGAGCAGGTACTTTCGTACAGCCGCCATGACGGCATTTGTATGGTTCCAAGGGGAGAGCGGTTCGCGCGTTGACTTGTTTTTCACCAATTCAATGATGCCAAACAACCCAATCGAGCGGACTTCACCGACCGATGGATGCCGTTCGACCAGTTCCGCTAGCATATCCGCCATCACCTTACCGGTTTCGCGCGCCTTTTCAATCAAGCCATCTGTTTGCATAACGCGGATATTAGCAATTGCCGCAGCCAGCGATACCGGATGCCCGTTGAAAGTCAGCCCACCTTCATAAACACGCTCATTAAAAGCGGCTGCAATTTCTGGTTTCATCGCTACACAACCCAGCGGCGCGTAAGCCGAAGTCAACCCCTTGGCCATGGTGATCATGTCCGGAACCACGTTCCAGTGATTGACGGCAAACCACTCACCGGTGCGGCCAAAGCCGCTCATCACCTCGTCACAGATCATCACAATCCCGTAGCGGTCACATAAGGTTCGAACCCCTGCCAGATAACCCTCTGGGGGGATAATCACACCGTTCGTGCCGGTCACGGTTTCCAGTAAAATGGCAGCGATGGTTCCCGGATCCTCGTACTGGATGATTTCTTCCAGGTGGCGCAGGTAATCGCGAGTGAATTCCGCTTCGCTGACCTCCGGTTTGCCCTGATGAAAGGTCGACCGGTAGCGGTAAGGATCGAGGAAATGCACCACTCCGGGCATCAAATCCGGTTCCCAGGCTGTCCGGCGTGGATCGCCGGTCAAAGCCATGGCTCCGGCTGATGCGCCGTGATAACTGCGGTAACGGGTCAGGATTTTATGCCGTCCGGTAAACCCGCGCGCCAGCTTGATGGCATTTTCATTGGCGTCGGCTCCGCCCAGGGTATACAGAAATTTGGTCAGACCAGGAGGTGTGATCTCGCTCAGCAGCTGACCGAGCTCTGCCCGCGCCCGGGTTGCCATGCCGGGGGCAGCAAATGGCAGTTCCCGCAGTTGATCCACCATGGCCTCGATCACCCGCTCGTCCCCATGACCGATATTGACGCACATGGTCATCGAGTTGAGGTCCAGGTAGCGTTTTCCATTAGCGTCCCAGAAGTACACACCTTTGGCGCGCGTCACCGGGATCGGGTTGACTTTACCCTGGGCAGACCAGGTCCAAAAATTATGCTCAAGGGACAGCGGTAGAATTTCGTCGTCTTTGATGGGAGCCATACATCCTCGCGTTGGGGAATTTCCACCAAAATATTATCATGATTCACCCCTGCCCATCCAATTCTTAAGGCGGCAGGTTGGCTGTGCTATAATCCCCGCATCCTACCCAGCAGGTAAACCATGCCAGTTTCCCAACATGACTCGTCCATTTCCCACAGCGCCGCTCACCGGCGCGCCTGTGAAAATGTCACGATTCATCCGCAAGCCTTAGCTGGTATGCGGTTATTCAATAAGGGTGAATATTTCGAAGCTCACGAAGCGCTGGAATTGGCCTGGCGGGCGGAAAGCAGCACCATTCGTGACCTGTACCGTGGAATACTTCAGGTGGCAGTCATGTACCATCACATTCAACATCAAAATTTCCGTGGAGCGGTAAAAGTTTTTCAACGCTGCATGCCGTGGCTTGAACCTTTTCCGACCGCCTGCGGTGGAATCGAAATCGGCAACCTACGGCAAAATTGCCAGGCAGTATACGCTGAACTCTCGCGGCTCGGTCCCCAGGGGATCGGACATTTTAATCCGATATTCCTAAAACCGATATTATTTAAAGACCCCGAGCAATCACAATCGGCATAGGTCCCGAGCAAGCCCGCCAATTTATTGTTCGATCAGTACCGTGCGCGCTGGTGCGCCATCGGATCCGCCCAGTTTGAGCGGCAAGCAGGCCAATTGGTAAACCCCAGGCTTGATCTCGCTAAGGTTGAGACCTTCAATGACCACGATTTTAGCCTTGAGCAGGATTTGGTGGGTTGGGCGCGAATTTTTATACGGCGCTATCGATAGATAATCAATTCCGACTAACTTAATCCGCTGTTTTACCAGGTATTCCGCTCCATCCGCTGAGATCGCCACAAAACCGGTCTGAAATTCGGTTTCCCCACGAGCCCAAAATTTTGAATTGCGCGTCTTGAATAAAACACGTTCGACCCCGTGAATCAAACCAGCTGACTGAATCACATCCGCAGTGATCAGGTCCACTTGATCACTCAGTTCGACCACCTGCACAGCCCCAAACAGCACTTCCAGTGGCAGGGTATCCACTGCAGTGCCGTCGGATAGAAAATGAAATGGCGCATCGACATGGGTGCCGGTATGGACACCAGCTGACAGGCGTGAAACGTTCGCGTTGGCGCCATCTTCAATTTTCTCAACCCGTTCAAGCTCAACTTTTGGGTCGCCCGGCCAGGTTGGCAGGCTGGGGGTCACGGTTAGTGAAATATCATGAATTCGCATGGCATCTCCTCCTCGGAGTTGGCTAAGGAACGTCGCCCCAGCGGGTTACTGCAAAAATCTCAGTCAGAAAATCATAGCGCTCGGCTGGCGTCATAGGCCGCGGACGGGCATAATCTTCCAGCATGGCAGTCAGCAATTCCGTCGAGATATGCCGGTTATTATAAAACACATACCGGTCAATAAATTCTTTCCGGGTGGCATTCGGGATCAGACCGCCTTTATGCATCTGGTCAAAAAACAGGTTGCCCAGGCCGTAATGGATGAAACTGCCCTGATAGAATTCCATCGCCATGGGATGATGTGCCTGACTGCCGCTGACGATGACCGCTCCGGCGTCCGCCATGGACCGGAAATCGCGCTCCTCGAACGGTTCGACGTAATGCCGGTAGGTTTCAAAATACTGGAAAGTGGCGATCACCAAGTATCCATCATTCTTTAGATCTCGGATTCGCTGCCACATCCAGGGATAATCGCAGTTGGCTACACCGGATTGCGTCTCGGTAGCCCAGATGAACTCAGGACCAGCCGGGTTGCAGCCAATGAATGCCAGCTTGTTACCATTATGCTCAATCGTGACCGCTTCTCTGGCTTTGAAAACATCCTCACCGGCAGCATAATACGCCCAACCTCTCTTGCGATATAGGTCGAGTGAGTATGCCAGCGCATCTCGCCCCCAATCGACGCCGTGGTTGCCGGTCAACTCGATAATATCCGTCCCGACATCATCCAACAGATCGATATATTCAGGCTTACTGCAGAATATTAACGCGCCGGGGTAGGAAACTGGATCCGGGCAAACCGGCGTGAAGGATACTTCATTACTGATGTGGGTAAGGTCGGCATTTATTAGCCAATCGCGGATCGCCTCGCCCGGATAGGTCATGCCTTTTTCTTCCATTTTGACCGCTGTGGCGCGCACCAAGGCAGTTACGCCGGTCATGATCAGCACAGTCATGCGGGAGGGATCGCGATTACTGCTCAAGGCAGGAAGTTCGCCGGTTGTGACTGCCTTTTGCAGGGAATTCAAAGCGACTGGATCCCCTTGCCAGCCAAACCAGGTTTTCAACGGGTAGGCATCGGATTGAAAATCATTGTGCACAGGGGATTGACCATCGATGGCAATCACCTTCCAGCGTGGTTCAAGTGCCTCAAAAGGAATAATAGCCAGCGCGTCCGGCGTATCCCAGGCTGCTGCCAGGATTTCTTCGGCAGGCAGTGCTTTGACATTGGTGCTGGCTTTTCCTAAAATCCCACTCATAGCTGCAAAAGTCGATTTCTCGACGAAGATAGGCATCGCGGGTGATAGGCCTTGCCAGGCTGACTTTAACGTATCGAGCGTCATCTCATCCAGCAGCGAAGAGAATGGTGCTACCAGCGCATAAACCCATTCGACTCCTGTTCCTTCTTCCGCCAATTGACTGAGTTTCAGCAGAGTTTTGGCAGGATCATTCGTGGTTGGCAATGTACCATTCTCATTCAACAGCATAGTTGGTACAGCCGGATCTACAAAAACCGTGAGTTCGTTCACAGGGATGTCTGTAGGTGTACTCTGAACCGCTTCGGTTGGCGCCACCTCTGTTACCGTGGCTGTACTCGTTACCGCTGCGGTTTCAGCACCCGATTCGATGGTCGGCGTGGACGGTTGAGGCGAACAAGCTGAAATAATCAAAACAGCGATAAATAACCAAAAATAGAATCTCGTTTCATTTTCATTCCTGATCGTTGATTGGCATTCCACTGGCTTCAAAGTACGTTCGCAGCATGCGGGACCGTTCGTCGGCGGTCATGGGTCGCGGGCGGGCAAAATCTTCCAATTCGGCGGTTAAAATTTCCACACCCAGGTAACGCCCGTCATAAAAAATATGCCGGTCCAGAAATTCGCGCCGGTTATACGTGAACATCTGGTCAAAAAATAAATTTCCCAAACCAAAATGCACAAAATGATCACCAAAGAAAGCGAAGCCGTGCGGGAAATGGGCCTGCGACCCGGAAACAATCACCGCACCAGCTTCCGACATCTGTTGCATTTCCTGCTGCGCCAACCTGATCGGCATGGTATCTTCCAACTCATAGTGCTGGAAGGTCACGATGGGCAGGATGCCCTCATCCAGCAGGTTTTGTATCTGATTGGTCATTAGTTCCAGATCACAGGGCGCCGCGCCTGGCTGTTCATCGGTCGCCCAGACGGAAGGGGGTCCCGCCCGATTGCAGCCAAGAAATGCGATACGGTTGCCGTTGTGCTCGATGATCAACGGCTGCAAAGCAGCATTAAGATCTTTTCCGCCGCCATAAGTCAACATTCCCCGCTCAGCATACATGCCCAGCGTTTGCGTTAGCGCTTCCCGCCCGTAATCGATCAAGTGATTGCCAGTTAATTCGATAATGTCAGCATCAATTAAATCCAGCAATTCGATGTAATTGGTGGGGCTGCAAAAACGGGTGCCCATGCGCTTGGCGATTTCCGGTGTGCATTGGTCGTTGAATGAAATTTCATTGCTGATATGGGTAAAATCAGCATCCAGCAGCCAGGGCAATATATCTCCGATTGGGTAATCGATGCCCATGGTTTCCATGCGCTCGGCGGTCGTGCGCACCAGCGCGGTGGTTCCAGTGAGCAGGATCCGTGTCAGCTTGTTCTCATCGCGGTTGGTTCCCTGTAACCCCGCTTCCCGCAGCGGTTGAACTTTATCGGCACCGACCGGAATTCGTCCTTCCCAATTCAGCCGGGCTGCCAGCGGATATCTGGCTAGATCCAATCCCCGGTCCAATGGAGACAACCCGTCAATCCGTAATACTTTCCAGCGCGGCGATAGCTCTTCGAATGGGATGATAGCCCAGGTGTTTTTTTCAGCCCAGGCGCTATCCAGCATCTCTTCGGAGTTGGCTACACGAATTTTGGTAGAATCTGATTCACCCCATAGTTGGCTAAAAATCGTATCGGTCGACTCACTGACCAGAATTTGCTGCGGTCCATCGCTAGCTCCGCGCCAAATCTCCTTCAATTGGTCAAACCTGGTGCCATCCGTTATGGTTGGAAACGGCGCCACCAATGCATATACCCACAGAAAATCCGGAGTATCAGTATCGAATTGGCTGATGCGAATTACAGCAGCATCCTCCCGCGTCGCCAGAATATAGGGGTACTTCAAGTCAATCGAGGCAGTGATCCCAGCTGGCACCCAATCCGGAATCCACACCGGAATCTCGGGGGGCGCGGTCGGCGTCGGTGTGATGGTAATCGTTGGCAGAGGTTGAAATGGCGTTGCGGTGTCAGCTGTGGCAATCGTTGGTGATGGGGTCAGTCTTGGCTGGCTTTGCGGCTGGGTCGAGCTATCAGCCAATGCAGCACAGCCAGTCATCACGATCAGACTGGCAGAAATTAGGAAAAAGCTAAATAAAAAACCGATTCGGGAAGATTTCATCGAGGGATTAGCAACTCTGTCAGGTGGGGAGATGTAGAGGCGACGATCCTGACGGGAGTTATTATACCGCTCTGCATCTTCCCTGAAAAATACGCGTCAGGTGATATCTGATAGGTTGTGACAGCTTTACTGGCTATAATTACCCATGAAAATCTCCCTTTCGAGGATGATATGCGCGAAATTGCCATCATTGGAATAGGTCAGACGACCATTGACGAACATTGGGACAAGTCTTTACGCGACCTGGCCGGGGAAGCTTCACTTGCAGCCATGCAGGACGCGGGCATCAATGGGGTGGACGGATTATTTGTTGGCAATATGATGTCCGGTTCCGCCAATCGCCAGCAGCAGCTGGGTGCGCATATCGCCGATTGGATTGGCGTCCGTTATGCCAATGCCATGCACATCGAATCGGCTTGCAGTTCCGGTGCCGCGGCTTTCCGCGCTGCGTTGATGGCGGTTGGGTCCGGGATGATGGAAATTGCGCTGGCGGTTGGCGTCGAGAAGATGACCGACTCACCTGGTTCTGAAATCACCGCACAACTGGCTACCGCCGCCGACGCAGATTGGGAAGCCAGCCAGGGGGTATCGTTTGTCGCACTTAATGCGCTCATCATGAATCGCTATATGCATGAGTATGGCTGGGAACATCATCATTTTGCTCCATTTGCCATTAACGCCCATGCCAATGCCGCTCATAATCCCATCGCACGGCTGAGCAAAGCCATCACAGAGAGCGAATATCTCAAAGCCCCCATGATTTGCCCACCCATCAATCTGATGGACTCTTCTTCCATAGGCGATGGCGCCGCTGCAGTCGTGATTGCTCCAGTCGATGTGCTCAAACGTCTGCCGCCCCGTACGGATATCCGCGTGCTTGGCTCGGCTGCCGCCACTGACACGATCGCGGTGCATTCCCGCAAACGACCGCTATGGCTTACCGCTGCGGAAAAATCAGCTCAACAGGCCTACAGCATGGCCGGGGTTTCGCCAGCTGATATTGATTTGTTCGAAGTTCATGACGCTTTCACCATCATGGCTGCCCTGTCACTTGAAGCCAGCGGTTTTGCCGAACCCGGCCAGGGTCCGCGTCTGGCGCTGGATGGCGACATAAAAATTGGCGGGCGCATTCCCATCTGCACCCGCGGCGGCTTAAAAGCCCGCGGTCATCCAGTCGGCGCTACTGGCATTTACCAGATCGTCGAAATTGTGCAGCAGCTGCGCGGCGAAGCCACTGGCACCCAGGTCGAGAATGCCCGCATCGGCATGGCACAGAACATCGGCGGCAGCGGCTCAAACATTATTACTCACATCCTGGGGCGTATGTAGTGTCAAGCGGTGGCAAGGGGTGAAAATTATTGAAATAGCCGGTTCCACACCCCTGAATTCACCTTGCCATTAACGGTACAATTCGGTCATCACTACCAGGATGACCCGCATGCCGATTCTCACGCCACAAAAGCTCACTGACTACCGCCGCCAGACCTTTCGCCTGGATCCTGCGTTGCGCTTGAGGTCAAAGGAAGACGCGATCGCTTTTGCCAACCAGTGCGGCTTCCTGTTTTTCTGGCCCATTAAGGGGGTGACACTGCCAAGTCTCTGGATGGCAGTTGCCGGTGACCGCCCGGTCGCGGACGAACATGACGATCCAGGGCACATCACCTGGGGCTGGAAAGATGAATTGCTCGATAAACGCGTTTGGTATTATTCCCGCGTGCTGCGCAAGCGAAATTCGATCATTTCTCACCAGGATCTACCCCATTTTTATGCCCTTTCACCCAATTATGGCGATCCCAATGAAGACTACCTGCTACAGTATGAACAGGGCTTATTAACTCAGGAAAGTAAACTGGTCTATGAGGCGTTGCTGAAAGAAGGACCCCTCGATACGATCTCGCTGCGAAAAGCCGCCCGCTTAGCCAATCCGGAGAGCACCACCCGCTTCAACAAAGCGCTGGAAACCCTGCAGGTGGAATTTAAGGTCTTGCCAACCCGTGTATCCGAAGCTGGCGCCTGGCATTATGCTTTTGTTTACGACCTCACCCACCGGTATTATCCGAATCTGGTGGAACAGGCTGGCAAAATCAGCGAACCAGCCGCTCGCCAGCAGCTTTTGACCGACTATTACCGCTCGTTGGGCGCTGCCACCCGCCAGGAGGCTGGCAAGTTGTTTGGCTGGCGTCCCGAGGACCTCAACCGCGCTTTTCAGGCTTTGATCGATCACGGCGTCCTGGTGGATGCGGTCGAAATGGAGAATAGCAAGGCTCCGCTGGTGGCTCTCAAGCAGCTCATGTAACAGCTCCAGGAGGGCTGTGACGCCCTCCACCGGGATCTAGCGCTGAGTTCTATGCGTGTATAATCAAGACAGGCTGGGACATTTCGCACTGCCGCGAATCAACGGAGGCACCTATGTTTGAATTTCATGTCAGCAGGCTGTCACGCGACCGGTACGCGTTTGACCAGTCGCTTTTTGCTTTTAACGGCAATGTGATTTTTGCGAATTTTCATGCTGCGCGGATGTTTGCGGAAAAAATTAATCAAAAACGCGACCTGGTCACTTTCCCAGAGAATGCTGTTAAAGCTGGCCAGATCAACGCGATGGGGTTGTTGGATGAAATTCTGCATTTACTGGTATCTCAATACCGTGAACAAAAAAATCCCAATGCCATGACACTGGCATTGGGCTGGCTGGATACCCAGCTTGGTTCAGATGCGGTGGATAAAACCCTGGTCGCTTTTACCCAGGAATTCCCGCCACTCGCGGTTTATAAGGACAACATTGACCCGCTCAAATACCTCCAGGGAACCACTGAAGGCCGCTCCCACCGCGCAGTTGCCCTGGAAGAGCTCTTGATGTTGTGGGTTTCCAACAAAAATCCCGCACTCGAACCCTATCAGGAATTATTCAACGACGCGATGCTCACTCGGGATACAGCCTACCAACCGCTCCTGAATGAGATGTACAAATTTTTCCAAACCCAACCCGCTTTCGGTCCGGATTCGCAAAACCTGATCGACGTGTTGCGAGCGCCAGCTCTGGCCCATCCATTCTCGCTCACCGATCAGCTTGAATATATCCGTCAGCGTTGGTCCGAGTTCCTCGGTCAGTATTTGTATCGCCTTTTGAGCAGCCTCGACTTGATTAAAGAAGAAGAAAAATTACCTTTCCTGGGACCAGGACCAGTGGCGATCCCGGTCTACGGACATGGGCCAGGCGAAGCTGAACCGGAAAACTTCAGCCTCGACCGTGAATGGATGCCGCGTCTGGTCATGCTGGCCAAAAACGCCTACGTCTGGCTCGATCAGCTTCGCCGAAAATATGAGCAGCCCATCTACCGTCTGGATCAGGTGCCGGACGAGGAGTTGCAGGAAATTGCTTCCCGCGGTTTCACCGGTTTATGGCTGATCGGATTATGGGAGCGCAGTCAGGCCTCCGCCCGCATCAAACAGCTGTGCGGCAATGCCGAAGCCATCGCCTCCGCCTACTCACTGGCATCTTATCAAATCGCCGCTGATTTGGGCGGCGAGGACGCCTGCAGCAAGTTGCGTGAAAAAGCCTGGAAATTTGGAATCCGACTGGCCAGCGATATGGTGCCCAATCATATGGGCATCGATTCGTCCTGGCTTCTCGACCGACCGGATTGGTTCATCGGGCTGGACTATTCGCCGTTCCCAGCTTACTCGTTTAACGGTCCGGATCTGTCGCCGGATGCACGGGCTGGGATCTTCCTGGAAGACCATTATTTTTCTCGTAGCGATGCCGCAGTCGTATTCAAACGGGTTGACCGCCAATCTGGCAGCGAACGCTACATTTATCACGGCAATGATGGCACCACCATGCCGTGGAATGACACCGCCCAATTGGATTATCTCAACCCGGAAGTGCGCGAGCAGGTGATTCAAACCATTTTGGATGTTGCCCGACGCTTTCCGATCATTCGTTTTGACGCAGCCATGACGTTGGCGAAACGCCATTTTCAACGGCTGTGGTACCCCGAACCCGGTACCGGCGGCGCCATTCCTTCCCGTGCGGATCATGCATTAACCAAGGATCAATTTGACCAGGCTATCCCAGTCGAATTTTGGCGCGAAGTGGTCGACCGCGTCGCCCGTGAGGTTCCGGATACCCTCTTGCTGGCAGAGGCATTTTGGCTGATGGAAGGCTACTTTGTGCGCACATTGGGCATGCACCGCGTCTATAACAGCGCATTCATGAACATGCTGCGCAATGAAGAAAACGCCAACTATCGTAAGCTCATCAAGAACACACTGGAGTTCGAGCCGGAAATTCTCAAACGCTACGTCAATTTTATGAACAACCCGGATGAGCGTACGGCCGTGGATCAGTTTGGTAAGGGCGATAAGTACTTTGGAATTTGCGTCCTGATGAGCACCTTGCCAGGACTGCCCATGTTCGGTCACGGACAGGTGGAAGGCTTTTCCGAGAAGTATGGCATGGAGTTCCGCAAAGCTTATTGGGATGAAACTGTGGATACCAACCTGGTGGATCGTCACCGCCGGGAAATTTTCCCTCTGCTGCATCAGCGCTCGACCTTCGCCGGCGTCGAGAATTTCCTGTTATTCGATTTCTTCACCTCGGGCGGTTGGGTCAACGAAGATGTTTATGCTTATTCCAATCGTTCTGGCGAACAACGTGGGCTGGTGGTATACCACAATAAGTTCGGATCGACCGAGGGTTGGGTCAAATGGTCAGCGGCTTACAAATCTCGCGGCAGCGACGGATTGAAACAACTTTCCTTGCTGGATGGATTGGGACTGCAAGGTGGACCCAATGCCTACATCCGGTTCCGCGACAGCTTAACCGGGTTGGAATATATCCGACCGGCAGCGGAAATCGCCGATCAGGGGTTACATCTAAATCTGGCAGCCTATCAGGCGCACGTCTTCCTGGATTTCCGCGAAGTGGTCGACGATGGGCATGGCATGTATCGCGCCATTAGTGAATACCTGAACGGACGCGGCGTCCCCAATATCGACGAGGCCATGCAGGAGTTAATCCTGGCGCCTATCATGACCCCCTTCGACCAGATCGTCAACCAGGGTTACCTGGAATTCCTACTGGCAAACCGGTTGTCTCCAGAAAAACAAAAATTGCCTGTCCATCTGCTGGATGAAGCAGCATTGAAGATGACGCACCTGGTTGACGGCATCCAGGCGAAAACCGGGCTGTCCGCCCACCATTCCGAAGTCATCCAGGGACTACGCCGTCAGTTGGAACTGTTACTGGCAATTCCGGCGCCGGAAAAATATTTGCCCATCCGTGCTAAAGGTGCCTACAAGGATGCCCTCCGCTATGTCCAGGATGGACTCGTCAACCGCAGTGACCGCTGGCTGGTGCTCTTGTCCGGACTGTTCATCCACGACCTTGGCAAACTGACTGGCAGCCCGGATTACGAGAACCAAAGTCTGAGTTGGCTGGAGGAGTGGCAGTTCACACGCCGAATTTCCGAGGTCGGGCGGCAAATAGGCATACAACCAGCTGAGATCTGGAAATTGCCGGTCATTTTGCGCACATTAATCGGTAAACAGCGCTGGTACGAGAAGATGGGCTCATTGCCGGTGCAGCAAATTATGCAAACCTGGCTCACGGACGTGGAAATTCAACGCTTCCTGGGCGTTAATCGCTATCAGGACATCCTGTGGTTTAGCCATGAGGCTTTTGAAGATTTGGTGTGGTGGATGGTGACAGTATCCGTCCTGCAAGCCTCAGCCCATCCAAAATATACCCTCACGAATTTCCTCGAAACCATCCTGGGCAGTTATGAAATCGCCCTTCAGTTATTGGCAGCAGAGGAAGAGTCAGATTTCCAGGTACCAAAATTGATCGTTGCCCTTGGCACACCCGGCGGCTCTGATTAAGTTGAAATCAGAGGTTTGGTTGTACAAGATCACTCCGGTGGATTATCGGGGTGATCTTTTCGCTTAATGGAACATGATTTGCTTATTGTTGACCTGATTCGTTATAATTTAACTATTAATCCCTGCCATTAATAGAAAGGGAGAAGCAATGGACGAATTAACACTGGAAGATTGTGTCAAAGTGGATAAAAATACACCCGCCCTTTCGCCCGGCGAGGCGGATCGATTAATTGGCCGGCTGCCAGGATGGGAAATGATCGATCGAAATGGCGTCCCAACCCTGACCAAGATTTACAAATTTCCAGATTTCAATACAGCCTTAAGTTTTACCAATCGAATCGGACAGCAAGCGGAGGATCAGGACCATCATCCGGCCATCTTGACCGAGTGGGGTCGGGTTACGGTTACCTGGTGGACGCATGTGGTCCATGGACTGCATCGCAATGACTTCATTATGGCTGCCCGAACAGAAACAATATTTCAAACTTATTTCGCCAATTGACAGATAGCCATCAGACCAGAGGGAGAAACGATGAGCCACTTTGTGCGGGATTGGATGAGTTCGCCGGTAACGGTGGTAGATCCGGACAGCAGCGTCACCTTTGCCTTGACACTGATGCGTCGTCGCAATATTCACAGCCTTATCGTGGTTCTGGAAGAGAATATGCAGACTGGATACGGTATCCTGACAACCACGGACATTCGTGACAAAATCATCGCCGCCGACCGCAACCCGGCTGAAACCACTGTGCGAGACATCATGACCATGCCGGTTTTATGCGCCCATCCCGATTGAACTCTTAAGGAGTGCTCCGTCGAGATGCAAAAACGCAGTATTCACCATATGCCAGTCGCGGATGATCAGGGCACTTTGGTGGGGTTAATTTCGGCTACCGACTTGTTCATCGCAGCCGAGGAAATTGGTTGGGATGCCGGTTACTAAAATTTAGCCAGGCAAAACGAACATTCCGCCACCCCAGGCAGCCAGCGGGATGATGAGATTGCCCTGCTCGCAGCGGCAAGGGCGGGTTTCATCCAGCAAGTTGGCAAAGTAGCCTTCGATTGGCAACCCATTAATTCCGCTGATTGTCAGCGTCTGCGCTGTCGGGGTAGGGTTGGCTGTTACCAGCATGGTCTGATTCGACTTGAGTGTTCGCAGCCAGGCAATGCCGCCCTTGAGCTGCGTTTCAGCCGGAAAGCTAATTTGACCGCGGCGCAGGGCCGGGTAGGCGTGGCGAATCTGAATCAGCTGTCGAATATGTTCCTGGATACCGTGCTGCCACAGTTTCTCGTCCCATGGGAAGGCCCGCCGGCAATCCGGATCGCGTCCGCCTTCCATACCAATTTCATCGCCATAATAAATGGCTGGTACTCCCGGCAGCCCGAATAACAGCGTGTGGGCTAAGCGAGTTTTTTCCATCGAGCCTCCCAACATGGTGCGGATGCGTTCCACATCATGCGAGCCAAGCAGTGAATACATGGCCAATAAATTCTCGAATGGGTAGACCTGGACAACCTTCTGGATCGCATCGACAAAAGCCGCGCTACCGCCAGCCTGATTGAGCAAAGCTAATATCGCCGTTCGCACCGGATAGTTCATTAGACCATCGAAATGCTGGTCACCTATCCAGCGGGGATTGACCTCCCAAATCTCGCCAACCAGGTAAGCATCCGGGTTTACCGAGCGAACGGTACGGCGAAAATCCGCCCAAAAAGGATCATCGTCAATTTCGCCGGGCACGTCCAAGCGCCAGCCGTCAATTCCCTGATCAATCCAGTATTTTGCTACATTCAGCAGGTATTCGCGTACCGGCGGGTAATCGGTGTTGAACTTTGGCAGGCTTTTGAATCCCCACCAGGCGGTGTAATTGGTGGATTTTCCACCCGAAAATGCCTGCAACGGAAAGCGTTGGATGTGGAACCAGTTGTAATAGGGCGAATCGCCGTCATTTTCTAAAATATCGTTGAAGGCAAAAAATCCACGCCCGCAATGGTTGAAAACTCCATCCAGAATGACGTGCATTCCCTTGGCATGCGCCGCGTTCAAAAACGATTGAAAATCTTTCAATGTGCCTAGTTTTGGATCGATTTGATAGTAATCCACCGTGTTATAGCGGTGCGTTGACGGCGATAAAAAGATGGGATTTAAATAAATGGCATTGACGCCTAGATCTTGCATATAATCCAGCTTCTTTTGAATGCCGGCCAGGTCACCTCCCTGGAAATGAACGATATCCGGCGGCGTACCCCATACTTGTTTATTGGGTGGATCATTCGAAATGTCGCCATTGTAGAAACGGTCGGGAAATATTTGGTAAAAAATAGCGTCAAATACCCAGTTTGGGATAGTCATGGATTTCCTTTATGGCTATGCGAAGTTTCGAGGTTTAATGCACCAATGCAATCAGCTTATTGGGTTGGTGACGAAAGGTATCCAGTTGTAATTCACCAGTTGAAAGTTGCGTTAAGATTTCCGTCAGGGTTCGATTAACCGGCGTTGCCACGCCTAACTGCTCACCAAAGCGCACTACCGCCCCATTCAGGTACCCCACCTCGGACCGCGAGTGACCGGCATATAAATCAATATGGAACGATGGCATTTTATTCCCCCGGCCGCGTCCCAGGAACCGCACCGCCAGCGGGCGGCCAATCCAGGCCGGCAATGAGCGCATCAGGAAGGCCAATGCCTGTACTGGCGTGCCTGGCAGATCAACCACCTCGGCGCCTACCTTTTTCATTACAGCCAACGCTTCTTTAATTTGACGGGTTTCCAAGTCGTACAATCCCGCATGAGCGTAGATTTCTGCTGGCGGCATGTCCAGAATGGCGGAGGAGGCATTCGCCAGTAAATTGGTCAACAGCTTAGACCATTTCATGCTTATTGCACTTTCATACAGCCTTGCGTTCAATCCCGCCTGGTTGAATCCGTCCACCAACTTCTGGCTAATCGGATGCCCACCAGCAATCCCAATGCCGCGCAGACGTTCCAGTACTGCGGTTCCCGGCGCTGGTTTACCAATTGCGCTGGTGAGTGTGCCGGCAATGACCTTATCTTCGCCAAAGACCTCACCTAAAATGGCTTCGTTTTCGACGCCATTCTGCATGCACAATATCGGCGGAAATTGATCTTTGTATGGGGCTAATTGTTGGGCTAAAGCAGCCGTGTCAAAAGATTTGACCGCAACTAGTGCCGCATCGTAAGGACCGGCTTGAATCGCTGCCTCCGTTGTGGTCACAACGGACGGCTGCTCAAATCGAGTGGATTGTGGACCGACGACCAATCGCAGTCCGTGTTCAGCAATACCTGCTGCGGATTCCGGCCGCTCAAAAAACACCACCTTTTGTCCACTGGCAAGCAAGCTGCCGCCGATATAAGTACCAATAGCCCCAGCGCCGAAAATCAAGAGCTTCAAATCAGCCATAGGGATGGACTAACGCACCTCAGGAATGGTGTTGGTCCAATTCCGTGCGCCGTTGAGGAAAACCTTTCCGGCCATGGGTTTCTTACCAGCTGGCTGGACCTCCTCAAGAATCAGAGCCCCCTGGTTGGTACCAATTGCCGGAAGCCCATTAATTGTCCCTCGCTGATAGATTTCAAATGCCGTAGATTCGCTGACTCCTGCTTGGATAACTTTTACTGGCTGACCTTCCCAGACAAAGGTCGTTCCAGGCCAGGGATTATACGCGCGTACTTTTCGCTGCAGGACCTCAGCGGGTTCCGAAAAATCCAGAATTCCATCCTCTTTTTTGATCATCGGGGCATAGGTTGCCAGGTCATTATTCTGCGCCACCGCCTGGAGGTCCCCTGACAGATAGCTTGGTAAGGTTTGCAATAAGAGATCTGAGCCAACCTCCGCCAACCGGTCGGTCAGGCTGGCAGCATTGTCTTGGGGGTTGATGGTGATGCTGCGCTGTGCCAGCATGTCGCCCGTATCGATTCCGGCGTCCATTTTCATGATGGTCACACCAGTCTGTTCATCGCCGTGCAGGATGGCTGCCTGAATCGGTGCTGCCCCACGCCAGCGCGGCAACAGTGAGGCATGTACATTAATGCAGCCGAACCTGGCCAGACCCAGAACATTTTGCCTCAGGATCTGCCCATAAGCCGCTACAACGATCAGTTCAGGTTGCCAGGCTGCTAATGTGTCAAAAGCTTCCGGACGTCGCAGGCGCTCTGGCTGCATGATTGGGATACCTGCTTCCTCAGCCAACAACTTGACCGGTGGCGGGGTCAGCAGCTTGCCGCGACCGGCTGGCCGGTCAGGTTGTGTGACAACGCCAACCAGGTTATATTCCCCAATTAATCCATTCAAGATGGATCGGGCAAACTCGGGAGAGCCCATAAAGACCGTGCGGACTGTGTTCATCGCCACGATTTTAACACATTCGCGCTTTGTGTACCTCTGTTGAAACTCAATTGTCGATAACTATCCCGAGCCTATTTTCTGAAATATTCATCGAAATTGTAAGTGGTATTTGAATGGCAATTGCTATACAATACCCATATTGACTCATCCTACGTCCCCAAGGAGATAACACATGTCCGAATTCCAAACCCCTACTCCCCCAACCTCAGAAGTCACCAGTGATGACCGGCTGTGGGCATTGCTTGCTTACTTGCTGACCCCCCTGGTTCCCGTCATCATCCTGCTGATGGAAGACAAGAAAAACCGGCCGTTCCTCAAAGCCCACTACATGCAGGCTTTGATTCTCGGCATCCTGTTCGTTATTGTGGGCACCGTGTTATCCTTCATCCCCATTGTTGGCTGCATTTGGCCGTTCGTATGGCTGGTCATTGTTGTTTTGTACGCTATCAAGGCCAATCGGGGCGAGTACATCACCATTCCGTTCATCACCAATTTCGTCAAACAGCAAGGCTGGGCATAAAAGCAGCCATTCACTCTAAATACTCCGCCCTCGGTGACTTTCTCCCGAGGGCGGTTCCGTTTTCCACTCCGTTGAAAAGAAAAAGCAGGGATTTAAACTTTAGGCTAAAATTGCTTTTAATAACTTATGTTTGAACCCAATACGCAAAAAGCGCTCGACGTTGAACTCTCTCATGCGGATCAGGCTCGCCTGTCCGGCAATGAGGGTATGGCGCGGGTTTGCGCCCGCCGGGCTGCCGGTATTGCGGTTCGAGCTTATTTTCTCCAAAAACAAATGGATTTTTCTGACCCAAGTGCTTTTGCTGTGCTGACCCGCCTGAACCAGCTGGATTCGACGCCTGCAGACATCCGGTCCATCGCTGACGACTTGCTGATGCGAGTCACCCCAAATTATCAATTGCCTATCTCAACCGACCTGACTGCCCAGGCAAAACGCTTGATCGACTGGGTGGCTGAACAAATTGAAGGAGACCGACTTGACTGACTCAAACCCAACCATCGTCATGTACGGAACGACCTGGTGTTTCGACTCACGCCGCGCCCGTCGCATTTTCGACGAGCTGGAAATTCCTTATCAATGGATTGACATTGATAAAGATGAGACAGCGCGCAGTTATGTTGAGGAAGTTAACCACGGATTCCGGTCAGTCCCAACCATTATCTTTCCGGATGGCAGTATGTTGGTGGAACCTTCAAATGAAGTCTTACGAGAGAAATTGGCTGAATTAACTCGCGGCTAACAGTCCTGGGTTCGAATTATTTCTTGCGTCGGCCGCCTAAAATCAACCAGGTCACCAGTCCAGCTACAAACCCCACTCCAATCCACACCATCCAGTCAACGGACTTGGAGGTCCGCCCGAGTACTGTTTGGTCAGTCCGCGTCAGACGGTGGCTCAACGTGTTAATAAAGTTAGGATCAGGATCGATTGGCCTGAAGTAGCTGTATAAATCCTCTTCAATTCCAGAAAATTGGGTCAAATTCGCTTGCATCCTTTACTTCCCCCTTCCAAACTTAAAATCGCGAATAAATCCACGCCAGCGTTAACCAAAGTTTCGCTGTCGGGATTAATGATTGATTGAAATGCGCTTCGTCTTGCGGCTTTCATACCTCTCCTTGCGAGTTGCCCGTCAAATCCGTGCGGAGCGAAAGCAGCGTGCGATGGTACAGGCTTTTAATGGCGCCTTCGCTGCGTCCCATGATGCGGGCAATTTCATCGTTCGACATGTGTTCGACAAACTTTAAAATGATTAAGTTCTGGCGGTCCTCTGGCAGCTTACGGATCGCTTCCAGCAGTCCCTGAACTTCCTGGTTTTTAACCAGAGCAACCTCTGGGTAATCACCACCCTGCCGCAATGTGTGCGTATGATCTTCGAGCGGCACTTCCCGGCGGCGGTGGCTGTCGCGATGCCAGTTAGCCACCAGATTGTGAGCGATCCGGTATAACCAGGCGGTGAAGGGTAATCCACGGTTATGGTAGTTGTGAATGTGATTTATCGCCCGGAAGAAAACACGCTCTGTCAAATCCTCAGCATCGTGCTGGCTGCCGGTGCGGTAGTAAATGTAGTTATAAATGCGCTTGACATAGCGCTGGTAAAGAATGCTAAAAGCATTCTTATCGCCTTGTCCTGCCAGGATGATGGCATCATCGTCGCTTAATTCATCCAAGATGGTTCCCTGTCAGGTCTTTCTACCCCTAATTAACCCGAAAATGACTAAATAGTTACAAATCCACCGATGAATGAAACAACCACTCGGGGTAACGACACGTCAGTCCCCATTATAGCGGTAAATAGTGCGATTTTCCTCTCAGTGTCTATGTTTACCAGAGGCTAAAGGAATATCAGGTGTACACTTAACACGTCCCAAAAACCAAACCGGCAGTGAATTCTTCGAGGTATGATGCAGAAAATCGAATTCTCCTGGTCGACATCTAGAAATATCCCGCTTTACGCCTGTGAATTTAAACCAGACGGACCAGCAAAAGCTGTGATCGTCCTGGTGCACGGCATCGGTGAACACATCGGTCGCTACGAGCATGTTGCCCGCATGTTTACGGACCACAGCTACGCAGTCATTGGCGCCGACCTGGTTGGGCATGGCAAATCCGGCGGTCAACGCGGTCATGTCGATTCTTACGATGATTTTCTGGATATCATTGATTGGATGCTCAAAGAAGCCTCGGAACGCTATCCTGACCTGCCGCGATTTTTGTATGGCCATAGTTTGGGCGGTAATTTGGTGCTGTACTACACCGAAAAGAGAGCGCCGCAAATCGCAGGGGTTATTGCCACCTCGCCAGCATTGGAAGTCACCAAAGTACCGCCAATAAAATTGGCGCTTGGCAAACTGATGTATTCGATTTACCCGCGCTTCAAGATGACCAACAGCCTGGATGTCACTGGCTTATCGCGTAATGAAGCGGTAGTGTCTGCCTATCAGGCTGATCCGTTGGTCCACCCCTTTGTTTCCGCCCACCTGGGTCTAGACCTGCTTGGTGCAGGCAAGGTGATCCGTGAAAATAGTGCTCAATTAAAGATCCCATTGCTGCTGATGCACGGCGAAAAAGATCGGCTGGTAAATGCCAGCGGCACCCGCGCATTCGCCAGTCACTTGGGCGCCAATGTCAAGTATGTTGAGATGCCCGGCGCCTACCATGAGCTGCACAACGAGATCAACAAGGATGAGGTGTTCCAAATTTGGTTGAATTGGCTCGATTCCGTCCTTGGTTCCCCGAATAAGTAACTGCGTCTTGTCTGTACGCAGGATGCTGAATATCACTTGACCGGGTTATCCCGGCTGAATACAATAGAGAAGGAATTGGCGCGCCAACTCAATAGTTTTTTGCGCCTTAATCCAATATCCCATAATATGAACATTCTATAGGAGAAAGCTGATGGCTGATTTCCTGACACGTGGCACGCTTGCTGAGGTTGACCCTGAAGTAAGTGAACTCATCCGACTGGAAGCTGAACGTCAGTACCGCAAACTCATCCTGATCCCAAGCGAAAGCACGGCGCCCTTTGCCGTCCGCGAAGCGCTTGGCTCGGTTTTCCAGAACCTGTATGCTGAGGGCTACCCGGATGACGAAACGCGCCAGATGAGTGAAGCCGAAATTCTCGACTACACCGCCCGCCTCAGCTACTATCGCCGCTATGCCGACCCGCGCTATTACAAAGGTGTGGAATACGCCGATGTGATCGAATCATTAGCCCGTCGACGCTGCGCGGAACTTTTTGCCACTGACAAGTTTTCAGCCGATCAATTTTTCGTAAATGTTCAACCGCTTTCCGGCGCTCCAGCTAACAATGCGGTCTATACCGCTTTGGTAAACCCGGGCGATACGGTGATGGGCATGAACCTGCTCCACGGCGGTCATTTGACCCATGGGTCATCGGTCAACCGCTCGGGAAAGCTGTTCAATGCAGTGCATTACACCGTCAACCCACTGACGGAGCAGATTGACTATGAGCAGGTGGAAGCTCTGGCGCTCGAGCACAAGCCTAAGATCATCATCGCCGGTTACTCATCCTACCCTTGGGTGCCGGATTGGGCTAAATTCCGTGCTGTCGCGGATAAAGTCGGTGCCATTTTCCTGGCGGATGTCTCGCATATTGCCGGCCTGATTGCTGCCGGAGCGATTCCCTCACCGGTCGGTCATGCTCATGTGATTACTTTCACCACACACAAAACTCTGCTTGGACCGCGCGGAGCCGTCGTCCTGACGACCGATGCTGCCCTTGGTCGCAAGTTGGATCGCGGTGTGTTCCCGGGTGAACAGGGCGGTCCGCACATGCATGCGATTGCGGCTCTGGCTACCACCTTGAAAATCGCCAAAACCGATTCTTTCAAAAAGTTGCAGCACCAGATTATCAAAAACTGCGCTGCACTGACCAACCGTCTGTCGGAACGAGGTCTGCGCATTCCATACGGCGGCACCAACACACATCTTGGCAACGTGGACTGCAAATCGATCGTCGGACCGGATGGCACCCCTCTCTCCGGGGATATGGCTGCTCGAATTCTGGATATCGCCGGCGTGGTCCTCAATCGCAATACCATCCCGGGCGACAAAACCGCCATGGCTTCCACTGGCATCCGCTACGGCACTCCCTGGATCACCCAGCGCGGTCTGGTCGAGAAGGACATGATTGCCTTAGGGGATATTATGGCGGACGTGCTGCATGCCACCACGCCCTACTCGCTGGAAACGAAAAAGGGCGACGCCATCCGCGCCAAGGTCAATTTTGAGGTGTTGGAGGACGCCAAAATCCGCACCCGTAAACTGGCCGAAAACGCCGGTTATGACGGTGACACTTCACGCCACACTGGATATCCGCATTTCTTCTACATCGACGATAAACCAGCAGCCAAAACAACCTGGACATCCTTCGAGCTCTCCGGACACGGTATTCGCAATTTTGTAAACGTGGTGTTTTCCAGTGATGTTGAACTTTTGGCTGCGGGCAAATCTCAAAAAACATTGCTGCATACCCCTAAAGAAACCATTGAAGGGGTTATTACCTGCCTGGATGCTACCAATTTCCAGTTCAGTCTGCCGTCTGAAAAAGCCGGCTTGGCAGGTACCTGGCTACGCGATATGTCGGACGGCTATATACATTTTGACGCCGACTTGCTGCGCCGCACACCTGGCCCTATCTATGTGGTCGAATCGACCCGTGCGCCAGTTACCAAAGCCGATGGTGACGGTAACCGCCGCACAAAAACCATATGCTGTCGGAATCAACGCAAAAGTTGGGAAAACACTCCCAGATTTCGTCTGGGAAGAGAAGGAACCGGAAACACCGCGCCGCACCCGCCTCTATGACACCCATAAAGCCCTCGGCGCTAAAATCATACCCTTCGCAGGCTGGGATATGCCGGTCTGGTACACCTCGGTGGTTGAAGAGCATCTGGCTTGCCGGCAAGTTGCTGGCTTGTTCGATGTATCGCATATGGGCGTCTTCCAGGCCGAAGGACCGGACGCTGTGGTCTTCCTTGACAGTGTCTGCGGCAACGACATCGGTGCACTGCAAATCGGTGAATCCTGTTACACCCACTTCCTTACGCCTGATGCCAATGTAATCGATGACTTGCTGGTTTACCGCCGTGGCGCTGAAAAATACCTGGTGGTGGTAAACGCCGCCAATGATGACAAAGACTGGGCCTGGATTAATGCAGTACGCGATGGCAAGGTCAAAGTTGATAATACAAATCCTTCCGCCCGAGCCTTTGGCCGCAATGTGATCCTGCGTAACTTGCGCGATCCCAAAGCTGGCGCCGACATGCGGGTGGATATCGCCCTCCAGGGACCAAAATCCCGCGACATCTTGCTTTCTCTGGGTGTGGATGCCCCTACCCGACGCAAGGTCATGGCACTCAAACGCACCGATTTGTGCGAAGCTGTGGTGGGCGGGATCGATCTGGTGGTCTCCCGCACCGGCTATACCGGCGAGAAAATGGCTTTCGAACTCTTCGTCCACCCCGACAAGGCTGTTGAACTATGGAACGCCCTCACCAAGGCGGGTGAACCTCTGGGTATGAAACCCTGCGGTCTTGGTGCCCGTGACTCGCTGCGTACCGAAGCCGGTCTGCCCCTCTATGGGCACGAAATGGGCGGTGAAATGAACCTGGGTGTGGCGGAAGCCGCCTTCGGCAGCTTCGTCAAGACTTACAAGCCGTGGTTTATCGGCCGGGATGCCTACCTGGCTCGGGAAGCTGCCCGCACCGCTGAGGTGGTCCGCTTCCGCTTCACTGAAAAAGGCGTCCGCATGGCACATAATGCCGACCCAATCATTGATAAGAAAGGCAAAACGGTTGGTGTTGTCACCAGCTGCGCCGTCGATTCAGATGGTCTATTGACTGGTCAGGCTTATGTTGACCTGAAAGCTGCTGAAGAAGGAACACAATTCTATATCTTCCAGGGAGCACCGAAAACCACCGGGAAGATGCCAGCAGAACTGACCATCGGTGACCGGGTTACACTTCCGACTGCAGCGGTGATAATTAGCCGCTTCCCGAAATAGAATTCCACATCAGGTGTGCGGGGTCAACCAGCACACCTGATTTTTTCAAATAGATCATCAGCTGTAAGGCTTAATTTGTTCTACCAGATCTGCTCGAGTGGAGAAAACAAAATCGGATAATTTTCCATGCAATTGATAAGGCCGGTGTGCCGGCACCCCATCACCCTGAACCATAACAGCATTTGATAAGGAGATGATATAAAGATGCAAACCCCTTGGGATCACCGCTACGCTCAGCGCACGCAACGGATGAAAGCCTCAGCCATTCGTGAACTGCTCAAGATTACGGAAGATCCAGAAATTATCTCTTTCGCTGGCGGTTTACCCGCGCCAGACATCTTTCCGGTGGAAGAGATTCGGGAAGCCTGCAATCGGGTTTTGACCGACCAATCCGCTCTGGCGCTGCAGTACGGTTCAACCGAAGGTTACGCCCCCCTGAGGGAAATGATCGCCCGCCATGCCAGCCGTTCCGGCGTTCAAATTCGGCCCAACAATATTCTCATTACATCCGGGTCGCAGCAGGCATTGGACTTGATTGGAAAAATATTTATCAATCATGGCGACCGCCTGCTGGTCGAATCCCCCACCTATTTGGGCGCTTTGCAAGCCTGGAATCAGTATGGCGCTGAATATGTCACCGTGCGCACGGACGACGATGGCATGGTGACAGAAGATATCGAACAGGCGCTACGTACCGGGCCAAAATTTATTTATGCGCTGCCGAACTTCCAAAACCCGATGGGTGTTACCATGTCGATGGAACGCCGCGTCAAATTGGTAGAGATGGCGGATCGCTACGGTGTGCCGCTGGTGGAAGACGATCCGTACGGACAGCTGCGTTTCGAAGGGGAAAGCATTCCAGGCGTTAATGTTTTGGATGCTCAATTGCGTGTCCAAAACGGCCGCTACACTGGCAACGTTATTTACTTCAGCACCTTCTCAAAAATTCTCTCCCCAGGGTTACGCCTAGCCTGGGTCATCGCTCCGGATGAAGTGATTTCCAAATTAGCCCTCGCAAAACAGGGGACTGATCTGCATACTGCCACCTTTAACCAGGTGGTGGCATACGAGGTAAGCCGTCATGGCTTCCTCGATCAGCATGTTAAACACATCTGCGATGTGTATCGCGAACGACGAGATGTGATGCTGGATTCCTTAACCGAGTACATGCCAGAAGGCGTCACCTGGACGCACCCGCACGGCGGTCTATTCCTGTGGGTACGGGTGCCGGATTGCTGCGACACTACCAAAATGTTCCCCGCTGCCGTACGCAATAAAGTTGCCTACGTCCCGGGAGAGAGCTTCCACCCGCATGGCGGCGTGACCAATACGATGCGTTTGAATTTTTCGTACTGCAAGCCGGATATTATCGTCGAAGGTATTTCCCGCCTCGGAAATATGCTCAAAGAAGAACTCTGCCGGCAATAAGACCGACTGCTCGGAATAATGATGAGCAAACTACGGAGCAACCTTATGGGTTGCTCCGTTTACATTATTTACCGTTTTTATGATCCCACAGCTTGAAATCCTTGAGGATCGATTTGCCAAGGAATTCACGCAGGATGGAATTATCCGGAATCAACTCTGCATCTACCGGCAGGAACCATTCGAGGAATGCCAGCAAACGTTTGGCTTCGATGTACTCATTCGTACCAAATGGTACCTGACGCAGTAGGGGTTCCGCCATTTCACGGAGGGCAGAAAGCTCATACACCAAAGCCGAGTTGAAAACCTCATCCGCATTTTCCTGGAATGGGAAAATATGCCGTTTCTCCCCGCGTCGAACGGACTCCCAGCGTCCAATGGTGTCCTGAGCCGTATAACCCCGTTCCCGTTGATCGCGTACAATTCGCCGTAACAGCCGGGTGTCCGTTGTTGAGATTCGATTGTGCCGGTCGAGGTTGAGTTGAGTCAGGCAGGAGACATACAATCTGCATGTGTTCTCGGCAGGTACATTCGGTAGCAGTCCTGGGTTCAGGCCATGGATCCCTTCCAGCAAAATGATCTGGTCTTTTTCCAATTTGACAACTTCGCCAGGCCCGCTTTTCCCGCTGCGGAAATCATAGCGCGGCAATTGAACCTCGGTACTGGAAGTCAAAGCCATTAAATCTCGTTCAAGCCGGCTTATATCCAGTGCATTTAACGCCTCGTAGTCGAATTCTCCATTTTCATCCCGCGGTGTTTGCTCGCGGTTGACAAAATAATTGTCTAACTCCAGCGGAAATGGTGAACATCCCTGAGCTAAAAGTTGAACCGACAACCGTTTCGAGAAGGTTGTCTTTCCCGAAGAGGATGGTCCGGCAATCAGCACAATTCGAGCTGTCTGCGACCGGCTTGCCACCAGACGGGCAATGTCTGCGATTTTTTGTTCATGGAGCGCTTCTGAAACCAGAATAATTTCCCGAATTCGGCCGCTTAGAATGGCATTATTCAATGCCCCAACGTTTTCGATCCCCAGTCGGGACAACCAGTTGCCGTATTGTACGAAGGTTCGTAGTAGTTTGGGATAATCCGGCATAGGTAGCAAATCACCGGGCATGTGTCGCCGTGGGTATATCAGCACAAATCCTTCCCCAAGCAGCTTCAGACCAAACATTTTTAGGTAGCCGGTGCTTGGCACCATGTATCCATGCAAATAATCCTGATGATCTCCCAACCGGTACAGAACCAGATTATCTTTCTGGCGGAATTTGAGCAGTTGGACTTTGTCTTCGTATCCTTTTTGGGTGAAGAATTCTATTGCTTCCGATAAAGGCACAATGTGCCGCTCGAAAGGCAAATCGGCTGCAATCCATTCCTGCATTCTTTGGGTCAACTGATCCAAAATATCCTGAGTTAATTTCTCAAAACCAGTCGCCGTACAGTAGTATCCGCCAGAAGAGACCGAATGGTCGATGGTCATACTGGCTTGCGGAAACAGCTCCTCAAAAGCTGCCTCCAATAGGAAAGTGATCGAGCGCCGGTAAATACGCGCACCATCCGGCGAGGTCATATCGACCGGCTTCACCTTCGAATCCATAGAGATTTTGAAAGTCAGCTCGCGTAATTCGCTGTTGACGACTGCCCCAACGATCTGTGGATCGTCCCAGTTGGGCAGCAGACGTAAAAAATCACCAACCGGTGTATTGCGCGGACCGCTCAACACTTTCCCATCCGGCAAGATGATTTCAATGGTCTCGCGGAGCGTAGTGGTATGGATGGATGAAATAATTTGGGTCATACAGCATTATCCTGATAATGGCGCGTTCGGAGTGTTAGAATTTAGGATGCAATAATAAAGCCATTCTGACGAATTCGCAAATCACCAAGCGTTCGCGACCTGCCCGTTATAACACCGGTGGTTATGTATAATGAAGCCGTGATTTAAATGTCCTTTCAGGGAGTAATTGGAATGGATCCAAATTATCTTGACCTGGACCCGCAAGAGCGCATCAACAAAATCCTCGCCTTTTTTTCTGTTCTCATTGGCGCCGCCAGTATTTGTGCGGGGCTGGTCCCAATCATCGGAATCATTGGTTCCATTGCCGGAATCGTTGCCGGGATATTTGGACGGAAATCCGAGAGTCGGAAATTAGCTACCGCCGGAATTTTTCTTTCGAGTTTTAGTTTGACCCTGTCATTGTTATACGGATTTATCGTCTATTTGAGTAACCCTAAATAATCTGGAAAATTTCAAGAATCCAGCGAGCCAAACATCATCCGATCTAAAAGGGTTCGCTGGAAAATTAGAAAAACCACAATCACCGGGATTGACATCACCATTACCAGCGATCCCAGTACACTCCACGGTTGCGCACCCCCTGTAAGGACCATGGTGTAGATAGCCATGGATAGTGTGACATTCTCAGCTTTGGCGACAAAAAGCCAGCCAATTGCGAATTCCGAATAGGCCATCAAAAATGAGATCACGGCTGCAATGGCAATGGATGGCAGCGCCAGAGGCAAGGTTACATACAGAAATGCGGTTCGATTGCCAGCCCCGTCCAGGAAGGCTGCCTCCTCTAGGTCACGAGGCACGGCTTGAAAAGCCGCTCGCATATTCCAAATGCAAAACGGTAACGCGAATACAGTATAGACAATCATCAGCCCAATCAGGCTGGTGCGAATTTTGAGAATACTCAACACGATATACAGCGGCGTGGAGAAAGCTACCGGTGGGATAACTGCGGTCAATAACAGGAATAACAACCCCGGTTTCCGCCCAGGAAAACGAAACCGCGCAAAAGCATACGCCAGACTTGCTCCTAAGATGATCGCCAGCAGCGCAGCACCCAATGACACGATCATGCTATTTCTAAACAAAATTGCGAAATGAACGGACTGATAGGGCCGGTCCAAAACCTTAATTAAGGGCTCCAACGAAAATATTTTAGGTAAGAAGCGAAATTCGGTCGCCCGGCTCAAGAGCGAACCGTCAAAAGCCAGTCTTAACGTTCCCCATATGGGAATAATCACGTAAATTCCGATGACAATGAGCGCAAGTTGGCTGAGGAGCTGCCGAATCCACGGAAGTTTACGCATAGGTCACTCCCTCGTCTGCTTTGCTGGCTCGATTGAACAGAATGACGAAAACAATCAAAATCAGTACCGTAATGATGTTGATGACAGCTGAGATCGCAAACTGACCATTGATGAAAAAACCGCTTGGGTTGAAGAAATTGAACGACATGGTCGCCAATGTGCCCTGTCCAAGTCCGAAAGCTTGAAACAGGTAAAACTGGTTGAAAGCAAATATACTGCGGATGATGATGGCTGGCACTAACAATGGATAAAGCAAGGGCAGTGTAACATAGACAAACGTCTGTAAACTGTTCGCCCCGTCGATCTGAGCTGCGTCAAAGGATTCCTTTGGCATCATTCTCAAACTCGCCGAGGCAGCTAAAATCATGAATGGGAATCCATACCATACGCCGGATATTAATAGAATGATCAGCCACATATCCGGGCTGTTTTCCCAACCCAACAGGAATGAAAATGGCATGGCGGGTCCAAATTTTTGACTCGCCAGAGCCAGCCAACCTGTTTCCGGGGCAAAAACATTGACCCACATAATAGCGCCAATAAATTCCGGGATCGCCCACGGCAAAATAAACAAGGACTGCCACAATCGCTTTAGTTTTATCCCGCGCTGATTAAGAATCAACGCAACCAGCAAACCCAATATTGTTTGCAGCGCTACTGAACTCACCGTCCATAAAATGTTGGTTACCAGGATTTGTTGTTCGAGCAAATAATCAAAAACGGGTTTGAAATTAGAAATGCTCAGGAAATGAACTTCTTTTGCCCGATACGGGAATTCCTGCAGTCCTATGGCAATTTTGCCGGTAATTCCACCCCAGACCTCGCGCCAGATTCCCCCGTTCAATCCATCCTTGATGGAGATACTGTTGAAATCTGTCAGTGAAACGCCAGCCTGGTACAACAATGGCAGGATTGTAAATGCCACGAAAACGATGATGCCTGGGATTAGCCAGGGGAGCGCCTCTTTGAATTGTGATTTTTCAGCCATGACTCTTGGGCGCTTGTGACGCAGCCCATTGATCCAATTCTTAAGCGGCGTAATCAGGATCGCGTTTAACCCCTCCGAAGCTGAAAAACATAGTGGCACGCTAATGGTCACCAGGTATTGCGGCCATTTAGTCGGCCAAATTAAGAGGAAGAATATACCAACCACCAGCCACAGACCAAAAACCCGTTGTTTACGCCAGGTTGCCCCCAGGCCAATCGCTGCCAAAATCGCGATTAACGGATCGACTGAAAAATAAAAAGCATTCGCCTGCCACATCCTTGGTGAGCGGGAAAGCCAGACAAATTGCTGCCAGAATGGAAAATTGGATCTTTCAACCTCGCTGGCACCGGTTGAATAAGCTGTATGGTACAGGATTGAGTCTTTTAGCCTGCCAATGGGGTCAGGCCATAAATATGGATTGAATGCCACAAAAAGGACTATAGCGATCCCACCCCAAAGCAGGATGTTGCGAATAGCAATCTTCAACCCCCCATTTTCCCGGGCGTCCATCAACCAGTCGAGCAAAATGGCAACGCCGACCAGGCAGTAGAGATATTTTGAGGCCGCAGTGATCCCCAAAAATATTGCGGATAACACCAGCCAGAAACTGATCCGGTTGTGTTGCTTTCTCTTCCACATCAGGTAAGCCAGTACGCTCACCAGACTGGTAAATGCTGGAATAGCCTCCAGCATAATTTGCGAAACATATTTTATCGTCCAGGCGTGAATGCCAAGCAGCAGCCCGCCCAGGGGATTGATAATGGCGAGCAATCCAGCGGTTATCACTCCAAAAACCGCGTTGGTCACCCGATCAGTTCTTAATAGGTCTCGAGCCAGGTACTGGTTAGGCTCAGCGCTGGTGGGATTGTCCGGCGTCAAAGGTTTTTCCGGCTCCCCCAGTAAGGTGAGTCCCATGACAATTTTGGCAAATGCCGGGTGCTCCGGACGGTAATTGGTATCTAATATTTTCGCGAAATCCCCGCTGCGAAAGATCGCAGTATATTCCTGGGCTGCCCGTAAATAGTCGTCCTCGTCATAATCAATGCCCAGAGTGGTGACTGCTTTCCAGCGGGTCATCCCTGCCACCCCGATGACCAGGATAACAGCAAAAATAATCCCTATGACGCGTAGTTGTTTCATGGTGAGCAGGCTGGCTTTCTGAAAACTCAGGGGAAACTAATGTGAAATTTATTATTCCACAATTTTAAATATATAACCGGAATAAGGCGCGAGTTGCGGCAACGGTTGGTAATTTGTAAAATTGCCCGCCGCAATGCTGAGGGATGCACCAGCTTCACCGCTGATCAAATCAGTCACTTGATAATCAATATCCTTCAATTTCGTATCTTCCGCTTCGAGCGAATAGTCTGCAACAGCGTTTTTCGTCAGGTTTACCACGATTAGGAATGAGTTGGACCCATCCTCTCGAATGAAGCTATAAACACCTGTGCTGGAGGATTTGACCGGAATATAGGCACCCACCGACAGAGCTGGATTGGATTGGCGAATGGAAATTAAATCTCTGTACGCTAACAGCAACGAATCAGTTGCCGTTTCCTGGTTAGCAACATTTACCTCGGCGTAATTCGGGTCAAGCTCTTCCCACACCGCCAGGGTCGAAAATCCTCCGAAAGCGTCCGCAGACCACTGCATCGGTCGCCGGATAAGTTCATCCGGTTTGCGTCCCATCATACCGATTTCTTCGCCATAGTAAATAAAAGGGGTACCAGGCGAGGTCAGCAGAATAAAGGCAGCCAGTTTGGCTTTGTTCACATCCCCACCCAGTACGCTCATCACCCGATCCTGGTCATGATTTGTGAGAAAAGTAGCAAAATTCCAATCCGGCATGTCATCCAATGTGAATGTAACCGCACTCTTGATCGATGAAGTGGCTTCCCCCTTCACGCTGTTGACGACCCCGCTCGCCAATTCGAAATTGAAGATCTGGTCGAACTGGTCGCCCGTATAGGTTGAAACCAACCGGGCATCGCTGGCAGATACCTCACCCACACTGTAAGCTTCCGGATTAATGCCTTTGTAAAAGGTGAAATAATCCTTCAACCATTCATGGGTGGCGGGTGAGTTAAGGTCAGCTTTTTCCTCTTCGATCAGATGCTTGGCGGCGTCCACCCGAAAACCATCCACCCCCACCGATTCCAGCCAATAGGCGATAACCTTATCCATCTGTGCGGTGACATCTGGGTTTCTATAATTCAAGTCTGGCATGCAGCCGCAGAAATACCCATAGTAAAAATTGGTCCCTCCCTGGGAAGCATGCCAACCGGCTCCCAGGTTGGTGGTCGACCAGATGTACCAGTCATGATATGGAGAATCAGGCCCACGCAAGGCGTCGGTAAAAAATGGATGCCGATCCGAGGTGTGATTGAGCACCAGGTCGATGATGACCTTAATGCCTCTTTGATGCGCTTCGCTCAAAAATCGCTTGAAATCCTCCATCGTGCCGTAATCCGAGTTAATGGCATAGTAATTGATGACATCATACCCGTGGTAACTGGGCGAAGGCATGATGGGCATTAACCAAAGTGCTGTAACCCCCAGATCGCTCTGGGTTTCCGGATTGCCGTCATTCAAGTAATCCAGCTTCTGAGTCATGCCGTTAATATCGCCGATTCCATCGCCATCGCTATCGTAAAAACTCCGCACAAAGATTTCATAAAACACCGCAGACTTCCACCAGGGCAGCGCTACCGGAGCCGTTGTCGGTGCCTGGCTGGGTGTTGGTGGCGGAGCTGGCGTTATGGTTGATGTCGGTGTCGCGCAGCCAGCCAGCAGAACGATCAGAAACAAAAGGTTGAAAATGGTCTTCATATTTGGCATCCATAAGAAAAGACGGCCTTTCGGCCGTCTTTGTGGGCTATCCTTTGACGCCCCCGGCGGTTAATCCGCTGACAATTTGACGTTGTAGCAACATGTATACCAATGCAACCGGCAAAGCGACAATGATCGCCATGGCAGCAAACCGGTTCCATGGGATGGAATTGGCATACTGCCCGGTCATGTTATATAGTGTCATTGCCAACGTGTAGTCCTGAGGCTTGGTCAGGAACAGCCACGGCAGAACAAATTCCTGCCAGTAACCAATGAACCCTAAGAAGAAGGTCACGGCCAGTTGTGGCAGTGCCAGCGGCAGGACGATCTGATAGAAAATCTGGTTGGAGTCAGCCCCATCGATTGCGGCAGCTTCCTCCAATTCCTTGGGAATGGTGTCGAGGTAGCCTTTAAGATTCCAGACCGCGAATGGCAACGCCGTTGCCAACATGGCGATGCCAACCCCCATGAGCGAATCCCGCAAGTTGAAAACCACCTTCCCCGCTACACCAACCGCACATGCAGTAAACGGGTAGATCGCTGTTACCCCGTTGGCGCAATTCACCGCGCGGAAACTGTTCATCAATAGAAATAGCGGTGTTGAGAGCCCCACAGCTGGCATTAACAACGGGATGAAGATCATAACCATCAGTACTGACCGTAGTTTAAATTTGAACCGCGAAAAAGCATAGGCAGCTGTAACCGCGATCAATAGCGAAATGAGCCCAACGGTTATCGACAGTAAAGCGCTATTCCGTAAGAGCGTAATAAAGTCCACCGGGTTGGCGGTTGGTCGGGTGAGGACCTGTTGAAATGCCACCAGTGAAAACTCTTTCGGAAACAATTCAAGTTTGCTTGGGCGTGTGCCGGTTGAACTCAGCGACAGGGTAAGAATGTACATGATCGGGAACATGACCTCTACTGTAATAAACAGGCAGAGTAATTGAATTCCCAGTTGGCGGTACAGGGGCAGCCTTTCGCCGCTCCCTTTACTGCCGGAAGTGTCCATATTAAAGAAGCGGTAGAAAGCATTCCGTTTTTTTGTGCCCTGCGTAATTGTGGCCATTTTATGACTCCGAATAACTTCCTGTCGCCCGGGTAAATCGGTTGGTGATGAGGAAAACCCCGATTACGACGAAGAAAATGATCACTGAAAATGCGCCGGCAGCGCCATACAACCGCAAGTTACGGACCAGGTCGTAGGCAAACGTCACCAATATTTCGGTCATCCGCGACGGGCCGCCTCCAGTCATAAAGTACACAAAGTTGAACAGACTGAACGACAGGGTGAAACCGTACATCGCGGCTGGAATCATTGCCGGGCGCAGCAGTGGCACTGTGACATTCCAGAACTGATAACCTTTAGATGCACCGTCTATTTCGGCGGCTTCGTATAATTCCCGCGGTATAGATTGCAAGGCACCGGTCGCCACGAGCGTCATAAATGGCCATCCCAACCAGAAGTTGGCAACCATCATGGCGTAATAAGCCAAAGGCAAAGCCCCAGTTGGGAGCAACCAGGAAATTGGTGGTGTGAAATCAAATAACCAGCGGATATGCACCACGGCTCCGCTGCCAAATAAATGCCCGATCCATGTCAATACCTGGTTCATGGCGCCATATTGCTCATCAAAAATATTTCGCCAGACTGTACCCACCACGATGGGAGGGATAACAACCGGCAAAACATAAATGGCACGATAAATCTTTTTGAACCAAACTCCCTTGACATTCAGGAGCACAGCGATGAGCACTCCGGCGGGCACGTGTACCATCACATTGGTGATAGCCCACCAGAAGTTGTATACCAATACCCGCAGAAACTCAAAATTTTGGACCGGCAAGCCGCCAAACAAAATATCTTTATAATTTTGCAGGCCAATAAAATTTAGCTTGGGAGAATTTAATCCAAGCAATAAATCTTTGGTCTGAAAGTCCGTGAAGGAGATAATGACCTGGTAAACCAGGGGGTAAAAAGTAATTACACCCAACACCAGGAAAGCAGGAATAAGATAGAGGTAAGGTTGAATGGTCCTGCGATAATCGGTTCGACGTCTGAGTACAGCCCCTTGAGTCGCCATTTGTCCCTCGCATTATTACCGATTTAGGTGAGAGCAAACAGGAAATCCTGTTTGCTCTCACCATTATTCATTTGATAAGCCTAACCAAAATCTTTAGCTTACCCCAACCTTACTTGTTGGCGTTGGCGGTGTTGGTGGTTACCCAATCCTTGGCAGGGGTTTTGCCTTCGAAGACGTCGGCATCACCGCAGAAGTTGGACCAATACAGACCCAGCTGAGGAACCTGCGGGCGAATGAACGAACCCTTGTTGAACGCATCCACCAGACCCTGAATTAAAGGATCGGTGATGGTAACGTCTGTGCGCACAGGAACGTGCCCAGCTTCGTTCATCATGATCGTCTGTGATTTAGCATTGCTCAGGTAGAGTGCAACTTCGATTGCAGCTTCCTGGACTGTGCTATTCGGGTTGATGTAGAAACCATCGATGCCGAGGAATGGGGTGGCGGGTCCGGCCGGCCCAGCGGGCAGAGCGGTCACAGCCAGTTTGTCACCCAGCGCGTTGCGATAGTCGCCCATCGCCCAGTTACCATTGGTGATAGCGGCCATTTTGCCTTCAACGAAGGGAGCTAAGCCGTCGGCATCAGTCTTAGGCCAGCCATTGGCTTTGGAAATGTCATAGGCGCTCTTGAGGAAGGTCAAAGCGTCGACCACACCGGTGCCCTGATCGGCAACAACTTTCCAGCTGTCATCGAAGATTTTGCCGCCGTAGGCGCCGAAGAAACCGAAGTCATGGTAGCAGCCGTAGCTGATGGAGATGGGGGTGCCATCTTTCATGAGTTGCAGCATTTCATCGGTGGTGGCAGGGGGAGTGGGGAGCAAGTCTTTGTTGTACCAGAAAGCTACAGCCTTCATAGATTCGGGAACGCCATAGACTTTTCCTTCAACCGTCATGCCATCGATGCCAAGGGGATTGATGCCGTCGGTTTTACCAGCCAGCAAATCGGTAATGTCCGCAACCAATCCGGCGCGGGCATCATCACCCAGGCTGTCATTTGGAGCAACGAACATATCTGGACCAGAACCGGCTGCCACATCCGTGCGATACTTGTTGTAAATATCGTTGAAAGGGACCTGGAGAACATTGATTGTAATGTTCGGCAGATCGGTTTTGGCCGATTCCAGAAGCTTCGTTAGAGCAATTTCTTCGGCGGAGCCCGTACCGTAAGCATGCCAGAAAGTAACTTCCACTGGTGCAGCAACAACAGCCGTAGGTTCGGCAGGAACCGGGGTGGCTTCAGCGGGGGGAGTGGTCGGCACTGCAGGCGCAGTGGTGGGGGCTTCTGTTGCGGCCGGCTGGCAAGCTGCCAGGACGAACATGGTGATCAGCAAAATGCTAATCAAGGGCAAAAATTTTTTCATCTCAATCCTCCTGATTGATTTGGTATTCCACATTTTCCCATATTTATGGGTTTTTTGATAGAGTTAGTCCTTAATTGATATCGTGTCTGACGGTCAAACCACCTCCCTTCCATCATGACATTTCGGCGATGCGGTGCAGACTCATGGATAAGGCTTGGGCAACCGCACCCATCGCTGACGATCGTCTGCCAAGGACTGCTGCGGAAATCCGTACCGCTTGCCAGGAAACCAACAGACTTCTTTCTTTCACCGTTTTTCGAATAGGATCGAGCAACAAATCTCCCAATTGAGCGACACCGCCGCCCACAACGATGATTTCTGGATTGATCAAATTGACTAGACCTGCGATTGCAGTGCCTAAATGATACCCTGATTCTATGATTAATTGCTGAGAAAATAAATCCCCACGGCGAGCTGAAGCAATCACATCCTGGGCAGTGATCGAATCGGATGGAAAAATCTCGGAAAGCATAGTCCGGCGACCTTTTTGAACGCCTTCCAAGGCCCTTTGAGCCAGAGATCGCCCGCCTGCCAGTGCCTCGAGGCAACCACTGTTCCCGCAGCTGCACAATGGACCATTTTCTTCCAGGGTGATGTGACCAATCTCGCCAGCTGAACCGGTGGTTCCGCGGTAGATCTGTCCATCCAGCATAATTCCTGCGCCTACCCCGGTTCCCACCTTGATATACACCAGATTCTTCTCGCCGCGCCCGGCTCCAAAAGCCCATTCTCCAAGAGCGCCAAATTCAGCGTCGTTGCCGAGCGATACTGGGCAACCCAGGCGTTCTTCCAGCCAATCGCGGATTGGGAATTTATCCCAGCCCGGCATAATGGGAGGCGCCCCAACCACACCGGTATCCGAAACAACCGGACCAGGCACCCCAACTGCAGCAGCGGTAATTTGATCTAGTGAAGTGTTTGTGCCTGGCAACCAGGTTTGGATTATCGTCATGAGCCGGTTTAGACAGAAATCCGGCCCGAGTGTCACATCCATGGGCGCATTGGTTTCGTCCAATACTTGCGCCAGGTAATTCGCCAGGACAATCGTGACATGGGTTGAGCCGATATCGATACCCAGAACGCGGCCAACTTCGGGATTTATTTCCAAATTGATTGGAATTCTTCCGCCCGTATGTTTACCATCAGACTCACGTACCAACCCGGCCTGGATGAGATCATTGACAATCGCGGTCAATGCCGCCCGAGTCAACCCGATTTGACGGGATAACTCAATTCTGGAAATTCCCCCGGTTGCAAAACGGATTAAATCCAAAGCTGCGTGTTTGTTAAGGTTCTTGACATTCGTTTTCGGAATTTGCCAAACCGTGACTGTCATTGCCTACCTTACTCTCACATAGCTAATTTATTATACGGATTTCATTATATATGTCAAGTGAATTAACATTGAAATAAGAATTTGTGTAGACAAGTCAGCGAAAATAGCCTTGAAATCCGTTATAATTTCAACCTATGTCTTTCCCGATCTGGCGTTTGATCACTACACCCCCTGCACCCGGCGCCTGGAACATGGCACTGGATGAAGCCATCCTGGAAGCTGTTACCCAGGGCGACCAACCCCCAACCCTCCGTTTTTATGCCTGGGAACCTGCCTGCCTGTCACTCGGACATGCTCAGCCGATCGAAGATGTCGACCTCCCTGCCCTGGCATCTCACGGGTGGCAGATCGTGCGTCGGCCAACCGGCGGGCGCGCAATCCTGCACACCGACGAGTTGACCTATTCCATCTGTGCCCATCAAGACAATCCGGTGATGACTGGGGGAATCCTGGAAAGTTACCGGCGAATTTCGTTGGCATTGGTCAAAGGGTTGGAGCTGTTGGGAATCGGTGCCAATGCTGAGAGCCAATACTCACTGCCGAACGGTTCGATGAATAATGCGGCAGTGTGCTTCGAGGTACCCTCGAATTATGAAATTACTGCCAACGGCAAAAAACTGATCGGGTCCGCTCAGGCGCGCCGTAGGCTGGGAGTCTTACAACACGGCTCCCTACCGTTATTGGGCGATCTCACCCGCATAACACAGGTGCTCAAGTTTGAGTCCCCAACTGAACAGCTTGCCGCGGCTCAACGCCTGCTCGATCATGCCACAACCGCTGGAACTGTCCTCGGCTATTCTCCCACATGGCAGCAGGCGGCAGATGCCTTTGTGAAAGCCTTTACCGAACAATTACATGTCAAATGCGAAGCCGGCGAACCGAGTGAATCCGAGCTCTCCCGCGCGCAAATTCTTGAGCGTGAAAAATACGCCAACCCAGCCTGGACGTGCCGCATTTAATCCTGATCGTGGACGAAAATGACTTCCGGGTATCCTAGTTGCCGTAGCAACCTGTACAGGTAGCTCTCGGCATTTTTCTCTGCGGTATCCAAAATTCCATCTTCCACCGCGGCTTTAGCGATTTCTTCCTCAGCTGCCTGACGGGCTAAACTTTCCAGGGTCACATCCCCACGCTTGAGAATGCCAGTTTCACGGTCATATACATAGGAAAGCTGATTATTAAGAGTTGCCACAAAGATTTCCGTCGGGGGAAGCCGCACATTTAGCACCCCGTTTTCTACCCACATCATTTCGGCGGTCAACTTCTCGAGATCGATGCCTGCAATGACCTCGCCATGAGCCACAAACAACAGCCGGTCGCCGAATAAAAAGCCCAGCGGTCCTTGCCCAACCTCAGTGGTAATGACCTTTTCCATCGAATATTGCACGGTTTCCAGACGCGCCAATGAGCGCACGTCCCGCAGGATGGTGATCGGGTCAGGAATCACGGTTGGGGTGGGATGCAAAACGTTGTTCATTTGGGTGGAAAGAAACTGATTGGCCTCTTCGATGGGTTGAATAGCCTTTTGCGCCCCGTTTTTCAGTATTAAACCAGTGGCAACCAGTAACCCTGCGATAATTAGAACCAGCACCAGGATGCCAATCGCCAATCCTTTGATAAATTGTTGAAACGTCATTCCTGCCTCATCGACTTTCGCTTTTCATATGCACCCCGCGAAAATAGCACGGGCTGCCAAAAAACTGTTCTGATAAAACCGATTATAATCAAGTCACGGCCGGTATTAACCGTCTGGAGGGATTTATTCGCCGTGCCAAGGTATAAACACCGATCTCTTCTCTCAGTTCTGATCATTATAGCCGCTCTGACGCTGGCCGCTTGTTCCACCGCCACGCCTACCTTGGAACCGACCCCAACCACGGGTGTAGTCGGTCCTACCCCCACGACTCCACCCATGCCGCTCGGAGACCCATCCAATCCAATTTTGATTGGCTATGTCCTTAATCAGGATGACCCCCAATCACAGGCAGCCATTGAATCACTGGTCCAGGAACTGGATCAGCGCATCGGGTTGACCTTTGGCGCAGTGATATTTCCGACCTATGAACAAATGCTGGATATGCTCAAAGCCGGCAGCGTCCATGGCGCCTGGTTGCAACCGTTGACCTATATCCATGCCAGCAGCCTGGGTTTGGTCGAGGCACAACTCCTCACCAACCATTTTGGCACCTACTATTACGGTACTCAATTTCTTGCGAATGTGGAAAATGGCTTTACCACCTACTTCGATCCGCAAACCAACACCGCCACAACTGACGCTGAAACCGCCCTACGCCAATTGGATGGGTTGCGTCCCTGTTGGACCGAGGAAGGATCGATCTCCGGGCACATTTACCCATTGGGTATTCTACAAGGCTTGAATATCAACCCATTGCCAGGTGCCATTGTTCAATCGCATACCGCGGTCATTCGCAGTTTGTATATTAAAGGCATCTGCGATTATGGCGTAACTTTTGCCTATTCCGGCGATCCCCGGACTTCCTCCGCGGTGATAAACGACCTGCCGGATGTTGACCAGCAGGTCATCGTCCTCTGGCAAAGCCCGCCGGACATTCCCAACCTCAATTTTTCGACCATCCCGAGTCTACCGGACCCGATCCGCGCCAAGTTGGTGAGCGTCCTGGTGGATATCATCAAAACCGACCAAGGCAAAGCCCTGCTGTCCCAGGCGAACGGTGCTTACGACGTCCAGGATCTGCGCGTGGTGGACGATTCGGTCTACGAACCGTTAAGGCTGGCTGTTCGCCGCTCCGGCATCTCGATCACCGATTTTCTCGGTCGTTGATCAAACCGCGTCTGGCAGCGTGGTAAAATCACGCCTATGCTTCGAACCCTCGTACGATTCATACTCCGTTCCAGCTTGATACTCCTCGCGGCGGGCCTGCTGGTTCTCGGCTTGCCCACCGTGCTTTCCGCATGGATTTCCCGCTCACACACCTCCACCATCGCAAAAGCACCAGATATGCCGGTGGCTATTGTGTTTGGCGCTGGCCTTAATCGAGACGGGCGACCCAGCCCGGTGCTGCGTGACCGAATCACCACCGCTGCTGAGTTGTATTTCAACGGCAAAGTCCAGAAATTGTTAATGAGTGGCGACAACCGCTTTCTGGATTACAACGAACCGGGTGCCATGCAAGCATATGCCCTTGAATTAGGCGTGCCAGAATCCGATATCATCCTGGATTATGCCGGACGCCGTACTTATGACACTTGTTACCGCGCCCGGTTTATATTTGACGTTACCGACGCATTGGTTGTTACTCAGGCTTATCATTTACCCCGCGTGCTCGTCACCTGCCAGGGATTGGGAATTAATGCCATCGGTGTTCCGGCAGATCAACGCGCCTATAATCCGCGGTCCATGGCACGCTGGCGCATTCGCGAAATCCCGGCTACTCTGGTAGCCTTTTGGGACGTTTATGTTGCCCGCCCTTTACCTGTCCTGGGCACACCCGAACCAATTTTTTCCAATATTACCGACAACCAGACTTGATTTACCGAGGAACTTCATGGATCGCGAAACTGCAATAGCTATCGTACACGAATATATCAAAGCACCTGGTCTGATTAATCACATGTATTGCGTGGAAGCCGCTATGCGCTTCTACGCTGAAAAATATTCCCAGGATGTTGAATTATGGGGAATGACCGGTCTCTTGCATGACTTCGACTGGGAGATTCACCCTACACTGGACGAACATCCCACTGCTGGAGCCGCCATCCTCAAGGCAAAAGGTGTACCGGATGAAATTATCCAGGCTATTCTCAGCCACGGCGTCAATACTGGTGTGCCCCGCGATTCTTTGATGCGCAAAGCCTTGTTCGCCTGTGACGAAATTACCGGGTTGATCACGGCTGTGGCATTGGTCCGCCCCTCCCGTTCCTTATACGATCTGACTTCGTCCTCTGTAAAAAAGAAATGGAAAGACCGCGCCTTTGCCGCCGGGACCAATCGCGAGGAAATGGCCGAAGCTGCCGCGGATTTTGGGGTGGAATTGTGGGAACACGTGGATAACGTCATTTTGGCTATGCGCAAGATCGCACCACAACTGGGATTGGCAGGATAATTGCAACACCATGGTTGAAATCCCTGTTCACCCTGCTGGAGGTGCTCAACCATGACGATTGAAGGAAAAGGGTTCTACATCTGGAAAGTCCGCGATGCTGAAGGCGGAGATCCAGCTAAAATCGTAGCCGCAGCCCAGGCTGGTGGTTATACCCATGTCCTGCTCAAAATTGCGGACGGCCAATATGCTTACAATCTGGACCGCAATTCCAACACCGACCTCCTCGCTCCGGTAGCCGATGCCCTGCGCACCGCCGGAATCAGCGCCTGGGGCTGGCATTATGTGTATGGCTACAACCCTGGCGCTGAAGCCAACATCGCGGTTCAACGCTTGCAACAGTTAAACCTTGACGGCTATGTGATTGATGCCGAGATTGAATACAAACAACCCGGGCGGGTCAATGCAGCCCGCCATTATATGGACCGCCTGCGGCGCGCCTACCCGAATTTGCCCATGGCGCTCAGCTCATTCCGTTTCCCATCCTACCATCCGCAACTGCCCTGGAAGGAATTCCTGGACAAGGTGGATTACAACATGCCGCAGGTGTATTGGGAGAAGGCCCACAACCCCGAACCGCAATTGCAGCGTACCCTGCGAGAATTTGAAGCCAAAGCGCCTTTCCGGCCCGTGATTCCTACCGGACCTACGTATCGTACCGGTCGTTGGGCGCCGACGGTAGAAGATACCAATAAATTCATGGACACCGTCAAAGGGCTTGGCCTGAAGGGCTGTAATTTCTTCTCCTGGGACGAATGCCGGCGCGATTTACCCCATATTTGGGATGCCGCCGCAGCCTACCAGTGGAATCAACCTTTGCCACCCCCGACTCCAGCACCCACTCCGGAAGTCCCCGCTCCACCTCCTCCTGCGCCGCCAACACCCGATATCATTGATGAGTACTTCACTGCGATGAACGCCCGCGATCCAAACCGGGTCAATAATCTTTACCTGCCGGACGCCGTCCATATCACTTTTGTCCGGTCAGTGCGCGGATCTGAGGCTTTACGCGGGTGGTACTCGAATCTATTTACTCAACTACTACCCGACCCGACCTTCACCCTCACTGGCACCTCCGGGAAAGGCAATTCGCGCCATTTCACCTGGACGGCTTCCTCGCAGAAAGGCCGCGTCAACAACGGCAGTGATACCTTTGGCCTGCTGGACGGCAAGATCGCCTATCACTATTCATTCTTCCACGTCTCGCGCTAATTAATTCCACCATAGAAGCAAAAAAGGGACGGGTTTCAGCCGTCCCTTTTGAATTTAAGTTCAACCAAATCGGCAATTATTTTGTGGTTTTTGGTTTTTTGGCGGGCGTCTTTGGTGTCTTAATCGGAGTCTTTACCGGTTTCTTGACCGCAGCTGTCGTTGGTTTTGCCGCGGGTTTTTTAACCATGGATGGCTTTGTTGCCGCTGCCGGTTTTTTGGCCGGAGTTTTGGCGCTCGGTTCTGTCGTTTTCTTGGCCCTCTGTTGAGCGGAAGGTTTCGCCTTTGTCCGGGTCGTAATCGTAGTCTTTCCGGTTGTCACCGCTTCCTTTTTTACTACCGAGGCTTTTGTTGCCGGTTTTGCCGCCGTTTTCGGTTTAATTCCAGTTGCAGTGGTAGTTTTCCCACTTGAAGTCGTAGATTTTCCACCTGCTGGTGGTGTTTTTCCAATCGTTTTTGGGCTGGTTTTTGACGGTACGGTTTTCGCCGGGGCCGTTTTTGCAATTGCTTTCTTCGCTGTGACGGGCTTAGCACTCCGGGTGTTTTTAGGCTTTGTTGTTGGTTTCTCGGTAGGGGTCTTTTCCCGGGGCGAACCTGTTTTGGCAGCGGCTTTTTTCGCTCCCACGGTTTTTTCTGCGGCAGGTTTTACTTCCCGCGTCCGTTTTGGCTGCCCATCCAGCGGCAATGCCAGTTGATCAGCATGCGGCTCGGGTGCAACCACACGGCGGGGCTTCTTTTGTGCCTTCCCCTGCCGCTTATCCCAATAAGCCAGACCGTCCTCTATCACTGTTACTCCGGTGACCAGGTCACCGGGTTTCACTGCTGCAAACTGCTTGGCGGTCGACTGCCGCCGCCCAGCTGGAATGGCAGCGATCGTCTCCACTTTGCTGGCTGCATCTTTAAATTCGATGATTAATTCCTGCCCTGGCTGCGAATAAACCATCCCAACCAGTTCCCCGCCCGCAGGCGGTTTGCAGGCAATGGCACCCTGCCCATAGCGTCCTTGAATCGGCAATTGAAGCGTTGGCAAGCGCCAGGCTTTACCATCCTTACCCAGCAATAACAGATCAAATTCTGGCACGATTCGGGCTGCACCCAGCACCTGGTCGCCGGCAGACAGCTTGATGCCGTTGACTCCTGCGGCTACCAGCCCCATTGGCCGGACGTCTTCCTCGGTGAAGCGAATCACCATACCTTTGCGGGTTGCCAGCAGCAATTCGGATTTTCCGTCTGTCAAAACCGTCCAACCGATTTCATCGCCGGGATTCACTTTAGCCAGTGTGAAGAGTTGGGTGGAAGGACCAGGCAGGTCGCGCAGGCTGGATTTTTTAATCAACCCGCTGCGCGAAACAGTGACGACATATTGCTCCTCGCTGTCGTCTATCCGCGTTGGCGCAGTGAATAATTGCACCAATTTTTGATCGTCCTCAAATGGCGATGCTTTTCGCAGCGGCACCCCATCCGAAAAATTTTCCACCTCTGGCAAGGATTGCACGGATATAGCTGCCGCTCGCCCGTCGCTGGCGACCATGTACAGCGTGTGATGGGTTGTAGTGGCGCACACCCATTTTGGTGCGTTGCGACCGCTCCAGCGCGGCAGGACGTCGCTCATGGTCCTACCGATGATCCCATTGGCTGTCACACCAACCCATACGCCGAGCGACGGCATCAGGTCGGTAGTGGTCAACATGTTTTTCATTTCCATACCGTCTGTGAGTGCCACAATTTGAGTACGGCGGCGGTCGGAATAGGCGGCTTTCATCGCCTTGAGTTCATCCGCAACCACCTGACGCAGCTTCTTTGGTGATTTGAGCAGCCCTTCAAGCTCCGCAATCAAATCCTGGACTTCTTTGTACTCCAACTCGATTTTGCGACGTTCCAGAGCAGCCAGACGGCGCAACTGCATCTCCAGAATAGCGTTGGCTTGAATATCGCTCAGCTTGAAGCGCTTCATCAACTTGGTGCGGGCATCATCCACATCCTGGGCTTTGCGAATCAGGTTGATAACTTCATCCAAATTGTTCAGCGCAATGCGCAGCCCCTCCAAAACGTGAGCGCGCGCTTTGGCTCTGGCCAGATCATGTTCGCTGCGCCGCCGTACGACTGTGATGCGGTGTTCCAGATAGACCCGCAGCGCCTGTTTGAGCGACAGCATGTGCGGCTCGCCGTTGACCAGCGCCAGCAGCGAGATGCGGAACGTAGACTGCAGTGGAGTGCGCTTGTACAGGTTTCGCAGCACATTTTCCGTCTCGGCTACTTTGTTGAGTTCGATGACAATGCGCATCCCCTGCCTGTCCAACTCGTCGCGCAGATCGCTGATGCCTTCCAGGCCCCCTTCGCGCGCCAACTCAGCGATTCTTTCAATTAACGAGGACTTATTGATCTGGTAAGGCAGCTCGGTAATGATGATGCGGTTTTTGCCGCGTCCCATCTCCTCCAGGTGCATCTTTCCGCGTAAAGTGACTTTGCCGCGGCCGGTGGCATAAGCCGAAAGCAGATCCTCCCCATTGTTTTCATGCAAGATAATGCCGCCCGTTGGAAAATCCGGTCCCTTAACGAATTTCATCAAGTCGCTGACCGTGACGTCTTCCTGCATTTCCCATCTTTCGAGCAAATAATTCAAGGCGTCGACGACCTCGCCTAGATTGTGCGGCGGGATGCTGGTAGCCATACCCACTGCTATGCCGCTGGCACCGTTCACCAACAGGTTGGGGATGGCAGCTGGCAGTACATCTGGCTCGTTGAGGAAATCGTCAAAATTGCGGGTGAAGTCGATGGTGTCGCGATCAAGTTGAGACAGAATATCCACCGCGGCGGGAGTAAGGCGTGCCTCGGTATAGCGCATGGCAGCCGGGGGATCGCCATCCACGGATCCAAAATTGCCCTGCCCATCCACCAGGGGGTAGCGCATGGAAAAATCTTGTGCCATCCGCGCCATCGCCTCATATACGGTCTGGTCGCCATGCGGATGGTACTTTCCCAGCACCTCACCAACGATACGGGCAGATTTCTTGAACCCGTTGTCCGCTCGCAGCCCCATGTCGTACATGCCAAATAAGATCCGCCGTTGAACCGGTTTAAGGCCATCTCTGGCATCTGGCAGCGCCCGCGCCACAATGACGCTCATGGCGTAATCCAGGTAAGATTGCTGCATTTCCTGGTCGATATCTACCCGTTTGACCAATCCAATTTCCATAATAAACTCCTGCCGCGCTGCCGTGGCGATGGAAGATAGTTTTATTCGCGCATAAGTTTATCACGCTTTAGCCGTGGGAAATCATCGATGCCATGGCATCCCATCCGGAGCAACTGTAAGCGCAAGGCCAGAGAAGACCTCCGTCCATCCTCGCTTTGATCAACTTGCCCACGACCAATCAGTCCGACAAGACACATAATGCTCAAACAAACTCACAGGCCCGCGATACTCACCCCCACATAATGCCCATGCTAAAAAACAAAACCCCGAGGGTTGGACCCTCGGGGCTGATGTTTCAGAGAACGAACTTATGAACTGGTGATGTTTGTGATCGAGATGCGCGAGTCATCCTCGACGAATGATTCGCTGTTGAAGCGTCCCTCCTGGAACCCCGTACCAGCCGGGATCAGCTTGCCAATAATGACGTTTTCCTTCAACCCAAACAACGGGTCGGCGGTTCCGGCAATGGCAGCCCCAGCCAGCACCTTGATGGTGTGCTGGAACGAGGAAGCGGACAGGAACGAGTTGGTGCTCAGCGAGGCTTTGGTAACGCCCAGCAGGATCTCGACGTAGCGTGCTGGTTGTTTGCCTTCCGCCACCATTTCTTCGTTGCGGCGGTGGATTTCCAACCGGTCGACCAGGTCCATCGGCAGGTAATGCGTGTCACCCGGACGAATGACCTGCACCCGACCCAACATCTTGCGGATGATGACTTCGAAGTGCTTGTCATTGATGTTCTGACCCTGGGCGCGGTACACCTTCTGGATCTCGGTCATCAGGTACATCTGAGCCGCATCGCGGCCTTTGATACGCAGGATGGTGTGCGGGTTGAGTGAGCCTTCAGTCAAAGGTTGACCAGCTTCAACGTGCTCGCCTTCCTTGATCAGGATGCGTGAGGTGCTGGGGATTTCGTCCTCCTCAACCTCGCGCTGCTCGTAAGACACCAAAACCTTGCGGCCTTCGATGCGTACTTTGCCAGTGTGCTGTGCCGTAATGGTGGCTTCGCCCTGGGTTGCGATCGAATCGCCAAGTGTGATTGTTGTCTCATCTTTGGCAGTGATATCCCAGGATTCAGGGACATCGTATTCGTCACTGACCATTTCAGAATGCTCAACGCGGACCACACGCTGTTCGGTGAACTTTTCTGATTGGATAATATGCGCTACACCGGAAATCCGGGTGATGACCGCCTCGCCTTTCGGCATGCGGCGGGCTTCAAACAACTCTTCAACGCGCGGCAGACCCGTCGTGATGTCGCCGCCAGCCGCCACACCACCGGTGTGGAAGGTACGCAGAGTCAACTGCGTGCCCGGCTCGCCAATCGATTGGGCAGCTACGATACCAACCGCCGATCCCAATTTGACCAGTTCACCGCGGCCAAGATCCATACCATAACAATGCTGGCAAATGCCATGTGATAGCTCGCAGGTCATTGGCGAGCGCACTTTGATATTTTCGATACCGGCATTGAGCACCGTCTTGATCACATTGTGATCCAACAACGTATTGCGTTCAGCCAGAATCTCACCGGTGCGCGGATCGAGCATGCGCTCTGCTGACATCCGACCATACAAGCGAACACTCAAAGGTTGACCGGCTACATCGTCAGCTTTCTTGATCCAGATACCATCGGTCGATTCGCAATCTTCTTCATTGATGATCATGTCCTGGGCAATATCCACCAGGCGGCGGGTCAGATAACCGGCATCCGCGGTACGCAGAGCGGTATCTGCCAAACCTTTACGTGCACCGTGTGTGGAAATAAAGTATTCCAGAGCCGTCAGCCCTTCGCGGAAGTTCGACTGGATGGGCAGGCGGATAATACGCCCCGCCGGGTCAGCCATCAGACCGCGCATACCAGCCAACTGCGAGATTGGGCCGAAACCGCCCTTGGTCGCACCGGAGTTCGCCATCGTGGACAGGTTGCCATTGGGATCCATTCCCTTGCGTACGGCGTCACCAACGTCCTTGGTGGTTTGCTGCCAGATTTCAATTTCGCGTTCGTTGCGTTCTTGCTCGGTCAACAAACCGCGGCGGTACGATTTCTGTACCGTTTCGATGCCTTCATTGGCTTTGGCCAAAATTGCGGCTTTCTCGATCGGCATCGTGATGTCGGCTACGGCAATCGTCGAACCGGAGCGCATCGCGTATTCAAAACCAATATCCTTGACGGCATCAGCAGTCTCGGTAGTTACTTTTTCACCGCAGATGTCGTACACACTGGCAATGAGGTCTTTTACTCCGCCCTTGTCGAGTGGCATATTTTGGAAGCGCATCTCTGCCGGCAGAATGTAGTTGAATAGCGCCCGCCCGACAGTGGTTTTCACCATGCGCGTCTTGGCTTCGGGCAAGCGGTTGTTCTTATCATCGTAGAAGGACTCGACGTTTACCTGGATACGGGTATGGATTTCCAATTGACCCAACTGATATGCCAGGTTGACTTCATCAATGCTGGCAAACAGGCGGTCATTGCCCCGGTGGTCCAGATCATCGGTCATGGTCAGGTAGTACACGCCCAGCACCATGTCTTTGGATGGGCTGATGATCGGCTCGCCATCGGCGGGTTTGAGCAGGTTGCGCGAGGACAACATCAGGTTATTGGCTTCCCACACCGCTTTCTCGGAAAGCGGCACGTGCACAGCCATCTGATCGCCATCGAAGTCGGCGTTGAAGGCGGTGGTCACCAGCGGATGCAGCTGAATCGCTGAACCTTCGATCAAGATCGGTTTGAAAGCTTGAATTCCCAAACGGTGCAGAGTCGGCGCGCGGTTCAGCAGCACCGGTCGTTCTTTGATGACCTCTTCGAGTACTTCCCATACCTCGGGGCGGTTCCGCTCGATGAAGCGGCGGGCGCCTTTGACGTTGGCAGCATAGGAGTGGTAAACCAGTTTGGCGATAACGAATGGGCGGAATAGTTCCAAAGCCATGGTTTTTGGCAGACCGCATTCGTACAATTTCAAGGTCGGGCCAACCACGATAACTGAACGCCCGGAATAATCCACGCGTTTACCCAGCAGGTTGCGGCGGAAACGTCCTTTTTTGCCCTTGAGCATGTCGCTTAGGGATTTCAGCTCGCGGCGTCCACGGCGGGAAAGTGCCTTGCCGCGTTGCGAGTTGTCAATCAGGGAATCGACAGCTTCCTGGAGCATGCGTTTTTCGTTGCGCACGATGACATCCGGAGCGCCTAACTCCAGCAACCGCTTGAGACGGTTGTTGCGGTTGATGACGCGGCGGTACAGGTCATTAAGGTCAGAGGTGGCGAAACGTCCGCCATCCAGCTGAACCATGGGGCGCAGGTCGGGGGGAATGACCGGCAAAACGGTCATTACCATCCACTCTGGACGGTTGTTCGAGCGGCGGAAAGCCTCCACCACTTTCAGACGGGTGGTTGCTTTTTTGCGTTTTTGTTTGCTCTTGGAAGTCTTGACCTCGTGCCATAAATCTTCGGCCAATTTTTCCAGATCAAGCCGGCGTAAAACGTCATAGAAAGCTTCGGCGCCCATATCCGCGCGGAAAACATTGCCCCAGCGTTGCTTTAGTTCGCGATAGCGGTTTTCAGTGAGGAAAGTGAACGGACGCAGCTCCTGAAGTTCATCGCGCTGGCGCGAATTGTTATTTTGTGAGACGTTGGACTGATCTTCGAGCGTGTTGCGCAAGCCTTCCATCTCGATATCGGCCTGGGCGCGAATCTCCTCGATCTGCATCTTGATCACTTCAAGATCACGTTGCAGTTGATCCTTGGATTCCTTCTCCAGTTCGTCCAGCCGTTCTTTGACAACTTTTTGAACGCGCGAAATCTGCTGCGTTGAAATCGTTTCACCGGCAGCGGCAATTTCGACACTGGCGGAAGAGAACACGATGGCCTTAACCGTGGGATTGCCAACTTTTTCTTGCAGCTGACGCTCGAGGGTCTGACCTTCCTGGATCACCGGTTCAAGCTTGGATGCAATCTGCTCGTCCCGACGGCTTTCCATGTCCTGCTTGCGCTGGTTCAGTTCGCCAATCTTACGGTCGCGACTCTGTTTGACTTCCAGAATACGGGCGTTGATCTGCTGAGCCTGCTCCCGTTCGGACAGGTTGATTTCGTCGTCCAGCCGTTTTAAAGCTTTCTGACGGGCATCCTCATCCACATAGGTGACGATGTACTGCGCAAAATACAGTACACGGTCCAGGTTGCGCCGGGAGATATCCAGCAGCAGTCCCAAATAAGAGGGAACGCGGCGGGTATACCAAATGTGCGCCACCGGAGTCGCCAGGTCAATATGACCCATGCGCTCGCGGCGGACCGACGAACGAGTTACCTCAACGCCGCATTTATCGCAAATAATGCCTTTATAGCGCGGGTTTTTATATTTGCCGCAATAACATTGATAATCACGGGTAGGGCCAAAAATGGCTTCGTCAAACAGGCCATCTTTTTCGGGGCGTAAGCGCCGGTAGTTAATTGTTTCAGGTTTAAGAACTTCACCATACGACCAGGAACGAATCGTATCTGGCGAGGCCAGGCTAATACGAAGTGCCACCAAACTTTTCGTTTCCACTAATATGCCTCCTCAGACTGCACCCGGGGGGTTTAAATGAGCATCGACGCTGGTGAAATCTCTCAGCGTAAAAGTTGTATTAGAGGGCTCCCTGGACACACATGCAAACTTGAATTATACCACAAGAACTAAATACTTCAAGTGTTTTTGCGACCAATTTTTATCAATATTCGGTTTTCTCGGTCCCTTTTCCGTGCTCGAACCGTTATTCATGAAGTCGTGAATATTGATTATACCCCTTTTTCAACAATATTCACCCAAATGGATCATGAGACCCTAAACTCGCTGAGCTCTCATTTTTGGGTATACGAGGTAAAACCCAGGTCAGTGCCGGTCGAATCGATGAATCTAAAATCAAGAAATCTCGCCTCGGTTATGAGCGGGAATCGCCCAACTGAAAAATGATTCTCGCCATCGGATACCACCGGGTATTGTTCCCCGGCGGCTTGCATGAACGCCACGGACTGATTACTGCGAGCCACCACAAAATAATCGATGTTATCGCCAACTTGCTGGCCCCCGGTGACGATAAATTCTTTTTCGTTTAGGTCCAATCCAAAATGGTCTAGTATCTTCGCATAGCGCTTAAATGGCACTTGCCGGTAGCCGGAAAATATCTGCGTACCGTCACCTGCCTCCGTTAGAATCATCAAATACCTGCCGTAGTCTGCCTGGGCAACCAGCTGTTGCCCCTGCTCAGGCAAAGAATTGAAGATCTGTTCTTGGGTATGAGCGTTCCTGAGATAGCCAACGGTAAATAGGACCAGGAACACCACGACAACCACCCCAACATAAGCATTAAAGTATCCACTGGTACCAATTTGTGGACGGTTGGTAATTCGATCCACTGCCCGGCGTAATCCGGGTATGACAAGGAATAGACTGAACAATATAAAAGTCAGCAGCACGCCGAATACATTTAGGATCAAGTCGTCGATGTCAAACACACGATGGGCCAGCAGTAATTGCGCGGCTTCAATCCCTAAGGTCACCAGAAAACCAGTGCCAATCACTGCCCCCAAGCGTCGATAACGTCGGTATAGAGTGGGCAGGAAAATGCCGAGCGGTGCAAGCAACAGGAAATTACCCAGCAGGTTCTGCTTGACCCCCGGGGCATCCAAATACTTTAAAAAGCGTAATGTCTCAACTAGCGGCACCAGGTTTGCACCGCTAAAGTCGAAATCAAACAGGACGATATCAAGCGGTGCCAGGGTTAAAAGAAATACCACCCAGCCGTACAGGTAAAACAGGTTGAGAATGATTTCCCGCGGCCAAAACACTCCTGACTTCTTGTTGGCAAGCAGGCGGTAGCCGATCCAGGCGGCCAGACTGACAAAGAATAAAAAGGTGCTATTTAGCGAAAACAACGATGATTAATTCTTCCCTTGCGGCATGCCAACCAGGGCCTTGACGCCGGATTGCTGGTTGAGTGGTATTTCAATTGTGAATTGGCTGCCTTTGCCAAGCTGACTTTCGACCAGCACCTGTCCGCCGTGGCGTTCGGCAATGTTTTTGACTATAGCCAGACCCAGCCCGGTACCGCGTTGTTCATGCGCTTCGCGCCGGCCACTCCGATAGAACTTTTCGAAGAGCCTTGGCAGATCCAACGGCGCAATGCCAATGCCAGAATCACGCACCTTGAAGACCAGTTGGTCGCCTTGAACCCCAACGCTCACGAATACTTCACCGCCAACTTTGGTGTATTTGATGGCATTATCCACCAGATTAATCAATGCCTGCTGTATCAAAGCCACATCCGCGTTAGCTTCGATGGGTTCCTCACCTTCAATCCGGGAAAATAGCAGCATGATTTTTTTCTGGTTCGCCTGCGGTGTCAACTGAGCTATGACTTGTTCAACCATGGCATCCGGGTTCAGTTTGCCCAATTTCAGTTTGATACCAGATTCCAGCCGACCGAGGTCGAGCAGGTTGTTCACCAATCGACTCATTTCCTCGACGCCCTGCACCATTTTGGCCACATAGCTCTTCTGCTGATCGTTCAACTCGCCCACCATGGGAATCATGGTGGTGTAGCCGCGCATCAACGCCAGTGGAGAACGCAGGTCATGGCTGACTGTCGCCACAAAGTCGGATTTGATTGAATCCAATTCTTTGTAATGAGTGACATCCCGTAACACTGCTACTTTGCCCAGGCGTTGATTCTCGCCCATTACAGGAGCCACGGCAGCATGATAAATCTTGCCATTCGAAAGTTTAATTTCACGGGTGGCAATACGCTGTTCCATCGGTCCGCTGAGCAGGTTAGCCAACTCCGGTGACGAAACTACATCTTTTGCCAGGTGACCGATAGTCGGGGTGGTAATCAGACCGGAAACCTGCATCGCAGCTGGGTTGAGCAAAAGTAAACGGTCCTGCTCGTCGAACACCATGACAGGTTCCGGGTTGGAGGTCAGTACCGCCTCCAGGCGGCGCCGGCCAATTTCTGCCGAGGCATATAAGCGGGCATTGGCGGCAGCAACGGCTGCTTCACCTGCCAGGGTGGACAGGAAGCGTACTTCTTCATCGCTGAACCGCCGCGGTTTCGGATAGCCGACCCACAAAGCTCCATAATAAGTGTTCTCATGATAGAGCGGCAGAGCGATTAAAGCGGCAGGATGCATTTGATGGTTCAAGGAGGAGATGCGGCGTACCCGGGTGGTATTTTGAATGGTCAACACGTCCTGGGTTCGCATCAGGTCGAATACCTGGCTGTCCAGATGGGCAAATTGATCGGCTATACTGCCAACGCCCACCGCCACCAGCTTGTCGCCGGCGATGTCCATGCGCACATCCTGAATCAGCACCGCCCGCGCCGAGACCGCCTCCTCACTCAAAGCGGCTTCCAGGATCGGTCCGATGGCTTCTTGAATATCCAGTTTGGCTGCCACTCCCTGGCTAACCGTCAGTAATTTATTCAACTCATCCAGGCGGGCTTTCAAGCCAAGGCGCATTTGCTCAAAAGATTTCCCCAGCGTCCCAATCTCATCGACCCCGTTCACTGGAGCCGGCGAAGCCAATTGCCCCTGTGAAATCAAGGTAGCCTGTCCCGCCAATTCCTTCAAGGATTGGGTAACGGAGCCCAGCGCGAAGCGCAGCAAAATATAAGCCAACAGAGTGAACAACCCCAAAATAGCCAGCAGTGGTACCGCGATTTCCAATGAAGTCTGCTGTGCATTGCGGGCTGGCATGGTTGCCACAACCGCCCATGGGCGCCCGATCACCGGTTGATAAAATACCATCTGGCGTGTTCCGGTCGCTGAAACATCGTCAAAAAATTGCGGCCCTCCGTTTGATTGGTCAGCGTAAACGTCGGCACCGGTCAAGCCAGTCGAATCAACTGTCTTGAAAAGTACCTGTCCGTTCTCGTCCAGAATATAGCCCTCACCGCCGTCCGCCCCCAGCGAGGTTAGGGCAGTCAAAGCGGGTTGAGTAAACGGGTTGATCTTCAGATCAGCCCGGCCCAGCAATACACCGCGCGATGTTCCAGTTTCATCCAGAATAGCCGCGATAAAAGATATAGTCCCGCCGGTCTCCGACGAGGCTGGCGGTACCGTATAGATTTGGATGCGAATGCCTTTGTTGGCCAAACCAATTGCCAATTCCTCTTCGTCCGTCAGATCTGGAAAAGAGAAGTTGGTTTGCGGGTAACTGCCCTTGACATGTCCATCCACATCGAATAAGGCCAATTGATGGAAATAAGAGACTGCCCGAATATTATTGGCCAGTTGGTCCGGCACCGTTTCCGACGGCGTATCAATTAATTCTGTGTTGGCCATATTCAAAATCAGGGATTGGCCTGCTTCGAGAAAATATGGCACGCTTTCGGCGGCAATTCGGGTGGTATTCCCCAATCGTTCTTCGATCATCTTCCGGGCTGCCAAACCAGCTACCAACCAATCTGCCAGGGTCAACACCATGACCAAGACCAGTACCATGGGCAGAGTGACCGTCATAAAGCGGGTTTGCAAGCTTGATTCGGCCGGTGACGGCACCGTTGTAACCGGACGCGGCCATAAGATAGGCAGAGCCCAATACACGAATTGGGCAAAAATTCCAGCCGCCACCAGCGGGATGATTTTCACAAATATCTGCAGCCAGTATTGCGCCAGCGCATAATCCAGACGTTCCGCCAGGCTGCCCGGGATGCTCAGGAATGCAATGATGATGAAGATCGGTATGTACACAAAGGAGAGCATCACCGTGGTCGGGAACGGATTGCGTAGAACCCGGTAAAACACAGTCCGGTAATTTTGCCGGACCGCTGCCCCAAAAAACAGCCCCAGGCCGGCAACTTCCAGTGGGGTGAACAGGTTATGTGTGACAAAGGCAGCCATGACTGCCCCACTAAACAGCCCCACCAATCCGCCGCTGGTTGGTCCAGCCATGCCGCCCGCCAAAACCCACGGCAGTGCAAATAACAGGAACACCAGAGGTTGACCCGCTTCGATGGGCAAGTTCGGTATGCGCAGCGAAACTTCAGTCGGCAAATAGAAGTTGAGGAATGCCAACGTTAGCGGGGTACTGACGATGAAGAATATGGTTATTCCCCACTGCTGCAGCGGACTACCAACCGCGAACTCACGCCAACGGGTGAACCCCCACACCAGAAAACCCGCCAGCACAAATAACCCAATCCAGCTACTTACCTGGAAGGGCAGATCGATATACGGCTGCGAGGCGAATGGGTTAAATTCGATCAGCATGGGGCTTCACCGCTTGGAAGCGATGACAAAATTATAGCATCCTCATTCGGCCATACACACAATTTGGGTACACGAAATCGCCGGGGAATGAAAGCAGCCTGTAAACAGGCTATTTTGCCCAGGAAACCGTTTCCATCCTGATTAATTCCGGTCATTCAACGTCCCCCCTTTCCCAAGTGTGCGAATGGACTATTCCCTCTCGACCAGTTGAAGCGCTTTCTCAACAACTTGATCGATACTCAGTCCTTCCGAGTCGAGGATAATCGCGTCCTCGGCTGGTTTGAGCGGTGCCAGCACTCGGCCAGAATCATAAGCGTCACGTTTGCGTAATGCCGCCAAAATTTGATGGAAATCTGCCCCCTCGCCGCGGGCTGTGACCTCGTGGTAGCGCCGCCGGGCCCGCTCTTCGAAAGAGGCGATCAGGTAAATCTTTAACTCAGCCTCCGGGAAAACCACAGTGCCAATGTCGCGTCCAACCATCACCACCCCGCCGCGTTGACCAATACGCCGCTGTTGCTGCGTCATGGCCTCGCGTACCCGTGGATAAGCGGAGACCTGCGAGACGTTTGCCTCAACATCCGAACGGCGTACTTGCCAGGTGACATCCACCCCGTCGATACACACATCGGCGCTGCGTCCGTCAACGCACGAAGGCGGACGAACATCAATGACAATTTTCTCCGCCAGGGTTGAGACCTCAGCTTCATGATCAACCTGACCATATTTTTGCAGAGCAGCCCAGGTGACTGCCCGGTACATGAGCCCTGTATCAAAATACAAATAACCGATGTGTTGTGCCAGCCGTTCACCCAGAGTTGATTTGCCCGAGGCGGCTGGACCGTCAATTGCGATGATACTCGGTTTCACTAATCGATGATTCCAATCTATTGGATAATTTCAGGGGTTAAAGCCTGCGGCGTCCGGGAATAAATCCGCGCGCGCCCATAATACCACTATTGTCTTGCTAACAGGGACTGTTTTATACGCAACCCATTGCAGCCATTCGTCAAAACTCATTTGCCAGGTCGGGTTGACTTCCAGCACAAAGTCCTGCCCGCGGTAGGTGTCTGCCAGTTCGGGTGATGGTTTATCGGGTGTGATTACCATTGCCGGTGACGACGCCGAAGCCGTTGAAGTAACAAACTTGACCTGATCGTAATCACGCAGTGCCCAGCGCAATGCCGGCGAGTCAATCCCTTCTACCACCAGTTCCAGCTCTCCCGGCACGCGGTTTTTCCAGGTGGAAAGGTCGTTGACCGTGGTTTTCAGCAAGTCCACCTCGTCGATCAGGCTGCCAGTGCGCCATACTTGCCCGGCAGGAGCTGCACCCAGCCCGGTTCCACCCCAGGCGGCTGAAAAACCCCAAAGCGCCAACACTGCCACCAGACCCCATAACGCACCTTGCCCGGCAGTCTCCTCGCTCCAGAACCAACGGACTACAATCGCGGCTCCGATCAGCAAAAGCACAGGAAAAACTGTGGTGACAATCCGAATAAAAGTGGAAATTTCCGGACGTGCCGGCTGAAAATACGCGATGAAATTAAGCCAGGCGAACATCATCAATACGACCACAATAAGGCTATACGCAATTGCGGTCCAGCGGGCCCGAACTCCAAAAGTCAGCAAGCCAGCCAGCTGACGCGAAGCCAGCGCCAACATCGGCAGGGATGCCCAACCAACCTGGATCATTTCTCGTCCGGGGTTGAGCAACACCAATGCCAGCGCTGTCAACCACCAGACTGCCAGGAAGGTATCCAACTGGTTTTTGGTGCGCAATAGGCGGAACAGTCCGACGCCAGCGAACAAAAATCCGATCGGTTGTGAAAGCACCATCCCAAGTAATAACCGCCAAATATTCAGACTGCCAGGTTTTGTCCAGCTGACAAAATATTGGGCAAACCCATTGAACGCCGAGTCCAGGCCATTCGGAATGATGAACAACAGCGTTCCGCAAGCCAGTGCGGTTCCGCCAAACCAAATTCCCACGCTCCTCCAGTTGATTCCTTCAAATATCCCGATTTCTCGCGCTTCATTTTCTTCGCTGGAGGATTGCCGCGGTTGAAATACCATTTTATACAACGCGAAAGCGGCAGCTAACCCGATGGCCCCGAGCCAGAAAGCTGGCCCGCCTAACATAGCCACAGCCGTAAAAACGCCCAGTAGTCTGGATTTCTTATTCAGCAGCGCCACTAGCGCCAGGATGATAAATAACCCGGCCAGGGTCATGCCATGCGCCTGCCGGGATACAGCCGTCCAGCCGGCGTCCAATGCCAGACCAAAACACAGCAATAGGGCAGTTTTTTCACCTAACTGGCGGCGGAATAACCAGGGAGTCAACGCCAGCGCGGTCCCAGCCAGAGCTGGCCAAAAGCGAGCCAGCCCATCGCCCGCCCCGAAAAGGAAGAACCAGGCGGTGGTGAGCAGCACATAGCCGGCTTCGCCGCCGACCAGGTGTTCGCCTCCTTGGGATCCGACCAGCGCTTGAAGGGCATTAGTCGCCTCAGGATTGGTTAACGCGACTTTATTGAGCAATACAAAGCGAATTAAGAAAGCCGTGATACCTGCCAGGATCAATGCCAGGCGCTGAGTATTCATGTTGAAGTTCGCAGGTTTCATCATGGTTCTACATACCCGATCAATGGCTCGGTCTGCGGATTATCCCCTGGAACTTCGTAAATAGTAACTCCCGGGTTTTGATAGATCACGCGAGTGTTCGCCATGAATTTGACCTCGTTTACTTTGTAAGTCGTCCGTTCGACAGGTCCCACGTAGATATACCGGATATTATAGCGGGCTGTGATCACAGACGCTTCTTCCCAGCTGTCGGTTGTGTACAGCAATTCGAGGTCGCCGCGCCGCGAACCAATTTCCTCAGCGCCGCCCCGCCACTGCCACTCATGACCTTCCCACCCCAAAAGGGTCGGTTGCCCGCTGTGGGTAGACACCCGCGCAGTGTCCGGGTTATAGGATGCTCCGACGGTTTCAGCCACCACACCGATAGGCGCTTGCTGCAACCAGGTAAAAGCTGCCCACTCGTCTGGATTATAACGTTGCAGATATGCTTTCCCATCCAATGTTAGTTCCGCCAGGGGTTTCCCGGGCAGTCCGGTCTTGGCATTCAACATGATGACCGGATAAATCAAAGCTGCCGTGGTCAGCAGCACCCAGCCAACCTTAAATACTCCAGCTCCCAGACCGCGGGCCTTGCGCCACAAAATGGCCGTCGCATAGGCGGCTGCCAGCCCCCAAACCATCCAGGTCTGAAAATAAAACTTGAAAATGGTATTCAGGCGGGTTCCAAAGCCGTCCTTTAGGTAAAAGAATTCCGGCAGCAAGGTCAACCCGGCCCCGATGAGAATCAACAAAATAACAAACGAATTCACCACGCGCTGAGGTTCAAGCCCGGGAGTTGGTTCCAGCGGCGTGGGTTCAGCCGCCAAAGGTTGCCGGCGTGCCGCTGATAGTGCTGCCCAGGAAAGGATGATGACCAGCAGCAGCACCAGCCAGGTGACGGGATCCGTAAGCCGCCGCTGGATCGCGGCTTGCAGTAATTCGGCGCCGGAGCCGCCCTGGGTGCCAAAAAAGGCGGTTAACGCTGCTGCGAGTCGGCCGCCAGTCAAAGCCAGGGAGCCGCCTTTCTCCTGCCAGCTTTGACCGGCAGTCAGGGCAGCTTGAAACAGTACTCCAGCTGCCAGCATGAGTGCCCATAGGGATGCCACAATCCCCAGACCGACAATCAGCCCGTTCTTCCAATCACGCCGCTCCACCTTGCGAACGCTGGCAATTAACCAGGCGCCAATCGGGAATAACAAGGGAAGGAACATGACCAAAAAATAGGCTCCGCGCGTATAGAATGCCAGACTGGGGAGCAACCCACCCGCCTGTGACGCGAATCCGATGTAAAACGGAAGGTAGAGTACCGCACCCGCCACGCCAAGCAGCAGGCCAATTTTGACAAAATCACCTATCCGCGCCCAACCCCAGCCGTTTTGAACCGTTCGGTGCCAGGTGTACACCGCGGCGAACAGCGCCACATAGATGGGAAAATCCCAGGTATTCAAGAAGGATAACCCGCCCAGGATAATCACGGTGGGCCAGAAATCGAATTTCCGCAGCCAGGCTCTAACCCGCACTTCCTCGAATTTTTCACTCAGCCCGCGATAAGCCAGGTTGAGCGCCAATCCTACTGCCAACAGAACAAACGGCATGGCCAAAAGATGCGGATGCAGGTCAGCCAGCAGGTAGGAGAAAAACGGGAATTCGTTGATCACCTCCGTGGTGCCGCCCGACAACGGGAAATCCTGCACCACCCGCGAACCCATCCACCACAACCAACCGCCGCGCTGCGGCAGCCAGCTGAACGGCAGCTTTGGTGCAACATTGATTTCTTTGATGTTCAGCCAAGTCCAAAAAGATGAATGGTATTGCCCATCTGCACCGGTTGTCCAAAAGATGCCACGCGCATGCAACACATCCAGCAGTCCGCTCAAATTGCTGACGACTAGGATAAATAGTGGTGCCAGTAAAGCCCATCTCGCCGCTCGTCTAACTTTCGTTTCGTCGCCTGCCTCCCCTGAGCGGGCTAACAAGGTTGTACACAATTCCATAAGCTGCCAGAGCGGTCAGCGCGAACCACATGGCAATCGCCAGGTTGAAAGCCACACTGGTCGCGGTGCCAGTCACATGCACCAGCATCGCCACCATAACGTAGCCAAAGTAGTAATAAGAGATAGCGTATCCCGATAGCCAGGGATCATTGGGCGGGAACCCCGGTGAGCGCAGGATGGAGTTGATAAAGGCCAACTCCATTGGTTTTTCGGTGTAATTGACGTCTGGGTTGGCAGCGCGTACAAAAGCCCAGACCGCAAATGCCAGTAAAAAAAGCACTTCGCTGGTGATCACCACCCGTTTGTGCTCCTTGATCCAGCTCCACAGGTCCGTCACCCGGCCTTTGCCGACCACAAAACTGATGACTACCAGCAGCGTCAAAGCCAGTAAAACGCCGCCAATGTCATTTTGTAGTACACCCAGGTAGGTTAGCAGCCAGAACAAATAGCCCCAGCCTAGCAGTGCCAATGGACGGGCCAGGGTAAAACCGCGATCCGGTAAGAAGCGTAACAGCCGCTGCGCTAGCGGTAAAGTCAGCCAGCCGGCGATGGAAACAACCAGATACCACCACAGTACATCGATCACAGTTCGTCCTCGTTCGGGATTAACTCTTTCGGCCAGGCAAAGCTGCCGTCGGGTTCCGGTGAAAAAGGCAGTACCTGCGATACAGCATCCAGATTCAGCTCGCCATACAAATGCGGAAATTCCTGCCCGTCCTCGATGGGCTCATAACGCAGTTCAGCCGCCAGTTTAGCAGGGTCGATCAGTAACAACACCACATTCCGGTCACCATAGTAAAACTTGTTGGCTGTCCTCAGCAGTTGACGGCCGGTCGAAAAATGGATAAATCCTTCGCTTTCCAGTGAACCGGTGCGATAGGAGCCATTTTCCAACGCGTCCCCCCATTCGGAGTTCCGGGCAATATGAAAAATTCGACCTGGTCGACCTGCTGCGCTCATGGAATCACCTCATAGATGGCGGTGGTGTTATCGCTGTAAACCTGTTTCCAGTATTGACCTTCATCAATGGAAAATTTGGCAATACCAAAGGGATCATACGTCACACGTTCCAATTGGCCAACCATGATGTACTTTACATTGTACTTCCGCAGGAAATTTACAGACTGATCGAGGCTGGTGGTGTTGTAGAAGACCGTAACCTCGTCGATGCGTGCCCAGATCGAAGTGTCCGGAATCGTGGCGCGCTGCTGGCGCTGGTGCCAGTTCCAGCCAATCGTGGCTGGCAGACCGGTATAGATCGAAAAGCGTGAGCCCCAACGATACTCGACCGTATTGGCTTCTACTATGACTGGGTGAACCGATGACATTTTCCTGCAACCAGCGGATGGCGTTATAGTCGCCATTGAGATCCAGCAACCCTTTTTCGTCATGGTATTGCGCCGTCTGCATATAAGCCATACCGTCCAGTGTATGCGGAGCTGCAGAACTGATGCGGTCGCGAATTTTCGATGGAGCCGCGGTCAACGGGTAGAACAAAGCGAATACCACCAGTAGCCCTACAAACCCAATCCAGGCATTGCGCCAGCCAGGTTTCCAGCGGGTTTCGATCTGCGGCAACAGCCAGAATACGCCAGCCGCCGCGCTTAGCGAGAACAACGTCCAAGCTTGTAAGTAGAACTTGAAAACTGTGTTCATGCGGTTGATGTCGCCAACCAGCACGACCAGCTCCACTGCCAGGGTGAGCGTTGCTGCAGTTCCCACCATAAACAAAACCACCCGCTTCGGATCCGGCTGACCAGGTCGCAGCAGCAATAACAGCGACCAAACAGCCAGCGTCAATGCCAGCCAGGCCACCGGCACTTTTTCTCGGAATGTCAGAAACAATACCACCACGATAAATAAGGCGAAGCTGGCAGCGATAACCGTCTTCCAAGGTTTCAGTTTATTCAAAGCTGAAACCGGGGTTTTTTCCATCCAATCGACGGTTTCATACCATAACCATGTGATGATGACCACGACAAATAGGCCCCAATGGGTCAGGTAATCTGCCAGCGTGGTTTTGGCACCCTGCCAGGCGGCAATTTCGGAATATCCCTGGGCATACCAATTCTGATAGGGTTGGTACAGGACGAAGGCTAAGCCGGTCAACAAAGCGATCGACCCACCCGCCAGAATCAATCGTCTTAGGCTTTTTGGCAAGTTGGATAGGAATTTTTCGGGTAGGTCAGCATATTTCAGCACTGAATACAGGATGGCTGCGACCGCCAGACCTAAATAGGTTGGCAGATCCCAGGTGTTGACCGGGCGCAGCGCTCCAATCGTCACGGCTCCTACAAAAATGGTTATCCCAAAAGGCAGCCAGCCGCCAACCCGCTCACCGATTTTCCACTTCCATTTGCCCAATACGATTGATAGCACCCAACCGAGTGCCAGCAAGGTAATTGGCAGCGCGAATAGGTGCGCATGCGGGTCCCCATAAAGGAAGGTGAAGAACGGGAACTCGGTGATGGCATCGCCGCCTTTGACCGCCCGGCTGGGAATCCAATACCAGTCCGCCGGTGAGTAAGGCAGCACCGCTCCTTTGAAATATTCAGCCAATCCCTGAAAGGTCCAGCCCATTTTAGTAAAGAAAGCTGCTCCTTCTATATTGCCACCAGGCGCCACCAACTTCATGAGACCTTCCCACATCATATCGATGGTGCCTAAATTTCCCAGAATCAGCATGCCGATGGCGGAACCCACGCCGGCGACCCAAGGAGCAATGCCAGCGGGCTGTGTTTCATCCTCCCCACGGCGATTTTTGAACCATTGCTGCACGTTCCAGCCAAAGCTGTACGCCCCCAGTGCCACCAGTGAGAAGAAAGTCGGCAAAATCAGGTTGTACGCCACAGAAGGCACAATGCCAAGCCATTTGGTGGGAATTGCCGCGATGACGAACCCATAATAGTAATAATTGATCCAGGCACCTGCGTACCACGGGTTATAGGGCGGGAATGTAGTGCTTTTTATCACCGCATTGAAATAGGCAAAATCCATTGGCTTTTCGCCACCGAAATTTGGGTGCCATAGATCCGGGTTTCCCAGCCGAATAGCTAAAAACAACAAAAAGAACGCCAGCCCGACCGCTTCCACCGTCAGGTAATAGCGCCAGCGTTGTTTGATTTCCACCGCCAGTAACTTCCGTTGCCAGAAGGCCAACCCCAGGCTGGCTGCTCCCAGCAGCCCGGCACCTATCCAGATGGAGCCTCGGCTAAAGGCAATTCCATTCGAGCCAGCCATCCAAACCAGCCAGGCTAAAAGCAGCAATCCAGCCATTTTTGCCAGTGGATAGCCGAAATCCGGCAATCCTTTCATGGCTATGCGCAAAATCGGATAAACCAGCCAACCCAACAGCAGGATGACCAGATACCAGACCACCGCGCCAACCCCCGGATATCGGTTGACCAACGCATTGGTGTTGAAAATTTTAGACCAGGTGCCGCCACTTTGCTGCCGCACCGCGGTTTCCGTTGGCAACATCAAATCCGCAGGGTATTTGGGTGCCTGCCCGGGAATCACATGGATCACATTGCTGATATCCACTGAGCGCAAGATCGACTCAACCGCCGATTGTGAATAATCGGCTGATTTCTTGAAAATCAATACCTTGGGATGGTCATAAACCGTGAAGGCTTCTTCAGCGAACTGATCATTGATTTTGAACGGGCCAATACTGGGATCGGATTGAACCACTTTGACCAGGTCAAAGCCCAACCGTCCAGTGTAGCTGCCAACCTGAGCGGTGCGGTAACAATCAATAACATCTTCATCGACCGGACACCCAAGCAACTCCCGATAGAAAACCGTTGTCAACGGATAGCGTTCCGGAACGCGAGTGGTGGTGCCGTACTGACGGTTGGAGGTAATGGCAAAATAATCGGCGCGGTTAAGGATGGCCTCAAAACGCGCCAACTTGTCTATGCTGTCGTCCCAGTACATCTCAAAGTTGAGGTCGCCTTCGTAAATTCCTGCGTAGGGGTCATAACTATTTAACCGAATCGGGATGCTGTCATCCCAGGGTGTTTCGACCGCCGGAGCCGAGCCGTGAATGGTCAGCGCGCCGTCGCCGGCTACCAGTTCCATCCGCAGCGAATATAACGAACCGGCCGTCAGTTGGATCGGCTGAGTCAGTTGCCAGGTATATTCCTGTCCCCGCGGATCATTACCAGGCGCAAAGCTGCTGACAATTTCACCCTTGGTCAATGGCACCGCCAGGTTGAGCTCCTCGACCAGTGAAAGCCGCAACCTTTTCGGTTCTGAATTACCGCTTGTATCGACAATCCGGTTGAATACCACCTGGTTCAGCTGTCCGCTGGACATTGCCATAAAGCGGATCTCGCCCGGCAGCTGTGCGCGGATGGGGTCCATCATCACCGGCAATTCCTGGCGGACGATGCCATTCAATGTTTGAATGGTTGCGCCAGCTGCCCCGGAAAATCCCAGAGCGCTTTCACTCTCGAGTAAATCGAGCGCCACCCGGTATTGTTTGCCCGCTTGAACGGTCACCGGTTGCTCGAGCGGCACCGACCACCCCAGCAGCACACTGGATCCGGGTGTGAAATTATTCGACAATAACCCAAACCCGGATGCCACCGCTTCCGAACCCAGCTCGTAAACGGTAATTCCCAGTGTTTTGGGATTCGGATTGGTGGACAGATCCTGAATCGTCGTGAATTGAAAACTGGTCAGCAGACCGCTCGTTTCAGCGGTGAAGCTGATGGAAATGGTATCTCCCGATGAGAGTACTTGCTGAGGGCTATATGGCAGCAGCTGCCGGAACTCGCCATCCGGCGTGTCCAGCATCAGGTTGACCGGTCCAGGCACATTGTCCAGCATCCAGCGGGATGCTTCCACCCGTGTCATCGGTCGTTCATAAATGCGGGTGAAGGCAAACGCCCAGGCAAAAGTTCCTGCCAGGGTGACCACGCCAACGACCACCGCTGCGATTTTCAACCATTTGCCTGCCAGCTGCTTCCCGGAGCCGACAACCTTTCTTCCTGTTTCCCACAAGTTCCAGATCGACCAACCAGCGATCAATGCCAGAGTCGGGTATATCGGCAGTTCGTAGCGCATGGTCGGGTTGCCCTGCATGGACTGCCATACAAAATAAATGGCGGTCCAGCCCCACACCAAAATTGTCCGTTTCCAAGCGCCGTTGAGTTGGCGGATGCCCATCCAGATGAATCCTGCCCAGGCCAAAATGCCCATGGGCAACCCCATGCCCCATAGCACCATATTGGTAAATGAGAAGGTTACCGGACGGCGCGCCCACTGCAGCGCTGGCGGGAAATCCACATTGCCGGTCATTTGACCCGCCAATTCCCGCAGATTGGCAAGCCATTTTTCGTTCGGCATCAGTCCAAAAAACCCCGGCCCGCTGAAGGCGTATGGATTGAAAATCCGGAAAAGCAGAAATGCGCCGGCAGCGCCGATTACCATGTCGCGGAAGGCTGTTCCCAGCAGCTCATCCCGCTGACCTTTGGGATGGCGCATCATAAAAATGAACCAGGCAGCCGGAAGCAGCACCACCATCAAGGCGGTGTTGATTTTGCACGCCATCGCCAGACCAATCGCTGCTCCAAACCACAGGCTGTTGCGGGCTGATTCACTTTTGAACCATTTTTGCTCCGCCCGGTATTGCGGCTCGAGCACCGGTTGGGTTGCCAGCCTGGCGGCGAAGTACAATGCCAGCGTGGTGAAGGTGGTAGAAAATGAGTCGGCCGTAAAGAAATGTGACTGCTGAATCTGCATCACGGCGAATGCTGAAAATGCTGCGCCCAGTACCCCAATTTTGCGGTTGAACAGGCGTGCCCCCAGCAAATAAACCAGCAGCACGGTCACCAGATCCATTACCGCGGAAAATACCCGTCCGGTTTGCAGCAATTGTTCCCAGAACACATCGTTAAAGATGGCATTGGCAAGGTAGCGAGTGGCAATGATCGGGAAGGTGCCATACACGAAGAAGGTGTCTCCGACATTATGCGGGTTCAATGTCGATCGGGCTGTGTCGAAATATGCTCCCAGGCTCTGAACCGGCACAATATGCGAAGTTACCTGGATAAAAAAGCGTTCATCCGGGTGCAGGAAACTGTATTCGCCCCAAAATATGCCGGTAAATCGAAAATACACTGCCAGCGCAATGGTTATTAATAACAATATTATCCATAACCATGTCCCCCATTCCTTACGCGGGACGCGGTGGGGTTCTCTTGAGGGGGTCGAAAGCGGCTGCTCAGTCATGATTATTTCTGTGGATTGGATGGAATAATTGTAAGCAAGATTTGTTAATTTACCTGCTTGGATTTGCTAATTAATGGCTGTTTTGGGCGCCATACCCATTCCCCGTTGGATTCCCTCAAACTCTCGTTCATATGCTTCGGCGATCGATTGCGGCAAGTATTGCGCCTGGATAGATTGCGGATCGCGTATGTACGAAGCACGGTTTTGCAAAATTTCCAATACACTTTCAGCCAGGGCAATCGAATCGCCGGCAGGAAAAAGCTTGCCCATGCCATGCATGGTCACCGGCTGGCGCACGCCTGGCAAATCCGAAGCAGCCACCGGTACGCCTTCGATCATCGCCTCAACCTGCACAATTCCGAAGGATTCAGTGGAATTCAAGGATGGCAGCACCAGCACATCCAGATTGGCATAGAAAGATGCCATTTCCTCATCCGGGATAAATCCAAGAAAGCTCCAGTTGCCGGATTTTTCGTATTGCTGAATGAGCGGGGCAAGTCGCTTGAAGTATTTCTCCTCGCCTACGACATTTTTATATGCGCCCACAAATTGCACCACCGCTTGAGGAAAAACTTGCAGGATCGCGGGCAGTGCATCCAATAGCACTTCCACCCCTTTTTCAGTCGCAAAGCGAGAGGCCATCCCAATGACTGGATATCGGCCTCTTGGATTGCGTTTAATAGCAAATCCCTGTTTTTGGGTTGGCGTCACGGTCGGCAAGATGACCGGCGGGGCGATGACCTTGAGTTTATACAGGTACCGTTTCAAAAAAGGCGAGCTTTCCGCATAATCGCGGGTATTCGTTATGATGCGGTGTGCAAACCGCGCCGCCAGTTCATTCATGAGTTTGATTCCAAGATTGGCAGCCCGGTTGAGCAGTCCCGGGGGCATCTGCAAATCACAATGGTAGGTTATGATGGTCGGTTTTCGCCAAAGTCTGCCACGCAGTGCCACTCCCGCAGCGTCGAATTGCGGCAGGTGCAATTGAATCACATCATTTTCACGCACCAGTTGGGTTGCCATCCGGCCAAACTTCCGCATAATGACACCCTTACTTACACGAAAAGCCACCGGTACCCGCACCACCCGCACCCCTTCGACCATCTCCTCCAGAGGCAAGTCTTTAGCGTACTGCGAAGTCATGACGGTCACCAGGTGACCGCGTTTTGCTAAAGCTTTCGCCATCCGTTCGGCGTATATGGTCAGCCCCGAGGCATGCGGCCGGTAATAGGTTAAAACGATGAGAATCCGCATTCCAATCCCGTTAACCGCCTGTTACGCGGCGCTTTTACGATCTTGCAGCTCGCGAAAAATCCCGGCGATGGAACCGCCCTGCCGCACCAGGCCGATTAATCCCAGCACGCCAGTGACTGCAATTTGTACAAAATGAAGGGTAATTCCGTACGCCAGCGCAGATGTCTGGTCGATGCCTAGGATGGTCAAAGCCCCCAGAATGGCAGCCTCGAAGGTTCCCAATGAAGCCGGCGCCGAGGGGATGGCAATACCTAACGCCAGGACTGCATCCGTGAACAGGCCCCACCACAAGGGAGCCGACGGTTCAATCGCTAAAAGTCCAATGTAATATACAAAAATTGCAGCTACCCAGGAGAGTAAAATTAGCCCCACCACGGTCAGGAAACGGCGGATATCGGTCAAAGGGGTCATGCCGGAGAGCAGTGAACGCACCTGAGGGGTCACCCATTTCTCCACCCATTTCCAGCGGTTGCCGAATTTTTCGATCCAGGTGCTTGCCTTTTCATGGTTACGGGCCAGAAAATATAATCCGGCCAGTCCCGCGAGAACGATGACCAGCATTAATATTGCCACTGGTTTTGCCCAGGCCATTTCCAGTGCCAGGGGCAGTGTCGCCAACATCATACTGGCTGCGATTGCAATGTCCAACGCCCGTTCGATAATAATACTGGAAAGGATGCGTGCGGCTGGCAATCCAGTCTTTTGCCCAAGCAGTACCGCGCGGCCAATTTCACCCAGCCGGAACGGTAAAATATTGTTGAGCAGATAACCCTGATTGATTGCCCAAAATGCATCGCTAAGGCTCGGCACACCATTTAGCAATACCCGTGAAGCCAGCGCCCTAAAACCGAGAAAAATCAGTGTGAGGACAACGATTCCAGCGATGTGCAGAAAAGAAAAACGCTGCAGCGCCGGACCCAGATCTTCCCATTGGACCAGTTTTAATACAAAAAACACAGCCACCAGGCTGATGACGACGCCCGGCAACCAGCGCAACGTATTTTTCCAGGAAAATCCGCTAGAAGCTGTCAATCCTCCTCCAGCCGGAGGATGGCCATGAAGGCTTCCTGTGGAATCTCAACGTTGCCAACCATTTTCATACGCTTCTTGCCGCGCTTTTGTTTTTCAAGCAGCTTTTTCTTACGGGTAATATCCCCGCCATAGCACTTGGCCAGCACATCTTTGCGCAAGGCTTTGACGTTGGCACGTGAAATAATGCGTCCGTCCGCGGAAGCTTGAATGGCAACATCGTACAATTGCCGCGGAATGAGCTCTTTGAGTTTGGTCACCAACGCCTGACCTTTATGGTAGGCATCTTCCTTGTGAACAATACTCGCCAGCGCGTCCACTTGCTCTCCGCCAACCAGCACTTCCAGTTTGGTTAAATTTCCGGGACGGTAATCAGCCAGGTGGTAGTCCATGGAGGCATACCCTCGGCTGCGGGATTTAAGGTCGTCAAAGAAATCCACAATCAATTCGGAAAGCGGAATCTCATAACTGAGCTGAACGCGATTCGGCGCCGGGTAATCCTGTTCCTTAAAAACGCCGCGCCGTTTTTTGGTCAATTCCATGATGGTGCCGTAATACTCGGTCGGAGAGATGATCTGCAGCACCATCCACGGCTCGCGGATTTCAACGATGGTGCCAGGGTCAGGCAACAGCGCCGGCGAATTGATTCGGATGGTTTCCTGGTTGATCAGTTCGATCTCGTATTCTACCGAAGGCGCGGTGACTACAATGTCCAGGTCGTATTCGCGTTCCAGCCGTTCCTGAATGATTTCCATATGGAACAACCCCAGGAAACCGCAGCGAAAGCCGAAATTGAGCGCCTGAGACTTCTCCGGATCATAAACCAGTGAGGCGTCATTCAATTGCAGCTTTTCAAGCGCCTCGCGCAAGTTGCCATAATTATCGCCGTCCACCGGATAAATGCCGGCAAACACCATCGGTTTGGGGTGGCGGAAACCTGGTAGCGGTTCCGCAGCCAGGCGCATTGGGTTGCTGATGGTATCGCCCACCCGGCATTCGGCTACCGTTTTCAAGCCCGTGGCTACATAGCCAACATCACCCGGCAGCAATTCTTTGACCGGCTTCATGGTTGGCGAAAAAATGCCAATTTCCACTGGCCTCACATCAGCGAAAGAGGACATCATCCGCAGCACGTCACCCGACTGGATTTGTCCTTCGACCACTCGGATATAGGCCACGACCCCTTTATACGAGTCGTAATGTGAGTCAAATATTAAAGCCCGTAAGGGCAAATCAACATCGCCGGTCGGATGCGGCACGTTGCGTACCACGGCTTCCAGCACCTTATCGACGTTGAGACCTTCTTTGGCGGATATGGCAATAATGCTATCGGGGTCGACACCCAGTAAAGCATGGAGGTCATTGGCTACTTCTTCTGTGCGGGCGGATGGCAGATCGATCTTGTTGATTACCGGCACGATTGTCAGATCTGCTTCCAGCGCCAGATACAAATTCGCCAGCGTTTGTGCCTCGATCCCCTGGGTGGCATCTACCACCAGAATCGCCCCCTCGCAGGCCAGCAACGCCCGGCTGACCTCGTACCCGAAATCGACGTGACCTGGAGTGTCGATCAAGTTGAGTTCATACTCAATTCCATCCTGGGCAGCATACTTCATTCTGACCGCGGAAGCCTTGATGGTCACCCCTTTTTCGCGTTCCAGATCCATGGTGTCGAGCACCTGGTCCATCATCTCGCGGTCCGAGATGGTGCCAGTTAATTGCAGCATACGATCCGCCAAAGTTGATTTGCCGTGGTCGATGTGCGCGATAATGCAAAAGTTACGGATTAATTCTGTACCCATTCCGCGGTTAGTATAACCGATAAATCCCTTCTAAGGACGGCTGAAGTTACCTTGCAGGCGCAGTGGTGGATTAACACGAAACCATGGACTTCACCCCTGACGGAGCAAAATCCATGGTGATTGATTCTCTGGATTCTTAGGCGGTCACAAACAGGCGTGTCCGCGGTTCTTCGTTCTTTTCCAAGACCTCGATATGTTTGACCACCTGGTCGGCTAAGGTACGTATCGCCTTGGAGTATTCCGCCTCGCGCGATGAGCGGAAAACAGGCTGACCGAGGGCATCTGCTTTCCGAGCCGACTCGACATCTTCTGGAAGCACCGTGTTGACCTGGAATTTGAGCCTCTCACTGACCAGATCTGTGTTGATGGCGCTGGTTGGGTCATGGCGTGTGAGTACCAGATGGATCCGGTCTTTGGCCATACCGAAAGCGCTCCACAGGTCGAGGAACAGGCGGGTATTGCGGATGGCATTAATCGACTGCGCAGTAACCAACACGACTACATCGCCAGCATCCAGCGCTGCCAGCACGGCATCTGAGAGGTAAGAATCGGTGTTTACGATGAGATAGTCATAGTGGCGGCGCATGAATTCGAGCACCCGGGCAAACGCCTCTCCGGTAATTTTCTCGGCAAACTCAGGCCGTGGAGGTGCCGGCATGATCGAAATGCCGGTTGCCCGGTTAAATAACATGACATTTTCCACCATGTCAATATCCAGCTCAAAAACGCGCGGCACCAGGTCCATCACCGATGTCTGCCCAAGCTCGTTGAACATAAGGTGAATGTCACCAAATTGCATACTGCCGTCAACGATGACAACCCGAGCGTCGCGATCCCGGTCAACCATCGCCAACGCCAGGTTGGCAGCCACAGTTGTGGTACCTATGCCGCCTTTTGCACCGTATACTGCCACGATTTTTCCGGTTGGCTCTGCCGCTACTGGTTTCTTACGCTCTGGAGTTTGGATGCTGGCAAATGCGGAAAGCTTAGTGCGATCCTGTGCGGCAAGAGTGGCAGCCCGCACGATCACATCATTTAATTCCTTTACAGATACATCGTGTGTGATAAAGTCGCAAGCTCCGGCTCGCACTGCTTGTAAAACGATATCGGTGTAATTGTCTTGCGATATGATGATCACTTGCGTGCCGGGATACTCCCGGCGCATAATTTCAGTCAGGTTAATCCCATTCATATCCGGCAGGTTATATTCCACCAGAGCTACCAAAGGCTTGGTATCGCGTACGATTTCCAATGCCTCCTGGGCTAATAATGCAGTATTAACCAATTCCACCCGGTCGATAAGACCTAATGTTTTTTGCAGATGCTTCAATAACTGGGGATTATTTTCGACCAGCAAAATTGTGATCTTGTCATGCTCGAGAACTCATAGATAATCCTCCCTATTTAATTGACCGAACCTTTCGATTCGAATGCCGTAACGAAAGTCGTCCCCCATAATCAAGATCATTATATATATCTCATTTAGCCGTGACAATGGGGTAACCCTTCAATTTTGTCATGTGACTAATCCGCGGGGGTTTGTATAATAATCTTACCACAGGGTGGATTCGACCCCGAATGTTTGGCGCAATTTCAAAACATTGACGATTGTGTTATGATATTTCGGGTACGGTTATTGCACCTTTTTGCACGTGTATTGAGTACATCGTGTTAAAGGGGGAAGTCGATTTCCGTTCCCCTGGCATCCTGTAAAAGTAATTAGGGGAATATCCCGAGAGGATATACAAGGGATGACAGCGACTGGCATCTATCAAAAGAGCGAGGTTATGAAGTCTGGCGGTAAATTTCTGGACTCAAGCAAAGTTGTAACGAAAGAGGAAAGCCCGGAAACGGTGCTGCCTGCCATCCTGCCCGTTGAGACAGAAGAAGCCATTTCAAGCGATAACCACAATAATGGGAATGCAACTCCCTGGGTCCAGCGTAAAATTCGCCCAGCTGTCCAGTCGGTAAATGATTGGTCTGATCTACAGAAAGACCTCCGCACCTATCCGGATCGGGTGAAAACCCGCATGCGCGAGATCGAAAGGCAGTTTTCAGTTTATCGCCTTTCATATGTCACCATCTCCTACAAGTCATTTAAAGTTGAAGATGATATTTGGGGTGTTTACAACAATATTATTGACAACATTCCACGCTTAGAACAGCGGACGCATAAACGACCGTTATTTATGTACACCAACACGGGGCTGCGGGATTTGTTTACCGCCTGGGAGAATTTGTCATCGCTTCAGGATGCTCTCTCACGCCTGCTCGAACATGGTCCGCGTAAACTTGAATTCTTCAATCGCATGGTTATCTACCGGGAAGAGAAGCGTCAGGTAGAGATCCAGCGTCGACAAAATGAGACACGCATCAATTCGGCGTATGAAGCCATCAAAAAAGCCATGACCTTCGTTGAGAGGCAGACGAAGGACGATGAACCCATTTTCTTCGGCAATGAAGTGCTCACACTGGATGATGCCAAGTCGGTCTGGACCGGTTCGATCGACGATATTCTAAAACTTCGAGAGAGCCGCACCGCCACGACGGAATCGATCGTTACCCGCATGCGCGTCCTCGAGGAATTGATTCGCGACTTTCCTTCGCTCTCCAAACAGGTCCAGCGGGTCGGTGAACGCTACCAACGCGTGATTTCCTACCATGATTTGCTGGTGTCAACTGGCAAACGGGTGATTCCGCAACCGGAAATTGCCCGCGCCTCGGTGATGATGTTTGAACAACTCCCCGAGCAGTGGACCAAGGGGAATTACAGCGAACTGAAGACCACCCTGGAACGGATTGAAAATTTCCTGAACTTCTACGAAAACACCGTGGAGTTGGAAGTTGCCGTCGGTGAACGGCGCCGCACCGGTTTTGCCCAATCGGTTGCCCCCCCGGTGCTGCCAGGGGTCGCCGGTCTTTCGCCACTGATCGGGTTGGCGCGTGTTTTGGTTTCTGCCATTGATCAGCGCGACCGGTTTATGGTTGGACATTCAGAGAAAGTCGCCACTCTGGCCCTGCATACCGGTCGAAAATTGAATTGGTCAGCCACCGACCTTGAGTTCTTGGAAATTGCTGCTTTGCTGCATGACATTGGCAAGCTGTCGGTACCGGAGTCGGTGTTGACCAAAGTTAAACCATTGACCGCCGCCGACTGGAAGACAATTCAGCTCCATCCCTTTTATGGTGCCCAAATCGTTAAACAAATTAACCAATTTGGCCGCATCGTTCCCTGGGTCTATCACCACCAGGAACATTGGGACGGAACCGGCTATCCGGAACAGCTCAGCAAAGCCGAAATCCCGCAGGCAGCCTCCATCATTGCCATTGCTGAAGCCTACGCAGCCATGACCACCGGATTGCCCTATCGAGAAGCCCTATCTTTGAAGGAAGCCATCGAATCCATCCAGGCTGAAGCCGGCACCCAATTTGACCCAGAACTGGTCGAAGCATTTGTCGATGGTCTTGAAGAAGAACCAGATACTAAGCCGCCAACCGAAGAATAATCCTTTTGCCGATAGGGAATCCTCATGGTTAAAGTCCAACCGGTAATTCATTACGCGCCCGAAACCTGCGCTTTTTGCAGTGGAAATGGTAGTGGACGATGTAAAGACGGCAATATGTACGACGTTTGCCCGGTTTGTAAAGGGATTGGTACCATGCTGGCAGCCCAGTCAGCTAAAAAATGTGCTTTTTGTCAAGGCAATGGAGCTGGCCAGGGGCGCGATGGTTTCTTCTATGACCGCTGCCCGGTGTGCAAGGGTTCCGGCTGGGCTTATGTGTTCGAAGGCGAAATCGAGCATTCATAACCAGTCGATCTTATGACTATGCGAAAAGACGGCAAGTATGCCGTCTTTTTTTATACCATTGGAAACAAGGTATGTATGAAATCCTCGATGGATAACGTGGCCTTTCCTGGATATCCTAACCACACCAGGAATTCGGTATTGCCTTTTGGCCCCACCAGCGGCGAACGAATCAGACCTTTTACCTCAAACCCCTCGCTTACCGCTTTTTCCAGCACTTCCTGCAGCACCTTTTGATGCACCAAGGGATCGCGAATGACCCCTTCTCCGCGCGCGGCATCCTGACGACCAGCCTCGAATTGCGGTTTAATCAGCGCTACAACCTGCCCTTCTGCTGCGAACCAACCGCGCACCACCGGCAACAAGATTTTTAGTGAAATGAAAGACGCGTCCATCGTCACTAACTGCGGCGGATTCGGCAATTGCAGCACATGCCTGGCATTGGTGCGTTCCATGACGGTCACACGTGGATCCTGGCGAATTTTCCAGTGCAGAATTCCATAGCCGACATCGATGGCATAAACCTGTGCCGCTCCGTGCTGCAGCAGGCAATCGGTAAAACCCCCAGTTGAAGCGCCAACATCTGCACAAATCCAATTCTTAAGCTCGACCAGCCCAAACGCGGTCAGTGCTGCTTCGAGCTTTTCACCTCCGCGCGAGACAAATCTCGGACCGTGGTCAATGACGATGTCAGCCTGTTCCTCCACTTTATCGGCGGGTTTGAAAACCACCTGACCTGCCACCCGCACCTGCCCGGCCATCACCAGGCGCTGCGCCAGGCTGCGACTCTCCACCAATCCGCGTTCAACCAGGACGATATCCAGGCGATTTTTAGGCATGGGCTGATTGTAATCGTTTTCCCTGGCACGAAGGACCTGCGCCTGAAGCCAGTTACGATATAATGATTTTATGCTTCGCGCCCTCATCAAATCCATGCGATTACGGCAGTGGACCAAGAATGCTTTTGTGCTGGCTGCCGTGGTGTTTGACCGCCAGTTGGGACATCTACCGGCGGTTTTGCGGTCTCTGGCAGGTTTCTTTCTCTTCTGCCTGCTTTCGAGCAGCGTGTATTTGATCAATGACGTGCTGGATGCCCCTGCTGACCGTCAGCATCCGGAAAAACGCAACCGTCCTATTGCTTCGGGTAAGCTCCCGATCCCGGTGGCCATCGCGGCTGCGATCATCATGATTGTCATCACGATCCCGGCCGCATTTTTCTTATCGCCGGGATTTGGCTGGATTACCCTGGCCTATTTCCTAATCAATTTGGCTTATTCCACGCGCTTGAAGCATATTCCACTATTGGATGTGATGATCATAGCGGCTGGATTTGTATTGCGGGTCGCCGGCGGGGTTACCCTGGTGGTCGTCGAACGCTTCTCTCCCTGGTTGTATGTTGTGACCACCCTCGGAGCGCTTTACATCGGTTTTGGGAAACGTCGTTCGGAACTGGCGCTGCTAGAAAAAGATGCCAACAGTCACCGGCGCGTGTTCGATGGCTACACCCTCCCTTTATTGGACCAGCTGATTTTGATCGTCTCTAGCACCACGATCATTGCTTATAGTTTATATACCTTCTCTGCGCCTAACTTGCCGACTAATCACAGCATGATGCTGACCATCCCCTTCGTGCTCTACGGTGTATTCCGCTACCTGTATCTGATTCAAGTCAAGCAGGCGGGTGGAGCTCCGGAGGAACTGCTGCTGACCGATCGTCCCTTGCAGGCAGCAATCATCCTCTGGGGGATCGCCATTCTGATAATTTTCTATCTCTTTTAAGGCATCTATGCCGGCAATTTCTGCTTCTGCCCCTGGAAAAATAATCCTGCTTGGCGAACACGCCGTGGTGTATGACCGTCCGGCGATCGCGATTCCATTCAACGGGGTGCACGCCAAAGCGATTGTTTTCGCTACGCCGATCGCGCCTACCAGTCAGGTACGCATCGAAGCCCAGGCCATTGAGATGGACCAGACCTTGGATCAACTCGAATCCGATCACCCGTTTGCGATTGCGATTCACGGCGTCATGGCGGCACTCGGCATCGATTGGCTGCCTGCCTGCCATATTCGCATCACCTCCACCATTCCCATGGCAGCCGGCATGGGCTCCAGCGCAGCTGTTTCGATAGCCTTGAGCCGGGCATTGGCAACATTTCTCGGTCATCCATTGGAGGATGTTGTCATCAACGACATTGCCTACCTGGTGGAGCAGCGGCTGCATGGCACCCCTTCTGGCGTGGATAATTCCGTCATTAGCTACGCCCGTCCGGTGTATTTCGTCCGTAAACAACCGATCGAATTTCTAAAAGTCCATCCTACATTCAACCTGTTGGTGGCAGATTCTGGCATTGCTGCCGCCACTGGCCCAATGGTGGCTGGCGTGCATCAACGCCACCAGGCAAATCCCGAACCATACGAACAATACTTCACCCAAATCGCAGACCTGGTGAATGAGGCTAGAAAACAATTGGAATCCGGTTCTGCCCCCAAACTGGGTCCTCTGCTGACCATCCAACCACCGCTTGCTGCAAAATATTGGCGTGTCGATTCCTGAACTGGACCGCTTGGTGGAGGCTGCTCTCAAAGCTGGTGCTCTGGGTGCCAAATTGACCGGTGGAGGCGGAGGCGGCAATGTGATCGCCCTGGTTGACGATGCCCATATTGCGGCGGTGAACACCGCCTTACTGGCAAACGGGGCTCACAAAACCTGGGAGGCAACGATACCGCGCCATGAGGAGTCCGCCACTTGATCACTTATCTCAAATTGGGCGGCTCGCTGATTACCGACAAATTGAAAGCTCGTACTGCCCGTCTGGAAACCATTCGCCGGCTGGCGACTGAAATTCAACAGGCACGCCAAGCCTTACCAGACATGCAACTTATTTTAGGGCATGGATCCGGTTCATTTGGCCATGTCCCGGCGGACGAATTTCACACCCGCGATGGCGTCCACAGTCCGCAAGATTGGTTAGGATTTGTGGAAGTCTGGCACCAGGCGCGTGACCTCAATCAGCTTATGTTGGAAACACTTACTGCGGCCGGTATTCCGGTGATGTCCTTTCCGCCATCAGCTATTCTCCAATCGAATGGCGCCAAACCTGAGTCCGTTCAGGCTCAACCCTTACTCTCTGCCCTCAAGGCGGGTATCGTTCCCCTGGTCGCAGGCGATGTGATCTTCGACCGTGAACTGGGCGGAACCATTTTTTCCACAGAAGATGTTTTTCTAGCTCTGGCGCCGTCCATCCCGCCTGACCGGGTGTTGGTATGCGGAATCGAAACCGGCGTCTGGCAGGATTACCCCGCGAACACGCGTCTGCTGCCAAAAATTACTCCCCAGTTTTACAACAACAATAAACTATCACTTGGCGGTTCTTCCGGAATCGACGTTACTGGTGGAATGCGCACCAAAGTGGACCAATTGGTAAATCTGGTATCCCAATTTCCGCAGACTCAGGCAGTCATTTTTTCCGGTATTGAACCAGGTGCGGTTTACGACGTCCTCATGGGACAACCGCGAGGTACCCTCATCACGTTTTTAGAAGGAGATCGATCATGATTTTCTCCCGTGAACAACTCGAAGCCATCGAAGATAAATATTTGGCGCCATATGGCTCGCATAGCAAGTATTCGCGTGGGCGGCTGCATCATGAAGATGAACCCGCTTATCGCACCATTTACCAACGGGACCGCGACCGCATCCTCCATACCACCGCCTTTCGCCGCCTGGAGTACAAAACCCAGGTCTTCATTAACTATGAGGGCGATTATTACCGTACCCGCCTGACTCACACGTTAGAGGTGGCGCAGATTGGACGTACCCTGGCGCGTGTTCTGGGCGCCAGCGAAGATCTTACCGAAACCATTTGTCTGGCACATGATCTGGGTCACCCGCCATTTGGGCATTCTGGCGAAACAGCTCTGGCGCGCCTGATGAAGGATTATGGCGGTTTTGAACACAACAAACAGTCCTTCCGAATTGTCACGGAATTGGAACGCCGTTATCCCAACTTTCCGGGGTTAAATTTAAGCTGGGAAGTCCTGGAAGGCATTGTTAAGCATGAGACCGAATATGATCGCGCCGATGCAAGGGACTTTAATCCTGACCTGCGCGGGCATATGGAAGCCCAAATTGCCAACGTTGCTGACGAACTGGCCTACACCGCCCACGACCTGGATGACGGCCTGCGCTCTGGCATGATCGACCAGGAAATGCTCGAATCGATCGAACTGTGGCAGGTGATGCGCGAGAGCATCGGCTGGCGTTCTGGCAGCCTGGATGACCTTACCCGCCACCGGATTATCCGCCGGCTCATTGGCACCGAGGTGGATGACCTGGTCGAAACGACGGAACAGCACCTGCACGAGAGCAATCCTACTTCGGTCGAAGAGTTGCAGCGCCTGCCCTTCAACGTGGTCAGCTTTTCAGAAAAAATGCATCGCCGCAACCGCCAACTGAAGGATTTTCTGTATTCGCGGTTATACCGCCACTACCGGGTGGTACGCATGGCGGTCAAGGCAGAGAATTTAATTGCGAAAATCTTTGAGGCTTATTGCAAAGAGCCCTCTGTGCTTCCAGCGCACATCCAACCCCGGATTGAGGAAATTGGTCTCGAACGCACCATCTGCGACTACATCGCCGGTATGACGGATCGATATGCCATTGACGAGGTGCAAAAATTGTTCGACCCGGCTACTCTGCCGTAATTCTGACTTTAACTGACCATGACCCCGTGTACGCTCTTTGATGATATCATTGGGTCTGTTGTTGAAATCAAGTGAATATTGCCTGAGATGCAGGTTCTGACTTGCTCCAGGTAAATTCTTATAGATTGTCACATTATCCCTTTTGGAGTTGGTACGCATTATGGCTGAAGCATCCTATTTAACCCTTGAAGGCCTGAACCGCTTGAAGAGCGAGCTGGAGCATATGAAAGGCCCGGAACGCGATGAGATTGCGAAACGTCTGCGGGCAGCCATCGACCAGGGCGACCTTTCAGAAAACGCGGACTATACCTCGGCGAAGGAAGATCAAGCTTTCCTGGAAGGCCGAATTCAGGAAATGGAACACGTGCTCTCCAATGTCATCATTATCGACAATGTTTCCAAAAATCTGGAAGAGGTTAACATTGGCGACCATATCACAATCCAGGAAAATGGTTCATCAGCCGAGAAGTTCCATCTGGTAGGACCCAAGGAAGCTGACCCTAAAATTGGCTGGATTTCTCACGAGTCCCCCATTGGCAAAGCCATGATTGGCCGCAAGGTAGGCGAAGAAGTAATCGCCGACACACCCGGCGGTAGCATTCGCTTCAAGATTCTGAAAATCGAGTAAGACGTTCAATCAATAAATATGAAAAGGCAGAGGAAAAACCTCTGCCTTTTTTGTTCTTTTTGGAAATCCCAGGATTTTTATGCGTTGGTTTTTGGCCACACAGCCAGTTCCAGCGTTAGACGGTCAAAGTAACTATTTTCCGGCAAAGCACCGCCGCCAAGATTGAGGTCGACGACGCGGGCTTCTAGAACCAGCGTGGCAGTCTCGAGCAACACATGCTTATCCGGCGCAACTTCGATTGGCTCGCCTTTAGATTCAAGCCGTGAGCGGATGGCGTTGTCCATCATGGCATGCGGACTCATCACCACTTTTGTAATCGTTTGGATGTCATTTTTATCGAAGAGCCACACCTCGAACGCCGTGACTTTTTTCGGGTCGCCAACGCCGATGGTGTCCGAAATACCCACACCGCACTCGCCCAGGAATTCACCAGTCGGTGAATCAATGCTGAAGGAGTCATCGTACAAATCGTCGCCGATCATATAGGTGGTCATGAATTGTGCGATGGGGGGTTCTTGACCCTGGGCGGCATAATCGGTGCGCGAGGCTTGCCGTGAAAATTCCTTGGCTTCACCAACCGGGCTTTGACCGATCGCCATGCCTTTTTTGCGGAAAACCAACAGATAAACCAGTGCAGCACCAACCAGCAGAGTTACGAGGCACAGGCCAACGACCAGCCCAATGTTTCGGGATGCTCCAGTTGGTTTGGGAGTTACTACAGGGGTAACTGTCGTGACCGGCAGCGGTACATTTGGTCCAAGCACAACTGCCCGGAAGGCATTGATTTCAGCTTCATTCAGGCTGCAAGTGCCTGGTTTGAAGGCATCCAGTTGAGCGGAAGCATCATCTCCCAACGAGTTAAAACGAGAGATCGCGGTTGGAGCGTCCTGTCGCACCAGGTACGAATCGATCATCATGCACAAGTATTCTTGTTTTACGTCGGCACGCAGCAAGCGGGGTTCGGCATCCACCCATTTGACTGGCAATACCAACCACCCTAAAATGGGCAGGCCTATGATCAGGCCAATGACCAGCCCTACCGCCGCTGTAATCATTGGATTGCGCAGTTGCTCTCGGATCTTATCCATGTCTCTGCTCCTACAGGTTTATGACTGTCCCGCCAGGTTGACCAATTAATCTATACGTATTGTAGAACAAATTATAGATAAAGGCAACGGCTGCACAGGCCAGATGTCAAGAATGATGCAAGAATTATGCCGATTCAGGCGAAGATTCGAGAATTTGTTCCAATAAAAAGGTCGATTCACATTTGAGGCATTGCGCTTCGCGCTTATTTTGGATGACCAATGTCCCGCCGCAGGTCGGACAGGGCTTTGCAATGGGCTTTTTCCAGGATGTAAAACCGCAGGTAGGGTAATTGGCGCAGCCATAAAATACCCGCCCTTTGCGAGTCTTTCGTTCAACCAGGTCACCGCCATCTTCCGGACAGATGACGCCAATTTTTTGTAAGAACGGTTCAGTATGGCGGCAGGTTGGAAAGGTACTGCAGCTGATGAATTTTCCAAAGCGTCCATAGCGGTAAACCAATTCATTGCCGCAGAGCGGACAAGCTCGACCGACTTTTTCCAGTTCCGGTTTAGACACCGGAATTTCGAGTTGAGCTCGTTTTAATTCCGGCTCGAAGCTTTGATAAAACTCGCCAACCACATCGGCCCATTTTCGTCCCCCGGAGGCAACATCATCCAGCTCGGATTCCATCTGAGCGGTGAAATTTACATTGACGATATCCGAGAAATGACGCACCAGCAGGTCGTTGACGGTAAAGCCTGTCTGGGTGGGCGACAACCGCTTGGCTTCGCGCACTACATAACCGCGTTCCTGGATGGTCGAAAGAATGGGCGCATATGTACTTGGACGTCCAATGCCGTTCTCTTCGAGTACGGCGATCAAGCTGGCTTCGGTGAATCGCGGTGGAGGTTGCGTGAAATGCTGTTCAGGGATTAAGCGCACCAGGGATTGTTTCTGGTTTTCTTCCAATCCAGCCGGAATGCGCACATTATCTTCATCCTCACCCTTGAAATCTTCGTCCCGTGCGTCTTCGAACACCACCAGGAAACCGGCGAAGCGAACCGTCGAACCGGAAGCCCGGAATAAATAATCGTTCTTTCCTTTGCCGTTGACTTCCACAGTAACGGTGTCTAATACGGCTGATTCCATCTGTGAGGCAACGAAACGCTGCCAGATCACCTGGTACAGCTTGAACTGGTCGCTGCTCAGGAAAGACTTGACCTTTTCCGGCAGGCGCAGCACCGAGGTAGGACGAATAGCTTCATGGGCTTCCTGTGCCCCGACAGCCCGCGTGCGGTATTGCGGTGGGGTAGGCGGCACATAATCAGCGCCATAGGTTTTCTGAATAAATTCGCGGGTTTCTTTCTGCGCGATCGGCGACACATTGGTCGAGTCGGTACGCATATAGGTGATCAAACCGGTTGCGCCGCCATTGCCAACTTCCAGACCTTCGTACAGCTGCTGGGCAACTGCCATGGTCTTGCGGGTTGTGAACCCCAATCGCCGAGAAGCTTCCTGCTGCAGAGAGGATGTGATAAACGGTGCCGACGGTTTACGTTTACGTTCACCGCGCTTGATGCGCGAGATTTTATAAGCCGCCTTTTCCAAGTCTGGCAAAATGGCTTCGGCATCGGCCTTTTGTGCCAGTGCTGGGTCCTGATCATTAATTTTGACCAGTTTGGCAACAAATGTCTGACGAATGCTGTCCGGCTTGAACTCTGCCCCGATCGTCCAATACTCCACCGCGACAAAATCCTCGATTTCGCGTTCACGTTCGACAATCAAACGCAGCGCGACAGACTGAACTCGCCCGGCTGAAAGCCGACTCCGGACTTTTTCCCATAACAATGGGCTCAGGCTGTAGCCGACCAAACGGTCGAGAACGCGGCGCCCCTGCTGCGCATTAACCAGGTCCATGTTGATCGAGCGCGGGTGCGCGAAAGCTTCCTCGATCGCCGGCTGTGTGATTTCATGGAAGACTACGCGCTTGGTCAAGGCTGGATCGATCTCAGCAGCTTCCAGCAAATGCCAGGCGATGGCTTCGCCTTCCCGATCCGGGTCGGTTGCCAGGAAAATCTCTGAGGCAGTTTTTACCAACCCCTTCAGCTCTTTGACGATGGGACGTTTCTCATTGGGTACCCGGTATTTTGGCAGAAAGTTGTTCTCAACATCCACTGATAATTCTGAGCGCAGCAAATCCCGTACGTGTCCGACCGAAGCTTTGACGGTATAGCCCTTGCCCAGAAATCGACCGACCGTCCGGGCTTTAGCCGGTGATTCAACGATCACCAGCTTGCCGTTGCGTTTCGGTTCGCGTTTGACCTTTTCTGGCGGGGTAAGCTGCTCGTGAACCTCGGTTCGTCCCATACGGTACATTTTGGTCCCACACACTGGACATATTCCATGGGTGACGGGGGCACCGGCAGCGTTAAAATCCGCGATTGGATTGGAAATTTCTCTTTTGGTTTTGCACTTTACACAATAAGCTTCCAAATGTTCCTGCCTTACAGATAACGAGTTTGACCGGTTTCCTTCAATCGTTGAACAGCCTCGCGCACTTTTTGAGCGTCATCGCGCCGGCAAACCAGCAACACGTCCTTGGTATCGATAATAACCAGATTTTCCACGCCGATCGTGGCAATCAGACGTTCAGTGCCATCGGACAGAATCAGCGTTTTTTGAGTGTCAATGCTGATCGAGGGATCATTGAGCAGAATATTACCACTGCTGTCAAGGGGTAAAACGTCGAACAGCGAATCCCAGCTGCCGACATCGTTCCAGCCCAATCCAGCCGCCGGCAATACGACCACCCGTTCCGAGCGCTCCATAATACCATAATCAATCGTCTGCGGTTTGATTTTTGGCCACAGTGCCTCGATCACGCTGGACTGTTGTGCGGTGTCCCAGGCTTGACTGATTTCACGCAGGGTGCTCGCCAGTTCGGGCATATGCAGTTCGAATTCTGCCAGGATGTCGGAGACCTGCCAGATGAACATGCCGGAATTCCAATCGTGATCCTCATCCTCCAGCATTTTTTGAGCCGCTGCGGCTGTCGGTTTTTCTTTGAACTTGAGCACCGAGTAAACCGGCTGCCCTTCGATCGTTTCCTGCATCGCCCCGCGTTGAATATAACCATAAGCCGTCGTTGGGGCGGTTGGGGTAATTCCCAGGGTAACCAGTTGATTCTTCCGAGCCACCTGCGCGGCTACCCGTAGTAATTGTTGAAAATAATCCACATTTTCAATAAAATGATCGGCTGTCAGGATGGCCATCACTGCTTGCGGGTCCCATTTGTGTAGAACCGTAGCTGCCAACCCTACCACCGAGGCGGTGCCGCGCGGCATAGGTTCCAACAGGTAATTTTCCACCGGTATTTCCGGCACTTGTTTCTGCAGTTCAACTGCCTGCTCCGCCACGGTTACCACCAGAATTTGTTCGGGTGGAAACAAGCCGACCAACCGATCGCATGCCATCTGAAACAAAGAACGCTGCGATCCCAGTTGCAGCATTTGTTTGGGCCGATTCACCCGCGACAGCGGCCAAAGACGGGTACCGCCACCGCCAGCCATGATTACGGCATAGAAATTAGTTTTCATAGTCCCCTGTGTAATATTCTGCTGCTTCTTCGCGAATGGCGCCGTAGGTCATGCTGCCGGAATTTCGCACCAAACCTTTAAGTTCCATCATTGCCAGAGCAGCTGAAACTACGGCTACGGGTTGCCCCGTCAAAAAGCTGATCTCGTCCACCGACATCGTACCTTCGGCAATAACTTTAATGATTTGCGCTTCGGTGGCATCCGCCGGCAGTGCTTTGCGCGCCATTTTGCGGGTGTTGACCTGCTCCAGGTTAAGGACTTCCAAAATGTCTTCAGGTTTTAGGTAAGGCCGGGCGCCGTTCTGGATGAGCGTATTGGTGCCTTTGCTATTGGGTGCCGTGATATTCCCGGGTACTGCCAGCACGTCCCGGTTTTGATCGGCGGCAAACGAGGCGGTAATCAATGCTCCGCTGGTTTCGCCGGCTTCGATCACCACCACGGCCAGCGACAACCCGGAAATGATACGGTTGCGCGGCGGGAAATTGGTACTCTCTGGTGCGGTGCCCGGCGGGTAGTCGCTCAAAAGCGCCCCAGATTGAGCAATATCTTCAGCCAGATGCTGGTTCTCCGGCGGGTAGATCCGGTCAACCCCGCTGCCAAGTACAGCCAGGGTTCGACCCCCGGCCTGCAACGCTGCACGATGTGCAATGGCATCCACGCCGCGGGCCAGTCCACTTACTACGGTGATGCGGTTACGCGCCAGGTAAGCTGCCAATTCTTCCGTCACCCCGCGACCATAAGCGGTGACTCGCCGTGTGCCGACAATCGCCACAGCCGTTTCATCCTCGGGCACAACCTCGCCTTTTTGATACAGCACTGGCGGGGGCTGATCGATCTCGCGCAGCATCCTTGGATAGTTTTCGTCATCCCAGGTGAGGGCTGTGATCCCGTTGGCGGTCATCCGTTCCCAGATTTGCTCCAGACTGATTTGGCTGCGCACCCGCATCAGGTTTTCAATGATGCGTCCGCTCATTCCAATGGATTGGAATTTGCTGAGCGGGGCTTCCCAGGCGGCTTTTAGGTCACCGTCAAAGGCCTCCAACAGCGCGCGTAAGCGCACTGCCCCAATTCCTTTGACAAAGTTAAATCCAATCCAGTAGGCTTTTGGATCCATCCTGGCAGACCCTCTATCCCCAATCGGGCAGCGTGACCTTGATCACCTGCTGCTCTATGTTGATCTCCAGGATATATTCATCGACTGCCGGGATCAGATGTTCTTCGCCATTCGCTCCCTTGACGACGTAAATGTCATGGGCACGGGTTTCGAGAATATCGTCCAAAGTCCCGATTTCTTCACCATCTTTATTGACTACACGCAAACCCATCAATTGATGGTGATAATATTCTCCTTCCGGCAAAGCCGGAATTTCTGTGGAGGAAATATACACTTTTTGATTTCGCAAGTCAGCGGTGGATTCGGGACTGTCGTAGCCTTCGAAGCCGATGATCAGTTCCTTATCTTTCGGTCGCAGATTACGAATCACCATCGGGCGGTGACTTTCTCCGATCAACAGCGTTTTTCCCGCGACCAACCTTTCCGGGAAATCGGTATACACGTCCATGATGACGTCGCCGCGCAGCCCATGAGAGCGGCGCAGCAATCCGATCACCAAGAATACAGGCTCGCCCAGGGGCGGCGAGCCTGTCTGTTTCTTTTTTGGGTCCGAGGAAGCTGGCAAACCCATGCCTACCGCGGTTCCAGAACGTCCAGGTTGGCTTGCTTCCCTTCGCGGGCTGCTGCTACACGCAATAAAATGCGCATGGCATTGGCTACCCGGCCGCTCTTACCGATGACCCGGCCCATATCTTCTTTTGCCACGGAAAGTTCCAGGCGAACTTTGCCGCCCCAGGCGTTCCTGCATGACGTTCACCTGAGTCGGGTCGTCCACCAACGAACGGGCGATATATTCGATCAACTCCTTCAGCGATTGCTCCTTTCAACCTTGCCCGTCTTACGGCCGGCCTGAATTTATCAGTTTACAGAGGACTTAGTTCGTCTGGGTGTTGACCTTGCGGGTGGCGTAGTAAGCTTCTGCTTCTTTGAGGACGGTTTCAGCGGCTTCTCCGCCTTCGACCCGCTCGTAGCGTTTGTCGAGACCGACGCTCCTGAACAGCATGGCAACTGACTCAGACGGCTGTGCACCGTTCTTCAACCAGTGATACACACGCTCCTCATCCACCTGGAAGGTTGAAAGGTTCGTGCGCGGGTTGTAGAGACCCGGGATTTCGAGGAAGCGACCATCGCCGAGCTTCTTTATCGGCCGCAATAATGCGGTAACTGGGTTGACCTTTAATCCAACGCGGCGTAAACGAATTCGAACCAATTTTAAGGACCTATCTCCTGTTACAAATGTGAACTGTACAAATCTACCATAGGGTTACCAGATCAGAGGAAAGTTATTTTGAGGGGCGCTGAAGGAGCGCTAACCTTCCCACCAAAAGGCCTCCCCAAACAGACGTGGCGATCCACGCCCGCCCGTTTTCTGCATCGTTTTAAATAACCGTTGTGCATCGCGAAACTGTTTGAGCACCTCGGTTGACATCCTGCAACTTCGGTGCCGGAGCCGCGTGCGATTCCGCCGGCGGCGGCTGGCATTGAGTTATATCAGGATTGCGCCGTTCTTTCATGGTCATCGAGGACAGGGATGGCTTCAGTGAGACTGAACGACTTCTCGGCTTCATCCGGTGAAATATTGCGCGCCATTTGCCCCATTCCGCCCGGCAGCATTTCGAGGACCTTGGCAAATGGTCCCATCTTGCGCAGCTGCTTTGAGTTGGCTGGCGAAATCTTCCAGCGAAAACTGCCCGGACATCATCTTTTCAGCCTGGGCGCGTGCTTCTTTCTCGTCCATGGCCAATTCGGCCTTCTCGATCAATCCCAGCATGTCGCCCATGCCAAGAATGCGCGAGGCCAGCCGTCCAGGGTCGTAGGCTTCCATGGCGTCGATGCCTTCGCCGGTGCCAAGGATCTGATCGGTATCTCCGGTGACGCTGCGGATCGAGATGGCAGCTCCGCCGCGTAAATCGCCGTCCATTTTCGTCAGTACCAGACCGGTAAGCGAGACCGAAGTTCACGGAAACCTTCGGCGATTGTGAGCGCTTCCTGACCGATCATCGCATCGACTACCAGCATGATTTCATTGGCTGGTACTTTGCGAGTGATGGAACACAGCTCGCTCCATGAGAGCATCGTCCAACTGCGACCGGCCGGCGGTATCCATGATCAACGCCGTGACACCGCCTTTTTGCGCCAGTTCGAACGCTTTGACCAGCCAGTTCCGGGAGGTTTGATTCCGTTTTCAGTAAAAACCGGGCCATCCAATGCGTTCACCCGAGAGCCTGGAGTTGTGTTGATGGCGGCTGGACGGTACGGATCAGCCAGCAACCATTTCAACTCGTTCGCCCTGCGAGCGCAGTTGCGAGGCCATTTTCGCTGCGGCAGTGGTTTTACCTGAACCTTGCAGACCCACCATGCAAGATGACCCGCGGTTTGGCACCAGCTCAGATTCAAGCGGGCGGTTCACCCCAAGGTGGCAATCAGTTCCTCATGGACAATCTTGATGACTTGTCTGAGCCGGGTTGAGTGCCACGCGAAGACCTCCTGGCCGATGGAACGTTCCCACCCGCGCCACGAAGTCTTTGACCACGCTGTAATGCACATCCGCTTCCAGCAGCGCCAGGCGGACTTCGCGCATGGCAGCATCAACATCCTGCTCGGAGAGCTTACCGCGCCGGCGTAGTTGCTGAAGACCTGCTCTAATCTTTGGGTCAGCGATTCAAACGCAATCAGCCTTAATGCATAAAACGGACACCCCTGTCCGGGGCGTAACCAGGCCAATTATTTTAGTCGGGAATAATCCAACGGTCAAGGGGAGTAAGAAAACCTGTTCAGGAAACCACCTAAATGATGTTCACGGCTAATATGCGTAACTTATACGCGTGATTCGGGTAGAAAGCTTGATTATTGCGACAGACCCCCCATCGTTCCTGCCGTAGGAGGCTTCATTGTCCAAAATCGCCATCGTGACCGATAGCACATCCAATCTCCCCGATGAATTAGTCAGCCAATGTGTCAATTCATGTCATTCCCTTGCAATTGATTTGGGCAGGAGATACCTACCGGGACGGTCTGGATATAACTCCGCTGGAGTTTTACACCCGGCTGAAGACCGCCAAAGTGATGCCGAGCAGTTCTCAACCTTCGCCGGCGGCTTTCCAACGGGTTTATACCGAATTATTGGATCAAGGCTACGATATTGTCAGCGTCCATATTTCCTCAAAACTCTCCGGTACGCTGGATTCGGCCATCAGGCGAAAGAATACCGTCGGCCTGATCGAATTGCGCTCGATCGATTCTATGAGGTCCGTCCATGGGACGGTTTCCAGTCCTGGTCGCAGCTCGCAGCCGCCAGCGAGATGCTTCTCGAACAGTCATCAGTTTGGCCAAAGAGCCATCGCGGAGCGTCCAGCGTTTTCTTTGTGTCAGCACACTGAAACTCCTCCACCGCACAGCCAATCGGTCGCACAGCAGCCTTCCTTCGCACCCCTGGGTGAGACCAATTTTGTTTGTCAATGACGGTGAGGTGGTGCCAAGGAGAATATCCGACCATGGCCAACCCTGCGGTCGGGTGACCAACGTGCTCGGTCGAAACGTTGGCAGACCGTCTTACACCTTCGGTCCTGCATGCCGATGCCGCCACCGAAGCCGATCACCTACAAAGCCATGATCGCCTCCCGCCACCGGCACGATCATTCATCTTCCTCACCCCCAGTCAGTCCGGTAATCGGCGCCCACGCGGTTCCAGAACCGTTGGCTTCGCCTATATGCTCGGGCGATTCGGTTTTCGATTTATCAAATATCAACTATCCCCGTCTTGTGAGTTCCACGACGGTTTTTTGTGCTGATCATCCTCTTCTGGCTGACACATTCATACTTTCATTATGAAGAAAAGGTCGCAGGCGACCCTGAGTTTGCTACAATGGAGTTATCAGACCCTGTCGTCGGATCATCGGAGCGAGTTTCCATGCGTAATTTCCCATGTTGGCGTCCCGGTGCGCAACATCCTTCTTCCAAGAAGCCCTGATTGCGTAATGGGCAACCATCGCCCTGACCAGTTCACCTCGCAGCCGGATGCTGGCGAGAAGTCGCTGACATTGTTCGTACTGCGCCATCGACCTATGACCTGGTTTTGCCCGAAGTATTCCTTGGCACTCCCGACGAGACCGAGCGCGTTCAGTTATCACAGCAGAAGATGCGCGAATACGTTCCACCAGGATTTGTTGGACACGCACACCGGTCTGGTTTATGTGGAACGCACCGCCCTGGGTAAAATGCGCCACAGATTTATGATGAGGCGCTGGATCTGGAAAATTATCATTACAACCCGGGCTCGCAAACTCTCATCCGCGCCA
>CAVRKN010000026.1:0-89539 GCA_963721535.1 uncultured Chloroflexia bacterium
TGGGGTTTCGTATCGACCGGACAGCCACGACCAGCGGCTCAGCCTTACTGCGGGTATTCCAACAGATCGCTGGCAGCGGTTGGGTTCAATCTGACCAAAGTTTCGCGTCGATAGGTGTCGTGGCTGCCAATTCCGCAGTGTTTGCTGCCAATGACGCCGCCGCCTGCGGCGGGTTTTCTCCCTGCTACTTGAATTCGGGCGGGGATTCGGTCGGCGGATTTGGCACCGGTCTCAAGGATGCCATTGACTCCCAGCCTGCCAGTATTACGGTGTTGGGCAGCTATGCTGTTAAAAGCAATACCGTGGTAGTGGATAAACCGCTCACCATTCAAGGTGTGAATGATTCGCGCATCACCTACCTGGGGGCCATCTGCACCGAGCCGCTCCTGCGTTGGACAACGGGCGGCAGCCTGCGATCATTGACCATCACCGACGGTACTTGTACCGCCCCCAACCGCGATCTGGTCATCATCGATAGTCCACAAGATGTTCTCATTGAGAGCGTTGATTTGGTTGCGGGGAATGATGCGCTCAAAATTGCCAATAATACAGGTGTGGTCACCCTGCGCTTCAGCCAGGTGTTAAATAATGCGGGTTATGCGGTGTTTCGCGTACCTGGCGGCGCTGCCATGCAAGTGACTGGCAACAATTTATTTAACAATCGGACCGGTGTTCAGGTGGATTGCGGGCTGGCAGGAAACGCAGATCACAATTTTTGGGGCGCTGGCATCACCAGCAGCAGCGCCACCAATCAATGCGGTGCCAACGATGCTAAAAGGTTGGGAGCACCTATTCTGGCGCGCAGCGGTGAACCGGGTGTCCAAGGGGAACGGGTAACCGTCACAACTGGCAAACAATCCAGCTTCAACGGCCTGATCAGCTACCAGCGCTCCAATGACGGTGCGGATTATGCTTTGAACATCGTCAATCACGGCGCCGGCGCGCCGGAAAATGTGCCCTTTACTGGCGGGACGCCGGGCAGCCTGATCGCCTGCTCGAATTATTATGATGTCTTATCTGGAGAACGGTGCCGTACCATCCAATCAATTGAACCTGTCTCTGCGTTACGACCGGACCTCAGGATGCACGACTACAGTGGAATCAGCCGCATATTGCGCTGGTACGGATGCAACCAAATTTCCGTTATGGTGGTATTCGCCTTCATTGACCGCGCCCAGCGGCTGGAATACAACCGGTGCCACCGGTCAAACCCCAACCTGCGATACTGCTGCCAAAGAGATTCAGGTGCAAATTGACGCCTCAGGTCGGCCGGATTATCTCACTGATCTGAATTTCACCCCATTCGTCGTTGGATTGCTGTCTCAGACATCGTCGGTTGTCATAACCCGCTTCGAAGCTGTTCCGGGAACGTTGCAGGCATCCATCCAATGGACGACTGCCAGCGAGGTCAATACCTCCGGTTTTTATGTACTGAGAAGTCTGGTTGCCGCCGGACCGTTTGCCCGACTCAGTAACTTTATACCCCAACGCGGCACCAGCACCAGCGGCGCCAATTATGAATACATCGACACCGGGTTAACCAATAACGTCACCTATTATTACCAGCTGGAAATTGTCAGCAGCAGTCAGGGCTCTACTTTCTCAAATGTGATCAATACCACCATTGGTCAACCTACCCCTACAATCACTCAAACGCTGACCCCCACTCGTACGGTGACCGTCACCGGCACAATCACACCTACTGGCCCAACCCCCACGCCTACCGGTTCCAAAACATCTACGTCGACCCGGACGATAACACTGACCAAGTTGCCAACCCGCACCCGTACGCCCATTCGCTATGCAACTTTTTATGTATTCAAATCGCCCACTCCGGCACCTACTCGTACTCCATTTCGGACTCGAACCGTTACACCCACCTGGACGTTGTTCCCGGGCGCCAAAACTTCCACTGCCCAGGTGAACAACACCCTGTTGCCGAACCAATCACCAACTGTCTTCTCCACTTCAACCCTGGAAATAATTGGGCTGCCTACCGCGTCGCCTACCGTGGATGAAACCCTGGCTTGGGATGGAACAGCAATTGCCAGTAACCCAACCATCGAGGCGACCCGCACCCCTACAACCGGGTTGACCATTAATGTCATTTCAGTGCCTACGGGTGGGGGCGACGGTCAAGAACCACCGAGTATTTTGAATTTCGGTCTGCGAAATTGGCCGTGGATATTGGGGTTACTCGGCTTAGAACTGTCCACCCTTGGCGTGGCAGCGGTATTTCTGCGAAAACGCGGGCTGCTCAAATTCCCTCTACTTTCTCCCGAAAATCCGGATCCGTTTGAAGAAGATATCCAGATATAAGTAATTTAAGCGAAAAAGAACAGCCAAGGAGTTACTGAATCCATGGCTGTTAATTATTTTGCGTTTTTTGACTTTTCATTTTATTTATGCTATTCTATACCGTTAGTGGCTAGCGGGGCACAACTGAAATTTATTGCAAGCCTGCCATAACTACCTTTGATTTCTCAGGGAAATTTCTATGCATCGTGAACGTGTTTCTGAAAACGTCTATTGGTTTCAAAGCGAAGTATATGCTCAAGTAACTGCGGGGGCTATCACCGGTCCGCAATGGGCGGTAGTGATTGATACGCTGGCAACACCTGAAGAAACCCTGGCGATGCGTTCATTCATCGAAGAACAACTTGGCGTGCCGGTGCGGTATGTGGTTAACACCCATTATCATGCCGACCATACCTGGGGCAATTGTTTCTTTCCCGGCGCCACCATCGTTTCTCATGCCTTGTGCCGTGAATTAATGGAGGTGCGGGGACCGGCTTCATTGGAAGCAGCCCGCCGACAGAATGCTTCTTTTCGTCAGGTGAAATTGGTCTATCCACATTTAACCTTCGATGACGGCAACTTGACCCTGCGTACTGGAAAGAAAAACCTGGTATTCTTGCACACCCCCGGTCACAGCGCGGATGGAATCTCCATTTTGGTGGAGGAGGACCGGGTGTTGTTCGCCGGTGACGCTTTCCTGCCCCTGCCCTATATGGTGGACGGCAATCCGGATGTGATGAACAATACCCTTAAAGCCATTGGCAAAATGGGGCTGGAGAACATCATCCAGGGTCACGGCGATATTATTTTGCGGGGCGAAATTGACGATGCGGTACGAGATAACCTGGCATATATCGCCAATGTCCGTAAAGGTGTCCGAGCTGCAGCGCGCCGGAAAAATCCACTCGAAGCCCTGGCAGCTATCGATATTGAATCCTGTGGCAAGAGTCGGGTCTTACTAGGCGGCATTGCCGACGACCTGCATAAGCGCAATGTGCGTTATCTATACAAAAATACAGCTGCGGAAGAGACTTTGGTAGCCGAAGTCTGACCGTTTGTTATTGTAAAATCGATAAAAAAAAGGCATCCATTGGGTGCCTTTTCATTTTCTGCCGGATGACTAAATTCCACTTTCTTGATGACGCTGTTTGGAAGGCCGTGCTACCGAGGCCTTTTCCAGGTTTTCCTTGTCCTGTTGTCTTTTCCAGTAAGCCCGCAGGCCCACCACCCTTTCGGTACCGGCGATCAAACGTGCCAGATTCGGCCGCAAAGCCCACATGACGATCAACAGTGCTGCCACACCGTACCAGACATAGGTCCAGGGACCTAGCCCTTGGGCTGCCCGCACACCGAAAACGATTCCGGCAAAGACCGCAATAGACATCGTGGTGACGGAGGCGTATCCAATGAAGATGTAAACCATTGCTGCCAACGGCAGTATGATCAAAGCGCTGGGGGGCCAAAGGGCAATTGCCCCGCCGACTGCGGGTGCACCACCTGCTCCGCCGCGCAGCCGAATGCCGCCACCGATTTTTTCTTCAATGAGGAAGATCGAGTAATTGTGACCCAAAATTGCCATGAGCGCCGCTGCTACACTGAGCCAGGGAGTGCCAGGCATTAACCAGGCCACGATCCAGCCGGTGGCAACGCCTTTAAGCACGTCCAAACCGGCGGTCAAAAACCCGGCCACGAAGCCGGCTGCCCGCATAGCATTGGTACCGCCTGTTCGGCCACTTTCAATGGAACGGATATCTTTACCATTAAAGATCCAGACCACCAGTAATCCGAATGGAATCGATCCCGCCACGTACGACAGGCCCAATACCATTAATGTTTTCCACAATTCACTCATAAGGTTCCTCCAAACATTTTAAGCAACACCTCATACCAGTATTGGTTGCTGTTAATCCACGATCTGCAACCCAATTTCAATAATACCACCAGCTGTAATCTCGAAGCCCTGGACTGTCCAGCGTCGGTCTGCCTGGCTCCAGATTAACATGAATGTACCAGGATAACCAAATTCAGAAATATCTGTTTCTGAGGGGACGTCTGGTCCAGCGGGATGTGAGTGAAAACTGGCCTGCAATTCCAGTCCACGACTTTCAAGATCATAGAAAGCTCGAACCAACTCGTTCGGCTCCATATTGTACCGCACAGCGGAATGCAATTGATTGGTTATCGGAATTGTAAGTTCAACCCGGTTTCCAGTTCCAGCCAACAGACCGCATCCCTCTTCTGGATTACAGGCCTTGACGTGGTCTTCCATTTTCTGCATGTGCTGGCGGGAAAGAATTAATACTGTCACAATCAGGCTCGCACCAGGAAAGCGATCCCCCAAAGGATTACCAGCATGACAACCGGCTCAATCCAGATGATTTTCCCGGCGCGCGGGTCTTCAATCCCGCTGGCAAGACTGGTCAATGCGTACGTCAAACCGACCAGAATCAGACCAAAACGCAGCGGGCTGAGGGGCAGGTAATGCAGCCCAACCGCCACTTGACCGATTACCAACATGATGCCAAAAGCCCAGCCGTAGAACCATTTCTCTCCGCACCGCAGGAAAAGTGTGCGCAGCGAGATCAGAAATACAGTCGGAGCCACGGCAAATAACACTGCATAGAGCCGCAAGGACGCTCCTTTGACAGAAATGGCAAGCACCAGGTACAAAGCGAATGAAACAGCGATCAACCCGACACTGGCTGGTGCAAAACGGTCGTCATCTGAATCAACCACAATATATTCAGCTAGCAATACCAAGACGAACAGCAAGCCGCCCAGGGCAAATACTACCCACCACCGAACGCCAACTTCCAGGGAGGTCAAAGGCACCCCAATAGCCCAGGCGGTTAAAGCCGGAAGCAGCCAGTTAGGCAGACGTGCTGACCCGGCAGCAGTCGGGTGGCCCTGAATTAACCAATCTGTTCCCGCAGCCGCCAGTATCGCCACTAAGATAGAGACAATCGTGCCAAAATTGAGTTCCACCTGAAACAGGAATCCAGGCAACTGCAGGCTTACTAGCCGGCTGGGTAAATTGACAAATGGGATGAGCGCATACGCCAAAAATATGGTGGCCGTGATGACACTCAGGCGGTTTGTATCCGGAAGATTTTGACGCGCTTGCATGCTGGAATTTTACCTCGCACCTTGATTTTTCGCTGGTTTTGCTCGCCATCCAGCCGTCGTCGGTCAGCCAGGCGAGGCTGCCAGCAGCGGCAGGCAACGGCCAGATATGGTAAAATTAGGGTGTCTATGGAAAATCGCAATTTGAGTTCCGGCGCTCCCCCGCGCATGATGAACGCGATCATCGCGGGGTTTAATGTTGTAGCCAACAATCTATTGTTGCTGGTGTTGCCCGTGCTCGTCGATTTGTTTCTTTGGTTGGGGCCGCAGGTAAGAATTCGCCAGGCATTCAAACCGATCCTCGACGATACGATCCGCCTGTTGCAGACGATCAATACACCCCAGGTTGCCAGCCAAATGACCACCATCAGTGATGCCTGGAACCAAATTTTGGTCAAGTTCAACTTGCTGGGCACGATTCGCACTTTACCTATTGGCGTACCGAGCCTGATGGCTTCCGCGCTTACCGAATCTACCCCACTCGGACCTGCCACGATGATTGAGGTACCAACGGTTGGATCGGCCTTCGCCATCTGGCTGGCGGTAATATTGGTGGGTTTTGCGGCTGGATGCCTTTATTTTTGGATGATAGCTCGCGCCACGGCGGAAGAACCTGGTAAGTTCGAGTTTACGTTCTTTGCAAAAAAGTTCCTGTATGCGTTTGCACTCACGCTGAGTCTGGTGGTGGGGTTGCTCATTATCACTATTCCAGCTTTGATGCTCATTTCGGTCATGGCACTGATTAGTCCTGGGTTGGGTGATTTTGCCATGTTAGCTGCCGGCTTTCTGTTAATTTGGATGCTTCTGCCGCTGGTATTCACCCCACACGCAATCTTTTCCGGCAAATCTGGGCTGGCGGTATCCGCAATGACCAGCGTTCGATTGGTGCGCAGCTTCCTGCCTGGCACCGGAATCTTTTTGATCGTAGGGTTGGTCATATCGCAAGGGATGGATGTGCTCTGGCGCGTCCCGCCCACCAGTTCTTGGATGACGCTGATCGGCATCCTGGGTCATGCTTTCATCCTGTCTGCTGTTTTTGCTTCCAGTTTTATTTATTTCCGCAGTGGCCTGCGCTGGATGGCAGAAAATTCACTGCCAGTTCGCCCGCAGGAAATTAAAACCTGATCAACAACCTGAACACCCAGCACCACACATTTGGTCTGATGGTGTCTTCATTATCCAGGAGGTATAAGTGGTTCAACCGGTAAACCTTTCGTCTTACGGCGCCAAAGATATTCAAGTATTGGAAGGTCTGGAAGCCGTCCGCCGCCGCCCTGGTATGTATGTCGGTGGCACGGATATTAAAGCGCTGCACCACCTGGTTTATGAAGTAGTCGACAACTCCATCGATGAAGCCCTGGCTGGAGTATGTGACAAAATCAATATCACCATCCATCCGGACAGTTCGGTAACCGTTCAGGATAATGGACGCGGCATCCCAGTCGATATTCATCCTCAAAAAAAGAAATCAGCACTGGAAGTCGTCATGACCACTCTGCACGCGGGTGGTAAATTTGGTGGGTCCAGTTATAAAGTTTCTGGTGGTTTACACGGCGTAGGCGTTTCGGCTGTCAATGCGCTGTCGGAATGGTGTGAAGTGCGAGTATGCCGTGAAGGCAAGCTGTTTTCCCAACGCTACATACGCGGCATCCCCCAGGAAGCAGTAAAACAAATAGGCAATTGTGATCCCGATTTAACCGGTACGATCACCAGTTTCCGCTTCGATAAGGAAATTTTTACAGAAGATATCGATTTTAAATTCGAAACGCTTGTCCAACGCTTTCGCGAAATGGCTTTTGTCACGCGCAAAGTGCAGATCAAATTAGTCGATGAACGCGCTCAGCGGGAAATGACTTTTTACTTTGAAGGCGGGATTGTTTCATTTGTGCGTTATCTCAACCGCAATCGTGAGACGCTGCATCCCGTATTCTTCGCCGAACGTGATATCGATAACATCGGTGTCGAAGTGGCTGTGCAATATACCGACGCCTACTCCGAGTCGGTCTATTCGTTTGCCAACACCATCAATACGATAGATGGCGGTACCCATATGACCGGTCTGCGGGCGGCGATCACCCGTGTGATTAACGACTATGCCCGCCGCACCAATCTGCTCAAGGACGCTGATCCCAACTTTGCCGGAGACGATACTCGCGAGGGTATGACGGCCATTGTCTCCATCAAACACCCCGATCCGCAGTTCGAGTCGCAGACCAAGGTCAAGTTGATGAACCCAGAGGTGCAGACCTACGTCCAACAGGTTGTCGGCGATAACTTCACCACCTTTTTAGAGGAAAACCCAGCCGCTGCCAGGGCGATTGTTTCGAAGTGTCTGACCTCCGCCCGCGCTCGAGATGCAGCCCGCAAAGCGCGCGACCTGGTGATCCGTAAGTCAGCACTCGAGAGCCTGACTCTGCCCGGTAAACTGGCGGATTGCTCGGAACGCGACCCGAATAAAACTGAGATGTATATCGTCGAGGGCGAGTCCGCAGGTGGGTCCGCCAAACAAGGACGCGACCGTCATTTCCAGGCGATTTTACCGCTGCGCGGTAAGATCCTCAACACCGAACGCGCCCGTTTGGACAAGATTTTGTCGAATAACGAAGTCAAGGCTTTGATTTCGGCACTGGGTACCGGAATTGGCGAAGGCTTTGACCTGTCCGGGCTGCGTTATGGCCGCGTGATTATCATGACCGATGCGGACGTCGACGGCAGTCACATCCGCACACTGTTGTTGACCTTCTTCTTCCGGTATATGCAATCCTTGATTGAAGGCGGGCATCTATTTATTGCCCAACCGCCGTTGTATCTGATTTCTCACAAAAATACCAAGAGGTACGTCTACACCGAGGCAGAAAAAGACCTGGCGCTTAAGGAAATGGGTCCTTCCGCAGAAAAAGCATCGCTGCAGCGCTATAAAGGTCTGGGCGAAATGAACCCGGAACAGCTATGGGAAACCACGATGAACCCGGAGAATCGGACATTATTGTCCGTTTCGATTGAGGACGCCACGGCAGCTGACCGTACGTTTGATATGCTCATGGGCGAGGCGGTGCCCCCGCGCACAAGATTTATCACTACGCACGCGAAAACAGTCCGAAACTTGGATGTTTAATCAAAATGCCCGGGAAAACCCCGGGCATTTTTCTTGTTACTGGCAGAATATTACTCAATCAACGTCATTAATTTGCCAATTACTTCATTAACAGTGTCGGTTGGTAGGATATCGATTTTCTCTCCCTGTCGTGCCTTCCAGTCCAGACTTTTCACTTGATCGGCCAGGATCACGCCAACAATGGCCAAACCTTCCGGTATTTGGACTTCGAAAGGGTATTGTTTCACCTGACTGGTAACTGGACAAACCAAGGCAAGACTGGTTTTGGAATTATAAGAAGCGGGTGAAACAACCATTGCTGGCCTTCGACCGGCCTGTTCATGCCCAGCTTGCGGGTTGAATGTGAGCCAAATGATATCACCGCGGTCTGGGACGAAATCCATTACCACACCTCGTTGCCAGTCTCATGGCCAAATTCGACTTCACCATGGACATTTTGGGGTGTTATTTGGGCAAGCAGATCCGAAAGTTGATATTTTATTGGCAGAATTGGGGTGAGGATCAACCTGCCCCCTTCTTCACGAATGTCGAGCGCAACCCTGGAATTTAACGACAAAGAGTTAATTAAATTCCGGGGGATTCGTACTGCAAAGCTGTTTCCCCATTTTTGAATGCGGGTTAATGTCATCTCAGGCCTCCATTCTACGGATATACATAGTATATACAATATTTAATGGGTGTCAAGGGCATTAAAATTTGTTGCGATAAATAAACCAAGGAGGCAACTTTCTAAATGATGTTTATTGCTATAATTACTTCATCCAATTCGATCAATGAAGGGGTAAATCATGCCGCCTGCCATCCTGTACCGCGCCAATGACCTGACCGATTACATGGTCCGTTTCTTCCGCAAGCTGGGCGTCTCGCAGCCACACGCTGAACGCGCCGCTGAAATCCTTATTTCCGCCGACCTGCGCGGAGTGAGTTCGCATGGCATTATCCGTCTGCACTCCTATTATGGGTCACGCATCCTCAAAGGATTGATTGATCCTTCCTCGCCTTTCAAGACGGTCCGAGAAACTCCATCCACCCTCTTAATCGACGGCGGCAACGGCCTGGGAATGGTGGTTTCGCACCACGCCATGCTGACAGCCATTGAAAAAGCGCGGCAAAATGGTGTGGCATTCGTCAACGTTCGCAATAGCAACCATTACGGAATTGCCGGCTATTATGCCATGATGGCTCTGCCGCATGACATGATCGGTATCAGTTTCACCAACGCCCAGCCTTTGGTTGTGCCAACTTACGGACGCACCCGCTTAATTGGCACCAATCCCATTGCCGTGGCGGCACCAGCGCTGAACGAGCGCCCCTACGTGCTGGACATGGCAACCAGCATCGTACCGATCGGCAAGATCACTGTCTATGACAAAGCTGGAGAATCTATTCCGGAGGGTTGGGGTGTGGACAAAACTGGCGCTGTGACCACCAGCCCATCCGAGGTGCTCAAAGGCGGCGCGCTGCTGCCATTGGGCGGATCGGACGTGATGCGTGGCTACAAAGGCTATGGGCTGGGTCTGATGGTGGACATTTTCTCCGGTATACTGTCGGGTGCTGCCTTTGGACCGGAAGTTGGCGCGCCAGGACGGGATGCACCGGCCAATGTCGGGCATTTCTTCGCGGCTGTCAACATCGGTGCTTTCCGTGATCCGCTTGCCTTCAAGTCTGACCTGGATTCCCTCATCCACACATTGAAAGAAGCGCCCAAGGCGGTTGGCCAGGAGCGCATTTATATACACGGCGAGAAGGAATTCGAGCTCTTCGAACGCAACAGCCGGGAAGGTGTTCCGTTGTTAGTCGAGGTGGTCAAGGGATTAAGGGAAGCTGGCGAACAGGTCGGTGTGCCCTTTGACTTGCAAGCTGTGGCAGAAACCACTGGCGAAGAAGAATAAACTAGGACTTCGCCACCAAAATCATTGCCTCATCGCCGAGTAAGGGCAGGTATCCGCCTTTTTGGACGGCTGGCAGGCTATCTCGCTGGCTGGAGAGCGCCAGGCGCCAGTCATGCCGCAGCATTTCGCCACCTAAAGCTAATCTTACTGGACGGCGGCTGAAGTTTAATGCCACCAGCACTGTCTGATCACGATCCTGACGCAAATAGGCTAAAACTTTACGCGGCTCGAAAGTCACCGGTTGAAAGATGCCGTGGCAAAGGGCAGGCAGGTCTTTGCGCAGCTGAATGATTTGGCGATAAAAATTGAACAGGGACTTTGGATCAGCCTGCTGGGCTGCGACGTTACGCGTGCCATGATCTTTATTTACTGGCAACCAGGATTTTGTGGAACTGAACCCGGCGTGCGGCCCAGCATTCCATTGCATGGGCGACCTATTTTTATCCCGTCCATCAAATATCGGCCAATATTTTTCGCCAATCCGGTCTTGAATATAGCGGCGCGGGACTTGAATATTGCGCATGCCAATTTCCTCGCCGTAATAGATGAATGGCGTTCCGCGCAAGGTCATCAGCAAGGCAGCAGCGACCTTCAAACGCTCGTCATTTTCCCCGCAATGATATCGGGAAGCCGTGCGGGAAGTGTCGTGATTATTGAGGGTATACACCGGCCATGAATCCGGGTGCATGGCCCCTTCAGTCGTCAAAATGGCCTTGAGGAAGCTGGCTGGGTTCCAGTGTGCGTGCAGCATTTCGAAATCAAAGGCGGCGTGAATCAAGCCTGGAGCAGTATATTGTGCCACATTTTGCGATGTGGCCAAAAAGGTTTCGCCGACGGCATAACGATCCGGGTAGGAATCCAATAATTCGCGCATCTCGCGCAGAAATGGAATCATCTCCGGTTGATTTGAGTCATAGACGTGCTTTTGACGGTCAAAAGCGCGCAGACCCATAGCCGGTGGGTTATCCGGCAGATCCGGATGTTTGAAATAGTTGCTGAACACATCCAGGCGAAAACCGTCAGCACCGCGGTCCAGCCAGAACCGGAACACATCCAGACAAGCTTTGCGTACATCAGGGTTGCGCCAGTTCAAGTCCGCCTGCTGCGGGAAAAACATATGGTAGTAGTACTGACCGCGCTGCGGGTCATACTCCCAGGCAGGGGTGCCAAAAATGGCTTCCCAGTTATTCGGCAGGGAGCCATCGGGCCTGGCATCCCGCCAGATGTACCAATTGGAGTAGGGGTTGTCTTTACCTTTGCGCGATTCCTGAAACCAGGGATGCTGTGTCGAGGTGTGATTAAGCACCAGATCCAGGATTACTTTGATGCCCCGTTTGTGCGATTCAGCTACCAGGCGGTCAAAATCAGCCAGCGTACCGTATTGGGGATCGATATCTTTGTAGTTGCTAACGTCATAGCCAAAATCAACGTCGGGTGAGGTGAAAAATGGCGAGTACCAGACAGCTGCCACGCCCAACTCGGCCAGGTAATCCAGTTTCTGGATGATACCCTCCAAATCGCCGATCCCATCGCCATTACTGTCCGCGAAGGAACGGGGATAAATTTGATACACCACGCCGTCGCGCCACCAGATCATATCAGCCGCCATGTTTAACTCCCCAAGGATGGTTTACCCAATGTCTGAGTATAGCATGACCCTCCTCTTTCGGAATCGGATCCAAAAATATTATCCTCAGAACAGCTTGAGATCGGTACAGATTCCTTGCATGTTACCCTTGACTGTGTTAAAATAAGCCCTGTAAGCAAGCCAACCTATTTCGCGTTCAACGAAAAGTGGGCCTCCCCCCACTTTTCTGCTTATATAACAGCTCTATATATTCTGGAGAAAGCGCAAGCATGAAGAACGAATTTACTCTGGCTTTCAATGAAGTCATCGAGGAAAAACAACTGGGTCGGGATATTATCCTGAAAGCCCTGGAATCGGCGATGGTTTCGGCTTACCGCCGAGCCGTCAACGCGTCCAACGCGCAGCATGTCGAATCCAAGGTGGATACCGAAACCGGCAAAGTCACTATCCTTGCCGAAAAGGAAGTCGTTGAATCCGTCCAGGAAGAAACGACTGAAGTCACCCTGGAAGTCGCCCGCACGTATGACCCCAACGCCCAACTTGGCGATATGGTCATCGTCGAAAGCACACCCACCGATTTTGGACGGGTGGCTGCCCAAACGGCGCGCCAGGTGATCCAGCAGCGGATTCGTGATGCGGAACGCCAGGCGCAACTCGATTTCTATTCCAAGCAGATGGGTGAAATCGTCAGCGGTATCGTTCAGGCGGTCAATGCCCAGGGGTTAACCGTCGGCCTTGAGATGAAGGCTGAAGGCGCCATGCCCCGCAAAGAATTGATCCCCGGTGAACGACCGCGCATCCATGAACGCGTACGTGCCCTGGTTGCCGAAGTAAAAGACAATCCACGTGGCCCGCAGATCATTCTGTCACGCACACATCGCAACTTCCTGCGCCGTCTATTGGAAAACGAAGTACCCGAGATTTACCACGGCGTTGTGGAAATCCGTTCCATCGCTCGTGAACCCGGTGAACGCGCCAAGGTAGCCGTTTCAGCCACCCAACCTGGCATCGATCCAGTGGGCGCCTGTGTCGGTATCCGCGGTGTTCGTATCCAGGCCATCGTGCGCGAACTGCATGACGAAAAAATTGATGTGATTGAATGGAACGCCGATCCGGCTGCATTCATCGCCAAAGCCATCAGCCCGGCACGGGTAAATGGTGTTTACCTCAATGACCGCAATACCGGTGGAAAAACTGCCACAGTGGTGGTCCCTGAAGATCAACTCAGCCTGGCCATTGGCCGCGACGGTCAAAACGCTCGCCTGGCTGCCAAGTTAACCGGCTGGCGCATTGATATCAAGAGTCTACCTGAAGCCGCCAGTGACGTGCTCAATCGGTTGCAAAAAGAAGAATCCCTGGCTTCCGTGGCTGTTCAGGAAGCTGACGCCATGGTTAAGGTCGAGGAACAATTAGCCCGCAAAGCCGAAGGGCGTCCGCTGTCTCCGGAAGAATATGAGCAGCTGATTCGCTTTGTCGACCGGGTGGAACGCCGCGCCACTGCCCGACCAGCCGTCGAGAAAGCCGTCGTGGACGAAATTGAAACCGCCCGCGCAATGATCCCGGCGGATGCCTTTGAACTGAGCATTTTGGACAGCGGGCTGCCTGAGCATGTTGCCTACATTTTGCAAGAGGCTGGATTCAGCACGCTTGGCGAGATGGCAGTACAGATCAAGGTTCGCCCGGATGATATCCTTCGCTTGAATGGCATTGGTCCGCGCGCGCTGCAGGAAATTAACAATATGGTGGTTGCACTGGATGAACGTCATGCCACAGAAGCGGCTGCAGCTGTCGAGGCTGCGAAAGTTGCCGCGGAAGAGGCTCCAGAGGTCATTGAAGTTGCCCCGGTTAGCGAAATGGTCGAACCTGAGGTTGTAGCACCCATCGACATTGTTGCTCCAGTCGAAGAAGTCGAACCTGTGGTGAGCGATGTGGCTCCGGTCGTGACCGAACCCGCCGTTACCATTGAAGAAACTGAAGAGGAAGAGGTTCCCTTCGACAAGCTCTTCGAATTACGCCAGGCGGTACCGGCTGCAGTTGCTTCCGATGAAGAAGAAGAGGAAGAGACTGAAGGCGGCGTCCCAGGCAAGAAGAAGGGTAAGAAAAAGAAGAAACATGTTCAGGTCGAATACGATCCGGATAAAGATCAAACGATCGTTACCCGCAAGCACCGCCGCGATGGCGAAGGTTGGGACTGGGAACCCTAATTCGGTTGGTTGTACGATTTGAGAAAGTAAGGTGTCTAAAAATCCTACCAAACGCGTGAAACATATTCCGCAGCGCACATGCGTCGGGTGTCGGCAGGTGATGCCCAAGCGGAATCTGATCCGGGTGGTACGCAGCCTGGAAGGTGTTTCCATCGACTCGACAGGTAAAGCTGCCGGGCGGGGAGCTTACGTGCACGATAAAAGATCCTGCTGGGAAAGCGCCATAAAAGGCGCCCTTGCCCATGCCTTAAAAACTGAATTGACCGAACAGGACCGAGACGTTCTGAACCATTTTATGGAAAGTCTGCCTGCGGACGTTATGACCGAAGCCTGACCGCCTCGTTCCTGTTACAGGAGCGAACGTACGTCAGGAAGTGCCGATTGATTTGACCCTTTGCGTCAGCCATCGTCATTGACGCCCACCCCCCGGTCATGGATTTTGACAACATTGCGGCGTCTGGGGATTCAGGGACGTAAAAACGGATACGAGGTGATTATGAGCGATAACGGGTCAAAAACAATCGAGCTGCCTGGCAGCATTACGGTGCGAGACCTCGCACTACGCATGGAAGCCAGCCCCATCCAGATCATCAAAATTTTGATGTCGAATGGGGTAATGGCCAATATTAATCAATTGATCGATTTCGATACGGCATCGGTCGTGGCATCAGAAATGGGTTTTGAAACCAAATCTGAGATCTACGACATTCCCGAAGAACAAGAAACCGGTGAAGTTCCCCTTTGGCGCCAGTTGATTGCCAAAGAAGATGTAAAAAGCCTGGTGGATCGCGCACCAGTCGTGACCATCTTAGGTCATGTTGACCACGGTAAGACCACCCTGTTGGATGCCATTCGGCACACCAATGTTGCCGGCGGCGAGGCTGGCGGTATCACCCAGCACATCGGTGCGTACCAGGTGGAGCACAAGGGGCGACTCATCACATTCCTGGATACGCCAGGTCATGCCGCCTTTACCTCCATGCGCTCACGCGGCGCTCAAGGCGCTGATATTGTGGTGCTGGTGGTCGCAGCCAATGACGGTGTCATGCCGCAGACGCGGGAAGCCATTGCCCATGCCAAAGCAGCTCGGGTGCCGATTATTGTGGCTATGAACAAAGTCGACCGAGCCGACGCCAACCCCGATTTCACAAAAAAGCAGTTGTCTGAGAACGGGCTGGTTCCGGATGACTGGGATGGCGATACCATGGTCGTGCCAGTATCCGCCAAGCTCAAGCAGGGTATCGATGACCTGCTGGAAGCGATTTTATTGGTCACGGATAATGTCGACATCAAAGCCAACCCGGAAGGTAAAGTTTTTGGCACGGTGATCGAGGCAAAAGTTGAACGCGCCAAAGGTGTGGTTGCCAACATGCTGGTTTACAATGGCACCCTGGAACCAGGCGACATTATCGTTGCCGGCCGGGCCTATGGACGCGTCCGCGCCATGTTCGATTTCCGCGGGCGTAAGCTCAAGAAAGCTGGACCTTCCACCCCAGTTCAGATCATGGGCATGAACGAGGTCCCATCTGCCGGTGATATTTTCCTAAAATTTAGCACGGAACGCGAAGCCCGAGCACTGGTGGAAGAACGCAACCAGGCACATCAGCAGCGCGCAGCCGCGGCGCCCAAGGCTACCCTGGAAGAACTGTTCGCCAAGGTGCAATCTGGCGAAACGCATGAGTTGCGCTTAATTGTCAAAGCTGACGTTCAAGGTTCCCTCGAGCCGATCATCTCCTCGCTCAATGAGCTTGGTAAAGGCGATATCAAAATCAATATCCTGCATGCCGAAGCTGGCACCATCAGCGAGAGCGACATTATGCTGGCGACCGCATCCCACGCTATTGTGGTCGGGTTCAACGTCCAGGCAGATGCCTCTGCCCGCCGCAATGCCGAAGCGGAAGGCGTTTCAATCCGCTTGTACAATATCATCTATCGCTTGACTGAGGATATCGAAAAAGCCATGAAAGGCTTGCTCGAGCCCGAAATCAAAGAGAATATTGTCGGAACCGGCGTCGTTTTAGCCACCTTCCGTATCTCGAAGGTCGGCGCCATTGCCGGCTGCCGGGTGACCAGCGGCGAGTTCCGCCGTAATGCCAAGGTGCGCTTACGCCGCGACGGCACCATCGTTTTCGAAGGCGAGTTCTCTTCTTTGAAACATGAAAAAGAAGATGTGCGTGAAGTTCGCAACGGTTTCGAGTGCGGCGCAGGCTTCCGGAATTATAATGATTTTGAGGTTGGCGATCAGATCGAATGTTATGTTCTGGAGCGCGCTGACGCGTAACTCCGGATAGGTGAAGGAAGAAAGCCATGCCGACTAAATTAAGACTTCCAACGCATTGGCGATCGTATTCGGCAGGATCTGTCCGAGATGATCGTCTTGGGTAAAATTCACGACCCGCGTGTCGCCGGTATCACAATCACCGACGTCAAGGTTGACCGCGAATTAGCCTACGCGGAAGTGTATCTCTCTTCAATTGAAGGCAGTGAGCGGGCTCAGGAAGCCCTACAGGGCTTTAACAGCGCCAGTGGCTTCATTCGGCGCTCCCTGGCAGCCAGCATCGAATTGCGGGTCTTTCCGCGCCTGCGTTTTCACTGGGATCCAACCCCGGAAAAAGCTGACCGGATCGAACGCCTGTTAGCAGAAATCCGGGTAATACCTCCGCCCGTAGAACCGGAGGAAGCCGAAGAAACCGAAGTCGACGAGGATGAGCAGGATGTATGAGGCGATACAGGCTGCCATTCGCGAACGCCTCAGCACTGCTAGAGATGTGCTGATCGTCGCACATGTGCGCCCGGATGGCGACGCGATTGGCTCGCTGCTTGGGTTGGGTCTCTCATTACAAAATTCCGGTCGCAAGGTGCAAATGGTAGTGCGCGACGGCGTGCCAGACAATTTGATGCACCTGCCAGGCAGTCAACAAATCACCACCCGCGTTACCGAACCTTTTGACACCTTTATTGCCGTTGATTCAGGCGATCTAAACCGATTGGGTAGTGAGACCACCCCGCGCCAACCCGATATCCAAATCGACCACCACATCACCAACACACATTTTGCTTTGATTAACCTGGTGGTGCCGGACGCTGTAGCGACAGCGGCTATTTTGGCAGAATCGCTGCCAAAATGGGGTTTGCCGTTGACGAAAGACATCGCCAGTGCGCTATTAACCGGGATACTGACGGATACCATTGGCTTTCGCACTTCCAATATGAATTCCAATGCATTACGTGTAGCTGCCGATCTGGTCGACCGCGGTGCAGACCTGCCGCACCTCTATTTTCAAGGTCTGGTATCCCGCTCCATCGAAGCCGCCCGTTATTGGGGCGCAGGTCTTTCCACCCTGCAACAGAAGGACCGGCTCATATGGGCTACTTTGCGAGAAACAGATCGTTTACAGGTCGGGTATAATAACTTGGACGACGCTGACCTGACGGATATTCTCTCCAGCATATCGGATGCGGATATCTCGGTTGTGTTCATCGAACATTCACCGGATCTGATTAAGGTCAGCTGGCGCTCCCAACCGGGTTGGGACGTTTCCAATCTCGCTGCGCAGTTCGGCGGGGGTGGGCATGCTGCAGCTGCCGGGGCTGAAATCCCTGGTACGCTCGAGGAAGTCCAGACCGCTGTAATTGCCGCAACCGAAAAATTGTTGCTCAATGGCAATAATCATTAATCATCCGGTTCACCTTTAAGGGGTAGATTTCCGAGTAACACAAATTTCGCTGCTTAGCTGCGAAAGGGGAGAAATGGAATTGACTGAAGAGTTCATCAACTCGATTTCCGGGGTCCTCGTGGTTGACAAACCGGTAGGGTTGACCTCGCACGAAGTTGTGCAAATTATCCGGCGCGGCACCTACATTCGCCGGGCCGGGCATACCGGCACACTTGACCCACGGGCATCCGGTGTATTGGTCGTTTTACTTGGACCCGCTGTGCGGTTAAGTGAATATGTTTCAGCCTCCGACAAGCGCTACCAGGCGGTGATCCTGCTTGGAAAAACGACTGACACCTATGACGCGGATGGTCGCGTGTTGACCACTAACCCGGTGGACAATATCACGGAGGCGCAATTCGAGGAAACCCTGCAGCAATTTGTGGGCGAAATCGAGCAAGTGCCACCGCCATATTCCGCCATCAAAATCAAAGGGCGCAAAGCCTATGAGATGGCACGTGAGGGCGAGGAATTTGACCTCCAACCACGGAAAATAAACGTTTACAGCCTGGAATTACTGGAATGGGCACCGCCGGAAGCAGTTGTTGATGTGTATTGCTCGTCGGGTACCTACATCCGCTCTTTAGCCAACGACCTCGGCAAAATGCTGGGGTGTGGAGCGCATCTGGTGGGACTGCGGCGTACCAAATCCGGACGGTTCACACTACGCGACGCTGTACCGCTGCGAAAACTGCGCGAAAGCTTTGACGACGGTTCCTGGTACCAATATGTCATCCCAGCCGCCGAAGCGCTTTCAGATTGGCCTTCGATAGAATTGACCGAGGCCAATGTGGATGCAATTCGTCACGGTCACCGGGTACCGGGTGAAGCCGGCGTCGGGAAAATGGCGCGCGGCATCAGCCTGGACGGCGAACTGGTGGCTCTGCTGGAATTCGACCCCGCCAGCAATGAATGGCAGCCCAAGAAAGTATTTAATTAGGCTGGACAATGCTACGAAGTAAAATGCCGGAATAAATCCGGCATTTTTAATGCCAGGGATACCCTGGTTATCGATTAAAATCATGCATGGTTTACGATTAGTCAACCAAATCTAGAACCTCGGGAATTTTATGCAGCATTTCCAATCCCTCGACCCGGTGCAACTGACTGACGCCTGGATTACGATCGGGTCGTTCGACGGTGTACACCTCGGTCACCAGCAAATTCTCAAACAACTGACCCGTCAGGCACATGCACATCATCAGCCGGCGGTCGTGATAACATTTTTTCCACATCCAGCCGTGGTTTTGGGCAAGGGGGCCAGTGGCGGTTACCTGAGCACCCCAGAAGAACGGGCTGAGTTGCTCGGCGAGCAGGGTGTGGATGTCGTGGTGACCATCCCCTTCACACACGAACTGGCAGCACTCAGCGCGTTGGAATTTATGCAGCTGCTTTGTGAACACCTGGGGGTGCGCCACCTTCTGGTGGGATATGATTTTGCATTGGGGCGTGGTCGGGAAGGAAATGTCGACCGGCTACGGGAAATTGGTCAATCCCTGGGATACGCGCTTCAGGTCATTGACCCGGTCAAATCGGGAAGTATACCGGTCTCATCCAGCCAGATCCGGCGTCTCATTCGCGCTGGCGAGGTGCAGGACGCTGCCAAATTATTGGGACGAAATTATAAAGTGTCAGGTAAAGTCGTCCACGGCGATGGGCGGGGCACTGACCTTGGTTTTCCGACTGCCAACCTGGAGTACTGGAATGAACGCGTCATGCCAGCCAATGGCGTTTACGCCACCTGGACCTGGATCGATGGCGTGCGATATGCTTCGGTTAGCAATCTAGGAATTCGACCAACCTTCGATCCCGTACCTGTGACGCCGCTTTTGGAAGCCTACGTCATCGATTTCGCCGGCGATATCTATGGAAAAACCGTCGATCTTGAATTTGCCGCTTACCTGCGCCCGGAGTTACGGTTCACAACAATTGATGGATTAATTGAGCAAATGCACCGCGATACGCAAAAATCTTTGGAGGTATTGGAATATGAGCGCTGAAACCCAGGTTTACCTGTTGGACCCCAAAAATCTGAGTCCTGAGACCATCGCGGTAACTTTTGCCAAGACATCCCGCTCGCCCGAGAGTTTTCGCGAGATTGCAGCCGAGCTGAACGACGAAAAGAGTGCCCAATTCCATGAAAAATGGGTAGTAGGGTATGGACACTCCTCGGTGGCGGAGCACGCTGTGCTGCATATTGCGGTGGAGAATTGCTCGCGCCTGGCTGTAGAAGCCCTCGAATCCTGCCGCCTGGCTTCCTATACCGAAAAATCCACCCGCTATCAAAAGTGGACTCCGCAGGATTTTCATTCACCAGCCGAGCTGGAAGACCATCCACTCAAATCGGTATTTGGCTGCGACTGTGGAAGCGTTATTCCGCCATTACCAGGAAGCACTGCCCGCGGTCAAGGCGGTGATTGAACAGGAGCACCCGCGCGAGGAAGGTGAAAGTGATGGGGCATGGGAACGCCGCATTCGTTCGCGCTATGTGGACATTTGCCGCTTTTATCTACCGGCAGCTGCCCTGGCCAATGTTGGCATGACCATTAATGCGCGGGCTCTGGAACATTCGATTTCCAAGATGCTGTCGCACCCGTTACTCGAGGTACAATCGCTCGGCCGCGAGCTGAAACGGGTAGGACAGGAGAATACCCCAACCCTGATCAAATATGCCAACCCAATCCCCTACCTGGAAAACGCGCAGCAGATGCTTACCCAGAGCGCGGTGGATTTCCTACCGGGCGATAGCTGTGCGCGGCGATTGGTGTCAGTTGGTGGATTACGACCAGTGACCTCGAGAACCGGGTGCTAGCAGCCTCCCTCTACCGCTTTGGTATGGATGACTATGCGCATACCATGAGCGCGGTTCGAGCACTCTCACTGGCAAACCGCCAGCGGCTGGCCCAAGAAATTCTCGCCGGGATGGATAAATTCGTCATCCCTCTGCGCGAGTTGGAGTATGCCAACTTCACCTTCGATCTGATGCTCGACCAGGGCGGCTATTTCGAACTTAAACGCCACCGTATGATGACTCAGACGCCGCAACGCCTCACAACCCATTTGGGTTACGCCATGCCGCGCCGCATCGTCACTGCCGGTTTGGAGGAACATTACCGTAATGCGATGCAGCTTGCCTCCGATGCCTACGAACAGGTGGCAGCCTGGAATCCGGCAGTAGCCAGCTATCTGGTGCCCAATGCCTACAACCGCCGTGTGTTGGTGCAGTTCAATTTCCGCTCAGCGCTGCATTTATTGTCGCTGCGCAGCGCCTCAAACGCTCATTTCAGCCTGCGCCGACTTACCCAGCGTATGGCTGAAGAAATTCGCTCAATTATGCCCTTGATGGGTGCATCGATTAACGTAAATGAAAAAGAGACCTGGCAGCAGGTGGAGCAAGAGCATTTCGCGCAGGTTTAAACGCCTTGGGGATCCTTCTCCAGCGCTTCCAGCACTTCGGTGACTTCGCGTACGGTCTCGGATTGTAAGCTCCGGTCATACCAACCCTCCATCTCAACCAGCAGATGTTCGTTGGCAGCCCGCAGCATTTCACGCTTCTGGTCCGAGGTCAAATCAGCCCGGCGGCGGGTGCGCTCTACTTCAGGATGGTTCGTTTTCCAATCCGCCAGGGACTGATGAGCTGCCTGCGGTCGTTCCACCCAAACACCCAGCGGCGAGAAATTTGCATCCATTATTTGAACCGTCGGAAGGCTGTAAATGTCCCGGCTGTTGAAATAAGTCCGCAGATCCGGCCAATCCTTGCGAATAAAAAAGCGAATGTCGATTGCCATGGTAGCTTCCGCCAAATGCGCCAGAATTGGCAGGTTCATCAAGCAATCGGAACACCACTCTTCTGTCAATACTAAAATCCGACGTTGAGCCGAAAGCCCTCCCAGGCGTTCAGTTTCCCCACTGGTCAGGTGCACCGACTGATAACGGCGCCGCATAGCCGCTTGATTGACATCCATCCCCTCGATGAGTGCCGGGAAGGTTAAGCCGCGCTGCCAAACGCTCTGATCGATCACAAATTCATCCACAAAATCACCTCAAAACCCTTTTGTTGACCTTACGGTCGATGTTATACTCGTGCGCAGCCATCTCATTATCCCGGAGAATTCCATGAAAAAATCCGACTTGCTCGAAGCCCTCGAAACCAGCCACGAAACGATGCTCACATTAATCGAGGGAGCCCCTATCGAGGTTTTGATTCAATCAGGCGCCGCCGGGGAATGGTCGGTGAAGGATTTGCTGTCTCACCTGTTAATTTGGGAGGCGGAGACCATCAAATTGCTGTATATGGCTCAAATCCAACGCAAGCCGGACACTGCTCACTTCAAAACCATCAGCGATGACGAGCAAAACAAGATCTGGTATGCTCAATTTAAAGATCGGCCTTACGAACGGGTGTGGAACGATTATGCTGCCATCCGCGACCAGACAATTGAACGAATTTCTGAAATAAGTGACGCTGATCTCAACAATTCAACTCGCTACCCCTGGCTCAAAGGTGGCACCTTATCGCAATTGATCGAGTTCATTCATCCTGCAGCATGAGGCCGAACATACCGCGTCGGTCCGGAACTGGCTCAAACAACAACCCGCGTCTTAGCTGCCGTAAGCCTCATCATAATCAGCCATGGCTGCCAGAATTACCTCTTCAGCCCGTTCGTGTCCGTATACCGACTCGATATAGGTCATCGATTCCTTGCCAGGAACCAATTTATAGGTGCTGAAGTAATGGCGCAGGCGTTCCACTAACACCGAAGGGAGTTCGGAGACATCATTGACGTTCTCCCAAAATTTATCGTTGGCCAGTACCGCGATAATTTTATCGTCCGCTTCGCCGTTATCGATCATCAACAGCCCGCCGACCACGCGCGCATTCAAGATGATTTCGGACTTGGTGATCGGTCGTTCGCTGATGACGCATATATCCAAGGGATCGCCGTCACCGCGGGCAGCTGTCGGCGACATTTCGCCAATGCGTTTACCGCAGTAGGTGCGAGGGATAAAGCCGTAAAGGGTTGGCGGTTGTGATGAACTGCGCTGCGGCCGGTCAACTTTGAGGTAACCGGTGGTCTTTTCTACCTCGTATTTCACCAGATCAAAGGGAGTGATCTCGATGTAGGCGTGGACTACTTTAGGCGGATTTCGGTCCGATTTCCAGTCCGTGCCAGGGATGCGGCCGCCAGCGAAAAAATGGGTTGGGGAAAGACAAGTGTTGCTCCTCGATGCTCATAGCATATACTTCCAATTATACTCGGGTGGGGCAGAAATAGGTTCTGTCCTGAACCTGGTTGGTATTGTTAAAAATGTTCGCTTGCAGCGACCTGGGACACTCTGTGTCCTGATTCCATCGGGAAGGGATTACGACGAGTAATATGGAAAAAAAAATACGTAGTACTACGAATAGCAAAATTTCTTTTTATGGCTATAATATCGATAGAATTCGTAAATTATTTAATCATAGCTTCATTACCATACACAATTCGGGCAATTTCCGTACGGTATGGTTTAAAGGGTGGAAAGTTAATCCCACGAATTGATCCACAAATCCAGGATCGTTTTCCTAGCGGTTTTAGGATGTGCACATTAATAACCCGGGCTATTGCCTCTTGAACACAGTATATCGTGTCTGGCAAAGCCGTTTCAACCAGGGAAGCCTTGATCCAGAGCCTTAAACGGTCGCTTTCCCATCTTCGTTATCGTAGATGGGAACAACTCTGGGGAGCTACTAGCGAAACCGGCCCAATTATCGGGTCGGTTTTTTTATTGTACGGTGGCAGCTCGTATGCCAGTGAAAGGTGGTGATCAGAATAAGTGAATAGTTCAGGTTACGAACATCATTCCAGGGGATCAATCATTTTAGCCGATCGTCATTAATAATTATCCCTGTTGTCCTTTCTTAGATTGACCGACAGGAGAAAATAGTATGCACACAAAAAAGCTACGACTGATCGGGATAGCGGCATTCATGGGTTTGAGCCTGGTGCTCGGGCTGGTCTCGAATGTCTTTGCTGTCCACGATTTAGGCTTGTTTGAACTAGATCGCAACCCGCAAGATCCTGGTGGGGCAGCATTGCCAGATGATTGGGCGACACTCTATGCCAGTGGTGCCAATAATGGTGGCAATGCGGATACGTTCACTGGCATCTTGCCAGACATTGGCGCCAACGGAGGCACCCAATTCCAGGGCGGCGGTTCGAAGGATGATTTAAATATCTCTTCCTGGCTATGGAAACCGGGCGAACCGCTGGATAAGGACGATATCACCAACGCTTATGCAGCCGCGTACACCAGTAAGACGGATACGGGCAACACAAATACGGGAGATACCATCGTCTATTACGGTCTGGACCGCTTCTCTGTGGCCGGTTCCGCCCAGGTCGGTTTCTGGTTCCTGCAGGATCCCACCTTCGGACTATCCAACGTGGCTTCCCAGGGCGGTTTCAAATTCAATGGTGTTCACTTCGACAATGACGTGCTGGTGCAGAGTAACTTCACCAATGGCGGTGTAATCTCAAGTATCGCCGTTTATAAATGGGTCGGAGGAGCTTTGCAGAATGTCCTTACCGTGGCAGACTGCCTTGGACCGCCAACATCTCCAGCCGATGATGTAGCCTGTGCTACGGTCAACCGGTCCCCAGTCGTATCACCCTGGCCGTATACGCCCAAGGCCAATGAAGGTTCCGCTGGTACTTTCCCCATCAGCGCCTTCTTCGAGGGCGGCATCAACATCACTCGTTTAATCCCGGATGCCGGCTGTTTCACCGGTTTCATGGCGGAGACCCGTTCCTCGACGCCTTTTGACTCGCGCTTAAAGGACTTTGTCCTGGGTGAATTTGACCTGTGCAGCGTGGCAGTCGATAAAACCGGTGATACGCTGTCAAAGGTGGGCGATCCGGTGGATTACACCGTCACCATCACCAATACCGGCTCGATCACCCTTTACAAAGACGACATCAGTGACACCCTGCTCGGCAGCATCACGGTGAATGGTGCCGACCAGGCGAATGCAAATGTTGTTTCCAACACCTGCGGCGTTAGCCTGGCAGCCGGAGCATCCTGTACCATCACACTGCAAAGGACAGTGCTGGCTGGTGACCCGGATCCACTGCCCAACACGGTGAGCATCACCTATCGCGGCAAAGCCAACTTGAGCGGTATCGCCGTGGCGGACACAGACGATCACTCGGTCAATCTGTTCCAGCCGGTCGTATCAGTCGATAAAACTGGCGATACACTCTCGAAGGTTGGAGACACCGTTAATTACGTGATCACGTTGTCCAACGACAGTTCAGACGATACCCCGGCCATGACTTGTTCGGCCAATGATCCGATGTTTGGCAATGTTTTCAGCGGTGTCCTACCATTAGGTGACACCGTGATCAACGAAAGCCATCTGGTTGTCGTGGCAGACCCAGACCCACTGGTCAACACCGTCACCATGACCTGCTCGCCGGCTGGTTTCCCCAATGTGCTGTCCGTTTCCGACAGCCATTCGGTGAATCTGTTCCAACCGGATATCGCCATCGTTAAAGCCGGCGATGAACTATCCAAAGTTGGAGATAGTGTTAATTACAATTTCCAGCTTTGGAATAACAGTTCTGCCGACACTCCGGCATTGACCTGTGTGGCGACGGATTCCATCCTCGGCACGATCTACAATGACGTTTTGCCATTGGGAGCCACCCCGATCAATACCTCGCGCGTTGTGCTGGGTACTGATGCTGACCCACTGGTGAATACGGTGACGATGAACTGTACCCCGGCTGGCTTCTCGAATACGCTGACAGCCACCGACGATCACACGGTGAATCTGTTCCAACCAGCAATCGCGGTCGATAAGACGGGTACCTTGACATCAAAGGTTAGCGATGTGGTGAATTACACCATCACATTGTCCAATAACAGCTCCGTCGACACCCCGGCTCTGAATTGTACGGCTGTGGATACCTTGCTTGGGACGGTCTTCGATGATGTGTTGCCGCCGGGTGACACAGTGCTTACCCCATCTTACACAGTCCAGGCAGGTGACCCCGATCCGCTGGTCAATACCGTAACATTAACCTGTTCCCCAGTGGATTTCACGAACATCCTTACCGCCAGCGATGACCACTCGGTGGATTTGTTCCAGCCGGCAATCGCTGTTGACAAGACCGGGGATGCGTTATCCAAGGTCGGCGATGCTGTGAATTACACCGTAACATTATCCAACAACAGCTCTGCCGGCTCCCCCGCCATGGTCTGCGTTGCCAACGACACGCTGCTTGGAGAAATCTTCAATGGCGTGCTGCCAGCCGGTGATACCGTTTTGACTCCAAGCTATACGGTTCAAGCAGGCGACCCCGATCCGTTGGTCAATACAGTTACTCTCACTTGTTCTCCAGACGGGTTCCCCAACGTTCTTTCGGCGAGCGATGACCATTCAGTGGAATTGTTCCAGCCGGCCGTTGCGGTCGATAAAACTGGGGATACGCTATCGAAAGTTGGCGATGTTGTCGATTACACCGTCACTCTTTCGAATACCAGTTCAGGCGACACCCCTGCAATGAACTGCATTGCCAATGACACACTGCTTGGAGAAATCTTCCATGATGTGCTTCCCGTCGGTGACACGGTTCTGACGCCAAGCTATACAGTTCAGGCAGGCGACCCCGACCCGCTGGTCAATACGGTGACCCTCACCTGTTCCCCGGGCGATTTCCCCAATGTCCTTACAGCAACAGATAGTCATGAAACCAATCTATTCCAACCAGCCTTCTCTGTAGCAAAGATCGGCGACGAACTATCCAAGGTGACGGATTCGGTGAATTACACCATCACGCTTTCCAACACCAGCTCCGCTGACACCCCGGCGATGACCTGTTCAGCCAACGACAGCCTGCTTGGCAACGTTTACAACGCGGTCCTGCCGCTTGGCGACACAGCAATTACCACCAGCCGGACAGTTCAGGTTGGCGACCCGGATCCGCTGGTCAATACCGTCACAGTCAGTTGTTCGCTGGAAGGGTTCCCCAATGTTTTGGGTGGAACCGCCAGTCACACCACCAATCTGTTCCAGCCGGCTGTTGAGGTCATCAAAACTGGACCGACTTCAGCTAACATTGGTTCAATTGTCACCTATAGCTTCACAATCAACAACCTGAGTTCGGCTGACAGTCCCAATCTGATCCTGGACAGTGTCACAGACACCGTGATCGGCAGCTTGACCGCTGCAGCAACGACCGGCGGCTGCGCTACGCTCGCCTCCGGCGGTTCTTGTAACTTTACCGCGGATTACCTCACCAAAGCCAGCGACCCGAATCCACTGGTGAACGTGGTAACCGTCCATTATCATCCGGCCAACTTCCCGAACGATATCACGGATACCGATGATCACTCCCTGGAACTGATCGCCAACCAGGGCTGCACCCCCGGCTTCTGGCAAGGTGGCGCTGGCGCACAATTGTGGGAAACACTAAATGACCCGCAATGGATCTATGGCGGAACCAATCCATTTATCCACACCACACTGTTCAATACCTTCTTCCCGACGTTCACTGCCCCCAGCCTGAATGGCAAGACCATGATGGATCTGGTCGGCACTGGCGGCGGCAGTGATTGGGCAGTCAAAGCCGCCCGTGACATGGTGGCGGCATACCTCAACGAATCAGCCTTCCCCGCTGAGTTCCCGGCAACGTCTCTGACGGATCTGGTTAATGCCTGGTACGCTGCTGTTCAGGGTGGTGACGCTGGGTTTGAAGCGTTCCACAACCAGGTCAGTGCCTGGAACAATCTCGATGATACGGGAGGAGGATGCCCGCTGCCATAAGCAGAGCGTTGTTCCAATAGATACATGCAAGAAACCAGGCGATGGGAAATACCCATCGCCTGGTTCAAAAGGATTAAAATATTTCAATACTGAAGGATTAGGCCCACTCAATGAAAACTTTCGCCGCCCTCATCATCGTTACGACTGCAATCCTGATGGCTGCCTGCACCGCAGCAACCCCAACGCCTGGAATCATGGTGACTCCTGGTGGCGTGATTCCGGAAACAGTCAGCGCATTCGACATCCGTGAAATCGGCGTCGGGGATCAGGGTTGGGTAGCCCTCACCAATTTCACCAGCGAGCCTGGCAAAATGGCCGGTTTATTCCTGTGTCAGGGTCAGGAGTGTTCTGCCCTACCGGACGAGACTGTGCCATCTGGGGAGACTGTACGCATTGCTACTGGAAGTGGAGCCGGGGTTGACAGCGTAATCGCTAAAAATGCCACGTTTGGTACCTTAAAATCGTCCGATGGCGAAATTGCCCTCACAACCACCGATAATCCGCAGCGCCCGGAGCAGATCTTGTTTTACCTGCAATGGGGTTCAACGCCGCATGAGTTGACCAATCTGGCAATCGAAGCCGGACTGTGGCTGAAAGGCGGCTATGCGCCGACCTCCGCCAAAGCTACCCGTCTTTTCCGCGTGCCAGAGACTGGGTTATGGCTATTTGAAGAATAGGTTCTATTCCTGGGATTCTTTCTTTTCCAGTTCCATCAGCATGGCTTCATCCTGTTTCAAGTTGCGCCAGCGGACGAATAAGCTGATGAGGTAGAAACCCAAAACGCCAAATATGACTGAGTATCCAGCCACAAAATAATTTACGGTATTTGCAGGACCTTCCATTGTGATCTCCTCTCGCTTCTCTTGCTTACTATGATTGCAGCTTCAACTTGAGCTGCTCGATCCGGTCGGCAAGCACACCGAGCCGCACCCGATGCCATAGCAGCGTTACAAAACCGACTGAGAAGGTCAGCAGGCTGAACATAAAGGTTTGGAGCATCCTGGGGGTCATATCGAAGGCGCCTTCAGCACCCGGGTCGTTGCTGCCGATCACCACCGGATGGATAGTGCGGAACAACCGGATCGAGAAGAAGGTCAGCGGCACACTTAGAAAACCAATAATGGCGTAAACCGCCCCGAAACGCGCGCGTCTTTCGGGCTCTTCGATGCCGGAGCGCAGCATCAGGTAAGCAAAGTACACCAGTTCCATAATGGTTGCGGTGGTCAGACGTGGATCCCAGGTCCACCAGGCATTCCAGATCGGGCGCGCCCAAATTGAGCCGGTGACAATGGTCAGCAGCGCAAAAACGATGCCGATCTCTATGGCGGCAAATTCTACCCGGTCATATTTGGCGTCCTTTTTGATCAGGTAAACCACTCCGCTCACAGCGGCAACGGCAAAAGCCAGCATGCCAACCCAGGCGGAAGCCACGTGAAAATAAAACACTTTTTGCACCCATCCCATAACACGTTCCAGCGGTGCATAGAAGAAAACCAGGCTGACAGCCGTCACAAACATCACTGCCGCGACGACATCCAACACGGTCAATAATTTGGGGTTAGCTTTCATTCGATCCTCCATTCGGAAATGGTTATTCTTCCACCACGCTGTCGAACACCATAAAGGCGACAGCGGTAAATACGACATCATAAACGAGCAACATATTGATCCACGGCTGAATTTCACTGATATCCAGTGCCTGTAAAAACCCACCGGTAGCCTTAACTGCCGCCACTAGCACCGGAATCACCACCGGAAAGAGCAATATTGGCAGCAAAATATCCCGGGTGCGTGCCTGAATCGCCATGGTTGAAAGCAAAGTACCAACCGCCACATAGCCCTCAGAGCCAAGAAGAATGACCAGCACCAGTCCTGGGATGAACAGGTTGGTATTGTACAGCACCGAATAAATCGGCAGCACGATGGCTGCTACCAGCAGCATAAATACCCAGTTAGCCAGAGTTTTGCCAAGGTAAATGGCTGCCCGGTCGACCGGCGCCAGAAGGAGCCCGTCCAGACAGCCGCGGTCTTTCTCCACTGCCATTGAACGGTTCAACCCCAATTGACCGGCAAAAATGAATGTCACCCATAATACTCCGGCTGTGACGTTCGCTCGAATGGTGGTTTCCAATTCGAGCGCAAAGTTGAAAATAAAAATCACCAACAGGGCAAACACCAACATCGCAGAAATTAGTTCTCGGCTGCGACGTTCCGCCTGTAGATCCTTCCAGACCACCGCACCTAACGCCCGCATAAATGGCATAAATCCGGTCATAGTACGGCCTCAGTCGAGTGGGATTTACCAATGGTTTGAGATTTTTCCAGCGTCTGACGATAGAAAGCCAAAAGGCCATCCTGGGGAACATCCGTTTTGCTGATGCTGGCTTGAATGACGCCGCGGTTTAGCACATCAAAGCGTGAAGCCAGGTCTTCAGCCCGCGCCAGATCATGCGAGGTCATCACCACGGTGCGTCCGCGCACCGCTACTTGCCGTAATGCCCGGTCGAGCATGTCACAGGCATCCTGGTCCAGTCCGGTATGCGGTTCATCCAGCAGCAGGACTTCCGGGTCGTGCAAAATGGCGCGCCCGATTGCCAACCGTTGTTGCATGCCGCGCGAAAAAGTGCGTACCAGATCGCGGCGGCGTAAGGTCAAACCCACCTGCTCAAACACCTCATCCATGCGGGTTGCCAGATGGTCAACGGCGTACATGCGACCATAGAAAAGCAAGTTTTCTTCTGCACTCAGATCACCGTATAACAGCGGCAGGTGACTGACCACTCCCAGCCGGCGGCGAACGCTGGCAGCCTGGTGCGGCAAGGTGAAACCTGCCACGCTGACGTTGCCCATGGTTGGTTGAGATAACGAAGATAGTATGCGCAGAAAGGTAGTCTTGCCAGCACCGTTGGGGCCAAGCAGAGCCACGAACTCGCCTTGATCCACTCGAAATTCCAACTGGCGGAGCACGACTTTCGGCCCAAACCTTTTGATCAGCTGGCTGACTTCGATGGTCGCGGTCATATGGACCCTACTTCGTGAGCGTGACGAGTTTTGCTTTTAGTTCTGCGCGGCGAGCCTTATAGGCGTCTTCAGACAACTCGCCAGCCTGGAAGCGGTCGTCCAGGGTAATGATCGCATCCATGATGGATTCCCTGGATTCCTCGCCAGGAACAGGCTCGGTTTCCTCATCCTCATCCACATCATCCTGCTTTTTCTGGCGCCACAGCCAGATCCCGGCACCGACCAGTGCCAGTCCTAACACACCCCCGCCGATGATCAAACCGGTCGAGCTGCCAGTTTGAACTGTGGCAGTTGAGGAAATTCGACCGGATAGCGTCATCTCCAGCGTAGAGTCAGCCGGCAGGTTGGAAGCAGTAAACATTTCCAGATTGACACCTTGCACCTGGCGTGAGCCGGTGCTTTGCAACTGGTCGCTGGTGAGTTTTACACTGCCTTCCGGCACCATAATCACAGCGGCATCTACCGGAACGGGGAGAGGCACCGCGATATCGGCTTTACGGCTGTAGGGTAGGTCATAGGCGAACAGAATCTGTGTCCCTTGACCAGGCAAAATGGCAGCCGAATCTGCAAAACCTTTATCCGTCTGGATGTAGCGTTCGCCGATGGTGCTGTCCTGGAATTGCAGATTGGTGGCGCCATTTGGTAACTCAAATGCCACGCTGCCTTTGCCATCGGTTGACACAATCGCTTTGTCGCCGGTATTGTTGAGAATAAACAGTTCCACCACTTGCACAACTTCAGTGCGGGTAAAGTCGAAGAACAGGTGCAGCCGGTCGGCTCGCAGCGCTGACAAATCCGATGTGGTTTCGTAATAAGGGATCGGCAGATCAATCGATGCTACTGGCACACCTTCGGTGCCGTGGTACACCTCAGAGCTAAAGGTCAACCCGTTGTAATCCATTGTCGCCATAAAGGCGCGTCCGGTGACAAACTCCACATTGTTGAACGCGTACGAGCCATCCGATTTGACTTCGGCTTGATCTTCAAAAACCTGACTCATCGCGTCGAAACCAACCAGGGTAACCTTCAAACCGCTAGGGATGGAAATGCCCTCCGCAGCGGTGATTTTTCCTGTCACGGTAATCTCAGTCGGCACTTCGGAGACCGGTGTTCCGGCTGGAGTTGTAACAGTGTCCGGCACGTTAGGTTGCGGCAGCGGCTCTTGATTGGTCGTGGGGATCAAGGTGGGAGATCCTCCCACTGATGTCTCTTTGACGACCGGCGCTTCTGTAATAACAGGGGCCGGTGTCACGGCGCTGACCTCAGCTGAGGTGGCAAAGCTGATCTGGCGCACGTATTGCGCAACCGCAGTCAAGTCCGTGGCAGAAAGATTGCCACTGAAGCTCGGCATGTCACCGGTGCCATCCTTCGTCACGGCGGCGATTTCTTCCAGAGAAAGCTGCGCCAGACGTCCCGATTCAGCCTGCCAGTCCGGCGCATTGCTGCCGCCGGTTCCCTGCTCACCGTGACAGGATACACAATCCGTGGTGTAGATTTCCTTGCCCGCGGCGATGGCATCTTGCGACAGCGACAAATTAAGCGCATATGCCACTACATCCCAGCGTTGACGGTCATCCAGGCTGGTGAACCCTGGCATATAGCGTTCCAAATTGCCATTGGTGACCATGTTATACCAATCTACCGGTCGCGAAGCAGCTGCCAGGGCAGAACTGCCCAGCGGCGCTACGGGAACCGGTAAATTGGCGCTCTGCGGACCATCGCCCATACCCAATTCTCCATGGCATGGGGCACATTTTTCAGTAAAGATGGCCTGCCCATTGTTTGGATCCGGCGGGACGATCGGGAAGACCGATTCGACCGCAACCGGCGTCTCATTGGCTGAATACGATTCAGCATTGGGCGGCGGAGTAATATCGGATGCCAGCGAAACGCAACCGGACAGCAGAATGACAAATAAACCAGACAGAATAAAGGCGAAGTTTCTCTTCATATAGGTCACAATGTTCTCGAAAAAGGATATGAATTACAGGGTCGTGCCGCAATGAGCACAGAAAATATCGGAACTTTGCACGGGCTTGCCGCACTTGGGACAGAACCCGGCAGTTTTTTCCGGGCGCTCGCGACGGCGTGAGGCAATCGCCAGCTCCAAATCATCATTGCCATTGCTGGCTGCGCGGCGAATTTCGCCCCGGCGTTGGGCTACCGCACTTTCAATCCGGTCCTCAGGCGAAGATCCATTGCCATCAGCCGGTTCAATTTCGTCCAATTGGCGCAACACAGAGGCACCGGTAGTCATCAATGCGGTGCGCTGCTCAGGATAATCCTCAGCCGGGATCTTGCCCAATGCCTGATCGAAATCCAACTCCTGCAGGGCGGTCAGTACCCGATCACGTTCCGCCAACAGGGTTGAGCGCTTGTGATCGACATCGTCCGCAGATTTCTTGCCGGCAACCAACTTTTCAGTGGCGCGGCGACCTGTCAGGGGCAGGCTGACGTAAATTCCAACCCCCAGGGCTAGCGCCAAAATTAACATAATCGAACCTAGATCCATCAGGACATTGCTCCTCGAAAAATTGTATTAGTCCAAAACCTGGTCAATCACATTTTGAATTTCAGAAGTCGACAGGAACGGACCTTTCTTCACGTAGGCCAATTTTCCCTCGCGGTCGATGACATATGTCTCTGGCACGCCCTGAATACGGAACATTTGGGAAATTTTGGTACGCATATCCGGGCCGTTTGCGTAGGTTAGACCAAATTTGTTGATAAAACCCAGAGCTTCGGGTTCCGTGTCCACATAATCGACGCCCAGGAAAATAACATCGCCGGCATCTTTATAAGATTGGTAGGCAGCCTCCAACTCGAATGCTTCCTGCTCGCAAGGTTTGCACCACGATGCCCAGAAGTTGACCACAATCACCTTGCCGCCTAGATCGGCGGTGTTGAAAGTGTCGCCCCCAAATGTTGTCAGCGAGAATGGCGGTACTTTCTGGCCTACAGTGATCGGCCCGGACTGAGCTCGGCGAAGCCCCAGACCAACCACCACCAAAAATCCAACCAAAACGACAAATGCTACGCCTACCACCCAGGTCGGCAAGCGACGGGCAGGTTCCTGGGTCTTGATTTCATCGGGTAAAGAGGTCATCATTCATCCTTAATAAAATGCGTGGAAGGCCTTAATCACCGCGCTTGCGGTGCTGTTCCAACTCGGCTTCCATTTGAGCGAAGTAAGGGTCGTTCTGGTCGGCTATCGGCTTTTCGTCAGGTGATTGAGCCGCTTGCGACGGGGGCTTACTCTTCACAGATCGCAGAACGCGGATGACCAGGTATACTCCGCCCAGGAAAATGAGCGGCGGCAAAATATACACCAGCCAATTGAAACCGCGGGTAGGCGGGGTGGCTAAAACTCGATCACCGTAATTCGCGACAAAATATTCCTTGATCTCGTCAGCGGTCTTCCCGGCAGCCAGCTGTTCGCGGATCAATGCCCGCCATTGTGCGCACGCTGTGGTTGGGCATACATCCAGCGAAATGTTCTCGCAAACTGGACAGTACAACTGCTTGGCAACTGCATTGACTTCATTATCGGTGGGTGTCGGGTTTTGCGCCTGGACGGTGGAAACCAATAACCCTGTCACCAGTAGTACAGCTAAGAGTGCGATGATGGAAAGTGTGTTGTGTATTTTCAATGTGAGGTTCATAAGCCTGGTCCGCAACGCATCAATCTGCACTCTGAACGCCTGGCGTGGTCATTTTCCGATTCACTGCCGGTACCCGGATGGGCTCGGTTTCTTTTTCAGGCCAGGCCGCCACCAACGTGCCAAAGATGAAGACAAAGCCGCCAAACCACAACCAGTTGACCAGCGGGTTGTGATAAATCTTGAAAGTCACTCCGGTTGAGGAAATTGGCTCCCAATCCACCAACAGAACATACAGATCATCCTCCATGGTGCTGCGTACACCCGGGATGGTCATAGGCTGTTGTGAATCATAGTAGTAGTCGCGGCGCGGGAACAGCTGACCCAGCTGTTTTCCGTCCCGTTCAACCGACACCACCGCGCGGGCTACATTGCGTCCGTCGGCTGTGTCAAAAATATCAAGTTTATCAAATGTAATCGAGTAGTTTCCCAGGGCGAGTTGACCGCCAGGTTTGATGGTTGCCTGGGTATCCGTCTGGAACATCTCGATGCCGATGATACCTAGCGCCATTAAAACCACGCCTAAATGGATAATGTATCCGCCATAACGCCGGCGGTTTCGCCCGGCCAGGTTCCACAACGCCAGGAAGACGTTTTCGCCGTTTTTGCGATGTCGGGCAGCCACGCCGCGATAAAACTCATACAGGGTGATCAATGCCACAAAACCGCACAGCCAGAAAGCCACGAAGGCCAAAGGAGCCCGCACGCCCAGCACAAAAGCAAGCACCGGAACAAACAGCGAGACGATCAGCGGTTTCCACATGGCCTTGCCAAGTGTCTTTACGGTTGAGTGTCCCCAGGCTGACAGCGGTGCCACGCCCATCAACAGCAGTAAACCGGCGAACAATGGACCGGTAGCGCTTTTATAGAAGGGTGGTCCAACCGTCACTTTTTGGCCGGTGAACAGTTCGGATATCAGTGGAAAGATCACTCCCCAAAAACAAACCACCAGAATGCCCATAAACAGCAGATTGTTGAGTAGGAATAACGCCTCGCGTGAGAGCATTGAGTGCATTTCCCCGTCTGAACGCAAAGAATTCCAGCGATGCAACAACAGACCCAGGGAAATAGCGAAAGTGATGCCGATATATCCAAAGAATAATGGGCCAATAGCGCTCTGTGAGAACGCATGTACCGAGGAGAGCACACCCGACCGCGTCAGGAAGGTGCCAAAAATGACCAGTGAGTAGGTCAGAATGATCAACACCATATTCCAACGCTTAAACAAGCCGCGCTTTTCCTGAATCATCACAGAGTGCAGGAAGGCTGTACCGGAAAGGAACGGCATAAACGCCGCGATTTCGACCGGGTCCCAGGCCCAGTAGCCGCCCCAACCGAGCACATCATATGCCCAACGACTGCCGAGAACCAATCCAAGGGAGAGGAAAAGCCAGGCAACCAGCGCCCAGCGGCGGGTAATCCGAATCCAACGGTCATCCGTCCGCCCGGTGACCAGGGCAGCGATGGCAAATGCAAATGGAATGACAAAGGAAACAAAGCCCAGGTACAGCATGGGTGGGTGGATGATCATGCCCGGATGACGCAGCAGCGGGTTCAGCCCGCGACCGTCGAACGGTGCCAGAGCCGTGGCGCCCACTGGCTTGAACATGGCGACCGCTTCGTTGCCACCGGCTGTTTGCCAGAAGCGCACAAACGGATTCTCGAAGAAGGTACTCATGCCAACGAAGAATACCAGGGTAACCAGCGCAACCACAATCACCCAGGGCAGAAATTCGCGGTCGCGGTCCCATTTGCGCAGGGTAACCGCGGAGGCAAAGGCAGAGAGCAGCAATGACCAAAAGATCAAAGAACCTGCTTGCCCGCCCCACAGTGCTGTGACTTTCAAGTACAGGGGCATGGTGCTGCTGGTGACGTTGTATACGTATTGCACCTGATAATCACCGGTGACGAGCAGGTAGATGATCGACAAAGCTACCAGCGCAATCAACGGGAAGGTCAACAGCATCGCTTTACGCGCGGACTCAACCCAGGCCAGTGAATTTTTTCGCGCACCGTACACAGCCGCGAAAATGCCGTAAATTGCAACAACCAGCGTGATTACCAGGGCGCCGAAGCCAAAGTTCGATACCATGATCACTCCATTCAACAGTTAAATTAAGGAAGCCGGGTGGCTTGCACCCGGCAATTCTTCAATAAGGTACGTGAAATTCGGCTTAACCACCCTCAGCCTGATTAGGAACTGCATCTTCGTATTTGGTAGGACACTTCAACAGCAATTCCTGCGCAACAAAGACGCCATTTTCATTCATGCGGCCAGTCATAATGGCCTGGGCTTCATTCCGCAGCAGGTCCGGCATGACGCCATGATATTCGACCTGGATGCGCGAGCGCGAAGTGTCGATGACTGCCGCGTGCAAAACCTCGGCTAACCCACCCTGGGCTTCGATTTCAGCATTATCGCCAGGGACGTGAGCCACCTCGAAGGTTAATAGTAAATTTTGTGGATCGTATTTAATCGTATCGCCAATAACTGCACCGGAAACCCGGATTTCCCGTTTTCCGACATCCACGCTCTTCTGATTCAATTCATCAACGGTTAAGAAGTATTGAGCACTGGCTTTGGTGGAGGTGAAAATCAAATAGACGACTGCAGAAATGATTAGCAGGCCGCCAATGATGAATTTCAACCGGCTGCGGGGTGCAGGTTTGAGCGGTTTTTTGGGTGTATTTTCGGTTAACGCCATGTTACCTCCATGGTGGTGAAAAACGGAACAGATTGATAAAGACTCGCTTGGAAACAACCTTAATTTTCCACACTTGCATTAATACAAGGTTAATAAGCGGGTAGTTATGACTAAGAAAAGGGAAATCTTTGTGAAGGGCGTAATTAATGGCAAAATTATAACAGAAAATATCTGAATACTCATCAACAAACAAGATTTATCTTATCGCAATAGACTGGATTTATTCGCCAGAGATGTTCAGCCACCCCGATAGACTTTCCAATAGTTTCTCCATAACAAATTGAGTACCCGCCTGAAAAACCTCCGGGTTGCCGTATGCTTCTCCCCCATCCTCCCCCACCAGATCGCTGACCCCGCGCAATATCAGGCAGCGAATAGAATTTCTAGCTGCCACCCAGGCAATGGCGCCGCTTTCCCAATCAGCCGCGATTGCCTGAAAGCGCTCGACTAACTGCGGCACTTCAGCTGCCAGAATGTCCCGGTCAGCCGAGATCAACCGATTCCGTCGAACCGTCAGCGGGTACGGGCTCCCCAGCCAGCTCAGATCCAGCTTCGTCGTGTAAAATTCAATGGCAGCCTGCGGGTCGCTCATCTGCTCGACAATATCATAGACCAGGGTCGATTCCGCCAATATGACATCCCCTTTATTAACCCGACCAGCAAAACCGCCGCAGGTGCCCAGGTTGATCAGCAATTTCGGCTGCCAGCGGTCGATGGAATACTGAGTGCTGCCCGCTGCCGCTATTTTCCCCCAACCGCCATGAACAAAAACACAGGACACACCGACCAGTTCCTGCAGGAACGTCTCGCCGAATGGAGTGTCCTCCAAGATTTTGGGCTGATAATGTGCCCGCACCGCTTGCCATTCGCTGTTTGCTGAGATCAAAATAACCACTGGTGAGGTTGGCATCACTCGTCCAACTCTCCAGCAGTGAGCGCTTCGTCTTCTTTCCAAGGGATCTGATTGAGTGCCAGCAGGTTGATGAGGTTGGAACGGTAAGATAAATCGGGCTCAGGCAGAGTATATTGAGCAGCCTCCCAAACAATCGCAGCCGCATCAAAGGCTGCTTGCGGCCGACCCAATCTTTTTGCGGCTTCGGATGCCTGTTTAAGAACCGCTTGATCGCCAGCCATAAAATGCGCCAGGGTTTCCAGCACTGCTACCGGAGATTCGGTCAAAACGCCGGCGCCATTACTGACTACATACTCAGCATTGCCTGTCTCCTGTCCAGGAATGACGTTCACCAGCATCATCGGCAAGCTACAAGCTAATGATTCGGTCACAATCAGTCCGCCAGCTTTGCAGATCATCAAGTCGGTAGCCCGCATCAACTGCGGCATATTGGTAATAAATTCATACAGGTGAACCGGGATGTGCCAGTCCACTTGATTGAGTTCTGTGAATAGTTCGTCATCCCTGCCAGTCACCACAGCCAGTTGCAGTGGCTGACCAAAATGGTTGACTACATTCAACGCCTCAACCAGGCCTTCCACCCGTTTGCTGCCAACGGCCAGAATTGTGAAGAGATCGTCGCGCCAGCCAAGTTCCTTACGGATCTGCTTACGTGAGCGGTCATCTTCAGCGATCTCCGGATCGATGGGAATACCGGTTATTTGGATGCGTGCTGGATCAATTCCGGATTCAATTGCCAGGTCACGTACCATCTCGGTTGGCACCAGCAGCGAATCAACATGGTTGTTGAACCACAGCCGATGAACCGTTGCCAGGTCGGTTACCACAGTGATCAACGGAATTTTCGCTTTGAAGGTAGTCAATACGCCGGTAAGTGCGGGTTGGTAGAGCGGGTAGGTGGTTACCAGCACATCCGGGCGGTGCGTCCGCAATAAGTCGCGCATCAATTCGAACATGCCGATGGCGAGTGCGCTCTCGGCAATAGCCAGCGGTACCGACCGATCCGAGACGTCATAACCAAATTTGTACAATTCAGGTGCTTTGCGCACCCATTTGTCATAATCCGCTTGAGCATCGCGCAGCACCAATGGTGCCCGCGGATCGTCCAACGGGTTGATGATCTCCACCCTGACGGTTTCTGAATAGCGCCGGAGCAAAGCTTCCTGGATTGCATTGGCAGCGCTGCGATGGCCAAAACCCGCGTCCGCTGTCAAAATCAATATGCGTTTCTTGCGGTTGGTCATACCGTCCACACCCTTTCCCAAACGGTTTTCCGTCCGACTTTTTAAATCACCCGGTCGTGCTTAGTCTCCAGGCGGTAAATTATTCGTCAAATAATCATGCAAAAGACGCAGCACCTGTCCGGCTGAAAGCATCTTATTCCCCACCCGGTCGCTTTCCCACAGGAACTTCCACGCCCAGTCACCCTCCGGAGTGCTCAAACCCACCCACACCAGCCCGACCGGTTTACCCGGCAACCCGCCACCCGGACCGGCAATACCTGTGACCGAAATGCCAACCACCTGCTCGAGAGGGATTTCCTCCCCTGCAAAAGCCTGGCGCACACCTCGCGCCATCTCCAGGGCGATTTCCCGCGACACAGCCCCGTATTTAAGCAGAGAATCTGGGTTGACCTTCAACAGGAAGCGCTTCGCCTCATAGGCATATGCGGTGACGCTGCCAAGGTAGTAATCCGATGAGCCAGCCACATTGGTAATCCGGTGACCAACCAGCCCGCCGGTGCATGATTCCGCAACCGCGAGTTTCAGACCTCGCAGCCGTAGCAGCGGTCCAATTTGATCTTCGAGCGATGAAGTTTCCATGAAATTAAACCAGGGAAATAAGATGAGCCGATCTTCGGGCAGGTTCATTATAATCGATGCGCCTCGCGTTCCGAATTTGCCATTGAAGGCCGGAACACGTCTGGCGATTTGTTCGAGTTCTTCTTGGGTATAATCAACCCATTATGAGTTTCGCGGGGTAACGCCAGAGGAAACAATGCTGCAAGCAACCTATCATTTTCCTAAAGGTTTTCTGTGGGGGTCAGCCACTGCATCACATCAAGTGGAAGGCAGCAATACCAACAACAACTGGTCTGCCTGGGAAGCCCAGGAAGGGCGCATTCGACTGGGGCATAAAGCCGGGCTTGCGAGCGACTGGTGGGGCGGACGCTGGAAGGAAGATTTCGACCGGGCAGCGGAGACGGGTCAAAACGCTCACCGTTTATCGATCGAATGGAGCCGCATTCAACCGCGCCCGGATGTATGGGATGAATCCGCCATTGACTATTACCGTCAGATGCTGCGCGGACTGGACCAACGCGGGCTGACGCCCATGGTGACGCTGCACCATTTCACTGACCCATTGTGGCTGACAGAGATGGGTGGCTGGGAAAACGACGATGCGCCAGCAATGTTCGAAAAATACGTGAATAAGATGGTGGATGCCCTCAAGGAATTTTGCCACACCTGGGTCACCATCAACGAACCCAACGTTTACACGGTGATGGGTTATTTATTCAGCGCCTTCCCGCCGGGGAAAAGCGACTTGAAATCTTGCTTTACGGTGCTGAAGAATTTACTTCGTGGTCATGCGGCAGCCTACCGAGCCATTCACGCTCTGCAGCCGGATGCCAATGTGGGCGTTGCGCTCAATTACCAAAGCTTTCAACCTGCGCATCCCTGGCTGCCATGGGATCACTGGCTGGCAGGTTTTGTCCATACCAATTTCAACACTTCTTTTCCGAATACGCTGGTTTCCGGAAAATTTACTTTTGCCTTTCGATCGATCAACTTGCCGGAAGCTCGCAATACCCAGGATTTTTTCGGGCTGAATTACTATACCCGGCAAATTGCGGCGGTTAACCTGCTGCGAAAAAAGGACCTGTTCATCCATCTCGGCTATCCAAAAAAAGCTGAGCTATCTGATACCGGACACATTGCCAATGTGCCGGAAGGTTTTTTTGAGGCGATGAAATTTGCCCGAAGTTTTGGCCTTCCCATTTACATCACCGAAAACGGGGTCGAGGATGCTGATGATGATCTGCGCCCGCGCTATTTGATCCAACATGTTCATCAAATGTGGCGGGCGGTTAATTTCAACTGGCCGATCAAAGGCTACTTTCACTGGTCTTTGGTGGATAATTTCGAATGGGAACGCGGCTGGACGCAGCGCTTCGGTCTGTGGGGGCTGGATTTGGAGACTCAGGCCCGCCAGCGCCGCACCAGTGTGGACGTGTACGAGGCGATCTGCCGCGAGAACGGCATCGACAGCGCCATGGTGTGGCAGTACGCACCCACGATTTTCAACGAGTTGTTTCCCTCATGAGTCCGGTCGAAACACCTCAACCGGCTGAATTCTGGTTGGTGCGGCATGGTCAAACGGATTGGAATGTACAACGCCGCTACCAGGGTCACACCGATATCCCCTTGAATGCATTGGGACGCTCCCAGGCGCTGGAATTGGCTGCCGAACTCAATAGCTGTCCCATCGCCGCTATTTACTCCAGCGATCTCAGTCGGGCTATGGAAACCGCCCAAATCCTAACTCAGCAAAGCGGGCTCCCAATCACCGCGGACCGGCGCTTGCGTGAAATTGCCATGGGCCAGTGGGAAAGCCGCACCCTGGCTGAAGTCAGCCAGGATTTTCCGGAGGCTGCCAACGGGCTGGCGTATACAGAAGCCCACAGTCGTGCCCCGGGCGGCGAGCTCATTGACGGAAGTGGCTGAACGGGTTCGTGATTTCGCGGATGAAATTGGCCAGCGTCATGCCGGGCAGATTGTACTGGTGGTGATGCACGGCTTGTCACTGGCAGCGCTGCGCTGTCTGGCGGTTGGTCTGCCGCTGGCGGAAGCACGCGATCTCGTGCCGGAAAATTGTTCGGTGGTGCGGGTTTTTTGGCCGCACCCCCTGGCTAGTGAAGCAACCTTCAGAGATCCCCTAACCTGTCCTTAATCGGCCAATTAAATATTCAATTCTAAATCGATAGGCCAGCACAAGGCGAGATGAGTAAATCTTGCCATTTATGAATTTAATTGCCTTACCCGGGTGACAAATGGCAAGAAATTGCCTATTGACAACTTAGAATATTAGTTCTATACTGATGAAAATATGTTCTAATTCGCTTAATAGACCGTCAAGGAGTCGATCATGAACCTCTCTACCACCCGCACATCCTCCAAATCTTTTAGCCAGATTTTAGGAAAGTTCAGACCCCGCCCTGGAATGGCTTTCGGAGCCATCATTCTGACGGCCCTGGTCGCGTTTGAAATTTTCAACTACTCCACCACCGATTACGCCCTGCGCGACCTTCTCGGTGACTTGCGCTTTGCCGGCGTTCACTGGGCGACCATCCTGGCGATAGCCTTTTGCGGCATTGACTTTGCCGGAATCGCCCGCCTGTTTACCCCGGAAAAAGGCGAGCAGGAACCGAAAGAGGTGTGGTATTTATTTGGCGCCTGGCTGCTGGCAGCTACCATGAATGCCGTTCTCACCTGGTGGGGCGTGTCCATGGCCATCCGCACCCATGCCATTGCTTCCAGCTCGGTGGTTGACCCAAAAACAATCAGCCTGGTCGTTCCCCTGTTCGTTTCGTTGATGGTATGGATTATCCGTATCTTGTTGATCGGATCCCTCTCCGTCGCGGGTGACCGTATTTTCTCAGATGGAAAGCGCCAGACGGTGTACACCCAGCAGCCTGCGCGCGGCATTCGTACCAGTGTTCCAGCACCCGCCAACTTGAGCGGTGCGTCTATGGCCTCGCGCAGCGTTCCACGGCCTGGTTTCTCCAGTGAGCGCAACGCCCCACGCCCTGAACCGACTTACCACAGCGTCAATGCTCGTCCGGCGGCAGGACGACAGAACCCTAGCGGCAATAGCGACAATTCCTCCTCCTATCACCTTTAAGATTGGGCTGGTCGGGGTAAGACTCCGGGCAGGTTTGGCACCTCCGCGCCAACCTGTCCGGACTTTATTTTTTAACAGGCGGTTGGGTCAGCGGAAGCCAAACATTAAATAACGTGCCCTGACCTTCTTCAGAAATGACCTCTATGCGGCCGTTATGCTTTTTTACGATCCAATCAGCGATCGAGAGTCCCAGGCCGAAACCGCTGCCGGAGCTGCGTTTACGCGAACGCTCGGCCCGATAGAAACGGTCAAATATGTGCGGCAAGTCTATCTTTGAAATCCCGGGACCCGTATCCTGAACAAACACCTTGACTTGTTCGTCAACCCGCTGCAGTCCAAGTGTCACCGATTTACCGGCTGGAGAATATTGGATGGCATTGGCTGCCAGATTCAACAGCACCTGCTTCAAGCGGTCTCGGTCCCCAATCATTTGCACCTGGTCGATTTCCGCTAGCGAAACACTGATTTTGTCACCTGCCAGGGTGCGGGCTTGCTGGTAGACCTCCAGTAGCACGGTGTCCAAATCAACTTCCGCCATTTCCAGCATCAGCCGCCCAGATTCGGCTTGTGACAGCAATAGCAAATCGCCCACCAGGCGCGTCAAGCGGTCCACCTCGCGTTCGATATTGCCAATGGACTCCTCATCCACACTGCCCGTCAAGCGCATCAGTCCAACCTCGCCTTTGATGACCGTCAATGGGGTGCGTAATTCGTGGCTGACATCGGCGGTGAAGCGACGCTGGGTGTTGAACAGGTTTTCCAGGCGTTCCAGGGTTTCATTGAAAGCCCGGATCAACTTTCCGACTTCATCGCCCGAATTGCGTGAAGCTGGAATGCGGCGGGAAAGGTCATCGGCTTGCGTGATGCGGGTGGCAGTAGCGGTGACCGTTGCCAGCGGCGCGAGTGCCTGTCCGGTCAGGAACCAGGTACCCAGCCCTACCAGCAGCATTAATACCACCGTCAGCAGAACCAGGATGCCGATCAATGTGCGCTGAACTACGTCCACCAGCCCAAGGCTCACCCCCACCTGCAATACACCAACTGGTCCGCGCGGAGTCTTTAAGGGCACCGAAAGTACTCGAATTCGGTCGCCGCTCATGGACTTGGATGCATAAAATGATTGACCGACAGCCAGCCCATTTTCGTCCAGAGCGTTCAGTAACCCTACCGGCCGGGTCAACTGCAGGTTGCCGTCCATATCCCAGACCTGGAATAGTAAATTCTCGGTCGGTTGGTAACCGGCGACAGAGCGTGGATCAAATTGGTCGGTTGAGTTGATGCGCAGACGGTCGACGATTTGTTGCGAAGCTGTTAGCAGGCGGCTGTCAATTGAATCAAGCAGCGTGACCGTGATCAGTGTGTAAACCAGCACGCCAAAAACCAGCAGCACACCGCCCAGAATCGAGGTGTACAGCAATGTCAAACGTAAACGCAGGGACATAGACTATTCGGTTTCGCGCATGACGTAACCCACGCCTCGAACGGTATGGATCAAACGCGATTCACCTTCCAGCTCCAATTTTTGGCGTAGGTAGCGGATGTAAACATCCAGAACATTACTTTCGCCGCCAAAATCATACCCCCAAACGCGGTCGAAAGATCATTTCACGCGTCAAAACTTGACGTGGATGGCGCAGGAAGAGTTCCAATAAATCGTATTCTTTGGCAGTCAGTGAAATTGCCCGCCCTTTGCGCATGGCCTGACGGGTGGAAGTATCCAGGGTCATGTCGTTGAAAGACAGAACCGGTATGCGTTCCGGCTGGGTCCGGCGTAATAACGCCCGCACCCGTGCCAACAGTTCATCCAGTTGGAAGGGCTTGACCATGTAATCATCCGCGCCAGCGTCCAAACCCTGCACGCGGTCCTGAACGGTATCCTTGGCAGTCAGCATCAGGATCGGGATATTTCCCCCGCCGCGCAGGCGCTGGCACACTTCCAGCCCATCCATGCCGGGCAGCATCCAATCCAAAACCACCAGATCCGGATGCGCATCCCGCGCCAGAGTCAGGCCTGATTCCCCGTCGGTCGCGGCATCGACAGTATAGCCTTCGTAGGCCAAACTTCGTCGCAACACTCGCACGATGGCCTCGTCGTCTTCGATGATTAAGATTCTTTCTTTCATGGCCCCTCCTGTGATTACTATATCATACTGAATTTAGGATTGCCAGACGTCGTTAAGCCATACGCCGCTGAATTGGACCTCAGCCTTAGGTGCATTTTTCCAGATGAGTAAATTGTACCGAATTCATGGAAAAATGGCATAAATTTTATGCAGTCAGTTTACCCAAACCGAAAACAGCCGCGGAATAGGCTATAATCCACCCCATGATGGGACCCCCCGAACGTCCGCCGGTGATGGTGGATCAGGTTAAACCCCTGACCATCCTGGCTGACACCTTAGCAGCCCAACCCCAGGTCGCGGTTGACACTGAATCAAACAGCCTTTTCGCTTACCAGGAGCAGGTTTGTCTGATTCAGTTTTCGATTCCATCCGATGATTACATGGTTGACCCCATTGCCCTGCCTGACCTTTCTGCCCTGGGAAAAATATTCGCCAACCCAAAAATCGAGAAAATCTTTCACGCTGCCGAGTACGACCTGATTTGTCTGAAACGCGATTTCGAATTTCAAATCAATAACGTATTCGACACCATGCAGGCTGCTCGCATCCTTGGCCGGACGAATGTTGGGCTGGCTGCCATGCTCGAATCTGAATTTGGCATAATCATCGAGAAGAAATATCAGCGCGCCAACTGGGGCGAACGCCCGCTTTCACCTGCCATGTTAGCCTATGCACGCCTGGATTCGCGTTATTTGATCGACCTGCGGGACCGTCTGCATGCTGAGTTGTTGGAAAAAGGGTTGTTGGACCTGGCACTCGAAGATTTCCGACGGGTTACACAGGTTGACCCGGGCGCGACCGAACTCGAACCGCCGGTTTACTGGCGGATTAACGGAAACCAGGCGCTAACACCCGAGCAAAATGGTGTTTTACAGTCCCTGCTCGATTACCGGGACCATCAAGCCCGCCGGGTGGATTTACCCCCGTTCAAAGTGCTTTCCAACCAGACGTTGTTGCAAATTGCTGAAGAATTGCCGCTAACCTGGGATGCGTTGGCAGATATTCCCAGTCTGTCTGCACGACAGCGTGAGCGGCACGCCATCGGTCTGCTGGCAGCCGTTAAAAATGGACTGCTCACCCCCCCATTGCCCAAGCCTGTCAATCATCGCCGCTCCGATGCGGTAATGGACCGGTTGGAGCTGCTGCGGGAATGGCGCAAAGAAACCGCCCGCAAGCTGGAAGTCGAATCCGATGTAGTTCTGCCGCGCGACGTGATGGAAGACATCGCGATCAAAGGCGCGGCTACACGCAATGATTTACGCAGATTAATGGAAAATATTCCCTGGCGTTTTGACCATTACGGCAACCAGATATTAGCCGTCATTCATCATCAGGAGCTGGAATGAACATACATTTCAACGGCGCCGCTCAAACAGTCACCGGCTCGCAATATTTATTGGAAGTCAACGGCTACCAGTTGTTGTTGGAATGCGGTTTGTACCAGGGTCACCGCAAGGATTATTACCAGCGCAATCGCACTTTTGGCTTCAATCCAGCCAAATTGGACGCAGTATTTCTATCGCATGCCCATATCGATCATTCCGGCAACCTGCCAAATCTGGTGAAACATGGCCTGAACGCCCCCATCTATACTACCCGCGCCACCGCCGGTCTGGCAGACGTGATGCTGCGCGATTCGGGTCACATTCAGGAGGCGGACGTCGAGTTTTTGAATAAGAAACGCGCCAAACGCGGCGAACCTCCGTTGGAAGCGTTGTATACCGTGGCTGATGCTGAACGGGTAAACGAATACTTCAAGCCTGTTGAATACAACCAGACCATCGAACCGGTACCGGGAGTGCGTGTCACCTTTGTGGATGCGGGCCACATTCTGGGGTCAGCGGCTGTGATTTTTGACATCGATGAGCACGGTCGCAGATACCGGTTCTGGTTCTCCGGTGACATTGGTCGTGACCGCCTGCCGCTGCTGCAGGATCCGGTCCTGCCGAGCGCAGCCGATTTCTTGATGATGGAATGCACCTACGGCGATAAACCGCATGATGAACCGGAAACAGCCTACGTGGAATTACGCGACGCAGTCCGTCGGGCGATTGAGCGGCGCGGCAAGATAATCATTCCTGCCTTTGCGGTAGGCCGCACGCAGGAATTGGTCTATTACTTCAATCAGATGATGTCCAATGGGGAAGTCCCGGCTATCCCGGTGTTTGTTGACTCTCCACTGGCTGTTGAGACTTCTAAAATATTTATGAAGTATGCGGATATTTTCGACGCCGAGACCCAGGAATTCGTGCGCAGCGGTCGCCACCCGGCTTTGAATTTTCCCCAGTTGACCTATATCGATTCGGTCGCGGCATCGAAAGCTCTCAATGACCAGCATAATCCGATGATTATTATCTCGGCGTCGGGCATGGCAGAAACCGGGCGAATCCTGCACCACTTACGCAACAATATTGAAAATCCTAAAAACATGGTGCTCATCGTCGGCTGGCAGGCACCTCACACTTTGGGTCGTGCCCTGGCGGAACGTGAACAATTGGTGCGCATCTTTGGTGAGCCATATGACCGGCGAGCAGAAGTGGTCACCATTGGCGGGTTATCCGCCCACGCCGGGCAGACCATGTTGCTGAAATATGCAAAAGCTACTCAAGCCAGCCTCAAAGAGCTGTTCTTGATCCACGGTGAGGAAGATGCCGCCGGTGTGTTTATGGGTTTATTAGCACAGAATGGCTTCAAGAACGTGCACTATCCAGGCTGGGGACAATCTTTGGAAATATAGCCATTCCTCAGGTATAATTGCGCTGCAGTTTTCGGAGAGGTGCCAGAGTGGTTGAACGGGGCGGTCTCGAAAACCGTTGTGGTCCTCCGGGCCACCGTGGGTTCGAATCCCACCCTCTCCGCCAGTTATTAACCATAAATTAGCCACCGTGGTCCCCAGAAGGGGATGTTATTCGGACGCTGTCCCCTTGTGGGATCCCACCCTCTCCGCCAATTCATAAAAATCAAGAATTGCAGGTAGCGCGGTTCTGATGATTTTTAAGCTTCCGTTTCAACAGCAATCCTGTAAAAGGATTGGACGTGGGACGGAAGCTATTTTATTTGTTTTCTAGATCTGCGACTAACTGAAAAAGTGGAGGTATTGTGCATGAAGAGTAGCACAGAGAAAATCGCAATGAAATCCTATGAGGATATTTTTTATACCAACCGACCCAATATACAGAGAACTGCGGCTTTGAAAACCGCTGTTCATTGGCTAGAACAGTATTCGGACACAACGAACTACCCACCGAGCAACGGTTTTATTCGCTTTGCATGGCGGGTAAATTTCAAGATTGTTTGTTCGGTATCCCCTATGGTCTATATCCGTGTTCAGCTTATGACAATGGCGGATCAGTTATCATTGCTAGACGGCAAAGTTTGCATGAGGGCAAAGAAATGTTTAGGCTCACCGGTACTAAAATATTCATACCAAGATTCCAGTGTGTTTGATTGAAAAACACCTAAATGCTCAATAATTTGTTTCGCCCACAACAAAGCTCCAGTGGTACTTGCAGTAATAAGGTTGTTATCCGCTACAGATGGCTTGTCTATATAAAAACTTTGCCCTTTATAACCAGGAGAAACCATTTCAAGAAATCCAGGTCCATTGCTGGTATGCGGACGCTTATCCAATAGCCCAAAGTTGGCAAGCGCAGCGGTAGCCCCACAGATTGCACACACCGTAGCGCCTGAAGAGAGAAATTCGCTTGCTTTTTCGATGATAGCGCCATGCTTTGGATCGTTCCATGTATTTGCGCCCGGTAATATCAACATGCTTGTTTCACTCACAACCATATCATCAACTAAGCAATTGGGCACTATTGTCATCCCACCCATTGTATTGATTGGCTCTTGAGAATAACTAACCGTTTTGAGCGATACACGTTGCTCGCCCTTTTTAAAAAATCGACCAGAATTCAGCTCCGAAATAACATATCCCAGTTCCCAGTCGGCTAAAGTATCAAGAACGTAAACATAGATTGTAAACATAAATCCCCTCCATTTCCATTGCGTTGCTAATTCGCCGTCTCGATAATTGGTTTGTTGTTTGATCTATTGAAGGCTGAACGGTGGGTACTGGTCCGTTACCAGGAGGAATGCGTAAGCATTTACCCGCAAACCCCAGCGGCCTACTCCGACGACGAAGTCGAACAACCCCTTCGGATAATGGCCGGTGAATAGAATTCCAAACCAGGCAAAAATGACTGCGAAGAATGCTCCAACGGCGAGAAATGCCAGGGCGATGTAATGCGGAAAAGCTAACAGCCATTTGACCAACGGCAACCAGCGATTGAGGTCCTTTTTCACGTCGGGATAATCGATTTCCAGGTGAACCGACTGCTCATCGATAGTAGAAGGGTAATGGTCAGTGAGCAGGCACATGTACGCACCAACTCTGGCGCCAAAACGAGCCAGTTCACGCGAGAAGTCGAACCACCAACGGGGATATACCTGGCTAAAAATGATCAATAAGCCAGTAGCGACGGCCAATCCACTCACCAGCCCGCCTGCCGTTTCTTGGGTTTTCTTCAATATCTCACCGGCTTCATTGTAGAAAACCGTATTGTTGACTGTTTGACCAGCGCCTGAGATGAGTCCCAGGATAATAGCGATCGGAATGATCCAGAGTACTCGGAAAAAGGAGGTAAACCTGTCCAGTTTCTCTGGGTAGTCGATATTCAAGCGAGCAGCAAATTCAGGATAATCATTCATCATCTTTCTCCTCAGAAGCAATTAGAAATTTCACATCACTATTTTTTACGCAATGTGATCATAAAAGTTGCGAACCATGGCGGGGTAAAGGTCAGACGTAATACTAATGGGATTAATTAGGTCCGGAACTGCCTACTTCTATCGTAAAAGCTATGCCCGCAATCGGCTGTACAGTTGCGGTGTGCATTAATTACTGTCAAGTTTGCAGGTGTAATCGTTTAGTTCCAACTCAGCCATTTCATTTTCTTTAGCAACCCGCATTAATTTGGGCGGACTCCCGGGCCTGTCATGATGTTGCGAGTACTGCCAGGTGAATGTCATGAAGGACCTTTTTAAAATATATTTCCAGTGTTGGTTTCCGTTCGAAGTTCAGGTAGAATGGAAGGCATCAGTTGGATACCAAACCAAGGAGGTAAACATCATCCTAAATAGAGAAAACAATCCTCCGAATACCAATCAGTCTTCGCCGCCCTCCTCCTGGGATTACCAACAGGTGTTTGATGGCGGGCGAAAATCTTGTGGTGATTTGATCCTGGAATTGGCTGAGTTCTTTAAAACGCTCCCCATTGGAATCCGGGTGTGCGTGATCGCTCACGATGAAGCAGCATGGATCGATATCCCAGCCTGGTGCCGGCTTACCGAAAACGGCTTCCTCGCGGAACGACCACCTTTTTATCTCTTGCAAAGGAAATAACAATATGGCCTCCAAATTCTGCGTTTCAATAACCAATTCGCACAAAGATACGGATAAGGTGACGGTTGGTTTTGTCGTTGCCAATGCCGCCGTAGGGAGTGGCAAAGAAACGATGGTGTTTTTGAGCACCGACGGCGTCTGGGCAGCGGTCCCAGGTGAAGCGGAAAAGATCAATGTGGGGGAACCATTCGCGCCGTTAAAGGATCTAATGGATAAGTTCGTTGCCGCTGGAGGAAAAATCCTGGTTTGCAACCCCTGCCTGCGCAAGCGCGAGATCGATCCAGCCAACCTGATCCCGGGCGCACAGGCTGCCGGTGGTGCTGCGCTGGTGGAATTCCTCTCCGATGGTTCTCCTTGCATCAGTTATTAATGATTTGAAAGGGCTGGTTGCTGCTCAATCATGACAGAAGCCAATTCGTTCAATAAGGATTTTTCTTGACCGGTGAGATTAACCTGGATGCATTAAAACCTGACCAGATCCTGGAGGGTGGGGACCTGGACTGCGGCTCCGGCTTAATCCTGCTGATCCGCGAAAAGATGCTGCAAACACCGGTGGACGGCATTTTAGAAATGCGCAGCCGCGAGCCAACAGTCGGTGTGGACCTGCCGCCCTGGTGCAAAATGGTGGGGCATCAATATTTGGGGGCACTTTCTACACCGCTGTTTACCCGCTATTTCATGCGCCGTCTTCCGGAAGCTCCGGACACTCCAAGCAGCCTGCAGGCGGATAAAGAGCGAGCGCGTTCCTTTGAATGGCGATTGCGCACGCGCATTACGGGCCCACAGCAGAGCACAACTTATTTTCGGAATTTTTCTTTCGATACCGGCCAGTCTGCCTCTTTTGAGGAAAAAGATAAACTGCCTTCCGCGGTTGAGTATCTACTGGGAGCGCTGGCTTCTTCGCTGGCAACCGGTTTCGCCACCGAAGTGGCGCGGGCGAACCTGAGCGTGGATGACATTGAATTATCGACACGCGGTCAATTGGAAAACAGTTTGGCTCTAATTGGCGATGAAACGGCGGGAGAGCCGGTATTCTCGGCGATCGAGGTGAAATGCTACGCATCTACGTTTGATGACGCTAAGGCAGTGCGAGCAGCCTGGGAGCTAGCCATCCGGCGCTCGCCCATTGCCGCGACGCTGCGTCGTGCGGTGAATATCCAATTCTCGCTGGCAGTGGTGTGAAATGTTTACAACAACTCAGGTCGGAAGCTGGCCTCGTTCGCGAAAACTGCTCCAATCGCTGCGCTTGCGCCAAAAAGGCGAGATAAGTCGCCAACAGTTCGATCAGACCGCTGACGAGGAAGTGCGGCGCTGCGTTCAGCACCAATTGGATGCAGATATGGACATTGTCGTCGATGGCGAGCAGCGGCGCGATAATTTTTACTCGTTTATCACGGATAAGCTGGACGGCACAAAACTGATGTCGTTGGCAGAGATGCTGGATACGATTGAAGACAAATCCAGTTTTGAGGAAATGCTGACTATTCTGGATGTTTCCGCTTCTTCGATCAAAAACCCTACCTGCGTCGGAAAACTGGTGCGCCGCGAGCCGCTGGCAGTGGAGGATTTGCGCTTTGTCCGCTCGCTGACGGATAAACCGGTAAAAATGACCCTGCCCGGGCCGTACCTGCTAACGCGGGCAATGTGGGTGGGTGACTATTCAGGTAAGGTGTATGGCGACAAAACTGAGATGGCGGTGGATATCGTCCGAATCTTACGCGAAGAGCTGATCGAGCTGCGGGATGCGGGCTGCGCGTTTGTCCAGTTTGATGAGCCGGTGCTAACGGAAATCACGTTATCGGAGGAAAAGGGACGCCGTACATTTATGTGAGCGACACTTGCCACCCGCCGTGATGCGGACAGCGAATTGAAATACGCAGCAGAATTGATCAATCAGGTGATTGAAGGCATTGACGGAATCCGGATCGGGATGCATGTCTGTCGCGGAAACTGGAGTCGCAAAGAGGAAGTATTGCTGAGCGGCGATTATGCTGCTCTGGTGCCCGCTTTTTCCAGCATGAAGATTGACCAACTCGTGCTGGAGTATGCCACGCCTCGGGCTGGTGAAATCGGTGTGGTAGGCGCAGTACTCGCGAATAAAGAGATCGGGTTGGGCGTGGTCAACCCGCGGACTAGCGAAGTTGAGAGCACGGAAGAGATCATTGCCAGGGTGAACGATGCCTTGACTTACTACGATCCTGAACAGATCTTCCTTAATCCTGATTGCGGGTTTGGTACGTTCGCCAATAGCGCCGTAAACAATGAGGAAGTAGCTTCTGAAAAGATCAAACAAATCGTTCGTGCAGCCAATATTCTACGGGATCGATACAATTAATTCTAAATTCAATAAATTGCGATCTCAGACAATTAACATTAAAAACCTACATCCATCGATTCAAATCGTCGTAATTGCGGCGTATAAGGAATCTGTATAATTAGCAGGATGACGCATTTATCAATATAGGAGGCCTTACGTTATGCGACCCCTTCGGTATTCGATCAACGTCACTTTAGATGGGTGCTGCGATCATCGTGAAGGAATTGTGGACGAAGACTTGCACCGTCACGCAGCCGAGACCATCGCGCAGGCTGATGCCCTTCTCTTTGGCCGGGTAACCTACGAAATGATGGAGGCTGGCTGGCGCTGGCCAGCAGGTGTGAGGCCTGATTGGGTGGCTGATTGGATGGTACCCTTTGCCCATACGATCGACGCGGCGAAGAAGTATGTTGTGTCCAGCACCCTGGAGCGGGTTGATTGGAACGCGGAGTTCGTGCGCGGAGACCTGGGGAAGGCCGTTGAGCAGCTCAAGCAGGAGCCGGGTAAAGGACTGTATGTTGGGGGAGTGAAACTCCCGCTGGCACTGGCGGAGCTGGGATTAATCGATGAGTACGAATTCATCGTGCACCCCAGGCTGGCAGGGCATGGTCCGAGATTGTTCGCGGGGCTATCAAAGCCTATCGACTTAAAGCTCGTGAGCCGGCTGGAGTTCAGCTCGGGGGCGGTGGCGATGCGATACGTGCCGTTATCTCGTCCGGGAGAATTACGATGAGAAAAGTTATTGTGCTTGAACATATCTCCCTGGATGGTGTCATACAAGCCCCTGGCGGACCCGACGAAGATACCAGCGGCGGCTTCGCGTATGGCGGATGGATCGCACCGTATGCCGACCCCATTCTTGGAACGGCACTGAGAAAGCAAATGAACCTACCGTTCGACTTGTTGTTAGGGCGTAAGACCTTTGACATTTGGTCGCAATACTGGCCGCATCATGGTGACGCATGGCCCGGCGTCAATGTGGCGACCAAGTACGTCACCTCAAACACCATCACGTCTGCCGAATGGCAGCCCTCCGTGTTTTTAAACGGAGATATTGCCGAAAAAGTCACCAAAATCAAGCAACAATCAGGTCCAGATTTGAACGTGTGGGGAAGCGGAAATCTCCTACAGACACTGATCCAGAACGATTTGGTCGATGCCTTCTGGCTGATGGTCTATCCGATCACGTTAGGCAAAGGTAAACGTTTGTTTGCCGGTGGCACAATTCCGGCGGCATTCAAGGTAGTGGAAAGTATAGTCGCGCCGAGTGGCGTCATCGTCTTGAATTACGAGCGTGCAGGCGCAATCACAATTGGAGGTCTATGAAATTTCTTCTCACCTCTTCTGGCATCAAAAACACAAGCATTCACAATGCTCTCGTTGATCTGCTGGGTAAACCCATTGCCGAGTCCAGCGCCCTCTGCATTCCCACTGCGATTTACCCCTTCCCCGGCGGACCTTCCATGGCTTACCGGTTCATCAGCGGATCTACTTCCAACCCCATGTGCGAATTGGGTTGGAAATCTTTAGGCGTGCTGGAACTCACAGCTTTACCCAGCATCAAAAAAGAGTATTGGATCGCTGCTGTACAGGAGGCTGACGCCCTGCTGGTGTATGGCGGCGATGTCCTGTATCTGACCCGCTGGATGCGGCAATCCGGGCTGGCAGACCTCCTGCCGTCGCTGCGCGAAACAGTCTATGTGGGGGTGAGCGCCGGCAGTATGGTGACAGCCCCAATTTTCGGAGAAACCTACGACGACCCGAAAACGCCTTTCGTCATTGAAAAGGGGCTGGGACTGGTTGACTTTGCGTTGCTTCCACACCTGGATCACAAGGATCACCCGGAAAGTTCCATGGCCAAAGTGGAAAGAATGGCTGCCGAGGTCCCAGTGCCGACCTACGCGATCGACGACCAAACCGCCATCAAAGTGGTCGACAACACCGTCGCAGTCATCTCAGAGGGGCACTGGAAACGGTTTACGCCCTAACAGGGCTTTGGGAACGAGTTCATTCGTTCATTCGCTCTATGCATCGTCCAACACCGCGTTCACCGGACGGCTAGGGCAATCTGCGATTTTTGAGTCTTTTCCTGAGCTTTCGCAGTTTTCGGTTTTCATGGCTTCACCTCCCATGCCGCCGGTAACGCATACCGTTTAGAGGCTTAACAATCAAATCAATTTCATGAAACAGTATTCGCTTACGCAAATACCGATATATGATAAAGTCATCGGCGACCTTTCTGAAGTGAAATAATTTAATAAATAAACGCTAGAATACAAGGTAAATATGGACAATTCCAACACACACAATCAACGCATCGCAAATTTGACCTTTGCTTCCGTCTATCCACTATATCTCGCAAAGTTAGAGAAGAAAGGCAGAACCAAAGAAGAATTGCATCAGGTTATCGAGTGGTTAACAGCCTTCGATACCAAAAAGCTTCAGGAACTCATCAAGGGAAATGTAACCTTTGAAATATTCTTCCAGCAGGCTTCGCTAAACCCGAATGCGCACCTTATTACCGGAGTAATCTGTGGGGTTCGTGTAGAGGAAATCGAGAATCCTTTAACGCAGAAGATTAGATATTTGGATAAGTTGGTGGATGAACTAGCGAAGGGCAAGAGGATGGAGAAGATTTTACGGGGCGCGTAAGGTTATGTGCAGCAAAGCATTTAGAAAAGAGGTCACGATGAATAATGAACCGGTAGCGCCTGAGACAAAAGGTGTCACGGTGACGTTGCTAGCAGCGCTTGACCTTGGTTCTGAAATCGAAGGCATGGCAGGGCGGCAATTTCGCATGCGAATGGTGACCATAGAACCTGGGGGCGTCTTCGGCCCGATTCACGACCATAAAGATAGACCTGGTATGGTCTATATACTGCAAGGAACGATCACTGACCATCGAGATGACATGGCTAAGGAGTATGGCCCGGGATTGGGCTGGCCCGAGGACAAGAACACGACTCACTGGCTTGAGAATAGAGGGACGACGCCGGCGGTGGAAATCTCGGTCGATATCATCAAGATGAGCTGAGGCCTCTCCTCACAAGCGTAGGGTCATCCTTCGCGGGAACCTTTCGGCTTCTCATGAACGATCTCAACCTGCTAATTCTCTGTAGATGGTACGTCTACTGAGATTGTGGGAATTTTTCGCATCCAGTTAGGCGTGGATGCGTATATAGAGGGGAATTGATCTTGCAAAAATTGATGATGGTAAAAGGATTCCCATAATGTTGGAAACACCCATCTCATAAATTTTGAAAAAAGCTGAGCTCCGAATACGGATACAGGAGAAAAAAATGAATAAATTACTCTTGGGGGAAAGGAGCCGGATGACAAGTGGCTTGACCGCTCATGGCGGTGCGGTTAGCGACTGGCAGCGCTGGACCCCGTATGCGGCGGTCGTTTGGTCGATTATTTATTCCGTGCTAGGGCTGTACTGGGCAGTAAGCGGGCATGGATTCCCTTTCAATCCCGGACCAGCGAACAACATGCCCGGGCCAGTAGCGGGAATGTTTGGGCCGGTCGCAGCCTGGGTGATCGTGATTGCGGCGGGCATCCCCACCGTAGCTGTTGGAATTGCTATGCTGCGCGGGGTACGACTATTCCGGTCATTTCTGATTACAACCGGAATTCTACTTGCCGTAGTTCTGCTGTTGTTCATGACTGATCTCAATCTGTTGGTGATGCTTGCCTACATCCCCTATATCGTATTCAGACTACTCACCGGAGCCGAGATCGGCATCTATGTGGATTCATTAATTCAATCTCAGTGGGTAATAGCGTACCAATTGCTATGCATAGCTGGCGGATTCCTCTGGCTGGCGGCTACCATAAGTTATGCTCGCAGGAGTTCTGATGCCTGCCTGTATTGCGGTCGCCGCGATAGCTCGGAAAATTGGACAAGTCCAATTCAAGCGGCACGCTGGGGCCGGACCGCTGTCTACGTGGCCATGGTTGTACCAATCATTTACGCTGCGACCCGCTATGCCTGGGTATTGGGAATCCCGCTGGGTATGAGTGAGGAATCGCTGCGGAATGGGCAGGAGACAGGAATGTGGATCTCGGGTCTTTTCCTGGCGAATTTCGGGTTGGTTGGAGCCGTGCTCAGCCTCGGTTTGGTACAGCGCTGGGGTGAGGTGTTCCCCCGCTGGATGATCGGCCTGGCTGGGCGTCGAGTACCCATCGCTCTGGCGGTAGTCCCGGCCTCACTCGTATCCGTGTTGTTCGTCGTGGGCGGCATTGGGATATGGTCTGGCCTGGGCCAGATGGTTGCTAACCTGGTAGTCAGTGGAGCAACTCAGGCGGAAGTTACCGGGGGCATAATATTCGTGGTCGGCCCCACCTTACTCCTACCTGTTTGGGGTATAGCGTTGGCGGTGGCAACTTTGGGTTATTACTACCGGCGGCGCGCCCCATGCAGTGTGTGTGGTCGTGGCACACCTTACAAAGCTGGTGAGCCTTTATTCAGCGTCGATGTATAATAATTTTTGGTTGGAATTCAGATAAAAATATAGTGCGGCATGGAATAGGTTGTCCGAGGCAGAGTGATTAGCCTTCCTTTTCTCGCTTGTTGTGTGCCGAATCAGGATTCTAGAGGGCTCGTCATTTAGGGAGGAACTATGGCTAATCCGATGCGGGTCACACTAGAAATCGGGCCGAAAGGCAAGAAGGTAGTGGCAGTTGCGCCGAACTGGCCCGGTCTCGAGCGCGGGGCAAAGACCGGGGAGGCTGCCATCGAGCGATTACTCACTTATGTTCCACGATATGCAGCCGTGGTGAAACTGGCTGGTATGGAGGGCGCTTTCGCGACCAACCCAGTCGTCGATGTAGTCGAGACCTATCCTGGCACGGGCTCAACTGATTTCTGGGGTATCTCGTTCGCGTTTTCGAGCATCGACCAGCAAGCCATATCGGAAGAAGCATTGGAGCGTGAACTGACGCTGATGCAGGCGTGTTGGGCGTTTTTCGACAATGTGCGTTCGCACGTGTCGGCTGAGTTGCAAAAGGGTCCGCGTGGTGGAGGGCGAGATCGGGACCGCATCGTCCGGCATACTTTTGGTGCGGAGCAGGACTGGGCGAATAAACTCGGCGTGCTCACCCCTCTGGACGTGTTGATGACGAACGAGGGGTTGAAAACCTATCGCGAAGCCTATTGCAATGCAATTCGGGTGCTGCATTCCCAGAATAAAATAGCCCGTACCTGGCCGCTCCGCTACCTGATCCGGCATACCGCGTATCACTCACTCGATCACGCCTGGGAAATGGAAGACAAAGATCTGACAGTCAAATGAGCGTAAGGGTGAACGCTAAAAGTCTATGTTAACAAAAATATTCTTTCCCTTAATCGGCTGACTTACTTGGGTGATACAAACGCCGCTAATCCCATTCCTTCTGCAAACGGCGATAAAGCATGTTCCAGGCGATAAAGAACATCAATATGCCTATGCCAAGTAATCCAATAAACATCAGCGGGTCAAGTGCATTGCCGCGCAGCATAATATCTTGCAGGAGTTGAATAGCGTAGGTTGCTGGCAACAAATAGGAAACCACTCGGACTGGTTCCGATAAATTGCGCAGGTCCAGGAAGAATCCGCTAAAGAATACGCTCCCCAATAGCAATAACATGGCATACTGCACGGCCTGCATCTCGGTTTTGGCGAGCAATGAAATCAAAAAGCCAAATCCCAAGGCGGTGAACAGCAGCGTTAACAGCACAATTGCATAATTCACCCAACTCCCGAGCATCGGTACTTTAAGAACCAGTATCACGGTAGCTGTGATTAATGCTCCCAGGATGGTTCCGAATATCAGATAGCTCAGGTATTTACCCAGGAGTGTCTCAAAAGAACTTAATGGAGAAATGCGAAACAACTCGATGCTGCCAGATCGCTGCTCCCGGACAATGGTGAGAGCCGAAAAAGTGACCGCCAGGTGTTGCAGCAGCAGAATAATTACAGCCGGCGTGAAAAAATCCACCGGTTTTAGCGCTTTTTCTTGCAGGCTCACCGCCGCGCTTCGGAATGGCGCTACCAGTACATTCGGCTCAATACTCTGGAAACCTTGCAACTTGGTTTCCAAATCATCCAGGTCGCGCTCCATTTGATCTAGTTTGGCCAGTTCATCATCATAACTCGCCTTACCCGTTTGAATGGTCCCCATCTCCTGATTGGTTTGCTGTACCCGGGAGAGCGCTTCGGTGATTGCCTGGTTATCAGAGGTGCTATTAACCGGATCACCGGTCGGATTGTTATCGGCTGTCTGCCCTTCTAATCCGTTCATTAATCCCAGGCTGCCACCGACGAGAAAAGACAGGGCGTCAATATCTCCGTTCAGTTTTTGCTGTTCTCCCTGGGCCGCCACCGCATCGCCTGCCTGTAGCAGCTGGCGAGTGGACTGAATTTGCTGCCGTGTTTCCGCCAGCTTCGTTTCCATGGTCGAGGCATTTTCCTGGCCTTGTTCGGCGTAGGTTTTCACAATCTGGCGATTTACCTCATCAATATTGACGGAGGCGAATATTTCCACAAAGTTTTGTTGGATCGGGTCAATTTCATTGTGATAAAACTGTACGACTACCTGCTCGCTATTTTGGATGGTCTGTAAGGCATTCGGCGGGACCACAATCACAACGTCGACGTCTCTATTCCTCAGTTTCTCCAGGGCAGCGACCTTATCCGTTAGAGTCCCTGCATAGATCACCCCTGCTCCGTGACTCACTTGCTCCTCTACTTGCGCTTGAAGCGGATCACCTTCCGCCATCACAACCAGAGTCTTCAACGGGCGAGCCTCGTTCCGATAACCGATTCCGAACAACAGCATGATCAGAAATGGTCCCAGAATCAGTGTAAGAAGCAAGGGAGTCTGGCGAATGACTTCAGTCATTTCCTTGCCAATAAATGCCGAGGTGCGGATTAGAAATCGGAAGAACCCAAGGTTAGATTTTTGCATTTTCACTTTCCTTATGGATCAACATCACAAACACATCATCAAAATTTGGTATGAATTGCTGTATAGATTCAACATTTATGCGATTGTTCTTGCTCCATTCCACAAGTTCGGGAATGGCGGTGGCAGCATCCTCTACCGTGACATGCACTTTGCTTTCTCCCGAACTTTCAGCCCGCTTTACAAAAGGCAGTTGAGTAAGCAATTGCCTATGTTGATACTCGATCCGATCGTTTGCGCTCAGAAGGATTACCTCGCCACCCAGGGCCTGCCGGCGCAGTCCCTCAGGTGTGTCCACCGCCACAAGCCTTCCCTCGACCATCAGTCCCACCAGATCACACTGGTCGGCATCGGATACGGTCTGCGTGGTCACAAATACAGTGGTCCCATTTTCTTTTAGGTTGTGAAAATAGTCCCAAAATTTTTTCCTCAGAATGGGATCCAGACCGGTGGTCGGCTCATCCAGAAACAAGAGTTCAGGCCGATGAGTCAATGTTGTCGCCAAACTAAGCCTTCGCTGCATGCCTCCGGAAATATTTCTCACACGCTTGTTGCGGTGTTCCAGCAATTCAACAAAATCAAGCAGTTCTCTCATCCGTTTCGAGCGCCCAAAACCAACTCCATAGATCTTTGCGGCGAAGTTCAGGTTTTCCCATACCGACAAATCAGGATACAGGACGAAATTTTGCGGCATATAGCCGATCCGCTCTCGTTCGCGGCGCGGAAAAACCCCGGGGGCATGCCCCAATACCTTGACTTCGCCGGAAGTAGGATGATAAATCCCGGTGAGCATGCGCATCGTGGTCGTTTTGCCGCTGCCGCTGGGGCCGATAAAGCCAAAGACAGTGCCAGGGGAAACTTCAAAACTTATCCCTTTGACGACTACCTGGTCCCCGAATTGCTTTGTTAAATCTTTGACCCAGATCGGTTTATCAACCATTGGGTAGGTTGGGATAGTATTTCGCTTCTACATCGGGAATTACTTTATCCATAATTTTCTGCCTTTCGTTGCTTCCGGCTGACAAATTCCCGAAGCGCGGAACCACACAAGTAATTTCTATTTACATATCAACTGTTAGCAGTTCAAAAGCATGATAAAGGTTCATTATAACGAATTAATAGTAATTTGATCAACTTTGTAATTTTTGATTGATGGCGAGCAAACCGCAAGTTAGTAGCTACAGATAAACTACCATTCTCCTGATCGTAGAAATAGCTGTGCCCTCGCTATTTTAAAGGTCTGTTTCAAGTACAAGGATTTCTTCGCCTCTGGTCGTTAAGGGGTATTCATTGTTTCGTATTCGCCAGTTGTTGTAAATGAAAAAACCAGGTGGCAGGACCGAAAATCCTGACACCTGGTTCAAATTGCCTATATTTGGTTCAGAATCAGAGTTCAATATATCGATGATTTGCGCCTGAGAATGCCCATTTTCACCTGTGGGCTAGCTGATAGCCATAATCTGCAAGGCAGTGTTCCCTCGCCATTGCTTAAGACGTGCTTAGTCTTCGAGAAAATCCTCTATCAAATCCTCGTTAAATAGCAGCAGGATATCGGCCCGAAGTGCCATGCGGAATTCTCGTCTAGCTCTTACCATTCTGTCAATTTGTTCAGGCGAATACTTGCCATCCAATGCTGGCTTCTCTCGAATTGCCTTATGAAGTTCGGCAAAACACTGCGCAGCATGGCGTGAAAGTACAAACCCGGCTTTGGATGAATACCATAAATCAAGTAATGACACGATATTGTTGAGGTAATCTGCGGATAGGGTCACATCTCCAGAAAGTTGTGTTTTCCGCAATGCTTCGGTGATTTCCATCCCTTTGGGGTATGACTCAATCCGAACATCATACAACTTGGCCGTCATGTTGCCTAATTGTTGCTTCTCAAGTGTTTGGCGTGCAGCCATAATCGTACGCCAACTGACATATGCGCTGATTAATATAACCACAAGCGAGACGATTGCCGTGATGATTGTTATGAGGGTTGCAGATTGCACGGTTGCTCCTTGCAGCCAACAATCACCTTGCTTGTGAATTAATTGGTCAGGTTCCCCGGAGATTCCTCAGCGGGATATCTCTACGGGCACTGAGACATGTTTTGAATGTCTTGCTGAATCTGGATAATGCGGTTGCCGGGATCGGGGTGGGTGCTGAGAAATTCCGGGGGGTTCTGTCCCTGGCTGAGTGATTCCAGCAGCTGCATGACCTTGACCATGTCCTGGGTGTCGTAGCCGCTATCATTCATGAAACAAACACCTAACCAGTCGGCTTCGGTTTCGTCCGTGCGACTAAATTTCATACCAATGAGCTGACCGACGACGGCGGCGATTTGGGAAGCTGCCACACAGCCATTGGGGCTATTGGGATCGCAGGCAGCGATGACGGCAGCCCCACTAAGACCCTGGGTGAGTTGCGCTTTGGCGATCTGCTCGGCAGAGTGTCGGGCGACCACGTGCCCGGTTTCATGACCGAGAATGCTGGCCAGCTCGCCATCCGATTGCAGTTTGTCGTAGAGGGCGCGAGTGATGAAGATCTGCCCGCCCGGTAAGGCGAAGGCATTGACAGTCTGCGTGTCGGCAAGCAAGTGATAGGCATACTCATAAGGGGTGGTACTGGCGGGGGAATCCTGGACGATGCGCTGCCCGATCTCCTGCACCCGCTGTTGGTCAGCCTGGTTGGGGTCGAGCCCACCGAACTGGTCTGCCATTTCGGGAGCAGCCTGCAGCCCCAGCGCAATCTCCTGATCTGGGCTCATACTGATGTGTTGGACATCTTGGGTTACAGGATTGGTGGACTGTGAGCCAAAATAGGAAACGAGGGAAATGACAACCAGGACGGCGGCCATAATAAGCCTACCACCTCGCCCACCTCCAGATCCACGCGAAACCTGATACATTTTATTCCTTACTTATTATTCACATTTGTGCCGCAAGCCGGTCCGGCTGACGGACGATCCAGATGAGCGCCAGAGCAGTGATTGCGCCGGCGACCAGGCCAGTGACGCCTACGGTAACGAGGACGCTGGTAAAAGTTGTGGGTAATACATTTTGGAAGAGTGCACTGGCTACCAGCTGGCTGAGGAAAGCCCCGAGGGTCCAGCCGATGACATTGGCAACGATCCATGTACCCAGGTGAGGGATTTCACGGCGAAGGACAGGATATTGAAATAGAGCAACAATCAATCCGAAGGATATGAAACCAATCAGCATCCCGAGGGAGGTCTTGGAAAGTAGTTGCACAACCAACAAACCGAGGGTAAAGCCTACCACCCATCCAGCGGCGTGATTAAGGATCCAGTCATAGGATCTCGTAACATAGGGGCGCAGCACTACCCATTGGGCCAAACCGAGAAATATGCCGGAGATGATGGGGACGATGACGCGCGCGACGCCCAGGTCCAGAGACCCAACCAGAAAAGCCAGGGGTAGGTAGCCGATAAGCATGCCGAATGCCGTGGCGAGAGTCCATGCGCCCCATAGGCCAAATTCGTTGCGTTTTACTTTGGTTTCATCGATGTCAATAGTCATTATTACTATTATGATAGAAGTTGGACATAATTACAAGGGGTTTAATTTCCAATTGTCAAAAAAGCTACAGTTTATGTGACAATTGCCTCTGAGATCCATTGAACCATATCGTCAGTCGCGCTTCAGACGGCTAATATTTTACGCTGGTATTTCCACAATTAATAGCCAATCACGTCAGACCCCAGTGTTTTTCAATCTTTAGCCATTCTCATGAACAATTAACGACAGGTATTTTACCTTTCCGGTGCTTTTATCTAGTGGACCCCTCCCCTCTCTGAAAGGCTTGCAATCATCAGGAGCAGCGCAAAACTCAGCTGCCATGCATCCCGTTGCAAATAAAAAGCGTGGGAGCAACTTATGCATCCCACGCTTCGCGACCGAACTTTTTTTGGATCGATCGAGTTTTTTTTGATTCTCGATGGTCGGATTCGGGATAAATATACCCGGCCCGAAAGTTAGATTTTCGGAGCAGTTATATTCACCAACCAATTCACCCCGAATTGGTCAGTCAACATGCCGAAGGTATCACCCCAGGGTGATTTTTCCAACGGCATTGTGACGGTACCACCAGTTACCAGCTTCTGGTAATACCCTCTCAACTCACTTTCATTATCACCACTTAGCGAAACACCGATATTCGTCCCGGGATGATATTCCATACTTGTGGGAGTGTCAGAAGCCATAAGCGTGATCCCATTATCCGTGTCCAATTGGGCATGCATGATCAAGTTTTCTTCTCCCGGGCCAACCGGGGCATGGTATTCGGCAAATGTGCTCATTGCCAATTTGCCACCAAATACGTTTTTGTAAAATTCCATAGCCTGGCGCGTAGTTGTTCGGAAGTTGAAGTATGGGTTAAGTTTAGTCTGCATGGTATCTCCTGTTCTCATTAATCGTTCGTTTTATAGGTTATTGTTTACCAATAATATCATAAATAAAGTCCATCCTGAGTCAAGGCCAAGATCCAATTCCAGCCAAATATCCTTTACCAGAAGGGCCGCATAAGCATAAGTGCCATTCATGATGGCATAAAGTTCGCATTAATTAATCTTTTTAAGATGAATGATGCCTGAGTCATCTCAGGCATCATTCGGGTATTGATGGATATTGATGAAAATCTACGGACTTGGGAATGCAGCTTGCAATTCATCTCCAAAATCCGCAGCCGGCAGCCAGGGTGACAGATAAGCCCGGTAAACCTTACCCTCATGCTGGAAAATAGCATCTCCGGTATTGCGCCCGACCAAAGTCAGGTAATCGCTCAACTGCTGTCCCTCAAGCTTGACCGCCCACAGATTGAAATCGGTGCGTGGGAAATCCAGCAAGGACGGGTCTAGCGGCCAATCCAGCACGGTTGCGGGAGCTTCGCCCACACTTTCCGATAAGAAGAGAGCCGCTTGCTTTGGTACGTAAGTCTGAGCCTCGGCGTGGGTGAAACCTGCCAGCAAGTCGCGAATGCTCTCAAAAGCTTGCAGGTCATTGGCAAAGTTGGCATAGATCTTCACTTCTTTTAGCGCGTCGCCAGGCAGGCGCATGCGCAGGATCGTGTAGGCGGCATCAGCGATACAGGTTTGTTCGCCATTGGTGGAAGGGAAGCAAAAGTCCGTGTAGCTTTCCAGCCGGTCGATGCCAAGGTCCAGCACTTGCTGCATTAATGCTGCGGTCTCATCCGGGGTTAGCTGGACCACCATGACCTGCTCCTGATCAAAAGTTTCACCTTCCTGGGTGTAGATCACCCGACCATCGGCCAACAGGGCAAATACCGGTGGGCGACCGAACTCATAAGAAGCCTCGGGGCGGAAGAAAGTTGGCTCGTAAGCCAGCTCCAACAAAACGGCGTCTGGCGTTAGCTTGCCCAAAGCGTCCAGCGAGAAGGTTGGTACGACTGGGGTGCTTATGGGACCTGGGTCCTCCGACGGAGAAGGCGTTTGAGTAGGCGTCTGAGTTGGCGGTAACACCGCCCCGGATGGCTGACAGGCAGTCAGAGCCAGGGTAAAAACAGCGAACATTATTGCCAAATTGGCAAATTTAAATTTGAAGGGTTTTGTGTTCATGGTTCTTTCCATTCCTTATAGGAGTTATTTTGTCTTAATTACTTCTTCCGAACTAGACGCAGCTTCCTGGATTTTTGTTCCCTGGCTTGATATTAAACCGTGGGTTGAACAACCACCCATTCCTGTTTGGGTTAAATTGGCCTGATTCTAGCCTTCGATGCCTGATACAAAATCTATAAATTGCCGACCAATTGTTTCCTCGTACTTTGGTCTGGTAGTAAGGCAATGGTGGATCAAGTGCGTACCGCACATTCTAACAATGAACTACCGGTATTTCAGCGGTTACTGCCGCTACTGGAACTTTTGATCATCTAGTGGTGTAATGTTAATAAAAGTCTCGCTTGCTGGACCAATCAAAGGTATGGGCATTGACTGAAGAGCAAGACTGGATCGAAGCAGCCCGCCGAGGAGACATTAATGGGTGGGAGCGTCTGGTAGAGGCCCACCAACAATCCATCTTTCGGTTGGCGTATTTATTCCTGGGAGATGCGGATGATGCGGAAGACATTTCCCAGGAGACCTTCATCCACGCCTATCGTGCGCTGAATCGTTTCGACCCGGACCGTCCTATCCGTCCATGGTTGATGCGGATTGCCACCAATCTTTGCCACAATTGGCATCGAAGTATCCAAAGGTACCTGAGTGTCTTACAGAATGTAATGAACACTGAATCGCATGTGAGTTCGGTTCTTGTACAGGCAGAACACAATGTGGAAATGGAAACCCTATGGAAGACCATAAACCATTTGCAGTTGGCTGATCAACAGGTGCTTTACCTGCGGTATTTTCTGGATTGTTCGGAAACAGAAACGGCTGAGGTTTTAGGAATTGCTCTTGGCACAGTAAAATCGCGCTGTCACCGGGCTTTGGAACGGTTACGGACCGTGCTGCACAAAGATTATCCGCAGTGGGAGCAGGAGAGTTCAGATGTCGCATAAGACCAGTGCTTCATCAACCCATGATTTTTCGGAAGAGCAAATTGCAAAATTTGAAGAGCGGTTGATGCAATTGACTCCTGCTTTTCCATATCCAGTCACGCCAGACATCGCCGGGCAGGAACGACTACGGTTGGAAGCAAAACAGAATACGAACATTCCAAAGCGGCGCCTGTCAATCGGTCTGGTGGTATTGTTCATTGCGCTGGCGGCTGCTTTATTGATCACGCCTGTGCGCGCGCAGATTTTGGATTGGTTCAGGATTGGCTCGGTAAAAATATTCTTCGCCACCCCCACCGAGTCGATTTCCAATGGAACACAAACTCCCGTCACGACGCCGACCTTCCTCGGATCAGTCCTCGATCTGGCGGGTGAGACCACGCTGCAAAAAGCCCGCGAGCAGGCAGATTTTACGATTGCGCTCCCCACCTATCCGGCTGATTTTAACCACACCAGATAAGGTGTATGCCCAGAAATTTAATGGCCTGGTGGTCACTCTGGTATGGCTGGATCCCAATCTTCCGAATACAGTCCGCATGTCGCTATCTGAATCACGATCCGAGAAGGCTATCTTTGAGAAATACGATCCTGCCTCGCTCGAGGAAACCCAGGTGAATGATAATCCGGCGGTATGGGTTGATAGTGATTATCTGCTGATCATGCGCAATGGTGACACGACATTTACTCGTCTGATCGACCAAGGTCACACCCTGATTTGGACCAACGGCGTAGATGACCTACCGCCTTGAAACAAGTGCAGATTTGAATACCGCCATTCGCATTGCTGAATCGATCCCATAACAGCATGGATCCATACGAAACATGCGCCGTAAGACCTGTTTCAACTGAACCAAATTATAATCCGGGCATCGAAGTGTCAGCCGGATGCAAATTAAGGATTAATATTGTGTCATTACGGATGGCGAACCTTGGGAACCAAAGGAGAAACAAGTTGGACCTTCAAACGGCTCAATCGCTTTTGACCTTCGCTGAGGGGGCAGCCCCGGGGCTGCGTGGTCTAGATGCCAGGGCTAAATTCGTACAGCTCGACCAGAAGTACGGCGAGATGCAATTGGCGCTGCAGTGGTTCATCGACCAGGGACGCGTCAATGAAGCCTTCCAGCTTGCATCCTCACTGGTGGCCTTCTGGATGGCAACCAAACGCCTCGATGAGGGTTCCGCATGGTTTGATCAGGTCCTGTCGTTGCCCGGTGGAGACGACGAGGTTCGTGGACGAGCCGCGTTCAATGCCGGATATCTGGCGTTCTGGAAGGGTGATGATCAGCGTTCGGCGGCTTTCCATAATCAAGCCATCATGCTCGGCCGGCAGACGAAAAACCCCACCGTTACCGCCCTGGCCCTGGTCGGGTTGGCGCGCATCGCCTTGCGAACCGACGTTGAGGAAGCCCGCAGGCTCTGCCGTAAGGCTCTCGCTGTTACCGAAGGAACATCCGATCAGGCGGGGCGATCCAGTGCGATGCATGTGCTTGGAGTCGCTGCGCAGATGGCGGGAGACTTCCCGGAGGCTCGTGAACTGATGATCCAGCGGATCGCACTTGCGCGCGCAGAGGGAAACCTCGCCACTGTCAGTTCAGAAGCGGGCAACCTCAGCATGGTCGAGCGCCAACTCGGAAATCTAGAGCGAGCCGAAGTACTAGCGCGTGAAGCGCTGGATATCGCTTATCGGCGTGGGGATGACCTGGCAATCCCGTGGATGGTCAATGGGCTTGCGGCTGTCGCGCGAGATCGTGGTGAATTCGACCGTGCTGCCATCCTCGTCGGAGTCGCCGATGCCACAATGGAGGCTGCTGGAGGAGCCTGGCCGCCAGACGAGTTGGTTCACTATGAGCGGACCGTATCTACCCTCACCGAGGCGTTGGGTGCGGAGGAATTCGAGCGGGAGCGCGCCGCCGGATACGCTTTGACGACCTCGGAGGCTGTCGACTTCGCTTTGGGGACTGGTTCGGTTTGAAACGAACAGCTCCACCGGAATACCATCGCCCAAATTAATTTGGCGCCGATCCCCCTGTGAGTAGCATTAAATGCAAGAATTGAAATGACGTGGAACTTTTAAAATTCGGCTGGTGTATTAAGAGTTAAATGGTATTAATAGGAGGTTTCGAAATGCGTAAAGTAGCTCTCTCCATTCTCTTAATTACCGGATTTCTTCTAGCCCAAGCCGGATGTGCGTCCCTGGTATCACCCGCATCAGTGGGCGTGACCCCCACAACAAAGCCTGAATCAGTGCCGGTGACAGGTTCTGGCGCACCCTCTGATAGGAGCAACGGCTCTGATGATGGAAGAACATGCCGATTCTTCAACCGCCTCGGGGGGAAATCCGGGAAATATGATTGTGTCACTCGTTCTGGTTTCTGCCGATACGGGTAATCCAATCATAGGTGCCGAGCCAATCGTCCTGGGTCAGGGATTAAGCTACGCATTTTCAAAAGATCGCAGCCAGATGGCAGTCCTGTCCTACTCCGCCAAAGACTGCAAACGCTTCTGCTTGCGCATCCTCGATTTACATTCCTGGCAGGTAATTACTGGGCCGATCCCGCTTGGCAAAAACCTGAATGCTTGGTTTACCATCCCCTCCTTTGATGAAAACAGCCGGTACATTCCGCTGCTCGTAAGCGGAGACGGCACGGACACTACCGAAGCTCTGTTGATTGACCGGTCAAACAACGAGGTATCCGTCAAAGTCGATTTGGATTCGAACGTGTACCAGATGACCTACACCCCGGATGGCAACCTGGCGGTTTATGGAACCCAAACAGATCCACCAAATTCGGCGATGCAGTTTTACACTGCTTTGCTGGATGGCAGCGATCTTCATGTGCTATGGGAACAAACGCTGCCTGAAATCAAGCTGTCCGAGGGCGATGTTAATAATCATACCGACCCTCTCGAAGGAATCTATTACGACCCTGCCAAAATCTTTTCTCCGGACGGCAGCAAACTATACATTGTCGCTGCGGATCAGCCCACCCTGGTGACGGTGGATTATCAAAACCGAACCGTCCAGTCGTCCACGATTGAACCCAAGCGAAGCTGGCTGGAAAAATTACTGGCGTCCGGAATTCATACCGCCCAGGCAAAAATGATGAACGGAACACACAAAACCGGTACGGTTTCACTGGATGGCAGGTACTTGTTCGTGGTTGGTCAACAAAGCGTTGCGACCAAGAAGGATAACGGCGAATTCGACATGAGCAATTTGCCGCTTGGACTTCAAGTCATCGATACGAACGACGGTTCCCTGATTCAGCAATTCGACACACAGGCCAGCCAGGCATCGTTATCCAGGGATGGCAAAACGCTGTTACTGAACGGTTGGGGCACGAATGGAGTGGGAGACCAAAGCTGGACCGAAATTTTGGATCTTTCGTCAATGGAGGTTGTCCAACGAGTGAATGGAACAGCATCATCCTCTTATTTGCTGGACGGCAGTCTGGCATGGCTGGTTACCGGCTTTAATTCCGGCTCTTCCTTTACCATTGAGGTGTACCGCCCGGGAGAAACCTCCCCGCGCAGCCATATAACCCGCTCCAGTTACGTGGACTGGGTGATCGTCCCTTAACTTTTCATCGAAATTTATGGCTCGATGATGTAGACCGTCCCGCCGGAATTGGTCAGCCACACTGCTTCCAGTTCGGCGCGATCATAAGTACGCTGCACATCGGCATCTTCGGCAGCCGCCGGGTCGTTGACAATCGGGTTACCGGCTGCGTCGAAGCCCACAATCACTGCCAGGTGGCCGTTGCTGCTGTCAATCGCGGCACCCGTCAGATCCCCTTTGCCCCAGGCAAAACTGAAGACCACGGGTGTCCCTGCCCCAACCAACGGTTCGACTTCATCCAGACTGGCAAAGCGCCGCACGCTGGCGGTAAAACCGTGCGTGGCGGCATAAGCCGTATTGAACACCCAATTGCCATGACCGTCATAGATCCGGTCATAAACTCCATCCACAGCAGCGCGCACCCGCGGCTCGCACGGACCCGGATCTTCTTCGAGATAGCCTAACACCATGGACACCGAGGTTGGGCTGCACCACACGTTGCCGCCATCCGGATACACCATCTGTGAACATTCTGGCACTGGTAACAGAGTGTCCCATTGGGTGGGGTCACCGAGAGATGGAGCGATTTTCTTCGGTGCCGCCGTAGAATAAGCAGCGGACAGGTAGCGTACGCTTGGAATGGCAGTTGCATTCGTACTGAATAACCGGACCTTGATCTGGTACTCATCAACAACGGCTTTCTTATCCGTCAATACCAAAGTATCCACCGACACGTAGCCGTCAGAGTCGCTTTGCAATTTAACCGAATGACGTTGGATGGTACTGGAATCGCTGGCCCACACTCCCAGGTTGTACCACTTGGTCCAATGACTGCCAAAATTGACTCGCGCCAACACTTCCACCCAACTCCCCGCTGGAGTGGTCGCATTCCATGAAACGATTAACTCCGAGAAATTGAAATCCGCTGGCAGCTCCTGAGACGTCACTTCGCCTACCTTATAGCTGCCGCCGTTATAGAAGTTTCCATCGTAGTAGGATCCGGCTGGATATGGATCCATCTCATCAATAGCCGTAGCGTAATCCAAGACGATTTCTCCGCCACCGCCTATTGCAGTGCCGCTTTTTGACCAACCGCTAAATTCGCCTGCTTTCCATTCAGTGAAACCGGTCATATATGAATTTCCCTTTGCCTGTGTTGATGAAGCTGTCGTTGTGAACAATAATACAAAAATCAACCCAACCCACATCCATCGTTTCCTGAGCATCGTTCTTTCCCTCCCAATTGAAACTACAGCAGAATGGGCACGATCTTTCTACTGTAGGCGCGATTGTGAAAAATGTCAATAATTACAGACCACGGAAAGGGTCGGAATACTGTATGGTCGGATTGAACAACAGAGAACTTTGGTGATCTTCTGTCGAGCACTTAAATACAACCACTTCGGGGAGTCCTAGCTGCAAGGTTTCCCAACTCCCCGAAGATTTTCTCATCACGCCAATGGTCAGGCGATCGAGGTCTAAATTGGTTCCAACTTATCAGTTATTCAGGCTAATCACGTAAGCGATCACATCCGCGATTTCCTGGTCAGTGAGCAGGTCAATATCGCCAAATGCCATCATGATGCGCCCCGGCGTCCCGCTGGGCGTGGAACCATGCTCAAGAAAAAGATCCAGATTGGCCGCATATACACCAGCATCATCGCTTTTAAATTCATCTTCGATGGGATTTAACGCCGGAACGATCGGCTCATCGGCTCCCGGATTCGAGACCCCGCCAGTTCCCTGCGGACCATGGCATTCAGCGCATTTCGCCTGGAAAATGATTTCGCCATTGGCTACATCGCCCTTGAGGGTAACGGCTGGGCCTACACCACCTTCTTTGGAAGGCTTGGGAGCATCCGGATTTGGCACTGGATTTGAAGGTCCGCATCCTGCGGCAACCAGCATTAAAACGAGGACTACAACAATTGTCAATTTGCGAAACATAAGATCCTCCTGTATGACCTACCTGATCGTTGTGGCGGCGTCGCTAGTGTTATCGGACTTCATGTAGACGCTCGGTATAGCATGAGTAGAATGTTGATTCGCTCGGTGCGAACAGGGGTGAGCGAGCGTTTGTATATGGATACTACTCATCTTAGCACGAACCAGACTAATTGTTGAGTCCAAAAATCAATAATTTCGGATGAATATTGACCCATAATTGTTTATTATGTTGATTTACATTATAATAATTTGCGAGCCTTCATAGCAGTGATAGAAATTACGGGGAATTAGAACGTTACTGATGAGATTTTCGGTTGCATTGGGAGATTCATGATGCGAAATGTACTTAAAGGGATTGGTTTCGTGTTGCTTGGCCTGGTGGTCATTTTGGCCATCGCGCTGGCGGGCTTTTATGCCATTGGAAGTAAACGACTGAATGCGACCTTTAAAGTTCCCATGGAAACAGTTGCGGTTCCAACGGACGCCGCTTCGATCAGCGCCGGCGAACACTTGTTTCAGGTCCATTGTGCCGGGTGCCACGGAGTAAATCTAGAAGGAGGTGTGGTTTTTAGCATGCCGCCCCTCGGAACGGTCATTGCGCCCACCATTGCTGGCGGGCATGGCAAGTTCGGCACGGTGTTGAGTGACACCGAACTTGTCCGGTCCATCCGGCACGGTGTGGGTATTGATCAAAGACCCTTACTCGTTATGCCGTCCGGGTCTTACTATTATTTTTCCGATCAAGACCTTGGGCAGATCATTGCCTATGTAAAAAGTATGCCAGCCCCATCTGCCCCTCCCCCGCCAAGTAAGCTCAGTGCGGTTGGAATTGCCCTGATGGCTGCTGGCGCGTTCGGCAACATTGTTAATGCTGAGAAGATTGATCACGATGCCCCGCGGCCTGCAGTTGTGGAACCGGGCGTGACCGTTGCCTATGGAGAATACAAATCCTATGTGGGCGAATGCCGCATTTGTCATGGTCCTCAGCTTACCGGCGGCAAAGACCCAAACCCCGGCGCTCCGCCAGCCCCTAATCTAACCCTTGGCGGCGATCTGGGTAACTGGACTGAAGCGCAATTTATTCAAACCCTGCGGACCGGAGTAACGCCTGCCGGAAAACAATTGTCTGATTTTATGCCCTGGAAATTTTATGGCAAGATGAATGACATCGAGCTGAAAGCGCTATACCTGTATTTCCAATCCCTTGGTGAATTGGCCTCCACGAATTGAACCTTCAGGCTGGTAATCAACGAGTTACAAGACCATTGGGAAATAATGTATCGTGACGAATGCTATCCCCGAGGCGATCAGCGCCAGAAGCGAGCCTCGCACAAGCCAAGGTAGTCAAGAGAGCACATAAGGAGATATCGACAATGAGAAAAATTATCGTAGCTGAGTTCATCACCCTGGATGGTGTCATTCAGGCCCCAGGTGCCGCAGATGAGGACACTGATGGCGGATTTGTTCATGGCGGATGGACCCTTCCTTACTGGCATGATGACATCGGCGCACACTTCTTTGAGTCCATGCAGCAAACGGATACCCTGCTGCTCGGGCGAAAGACCTGGCAAACCCATGGCGACGCTTTTGATCCTATGCCGGCAGGCGATCCATTTGGGGATGTGATGAAGCAGGTTGGAAAAGTTGTGGTGTCGACGACGTTGCAATCAACGGCGAGCTGGCGGAATTCGCAGCTCATCAGTGCCAATGTCGTGCAAGAAGTGCAGAAATTGAAAGAACAGCCCGGGAAAAACATCATGAGCGATGGGAGCAGCGTGCTGCTCCATACGTTGATCGAAAACGACCTGGTAGATGCATTCGCCTTGCATGTTTACCCGCTCGTTCTGGGCAGCGGCAAGCGATTATTCCCGGAGCATAAACGCGTAAATCTAAAACTCACCCATTCACAGACATTGCCGACAGGTGTGGTTTATCAGCACTATGAGGTCGTTCGCTAATCCGAATTCCGGAACCTGGGTAGGCTGTCTTTTAACATAGGATACATGAGCCGCTGTCTGCCATTAGAGAAGAAAGTACTGGAAGTACCCATATTTTTTGAACACCTTCCCTTTCCACTGATTGATGGAAAGGGTGCAATCTAAGATATGGCCTTACTGGATCATGAAGATGGATGTTAGGAATTTTTTGCCTGTCATATGCTACTGACAAGTCAGTTGATTTGTTGACATAATTTACCATTATTATCTAATTCTAAGACTATTTTTATCTTTCTTGTCTTATACTGAAAGAACTTATTGTCATTTAACTTAACGGTTGGAACGCCTATCAGGAAATCGATCTCATGGATGAAGAAAAAGTTCATCTCCCTCCATCACGATCTGAACTTTGGCGGGAGCGTTGGAAGAAATTTCAGCTTAATATAAAAAAATTGATCCCTTTCGCCACCGGGATTGCTGCGACCCTTGTCGGTTTCTATATCTACAATGCTTTAAAACCCCCGCCTGTTCCCCTCACTCTGGACCAGGTTAAGGATACTGTGGCACAGAGCATGGCCGAGGCTACCCCCGCCCCGGCTTTTTCGGCGCAAGTATTCCGGGACATCCAGCCGTCGCTGGTGCTAATCAATACCACGGGTCAGCAAGTTGACGGCCACCCTGTTGAGGGATTGGGCAGCGGCGTGGTGGTGACGGATACAGGTGATATTCTGACGGCTTACCATGTTATTCAGGATGCCAAAGAAATTAAGGTGTTTTTCGCCGATGGCACCGAGACCACTGCCAAATTGTCGATGTCCCAGCCGGAGAATGATATCGCGGTACTGACACCTGACCAGCTACCGGACATTCTGGTCCCGGCAGTGATGGGAAACCCCAATGCGATGTCAATCGGTGACGAAGCCTATGCCGTGGGAAACCCCTTTGGTTTATACGGTTCGCTGAGCTCCGGCGTCATCTCAGGTTTTGACCGCACCTTCCATGCCGAGAACAGTCCTTACACCATTGAAGGGCTGATTCAAATTGATTCAGCCGTCAACCCAGGTAATTCTGGCGGACCGCTGCTGAACCGCTTTGGCCAGGTGATCGGCATTGTTATCGGGATTTTGAACCCTACTGAGGATGAATTTTTTGTCGGGATCGGCTTTGCCGTACCGATCACAACTGCTGGCGGCGCCGCGGGCATGCCGCTCTATTGATTTTTAAGGGGAAATTCAAAGGATCAAACCATGGAACAGATCGTACAATCTGAAAATCGCAGGCAGGTTGAAAAAGTACTCTACGAGGTAAAAAAGGTCATCGTTGGTCAGGATCACCTGCTGGAACGCATGGTGGTGGCTTTGCTGGCCCGTGGGCATATTCTCGTGGAAGGCGTGCCAGGTCTGGCCAAAACCATGGCGATCAAAACCCTGGCAGATGCCATCGGCGGCGAATTCAAACGCATCCAATTTACACCCGACCTGGTCCCGGCGGATCTGGTTGGCACGCGCATTTACAACCAGAAAACCGGCGAATTCAACACTTCGCTCGGCCCGGTTTTCACCAATTTGCTGCTGGCGGACGAGATCAACCGCGCCCCGGCAAAAGTCCAGAGCGCGCTGCTGGAGGTAATGCAGGAACGTCAGGTGACCATCGGCCGGGAGACTTTTTCAGTTCCCGACCCCTTCCTGGTGATGGCTACGCAAAACCCGATCGAAACCGAGGGTACCTATGCCCTGCCTGAAGCTCAGGTGGACCGCTTTATGCTAAAAGTGCTAGTGGACTATCCTTCCTCCACTGAGGAATTCGTGATTGTCGAACGAATGACTGGTTTCCTGGAAACGGTCCAGAAGGTATTAACGACTGAACAATTGATTCAGCTGCAAAAGAAAGCCTACCAGGAAGTCTATGTCGATCCGGCTTTGATCGAATATGCCATCCGTCTGGTGACCGCCACCCGTACGCCGAAGGATTTCGGCTTGAAGGAGCTTCAGCCGTATATTCTCTTTGGCGCCAGCCCGCGCGCCTCGATCAACCTTATTCTCACCGGTCGAGCCCTGGCCTTTGTGCGCGGACGCAGTTATGCGCTGCCGCAGGACGTGCTCGACATGGCGCCAGACGTGTTACGCCATCGAGTGGTCCCATCCTATGAAGCCCTTTCGGACAGCGTGACCAGCGACGATATTTTGAATCAGATATTCGAGCGCATCCCCATCCCGGTCGTCCCGTTGCATGAACATCACAAGGCACATGAAAATGCGCGTTCGGAATAAAGTAAAACCTGCTGCGCCGCTGGTTGCGAAGCCAACTTCTCCGGAACGGATTCTGCAGCGGCTGGATTGGCAGATTATTCGCCGGCTGGATGGATTGCTGCAGGGCGATTACCGCAGTCTTTTTTACGGTTATGGTGTTGATTTCTCCGACCTGCGCGAATACCAGCCTGGCGACGATATCCGCTACATCGATTGGAACGTCACCGCGCGCATGGATGCGCCCTACATCCGTCAATATATGGAAGACCGGGAGATCACAGCCTGGTTTCTGGTCGATCTCAGCCCTTCAATGGATTTTGGTACTGATTCCATTGAAAAACGCACCGTTTTGATCGATCTGGTTGCCACCCTGGCGCGTTTGCTCACCCGACATGGGAACCGGGTCGGTGCCATTCTATTTAACGGGCAAGCACCGGACAATCGATCCAACGGGGACGGACGCCGAAAAGACCGGGTGCTGCCGGCCAAAAGCGGGCGAAATCAAGTGCTGCAGCTCATCCACGAGTTGCGGAAGCAACCGCGCCTGTCCAAATCTCCCTTGACGGATCTCAATGCCATGCTTTCCAGCGGACTCAATAGCATCAAGAAGCGTTCGCTGGTGTTTGTCCTTTCCGACTTTATCAGCGCACCTGGCTGGGAGCGGACTCTCAACCTGCTGGCGCGGCGGCACGAAGTGCTGGCTATCCGTTTGTGGGATCCGCGTGAGACTGAACTTCCGGACGCTGGGCCGATCTGGATGGAAGATGCAGAAACCGGCGATCAGTTGTATGTGGACACCAGCGACCGAAAATTTCGCGCGCAGTTCACTCAATCCGTCCTGGAACGGGAAGCCATGCTGAAACAGTCCTTTCGGCATGCCGGCGTCGAACCCTGGTCGCTTTCAACCCATGAAGACCTGGTGCGAGCCATATTGCGTTTTTCATCGGTGCGTAAACAACTGCACCGTTTGAACCGGTCAGCATTTTCCAGACCGATGATTGGAGCGGCAAGCTGATGGCGGTCCCGCGATGACTTTTCTCTGGCCTGGGATGCTGATCGGGTTATGCCTGGTCCCCATCATTTTTGGGGCATATGTGATCATCAACCGGCGGCGGCGAAAGCGCCTAACCGCTTTGGGTTTTTCGACGTCTGAAACCAAATCCGCTCCAGGCATGCGCCGGCACATCCCTTCGGCTTTGTTTCTACTCAGCCTTTTGATTATCCTGCTGGCTCTGGCTCGACCTCAAGCGCAGGTCAGCCTACCGCGGGTCGAAGGCACGGTCATCATGGTGTTGGATGTTTCAGCCAGCATGGGTGCCACCGACGTTGACCCAAGCCGGCTGGAGGTTGCCAAAGCTGCCGCGCGGGAATTTATCCAAAGTCAGCCAGAAACGGTTGAGATCGGTCTGGTGTCTTTTAGCAGCAGCGGTTTCACGATTGAATCCCCCTCGCGGGACACGTCTTCCCTGCTGAAGGCCATTGACCGGCTGGAGCCGACCGCTGGCACCTCACTGGGACAGGGTATCCTATCCGCTTTAAATACCATAGCCATGGACGCCGGGTTGCTGACGGAGGATCAAATCCCGACCCCGGCAGCACCTGGCACTCCACAACGACTGGATCCTGGTGCAACGGAGTTGCTTGGGCAGCTGCCTGAAGGTATTTACCCTTCATCCGTCATTGTCATTTTCTCGGACGGTGAAAATAACTTTTCCGTCAACCCGGTTGAAATCGCGGCTGCCGCCGCAGATCATGGCGTTCGGGTGGATGCCCTGGGATTTGGGACAACGGCTGGAACCACCCTTGAGGTTGGCGGTTTTTCTGTCCACACCGCACTCGATGAAGCCATGCTGCAGGAAATCACAGCAGCGGCGGGCGGAAAGTACTATCCAGCTCAGGGGCAGACAGACCCTAAGGCAGTATACGCGAATTTATCACCGGAATTGGTGGTAAAAACCGAAACGATGGAGGTTACTTCGCTTTTTGCCGGTGCGAGCATCTTGATCTTGCTGGTTGGCAGCACATTCTCCATGGCCTGGTTCAACCGGTTACTGTGACCGTTGATGGCAGAGCGATTGAAATGAGAGGTACAACATGAATTTTCAATGGCCGGGAGCCTTTGTGCTATTGGGGTTAATTCCTCTATTAGCTTTTGCCTATTTTCTACGGCAGCGGCGCCGGCGAAAGTATGCCGTTCGTTTTTCCAGCCTGACCCTGGTGCGTCCGGCGATACCTACTCAATCCCCTTTCCGCCGGTACCTGCCGCTTGGCTTGTTTTTCCTGGCTTTAGCCTGCCTGGTGATTGGAGTGACGCGCCCGGAAGCGAAAGTATTGGTGCCGGAAGGGCGGGCGACCGTCATTATGGCGCTGGACGTGTCTGGCAGCATGCGTCAAACAGACATATTACCAAGCCGCATTACTGCGGCAAAAAACGCTGCATTGAGTTTTATTGATCATCAACAGGGTGACATTCAAATTGGCGTGGTGGCCTTTGCTGGAATCGCCCAGCTCGTTCAAGAGCCCAGCACCAATGCCGATGAGCTCAAGGAATCAATAAGCCACCTCACCACCGGGCGTGGCACCGCGATTGGCAGCGGTATTATGACCGCCCTGGAAACAATTGCTGAATTCAACCAAAGCGGCGATGCCGGTCAAGCCAATCCAGGCCAACCCCCGTCGCCAGCTGCGACGCCCGCGACAGAGTTGGCGCCGGACATCATCGTTCTGCTGACCGATGGGGTGTACACCACCGGGCCTGACCCGCTGGATGCTGCCCAGGAAGCCGTCGCGCGCGGCATTCGCGTTTACACGATTGGATTTGGCACCAAATCCGGCTCGCCGCCGCAAGGTGAAGATTTCTTTGGCGGCCGGCGTTTCCGCCGCGGAATCGATGAAGAATCCTTGAAAGCCATCGCCTCCATGACCGGCGGCGAATACTATTCTGCCAACAGCGCCGATGAACTGATCAAAGTGTTCAACAGCCTGCCCACCATCCTGAAGACTCGTGAAGATACGATCGAAATAACAGCCTTCTTCGCGGCACTTGCAGCATTCTTATTGATCGCCGCGGTCTTGCTTGCCCAACTGTGGCATCCCCTCCCGTAAATAAAATCAAAGGCGGTCAACCTGAGTTGACCGCCTTTTCGAGCGTTTATTCGTTAGTTATTTGCTTAACTGACCACGTAATGCTCCGCCAGGGAAGAGAGCATTATGCACATTGACATAGAAGCGTTCCGGGAACTGTCGAATTTCCATAATCAGGTCAGGATTGACATTCACGCATCCACTGGAGGACCCGTTTGTGGGTGCTACCAATGGTACAACTACCGGACCGGCAACGCCAACCGGGGCACGGTGAATGTGGGCTGCAAAGGTCGGATCAACACCGGTAACATTTAATTCAAAGCAAACTTCGCCCTGACCCTGGTTGAGGGTGAAGAAGGCTGTCCCGCTACCGTCCGGATCGCCGGTGACTGGCACCTCATTAACGCCGACCATCTCGACAAAAATCGGCCGTCCGCCGGTATCCGCACCGTCAACGATCGCGGCTTTGACAGTGCTGACGGATCCGAGTGCAAAGAGTAGCATGATGAGGGTTAATCCAGACAGCAGTTTAAACTGGGTAAATCCTTTCATTAGGTCTCTCCTTGGTGAATTGTGGATAAAACTTATCATATTATACTACGCCAATCAATTCGGATTGGATGTATGCGAATTGCATCGATTATGAATTATCGTGCGCGTATAGAAACAGATTGAATTTTGTATTACTTCTTTTTGCTTCGAACCAGGCAGCGAACTAAGGGCGCAGCAAGTCGAGTCTAGACTTGCGGCAGTACGGTCTTCGCCAGAGCTTCCAGCCCGGCCAGGTCATCCAAATCCAGCCATTGCAGCATGATTCCCTGCACGCCAGCCGCGATCAACGCACCAATTTGATCAACTACCGCGTTCGGTGTGCCCACGATGACACCGCGCTGACTGAGGTCTTCCGCTGTGGCGGTGCCTCGGACACCTAATGCTCGTTGTAAAGCTGTTTGATCTGTGCCAAACACCAACCCGGTCATCAACGAACGCTTAATTGCTTTTTCATCGCGTCCGGCAGCCAGGATTTTTTGATCCAGGCTGGCATTGAGGGCTTGATATTCCGCCGGTTTCAGGAAAATGGAATTCCATTCACTGGCATATTTGGCAGCCAGGGTTAATGTCCGTCCCTTTCCATTGCCGCCAATCAGGATAGGCGGACCACCCGCTCGGGCCGGGTGCGGCAGGACCTGTGCTTCGTCCAGTTGATAGTATTTCCCAGAGAATGTAAAAGGTTCAGACTGCTGCAACAATCCCTTCACAACCTGGATCCCTTCTTCGAAACGGTCAAAGCGCTCTTTGATGGGGAGCAAATCGAAACCAAATTTGTGGTGTTCACGTTCCTGCCAGCCAGCACCCAGGCCAAGCGTCAACCGCCCACCGGATAGATCATCCACCGCCGCTGCCATCCGTGCGGTTAGCGCCGGGTGGCGTACCGAGAATGGCGTCACCAGGGGACCAAAATGGATGCGTTGAGTATTACCAGCCAACCAGGTCAGGGATGTCCACAATTCGAGCGAGTCCATGTCCGGCGGCCGGCCGTTGGTGAAATGGTCCGAGCGGAATAAGCCGTAAAAACCCAGTTCCTCCACCATCCGTACGATGGTTTGCCAGCGTTTCCAGTTCAAGCCATTTTGTCCTTCAATCATGATGGCGAGATCGATCATGGATACCTCCCAGGTTAGTAGATGAAGCCAGAGTATGAAGACTATTGTAATCAACTCGGACACCAACTTGCCAGGCTTTGCTCAATAACATGTCGAGGGGCTGTCTGTATTTTTACCAGCAAAAAAGGCTAATTCTTCTACCAATAGTTGAGTTGTTTGGATTACAATTGCTGCCAATCCAAAAACGGATGGCTCCATGGAACCCGAAAATCGCAATTCCGCCAATTTTTCCATTTTTATCATCATTTGGATTGGTCAAATCCTGTCGATCTTTGGGTCCGCGGTGGCTGAATTTGGTATCACCCTGTGGGCATACGAAGCCACCGGAAAAGCCACTCCCCTCACCTTGATTGGGGTGTTTTATACCATCCCGATGCTGGCGCTCAGCCCGGTGGTCGGGGTGATGGTCGATCGCTACAACCGCAAATTGATGATGATGCTGAGCGATTTTTCAGCCGCACTCGTTTCGGTATTAATTTTAGTTCTATTGTTGACCGGCAACCTGCAGATCTGGCACTTGTATGTCACTGCGGTGATTGCAGGAATCTTCCAGGGTTTCCATTGGCCGGCTTATTCTGCCGCTATCAGCACCATGTTGCCCAAGCAGCACTACGCCCGCGCCAATGCCATGCTGGAAATGGCTGGACCTGCCTCTGGCATTTTCGCACCCATGGTTGCCGGCGCACTGATCGGTTCCATCGGTCTGCGCGGTCTGCTGATTCTGGACTTGGCGACCGCCAGCTTTGCCATTCTGACGCTGCTGTTCGTCAAAATTCCGCAGCCGACTCGCAGCCGGGCCGGTGAAGAAGCCCGCGGGAACATCCTCAAGGAAGCCAGCTTTGGCTTGAAGTATATTTTAAAGCGCCCTAGCCTGCTGCAGCTCCAACTATTGTTCTTACTGTGCAACTTCTTTTTCAGTATCGCCGTCAGTGTGCGAGCACCGTATATTTTAGCTCGCACCGGCAACGATCAGTTGATCTTTGGCAGCACCCAGTCTGCCGCAGCTATAGGCGGATTGGTCGGTGGTCTTTTGATGGGCATCTGGGGCGGACCCAAACGCCGCATCCATGGCGTATTGGCGGGCTGGGCGATTTCCTGCCTGTTAGGGGCAGTAATATTCGGCATCGGTCAAACCACAACAGTGTGGATCGTTTCCAGCTTTGTGGGTACATTGTTCGCACCGGTCATCAACGGCTCCAATCAGGCAATCTGGCAATCCAAGGTGCCCCCAGACCTGCAGGGACGTGTCTTCGCCATCCGGAGGCTGATCGCCTGGTTTGTGCTGCCTCTTTCCAATGCGTTGGCTGGTCCGCTGGCGGATAATGTCCTGGAACCTGCCATGATGCCCGGGGGTGCCCTCACAGCCATCTTTGGCAGGCTGGTGGGGGTCGGCCCGGGGGCCGGCATGGGGTTGATGTTTGTGCTGGGGGGCGGCATGGCTAGCCTGATCGCCATTTTGGCCTATACCATCCCCTCCCTGCGTGAGGTTGAAGTTCGCCTGCCCGACCATGATGAAATTCTTGCGGAGCCAGCCAGCGCCTAGACGATATTGAGCAATTCTGTCAGGTGTTCAATCACAAATTCAGGCTGAACTGGTGATTCCGCAATTTGATACCGTTTCGTTACGCCGGTCAGTGCCAGCGCCGTATGCATGCCGGCTGCAACACCCATGAGGATGTCAGTCTCGATGCGGTCACCCACCATCAGGCAGCGTCCTGGCGGCAGCCCTAAAAAACTACTGGCTTGCTCTAGGATAAACGGGGATGGTTTACCCGCCACCAACTGCACCTTCCGGCCAGTGATATGCTCCAGGGCAGTGATGGTTGCGCCCGCGTCCGGGATAGCGCCGCCCGGCATCGGACAGGTTTTATCGGCATTGGTGGCAAAGAACTGTGCCCCCTGCATTAATGCCTGATAGGCAATGTTCAGTTTACGATAGTCCAATGTGCGGTCAAAGGCTACCACCACAGCATCGATACCGCTGGGGTCGATTACTTCACGTGAATCCTGTTCCAACCGGTCATCCAGGATGGTCAAGCCATGGGCGCGCAATTCATTGCGGGTATTTTCCTCGCCAATGACGTAATAATGCAACCGTGGAGCGGTACGCTTGAGGTACATCCCCAATATATGCGTGGAGGTTATGACTTCATCCGGTGCTGCCGGAATTCCCAAGCGGGTCAACTTGGCAGCATAAACTTCACGTCCCTGCAGCGGTTTATTGCTGACGAACAATAAACGTATACCGCGCCGGCGCAACTCCCGACAGGTATCGACTGCGTCTGGCAAAGCCTCATCCCCCAGGTAAATTGTCCCGTCGAGGTCGAAGATAATGCCTTCGATATTAACTTTCGCCATGGCTGAGCTCCGCCGCTTCATCCTGCCGTGCCAGACGAACCAATCCCAAGCCATGGACTGCGCCTACAATTAATCCGACAACAAATAACATACCGGCCATTATGGCTGCAATTTGGAGTTTTGAATCCAGCCGCTGAATCAGATCGATACCCCAAAATATCAGAGGCATGCCGAGCATCCAGGCCAGCATATTGGCGGGTATCCAAATACCGGCTCGCTGAACTTGTTTTCGCAGCACCAGCCATTGGGCAAATGAAAGCACAGCCCCGCCGGCTAACCCCATACCGGCTGCCAGCAGCAGTACGATGATTTGCGGCGGTTCGGCTACCGGAGCCGCTGAAGATGTTGCAGCACCCAGATCCATGATCGTCGACGGCAGATAACCCAAAAAATAGGCTGCCAGTGCACCAATGGTGGTAGCCCGCCACCAGTCAAAGCGGCGAATGGCAGGGAACCAGGGATGCATAGCCCACCATTGGCCCCAGCCCACCAAGGTTGCTTCAAAAACTCCGCTGACGATTGCAAAAACGAAGCCAGCCAGGATGCTCAATGTCCCGCCCAGGGTTTGCAACCGGGTAAATCCGGCCCCAATAACCATAAAAGTCAGCCCCAGACCAATCATTTCAGCGAAAGCATTCGCCAACGCCCAGCGCAGCCACAGCGCTCGTAATCTTTGCGGTTTCAATGATGGAATCCTTTGATGTAATTGATTTAATGATTTGGGTATTACCGATTTATTATACGGATTTTCCGATGAACTGTTCCATCCATCCACGACAGGCATTAAATAACAAGACCCAGCCGAATGCCGGGTCTTGTTTTGTTGATTAAATCGGAGTGGATTAGCTTACTGGCTCGGCAATCATATTTTCCAGGAGAATTTCAAGGGCCATGGTGTGACTGCACACGCCGCGCGTGCTAAAGAAGGAACAATCGCAGGACCACTTGCCGTGATCATAACTTACGTTGTGCGGATTGTTCTCCCCATCCATTGTGACTGTGAAACTTTGAAAATGCACCCGCTCGCGTTCTTGTGCGTATCGTCTGGCCTTTTCTCTTTTGCCGATCATCCCGTAATCCATGACACAGTCTCCTTTCAAGATTTAGGTAGAAAAAAAGGCACGCGAAACCACTTGCGTGCCCCCGGTCAGAGCTTAGCTCCTGGATATGTCGAAAACTCTCGCATAATGGGTTAACCTGGAATTCTTTCCTATTAATAATAGTCCGACTCAAAGTGAAAGTCAACTTACTCTAAGGTATTGTTAACTTTCTTTTCCAGAATCAGGGCATCCTCTCCGCCGATATAATAATTTCCCCAAACATCCACCTGAGTGTATCCCTCCCGCTGATACAGTTCGATGGCTGCCTGATTGGAGCGCCTGACACTCAGGCGGATAGCCTTCACCCCTTTAAGCCGGGCTTCACAGGCATGCAGCAGTGCGCGGGCCATGCCTCTACGCCTGAATTCGGGCATGACGCCGATGGTCACAATCCAGGCCAGATCTTGACCGCGGCGCAAATCGGTGGCGACAAAGCCTGCCATTTTCCCCTCGGCTGCTGCCTTCAAACGTATGATGCCCGGAAAACTAAGCACCGCGATCAGGTCGAACAGCGGCCAGGCATCCAATTCAAAACAGGCCCGCTCCAGGCGGCGCAAATCCCCCAGATCCCGCAAATTGGCTTCAATAATTTCAAAGTCACTCGTCAATACGCAACCCCCAATGGGCGGTAATGAGCCCCGCTGCCTGGATTGCTCCAGGCAGCGGGACAACTTTGTGTGATCGTGGGTTATTTCTCGCGTGATTTTATGAAGTCACCCAACATGCTGGTGAACTCCAACGGGAAAATGTATTTGGTCGAAGCGCCCTGGCCTAAACTCTTGAGGGTTTCAAAGTATTGCAGCGTGACTGTCTTGGAATCGATGGTTTGGGCTACCCCATAGATCTTTTCCAGTGCCAGCGCAAAACCTTCAGCGCGCAGCAGTTGAGCTTCGCGTTCACCCTGGGCAGCCAGAATGGCGGATTGCTTCATACCTTCGGCCTTAAGGATGGCTGCCTGGCGGTCGCCCTCAGCCACGTTGACTGCGGCTTCGCGGGTACCGGTGGATTCTGTAACTACCGCGCGGCGAGTCCGTTCAGCGGTTAGCTGGCGGTTCATTGATTCCTGCACTTCGCGCGGTGGGATGATCTCGCGGATTTCAACGTTGGTGACTTTGACGCCCCAGCGTTCTGTCACTTCGTCCAGACGGGAACGCAGTGCCTGATTGATCTTCTCACGTTCCGAAAGCACACCGTCCAGCATGATACCGCCGATTACCGAACGCAGTGTGGTGGTGGCGATACCCTGGGCTGCCAGCTCAAAGCTGCCGACTTGCAGCACGCTTTGGGTTGGATCGAATACCTTGTAGTACCACAAGAAGTCGATCGAAATAGGCGCATTATCCGAGGTGATGGAGGTCTGAGCCGGAATCTCGCGCACCTGTTCGCGCAAGTCCACTCGCACAGCCCGATCGATGAACGGGATCAGAATCACCAGACCAGGACCTTTTTCGCCGATGCAGCGGCCCAGGCGGAAAACGACCAACCGTTGGTATTCCGTGACGATTTTAAGCGCCGATGCTAAAAAGATCAGGACGATTAAAACAACCACGCCGAGCAAACAATAGACCAGTTGAAATTGCATTTGTAGACCTCCTGTGATGGGCGTAAATCCGGCAAATGAGTGGCCGGTTATTGCTTCTTGTCTTCGACGGCTTCCACCTCGAGCACCAAACCCTGGCGGTTTATCACCCTCACGCGAGTTTCAACCGCGATCGGGGTACGGCTCCAGGCAGTCCATTCCTCCCCGTTGATGTACACGCTGCCCTCTTGAAAAACATTGGTATGGGCGATACCGGTCATACCTTTTAACCGTCCCAGGTCAAAATCCGGACGGAGGGCAATCGCCTCCAACCCTTTGCGCGCGATAATCCATAACAACACGGACGCTAAAATGGAAACGAAACCGGCCAACCAAATATTCACGGCTGGCCCGCCGGTTGGATTTCTAAAAAGAAACACCGACCCGATGATTAACGCGACGATCGCGATGCCAAGGAACAGCCATTTTCGCCATTTTCGCAACGCGAATACGAATGGAACGATCCCAAGAACAAGCACGATCAGCGCCCAGGGGTTGATGTCCAGGTTGATCGCACTGATCCCCGCCAGAACCAGGGCGAATAGCGCTCCAACTTCGAGGAATCCGGTACCCGGAGCGAATAACGCCAGAACGCCCAACACCAGCCCGAGTACCAGTAGTACGTAGGCGACGTTGGGGTCCATGAGAATGTTCATCGATTCCTCCTTGACTGTTAAAAGGATTATACAGCACAAGGGAGGTTAAGGCTTGAACGAATCGCTGCCGTTATTTCAACCCGATTTAGTTTTGGGCACCAACCCCGTAAAACTTATTAAAAACTTCGTCCAGGCTGGGCTGTTGGCTGATCACATCCAACAGACGGAACTGGCTGGCAGCTTTGAACAACGCATCTGGTTCGCCCTGCAAAGTGCAGCGCAGTTTATTATCCTCCAGCACCAGGTCGTTGATGTTTGGCAAGTTGGCGAATGCCTCCCGGTGGATGGGATCAGCAAAGCGCAATTCAATCTTTCGTAAGGCACGGGTGCGCAACGTGACGCCGCGTTCAACTGCCACCAGATTGCCGGCATACAAAACCGCCACCCGATCCGAGATCCGTTCCATTTCGGTCAAGGACTGCGAGGCGATGACGACGGTCGCACCGGTTGTGCGTGTTTCCGAAATCAAATGATACAGCTGGGACTGACGTTCCGAGTCCAGACCCACTGAGGGTGAATCCAGCAGCACCAACTCGGTGCGCCGCATAAAAGCCTGGATGATGCCGAGAGCGCGTTTTTCAACCGGCGAGTAATCCTGCGCGCGTTGAGTTAAATCGATTTTAAATCGCGCTGCCAGGCTGTCGACAAAATCTTCATCAATCAGCCCGGTCAAACTGGCAAAGCGATCCAAAATCTGCTCACCGGTGAGTCCCAGCGGCAATGTCAGCACATCTGGCAAGTAGCTTGCCATCCGGCGCACTTGCAAACCGTTTTTTTGACTGTCCACCCCCATTACCAGAGCAATGCCGCTGGTCGGGTGGATAAGGTTCATCAATATGTTAAGCAGAGTCGACTTGCCAGCCCCTTTAGGTCCCAGGACTCCATAGACTTCGCCCGGTTCTACTTCAAGAGTCAGGTTTTGCAGCGCCGGCTTACGGCCAAAACTCTTCGTCAATTTTTCTGTGCGAATGACCAGGTAGCGCATCGCTGCCTCCTCTCTTCTTCTGGCAAGATACAAAACGGGCTGGACTCTCAGGGAGACCAGCCCGAAAAGATCTTGAGAGGATCAAACAACGGTGTTAAACGTCCGTTGTCAGGCTTGAGTCTCCTTTTGGGCTTGCCACTCTGCGATGAGCTGTTCGTAGCTGGTTCTGACCAGGTCGCTCCAGGCCAAAATCTCGAGCATACGCTTTCGTGCGGGATGTTCATCCTCCATGCCCTGCAAGCCTTCCTCTGCCATTTCCTGCAACGAGAGGATGCCTTCCAGACGCATTTCGAGCGATTTCTCCCAGGCGTCATCCGAGAATTCGTAGTGGTCGCTGCGTTCACCCGGGAGCGAAACCCGATCTGCCAGTCCGGTCATCAGCAATGTGCGAAGATTGGTAGAAATGCTGCTGCGGCTGACCTGCAAATAATCGGACATTTCCTCGGGCGTAACCGGGCGGATGGCGGCTAGCATCATCCCCAGCATCTTGCCCCCGATACGCGGCACCCCGTATTCTTCGAAGTGCAAACCCATATTTTCAATGAACTGGGATAGTGCGGCTTCGTCACCCTGTATGGGAGGGTTACTGTCTGCTCCGCTATCCGCTGCTTCTGAATCCATGCGAAAAGTTACTCCTGAATAATCCAATACGCCGGCCTTTTTAGGCCATGATCAGTTTACCCATATTACTCATTTCTGTCAAGACTGAAATAATTAACGACCACGGTCATGAGTGCGGATAACTGTTTTAAATACTTGAGCCACACATCAACAGATATGAATATACATGCTTACTCAGAACTTCAATCGATATTGTTGTTTATACATGTGTACCCATAACACCATTGAGTACTGTTGTTTATACATGTGTACGTAAAATATCAATAGCTACTGTTGTATATACATGCCTGGCGGCGTCACGATGCGTAAAAACGGGCATAAACCATGATAAAATCACCCATATTTCGCTTTTTCGAGGTGCTGCATGACCGAACCCATTCTGGTAGCTATAGCCTGGCCTTATGCCAACTCTGAAATCCATGTCGGCAATGTGACCGGTTCCCATCTGCCCGGTGACATTTTTGCCCGTTACCAGCGCCTTCGCGGGCGAGATGTGGTCATGGTTTCCGGCTCCGACTCGCACGGCACCCCCATCACCATCAGCGCCGATGCTACGAACTCCACCCCCATGGAGGTTTACCAGCGCTTTCACCAGACCTTTCTGGATCTCTTCATGCAGCTTGGTATCAGCTACGACCTGTTTACCAGCACACACACTGAAAACCACTTCAACGTGTCCCAGAAAATCTTCCTTGCGCTGTTGGAGAACGGCTTCCTATACAAGGAAAGCCAGCAGCAGTGGTACTCCACTGCGCAAAGTCGCTTCCTGCCGGACCGCTATGTGGAAGGCACGTGTTATGTGTGCGGTTACACCCAGGCGCGCAGTGACCAATGCGACCGCTGCGGCACGCTGCTCGAACCCGCAAAATTGATTGATCCGCGTTCAAAAATCGATGGTTCCACTCCGGAACTGCGCGAGACCGAACACTTTTACCTCGATCTTGGCAAGTTGCAACCGGAAATCACTGATTTCTTAAAGCAACGCGCATCCTACTGGCGACAAAATGTGCTGCGTCAATCGCTTGGCCAAATCGAAGCTGACGGGCTGCGCGGCCGCCCCATCACCCGTGACCTGGACTGGGGTATTCCTGTTCCTTTGGAAGCCGAAAAGGGTAAATGCCTGTATGTTTGGTTCGAAGCAGTCATCGGTTACCTGTCCGCCACGATTGAGTGGGCCAGCATCACTGACCAGCCGGAAGCCTGGAACAAATGGTGGCACGATAACGCCTCCAAAGTCTTCTATTTCATCGGCAAGGATAACATCCCCTTCCATGCCATTATCTGGCCCGGGCAATTGATTGGCCTGGACACCAAATTCGATGAATTGATGGGCAACTCAGTCAAAGCGCCTTTGGTGCTGCCGTATGATGTACCTGCCAATGAATTCATGAATCTGGAAAATCAAAAAATTTCTGGCAGCCGCCATTGGGCAGTCTGGGCGCGTGACTTTCTGACCCGTTACGACCCGGACCCATTACGCTACTACCTGACCGTCAATATGCCCGAAACACGCGACACCGATTGGGACTGGGATGATTTTTATCA
>CAVRKN010000027.1:0-78832 GCA_963721535.1 uncultured Chloroflexia bacterium
CCCACGTCCCGCGACCCTTTGCTTATTATTTGAAATTGGCTCTAAGGTATTTGTTGTTAACCATAATTGGGATCATTATGATTTCTCCGTTTATCCTGGCCATGTTGGGGACCTTTAAAACGGACCTGGAAATCACCGCATTCCCACCCAAGCTCTTTCCCGCCACCTGGTTATGGCAGAACTGGGTCAGAGTCTGGAACACCGACCTTGGGCAGGGTGGCACATTTCCGCGCTGGCTTTTTAACACGGCCTTTTTGTCGGTGGTGATTGCCATATCCCAGGTGATTTTCGGTTCAATGGCAGCCTACGCCTTCGCCCGACTGAAATTTGCCGGTAAGAACGCTGTGTTTAATTACATGCTCGCCACCATGATAATTCCTGGGGCGGTGTAGCTTTGATCCCAGCATATGTATTGATGACAAAACTGCATCTCATCAACACTTTTTGGGCGCTGATCCTGCCAGGATTGGTCGGCGCCGGCAGCATTTTTACTTTTAACCCAATTCTTCAAAGCTATTCCAAAGGACTTGGAAGAAGCTGCATTTATTGATGGTGCAACCCATATGCAGATTTTCAGGATAGTGATCATGCCTTTGGCTCGGCCGGCTATCCTGACCGTTTTAATTCTGCAGTTCCAGGGAATGTGGAACGCCTTCCTTCAGCCCTTGTTATATCTGAACACCCCTGACAATTATGTGCTAAACGTGGCGCTGAGCATCTTTCAACAGCAGTACAAGTCTCAATGGAATCTGACCCTGGTTGGAGCCATGTTCAATGCCATTCCGGTGATGATCCTGTTCTTCCTCTTCAGCCGCTATTATATCGAAGGCGTCGCTTACACCGGGGTCAAGGGTTGATAGAAACCGACCCAGACAGGCAGACTGGAGAATGATGAGAGCTGCTTTATCGATCGTGGGAGGTGCTTTCAGGACGTCTGGGGAGATTTGTCGACCATGATGGTATGCAACTTGTTTTGGCTGTTAGCGAATTTGTTGGTCGTACCCGGCCCGCCCGCCACGCTGGCGTTGGTTCATTATACGAACCGCCTGGCGCACGGTGAGGTAGCTGATTTTAGTGATTTCTGGGAGGCTTTTCGAGGATATTGGGGGCCAGCCTGGCGCTGGGGGGCGCTTGATCTGGGAATAATTGCTTTCTTAATTGGAGATCTGTATTTTACAAGCATGTACTTTCAAGGCCTGTGGCAGCAATATTTGCAAGGTCTTTACCTTGCACTGTTGGTAGCTTGGTTAATTCTTCAGTTTTTTACCTTACCATTTCTTTTCGAGCAGGAGACCATGAGTGTACGCCAGGCGCTGCGTAACGGGGTAACGCTGATTGGCAATAACCTTGCCTTCACATTCATGCTAGCCGGATTGCTGCTGCTCATTCTTATTGCAGGCACCATTACATTCGTGCTCAGCTTTGCGTTTGGCGCTGTCATCCTTGCCTGCGCAAGTAATCGTGCCGTATTGAACCGCTTGGAGGTATTTCAACAACTACGAGAAAATGCGCCCTGATCTGGATGGATATAGATTTCACTCCAGGTTGCTCCTCGTCTGGAAGTTATGTACGGCTGAGGTTGGCTCCACTGAACTTATAAAGCAAGTATCCTAGTAGGAGGTTTCAATGCAGTTGGTTCGTCACTCATCAAATCCAATCCTCCTTCCAGATCCATCGTCAGATTGGGAAACATACAATGTTTTCAACCCTGCGGTGATCTACCACAATGGCTTGTTCCACATGCATTACCGCGCTCAGGGATTGGATTGGATCAGCCGTATCGGGTATGCAGTAAGCGTTGACGGCGTCCATTGGAATCGATTACGACGTCCGGTGTTGCAACCCACGGATGCCAGCGATTCACGCGGTGTGGAAGACCCACGTGTGACAGAAATTGATGGCACATTTTACATGACATATACTGCTTATGGCAGTGAATTCCACGGGCAAGGCGAGCCCACCCATGCAGGCGGTGGGATTTTGCCGATGTTCGCTCGCAGCCAGAACCTGATCACCTGGGACCGACTTGGTCCTTTGGTGACGGGTGAGGACAATAAAGACCATGTGCTATTCCCCCGCCAAATCAATGAGCGCTATGTAGCCCTTCATCGACGATTATCACAAGTGTGGCTGGCCGAATCGGATGATTTGCTCTACCTGGCCGCAAGAATACATGCGCCCGATCTTCGGGCCGCGACCAGAGAATGATTGGGATTCACTTAGGGTGGGAGGAAACGGGGTGCCCATCGCGACCGAATATGGCTGGCTGATGCTGTACCATGCCTACAACCAAGACCATACCTATCGGTTAGGTGTTTGCATGCTCAATTCGGATGACCCTTCCATCGTGATCCACCGGCCGAAGGAGCACATCTTCGAGCCGCGCGAAATATGGGAATTACGCGGTGATGTTCCCAATGTTGTTTTTTCCTGTGCCAACCTGGTAGTGGATGGAAGCGTGTATGTTTATTATGGCGCCGCCGACCATGTCATCGGCCTGGCAACCATCGGATTTGCGGACTTATTGGATTATGCGCGATTTGGATAAATCAAACGGCGTTCAACCTTTACTGAATTATTGGATTAATTATGACAAGACTTTGGAATGTCTCTGAAACCTCATTTGATCCGAATCGGCTAAATCATAACGAAACTGTTTTTACCATCGGCAACGGTTATCTGGGCACACGTGGTGCATTTGAGGAATGGTATCCGGGCGAACAGCGAACAACTTTTATCCATGGGGTCTTTGATGATGCTCCGGTCGTTTTTACCGAATTAGCCAACGCTCCAGATTGGACCGAGTTGGAGATATTCCTGGCTGAAGAACGTTTCTCGTTAATGGAGGGCAGGATTTTGGCGTTCGAACGCACCTTGGATTTACAAACTGCCACCTTATGCAGAGATATTCGCTGGGAAAGTCCCAAGGGGTTGATCTCGCATCTGGTTTTCGAACGATTTGCCAGCCTGGATAACATTCATCTCTGCGGCGTCCGGGTCCTCATTACTCCTGAAAATTACCGGGGCACAATAGAAATACGCAGTAGTCTGAATGGCAGGGCAGATAGCCAGGGTTTCCTCCATTGGGATTGGCTCCACCAGGAGACTACGAACAGTACGGCCCTTTTACTTTGTCGTACTCGGATCACGAATATCGAACTCGCCATCGGGTTTCATCAGTCGCTGCGAACGTCAGCGCGGGTCGCCCGCAGCACCCATTGGGACGTGCATAATCATCCTAGTCTGGTATCAAAGATCGCTGTTGCTGAGGGTAAGTCGGTAACCGCCCAAAAATGGGTCGCGCCTCTATACCAGTCGCGATGGAAAAAACCCTGGGGTAAAGTGCCATAAAGAATTATCACAACTTTCCAGGCTTGATTGGGCTTCCACTTATTCTGCTCATTGTGCTGCCTGGAAAAACGAGTGGGACCGTTGCGATGTCATCATCGAAGGCGATGAGGAAGCCCAACTGGCAATCCGCTTTAACATTTATCATTTGCTGATTGCGGCACCGCGTAACGATGAGCTTGTCAATATCGGTGCCAAGACCTTGAGCGGCTATGGTTATCGCGGTCATGCATTCTGGGATACCGAAATCTTCATGCTGCCTTTCTTTACCTATACACGTCCAGAAATCGCCAGGAACTTACTCTCGTATCGTTGGCATAATCTGGCGGGAGCCCGCGCGAAGGCCATGGCGAATGGGTACCAGGGAGCTCAATTTCCATGGGAAAGCGCTGCCACCGGCGAAGAAGTGACCCCCACCTGGGTAACGAACCCCAAAGATCGCACCAAATTAATCCGCATCTGGACCGGCGACATCGAAGTACACATCTCCGCGGATATCGCATATGCGCTATGGCAGTATTGGCAGACAACCCATGATGATGAATTTCTGGCCAGGCGCGGCGCCGAGCTCATCATCGAGACCGCCCGCTTTTGGGCTTCCCGTGCCGAATGGCAAGAAACCCTGCAACGCTATGAAATCACCGATATCATCGGCCCTGACGAATACCACGATCATGTTGACAACAATGTTTACACCAATGCTTTAGCCCGCTGGAACCTGCAAACTGCGATTGAGATCATCGCTTGGATGAAACAGAAGCAACCGCAAGCCTGGAACTGGCTTAGCCAATTGATTCAATTTAACGAGACAGAGATTTCCGCCTGGAATCACATTATCGACCACATTTACCTGCATTATGATAATAAGTCACGTCTGATCGAGCAATTCGATGCCTACTTCGACCGCAAAGATATCGATTTAGCCGCCATGGAACCGCGCACCAGCTCGATCCAATCCATCCTTGGCATCGAAGGTGCCAGCGCAACCCAGGTTTTGAAACAACCTGACGTGCTGATGTTGATGTATCTTCTGCCAGAACTTTACGATCAAGCGACAATTCGGGCTAACTACGATTATTACACCCCGCGCACAGACCACACTTTCGGCTCCTCTCTGGGTCCTTCCGTCCAGGCGATCATGGCCTGCCGTGTAGGCGACCCATCAGCATATGAGCACTTCATGCGTGCTGCCCGCGCCGATCTGGTAGACGTACGCAATAATGCCAGTGACGGCATTCATGGCGCCTCAGCGGGCGGCTTATGGCAGGCTGTCGTCTTTGGCTTTGCCGGACTCCGACCTTCTCAAGAAGGTTGGCAAGTCCATCCAGTGCTACCAAACTCATGGACCCGTCTGGCTTTCCGAATCGTCATCGCTGGCGAGATACGAGAATTTGATATCCATGCTTAGCTCTATTCCTCATAATTCTTCTCCATGACACCTGGAGGCAGGAAAATTTCTGGTTTTATATATAGAAAGATGCAATTCCTTTGACATTCCTACAAATGAGCCATGATTTTCATTCCAGACACATGAACCTCAATGGTGAATACCTCAGTAGATCAGTTTTTATGAAATGAGCCACCATATTCCGGAGAATGATTAGAATGCGGAAAATAAAAGCCTTTATCTTTGACCTGGACGGCGTCATCACAGATACATCCGAGTTCCATTACCAGGCATGGCAGCGTCTGGCCAACGATGAAGGGATCCCTTTTTCGCGTGAAGAAAATGAGAAGTTACGCGGGGTGGGGCGTCCCGAATCCCTCGCCATTATGTTAAAAGGACGGGTAATTTCCGAAGCGACAGCGCAGGCTTGGATGGACCGTAAAAACAAATACTATGTTGAACTGGTCCACACGGTTACACCTAAAAATATCCTTCCAGGTGTAATTGGATTGTTAAACGAAATCAAAGCTGCCGGGATATTAACCGCGCTTGCTTCGGCCAGTAAAAACGCACCATTGGTGATCGAAAAATTGTCACTGCAACCCTACTTTCAGGTAGTAGTGGATGGCCTGACAGTTACCCGCAGTAAACCCGCCCCAGACCTTTTCTTGAAAGCCGCCGAATTATTAGATGTGCCTCCCGACACATGCGTGGTCGTCGAAGATGCCACCTCGGGAGTGGAAGCCGGCCAGGCAGCTGGAATGCTCACCCTGGGGTTGGGCCCGCTCGAGCGTGTCGGCATGGCGGACCTGGCGTTACCTGATTTGAGTCATACCTCTCTACAAGAGATACTGGAAGGGTTGAATAAAGGATAAGGTGCGGAGAGTAGCAGGAATCCATTAATCGAATTGGCCCGCCCCCTAAAATTGGAGTAGCATCGGAGACAGGGGATAAAATTTTGGATTGGAAAAACTCCGACCATTTGGGGTGATCTTCAGGAGGTAGCGGCGATAAACATCTGCTTGAACGCAGCATCTGGAGAGCGGAGCAATCTTTCACATTGATCTGAAACTTAATGCGCTGGAGGAGCATCCCCTTCCCCACAGGCGATTGCCAGCCTGGTTCAACCCTTTCTTCACTCTCCCAGCACCACAACCACCCGATGCTCCAGATGATCATCGACCAGTGGGATGGATCGATCATTCAGCGTCTGCCCGTCCAAAAGTATTTCTCGGACATGCCGGGCAACATGCTCAGGATTTTCAACCTTGATCAAGTAAACCGATCCGCCGAATTGATAGCGAATCTCGAACCCATCCCAGTCCGGTGGAATAACCGGATCCATATATAGCGAATTGCCAATTTTTTTGAACCCAAGGATGGCTTCCAGGCCAAGGCGGTACATCCAGGCAGCTGAACCGGTATACCAGGTCCACCCGCCGCGGCGCACGTAAGGAGCCTGGCTGTAAATATCGGCGCATATCACATATGGCTCAACCCGGTAAACCGCGGCTTTTTCGGGGCTGTCGGACTGGAAAATCGGGTTGAGAAGTTCAAAGAGTGCAGTTGCCTGCTTACCTTCCCCTAGGCGGGCAAACGCCCAGGCAGTCCATATGGCTGCATGCGTATACTGCCCGCCGTTTTCACGCGTACCTGGCAGGTAACCCTTGATGTAGCCCGGATCCTGGGTGGTTTTATCGAAGGGCGGTGTAAAGAGCAGCGACAGCCGGTCCTGTGGCTTAACCAAGTGGTCCAGCGCGGACTGCATCGCCTGGCGGCTGCGGTCCGGGTCGCCTGCCCCACTGATTACCGCCCAGGATTGGGCAATGGCATCAATCTGGCATTCGATATCCTGGCGGGAACCAAGCGGAGTACCGTCATCATAATAAGCGCGGCGGTACCAGTTGCCATCCCAGGCAAACTTTTCCACCGCTGCAGCATAATTTTTTGCCCGGGCTCGGTACCGTTGTGCGTTATCTATCTTCCCTTCTTTCTCACAAATTGCCGCAAAGCGGTTCAGAACATCGCACAGGAACCAGGCCAACCAAACGCTTTCGCCCTGACCCTTTTCACCGACCAGGTTCAGACCGTCATTCCAATCTCCAGTGCCTATCAAAGGCAAACCATGTGAACCCGATGTAGAGCCTTTCTCGATGGCTCGCAAACAGTGCTCCGTGATCGAATAGGTTTGCTCGGTAGCGGTGTACTCGCCGTAATGCTCTGACTCACCTTCTGCGAGGACCTGAGCTTTTAGGAATGGCACCTTCTCATCGAGAATGGTGTTGTCGCCTGTCGCTTCAATATATAACGCAGTCACGTAAGGCAGCCAAAGTAAGTCATCTGAAATCCGCGTGCGCACCCCACGGCCGGAAGGCGGATGCCACCAATGCAACACGTCGCCTTCTTCAAACTGCCGTTGAGCTGCGTTGAGAATCTGACCACGGCTAATGGCTGGGTCTATGGGGAGCAGTGCCAAAACGTCTTGAAGCTGATCGCGAAAGCCAAAAGCCCCGCTGGATTGGTAGAACCCGGTACGGCCCCAAATGCGGCTGGAAAGGGTCTGGTATAACATCCAACGGTTGAGGATCAAATCAGCCGCGGGTTCGGGGGTTGAAACTTTCACGGTATCCAGCAACTTATCCCAGAACACCTGGGTGCGTTTATACGCCGCACTCACATTGCTTGGGTGATGGTACTTCTCGGCCAATGCCAGAGCGTGTTCTTTGTCAGCTCCCTGACCAAGGACGAAGTAAATCTCCTCCGATGCATCGGGGAGCAGGTCCAAATGAACCTGCAGCACGGCGCAAGGGTCTTCACCAGGGGTTATGCGGGTTTCCAACCCCAAACGGTGAAGTGCCACTGGAAAGGCTGCGCTTCCACCTCGTCCAAGGAACTCTATGCGGTCGGCAGTCAGGCCATGGATCGCTTTACTGGCAATCAGAAACGCAACTCGGTGTCCGAATTCAGGGCTGTACGGGTTGGAAGCTAAAAGGCATTGTTGCGCCGAGTCGTATTCCGGAATGATATAGGCCATATTGGCGGCATGTGTCGTACCCAACACCCACTCGACATATTGTGTTGCGGTGATCCGCCTCGTGTGGCTCAAGGTATTGACCACTTTGAGATGGATAATTTTGACCGGGTCTTCCGGGCTGCTGAAAAGTGTCAGGGTTTGGACGAGACCATGCGAGCTATGTTCAAAGATGGTGTAGCCTGCACCATGGCTGACGCGGTAGGGCTGATTTCCACCGGCCGGAAGCGGTGTAGGTGTCCATACTTCTCCGGTTTCCTCATCCCGTAGATACAGCGCTTCCCCGGTTGGGTCAAGAACCGGATCATTCGACCAGGGAGTCAGACGGTTTTCGCCGCTGTTCAATGCCCAGGTGCATTGACTGCCGGCTTCACTGACCATAAAGCCAAATCCCGGATATCCAATTACATTTACCCATGGGGCAGGGGTGGTCCTGTCGGGGGGTAAAAATTCTGAATCGTCAGCCGCTACACTGGTCCGAAAATTGTTTCCATTCCAGTCAATGATGTATTCACGTCCATCGGCGCTAAATCCACCAAAGCCATTATGGAACTTTAACTCGCCTTTTTCCTTCAGCGGGAGAGTTTGCGGCGGAATAGCTGCCTTGGTTGAATCAACATATTGCCGCGTTGGCGTGATGTCCGGAAGATGGTGCACTGGATAGGAATATCCCAGAATTTGATTGCCCAAAGATCCGTTCTTTCCCACGAGCAAAACACTGGCGGCAGTTTGAAGCAAAATATTTTCCTCGCTTGTCATCTGGTCGCCGTAAAGGATATAGATCCCGCCCCGCTGGTGTAGCCACTCCTCGCCGTTCACTTTGCTCACCAGTCGGTAGAGCATTCTGTTCAATTCTGCACCGTAATCGGTCGGTTGGCGGTTAATGATGACAACATCCACCTTGACTCGCCGGCTGCGCAGGAATTTATGCAACAGCAGGGCTTCGCGCGGCAAACCGATATGTTGTGGATTATCCAACTCTACCAACAGGATGGGATAGTCGCCAGAGATGCCAAATCGCCATAATCCGGACTGACCCAACCGGTTGGCTGCGATTGTTTCTTCAGAAGCACGCACTGCCTTGAAGGGATAAATCAACGCCGAAAAAACCTGAAGGAAGTCCTTAAAAGACTCGGATTCGATTTCCTGCTTGCCCAGCCAGGCCTGCACAGCGATATTGGCCTGATGGAAAGAATGCTCGATCAGGGTCCAATTGCGATAGCGGTTGGCCAAAGCCAAAATGGCCTCACGGCTCTCGCCTGCGAAGGTCAGAAAGGCCAGGTCGTTGCTTCCGTGCGGATCCAGCCTGATTTCCTGACCCAGCGAAAAAATTGGATCGAGGGTTGCCCCGGATGTGCCCGTCAGATATTGCTGCGACGTCAAAGCAGCGGGGCTACGATAGGATTGATTCCTGCCGAGAAACTGATACCGGTCTGCTTCGTGCCGAATGGCGACATGCTCGCCATGAGCTACCAGCATGTGCGCCATATAGATCGGAGTTTCCTGATTGGACCGCGGGCGGCGCATGAAGATCTGTAAACCAAGTTCCGGGAAAAATTCACTCTGGATAAACAGCTTATTGAAAGCTGGATGACGGGTATCGGCGGGCTGAGTGGAAAGGATTACCTCCCCGTAGGATGTCAGGCGCAGATCTCGCGTTTCCCCGATATTATTATGAAGGTGGATCCTGCGGATTTCCACCGGATCGTCCGGAGCAACCGTGACTTCCATGGTGGTGGTGATTTCATTTTCCGTTCGGCGGAATACCGCCATGTGTGCGAAATAGGTGACCTGCATATCCTCTGCGTTACCAGGTATCGGCTGGTGGGCGGCAGACCAGGGTTTGCCTGGATGTTGCGGGTCGTTCCCAATTTCCTGAATATAGACCCAGGTTCCCCACGGATCCAACACACCGTCGGGCCGCCAGCGGGTCAAATCCATATCGTTCCACGAGCTGTAACCACCCCCCATGTTGGAGAGCAGCACATTGTAAGTGCCATTGGAGAGCAGGTTTACCTGGGGAATGGGTGTTTGTACTGGCACCCTCCATGGATTAATTTCTTCTTGAACCGGAGTCAAACGCTGTATTCCCTTAACGTCCTCCGCATAAGGATCTTGCGCTGGAACAGCATGCGGGATTTGTTCTTGCAGCAGCAGGTCGATGCTCTGTATGCGTGGGTCGCTGTGCATTCGATGGACCATAACGTCATCGTTGAGAAAGTTGGCCATCGCCATTAAGATCATGCCCTGGTGGTGAGCCATATATTCGCTCACCACAGCCGACGTTTCATCCAGGAGTAAACGGTCGGCGGTGAAATCGATCGATTCATACAGGCCGTATAAACCGATCATTTTATATTTGATGAGGTTGGCGAGATTGCGCACCACGGCAAGAGGATCAAAACCAACCGCAATGAGTGAGGCATATGGGGCAATGACCAGGTCATCGCCCAGACCGCGTTTAAATCCCAATCCAGGGACGCCAAATGCCCGGTACTGATAATTTTGATTGGTGTCGAAACGGTAAAAGCCCGACTCAGAGATACCCCAGGGTACCCCTTTCGCTTTTCCATAGGCAATCTGATGGAGAACTGCTCCCTGAGTACTTTCTGCCAGCAGGGTTCCAGGGTAAGAACGTAAAAAGAGCGACGGCATCAAGTATTCGAACATCGTCCCACTCCACGAAAGCAGGACATATGAGTTCTCTACGCGGGTCACCGGTCTGCCAAGATGCAGCCAATGAGATTGCGGCACATCGCCCTTTGCAATCGCCAGGATGGATGCAATGCGCGCTTCCGAAGCGAGCAGGTCGTAATAGTTCAGATCCAGCTGACCGGTGACCAGGTTGAAACCGATATGGAATACCCGACGCTTATAATGATAAAGAAAGCGGAAATCCATCTCATCGACATACTGTTCTGCGCGCGAGAAGATAAACCCATATCGGTCTACCAGCAACCCCGCATTTTCATCTGAATGCGCGAGTGCCTGGGCTAATTTCGCGAGCCAAACCCCAGCCGCCAGGTTTGCCGCAGCGTCTGGTTGGGCTTTTCCCTCCGCCAAATCATTCGTCTCTGTTAGCAGACCATTCAGTGTGGCAATGTGTTGTTTCGCTTCTTCGATTCGGCTGTGGATTTGCCCAAAGGCAATATTGTAGGGCAAAGAAGTTCTCAGAGCGGTCATGGTTTTAACAAAACGGGCATCCCGTAAACGCGTCGGGGGATTTTCAAATAATGGGATCCAGGGTACCAGTTCAGTGATCGTTCGTTGAACCGCCAGGTGATGCCGCTCCGTTTGGGCTGCCACCTCTTGCAATTTCCCAAGGGTCGCCAGGTTGAATGCGGAGCGTCCCACCATGACAAGCTCCATCAGCCGGTGTGACAGATCCTGCCAGAAAGGTCCGCTTACTTTTAGATAGAGCGGGAACCAGAGTTCAGGTTTCAACCGAACTGCCAGAATTTCAGCATGAATCGCCAGGATGCGTTGGTTTATAGCCTCAACTTGCTGGTCAAACTCGGCTTTACGCATGCCCGTTAGTAGTTCTGTCAGATTAGCCAGTGTATCTAAATAACCTTGCCATAATTCCCAACGGAAAGCAGGTTCACTGGGCATTCGTTTGCATGCCTGGGCAGTGATAATCAAACTGGCTGCCAGGTTGCCGCTATCAACCGTGGAAATGTAGCTCGGGTTGAGCGGTTGCAAGGTCAGGGTATCATACCAATTCAAGAAATGTCCGCGGTAGCGCTCGAGCTGTTCGAGCGTTTCGATCGTGGTTGACAGACGGGTAGCCAGCCCAAGTTGGTCCAAATAACCGAGGTCATACGCCGCCAGGGTCGAGGTGAGCAATAAACCGATGTTGGTTGGCGAGGTTCGGTGGGCAATCGTCCCGATGGGCGATTCTTGATAGTGATCGGGGGGCAACCAGTGATCTTCCGGTCCGACAAAACGTTCGAAAAAGCCCCATGTGCGCCGGGTCACTTGCCGTAAAAGATTGATCTGGTCAGCGTTTAAGGGATGGATATGTTCGACGATGGGCCGATTAATCCACCAGGCAATGAATGGTGAGAGCATCCAAAGCAACAATACCGGATAGGCGTACTTGAGCGCAGGCGCTACGCCACTCCGGGTGATGATTGGAATGAAATGCAACCCGGTGGTAAAAATCAAGGTCAGGGCAGCAATGATCCCCATTTTCTGCCAGGCAATGTTCCGACGCGCTTGTGCACCAAACATGCGGGCAGTTTGAGCAGCGGTCGTCCATTGCAGCAGATCGCGGTGACTGATCCATAAACGGTAGAGTGAGGTTAGCGCTGCATCGATTGAGATATAGGCTTCATAAGGCAGGAAAGCGATAGCTAATAGACAACGTATCAGATTCCATCCCAGCGGACGAAGCGCAACCCGCGGAAGTTCACCACCCAGAATTTGGAGCGCGCTGCGGGTTAATCCAGTCAGCAACGGGACACCTAGCGAAAGTACGACTACTGCTGTCCAGGCGCCAGCGAGGCCGGGCAAGAAAACAATGCCAAGGATAAATATCAGCAAGAGAGAGGGTGCCAGTAAAGCCCGGCGCAAGTTATCAAAAATTTTCCAGCGATCGATGGCCGAAAAATTGATCCCAAACTTCGCTGGATGGAATAACCAGGGTAGAAGTTGCCAGTCGCCACGAATCCAGCGCCGCTGACGCATGGCTTGAATAAGGTAACTTTGCGGGTAATCTTCGATCATCGTGATATCGGTGACCAGTCCGGCGCGTCCCATTAACCCTTCGAGCAGATCGTGACTGAGGACCGCATTTTCAGGAATATGTCCCTCTACGCTGCGGGTGAAGGAATCAACATCGTAAATACCTTTGCCAACGTAGCTCCCCTCCTCGAACAGATCCTGGTAGGCGTCAGAGACAGCCAGGGTATATAAATCCAGCCCGGCATCACCTGCGAAGAAGCGAGTAAACCAGGAATGATTGGAGCTTTTGGGGTGAATTTCCATCCGCGGCTGCAACACGGTGTAGCCGGAAACAACCCGACCCGTCTTGTCATCGAACACCGCCCGATTGAGCGGGTGTGCCAGCGTGCCTGCCAGGCGGCAAGCTGCTCCTCGCGGCAGGATGGTATCTGTGTCGAGTGTGATGACGAAGCGAATGTGCTGCAGTGCTTCAATGCATAAGCATGCTTCGTTGATTCCATCAGCAACACTGGAAAACGAGAGGCCTTCACCACCGCGCAGCAGCAGATTGAGCTCATGCAGCTTTCCGCGTTTGCGCTCCCAGCCGATCCATTTTCTTTCGGAAGGATTCCATAACCGCTTCCGATGGAAGAAGTAAAAAAGAGCGGCGTCGTTATGGGACTCGTCCTCCAGAAATTCATCTCCATCCGTAGTGGAATTTGCATAGCAGTACTTGCGATTGAGCGCTCCGACCACCGATAGGGCATGCTGTAGCAGACTGTCGTCCACTGGCAAAATTTCATCGTCTGCATCGGCGAAGTCAGTCAGCAAGGCAAAGAGCAATCCCGGTTCTGGATTCCGCAGATAATGCAATTCGAGCTGGTGAGCGAGAGAGTCGATTTCTTTGCGGCTGGTAATCATGGCTGGGATGACGACCAGGGTTTGGTACGGATCTGGAATTTCCCCCTTAAAATCCAGTTTAGGTAAAATGTTCGGCCGAATCACCAGGGTAATCAGCCAGTTGATCACACTGGTGGCAATCGTTAACGCAGAAATCACGAGAGCAAGGATAAGGATGATCCCGATAATCCATTGATATGGAGAGCTTCCCGCTATTTGGGGAAGAACCCAAACGGCGGCTCCAGATGGGAGTGTAAAGGTCTTTAGTAATTCTGGTAGGTGCATCGCCAGTGCAAGAGAAGCAAGAAGCAGGATTGTGAGCAGCGAAATAGCGAAAAGGTAATAAAAGGTAGGATTTTGGAATACCCTGCGCTTGATGGAAGTGCTCAGGTCAGGCTTGTAGCCGATTTGTTGTTCCAGCGTAGTCCGACCTTGCCCGAGCAGGACCTCGCCGATATGTTTACCGGGTTGCACGAGAAGCGGATTATCCTGGATTCCTGCAATTTCCTCGGTTACGGTTCCTATTCCCAAATCGGCAGGCGGATCAGCTGGCGGATCGTCTTGGTCCGAAGCAGAAAGGTCGGGACCAGTGTAACCGGCCAAACTCAGCATAATCTCAGCCAGCTCATTCTCGCCTCGACCGGTGGCGAGCGAAAGTGCTTCAATCTCCTTACGATACTTGTCACGGGTCTTGAAGTCCATGCGGGAATAGAGCCCGGCCGGATCTTTCCGCAAAGTTCTTTCCAACCGGCTTACCGATTCAAAGAAATCGCTCCAGTCCTGATCCGAGATCGTCCGCAGGCTGAGGATGATATTTGCCACACCATCGGTATTTGTAGTGCCGCCTGCCTCAGCTTCGTTTGAAGTGATTGTACCGTTCTCATACGGCAGGCCAGGAATGGATGGCGGTAAATCGGGGCTTTTAGGCGGATGAATCGCCGCCACTAACCCGGTCGCCAGGAATTCAATCAAGCCATAGCGCAGGAAAATAGGTAGAGCCCATAACTCTCCCATCGTCAGCAGAACACGTTCCTGGAATTGGATAACCACTGTCTGCAAGTCAACGGGGTCTAATAATAGATGTTGATTTGCGAGAACCGTTCGGGCAATGGCGTAGATGCGCGGGTAACCCTGGAGCGGATTCCCCACTAACCTGGGCAGCTGGTGGAAAAACGAGGCTGGTAAATCTTCTTTAATTTGCTGAAGTGCCTGCCGGATGATGTAGTAGTTATCCAGTACCCACTCCGAGGCGTAGGTCAGCGGCAATTTTTGTTGCGATGCTTCCCGGAAATAGCGATGCGCCTCCGCCAGCCAGGATTCATACAACTCCAGGTCATGCCCGGCCAAATCCCGTTCTAAACCGACGGGTTTGGATTTCTTTCCTCGTGTTTCACTATCGACCAACTGGTAGCTACTTACCAGAGTATTTACCAGATCCTGGATCTGCTCAGTTTTGGTGACGGAGGGATTCAAGCTGGAAGGATCGTTCCGTTCCAACACCTGATCTCTACTGTCCGCTACCATTATTAGCGGCCTCCTGATTTTTCGGCTGCAATCTCAGCAGCCGTTGGCTGAACCTGGGAACGCGGCACATCCTGGATGACCAGAACAGGTTTGGTGCCATGCTCTATATAATTGCGAGCGATACTTCCATAAGGCCAGGCGAACTCACCCGTATAACCATGAGCACATAACACGACCAGGTCGATATCCTCCTCCTGGGCAGCCAGTTCCTGGATTGCTGAGGATACATTGGTGTTCTCAAGGACGCGGCTTTCGCATTCAACCGGTAACCGCACTTTCATTTCGTTCAGGTAACTGGTAACCGCCAGCCGGCTGACATCCATTAATTGGCTGGAGAGTTGTTCGATCTCAATGGGGTAGGGTTCAGGAATGGGTATTTCCGGCGGCTTGATGACTGCGGTGAGAATTAGCTTGGTCGAAAGCCGTGAATTGAGAAGTGTAGGGCGGCGAATTGAGCGATCGTTTCCCTCAGATAAAAATCCGCTGGAGATTTCTCCCCCAGCCAACGCAATTCCTGCGGCGAGGGAACACTCTGCGCGGCGCGAACTGTCGATCGGTAGGAGGATGCGGCGGTAGTGCACCCTGGCTTCGGGGGTTGCTGGTTGGCAATACGCACGGACGACCAGCACAGGCAAATACACCAGGTTGATCACTTTCTGGGTAACACTGCTGATGTTCCAGCGGCTTAATCCACCCGATCCATGGGTGCTGATGACCAACAGATCAATGGCTTCGCTATGGGCAAAATTAACAATGTTTTCCGCCGTTTTTCCTTCGCGAATGGCATAATCGACATTCGTGGTTATGGCATCTTTGCCTTTATCATGCCCACCTGGAATTCCTTCCGGGCTTTCTTGCAGTTCCACGCGAATCCGGGCGGCAATCCCTTGCAAATACATGTCAGCCTCCGCTTTGCGGATCTGCCAGCTCAATGGATCGACGGCACTGGGATTTTCGTGAAAGGAAGTTGGATCCAAAACTTGCAGTAGCACAATGCTGGATCCAAAGATGCGGGCAAATTGTTCAGCATGAGGAATTGCCCGCTCCGCAAGCGTCGATCCATCCAGCGGTACAAGGATTCGGTTAAACATGGAATTTCCTCCTACGAACGAGAAAGCCCGGTAAAAGTGGCAATGAAATAAATTGTCGGATTACCGCGCCAGATAGCCTCTCTCCACTCAATCAGACGCACCAGTAAATTAAGGAGGCTCGCTTCGAACTCAGCCAGACTGCCAGGTTAGTCGCTTACATAGGCTTTCTAGTCAGCCCAAATTATTATTGGAAACAACAGCCCTTACTCCCATCACAAGCATAGAAATGGGTGCAATAGCGTCCTATTTGGAGGAACTCGGAACAAAAGTTGCTCTGCGATTAAATTTAAGCACATCCGTTCTCCTTCCAATACCAACCCTAAATCATACTACGAATAATAGGCTATCTACGTCCCTGCTAAAACCTATAAAATAGCTATTAAATTTCTATACGCTCGTGCTATGAATCGCCCGGCGTTAGCTGGTTTATAGGAACGGATTGAATTCCGAGTATAGCCGGCTACGATTTGGAATAGAACGAGATAACGAAGGTTCCTTTGATTCTTTCACTTCTGGTGAGTTGACACATTAGAGTCAGGTCAACCCTTGCTGTATCCTGGTTCTGCGTACCTCAATTAATGCTATACTGAATTTAATTTTCGCATAATAATGACCTTTTAACACCTGTTTTGGATAATGTCCCCGACTGTGAATCCTCAAATTTGTTCGTGTTGAGTTCCCATTCCATAGGAATCCAATTCGCTAGTTGGTTGCCCGTTGTCCATTATTGAGTAGAAGCACGTGGAAACATCTTTTCCGCTCTTATCCACCAAACTTTTCGTTCCGCCGCCACGTCAGAGGCTCGTTCCCGCCCACGCCTTGTCGAACGCCTCAGCCGGGGTCTGATGCTTCCGCTTTCGCTGATCTCAGCCCCAGCCGGATTCGGGAAAACCACCCTCATCAGCGAATGGCGCGCCTCGAATGCCGGGCGCGACTATCCGATTGCCTTCCTTTCACTCGAGGGCGATGATAATGATCCAATTCGCTTCCTGACCTACTTTGTCTCAGCCCTGGAAACATTAAAACCGGACCTGGCCGAATCAGCGCTTGGCATCCTACAATCACCTCAGCCGCCACCCCTCCAGGCTTTCCTGACCGGCGTCATCAATGATCTGAGTGAGATCGATCACCCCTTCGCTATCGTGCTCGACGACTATCATGTTATTAGCGCCGACCCGATACATGAAGCTATTGTGTATATTCTCGACCATATGCCCGGGCAAATGCATCTGGTGCTCCTCACCCGCTCCGACCCGCCGCTGCCCCTGGCACGTTTACGCGTGCGTAACCAACTGTTGGAAATTCGAGCGGAGGATATGCGGTTCACTCCCGTCGAAACAGCGGATTTTTTTAACCGGGTAATGGACCTGCCACTTTCGGCTGATGTTGTGTCAGCCCTCGAGCAGCACACCGAGGGTTGGATCGCCGGGCTGCAATTGGCGGCTGTGGCACTGCAAACGCCGCAAATCCAGGGACAATCCGAGGATGGAGCCGAATTTATTCGGGCATTCACCGGCAGCCATCGCTTTATCGCGGATTATCTGGTGGCAGAAGTGCTCAGCCGCCAGCCAGAACCAGTGCAGTCCTTTTTGCTGCAAACATCGATTCTGGACCGCATGACAGCCGAGCTTTGTGATCAGTTGACCGGCGGCGCCAATAGCCAGGCCATTTTGAGGCAAGTGGAGGGTGCAAACCTTTTCCTGGTTCCTCTGGATGCAAATCGCCGCTGGTACCGCTACCACCATCTTTTTGCAGATGTTTTACGCAGCCAGCTTCATCAGACCTTTCCGCAACAGATAGCGGGGCTGCATTCGCGTGCTGCCGCCTGGTATGAGCAAAATAATTTTGTCCCCGAGGCGATTTAGCATTCCCTTGCCGCTGGAGATCAGCCGCGGGCAGCGCAGATCGTCGAAAAGAATGCTCTGCCTATGCTGATGCGCGGGGATGCGGTTACCGTTCTCAAGTGGATTGAAGCTCTTACTCCGGTGATTCAAGATCACTTGTGGTTGGTCATATATCAGTCCTGGGGCTACATTTGCACCGGCCAGCTTGAGAAGATCGAGTTCTCCCTCCAAGGTGTGGAAAACCAGATCAATTCGAGTAAATTGAAAGTAAACTGGGATGCAGTTCAGGCTCACATTGCTGCGATCCGCGCACTCGTCTTTTTGCGCCGCGGTGATGTGCCGCATGCCATTGAAATGGGACACCTGGCACTGGAGTGTTTGCCACCATCCGCGGCGAATATTCACAGTGTGATTGTTTACACCCTCGGGGAGGCAAATTGGTTGGCAGGGGACCTGGATGGGGCAAAGCACGCATTTGCTGAGGCTAGCCTCATCGACGCCGCCACAGGCAATGTCCTGGCGGCTGTGTTGGCGCTCTCCTCAGTCGCGGTTCTGATGACGGAGCAAGGCGAGCTGCACCGGGCTGAAGAAAACTATCAGACGGCAATACAGATGGCAACCCTATCAAACGGACGGTTGCTTCCAGCGGCAGCCCGCGCTTGCCTGGGGTTGTCCAGCCTGGAATATGAGTGGAACGATCTGCCAGCTGCCACCTACCACGTGGAGCAAGCGCTGGAATTGGGACGTCGCTGGGGAAACCCGGATACCCTGGCAGGGATCCATTTAATGAAAGCCCGTCTGCTGCGAGCCAAAGGGGATACACAAGGTGCGTTTGAGTTACTCAACCAGGCTGACGGGCTGGGAAGTGGACGAGGCCTTATCCTCTCGACGATGGACCAATTAAACGCATTTCGTGTGCAGTTATGGCTGGCGCAAGGTAACTTGATCGCGGCTTCGAACTGGGCTCGCGGGCAAACCTTCATTCCGGATGAACCAATCACCTATTCGATGCAATCCAGTCTGCTGACACAGGTGCGCATCCTGATTGCCCAAGATCAATCCGAAACAGCAATGAGATTGCTAGTACGGCTTTATGAACAGGCCGAGGCTTCTGGGCAATTAGGAAGGGCACTTGAATTGCTCCTTCTCCAGGCTCGCGTGCATAAAGATCTGGGGGACACACCGCGCGCTTTAGCCGTGCTCTCCCAGGCACTAACGATTGGACAATCCGAAGGTTACCTGCGGACATTCCTGGATGAAGGCGCGCCGATCGTGGAGCTGCTGCGCCTGGCTGCATCGCATGGGATTTCACCAAAATACGTCGCCGGTCTCCTATCGCATTTCGACCGGGGTGCAGCACCATCGCGGGTTGCGCCTCAACCGCTCATCGAACCGTTGACCGAGCGCGAATTGCAGGTCTTGCGCCTCCTGGCGGAAGGTTTATCCAACCAGGCCATTGCCGGGCAGCTCATCGTTGCCCTGGGAACCGTCAAAACCCATACCGCCAGTGTCTATCGCAAGCTGGACGTGATCAGCCGCAGCCAGGCGGTAGCACGGGCTCGAGATCTCGGACTCGATCTAGTCGTCCCCGCCAGTCCTCTCTAAACCCAAAATAAACCCCGAATACTCCTTTTGTCAGATGGCAGGTGCTCTTCGCCTGCCTATACTTCGTGTTAACAAAGGAGTAACAAGACTATGAACACAAAATCGATACTGGTTGCCTATGCATCCAAATACGGCTCGACAGAGGAAGTTGCCGAGACAATTGGCCAGGTAATGAGTGAAACCGGGTTCCAGGTTGACCTTCAACCCGTCGCGGATGTCAAATCGCTCGAAGCCTATGATGCTGTCGTACTGGGAGCAGCCATCTATAGTACCCACTGGCATCCGGATGCCCACGCCTTCCTGTCAAAAAATCAGGAAATCCTGCGAACACCGACCCCTGGCTATTTTCACGCTCGGACCGCTCAGCGCAGGCACCTCAGCCATGCAGGCGTCGCGTCGCCAGCTGGACAAAGAACTGTCGAAATATTCCTGGCTGAAACCAGTAGCTTCGGAGCTGTTTGTCGGGAAATATGACCCAAAGAAACTCACTGGCTTCAACCGGTTGCGTGCCCGCCAGCGACCATCGCGATTGGATTGCCATCCGGACCTGGGCATACTCACTGGTCGGAATATTGAAAAAGACTGAAGTTTTGGCCTAGTGCCATCCAAAACCTTCGCATCGAAAACAAAGGACAGGAAAATGTTAGGAATATCAATGAAAGACACCGTGACCGCAACCATCAACCCTCAAACGCTTGCGGATGATCTGGCGGAGATTCGCCACATTTACGCCCAATTTTTTACCGCGCTAAAAGAAAGCGATTGGGACAAACCTGTAAAAGGAGGTCCCAAAGAGTGGACACTCCACGAGACCATAGCCCATCTGTTGCATTGAGTGGTAGCCGGCTGGACAGCGTCAAACATACGCTGCGCGGCGAGCCGTATATCTTCGTTGGTCTGGAGACACGTTACCAATTAAATGCTTTCAACCGCAAAGGGATTGACGATCGTTGGATGTGCCGATGAAAGAGTTGTGCGGAGCAGTCTTAACCAGTACTCGACGACGCTGGCAACATCGCTCGCAGGCTGCAGCCGGATCAGACTGAACTGACCGCGTACATGTCAATCTACAACCGTCCGGTCACGATTTTCGAAGCGCTCACGATTATCACCATTCACGCCGGGGTGTTCCATTCAGCTCAGGTAGCTGAACCCGCCGGCCTGCCGCCTTTATGGATGCAGCTTTCCCCTGAAATCCGCCACCGGATGTTTGGAGGCACAATGCTCGCCTTCAGTTTGCTTTACCGCGGTGATATTGGTGGTTCATTGAACGCCACCATAGCTTATCGCATCGACGGCCCAGGCGGAGGCGAATGGCAGGTTGTGGTGTCGCCACAACAATCCACGTCAGGTGAAGGGATAGTAAACCGTCCTGACGTTGAGATCCATCTGCGTGGAATCGTAATGTGGCCTGCCAGCTGTTGACAGACCGCCTAAATCTTCCCCTGGCATTGGTCCGCGGCGACGTGAAACTCAGCGGCGACTTACGCCTGTTCTTACGCATGAACACCTTGTTCAGCGTGGATGCCAGGCCGTAGAATACCTGCCGTTAACCGCCAAATTCATCCAATATGAAAAAGTAGCAAATACGCTTATTAAGGAGTTTTCAAATGCGCACCCTTACACATTCTCAAAATTCACCGGCACAAACCAATGGATTAGTTCTCCGCTGGGCTTCCATTTAATGATCGGGTTCAATGGACGTGGCGACCCTGGGAAAAAACCAGCGGCTGCGAAAGTTGACCATCGACCTGGCTCAACTCAAACCCGGCCAGACCTTCCTGGATGTTGGCTGCGGCACAGGCGGCGTGACTATCCCGGGCAAGCAGCGCGTTGGGCCGACCGGGAAAGCAATGGGCATCGACCCCTCCCCGGAGATGATCACAGTCGCCCACCAAAAAGCTGATCAGGCCGGAGTGGAGGTCGATTTCCGGCTTGGCGTGATTGAATCACTGCCATACCCCGAGTTGAAACTTTCGATGCGGTTACCTCCAGCCTGATGTTCCACCACCTGACCGATGAACTGCGCGTCAAGGGTCTGGTCGAGATTTTCCGCGTGCTAAAACCCGGCGGGCACCTTGTGATCGCTGACATGATCCGGCCTAAAGGATTTTTCCTCAAAAAAATCACTGCCAGGTTGTCCCGGCGCAAGGGTCTCAAATTCGGCATCGAGGACTTACCACAAATAATGAAAGCTGCTGGATTTATTCATGCGGCACAGCAAGATGACCGTTTTGGCATGATCGGTTTTGTCAGTGCTGTGAAACCTGCTGCGTAATCAATCGTAACTATATTGGAGAAATACGATGGAAGTTCAACGGATTCGAAGATTAACAAGCGCAACGCTACCGCATGGAAGGATCAATCTGCCCGATTTGCGGACAAGTTTTCTTCCCGCCCCGCTCGCAATGTCCGCAATGCACCCATCAATCTATTCTGGTCACCTCCGGTTGGCGGATACCCACCCCGGCGTCTAATCACAATATGAATGTAGAGATTTTGAAAGGGAGCTAAGGTGAAGCACATGAAAATGACCACCGCTTCGTCGATTACAAAAGCTGCCAGTAAACAAAGCTATTTCACCATTCGCTGATCTGGTGGATCGCGACCGCGTCGAGGATGCCTACCGGGCATACGGATACTTCCGTTGGGTGGATGAATCTCCTCGATGCGGAGTAGGGACCGAGTCTGAACGCAGAGCCTTCCTTGAACGGCAAGGTATCTGCTTGAACAATCCTATCGGGGTGATTTTCCGCGCACTTCGAACGTCCAGGAAAAACTTTTGATCGACCTTATCCGGCACGATCAGGTCGAAAACAGCGGTCTCCAATCCTATTTGCGTAACATGATGCTGGTCATGGAATTCGATGCACAGCGCCGTGGCAAGTTAATCACCCAGGCTGAACTGGACAAGTACACCCTGTGGCTGGCGACCGCTGTGACAGAAGCCCTCCATTATTTCATCGGCAATGGTGGTTTTGCGCCTTTGGATGAATCCCGCTACCTGGCTGTTTCCGCCGCACATATCACACACATGTTGCGGGATACCTATGACGATTTGCTGGCCGGGTATTACAACATACCGCGTGAGGTGCTCGAAGCCAACCACATCGATATGCAGGATGTCAATTCCAAAGCCTATCGCGCCTGGGTGAAAAATCGGGTATCGCTGGCGCGGGATTATTTCGCGGCTGGCAGAGGTTACCTTGCGCGTGTGCGAAACTTGCGCTGCCGGCTGGCTGGATTTGCCTATACTGCCCGCTTCGAATGGTTACTGGACACGTTCGAAGTGGAAGGTTACGCACTCAGGCCGTTATACAACGAAAGAAAAAGTATCGGGACCGGGCTGCGGATGAGCTGGTTGACACTTTCATCCATGTTGAATTTACGCGGCGCTGCTGCTCTATCCTGATCGATCCACTTTTATTGACGAGGAACACAATGGGTTCAAAATCTGTAATTGTTATTGGTGCCGGGATCGGCGGGGTAACCGCTGCCATCCACCTTGCCAAAAGCGGGCTGCAGGTAACCGTCTTGGAAAAGAACGCGCATGCCGGCGGCCGGTGTGACCGATTTAGTCACGCTGGACATCATTTTGACACAGGGCCGACGCTTTTTGTTATGCCCTTGTTGTACGAAGCCGAATTCCGCGCTTTGGGAACCTCTATGCGGGAACAGTTGGATCTGCAGCCGGTTGACCCCACCTATCAGCTGGTGTTTGATAACGGCAGCCAATTGGGTCTTACCGCCAACATGAAATCCATGCAGGCGCAATTGGAATCAGTCCAACCTGGCAGCTTCCAGGGGCTGCTCCGTTATATGCAGGAGGGCGGCCGTCATTACCAGTTGGCGTTGGACAACCTCGTCAACCGCGATTTCCGTAAATCCTCACAATTCTTCAACCTCCAGAATTTGGCCTTAGCCTTGCGTCTTAAACCGCTGACCGCGCATTACCGCAATATGTCAGCATACTTTGGCGATCCGCGTCTGAAGGCTGCCTTCGCTTTTCAAGATGTTTATTTGGGAATGAGTTCTTTTTCTGCCCCGGCCACATTTTCCTTGCTGCCCTATTCGGAACTGGCGCATGGGGTGTGGTATCCCAAAGGCGGCATGTATCGCATCGTCGAAGCCCTCACCGACCTGGCCCGCGAGGCTGGCGTGGAATTCAGGTTCAATTCGGCTGTGGAACGCATTGAAACACAATCGACAACGGCGCGCGGTGTTCGTTTTGCTGATGGAACACATCTGACCGCAGATGTGGTTCTGGCCAACGCAGATTTGCCCTATGTTTACCAGAATTTCCTGCCCCAGGATCGGACGGCAAAGGCCTTATCCCGCAAGCAATACTCTTCATCCGTGATCAGTTTCTTCTGGGGGATGGATAAGCGCATGGATGCCCTGGGTCCACACACCCTGTTTCTGGCGGATGATTACCGCGAGAATTTCGAGAGTATCGATCGAGACTGATCCCTGCCTGCGAACCCCAGCCTTTACGTTCACGCCCCGGTTGGTCTCGACCAACCATGGCACCCGTCGGTCAGGATACCGTGTCTGCCATGATCCCGGTCGGACACCTGAGTGAAAATGTCGAACAGGATTGGCAAGAAATCACTCGTACAGCACGCCAGCAGGTGTTTCGCCGGCTTCGGCTTTTAGGCCTGGATAATTTCGAATCCCACATCAAGTTCGAAAAAGTGTTTACGCCGCTCACCTGGCACGATCAATATAATTTGGTGAAAGGCTCAACCCACGGGTTGGCTCACACACTGACGCAGCTGGCTTACCTCAGACCAGCCAACCGCCATTCGCACTATGACAATTTGTACTTTGTCGGTGCCAGTACCCGACCGGGCACCGGCATACCCACCGCCATGGTTTCCGGACGTCTGGCTGCCCGGCGGATAATGGATGAAATCAATAATTCTTGAGAAGGATCCCACTCTCAAGTTAGCCTGGTAGATAGAACTCGGGAAGAGAAATCCAGAAAAATCTGGATTTCTCTTAATAGGGGATTGACTTTTCTACGCTGATCCCTATAATAATAAACATAGTTCATTCAGTAAACGAAGTAAATCCCCTATGACCTCCATTCTGCGCGGCAACCGAGACCTGATCCGAAGCATCAACCGCTCCATCCTGTTGAATGCCGTTAAACACAGGGAGAAATTTCGCGGGCTGCCCTCGCCCATTTGACCGGTCTCAGCCCTGCCACCGTAACAGCCATCACTGGCCGGCTAATTCAAGAAGGCCTGGTCTTCGAAAAAGCCACTGGGGATTCCACCGGCGGCCGGCCGCCGATCATGCTGGCACTCAATCCGCAAGGTGGTTTTGTAATCGGGATCAAGCTCATGGAGGGGCATGCAGTCGGTGCATTGACCGACCTGAATGCGAACATCCTGGCAAAAGATACGATCGCGCTGGCTGATAAACAAATCGAGACCAGCGTGGAAATGCTCCATACGCTGACGAACCGCCTGGTGCAAAAGGGCGGCATCAAGAAAAAACAGCTTTTAGGTGTCGGAATCGGCCTGGCCGGCGTAGTCGACTTTGCGCACGGGCTGGTGCGGCAGAACCCATATTTCAGTTGGCGAAATATTCAGTTGGGTGATCTGTTGGAAAATCGCTTGCGAGTACCCGTTTTTATCGATAACGATGTTAATACACTCACCCTGAGTGAAAAATGGATCAATCGCGGGCGCGCTGAAGACAACTTTATTGTTATCACCGTTGGCCGAGGTATCGGTATGGGAATTGTGATCAACGGGCAGATTTATCGCGGGAAAGCCGGTGGGGCTGGTGAGTTAGGCCACACGGTGGTAGATGTCAACGGACCGCTGTGTGATTGTGGCCGGTACGGCTGCCTGGAAAGCCTTATCAGCGACCGCGCTCTGATTGCGCAAGCCAGCCAGATCATAAGCCCGGATATCATCAGATTGGATGATCTGATCGAGCTAGCATACTCAGGACAGGCAGATGCCGTGGCCATTCTGGCGAACGCAGGCCGGTTGCTCGGCACCCAAATCGCCAACCTGGTGAACGTTTTCGATCCAAAATTGATCATTATCAGCGGCGAAGGTACCCGGATGGGTGAAGTTTTCTTCTCCGCCGTCCGCTCCGCAATCCATGACTGCGTAATGACTGGCCTGGCCGAAGATACCGAAATCCGGGTAAATTCCTGGGGGGATGACATTTGGGCTTTGGGAGCTGCCAGCCTGGTAATCGCGGAAATTTTTAAATCACCCATTCAAAAGGAGGAAAGAAAAGAGCTGGTCGGCAGATAATTTTTTTAAGCCAAGTTTGTTTATTCAACACACAAAGTATTAAGTTCCTGTTCTTCACAGGAATCCCCAACCAATCCCAAACAACCCAGAGGAGTGAATGATGAAAGCCCGACGAATGTATTTAATGCTGTCTTTGCTGATTGTAATGAGTATGTTATTAGGCGCTTGTTCACAGGCAACCCCAACCACCGCCCCGGTAGTAAACGAACCGGCAGCTACTACTGCGCCGGAAGCGACAGCGGCACCTGTGGCGGAGCAAACCACCATCAAAGTGATGTCCTTCTTTGCGTATGACAATCCGGAGGTTGAAGCCGCGGTTGTAAAGGCGTTTGAGGAAAAGAATCCGGATATTAAAGTTGACTTTGAGTCTGTCCCGATGAGCGATATTTTCCTAAAATACAAGACTCTAATCGCGGGTGATGTTGCTCCAGATGTGATGGCGATGAATTTCGACAATGCTTATGTCTTTGGCGCAATGGGCGCTCTTGAGCCATTAGATGAGTGGATTGCCAAGGGTGGTTACGACACGAGCACGATCTTCAAAAGCACACTCGACATGTTCAAGGTAGAAGGCGTTCAGTACTCCTTGCCTGCCACTTTCTCCGATGTGGTGTTGTACTACAACAAAGACCTGTTCGATGCTGCGGGACTAGAATACCCACAACGAGATTGGACCCAGGAAGATCTGATTGCAGCCGCAAAAGCTTTGACTGCTGACACCAATGGCGATGGGAAAATTGATCAATGGGGTTACACTTTCCCCTGGTGGCCGGTAGTCCTTGAAATGTACAATGCCTCCATTTGGAGCAAGGATGGCAAAACCTGCACCTTGAATTCACCGGAAGGCGTCAAAGCCATCCAGAGCATCGTGGATGCCCGCTACGAGGGAAAATTCTCGCCAACGGCCGACCAATTGGCCGAACAGGGTGATTGGGACATGTTCATTGCTGGAAGACTGGCAATGTTCCCAACCGGCCCCTGGGCGGTGCAGCCGTTCAACGACAAGATCACCAACTTCACGTATGACATTGCCCATATGCCAGCTGGCGACAAACAGGCAACCCATGTTTACGCCAACGCTTATGCCATGGCAGCAGCTTCAAAGCACAAAGAAGCCGCGTGGAAGTTCCTGACCTTTGCTACTGGCCCTGAAGGTACCAAGATTCGCCAGGACGGCAAATACGAAATTTCTCCTGTAAAAGAAATTGCAGAGAAATATTACCTGGCGGCTCTAGCCGGTGCAAATCCAAAAAGCGCGATCGTCTTTATGGAAGTTCAGGACTACGCAGTAGCCCAGCCGGTCCATGCCAATTGGCAGCAGATTCATGACTTTATCTATCCTGAGCTGGATCTGGCGCTAACCCAGGCCAAGACTGTGCAGCAGGCTTTAGACGATGCCTGCGTCGGCGTGAATGCAGCGCTAAACCAGTAACCATCCTCCACTAGATAAAAAGGGATGAGAATTACATTTATTCTCATCCCTTTTTCGAAGAGGCAATCAATGGCAGTTGAAATAATACCGCAAATTAAAAAGAAGAAATCATTTGCGAAAAAGCAGCGGATTCAAGAAGCGATTTGGGGTTACCTTTTTATTGCACCGAACTTCTTGATTATTCTCGTTTTTACTTTTATTCCGGTATTTTTTGCGCTCTATATGAGTCTCACAGATTGGAATATTTTAAGCGACCCGAATTTTATTGGACTGGAAAATTACCAGAAAATAGCTGCTGACCCACTGGCCAGGCAAACATTCATCAATACACTTTATTTTACGGTGGTTAGCGTCCCCATCAATGTTTTCCTAACCTTGCTGCTCGCCGTTTTACTAAATCAGAAAATCAAAGGGATCACTTTTTTTAGGACAGCCTATTATTTGCCTGTCATTTCAGCATCTGTCGCCGTAAGCTTGATGTTCATGTGGATACTGGCGAACAATGGTTTATTAAATCAGATTCTGGGCAGCCTGGGCGTTGAATCGGTACGTTGGTTAACCGACCCAAAAATTGCTTTGAATTCGGTTATCGGCGTCACGATCTGGAAAGGCCTGGGTCTGAACATGATTATTTTCCTGGCTGCCTTACAGGATATTCCAAAGGAGCTTCTGGAGGCGGCTGCTATCGATGGTGCCAACGCGGTACAGAAATTTTTCAAGATCACAATTCCGTTATTATCGCCTGTGATTTTTTTCGTCAGCATTACCGGAGTGATTGGGTCATTTCAAGCCTTCGATTTGGTATACAACATGACGGAAGGTGGTCCGGGACACTCCACAACCGTCATCGGATTTTATATCTGGCGCCAGGCTTTCGATTATTTACACATGGGATATGGTGCTGCCCTGGCTTTTATTGTTTTTGCGGCAATACTGGTCTTAACCATTCTTCAATGGTTTTTACGCAAGTACTGGGTTTACTCTGAGGAATAATCATGCCGAAGAATAACAATTCCACCACAACCGATTCTGTGCTGGCGAAAAGCGCCCGGGCCATCGCGGTCACCATATTGGTTTTTGGCGCAATCACCATGATTGTTCCATTCATATGGAGCGTGATTACCTCGTTAAAGAGTGCAGAGAATATCTTTTCTCACTCTGCTTTCTGGATCCAATTTCCACCAGATTTTTCAGCCTATAAGCAAATTTGGAACCGAATCCCGTTGTTGTTGTATGCAGGAAACACCTTAAAAGTGGCGCTGATCGTTTCGATTGGTCAATTGGTGACATCTTCTCTGGCAGGTTATGCTTTTGCGAGACTGAAGTTTCCAGGTAGAAACCAACTTTTTTTCATATATATCGCAACCATGATGATTCCGGGGATGGTCTTATTGATCCCAAATTTCATTGTAATGACAAAATTAAACGTCGTTAATACCCATTGGGCGTTGATCCTTTCTGCGGTTGGCAGCGCCTTTGGGACATTCTTGATGCGGCAGTTTTTCCTTTCATTTCCGCCGGAATTGGAGGATGCTGCGAAGTTGGATGGGTGCAATCCATTTATGTTTTATTGGCACATTTTGTTGCCAAATTCCAAACCCATTCTAACCACGCTGGGGTTGATGGCGTTTCAGGGAATTTGGAATGATTTTCAATGGCCACTTATCGTGCTGAATGATGAAACTAAGCGAACCCTTCAACTCGGACTTTCTTACCTGATGAGTGAATACTATACGGATTGGACACTCCTTATGGCTGGCGCCATTATTACTTTGCTGCCTATCATTGTGCTCTTCTTTGCCGTGCAAAAATATTTCGTGCAAAGCTTTAAATTTACCGGCCTCAAAGGATAGATGATCTGTGATTAATTTATATAGCCAAAGTATTCAAATCATTAAAGACGGCCAAGCGGACACTGGGGCGTTTATTGCCAGTCCATTATTTCCTACATACCAGTATTGCTGGCTGCGAGACGGTAGTTTTATCGCGCATGCCATGGATAAGGCTGGCGAATTTGCCAGTTCAGATGCGTTTTTTAGGTGGGTGGGACGCGTCATTCAAAAATACGGGTGTAAGGTGGAAGCCATTCGACGGAAAATCGAAATGGGTCAGCCCATAAGCAATGATGACGTTCTGCACACCCGCTATACCCTGGATGGGGCTGAGGTAACGGTAGATAACACTTGGGGGAACTTCCAGATCGATGGTTACGGCACCTGGCTATGGGCACTGGGAGAGCATGTGCGCCTGAGTGGCAATTCCGCTCTATTGAAAGAGTTATCTGAATCAATCCAGATAACGCTGCGCTACCTTGAGATGGTTTGGCAGCTTCCGAATTACGATTGTTGGGAAGAACATCCGGAATACCTGCATCCTTACTCGCTGGCGACTGCCTTTGCCGGTTTTAATTCTATCGCGACTCTGGCTCGAGACGGTCTGATGGATGCCGGTCCGATACCGGTGGAGAAAATTGCCGGGCAAGTTAAGGAATTTATTCTGAAATATGCTGTGCATGATCGCCATGTGGTGAAACATATTTGGCCGTTGCGAGGTTCTCTCTCTCCGGAACCTATTATTGAGAGTGGAGTGGACTCCAGTCTGATCGGTCTGGCGGTTCCGTACCAGGTTTTACCGGCTGGTAGCCTTTTAACAGAATCGACTATAAAGATCATCGAAGCTGGTTTGCACCGACCAGAAGGCGGAGTATACCGTTACAAGGCAGATGTTTATTACGGTGGCGGTGAATGGCTACTGCTAACCGCCTGGCTGGGTTGGTATTATGCCCAAACAGGAAAGCTGGAGCAGGCTGAATCTTTACTCAACTGGATCAATTCTCGGGCGGATTTGGATGGGCATCTAGCCGAACAAGTATCGGATCACTCCCTTGCGCCAGAGCATTTAGGACCCTGGTTGAAGAAATGGGGACCAGTTGCTAATCCTTTACTCTGGTCACATGCCATGTATATCATTCTGGTTAACGCTATTCAGGAGCGCAGAGCGCAATGATACAGCAGGACGATTTATCTTCCATTACCTTATTGCATCAACCCTACGGTGAGCATCACCCTTATATACCACTGGCAACTGAAAGAATGCCGCGAGACCCTATCGCCGGAGATCTGATAACACTGGGCGTTGAAACCAGTCACAAGCCTGCTGTCGATTTGGTGTGGTGCATTTGGCAAATCGAGGGCGATCCCACGGAAAACCGTACCGAAGCGACCAAAATCGTGAACGGTGAATCCGCGGATCAGTGGCAGGTGAATTTGCCAGCTTTAAAAGCGATGAAATTGTCCGCTACTGCCTATTCGCCAGTGGCGCAGGACAGCAGGTGCATACAGACACATTTACTTTCTCTGTATTAACCTGGGTAGATGTTGTTGCGATCGTTGCGGTAACAGAAACCGGACGGCGGCTGGCAGTAAAATTGGCCACCGATCGGCCGAATTTGTTGCTCAACATGGAAGTCGAGCCTGATTCCAGCGGCACGGTGAGCATAAGGTTTTCAACCCACTCTGAAACGGGTCTCTTACTTTCCCAGCCAGAAGGGAAAGAAGTGTGGCTAGCGGAAGTGGGAGATGTGCGTTTTTCTCTCTTCAGCAATCCGGTTAAGCTTGAGTTCGTCCGTGACAGCGACGGTTTACGGCTGCAATCCATCCACCCTGTACGAATATTAGTACGGGCTGATGAGACTGTTTTGCAATACCAGTTGGGATTCTGAAAGTCCCACTGACGAGGCCTTTTACGGCTTTGGTGAGCGGTTCAACGCTATCGATCAACGCGGCAACCGGTTGGATAACTATGTCTATGGTCAATACACCGGCCAGGGCAAACGCACCTACATTCCAGTACCGTTTTTTATCTCCTCGAGAGGGTACGGCTTTTGGCTCAAGACAGACAGCCAGGCTGTCTTTGATTTGACCTCCACTCGGGAAAATTGCTGGACCGTCACCGGTCGCGGCGATGACCCAAATACTGTCCTGGAAATGAAATTCTTTCTCCAGAATAACCCCAAAGAGATCATTCAAGCTTTTACCAATCACACGGGTAAACCAAAACTTCCACCATCCTGGGTCTTTGGGCCCTGGATGAGCAGCAATGATTGGAATACTCAGTCAGAAGTCCTGCGGCAGATGCATCTTACCCAGCATCATCAGATTCCGGCTTCGGTGCTTGTAATTGAGGCCTGGAGCGATGAGATGAACTTTTACATTTGGAACGATGCGCAATACCGGCAAAAACCATCGTCACAGGCCTACGGACTGTCCGATTTTACGTTTTCCCAAACCGGGCACTGGCCGAATCCCAAAGCGATGGTTGATCAATTGCATCAAGCGGGATTGCGTCTGGTTCTTTGGCAGAACCCTGCCATAAAACACCGCGACCCGAGAGAAAACATGGATGATCGGTTGACACTGGCAGACGAAAATTATGCCATCCAGCATGAGTATGTGGTACAAAAAGCTGATGGCAGCCCACACCGTGTGGAGCCTCACATGCCATGGTTTGGCGGTAGTCTGGTATTTGATTTTTCGAATCCGGAGGCTGCAAATTGGTGGTTCAAAAAACGAGAATATTTGGTAACTGAAATCGGCGTGGATGGCTTTAAAACGGACGGCGGCGAACACGTTTGGGACATGAATACCCGTTTTCATAATGGTATGGACGGCAACCGGGGAATCAACACTTATCCTGTCATTTACGAAGCAGCCTATCAACGTTTTATGGAAACCCACCACGGCAATGATTATGTACTTTTTAGCCGGGCGGGATATACCGGCAGTCAAACCGTGCCTTGTCATTGGGCTGGGGATGAAAATTCCACCTGGGATGCGTTCCGGGCTTCCGTTCGTGCCATGCTGAATGTCGGACTTTCTGGAGTACCCTTTATCGGTTGGGATATCGCCGGTTTTGCCGGTCCGCTTCCAAGCAGTGAGCTATACCTGCGCGCAACTGCATTTTCAACCTTCTGCCCCGTCATGCAATACCATTCGGATGTGAATAACCAGCGTACACCCAGCCGCGATCGTACACCATGGAACATTCAGGAACAAACCGGTGACCGCGACGTCATCGATTTGTTTAGGTACTTCGCCAATCTACGCATGAATTTGATGCCTTACATCCTCGGTCAAGCCTGGGAATGCAGCCAGACCGGTTTACCCCTCATGCGTCCACTCTTTCTGGATTTTCCAGGCGATGTTCAAAGCCGCGAATTCCCTTACGAATTCCTATTTGGCGATGCGCTCCTGGTGGCGCCAGTGGTTGAGGAGGGGGTCTCCAATTGGCCAGTCTACCTACCTGAAGGGAACTGGCGAGATTTATGGTCCGGAGAAGTCGTGCAAGGTCCGGTGACCATTTCTATGATCGTCGCACGTAACAGGATTCCCGTTTTTCAGAAGCAGAGCAGCCTCTTGCCGCTCCATTTAGGTGAATCTGGCGAGCTAGGCAGTCCAGTTGGCAACGACACCATCGTGTTTAGCCACATTACCTTGCGCCTTTTCCCCGGAGGAAATTTTGAAACGCCCTTGATTCAATCCGGTAGAAACGTTCCTGACTGGGTCAGGGTGGAAATAATGGATAGCGGGACCATCGAAATTGACCTGCCAGCCATAGTCCAGAGGACAGATCTGGTCATTTTTGCCAATGAACCGACCTCAATCGTTTTTGGAAGCCGGCCATTGACCCGGCAGGATGTGCCTCCTTCTGACGAATTAGAACTCTCTCCATGCTGGGCATTTGAAAACCACCAGATAATGATCCACCTGCCGCCAACACAGCAAGGCGGAAAAATAACGATCCAATAAACTAAAAACAGATTCCCGACCTGAAAAATAGGTGGGGAATTCAATTTAATTTCTGTTATCCTACATCCGGCTGTCCCACTAATGACACCAATTTTCCCTTCTCACCATTCGAGAAGGGATTCAACAGCGAATCCGACTTCCCCTAATAAATCGCCGCCTGAGCCTGAACTACTTTGACCTCGAACATCGCGCCATCGATGGGGCAGTAGTCCTTGCAGGTTCTGCAATCGATGCAGCGTTCTTGATCGATTCGATAAACCCTGGTCTTGTAATCAAAATCGATGCCGTGCTGCTTGCAGAAGTGGGCGCAAGATCCGCATTCACAACATTTGTCGGGATTAATGCACATCTTGAACATGTAAATATCAGTATATACCCGTTTGTGAAATAATGCGCATGTTAGATATTGTTAAATATATTTTTTCAGGTAATCTTTATAATGAAGGAACCCATTTCCCCACCCTAGCGTCTTAGCAACGGAGGGCCTCGCCCATGACCGCTGACCGTACGCCGCTGTTCAGCTTTAAACGCCTTTTGGTGCTGATTGTCGTTCTCGCCGCAGGTACTTTCATCATTACCCGGGCTGCCGCCCCCAGACTGCCTGGCCAAGGAGAGGCCACCCCCATGCCGTATTCTATCAACTCGCAAAATGGACCGGCTGGTGATCCTGCCTCCGGCAAGGATTACAGCCTGAAGGTCGGCTTGAGTGCCGGGCAGGCGCAGCAAGCCACGCCGGTGCCGCTGCCGCTTGTGACCGGCGAGCCGCTGACCGACGAGGAAATCGCCGGTATTTTTGAGCGGCTGCCGGTGCTGCCGGCTTCGTCCTCCGACCAGACCGAATTCAAATTCCCGGTGGAACTGCTGCCCCCGCCGCGCCCGGGCATCACGATTAAAGAACAATTCCCTTTCTTTGACGTCGCGCCAACGCCAGAGGTAGCTCCGGCTGAACCGCTGCAGGTGCTGCGTTTTGCGCCGGAGGGAGAAATCCCGCTGGCGCCGTTCGTATCGGTCACTTTCAGCCAGCCGATGGTGCCGCTGGGCACTCTGGCTGACCTGGCCGCCAATGACGTTCCGGTGAAGATCGAGCCGCCTTGCCGGGCACCTGGCGCTGGCTGGGTACCAAGACCCTCACCTTTGAATATGATTCCGATCTGATCGACCGGCTGCCCAAAGCAACCGCCTACACGGTCACCATCCCGGCCGGGACCAAATCGGTCACTGGCGGGACGCTGGCGCAAACAGTCACCTGGTCATTCAGTACGCCGCCCGCCAAAGCCATCAGCATGTACCCGCAGGATGTGCCGCAGCCGCTGGAACCACTCATTTTCATTGGCTTCGATCAGCGTATCGACCCGGCCGCAGTACTCGCCACCATTCAACTGTATGCTGGCAACGAACGGATGGACCTGCGCCTGGCTACGGCGGATGAGGTCAAAGCCGACGAGGCGCTCAAGCCGTATGTGGACAATGCGCAGGAAGGCCGCTGGCTGGCGTTCCGGGCCGTGCAACCTTTCCCGGCTGACACATCCATTTCGGTCACGATCGGTCCGGGAACCCCCTCAGCTGAGGGTCCGCTGGTCACCACCGCGGCGCAATCCTTTGGTTTCTCGACCTATGCGCCGTTGAAGGTGGTGGAGTACGGCTGCTACTGGCGCGACAACCTGTGCACGCCGTTGGCGCCGTTATATATTCGTTTCAATAACCCGCTGGATGCCGAGGCTTTTACCCAGCAGATGCTGGCGTCACGCCCGAGATCCCCGGGATGGTGGTCAATGTGTATGGCGATACCATCGACATCAGCGGCGAGACCCGCGGGCAGACCAATTACATGGTCACCCTGGCGGGCGGGTTGAAAGATGTGTTCGGCCAGACGCTTGGCAAGGACGTCGATTTAACCTTCAAGGTGGGCAAAGCCGAACCGCGCCTGTTCGCCACCGATCAAACGTTTGTGACCCTCGACCCGGCGGTTAAACAGCCAGTGTTCTCGGTTTATGCCATCAATTACGCCAAAATTGACGTGAAAATTTACTCGGTAGTGCCCGCCGATTGGGATGCCTTCAAGAAATATATGCAGAACTGGCAGCGCACCGATGTAACTTCGCAGCTGCCAGGCCGGCTGGTCTTCGACGAAGTGATGCCGCTCAGCCTGCCGGATGACACGCTGTCGGAGGTCAACATTGAACTGGCGCCTTACCTGAAGGATGGTTTTGGCCATTTTGTGGTGGTGGTTCAACCGCCGCCGGGCATGTTCGAAAGTGAAAACGATAAATGGCAGCGCTATTCCCAGACCATTCATACCTGGGTGCAGGTCACCCATATCGGGCTGGACGCCTACGCGGATTATTCGGATATGGTGGTGTGGGCTAGTGATCTGCGAGATGGCGCTCCGCTGGACGGCATCAGCGTACAACCCAACCATGGCGGCAGCCCGGTCACAACCGCATCGGATGGTACTGTGCGCTTCACCATCCCATCCGCGAGCAACGTTCCTGACCGCCACCAGCGGTGCGGATACTGCACTGCTGCCGCGTTCGCCATATATTTGGGATGATTCAGGCTGGGTCACCGATACCCCGCGCGATTCACTGCGCTGGTTCGTGTTTGACGATCGCAAAATGTACCGCCCGGGTGAAGAGGTTCACATCAAGGGCTGGCTGCGTCAGATCGGCGGCCGGCAAACCGGAGATGTCAGTCTGGTGGGCAGCGGCGTCACCCAGGTGACCTACACACTGACGGATGCGCAGGGCAATAGCATTGGCAACGGCCAGGCGGACGTCAACGCCCTGGGAGGCTTTGATTTTGCCTTGACCATTCCTCAGCCGGTCAACCTGGGCTGGGCCTATTTGAATTTATCTGCGCAGGGCACTCTAGGCGGGTTGGATGGCGCTGCCTACGGGCATTCATTCCAGATTCAAGAGTTCCGCCGGCCTGAATTTGAGGTTAAAGCGCGCAACGAGAGCAGCGGTCCGTATTTTGCCGGTGGCGATGCACTGGTGGCAGTCAATGCCAGCTACTATGCCGGCGGTGCCCTGCCCAACGCCGATGTGACCTGGGAAGTGCGCACCACGCCCGGAAATTATGCACCCCCCAACTGGTCGGATTTTGTCTTCGGTGAATGGCGCCCCTGGTTTTGGGATTTTTACCGTATGGATTTCCCCATTCCAGGCGGCGAGACCAAGGTAGAGACCTTCACCGGCAAAACCGATGCTTCCGGCACTCATGTCCTGCAGCTGGACTTCAAACCCGAGGGCGAACCGGACATCAACCCGCAACCGATGAGCGTTGAGGCGCAGGCCACAGTGATGGACGTCAACCGTCAGGCTTGGGCCAGCACGACTACGCTGCTGGTACACCCGGCCGACCTGTATATCGGTCTGCGCAGCCAGCGTTACTTTGTGGAAAAGGGCACCCCCCTCAAGGTGGATTTCATCGTCACTGATCTGGATGGCAAGCCAGTCGCCGGCAGCGCGCTGACGGTCACGGCGGCGCGTTTGGAATGGAAACTAAAGAATGGCGTCTGGGGTGAGGTGGAAGTGGATCCCCAGGTATGCCGCCAGACCTCGGGGCTTGAACCCGGTTCCTGCACCTTCGACACTGCCATCGGCGGCAGCTACCGCATCACCGCGGTGGTCACCGATGAACTGGGTCGCAAAAATCAAACCCGTTTCACCCGCTGGGTGAGCGGCGGACAGCGCCCGCCAGCGCGCAAGGTGGAACAGGAAGAAGTCACCCTGATGCCGGATAAAGAAACCTACCAACCCGGCGACGTCGCTGAAATCTTGGTTCAGTCGCCGTTCAGCCCGGCTGAAGGACTGTTGACCGTCAGCCGCAGTGGGTTCCTCTACACCACCCGCTTCCAGATCGAGAACGGCTCCACCACCCTGAAAATACCGATTCTAGCCGAACACATCCCCAACCTAAACATCCAGGTGGACCTGGTTGGTTCAGCGCCGCGCACCGATGACGCCGGCGAGACCTTGAAAGGCGTTCCGCCGCGCCCGGCTTTTGCCACCGGGCAATTGAATCTGAAAATCCCGCCGCTGCAGCGCAGCCTGTCGCTGGACGTGCAGCCGGACGCAGCAAAGTTGGAACCGGGCGGCGAGACCACGCTGCGGGTCAAACTGACCGATGCGGACGGTCAACCGGTGCCTGATGCTGAACTGGCTGTTGTTGTGGTGGATGAAGCCATTCTGGCGTTGACCGATTACCAGATGACTGATCCCATCAGCATCTTTTACAGCGACCGGCCTGCCGGAGTGAGCAGTGTGTATGCTCGCAGCAGCATCATTCTGGCCAACCCGCTCAGCATGCTGGACGCGGGAAATCGTCAGGCGCTCACCGGCGGCGCACCGATGCCAACCGCAGGCTCCCATGATGGAAATGGCTGCCATGGCGCCTGGGGCGGCTGACATGGCGAAAACTGCCAATACTGCTCAAGCGCCAGACATCACCGTACGCAGCGACTTCAACCCGTTGGCTGTTTTTGCCCCGAATGTGCGCACCGGTGACAATGGCGAGGCACGCGTCTTTATTCGCGTCCCTGATAATCTGACCCGCTACCGCATCATGGTGGTGGCGGTGGATGACAGCGGACGACGTTTTGGCGTGGGCGAGTCGAACATCACCGCCCGACTGCCGCTCATGGTGCGTCCCTCGGCGCCGCGCTTCTTGAACTTTGGCGATAAGTTTGAACTTCCTGTTATTTTACAAAATCAGACCGATACCGCCATGGAAGTGCAAGTTGTGGCGCGCGCCATCAATTTGGAATTGGAAAGTCCCGGGCTGCGCGTGACCGTCCCGGCCAACGACCGCATCGAAGTGCGCTTCCCGGCCAGTACCCAAATGGCGGGTACGGCGCGTATTCAGATCGCGGCCATATCCGGCACATTTGCCGATGCGGCTGTGGTGGAACTGCCCGTTTATACGCCTGCCACCACCGAAGCCTTTGCCACCTACGGTGTGGTCGATGAAGGCGCTGTCGCCCAGCCGGTGCTGTACCCGAACGGCGTATTCCCGCAGTACGGCGGACTGGAGATCAATACCTCCTCCACCGCACTGCAGGCATTGACCGATGCCGTGCTGTATCTGGTGTCATACCCATTCGAAGGCGCTGAGCAGCTGTCCTCACGCATCCTGGGGATTGCCGCCTTGCGCGACGTCCTGACAGCTTTCAAGGCGGATGGTTTGCCGGCGCCAGCTGAGATGGAGGCTGCGGTTGCCCGGGACCTCAAATCCCTGCAGGGGCTGCAAAACTCCGACGGCGGCTTCCCTTACTGGCGGCGGGGTTTCAGTTCCAGCCCGTTCAACACCATCCACGTGGCGCATGCCTTGACGATGGCCAGTCAAAAAGGCTTTAGCGTGCCGGCTGATATGCTGCAGAGCGCCTTGACCTATCTGCGCGATATCGAGTCGCATTACCCGCACTGGTACAGCCAGCAGACACGCTGGACCCTGAGCGCCTATGCGCTCAACGTGCGCAACCTGGCGGGTGACCGCGACGCCGCCAAGGCTTCTCGCCTGCTGAACGAGGCCGGACTCGAGAATCTGTCCATGCAAGCCATTGGCTGGTTGTGGCCGGTGATCGATACCGACGCCCAGCGAGAAGAGATCCGCCGCTTCGTGGGCAATCACGTCGTGGAAACAGCCGGCGCGGCCAACTTCACCACCGCCTATGATGACCAGACCTACCTGCTGCTCAGCTCCGACCGCCGCACCGATGCCATTCTGTTGTCTGCGCTGATGGATGACAATCCGGATAGCGACCTGATCCCCAAGGTGGTCAATGGACTGCTGGCGCACCGCGTCAAAGGCCGCTGGGAGAACACCCAGGAAAATGTCTTCGTCCTGCTGGCGCTGGACAAATATTTCAATACCTACGAATCGCAAACGCCCGGACTTCGTGGCCCGTTTATGGCTGGGCGACACCTATGCCGGCGCCAACGAGTTCCGCGGGCGTACCACCGAGCGGCATGAGACCCTCATCCCCATGACCTATGTGCTATCCGAGACCGGTTCTGCCGGCGGCACCCAGAATCTGATCATCAGTAAAGAAGGACCCGGGCGCCTGTATTACCGCCTGGGGTTGCGCTATGCCCCGACCGACCTGAATCTGGACCCGCTGGACATGGGCTTTGTGGTGCAGCGCCGCTACGAGGCGGTGGATGATCCGGCGGATGTTTCGCAAGATAATGAAGGCAACTGGCACATCAAGGCTGGCGCGCGGGTAAAAGTGCACATCACGATGGTGGCGGATAACCGCCGCTATCACGTGGCACTGGTCGACCCGCTGCCGGCTGGCCTGGAAATCATCAATCCGGCGCTGGCTGTGTCGCAGGATGTGCCGCAGGAGGATCCAACCACGCTGTCGCTACGGCTGGTGGTGGTGGGGCACCTGGTACGAGCATCAAAACTTGCGCGATGACCGCGCCGAAGCCTTCACCACCCTGCTGTGGGACGGTGTTTATCAGTACACCTACTTTGCCCGCGCCACCACCCCCGGCACCTTCATCGTGCCGCCGGCTAAAGCCGAGGAGATGTACTCCCCCGAGGTCTTTGGGCGCAGTGGCAGCGACACGGTGATCGTGAAATAAGGTGATTCGGCGATCGCACAGATAATCATAAATCCAAGGCGTGTCCTGCAAGCCGGACACGCTTTTGATTCCATTTGGGAGGGATTTCACTCATTTTACTTTACCATGCAACCATAAAAAATCTTTTCGCCTCGGATCCAACGGTGTCTCGTTCAGTCCAGGCTCAAACAGGTCCTTCGTATTCCAATTTGTTGACAACTTAGGTATATAGGATCATAATATAAGACACGACCGGGATAATTATTTGTTTTTATAACTGAATAAAAGGGATTGGATCGGCCATGTTCAATAAACATATGCGATTGGCTTGGGCGTCTCTGCTTAATGTCGCCGTAATCACGGCGTTTGTTGCATCTCTTGTCTTCGCTGCCCTGCCGGTGACTACCGTCCAGGCAGCTGCGGTGATCACGGTCACCACCACCCAGGATGTTTTCAACACCGATGGGAAGTGTTCACTGCGCGAGGCCGTCATCTCGGCCAACAAAGATAAAGCCGCCAGCACCGGCAAGGGCGAGTGTATCGCCGGCAAAGGCGATGACACCATCGTGCTGGCAGCCGGTACCTACACCCTCACCCGGACCGATAACGGTGGCGAAAACTCCTCCAGCACTGGCGACCTGGACGTCACCGGCAATATCACCATTCAAGGGACAGGCGCCGATAAAGTCGTTATCGATGGCACCGCCCTGACTGATCGAGTCTTCCAGGTGTTTTCGGTTAAATTGACGCTCAACGGTGTCACCATTAAGGGCGGTCAGGCGCGCGATGCCGGCGGCGGAATCCATTCCAACGGTCAAATCACCCTGCAAAATAGCGCCGTCACCGGCGCTACCGCCAACACCGATGGTGCAGGCATTTATATTACCAGCCCCGGCACACTGACGCTGTCAAATTCGACCGTATCTGGCAACGCCGCGGTCAATAATGGTGGAGGCATATTTAACAATGGCGGCAGCCTGACCATCACCAATTCAACCATCAGCGGCAATACTGCCCGCATCTCCGGCGGTGGCCTGTACAACAGCGGTACATTAAGCCTGTTGAACGCCACCGTCAACCGCAATACGGCCGATCAGAATTCAGATGGCACCGGAACAGGTGGCGGAGTTTTCCAAAACTCCGGCACGGCGACTATCAAAAACACCATTCTGGCAGGCAATCTGGTCTCGCATACCAACCCGACCGGCCTGGATTGTTCAGGTACCCTCAATTCGAGCGGTCATAACCTGGTTCAAAACGGGTCAGGCTGTACCCTGAGCGGCGCTGCCAGTGGCAATGTGTTGGGTGTTGATCCGCTGCTGGCGACCTTAGCCAACAACGGCGGAACCACCCTGACCCATGCGCTGGCGCCATCAAGTCCAGCCATCGACGCCGGTGATTCCGTCGGCTGCCCAGCCACCGACCAACGCGGACTGCCGCGACCAGTGGGTGCCAGTTGCGATATTGGCGCGGTTGAGGAACAATCTCCGTTGCAGCACAGTCCCTATGTGGTCAACGCGGTTGGCGACGCTACGGATGGACGCTGCGATTACTTAAATTGCACACTGCGTGAAGCGGTTTTAGCTGCCAATGCCAGCCCGAATGGCACTGCACCCGACCGCATCCATTTCAATTTACCCGGTACAGCCCCGTTCGTACTGGGAATAACCTCGGCGCTGCCTACCCTTAGCGATGCGGTGGTTATTGACGCAACCACGCAACCGGGCTACTCCGGCACGCCCCGTGTGGTGCTGGATGGCAGCCAGGCCGGCAGCAGCACCAACGGCCTGACGCTGGCAACCTCCAACAGCCAGGTCAAAGGGTTGGTGATTACCCATTTTGGCGGCAATGGCATCCTCGTACAATCTGGCCAGGGGAACAGTTTCCTGGGCAACCTCATCTTTGAAAACGGCGGACTGGGCATCGACCTGGCAGGCAATGGGGTCACCCTCAACGATGTCGGTGATGCCGATACCGGCCCCAACCAGTTGCAAAATTTCCCGGTCGTCAGCCGGGTCATTCCGGGAACGTCCAACGTTACCTTTGACGGGCGCATCAATGCCCTGCCCAACCAGAATGTCCATATCGAACTGTTTTCCAACGCCGCCTGTGATGTCTCCAATTATGGCGAGGGTCAAAGTCTGCTGGGCGGATTTAACCTCACCACCGACGTTCAGGGAAATGCGCTGTTTTCCCAGGTCATTTCGACCACACTGCAGGTCAACACCTTCATCACAGCCACAGCCACCGGTCCCGACGGCAGCACCTCGGAGTTCTCGCCGTGCGTCACCGCCAGCCCGGGCAACGACAGCTGGATCGATGCCTTAACCCTCACCCCGGACCCGCTCAACGGCCAACCCGCCAATGCCACCCAATTCCTGGATCTCAAAGGTCAATCGCGCTGGTACAAATTCAGCGTAACCCCGGAATCTCGTGTCATTCTCACGCTGACGAACTTACCGGATAATTTTGATCTGACGCTGTACAAGGACATTGGCCAGGCCTTCCAAACCCTGACCACGCCCGGCGATTTATTGCGTCTGGGAGCCGAGTTTGCTCCGGACGCCTTCAGCCCGGATGCCTTTTCGCCGGATGCCTTCTCACCGGACGCCTTCAGCCCGGATGCCTTCAGCCCGGATGCCTTCTCGCCGGATGCTTTCAGCCCGGATGCCTTCAGCCCGGACGCCTTCAGCCCGGACGCTTTCAGCCCGGACGCTTTTTCGCCAGACGCCTTCTCACCGGACGCCTTTAGCCCGGATGCTTTCAGTCCCGATGCCTTCAGCCCGGACGCCTTCTCGCCCGATGCCTTCTCGCCGGATGCCTTCAGTCCAGACGCCTTCAGCGGAGCCCAAAGCCGCAGTTTGTTGGCAGTCTCCGCTTTTGAAGGGACCACCAGTGAGGGGATCCGCGTCAACACCTGGGATCAAACCGGTGACTTTTATATCCGCGTGCGCGGGCGCAACGGCAACTTTAGCTTGACCACCCCATATCATTTGTCTGTATCGTTGACCAGCAATATCTGCCTCAATGTCGCACCGGTCACTACCGCTGCCAGCCTCAACCCGGTGGCGGGAAATTTCCGCACCCTGATATTGACCAATCTGAGCCGTATGCCGGGCAGCGCTGAGGAAAAAGCGGCGCTGACACAGCAGCTGGCGCAGTTAGCCGGACGCTCCGAAGTCAGCGGCACGGTAATCAACGTGGCGGATGATGCCCGCGTGGCAGCTGCGTATGCCCAGGCTGACGCTAATCCGGCCTGTCCAGCAGCCCAGAATATCCTAGCCGACTCGATAAAAGAAATCGTCACCCGCTACCGTATCGGAAATCCGCTGCAGTATGTGGTTCTGGTAGGCGGCGATAATGTCCTCCCGTTCTTCCGCCACGCGGACGGCGCCATGCTCGGTAATGAAAAGAATTTCGTCCCGCCGGTTCTGGAAAACACGCCATCGCAGGCCAGCCTGAAATCCGGTTACTTCCTCAGCCAGGACGATTACGGAGCGTCTTTTGACATTTCCGTCAAAGGCGATGACCTGCCCATGCTCGACCTGGCAGTCGGGCGACTGGTTGAGACCGCTGCTGAGGCCAAAGTGGTGGTGGATGCCTATCTGAGTACTGCCGGCGGCGTTCTGCCAGCCCCAGGTTCGCTATTGGTAACCGGCTACGATTTTCTGTCGGACGGCGCTGAGGCGGTGCAGAGTCAACTGGAAGCCGGCGCGGCTGTTGCCGCCGACACCTTGATTCAACCGCGCGGCGACTCGCCGACCGCGACCAGCGCCTGGAATGCCAGCCAACTGAAAGACGCCCTGCTCAATGCGCGGCATGACCTGGTCTTCTTGGCCGGGCATTTCAGCGCCAGCAGCGCCCTGGCAGCCGATTACACCACCCGCATGACCACGGCGGATTTGGTTGCCTCTACTACCAATTTCACCAACGCCATTGTATTCAGCCCTGGCTGCCATACCGGCTATAACCTGGTGGATGAACATGCCGTGCCGAACGTCACACCCCAGCCAGATTGGGCCTCGGCTTTTGCCCAAAAAGGCGCCACCTTGATCGCTGGCACCGGCTATCAGTACGGCGACACTGACTTTATCGAATACAGTGAACGGTTATACCTTGAATTCAGCCGTCAACTGCGGATGGGACAGGGTGCTGTACCGGTGGGCCTGGCCTTGATGCATGCCAAACAGGTGTACCTGGCGGATACTGCTGTGCTGCGCCCGATCCATCAAAAAGCGCTGCTTGAGGCGACTTTATTCGGTCTGCCCATGCTGAGCGTCAATATGGCCGGTCAACGGCTGACACCCCCGACCTCAACCCCGGTTGTGACTTCCGCTACTCCGGCTGCCGGCGACCCGGGCGCTGCGCTCGGCCTGGCCAGCGCTGACCTGAGTGTTGTGCCAGCCCTCACCACCCAGACAGTTACGCTTGACTCGGTATCGCAGACCGGTTCTGTCACCGCTACCTACCTCGAAGGCGGATCCGGCGTGCTCACCAATCCGGCCGAGCCGGTCCTCCCGCTGGAACGGCGCAATGTGTCCCTGGCAGGAACGGTTCTGCGCGGAGTTGGCTTCCGCGGCGGCTTGTATAACGACCGCGCGAATATCTTGCCACTGACCGGCGCTTCAACTACCGAAATCCGCGGGGTACACCCGCCCTTCGCCACCAACGTATTCTTCCCGGTCCAGCCCTGGAGCGTCAACTACTTTAGCCAGTTGACCAATTCGGCTACTGGCTTCACGCAACTGCAGGCAATTCCGGCTCAGTTCCTGTCGGATGCCGCCAGCTTGACCAATGGCATCCTGCGTCAATATGATCGCATGGACTTCCGTTTGTTCTACAACAATAACATCCAAACCTACGCCGGTAACAGCGTGCCAGCCCTGGCGGCAGCGCCCACCATTTTGAATGTGTCCGCCGTGGGAACCACCAGTCAGGTGAACTTCACCGCCACAGTGTTGGCTAACCCTTCGGTTGGCGTTCAAACTGTCTGGGTGACCTATACCGCGCTGAACGGCCCCTTCTATGGGCAGTGGCAATCCCTCGACCTGGTTCAGGACGCTGCGGACAGCACGCGCTGGTCCGCCACGCTGCCTTTGAGCGCCACCGCCCCCACGGATGTTCGTTACATCCTGCAGGCTGTCAACGGCGTTGGCCTGGTCAGCTTATCCACCAACATCGGGCGCTACTTTACCCCGAACCTGGTCGGTGGGCCGACCCAGCCCACACAATTGACTATGTCCGCACCCGCCAATGGTACCTACGGCAGCCCGGTAGCCCTTAGCGCCACACTGACCAGCGCCGGTCAACCGCTCTCCGGGCAGCCGGTCTCGCTGCGAGTTGGTAATCAAACCCGGGTTGGCCTCACCGGCACGAACGGCACCCTGACCCTGACGATCGCATTGCTCGGTTTGCCCGGCCAAAACCTGGCTACCGCCTCTTTTGCCGGCTCATCCGTTTACTTGAGTTCCAGCGCCTCGGCACTGGTGGATATATCCAAAGCCAGCACCCAGGTAACACTCTCTCCGACCTCGGTCGCTACCCGGCCTGGCGAAACCAGCCTGGTCACGGCGATTCTGTCATCCGGAGCCCGCCGCTTGCCGGAAAAAACCCTCTTCTTTGTTCTCGAGGGCGCTTCCAGCGTATTCACTTACCCGGTCATCACGGATTACACCGGTCGTGCCTCCCTGGAGGTGGCTGACCTGCCGGTTGGCAGCTACGCGTTGACGGTCTATTTTGCCGGTGACGTACCTTTGAATGGCCAGTTGGTGTCGCTGGTGGATGAGCGTTATTTGGCCTCATCTGCCTCGGGAACAGTCACGATCGACGCTGCCCCGCAGGCTGTGGATGACACGTTTAGCCTGAACCAGAATACGGTATTGACGGTCCCGGCTCCGGGAGTCTTGGCCAACGACCTCGATCCAGAAAATTCACCACTGACCGCTGTGCTAGTCAGCGGCGCCGGTTCCGGGGTGGTGCAACTAAACGCCGACGGTTCCTTCAGCTACACGCCCAATTCGGGTTTCATTGGCACAGACAGCTTTAGCTATACGGCCAATGACGCCCTGGGTGCTTCGCTGCCAGCCACGGTTCACCTGGCAGTAAACAACGTTAATCAGGCGCCGGTTTGCAGCCAGGCAGGATCCAGCAACCCCTTCATCTGGCCGTCCAACAAAAACTTTGTCACCATTCAAATTCTGAACATATTCGATCCGAACGGCGATCCCTTCACCATTCGAATTGACCGCATCTTCCAGGACGAATTAGTCGGGCAGGCTGCCGATGGCAAAGGAGTAGGGACGACGTTCGCCCAGGTCCGCGCCGAACGGGATGGCAATGGCGATGGAAGGGTTTATCACGTCTTCTTTAGTGCCACCGATACTTTTGGCGCTGCCTGCACCGGAGAATTGCTGGTGCCAGTAGTTGACCATGATATGGGAAACAGCGTCGGCGCCATTGATGGTGGCGCCCTGTATGACTCAACCGTTCCGACCAAATAACCTGCATCCTGCCTGCCAAAAAGCTGCCAACCATGACCCAACCGGATTTCGCTGCCGCTAAACAGTTCGCGATTTACCAATTGGACAACCACCTGCCGCCCGGCATCACCTATCATTCCAGCGCACACACGCTGGATGAGGTGACTCCGGCAGTCGACCGTATGATCCTGGCTGAAGGTGTAACCGATGCCGTTAATCAGCTGCTGCTGCGCACCGCGGCCCTGTTTCATGATCTGGGGTACATCAGCGCCCACCTCAACCATGAAGTCGTCAGCGCCCGGATTGCCGCCGAAGAATTGCCTGGATTTGGTTATTCCCAGTCGCAGGTGGAATCCGTCCAGGCAATGATCATGGCAACCCGCCTGCCGCAATCGCCGCATGGGTTGCTGCAGGAAATCCTGGCGGACGCCGATTTGGATATTCTGGGCAGCCCGAATTTCTTCGCCCGCAACGTGGATTTACGCAATGAAATGGATTTCTTGCTCCAGCCGGTCAATGACATGATCTGGTACACCAACCAGATCGCCTTCTTGCGCAAACACCATTACTTCACCCACTCTACCCGCGATCTGCGTCTTGCGGGCAAACAACAAAACTTGCAGGAATTGACCCGCTTGCTGGAAGGGGTGCCAAAACCGGAGATTTTGACGAGTTCCAACCATAAAAAAACATCAGGCAGTTCCGGATAAATCGTCAAACGTGACATGAAGGTAGTGAAACCATGAATGCTGAACCAGTAATTTCAATTTTCGAAGAATCGAAAGATTTTGTCTCATACCCAGCGGGAGCAGTCATTTTTAAGCAGGGAGAACACGGACTGGCCATGTATGTGGTGAAGGCCGGTGAGGTGGATATCAAAATCGGGGATCAGGTGATCCAAACCCACGGACCAGGTCATTTATTCGGCGAAATGGCGTTGATCGATGCTTCGCCGCGCAGCGCGACCGCAATGGCCAAAACGGATTGCGATCTGGTCGCAATCGATGAACCGCGCTTTTTGTTCCTGGTACAGCATTCGGCTTTTTTTGCCCTGCAGGTCATGCGCATCATGGCTGACCGGTTGCGCAATAAAATGCCGCAAGCCTAAACGGGATCCGGGTCTTCGCCTTTATGGATCAACTGTCTGCTTACTTACCGATGGACCGCCGCCAGGCGCTCTACCGGAATGAAACCTTGCCTGAAAACACGGCTGGGGCGGCGATCTTTGCGGATATTTCCGGTTTTACACCGCTGACGGAACAGTTGAGCCGCGAACTTGGTCCGCAGCGCGGCGCTGAGGAATTAACCCGTCACCTGAACCTGGTTTACGACGCTTTAATCAATCAGCTGCACCGCTTTGGCGGCAGCGTCATCGGCTTCAGCGGCGACGCCATTACGTGCTGGTTGGATGGTGACACCGGAGAACGGGCGGTTGCTTGCGCCCTCGCCATGCAGAGCGCCATGCATTCCTTTGCTCAAGTCAAAACCGCCTCGGGGACTGTGGTCTCTTTGGAGTTGAAAACAGCCGTCTCGGTCGGAGCAGTCCGCCGCTTTTTGGTGGGCGACCCTGAGCGGCAGGTGATCGAGGTGCTGTGCGGCGACCCGCTCGACCGCCTGGCAGCTGCCGAACACCTGGCCCGCCGCGGTGAAGTGGTTATGGATGGTCAAACCGCCGCGAAGTTGGAAGAGTCGCTCGTTCTCGGCGAATGGCGCCAGGACGGCGAATCCGGAAGTGCTGCTGTCGTGGTACAGGCGCTTCAACGACCGGCGACTGACCGCCCCTGGCGTCCCCTTCCCGTTCAGAGGTTAAGCAGCAGACGCGTACGTCCCTGGCTGCTCAAAGCGGTCTATGATCGTCTGCAGCAGGGCAAGGGTGAATTTCTGGCAGAGCTTCGCCCGGCAGTGGCCCTGTTCCTGCGTTTCACTGGACTGGATTTTCAGGGCGATTCTTCCTCTCAATCGGTGCTGGATAATTTCATCCGGCGCATCCAGCAAATCCTTCTGGATTATGACGGCACGTTGATCCAGTTGACCATCGGTGACAAGGGCAGCTACCTGTATGCGGCTTTTGGGGCGCCGTTTGCCCATGAGGATGATGCACGGCGCGCCGTCCTCACTGCCTTTGCGCTGCGCGAATTGGTACAGGAAATCACCCCGCCGTTGACGGCTCAAATTGGCATCACCGCCGGTCATATGCGGGTAGGCGCCTATGGAAGTTCAGACAGCCGTACCTACGGCGTGCTGGGTGATTCAGTCAACCTGGCTGCCCGCCTCATGCAAGCCGCTGCGACTGGGCAGATTCTGGCAACCTCAGCCATTCAGCGCCAGACCGCCGGCACGATCATCTGGGAAAAAATCCCGGAGATCAAGGTCAAGGGAAAAGCAGAAGCGGTAGCTGTTTATCAACCGCTTGGGCTGCGGGCATCGGCAGAGAAAACTTTCGAAGCCAATACGAGCCAACCATTGATTGGTCGTGAAGCCCAAATCAACGAAATCGAACAAATTATGGCGGCTGCCCGGCAAGGTAAGGGGCAAATCATCAGCATCCTCGGAGAGGCCGGGATTGGCAAAAGCGAACTAGCCCGCCAGGCCATCCGGGAGTATGCCCTGACCGATACGGTGCTGACAGGAGAATGCCAGGCATATGGCTCAAACTCCAGTTACCTGGTATGGCGTCCCATCTGGCAGAAATTTTTCGGAATTTCCGCCGCGATGCCGGCTGACCAGCAAATAGAAATCTTAAGTGCGTATTTATCCCGTATTGACCCCGCACTGGCTCAACGCCTGCCGCTGCTTGCGCCGGTATTGAACCTGTCCATCCCCGACAATGATCTCACCAGCAGCCTGGATGCCAAAATTCGCAAGTCTTCCCTGGAAAGCTTGCTGGCGGATTGTTTGCAGCAGCGCGCCCGGCGTGAACCGCTCTTTATCCTATTGGAGGATATGCACTGGATCGACCCGCTCTCGCATGATCTGCTGGATGTGTTATGCCGGTCCATCGCAAATTTACCGGTGCTGGTGATGCTGGTTCTCCGCCCGCCGACGGTCGAGCGTCTCAAAGCCCGGCGGGTGAGCGCCCTGCCCTACTACCATGAGGTGACCGTCCCTGCCCTAAATGAAACCGAAATGCGAAGTCTGGTGCGGCAAAGATTTTCGCGGGCATTGGGCGCGGAGATCGAAGTTGCCGAGAGCTTGATTCAATTGGTGGTAGAAAAAGCGGATGGGAATCCATTTTTTGCGGATCAATCCATCAATTTTTTGGAGGATTCAGGCCAGGATTTGGCAGATCCGCGCACCACGCGTGAGTTGCAACTGCCTTCGAGCCTGCGATCGCTGGTTCTGAGCCGCATCGATCAGTTAACCGAAAGCCAGAAGATTACCATCAAAGTCGCCAGTGTAATCGGTCGGATCTTCCAGGCAGCTTTGCTGTTTGGCGTCCAAGCGGACGAAAAAGACCGCCTGCAGATTAACCAGGATCTGGTAGCGCTCAGCCTGAGCGAACTGGACGTGGACATCACCGAGAAAGAACTGACGTATTTCTTCCGGCATATCCTCACCCAGGAAGTGGCTTACGAGAGCCTGCCCTTCGCCACCCGTTCGCTGTTTCATGAGCAAATCGCCGCATTTTTGGAGCACAGTTTCCCGGATCGGTTGTCTCAATTACTGGATTTACTGGCCTTTCATTACGGCCGCAGTGAAAACCAGGCCAAGAAAATTGAATACGATCTCAAAGCCGGAGATGCGGCCAAACAAAATTACGCCAACCAGGCCGCCATTGACTATTACCAGGCTGTCGTGCACCTGCTCGAGCCGGCACAACGCATTCCGGTGACTTTAAAGCTGTGCCAGGTGCTGGAAGTGGTCGGCAACTGGGATACTGCCGCAGCTTATTATCAGCAAACGATCCAACTGGCAAACGATTCTGGAGATCCCCTGGGTGCAGCCCGCTGTCAGGCAGGTCTGGGTGAACTGCATCGAAAACAGGGAAAGTACGACCTGGCCAGTGAAGACCTCCACCAGGCGCATGAAGCCTTTGAGCAGTTGTCCGATCAAGCTGGGATAGCGCAAACGCTGCAGTCGCTGGGGTCATTGTCCACCCAGCAGGGAAATATGCACCAGGCCAGTGACTATTACCAGCGCAGCCTGCTGGTCTGGCAGCAGCTGGGTCAGCAGCAGCGGGTAGCCAGCCTGTTCAGCAACCTCGGCATCATTGCCCGCCTGGCTGGCGGCTATGACGAGGCCCGCAAACTGCACGAAAAAGGCCTGGAAATACGGCGGCAGCTGGCAGATCGCTGGGCGATCGCGGTCTCATTGAATAATCTGGGAAACGTGGCGCTGGATCAAGGCAACCCGTCGGAAGCCCGTGCCTTTCTGGAGGAAGCTGTGGCACTACAGCGGCAGGTCGGGGACAAATACTACATCGCCAATGCCCTCAACAACCTGGCCAACGTGATCCGGCGGCTGGGCGATTTTCCGCAGGCATTCAATCTGTACCGTGAGAGCCTGCAGTTGAACCGCGACCTGGGCGACCGCTGGGCGCTGGCTTATTTACTGGAAGATATCGGCTGCCTGGCCAGCCTGGTCGGGAAAACCTGCCCCTGCACTGACGCTGGTTGCTGCCGCGTCCGTGGTACGGGAAGCCATCAAAGCGCCGTTATCCAAAGACGAAGTTCGCAAAATGGACGAATTGTTACAGCCAGCCCGCACTGCCTTGAACGCCGTGGAACAGCAGCAGGCCTGGGACGTCGGCCGAAACCAAAGTCTGGACGAAGCCCTCGACCAGGCCATTCATCTTTTTTGAGGTATTAATGGACATCGAAGCCAGTAGAAGCAAGCTAAGCACTTTCTGCCAATTTTTTACCTGCCCGGAGGGCATGGACGATGTGATGGAGCAGGAATTTTCCGCACACCTTGATGTCATCACCCTGCCGCAGAATGACGTCCTCTTCCACCAGGGAGATCAAGGTGATCGCATGTATGTTGTGACCAGCGGGGCGTTGACCGTTCTGTTGACCAACAAGGATGGGTTGGAAAGGCGTATCGATGTTTTGGACACCGGTGAAAGCGTCGGCGAAATTGCGCTGCTCACCGGGCAGAAGCGCTCGGCAACCGTTCGCGCGTTAACCGACGCCAGCCTGATCAGCTTATCCAAAGACGGCCTGGACCAACTTTCACAGAAATACCCGGAGTTGGGGAAAAAATTGCTCGAAAAGATGCTGCCCCGCATCCAGCGCACCCAGCTTGCCCTGGCGGTTACCCACCTGTTAGGACCGCTGGACGCCCAGGCGCTGCATGATCTGCAGCGTAAAGTGAACTGGCGCCACTTGACGGCTGGCGAAGTGCTCATCCATCAAGGCGAGGTCGAAGACACCATGTATCTGGTGGTTAACGGGCGCCTGGCGATGGAAGTGCGCGAGAGTGAGCAAGAACCGCGCATTCTGGGCGAGATTGAACGCGGCGAGAGTGTCGGCGAGTTTGCCATGGTCAGCCGCCAGCCGCGCTCGGCTACTATTTTTGCCATGCGCGATTCCGACGTGGTCGGCATCAGCCGGCAGGTATATGAAGAACTGATCGCGGCTCACCCGGGTTTCCTCCAGGCGATCACCCGATTAATCGTCGAACGCAGCCGGCGTATTGCCGCCCGCCCACAACCTGGTGGCCGCTCGGTTGTAACCATTGCGCTGCAATCACTCGACCCGGCGCTCCCCCTCGGCGACCTGGCCCAACAATTGACCGATCAACTTTCCACATTCGGCCCAACCTTGCGCTTGGACAGTCAGCGCTTTGACGACCTGTTTGGCAAAGCCGGCGCTGCTCAGGCTGCGTCGCAAGAACTCGTTGGATTATTCGGTCACCAACTGGCTGCATGAGCAGGAAAACCAATTCAAATTTGTCGTTTATGAGTTGGATCTGCAACCCACCGTCTGGTCCGCACGCTGCCTGCGACAGGCGGATCGTGTCTTGCAGGCCGCGTTCGGCGACCGGCTGCCCGCTGTCGTTACCTGAAGGGATCGAACCGCCGGCTAATCGTCCGCAGCGCGAGTTGATCTTGATCCAGCCGTCCAGCCAGACCTATCCCCAGCGGACGGACGCCTGGCTGAAAAGCGCAGATTACCACGCTATTCATCACGTGCGGCTGGGGAACTCAGGTGATTTTGGACGCCTGGCCCGCCGCATCACTGGACGCGCCACCGGGCTGGTCTTTAGCGGCGGCGGAGCGCGCGGTTTTGCCCACGTCGGCGTGATTCGCGCCATCGAAGAAGCCGGCATCCCCATCGATCTGATCGGCGGCACCAGTATGGGCGCCTTGATCGGTGGCGCATTGGCAGCTGGCATGAATTACCAGCAGATCGAGCAGGTTTGCCAGGTGTTTGGTTCCCCCAAAAAAATCCTGGACTACACTTTTCCCCTGAGTTCGCTGGTGGCTTCGAAGAAAGTGTCGCGAATTTATCAGGAAACCTTCGGCAACCTGCAGATTGAAGATTTGTGGACCCCATTCTTCTGCATTTCCACCAATATGACCCGTTCCGAGCCGTTGATTCACCAAAGCGGGCCTTTGTGGATGGCGGTACGTGCCAGCACCGCCATCCCCGGTATCTTTTCGCCGGTCGCCTACCAGGGGGACGTGCTGGTGGATGGTGGTGTGATGAACGCCTTCCCGGTGGACATTATGAAAGCCCAAAATCAGGGTGGTCCTGTGATCGGTGTGAATTGCAGCCCAAAAAAGAATAAATTTGCCGGTTATGACTTTGACACGGATTTTTCGGGGTGGAAGGGGCTGTTACGCAAGCTGATCCCGCTTGGCAGGAAACAGCGCATTCCATCCATCCTGACCAACCTGATGGGCGCTTCCGAGGTCAATGGAATATTCCGCCGCCAGCAGTTGGAGGAACAGGCCGATATTTTGCTAAAGCCCCCGGTTTCTCAATATGAATCGCTGGACTTCGGCGCTTATGCCGAACTTGTCAAAATTGGCTACCAATACACGCGCGAACGCCTGGCTGAAGTGGAACTGCCTTTGGTCCAGGCTTAGTTGATCTTGACCACCAGCAAGGTGACGTCGTCGAACTGTGGCGGGCGGTTAAAGGCGCGGTAGATCGAGGTGCATATGCTCTGGGCTGGCGCGTTTCTGAGCGCTGAAAACAGCTCCATCCATTGCGATTTAGGCGTTGGGTGGCTTTTTCCATCCCCGCCCGCGGACTGGCTGCCGCTGTCGCTGACATGTTTGGCCAGATTATCCGTCAATCCATCGGTGTAGAGCAGCATGGCACTGCCTGGCGGGAGGATCACGCGCTGCTCGTCAATCGCCGGTTTGTCCAGTATACCGAGCGGCTGCCCGAGTTTCACCGCACGTTCCGCGGCGGGCTTACCTGGCAGCGCGATCACCGGCGCCTCGTGACCGGCGCGGGCATAGTGGAACTCATGCGTCTTCAGATCTAAAATGCCGAAAAGGGCGGTCACAAACAGGCCGCCGGCATTCATTTCCAGCAAACTCTTGTTGACTTTGAGTAACGTGTGTTTTGGCGAAATATGTTGGCTGACAGCCGAGTGTATCAGGGCAAAGGTCTGCGCCATGAAAATGGCTGCCGGAATGCCCTTGTCCGTCACATCGCCGATGATAATTGCTGCTTTATTTCCCTTAAGTGGAATGACGTCGTAAAAATCGCCGCCCACCATGCGGGCCGGCTCCATGATGGCGCCCAGTTCTACACCCGCCAGCAGCGGCAGCGATTGCGGCAGAATACTGCGTTGGATTTCCTGCCCAACCTGTAGTTCGCGTTCCAGCTTTTCCTTCTCGATCAATTGTGCCTGCGCCGCCACCAGGTCTGCGTTGGCTTGCAACAATTCCTGATTGATTTTCAACAAATCTTTGACCGAGTGGTTGTGAGAGTCATTCAGACGAACGCTGAGGACCCGCACCATTTCGTAAGCCAGCTGCGGGTGACGTTGCAATAAGGCATCAAAATCTTCTTTGGTGAGTTCAAGCAGTGTGGCGTCGCTGGCTGCCCGGGCGCTGGCGGTACGGCGGTGATCCAGACTGACCAGGCTCATTTCTCCCAGGTATTCGGTTTCCCCCCGCACAGCTAAAATACGTTCCCCGGGAGCATTGAGCGATTTGATAATTTCGATCTGCCCGCGCGCAACAATAAATAACGTGTCTCCGGGATCATTTTCGAGAAATAGAATTTCACCGGAAGCAAGCTCCACTGTCTTGAAACGCGAAGTAACCGCTGCTAATTCATCGGTGGTTAAGACATCAAACAGAGGTACCTGGCGCAGAACAGACTCTTTTGCGATGATCAATTATTGCTTATACCCCTGTCAATGGTTCAATCAATGGTTCCAGTTATTATACGACTTTATTGACCATTTTTATTAATGATTATTTTCCGGGGAGACGGTCAGATTCTTTTTCGATTTGTGCCGCCTTTTCTCTGGCTCGATTAAGTTGCTTTTCCACCTCGCGTACAACTGACTCATCCGGCATTTCCGGCAGCGATTCCTCGCGGATGATCTGCATGGCGCGTTCCAGGTGGAAAATCGCTTCGCTAACCGCAGAAAGGCGCAGCGCCTCCCGTCCTGCCGCCAGGCTGTGTTGGAAAGCATCCATCATCAATCCGGTGCTCAAGGCATGGTGTGCCAGCACTGCCTCTGAGGCTGATTCCCCTTGCAGCAGCTCCAACGCTCGGCGGTGGAATAACCTGCGGCGGGCATCTCCGGCTTCGGTATATACCACATCCCGCAGCATATCGTTGACGAAAATATATTCGCTGGCAGTGCCTGGCTCGCCGCTTTCCAGGAATAACCTGCCGGTGATCAATTCGTCCAGCGCAGGGAGTGCCAGGTCTTCATGGACCTTAGCCACGCCCGTCAGATGCTCAAACGTGATCTCCTGTTCAAGCACAGCTCCAGCTGCCAGCAGCCCGAAGGCGTTGGGGCTGAGCCGGTTTAGTCGCGACCGGATCACAACATAAACAGTCGAGGGGATCCGGTCTGCTTTGCCAAACTCGAAGGCGCCATTCACAGAAAAAGTCCAACGTCCCTGCGCCTGCCGTTTCGGACGCAGTACGCGCCGCTCCAGCAAGTCTTTCAATATTTCGATCATGTAGTAGGGGTGCCCGCGGGTTTCGTTGTATAACCCTTGCGCGAATTCAGGCGCTGGCGGCGAAAGAATAGACTGGATCAGCTCAACCGTCTCCCGTTCGCCCAGCGGTGCGAGGACAAGATGCACCGGTTTCACCTCGCGTTCTACCCGCGCCAGCCACTGGATCAAAGCAGACGCCCCTTCACCTGGTCCCGCTCGGGTTGATGGTGGCTAAGCCTTCAGTTCGCAGGCTGACCAGCAGTAGGATCCGCACTTCCGTGTTCGTAGCTGCCTGGTCACGCCAGCGCCGGATGGCATACTGCAGAAAGTCGAGCGTGGCGCTATCTGCCCATTGCAAGTCGTCGATCATCAATACCAGCGTCGCCCGTTTCGCGAACGCCAGCATCAGTTGCACCAGTGACTCAAAGAATTTTAAAGAGTTAAATTCGGCATCCAGCGGACCGGCCATCAGCGCGGATTCAGAATCATTCGGAATGCGGTCGCGAAGCTCCGGCAACAGTTGATGGATGGTCGCCGTCCACATGCCCTCCTGCCATTCATCAAAGGACTTCTCAGACTCAAATCTTCCACGCAGCGCATCTACCAATGGTTGGAAGGGGAAAAAGCTTCCGCTCTCGAACGCCCCGCCATGCAGCACTTCTGCACCCTGGGCGCGTGCCCAGGCCAAAAAGCGGATCGCTAGCCGGGTTTTACCAATTCCCGACTCTCCTTGCAGGATCACCACTTGTGGTTGACCCTCAACCGCCCGTTGAAAACTATCAGTCAACGCCTGAACTTCATTGGTGCGTCCGGTGAATAGACTGCCCAGAAAATCTACCGACGTTTCTGCCCTGGGTGGTTGATCGGGAGTGCGGCGCAGATGCGGATTTTCAGCAGCGGGCTGGCTGCGAATGCGTTCTGCCAGGGCGTCGGTGTCCGGCTCCGGCTCAATACCCAACTCGCTGCTCAGCGTTTTACGGCAGGCATCATACGTCTCCAAAGCTTTGCCACGCTCACCGGCCGCAAAATGGACCCGCATTTTCCGACGGTAAGCCGCTTCGTTGAGCGTATCCATTGCGATCCAGCGAGCGGCAGTCTGGGCAGCTTCCACAAACTCGCCGCGGGCAAATTGAATTTCAGACAACCGGTCGAGGATCACACCCAGGCTGCGCTGCCAGTCCTCCCGCTGAAATCCAACCCAATCGTCGAACCCCGGGGCATCTCCCAGGGAAAATCCAGCCAAAAACTCCCCGCGCTGACATTCTGCCGCGGATTGCAACACGGCCAAATCTGCAGACGCATCGCTCAATGACTTTCCGGTACGGTCCGTGTTTGCCAATGTGAAGGCGCGTTCCACAGTTTCCAGGTCCAGGTGGATATTCGCGTCTGGATCAAGGCCGATGGAAGTATTCGTGATGATCAGATAGGGAAGTTTGGCTTGCCCGCTCGCCGTGCGTAACGCACTTTGCAGCCGGCTCAGGGTATTGCGCAAAGAGGCGGAACTTTGTTCCGGGTTGGAATCCGGCCAGAAAAGACTTGCCAAATGCTCGCGCGGTTGCTGTGTTTTTTCAATTGCCAGGTAAAACAACATCGCCAGCGATTTACGCGTAGCAAAGGTTACCAAGTTATCACCCAGGCGTACTTCGGGTGGCCCCAGAGCATAAAGATGCAGCGTTACGGGCTTAGGGGCGATGATACGGCTCCTTGTTACGATCTTGATACGTACGTTCATTATACTGACATCGGAAAGGAGCGAGATGACGAATTTATTGCTTGCATGGATGGGAGTGTGCGGATGAAACTGATGCCAATTTCCGGGATTGTTCTGTCTTTCCCGATCCTGGCTGGCAAAGTGGAAGCCTGGCGCAGGTTCTGTCAGGAACTATCCGGCTCTCGTCGCAAGCAGTACGAAACTTCCCGTCAACTACTGGGCATAACCCGCGAGCGGATGTCGCTCAAAGAAACACCTTACGGAGCCACATCCATCACCACCCTCGAATCTCCGGATATCGCCCAGGCTCTGGGAAACTTGATGACCTCGACTCGCTCGTTTGATACCTGGTACCGGCAGCGTCTGCGTGAACTCCATGGTGTAGACCTGAGTGGCTATGAACAATATTCACAGCCGTGGCCGTTGCCGCAAGACCAACAAGTGTATTTTGAATGGATGCTGGAGGACGCTGCCGATGTCGGCTCGTCCAACACACCCACCATGTATTCCTGAAAGGAAATATCATGAACACCAAGACGATTGAAAAACGAATTTATCGAAATTTGGATCGTACCAAACGTGACCTGGCAGCTTTGAAAGACGATACGGTCACAGGTTTGAGTTGGAAAATCGGTCAACTGGCTGATGGACCTATCAAATCGACCACCGAAGCCATGAAAACGCTGAACAAATCGATAGGGCAAGGGCTGACGCAATACAACACCCGCGTTCAGGGTGCCGTTAACAAGGTCCCCGGCGACATCAACAAGAAAGCTTCCCGTTATCCATGGGTGGCGATCTCAATGGCAATGTTTATGGGGCTGATCCTGGGTGCAACCCTCAAACCGGCACGCCGTGTTATGGCGGAACCCCAGGACCATTAAGCCTGGTTCCCAGGACCCCTAAACTTAAGAAGAGGAGTAGAAGAGATGACTGAATATAAGGAAGTGCGTACTGAACAACACGAGCTTGGTCAGGCAAACCGTACCACGACCTTCAAGGTTACCCAGCTGATCTGGCTGCTGTTTGGCATACTGGAGGCTGCCATTGGGTTGCGGGTGATCTTCAAACTGATCGCCGTCAACCCCAACAATGCCTTCGCTGCCTTCCTGTATCGCGTAACCGACGTGTTCCTGGCGCCCTTCCAGTCGTTGGTTGGCGCCCCTGCCGCTGAAGGCATGGTATTGGAAGTATCTTCGATCATCGCCATGATTGTGTATGCGTTGATTGCCTGGGCGCTGGATCGCCTGGTGTATGTGCTCTTCTATCGCCCTCGTGGCGGTGTTAGCGTCGAGCAGACGGTGGTTAGAGACCGTACGCAGCCTCCCCCGCGCTCGGACGTCGATGATCGGCCTTTGTAATCGCCAATCTCGAAAAAACGGAACTTTGTTAACCGAGAAATCAGCCGTGGATTAACTCCCGCGGTAGAAAACCCCGGTGAGCCTGATAGCTAATTGAACGTTGAAACCGGTAGGATGCAAGCGAAAATCGCTGCCGGCCTGGCTGTCAGGCTCACTTTTATTGTGAAATCAAAAGGACGTAAACCTCATGCTCCCAATCGGTGATGATGACAGTAATCGCAGAATCGTTCCTATCGTTACGTATGTCCTGATCGCGGTCAATGTGCTGGTTTTTCTGTTGGAGTTAACCAGCGGCCAGGGTTTCATTGAGAAGTGGGCCTTTGTGCCCAGCCGCTTCCTGGCCAATCCTGCCGCCGAATTTCCAACCATCTTCTCCGCCATGTTCATGCATGGCGGGTGGTTGCACCTGTTGAGCAATATGCTCTACTTGTGGATTTTTGGAGACAACGTGGAAGACCGCTTGGGGCACACCAAGTTCACCATTTTCTATCTGGTTTGCGGAGTGGCTGCCATGTTTGCCCAATTGGCCTTCAGTACCACATCCAATGTGCCTAATTTGGGTGCTTCCGGAGCAATTGCCGGGGTTCTGGGTGCCTATCTGGTCATGTTCCCCAAGCAAAGAGTCAACGTGATGATGGGACGTGGAGTGATTCCCATGTCCGCGCTGCTGGTGATTGGATTTTGGATCGTGCTGCAGGTGATCAGCGGTGTTGGTTCGTTGGGTGGTTCAGCAGAAGGCGGTGTAGCCTATATGGCGCACATCGGCGGATTTATCGCCGGACTGGCACTGGCTTACCTGTTGGGTGGCAGTCGCAGCTCGCCAGCACTGCCTGCCTGACGCTGCGCCTGGCTGGAGACGCAACCTGATTGTTGAACGCCAGAACGGTCCAACCTTGAATTAATGGAGAAGGAGAAACGCCAATGTTGATCATCCAGATTCTTGTACTGACCTTAGTCGGAGTCACAATCGGCTGGTTTGTGGGTCGGTTGATAAAGGCTGAACCCAGACGTATTCCAGTGCGTGTAAGGAATGGTTTTCGCAGCGCCCGGAAGCATTAAGGTGCTATGAAAAAACCAGGTATCCACTTGGTGGATGGGCAGCGGCCATTTTGTCTGCTGCGAAACGATCAATAATCTAATCTATGGAGGAGACTCGTCATGTGGACCATTATCATTATTTTGCTCGTCCTTTGGTTGCTCGGCTTTTTTGGGAATAACATCAGCCCACGGTTCCCTAAGAGCGGAAATTGGATCCATACGCTGCTTGTGATCGCCCTGATCCTGGTCATTTTGAAACTTCTGGGTGTTATCTAAAGCGTACTGGTACCGCGTTCATTTACATGGGAAGCGACCAAAACCTGGCTCATGATCTTGCGAAGCGCGTTCGCTTAGCTTCACAGAGGAAAAGGAGGTAGATGTCATGAATACGAAAATGGCGACACATTCTGCTCAGGCCAAGGGCACCAGGCGGGCCAAACCTGGCTCACAGGGTGAAGGCGATTATTACCGTATCGTGGTGCGGGACAAGGATGAATTCACTACTTTCCGCTACCATGACGTTGGCGACAAAGGCCATATCTTGCGGCTGGCTGGCAAACGCAGCAGTGGCTCCTGGGATACGCAGACCTGGCTGATCAGCAAGGAAGACGCGCATCTCTCCGGTGAAACGTTGGTTCCGGATACTGAAGACGCCAAACAATTGGTCGCATCGCTGGGCAGCCAACCCATGCACGTCACCGGCGATATTTTCAAGGCTAAAGACCGGGTGAATATCCCGGAACGCGCCAAACCGACCGAAGCCCAGCAAAAGGCCAGGTCAGAAAATATCAAAAAGGCGCAAGCAGCCCGCAATCGATAAAAAATCAGAAGTAGGGATCGTTCGACGCCGAAACAATCCCGTTAATAGCGGACGGCCCGTGACGTTTGAACCGTCATTACGCCGTCCGCTGGTTATTTAATCTGAAATTACCCCATAAGCTCAGATTCGCAATTGAGGTTTTGTAGGGTGGGCTCCGTCCTTGAACCCACCATCTTTATTCATGTTCGAGGTGGGGACAATGGTGCGCGCTGCCCTGACCGGTCAGTCACTACACCGCCTGCCGTCTATATAATCTCATTTCTTGGCAAAGGCCCAGATTAGCAACGCTGGTTGGCCCATCCTCGTATGTAGATGAGTGTTTATAAATTATTATGCGGGTGGGACAAGAGGTCGGATGAAACACTCATCTTGGTGGGCTTCTGTAGTAATTTCACTATTAATCACTGCCTTATCCATTTTTCCGGTTAGAGCGGCTGGAAATATAGCCGATTCCCAGCCAGATTTCACAGCGATCGACGCATACATTACTTCCAGGATGGCCGCGTTGCACATCCCGGGGATCTCCCTGGCTATCGTGAGCGGAGACCAGATCGTGCATTTGCAGGGATTTGGCGTCGCTGATCCCTATGGGACGTCCCATGACGCCGCAAACGCCGCTGCTGATCGGCTCGGTTTCCAAATCGTTCACCGCCACGGCGGTCATGCAACTGGTGGAAGCCGGTCAACTTGACCTGGACGCGCCGGTTCAGCGCTATTTGCCGTGGTTTTCGGTTTTGCCTCCACCCGAACGCCGCCTATGCGGATTTGGACCTGCCGCCTGATCCTTCAGCCGCGTCACACATCACGATCCGTCAACTGTTGACTCACACCAGCGGGTTTTCGCGCTCCGCCGGCGAAAAGTTCATGGCCTCGCGGGACACTTCCGATCAGGCATTGGAAAACCAGGTGCGGGCCTTCAGCCGCGAGCGGTTGCAGCAGCCGCCCGGCAGCGGGTTTGAATACAGCAATGCCAATTTCATCACGCTTGGCTTGCTCGTCCAGACAGTCTCCGGTATGCCATATGAATCCTACATCCAGCAGCACATTTTCGAACCGCTGCAGATGGTCAACAGCTTCACCTCCCAGCAGGAAGCCGAAGCGCATGGCATGTCAACCGGCTACCGCCGGATTTATGGCCTACCGTTGCTGCCCGGCGAGCTCCCCTATCCGCGGGCGATGCTGCCAGCCGGCTACCTGATTTCCAGTGCCGAAGACCTGGGACATTACCTGATCGCCCAACTCAACCAGGGCCGTTTTAATAACGCTGAAATCCTCACGCCTGCGGGGATGGAGCTCTTGCATACCCCGGTTATAGCCGCCGCACCCAAGGGGTACCATCAATTGCCGGGCGCGGATTACGCCATGGGCTGGTATGTGATGCAATTGAACGGCATCCCGGTCATCACCCATGATGGCGACACGCCGGCCTTCCATGCCGATGTTTTCCTCCTGCCGCAAAGCCAACTGGGCTGTGGCCCTGTTGGTCAATTCCAATACGGTGCTCATGGGCGACGGCATCCGTGACCTGGCTGCCGGGGTGGTCAATCTGCTCGCCGGACAACAACCGCCCCGTACCCAAACGAATTTCATGGCAGTGTTCTTCTACTCCATGATGTCGCTCGTGCTGGTATTTGAGGTTTACCGCTTTATCCGCGTGCTTACCAACCGGCGATCCGCCAAACACCTCCCATCTAACCTAACCTCCCGCCTGAGGTTCAAACGCCTGGGTTTGCCGCTGCTGATTGGTGGGATGGTGGCAAGCTTCATGTTCATTGGCATGCCGCTGATGTTTGGTGTGCCCTGGCGGGTGATGCTGCTCAACCAACCCGATTTAGCCTGGGTCATTTTGATTTCCGGTTCGCTGGCGCTGATGAATGGCGTGCTGCAAAGCATCAAAAATGGCCGTAAGACGAGTGGCGATCACTGATCGCCGCTACGGCGCCGTTCGCGCCGGTCCTGCTGCATTCCATGACACGGGCGGACACATCCCGCAAGGGGACGCAAAAACCGCGTGGGTCCGCCCCTACGAAATCGGTGGCATCATTTTTTTGTAATCCCTCGTTTTGACCGTATCGCCTATGTTTCTTGTAGGGGGCGACCCATGTGTCGCCCCGGAATATGTTTATGCTTTTCTTGACCGACAGGTCTCCCACCCGAAAGGTGATCTTTGATTGCCCGAAAATGGAACGACGGGCACCACAAGGAGACATCGTTCGCGGGCGTCGATCCCTACCCGATTAATTTTCTGGCTTCTGCCGTGGCCTGGTTGGCGTCCGGCGCGAAACCGTCCGCGCCTATCTCGTTGGCGTACTTTTGCGTCACCGGCGCGCCGCCGATCATGACCTTAACCTTCTGACGCAGGCCGGCTTCATTCAAAGCCTGAATGGTTTTTCCCATATTCGGCATGGTGGTGGTCAGCAAGGCTGACAAGCCAACGATATCCGGCGCGTGCTCGCGGATGGCCTCGATGAATTTCTCCGGGCTGACGTCGGTGCCCAGATCCACGATCTGGAATCCAGCGCCTTCCAGCATCATTCCCACCAGGTTCTTGCCGATGTCATGCAGGTCGCCTTTGACGGTGCCAATCACCACCTTGCCGGCCGATTTGACATCCTGCTCAACCAGAGCCGGGCGCAGAATTCCCAGCCCGCCCTGCATGGCGCGCGCCGCGATCAACATCTCGGGCACGAAAAATTCACCTTCCTCGAACAGGCGGCCCACCTCGCCCATGCCGGCAATCATGCCGTTCTTCAAGACTTCTTCCGCTGACACTTTCTGTTCCAGCGCTAAAGTGACCAACTTTTTTACTTCAGCAGCATCGCCATCGATCACTGCCTGCTTGATATCATCGATAATCATTACAATGGCTCCTTCAAAAATTGAAATTTATTTAGGATTTTTGATTGGGATTGGGATAAAGCATATTGCAGTCCGGCTGGCAGTGCATTGCGCCAGTAAGTATAGTTATGACCGCCGCAGCCTTCGCTGTACCGAAAGTCATAACCAGCCTGACTGAAGATCGGCCGCATGCGCCGGTTGTCTTCCAGCAAGAAGTCAAAGGTGCCGATGTCGGTCCACACCTTAATCGGCGGTTTTTCCAGATTTTTTATTAAGGGGACAATCGTGAAGTCCGCGAACGGGGTGCTGAAGGCCGGGGACTGCGCCAAAACTTTGCCAAAAGTCTGCGGTGCGCGCAGACCGCTGAAAATAGCCGCGGTTCCGCCCATGGACGCTCCCAGTATACCGCAACTTCCGGGCTGCTGGCGCGGATCGATGACCGGCAAATGGTCGCAGGCAGCCGGAATCAAACGGTCCAGCAAGGTAAAAAGGAAGGCATCGTTGCAGGCATATTCGACAAAACGGGCTGTAGGACCGGCGTTTTGGATCATAGCCAGGGCTACAGGCTGCATTTTACCGGCTGCGCTGAGCGCATCCACAATTTGGATAATTCGGCCGCGGCGCAGGTAATCCTGTCCATCCAGCACCACCAACAGCGGCATCGGCCCGCTGGCAGCCGGCTGATAGAAATAAACTTTGCGCTTGCCGCCGATCAACCCGGAGGGGTCGGTGATCATCCCTTTAGTTAATTGACCCTTACGGCGATGCAGGGCAGCATACTCGGAGGGTTCGGCTTCCGGCATGTAGAAATAATGGTTGCGACTGCCCACGCCGTTATTGACGCTGTGCGGGTTGAGCGGGTCTGGGATGCGCTTGTCGTCGGTGAAAAAGGCATATTCCATATAGGCATTGCGCGGCAGTTCGAATTCGATCTGCCACAATCGCGGTTTGACCTGCGTAAATGTCAGGCTTGTCTCTTTGTCCCAGTCGTTGAAGTCGCCAAACATACGCGGCGGATTTTTGCCTTGCCAGCTGAAGATCGCCAGACGATCATTTATAGTAGGATTAACCAAAATTTCTCCCCATCATCGGTCTCCAGTCCTGGGCTTTCTGTTTTTCAAGCTGCCCGGCGTTCCTTGGGAATCACTTGTGCCTGGGAAGATCGACGGATCAGTAGACAAGATTTGCGCGAGTTGCGCTGTTGAATTTTATACCAGAAGTGGCGTTAATTATTCAGTCGAACCCCATCACACCAGGATAATTCCATGAAGCATCAAACGATCATCGAAAAAATGAGCCTGGAAGAAAAAATCGCATTGTGCTCCGGGGCGGATTTTTGGCATACGAAAGCCCTGGAAAAGTTTGGCATTCCGTCCATTCTGATGACGGATGGACCGCATGGACTGCGCAAAATAACCGCGGATTCCGCAAACCAGGTCAAGGAAATTAGCCATTCTGCCACGTGTTTCCCCACCGCCAGCCTGACCGCCTGCTCGTGGGATAAAGCCCTTCTTGAGGAAATGGGCGAGGCTCTGGCGGAAGAAGCGCTGCAGGAGGGGGTCTCCATCATTTTGGGACCGGGCGTCAATATTCAACGCAATCCATTATGCGGCCGAAATTTTGAATATTTCTCCGAAGACCCATTGCTGGCTGGCGAGATGGCAGTCGGTTGGATCACTGGGGTGCAGAGTAAAGGCATTGGCACCTCATTAAAACACTTTGCTGGCAACTCTCAGGAGAATTTGCGCCTGCTGTCGGATAGTCTGATCGATGAACGCGCTTTGCGTGAAATCTATTTACCGGCTTTCGAGAAAGCCGTGAAAGATGCCAAACCCGCCACGGTCATGTGCGCTTACAACAAGTTGAACGGGATCTATTGCAGTGACAATGCGTATTTGCTGCGGGACATTCTTCGCCGGAAATGGGGCTTTGAGGGTGTGATCGTCTCGGATTGGGGCGCCATGAACAACCGGGTGGAGGCCTTTAAAGCTGGCCTCGATCTGGAAATGCCCGGTGGAGCCGGGGTGATGGATGCCGAGGTCGCATGCAGCTGTCCGCTCCGGAGAACTTCCCGAATCTTTCCTGGATGAAAGTGTCGACCGCCTCCTGGAATTGGTGTTGCGAGACCAGCAGCGTGAGGAGGTCCGGTCACACTTATGATGCTGCTGCCCACCACCAATTGGCCCGCAAAATTGCCGCAAATAGCGCCGTCTTGTTGAAAAACGATGACCATATCCTGCCAATAGGCGCGCAGCAGAAAATCGCTGTCATTGGTGCCATGGCCCGCTTTCCGCGGTACCAGGGTGCAGGCAGTTCGATCGTTAATCCAACTCAAATCTCCAGCGCCATGGACGGCTTTGCCGAGCACGGCCTGCATGTCACGTATTTCCCTGGCTATGAACCGGATGGTTCCGAAGACGCTGAATTAATCGAACAGGCAGTAGTCGGAGCCAAAGACCATGATCTTGCCATCATTTTTGCCGGTTTGCCGGAGAATTATGAATCAGAGGGCTTTGATCGGACCAGCCTGACGCTGCCGCCAGGTCACAATCAATTGATCGAACGGGTGGCGGCTGCTCAACCCAATACCGTAATCGTCCTTTCGGGTGGCGCTCCGGTGGAGATGCCGTGGGAACCAGGCGTAAAGGCGATTTTGAACATGCTGCTGGCTGGTCAGGCTGGCGGTCTGGCTGTGGTGGATCTCTTGACCGGCAAAATGAATCCCAGCGGGAAGCTGGCGGCGACTTATCCCTTGCAGTACAGCGATGTGCCATCTGCCGGCTATTACGAAGCTGGCGGCAAGCAAGCGCAATACCGGGAAAGTATTTATGTCGGCTACCGGTATTATGATAAAGCTAATAAAGCGGTCCTATTCCCCTTTGGTCACGGACTTTCCTACACCAGCTTCGAATACCGCGACCTGACCGTATCCCAACCCGAGATGCAAGCCGGCGAGAAGTCTGGTCGTATCCGTCACCGTGCGAAATAGCGGTACCCGTGATGGTGCGGAAATTGTCCAGTTGTATGTCGGCGATTTGCATCCTAATATCTACCGACCGGAAAAAGAGTTGCGCGATTTCGCAAAAGTGTTTTTACAAGCGGGTGAAGAAAAGCGGGTTGAATTTGTGTTGAACGAGCGCGCCTTTGCCTGCTATGACGTCGACGCCAAAGCCTGGGTTGTGCCAGAGGGCAAATACCAAATCTCTTTGGGTGCTTCCAGCCGCGATATCCGCTTACAACAACAAATCACGGTGCATGGTTCTACTCGGACTACGCCACCCGTCCCGCCCGCGGATTGGTATTTCCATCCTGCGGGAAAGGTCACCGGTGCCGATTTTGAAACCGTTTATCGCAAACCCATTGACGCGGTCAAGGATGTACTCCGCGGAGAATTTACTCTGGCATCATCCTTCACCGAAATGCAGGGGAACATATGGATTCGCTTGTTCATGAAATATCAGATGAATCAACTGTCTCATGGTTCCGATGGTTCAGGGCCAGACGATCCAAACTTTCGTATGGTGATTGAAGGCTTCAAACACACGCCGCTGAAGGCTCTGATCCGTTTGAGCAAAGGCAAATTAACTACCAATACGGCTCACGGTCTGGTTGATATTGCCAACGGAAAATTCCTGCGCGGTTTGATGCGGATCCTGAAGAAATAACAGACGGAGCCAGCCACGAGTGTATGAATAAATCGGGCTTGACAACCCGTATCGTTTTTGCTATGCTATAAAAACCATTGCGCAAACGTTTGCGCGGAGGTTCCCCGTCCCCCATGAGCCGAATCACGATTAAAGATGTTGCCCTGGCAGCCAGTGTGTCGATCACAACCGTATCCCACGTGATCAATAACACGCGCTTTGTCGACCCGGCTACCCGCGAACGCGTGCTGCATTTTATGGATGAACTCGGCTACCAACCCAACTATTTGGCGCGCAGCCTGCGCAAGGGAGTTTCAAAAACCATCGGGTTGATCGTGCCGGACGCTGCCAATTTGTTTTTTGCCGAAATCGCCCGCAAAATCGAAGACTACGGCTACAAGCAGGGCTACAGTGTTATCCTGGGTAACAGTGATAACGACCCTGAAAAACAGACCAACTACATAAACACCCTGCTGGCCAAACGGGTCGATGGCGTCATTTTCATCTCCTCCGGCGGCGAGGTCAAAGATCTGATGCGCTTCGCGGATAACCAGGTGCCGGTGGTGGTGGCTGACCGCGACGTGCCGCTCGAACTGGCGGACGTGGTTATGCTGGATAATGAAAAAGCCGGCTACGATGCCACCCGCCACCTGATTGAAATGGGGAACACACGCATTGCCTGCATCACCGGTCCGCATGACCTTTCGCCAAGTATGCAGCGGGTGGAAGGTTACCACCGGGCTATGGCGGAATTTCACCTGCCGGTTAACCCGGCCTTTATTACCGCCGGCGACTTTCGCTTTTTGGGCGGCGAACAGGCTATGGAACGGCTGCTGGCTTGCGACCCCTGCCCAGACGCAGTGTTTGTGTTAAATGATATGATGGCCATTGGCGCCATGACCGCCATCCGCCGGGCTGGGTTATCCATCCCCGCCGATATTTCGGTGGTCGGTTTTGACGACATCGAGCTAGCATCAGCGGTGACCCCGTCCTTGACCACCGTCGCACAGCCCATCGCGGAAATCGCCCGGCATGCCACCGACCTGTTGATTCAGCGGTTGGGCGGCAACCGAAAAGACGAGAATCAACGCATTATTTTGCAGGCGAAACTCATTAAGCGCGAATCTACTGGTAGAAGGCGATAACGCATGAAGTCGATTTCCGTTATTGGCAGTTTGAATATGGATCTGGTGGTGCGCACCCCGCGCGCCCCGCGGGCTGGCGAGACGCTGGCAGGCACTGATTTTCAGTTAATTCCAGGCGGCAAGGGTGCCAACCAGGCGGTGGCTGCCGCGCGCGTTGGAGCAGCGGTTCGCATGTTCGGTTGTGTGGGTGCGGATGCCTTCGGCTCGATTATGCTGGAGTCACTGATAGCTGCTGGAGTCGATGTTTCGGGTGTCGCCCGCCTGGTGGATGCCGCCACTGGCACGGCTACCGTCATTGTTGAAAATGGCGGCGAAAACCGGATTATTGTCGTGCCTGGGGCTAACGGCAAGGTCACGCCGGAATTCATCGAGGAAAACTGGTCGGCGATTGAACCGTCCGAACTCATCCTGCTGCAACATGAAATTCCATTATCCACTGTGCATGCCGTCATTGATCAGGCGCAGGTCGCCGGCAGTCGCATCCTGCTCAACCCGGCCCCTTTTTACCCCATACCACCGCAAATCCTAAAAAAAGTGGATACTTTGGTCGTCAATGAAGTTGAGGCAGAAGCCATCACCGGTTTGACCGTGACCGATCCACAATCTGCCCGCAGCGCGGCAATTTCGCTGACCGCTCTGGGCGTGCCAACCGTCATCATCACCCTGGGTGCTCAGGGGGCGGTATTGTGCAACGCTCACCATGATTTATATCAACCCGCCTTCCAGGTGGAGGTGGTGGACACTACCGCCGCCGGCGACACCTTCACCGGCAGTTATGCGGCTTCCATCCTGGCAGGCTGCCAACCCCCGGAAGCCTTGATCTTTGCCAGCGCAGCTTCAGCCCTGGCAGTTACCCGTCTCGGTGCCCAGACTTCCATTCCCGACAAAGCGTGAGGTCGAGGCATTTATTGCCACCCACACACGTGAAATTGTCTAAAGCCAACCAACTTGAATGGAGGTGAAGCTCAACCAACAACCTTACTTGATTCGGCCATTGTTTCTGATCGATAACCCAAGAGGAGAAAAAAATGAAAAAGCTCGTCATGTTCGTAACCTTGTTAACCATTATTGCGGTTCTGGCAGCTGGCTGCACGCCCAAAGCCGCCGAACCGGCTTCACAAAAAGTCGTGTACCTGATCAACGGATCGCTTGGCGATAACGCCTTCTACGATTCCGGCCAAAAAGGCATGGACAAAATCAAAGAACAGTACGGCGTCGAGATCCGTACCATCGAAAACGGCTACGATTCGGCCAATTATGAGCCGTCTCTGGAGGCTGCTACCAGCTACGCCGACGTCATCTTCGTCATCTCCTACGGTTACGAAGATCTCTTGAAAGAATATGCGGACAAGTTCCCGGAGAAAATCTTCGTCAACCTGGATACGGTCGTGCAGAATAGCAAAAGCACCATCACTTCGGTGGATTTCATCGAAGAGGAAAGCGCTTTCCTGGCGGGTGTGGTTGCCGGTATGGTGACCCTCGACACCAGCATTCCCAATGTCAACGACCAGAAAATCATTGGCGTGGTCGGCGGTGACCAGGACCCGGTGGTGGATGCCTTCCTGTTCGCCTACGAGAACGGCGCCAAGACCATCGACCCCGGTATCGTGTCAGAACGTAAATACCTGGGTGACTGGGAAGATACTGCCAAGGGCAAGCAAGCTACCTTGCAGCTCTACGATATGGGTGCTGACATCGTTTTCCAGGTGGCGGCTGCCGCTGGCATGGGCGTGCTGCAGGCCTCCGGTGAACGCGACCTGTACTCCATCGGCGTGGACACCAACCAGAATGCGCTGGTCCCCGGTCATGTCGTGGCTTCAGACATCAAAGACATCGGTCTGGCGATCACCAACGTCTTCGCCACCATCAAAGATGGCACCTACAAACCCGGTCAGGTTTTGAACTACGGCCTTTCGACCGGCGGCGTGGACGTGGTCTTCACTGACAACGGCAACATTCTGCCGCAGACCATCATCGATAAGGTCAAGGAACTGCGCCAGCAGATCGTTGACGGCACCCTGAAGGTCGAGATCTACAAACCGTAAGCGAAACAACAGAAACAATGGTTTTTCCGGGGGTGTTGGCGCAGCCCGTGTCGGCATCCCCGGAATTCGTACCACCTGAAAGGATTGTTCCGGTGCAAGATATCATCGCAATGAACCACATCGTCAAGATTTTCCCGCCATCCTTGATCGCACTGGATGATGTGAGCGTGACCTTCCGCAAAGGCGAAATCCATGCCATTGTCGGAGAGAACGGCGCCGGTAAATCCACCTTGATGAAGATTTTATACGGCATGCAGCCGGCTGATTCAGGCGAAATTATTTACAATGGCAAACCGGTCAAATTCAACGACCCGGGCGAAGCCATCCTGGCGGGAATCGGTATGGTACATCAGGAGATCATGCTGGTTCCGCAATATACAGTCTGGGAAAATGTGGTGCTTGGCTCGGAACCGGTTAAATTAATCGATCATTTGGATTCAAAAAAAGCGCGGCAGTTGGTCAAGGAGAAGATTGAGGAATTTAACTTCAATCTCAATCCAGATGCCAAGGTCGAAGACATCTCCATCGCAGCCCGCCAAAAAGTTGAAATTTTAAAACTGCTTTTCCGCAATGTGTCCGTCCTGATCATGGACGAACCCACGTCGGTGCTGACACCCGCAGGAAATTCCGCAATTATTCGGCGAACTAAAACGCCTGCGCGACAATGGACGATACCATTTTATTTATTTCGCACCACCTGGAAGAAGTACTGGAGCTCACCGACCGCATCACCGTGCTGCGCAAAGGCCGCAAAGTCGGCACCATCGAGACCAAAGATGCCACCAAGGCGGGTCTGGCGCAGATGATGGTCGGACGGGAAGTCATTTTTGAATCGATCCGCAAAACGCAGCAGCTGGGCAAAGTGCTTTTTGAAGTCAAGGGACTGAATTATATCGATCCCGGATAAGCGCCCCCGCCTGACGGATATTAATTTCCAGGTGCGGGCTGGCGAGATCGTCGGCGTCGCCGGCGTGGAAGGCAACGGGCAGCTGGAACTGGTCAAAATCATCATGGGGTTGATCGAGCCAACCAGCGGCAGTATTTTGACCCTGGGCGAAGATATCACCCGGGAACCCATTCTGGAAAAACGTAAGCGGGTGGCGTTTGTGTCGCAGGATCGCGCCAACATGGGCGCCAGCACCGCGGCAACCATCACCGAGAATGTGATTATGACCCATCACCGTCTCAATGACCGCTTTACCAATTGGGAGGGCCGGATTTTGGATTTCAAGCAGGCTCAGGCCTTCACCGGTGAGGTGCAAAAGAAGTTCGACGTGCAAATGTCCTCAGGTGAAGCTATCTTCAAATCGCTGTCCGGCGGTAACCAGCAAAAAGTGATCCTGGGGCGCGAGCTGCTGCTGGATGCGCCGTTTATCCTGCTGGACCAGCCTACCCGCGGCCTGGACGTCGGTTCGATTGAGTATGTGCACCGCCAGATTATTAACATGCGCGAGCAAATGCGCGGCATGCTGCTCTTTTCGGCCGATCTGGAGGAGCTTTTCCGCCTTTCCGACCGGTTGCTGGTGATGCACCGCGGCAAGATTGTAGCTGACCTGGTTACCGAGAAAACCAATGTCACCGAAGTGGGTTACCTGATGCTCGAAGGGGCGGCCTATGAAGCGTAAAGTGCTGGTCAACGTGGTAGGCGTGCTGCTGGCCTTCCTGCTGGGAGCGCTGGTCATGCTCATTCAGGGGTACAACCCGCTGGAAACCTATTACCGCCTGTTCGAGTATTCCCTGGCGCCTGGCAAGATCGCCTACACGCTGAGTAAATCCGTACCGCTGATTCTGACCGGCATGTCCGCCTCGGTAGCCTTTGCTTCCGGGCCGGTGAACCTGGGGCAGCCTGGTCAGCTGGTCATGGGTGCGCTGCTGGCTACCATTGGCGGCATTTACATCAACCTGCCGCCGCTGTTGATGGTGCCTTTCCTGCTCATTTTGGCCATGATTGGTGGTGCATTATGGTCCGGTGTGGCAGCGCTGCTCAAGCATTGGTTCAACATGAGCGAATTCATCACCACCTTGATGTTGAACATGATCGCCGATTTTTTCACCGCCTGGGCAATCACTTACCCATTTTTCGAAGAAAATGCCAACCATCCCCAGACGCCGCTCATTTCTGTCAGCGGCTGGATGCCGGAATGGGGCAACTTCAATTCCAGCGTGATTGTTATGGTGCTGGCCTTTGTGGTGGTCTGGTTCATCATGAACCGCTCCACCGCCGGTTACGAATGGCGCCTTTCCGGGCAAAACAGCCTGTTCAGCCGGCTGGGCGGCGTGAATATCAGTAAAAACTACATCGTGGTCATGCTGCTGACCGGTGCCCTGGCTGGTCTGGCTGGCGGGCTGGTGGTTATGGCCGGACCGCACCGCTTCATCAAGGGTATCGGCGCCAACTACGCCTGGGACGGGGTGATGATCGCCATGGTAGCCAACTCGGGCATCATCCTGACGCTGATTTTCGGTTTCTTCTTCAGCGTCCTGCAAACCGGCTCGCTTGGCATGGAGTTGATCACCGCGGTTCCCAAAGAACTCATTCAGGTGCTGCAGGCGGTCATTGTGCTGATCGTGGTCGCCGGCCGCGGTTACTTTGAGAGGTTTTTTGCCCAAATGGAGGCGCGGCGCAAGATGAAGGAGAGAGCAACATGAACATCATCATCGGCATGATCAACGGCATGATCACCTCCGCCACCCCCATCTTGCTGGCGGCGCTGGGCGGCTCGCTCACCTTTTACGCCGGCATCTTCAACATTGCCATGGAAGGCATGATGTTGAGCGGCGCCTTTTTTGCCATGCTGGGCTCGTATTACTTTCACTCCTGGGGCATGGGTATCCTGTTCGCCATCGTTGGCGCCATCCTGATGGCTCTGGTATTCATCCTGTTCGCCGTCGTATTGAAGATGGACGAGTTCATCACCGGCATCGGCTTGAACTTGTTCTCGGTTGGGCTGACCACCTACATGCTGCGCCAGATCTTCAAGGTGAAAGGCGCCTTCTCCAGCCCGGAGATCGTCCCCATCCCCAAAGATCGATATCCCGCTGATCAAGGACATCCCGGTCGTGGGAGAAATCCTCAGCGGGCAGAATCTGGTCGTCTATCTGACGCTGATCGCGGTCATTGTGGTCAGCTACCTGGTTTTCAAGACGCGTTTTGGGCTGCGCCTGCGGGCTGCCGGTTACAACCGCACCGCGCTGGACACCTCCGGCGTTTCCGCCAATCGCATCCGCGTCACCTCGTTGATCCTGTGCGGCGTGCTGTGCGGGCTGGCTGGTTCATTCCTCTCACTGGGCTATGTGACCCTCTTCACCGAAAACATGTCAGCCGGACGCGGCTGGATTTCGCTGGCAGCCGTCATTCTGGTCTCCGGTAACCCCACCGGCATCGCTCTCATTTCGCTGCTGTTCGGCTTCACCGACGGTCTGGGATTGTTCATGCAGCGCTCGCTGCCTTCGCAGTTCACCTCCATGGTGCCTTATGTGGCCACCCTGGTGGCGCTGTTCGTTTACTCCGTAAAACTGAAGAAGAAACAAACCATCTAGAAAGGGTTTATTACCAATGGCAAAACCTGCCTGGTTATTGGAAAAGGAAATGCGGGATGCGGCTGTGCCGGTGGATCGGCGCACGGAAGCCTCCCACTGGAAATCGGATATGGAATTCCCGCATGGGGACGGCTTGCTGCGCTGGAATTGGAACGTCGCGGTGCCGGGCTCGCTGGCACCGGATGTGTTTTATCAGAGTATGGTGCAGGACTGGGCCAACCAGGGCTATGACGTCAGCGAGGCGGAGGCCTTGATTCCGCGAAGGCCGGGCGTTGGAAGCCGCCAACAAAATGCCCGAGCTGCGGGTTTTGAGCGCGCGCATCATGAAAGCCCTCAACGAAGCACCGAGGATCGAGGGACATCCCTACTTTCAATACGAGCATCCAGTCAGCTGGGAGGACGTCAAAGCCGCCATGCCGGCCAATCAGGATTACCGACCGCTTTCAGATTGGCAGGACACATTTACCCCCCGCATCCTGCAGGGTTGGATCGGTCAATTGGCTGGAGCTTCTTTTGGCACCGCCATCGAAGGCTACGTTGGTTCGCAGATTGAAAAGGTATACGGCAAGGTGCGCGGTTACATCACCGAGCCTGAGACCGTCAATGACGATTTGGTCTATGAGATGCGTGCTGTTGGATGTGTACGAGAAAATGGGCAAGGCCATGACTTCCGCAGCCCTGGGCGACGAATGGGTGCGCCAGATTCCCTACGGCGTCTCGGCGGAAGGCACAGCGCTGCGCAACCTCAGCCTGGGTATCTACCCGCCTGAATCAGGCATTTTTATGAACCCGTATTGCGACTGGATTGGCGCGCAGATGCGCGGCATGGTATGCGGCATGCTGGCGCCCGGCGACCCGATGGAAGCCGCCCGCCTGGCGCATATCGATGCGGTCATTTCCCACGCGCGCAACGGCGTCTACGGCGAGATCTACGCCGCGGTGATTGACCTCTCTGGCCTTTGTCATGGACGACCCGCGTGCCATCCTGGTGGAAGCCGCCCGCTACATCCCGGCCAAAAGCGAGTACGCCGCCAAGCTGGAGTTTTGCTTCAAAGTGCTCATGACCGAGGGCAGCGCGGAAAGCGCCTGGCCGATTCTGGAAAAGCATTTCGAACGCTACAACTGGATCCACGCCTACCCCAACCTGGCAGCCGACATGCTGGCCCTGTGGTACGGCGGCAATGATTTCACTGAGACCATGGCGCTGCTGGCTAAAGCCGGCCTGGACGTCGATTGCAACGGCGGCCTGGTGGGCAATGTGCTGGGCGTGCTCAAAGACGTCCCGCCGGCCTGGGCTGACCCTATCGGCGACCTGATGGAAACCTACATCAAGGGCAAGGAACGCTTGTCGATCCGGGAACTATCAGCGCGAACCGCGAGGCTGGCGAAGAAATAGCGTTGATTTCGTAGGGTGCATACCGTTTCTGTATGCACCATTCTCCTGCAATTACCGGTAGGTGCATACCGTACCCGCATTTATTGCGGCCCTTTGTGGAAGGGATGCACCTTCCGTCAATTAACCCCGGGGCGACACGCGGGTCGCCCCCTACCTTGATCGTGCCGGTCTCGCGACCTTTGCGCCCCCGCCCACAGGGCGATCTGTGATCGAAACGCAGTGTAGTGGGGCTGACCGCGCACGCACAATGACCGAAGGTCTCAACCCGCCATTTCTTTATAAACATGCCGGAATTTACCGCTGACCAGGTTGACTTGCGGCGCTTCTACCGCCAAAATCGTCTCTACGCGGGCGACGCCCTGTGCGAAAAAGAACTCACGTAAATCCGCTTCCATTTTTACCCAGATGGCTGCCCGGTCCGCACCCGGCTCCAGTTCCAACCGTACCTTGATCTGATCTGGCGCGGTCTGAATGATCTGGTAGCGCTTGACGCCGGGCACCTGCTCCACGACACTGGCAATCGCCATGGGCAGCACGACGGTCATCCGGCCTGTAGCAGCGGGGAAATACAGAATTTCGTCCGTGCGACCGCTCACTCGCAAGGCTGGCAGCGGGTTGCCGCACGGGCATGGCTCTGCTTTGAGCGTGACACTGTCGCCCAGCGCGTAGCGCAGCAGCGGCTGTACCCGGTTGACCAGGTTGGTCAACAGCACATTGGCAGATGGCTCCCCGGGTAGGACAGGCTGATTGTTTTCATCCACCGGTTCAAGTAGTACCCAGTCGCTGTTGACATGCTGCCAATGATGCTCGCACTCGAAACCGATGAACAGGAATTCCGAAGCGGCGTAGATATCCGCTAATCGACTCTGGGGGAAAGCCGACTCGATCTGTCCGCGGGCAGTCTCGTCCAACCCCTCACCCAGGCTGTTTAGCATCAACGGGTGAATCTGTAACCTTCCAGCCATTTGTTCATGCGCTAACAGCGTCAGCATACTCGGGTAACTGGCAATGATGACCGGTTGAAAAGCATTCAGCCGCTGTACCATACTGGGCAGCGGCTCCAGGATGGGAAAGATCATCAGGCGGCTGGCAACAAGACTCAATTCCCGCCGCATGCGCGCCCAGTTGGCAGCCCCGGCATAGTGATCACCCACTGCCAGAATCATGGCACAATGGAAGCCGCGGCGGATCATGGTCGCCAAGTCGCCCCAGGTCAGCCAGGAGCGGTAGCCGCGTTAAATCATCAGTGCGTTGTACAGCCGCTGCGCCGGGCCGTCCACCAGAAATATGCCTGGCTCGCCGGTAGTGCCGGAGGTGGTCCACACCGAATATTTACCCAGATAGCGGTCGCCCACACGGGATTTGTCGCGGATGAAGGCATCCACGCCGGCACGGGTGACCGCCCGGTCGGTCGCCCAAGCGTCGAAATTTGCCATCAGCTGAGGTTTGGTCACCGGCGGTAAATCGACCAGATCAAAACCATCTTCAGGCAGGTTTTGGTACAAACGCTGATAAAATGGGGCTTTTTGGCGGGCGTAAGCGACCATCTTTTTCAGCCGCTGTTGCTGCAACTGGTATAAAGCTGCTCCACCCTCATCCGCCAGACGCTGATCCAATTTTGCCAATTTGAATAGCCGCATAATCACCTGGTTAACTAAGAAGATGGATGGATAAATTGTTCCACAAGTCCAATACCTATTCAAAGCACAATATACCAATAGTTATAGCGCTTTTGACCATTTTGGCTGTTGAATCGTTACTTAAATAATCATATACTTGATTGGTTAGGAAATCCATACGGGGCGGAACAACTGAATAACACGGGGAGGGAACGCAATGAAGCTTCATGGCAGCCTTTGGCGGGGAGCAGCGCTAGCGCTGCTATTTTTGCTGGTAACCAACAGTGTTGGGTTTTCCCAGAGCGAACCTCCGGTGGAATTGCAAAGCGAGACCCAGACAGAATTACAAGCTGTCCCTTCTGGCTGGAAAATCGAAACCATTGATGACGGCCGCGTATTTGGTGGACTTGGTCAACGCAGTCTGGCTTATGGACCAGGCGGCGTTCCCCATATCGCCTATGGCTCGGATCATCTATACCATGCCTACCGCAATGCCGGCAATTGGGCAATCGAAATGGTAGATTCCTCCCCCTCGATGGGCACGAACGCTTCTATTTCGGTCGACTCGCTTGGACACGTTTACATATCCTATTATGACTCGGTCAACCAGGACTTAAAATACGCTACCAACTGGAAAGGTTGGTGGGAAGTTACAACCCTGGCCAGCACGGGTAATGTCGGGTTGCCATCTTTTGTTTTTTCAATTTGGGGGGATCAAGCGCCAAATATTTATGTCGGGTATTTGAACGCCACCACTCACAAAGTTATGTTTATGTACTCCGAAGAAGAAATGATGGGTTATTGGTCCGACCCTGAAATTATCAGTGGAAATTTAAATGTCTCCAACTTCGCCATGACCATGCGCGGTTACCAGGCCTATGTCAGCCTGGCCTCCGGTGGCAATATTTATTATGCCACCTCATTGAATTGGTCGGTGGTTGAACTGGTCGGTGAGGGACAAGCAATTACTGCTATTGCCGTCACGAACGACGGCACCCCATACATACCGATCTCATATGATGAGACTTATGTTCCCTGGGGTTGGATCACCCACCTGGCCTACCGGGAGAACAATATCTGGGTGTCCCCTACCCAGGATAACCCAAGCAACCTCATCTTTGGCTTGGGCGAAGATTTACGGCCAGAAGCGCTTTCCATCCAAGCCTCTGGAAACGAAGTGTATATCGCCATGCAATTACCAGGCTCAAGCGTCAATTCGCACAAGCTGTATATCGCCCGCGGCGCGAAAAATATCTGGGACGTGAGTACGAGATTTACAGTCGAATCCAACATCGGAAATGACCTTTTCCCGGCGGTGGCAGTGCCATCCGGCACGATCGATTTGAGAGCAGGCGTGGTTTATCTAAATGGAAATTTGCTCGAATACCAATTCCTGCCGAGCATGACGGACACCTGGAGCAAGAATATTTCTCCGGTGGATACCTCTTCGGACATTGGCAAATGTGCAGTCGTGCGGGTGGATAAAACCGGTAACCTGCACTTGATGTATTATCGCTCGGACACTGGTGCTCTGTTCTATAAATTTACGACTCCAAGCGGCTGGTCGCCACGATATACGATTGTAGATACCAGTACCACTCCCGATGAATGGGCGCGCTGCAGCGACTATTCCAAACCAAGCATGGATCTGCTTTCCGACGGCTCCCCAGTGTTCAGTTATGTGAATTCAGCCAATCAGTTAATTTATGCCCAATGGTCTTGCGGCCGGGTCTGTGGCTTTTCACATGATAGTTTTGGATACTGGGGTCACAGATGGAGCAACGGCTGTAGCTATAGGCTCAGCTGACAACCCCAATGTCCTTTACCATAAAAGCATGCCATTTGAAATTTGCTTATAAACCAAGCCCGGGTGCCCTTACCTGGTCCTATACTTCTGTTATTGATTCCCTCGATACTTATTCCCCGTTATCCATGGAGACGGATAATAATGGCAAACTGCACGCAGCCTTCGTCGATCTTATGTATGATCACCCCCGTTATGCCAGGTTTGGTTTTGGCGGAGAGTTTTGGTCGAACATTTCCATACTAGAGCCGACGGATTACACCTTGAAAGCCATAAATATAGCTGTGGATCCAGTCTCCAATTTCCCTCGTGTAGCTTTTATTGTATCGAATTCACTCGATAATCCTTTAGTGGTTCGAGCGTACACCACGGCCCAGGATTGGAATTCCCGCACAACAATTGATTCCTCACCTGACCTTTTGAATGCTCCATCCTTCACTATTGACTCCACTGGCAATCAGCTTTTTGCCTATTATTATAAAAACCTGGGTCAGGGTGTGGATGGTTTGAAATTTATGAAACGTACGGGATCAATCCTCAGTCCAATCTTGCTTGAGCCATCGATTGGATTGATCGATTCCACTTCCATCGCACTGCGCCCGGGTAATGTGCCAGTGATTGCGTATCATGTGCCGGCCTTGGGTCAACTTAAAGTCGCCTCGGGTCCAAATTACGTCTTCCTGCCGCTGGTAAAGCGGTAAGCTCGACCATCACCCTATTGTCCTGGCATTTCCCAACCAGCAGGTCGTAGACTTGGGCCCAAACTGAGTAACCTTTTGCCGAAATTTATGTGACATATTACTGTTTCTTTCACCTATTAGTG
>CAVRKN010000028.1:0-32311 GCA_963721535.1 uncultured Chloroflexia bacterium
GCACGTGGATGTCAATAAACCCGGGCATCAGATCCTGACCCTGGGCATCGATGACCTGGAGATCAGCCGCTAAAACCGAGGCGGGTGGTGAATCACTGCCAAGTGCGGCAATCGAGCGGCCTTCGACCAGCAGCCACCCAGGTTCGAGAATCGTGGTTGGGCCGTAAACGCGTGCGTTTTGAAAAAGAAATTTATCCATCGTCGATGCTTGCTCTCATTTCAAGTATGATTTCATTTTAACATCCCACAACAATTTTGGGGACAGAGCGCAATCGTACAGGCCGGCATTGTTTACGCATGACAACCCTCGAATCACGGTGTAAAATATCCATTATGAATGGACCTTACCACTTCTATAGCCCGAACATTCGCCCTTTATTAAAACGAAAAGACCTGTCATCAGTCGCCAATCTGGTGGAAACCTGTTTTGCTGACACCATGGATCCGGATGGGCGGGATTACATCCAACATTTGCGCTTTCTGGCGCAGGGACACTCAGGCTGGGGCAGCAACCCATTTGCGGAGCTCCAGTTGCCAGTGCAGGGCTTTTTATGGGAAGAAGATGGCTTGATCGTCGGCAATCTGACGCTGATTCCATTCAGCAGTCGGGGTTCCCGCTATTATCTGATTGCCAATGTCGCCACTCATCCAGGCTACCGCCGGCGCGGCATTGCCCGGAAATTGACACTGACTGGGCTGGAATACGCCAAATCCCACGGCGCCGAGTTTGCCTGGTTGCATGTTCGGGATGACAATCCGCATGCTCAGGAGCTTTACGCTGATCTTGGGTTTTCCGAACGTCTGCGACGCACCCTTTGGCAGGCTGATACGTATATAGATCAAGAATCGTCCGAAAGTGTGAATGGCGTGCAAGTTGGACATCGCCATGCGCGCGACTGGGCGCAGCAATCCGCCTGGCTCGATCGGATTTACCCGCCAGAGGTTGCCTGGAATTTACCGCTCAATAAGAGCCGGCTGCAACCCGGATTTTTTCGGGAACTACAACTGGCAATGGCAGGCGAACAATTTGCGCATCTGGCAGCCCGCAAAAGCGGTGAGTTGATCGGATTGGTTACGTGGGAACCGTCGCGCATGTATGCCGATACCCTGTGGCTGGCGACCGATCCCAATTGCGAGGATGAAGCGGTAAGCGTGCTGCTGCCTGGGATTCGCCGGGCACTGCATCGCAAACGTCCGCTGATGGTCAACTACCCGGCCGACCGGGCACAGGCAGCCTTCGAGCAAAGCGGATTTCAACCGCACATGACACTGATTTGGATGGAAGCCGGTTTTTCAACATTAGGAGGATGACATGAAATTTATCATACGTTTGCTGGTTAACGCTGTTGGTCTGTATGCCGCAGTCTATCTGCTGGGCGGGACCTATATTTTCCCGGAATCGACCAGTTGGATTAGCTTTCTCTGGCTGGCACTAATTTTTGGCCTGGTGAACGCCATCATCCGGCCGCTGCTCATGGCAGTCAGCTGCCCGATCATCATTCTCACCCTTGGGTTGGGAACGTTGCTGATCAATACCGCCATGTTCTGGCTGGCGGGTGTGATCGGCACCCAGTTTGGCGTCGGCTTCACCGTCAACGGCTTCATTGGAGCCTTCCTGGGGGCTCTGGTGGTCAGCGTGGTCAGTTTTGTCTTGAGCTTATTCTTCCGCGAGAACAAATAAGCGAACGACACACATTACGACCGAGTTTACAAAAATTCCTCCCCATTAAGGGAGGAATTTTATTATTAATCTTAGGTGTAAGGGCGAGGCAAGAAAAGGGTTATTCGTTAATCAAGGTGCTTCAAGCCTCGCCCGAAGCTGCTCTTTATGATACAAGCTCGGGCGAGACTAAGAGAAACCTTGCTCAATTGTTGAAATTTTTCTGCCTCGCCCTTACAGTTTTCAGTCGTAGGGTGGGTGCCGTGTTTGCACCCACCGTTTCCAAGGTCAATTCTCTTGCTAAAAGAATTTCTTCTTGGGCGTCTAGAAATTGGCGTCCTTCTTTGATATTTCCTCCGTAAACCTCTCGAATACCATTGAATAGAAAAAAACGGTGCGTACAAAAACGGTACGCACCCTACTCGCAATATTGGAAATGGAAATTATTATTCTATCGGCACAGTGAACCGCAAGAGAAGGTTATTCCCGGCATCGCTGACCCAGACATTGCCTTCGGCATCCACCTCGATACCAGACGGCAGGCCAAACCCGTCCGAACCAGGGCTGTAGTCGCCCCAGCCGCGTACAAATTGGCCCTCGCCAGTGAATTCGAGCACCCGGTAGCCTTCGGGATCGGTGAAGAACACATGCCCCGCCTGGTTAACCGCGATATAGGGTTTATTTTCCAGGGATGACCCGTACCATGCCGAGACATCCCAGAAGCGGACCATGTTCGCCTGTAAGGTGACTGGATCGAGCTTGAAGACCTGCACCCGTTGGTTCCAGGTGTCGGTGATGAATATTTCGTCCTGCGCGCTAATGGCAATGCCAACCTGCTCGTCAAACTGCCCAGGGTCAAATCCTGCGCTGCCGAACTGGGTCACAAACGTACCGTCTTGATTGAATACCACCACACGCTTGTTGCCGGTATCCGTGACGTACAATCGACCCTGGGAGTCAAAGGCAAGGTCACGCGGACCCCAGAAGGCTTCCGGCGCTTCAGCCTGACCAAAGTAACCCCACATTTGCACGAATTGTCCATCGGCAGTGAACTTCTGGATGCGATGATTCCAGGTGTCGGTTACAAACACCGATCCGTCTGGAGCAACAGCAATGCCCCACGGTTCGTAGAAAGTTCCGCCCGGCGCTTCACCGACCTGAAGGTTGGCAAAGGTGCCCCAGGCGCGAACAAATTCTCCGGTGGCAGTGAATTGCTGGATCCGATTGTTGCGTGAATCAGCCACGTACATCGAGCCATCCGGGGCAAAAGCTATACCGCGCGGCGCCTGGAATTGACCGGTCTGTGTACCGCTCGCACCCAGGATACGATCGGGCGTCAGGTTAATCATGCCCTGGACGTATGGGTCGATCTGTTCCTGGGTCGGGACCTCCGGTGACGCCCCATAGTTCCAGATCTGAGCAATGATGTCTTTACGCACATACATTCTCAGCTGCTGAGATGGGTCCCAATTAGCCAGGGTCAAATTGGTGCGGCCGGAGACCGCGGCATATTCGGTGTAGTCGCGGTTCAACCAGATCTGGAACAGCGCCGATCGCATTTCCGGCGATTTAAGCGCATCGGTAATACGCTGCCAGGTCAGGTTGTAGTAATCCTGCATGGGCCACCACAGGCGGTTGTATTCAAAATAAACATAGTTGCCGCGAGTGATCGAACTCCAGCTTGCCCCAATTATCTTGTCCGGCAACGATGACGGGGTTGTTTTGCAGATCGCGGGTGGGATTGTTGGCAAAAAAGCGTTTATTGGGGAAATGACGGAAATACCACCAGAACGGGTAATTGGCATCTGAGTCATAGGCTACCGCAATATCCAATCCGCGGGTCGTGCGGCGAGAGATTTCCTCAACTTGCGCCAGAATATCCTTCGGTCCGCGGGCGGCATGAGCAAATACCAGGAATTCCTTGGCGGTGTCGTAATTTTGATAACTCGCTGTAGCGGCAGTACGTGCTGTTAACACCATCAACACAGCCGTTAATACCACTGTGGCGATATGCACCACTTCGCTCGACGTCCAATGGCTGAGCAGCCGCAAGATGCCCCAGGCGGATAATCCCAAGGCGATGGCAGAGAAAATGAACAGGCTGGTCGAGCGCAGCTGGTCGAGCGTATTGCCCTGGAAGGGCGGCTGGGTTCCCAACAGCGATCCGAGCACCCCGCCCAGACTGGTGATGAAAATGGGCAGCAGCAGTAGCGCCAGCCAGCCATTGTTTTCTTTCAACCGCTGCCACGGAGTGCGGTCTACCAGGTAACCAAAACCCCAACCGGCAGCCAACAGCATGGGCAGCGCAATGTGCACGGTAAGCCACGGCATACGTTCACCGGCCATGGTGTAGGCAAATAAAGCTGAAACTGACCAGAAAACCAATAGCGCCACCACCGGTAATTTTTGATTTTGATTAAAAATGATCGGCTCAGGTTTTGGTTCGTCGAGTTCATTGGGAGGGATTTCCAACCCGTTGGCAATTTCTTGTTCAACTTCCAATGGCGACGGTTCGTCATAGCTGACAACGCCAGTCAAGACCTCAGGTTCAACGGGAAGTTCATTCAAGGTGAGCGCCGGGCTGTCACTGGCGACCTGCGACCATTTCCGGTACTTGGTGCCAAAGTAGATTGCGACCAGGGTGCCAAAAGCAGCCAGGAATTCATAAATTGGGATTTGTATCAGGAAATAATAGTAAAAAGGCTGTTCGCCTCGGTACACCGACTGCTGAGAGAGCCAGTAGCCCAATCCGCCGATGATACCGGTGAAGAATCCAAATCCGTTGGTGAAGAAGGAGGTGAAAAAGACGGTTGAAATGGTATAGAAGATGACAAAGTTGGGCAGCCAGATGCGCGGCTTCCAATTCATACCGATAAAAATGGCGATACCGGTTATCACCACCAGGAAAATGCTGGAGCGGATGATGCCGGGGGTCGTATAATCCATCGGATCCCAATTCAACCCAAGCAACGAGCCCACCAGTTTGACCGGGAAAGCAGTCAATATCGGCAGAATCAGCGTCCCGGCCAGGATCAGCATGTCGAAAGAGCGTTCCTGCTTCAACGCCTTCCAGCCAATGTATCGCAATAATACATAGGCTGCCAGCACTAACAGAGCCACGGCTACAACAACGCCGCCACCCTCGAGGATCTTGATCCAGGACAGAGTTTGTACCACCTCGCCGGCGGCTTCGGTCACCGGCGTTGCCGGTGTCACCGCGCGGTTGGCAATGGCATTCCAGGCGGCTACCCCAAGCGTCATCAGCAGGATAATCAACGCGCCAGATAGCGAAAGCAGAAAAGTGGTTCTGGCTTTTTCATGGGGCCAGCGCGCGCGGGTGATTCGTTCCATAAATAGAAATGCCAGGAAGATCAACAGTTGCGCCGCGTAAATGTAATTGGTTTCTTTGGTGATGAAATGCATCGCGGTTGCAATGCCCAGAATGTACAACGACGATACTTTGCCATCGTGTAAATACTTGAGCACGGCAAATAAGGTCGCCACGCCATACAAAGCCACAAAGGATTCGTTGCGGGTATAGCGGCCGTAAAAAAGCATGTAGGGTGAGATCAGAAATAGGAAACCGGCAATCAGCGAACCGGTTCGCCCCAGGTACTTTCGAAAGCCGAACAGCACCAGAACGATTGTTGCAATACTGAACAAAGCTGCCGGGACACGCGCTGAAAAATCGCTATCCCCCAACAGGAAATAGGATAAGGCAATGATATGGAACTGGAATGGCCCGTGGGTGATGGGATCATGCCGGTATTGCCGCCCTTCCAAAATGTCGAATGAAGGAATCACATGATTGACTTCATCATGACTCATCACCCGTTCGCCCAGGATGTAGAAGCGGCTAAAGATCGCCAGTACAAGAATGATGACGATGATCAGGTTTTCAATTTTGAATTGCGGGAGGGATTTAAAAACGGGTCGATCCAGCCAGGATCGTGGTTCGATGGTTTCTACGGATGTGTCCATAAGGGCAATAATTCTCGAAGAATATGGGATGGATTTATGCGTAGTTGACTATACTTTAAACAGAATATTCTGGCAAGGCTTGACGGTTTCAACGGTTGACAGCAATCTTGCAGGCTTCTATACTCTGCTCAGGTGCTCAACTTCACCTTTAAGTCGTGCACACGGATTAATACGCCAATAATATTTATTAAAGCCAAAAGGTTCATCTATGAAACAGGAACAAAATCCATCTCCCCCGCCGGTACCATTTCAAAATGCTTATTGGGTTGTCCCAGGTCAACTGTTGGCTGGTGAATACCCGGACGAACTGGAGGAACATGGTACCCGCCAAAAAATATTGCGCATGCTGCAAATGGGCGTCAATGTCTTCGTTGATTTGACTAATCCAGGTGATGTGTGGGCCTCGTATCATCAGATCCTCAAAGATGAAGCCGCCGATCTTGGCGTTCAGGTTGAGATTCACGAGCACCGGATCGAGGATTATGGCGTACCCCAACCGCTGGAGATGAAATCCATTCTGGATGAGATTGACCAGGCCGTGGCCAATGAAAAAATCGTATATGTGCATTGTCTGGCCGGGCTGGGACGCACCGGAACGGTCGTAGGCTGTTACCTGGTACGCCATGGACTGGAAGGCGAGACCGCTCTGCGAAAATTAACTGAGCTGCGTAAATCAACTTTGAAAGCGCACCTGCCGTCACCAGAACATCCGCGGCAGGAAATGATGATCCTGGAATGGCGGGTAGGTCAGTAAAACGAGGCGGGGAGAATGGAATTTCAAATTCGTGAATTTACCCCTGAAGATACCATTCAGGCTGTCGAACTATGGAAAGGCTGCGAGGGCATTGGGCTGAGCGCAGCTGACGAACCGGAACGCATCGCGACCTATTTGGCGCGCAACGCGGGCATGAGTTTCACTGCCTGGGATGGCGCCACCCTGGTTGGGGCGGTGCTGTGCGGCCATGACGGCCGTCGCGGCTACCTGCATCACCTGGGTGTGCGAATGGATTACCGCGGTCGTGGAATAGGTCAGGCTCTGGCGGAACATTGCCATGCAGCCTTACGGTCCCAAGGTATCGATAAAGTGCATATTTTTGTGTACCGCGCCAATCAGACTGCTCTGGCATTTTGGCAGCGGATAAAGTATCAACCCCGCGAAAATTTGGCGTTGCTGTCTTGCAATTTGGATAAAGGGGGATAATGGCTAGCGTAGTGCTTTCCGCCAGCCGTTGGCGATGGCTTCGTCCTCAGTACAGAACCAGCGCTCGCCATAATCTGGGTTGATTTTGGTCTTGTCGTAAAAACTCATCCCAGGCAGGTGAAAAATCTTCTCGCCTTCCAAGGAAATATTTCCCTTGATCGAACAGCCAGCCTGTTCAGCGCTACACCCTTCTGGACAGCCGGTGAGTGTGGCCTGGGTCGGTTGAATCGCATCAGTCGGAGCGAGGATAGGGGAGGGCTGAGGTTCGGTGGGTAGAAATACCAGAGGGTTAGCTCGAGTTGTACTCTGGGCGTTTTGTAAGGTTTCGTTACAGGCAACGTCAGGCCAGTAGCGTTTGGGTTGGGCAAAGCCGCCATTGACCAGTTCGTAATTGACGAATAGATCGTCTACCAAAACATAACGCAGCAACCGGTCGTAACGGTCAACTTCGGAAACATCCCGAACTAGGGTGACGGTTTTGCCTTCCACCAGTTCGGCGTTCTTTTGCGAGGCTGCTTCGGCGCCTGGCTCAATCGGGTCCATCTCTGGAGCGTCAATGCCGATATACCGCACCTCTTTTTCCTGTCCGTCCACTTCGACGAAAATGCTATCGCCATCCACAACGTAAGTCACCACGCCGGTTTCAACGGCTGTGTCAGTCGGGATACAGGCGAAAGGAAACAGGATTGCGTTGGTCGGGGTAGGCTGGATTGGCTCGACGGTAACGCCTGTCGAACTGGAGGTGGTGGTGACGGTTGGATACGGTTGGCTGCTAAACGGCGCGCAAGAATTAAGCATAAAACCTAAACATGCCAAAACAATTCCGCCAACAATCCAAACTCGCGTTTGATTAATATTCACAGGAATTTTTCCTAAACAAGTCTCTACTGTATTGTACGTCCACCGCTGATATCCACCCCTCTCAAAAGTGTAAATAAGCAATTAAATGTCGGGTTAATCGTTAGGTGCGGCTTAAATAAAAAAGAGGATGTCGGGTACATCCTCATTACGTGTCGGGGCGGGCGGATTTGAACCGCCGACCTCGCGGACCCGAACCGCGCACTCTAACCGGGCTGAGCCACGCCCCGAACGATTGCCATTATACCCCAGTGTCGGTTCGTTTGACAAGGACGGGTTTCAATGGCGACTGGCTGGCAACATCGAGGGATGGGTGAGGGAGTATAATTTCACGAGGTTTTTGTACTGCGAGATTATTTCAAACTCGTGAAACCTTTATTTTCAGCGTAGGGAATTCCATCATTCAACCAGGTTCCAAATATTTCGTTGGGTTAATGCCCACATTAGTTTCCAGCCGGAGGCTAATTATTTCTTTGGTGCTTCTTGGCGGAATTCTTTTGGCTGCCTGCGGACAGGGCGCAGCATACATCAACATAGTCCCCGCCCTAAGTGATGCTACTCCGACCGTGGATTCAAGTGCGACAGCGCCAGCTGCAACGCCAACCTCGTCTCCCACCCCTTTCACCCCCGCCACCCCGACCATCTTACCGACTGAGATCCCAACGCCCGCTCCTACGTCGCCCCCACCGGCACCTTTCGAGACGGGCATGCTGAATGACGGAGTGAAATCGGTCAGCTACTTGCCGGATCCATGTATGGTTCTGGGAGCACGCTGGAATCCGGATAATGCCGCTCCTGGGACCGTGGTGGTACCGGTCATGTTCCACGGCATCAGCGCCGCTGGCCCGCGCGGGCGGGATAACATCACCATTCGTACCGATTATTTCGAAGCCAGCATGGAAAAAGCCCATAAATTGGGCTTTGAGACCATCACCATGCAGCAGTTGGTCGATTTCTTGCAGCATAATGCCTATATCCCGCCGCGTTCACTGCTGCTCATCATCGATGACCGCCGCCTTGGTACGGTCCGCGAACATTTTTTACCCCTATTGAAGAAGTACGACTGGACTTTGACGATGGCTTACATCACCGGGGTCATCAACGAGCAGGAATGGAACCAGGTGCGGGATGTGCTGGACAGTGGGCATGTCGAATTGCAGGCGCACGGTTACCTTCACAATGGCGAAACCTATATCACCCAGTGGACCAGTGACGAGGTCATTCACCAGGAATTGTTCGCGCCAATTCAGGCCTTCGAGGAGCACCTTGGTTACCGACCGATTGGCTACATTTGGCCGGGCGGCAATTTCAACCTGACCTCGGTAACCATGGCACGCGAAGCTGAATACCAGGTGGCGTTCACTGCTTTCGCCCGCGGTCCGCTATTGTTCAACTGGGTGCCGCAAGGTGAACCGGAACGAGAATTAGGCGATCCACTGATGACCCTGCCGCGTTACTGGAGCACAACGTTTTACCGCAATCTGGATTTTGCCCTGGAAATCGGCAGTGCGGCGGCGGCACAAGCTGAAAGCCAGCGCCTAGACGAGATCAACTGGTACCGCAGCAATTGTCCCGCTTATCCTCCGCTTTCGATCCCGCTTCAGAATGAGACTAATGAGGTTCCCGACCGGTGGTAGCTTCCCAAATTTCTCCTGACCATAACCATCTAATACCGATTGCCCGGTTTCAACCATGAAAATGCAGCCGAAAACCATTAAAGTGTTGTTCGGTGTTATGGCAATTACTTTTAATACGCTGTGTGGTCCCAGCCGATCAGGCTGAACCGTGGCGGGCTGCCAGCTCGAACTTGCAGTCTGCCCGACCGGTTGGGGTAGCTGCCACCCCGGCTCCAGCTGCCTTCCTCCCACCGACGCGTGAGCCCGGCGAGCCGATTTTGACCCCTACTCCTGATACGCAGCGTTTCTTGCCGACGATGCGTGTCAATGAAGAGCAATATATCTTGCAGCCCGGAGACACCCTGGGAATTGTTGCCAACAAATTCCAGGTCAGTCTGGAACTGTTGATTCAGGCCAACAACATCGTCAATCCAGATATTGTCTCCGTTGGCCAATTGTTAATCATTCCGGCGCCAACCCCCCAGGCGCCTGGCTCGGGTTTCAAAATTATCCCGGACTCAGAACTCATCTATGGACCGGCAAGTATCACGCTGGATGTGTTCAAGTTTATAAAATCTTCAGGCGGTTATTTAGCGACCTATACCGAAACCCTCGACGAGGGAATATACACCGGGGCTGAAATCGTACTCAAGGTATCGCGAGAATATTCAGTCAATCCGCGTATTCTATTAGCTACAATGGAATATCTCAGCGGCTGGGTCACACGCAAAGAGCCGGCTGAAGAGACTCTGGATTACCCGATGCTTAATTATGATTCGGACCGGGCTGGTTTGTACCGGCAGTTATCCTGGGCTGCCAATCAATTGAACCGCGGCTATTACCTGTGGAAGGTGAATGCACTTTCGCATTACGCTTTAGCGGATAACGGTATGACCCCGGCCGACGGCAGCATTAACGCCGGGACAGCCGGCGTGCAGCAGTTGATGGCAACTTTATTCGACCGCGCCAATTGGGATATCGCGGTCAGCGAAAAAGGCGTTTTCGCCACATATTCACGCCTGTTTGGCTACCCCTTCGATCTGGCGATCGAACCCATTCTGCCGGCTGATTTGACTCAGCCAACCATGCAACTGCCCTTCGAAAGCGGGGTAGTTTGGTCGTTCACCGGTGGACCACATGCCGGTTGGGGTGCGGGCTCTGCCTGGGCAGCCATTGATTTTGCCCCGCCGCCGGGAGCCTACAATTGCTCGGTCAGCGATGCCTGGGTCACCGCTACTTCCGGGGGATTAGTGGCACGCACTGAAACCGGTGTGGTGGTGGTGGATCTCGATGGAGATGGACTGGAACAAACCGGATGGACTGTGCTGTACCTGCACGTTTCCAGCCAGGATCGGGTAGCGGCAGGCACCACTCTGGCTGCCGGCGATCGGATTGGTCACCCGTCCTGTGAAGGGGGTGTGTCCAACGGCACGCATTTGCACCTCGCCCGGCGGTATAATGGAGAGTGGATACCTGCCGATGGTTCCCTGCCGTTCGTTTTGGATGGCTGGGTATCGCGGGGGGCTGGAGCTGAATACAACGGAACATTGGAATTAGATGGAGCAACGGTTGAGGCTTGGGACCGGCTGGTACCGCAAAACCAAATTTCACGGTAGAAAGGCCGGCATCACAATCGTCCTTTTGACGTGGCTATTAACGACCCTGGCCTGTGCACAGGGTTATGTTTCGACTTATGACTTGACCGCCACGGCGCTTTTTTCCGGCGGGGCCGGTGGCGGCGATACTTTGCCAGGGAATGAAACCCCGAATGCTCCAACCTCAGTGACCACTCCGGAACCGGCAGTATTTGCCACGACCCTGGCAGCCCAGGATAACCCGCCCACATTGGTGGTTGAGACCCCCGAGCCAACCTCACCCAACGCCACGCCGCCACCGCCCATCCTTTACTATGCCCAGGCGGGTGATACGCTGCCATCCATAGCAGTGCGTTTCGGCGTCAGTCAGGAAGAAATCACCAGTAACGAGGTATTTGACGTAACCGGATTCATCCCAGCTGGAAAATTGCTGATCATCCCGAACCGCCTCGAGGCGACAGGTCCTGCCGATAATGTGCTGCCGGATAGCGAGATTGTCTATTCACCCTCCGCGCTGGATTTTGACATTGAGGCCTTCGTGCAGCAAGCTGGCGGCTATATGGCTGGTTACCGCGAATATCTGGCGGACGGCTGGAACACCGGCGCACGGGTGATCCAAAAGGTTGCTATCGAAAACTCAATCAATCCACGCCTGCTATTGGCTCTGGTCGAATTTCAAGCGGGGTGGGTTTACGGTCAACCGAAAAGTTTGGCTGTGACCGATTACCCGATGGGATTCGTCAACAAAGACAAAAAGGGGTTGTACAAACAACTGAGTTGGGCGGTTCAGCAGCTCTCGATTGGTTATTACGGCTGGCGGCAGGGTTTGTTTACCAATATTTCCTTTAACAACGATACTCAGCTGCGGCTGGCGCCGAGTATTAATGCGGGCACAGCTGCCATTGAGTTTTTGTTTTCCCGCCAGTACCACCCGGATGTATGGAACGGGGTAGTATTCGGCAATGAAAGTTTTCCAGTTTTGTATGAGCGCATGTACGGCAATCCCTGGCTGCGCGCTCAGACGGTGGAACCGCTGCTGCCCGTTAACCTGACTCAACCGGAATTACACCTGCCATTTCTGCCAGGACGGGTGTGGAGCTTTACTGGCGGTCCGCACGGTGCCTGGGGCGCGGATGGCGCCTGGGCAGCCCTCGATTTTGCCCCATCCGCCACAGAACCCGGCTGCGTCAAGTCGGATGACTGGGTCACAGCATCAGCCACTGGCTTGGTGGTGCGTTCCGCCAACGGGGTAGTCGTAATTGACCTGGACGGCGACGGCTACGAGCAGACCGGTTGGGCGTTGCTTTATTTGCATATTCGCAGCGATGGTCGCATACCGCTGGGCGCCTGGGTTGAGCAAGGTCAGATGATCGGTCACCCTTCCTGCGAAGGCGGTGTGGCTACTGGCACCCATGTACATTTTGCGAGAAAATATAATGGTGAATGGGTAGTCGCTGGCGGTCCAATGCCTTTCATACTGGATGGATGGGTCGCTCAACTAAACAGCAAACCCTATCAAGGAAAATTGATCAAGGACGGCGATGTGGTCGAAGCCTGCACCTGCGGCTCGGCTGAAACCCGTATTTTTCGCCCAAAGAGACGGCAATTAACGAATGAAGAAATCATTATTAACCGCATTGGCGCGAACCTCAGGGTTGGTGCTGATTTTGCTATCAACCGCCTGCCAGGCACTGGTGATTACACCTGTCCCTGCGCCGATCGTTGAGGAGGCACCAGCTCCTCCCACGCCGGTTGGTCCATTGCCTACAGCTTTGCCGGCGCGTGAACCATTCGAACCGGGCACCCTGGTTGCCTACATTGCTCAAACTGGCGACACGCTTACTGCATTGGCTGTTCGCTTCAACACCACCGAAGCCCAGATCCGCGAAGCCAACCCGGTCATTCCGGGTGATGCCACGACCATGCCGCCGGGCTTCCCTATGCAAATCCCCATTTATTACCGTCCGTTGTGGGGTACCCCTTACCAGATAGTACCGGACAGCCTGTTCGTCAATGGTCCGGCTCAACGGGATTTCGATGCGGTGGCTTTTGTGGATGCGCAGCCGGGATGGTTGAAGAACTACAGTGTTTCTCTGGCGACTGAGAACTTGCGCGGTGGAGAAATTGTCAACCATGTGACGGCGAATTACAGCATCAGCCCACGTTTGTTCCTCGCGATACTTGAATATCAACTGGGAGCCCTGACCAACCCCGATTTACCTGAGAGTATCGAGCGCTATTCACTTGGCTATCGGAATCCGCAATATGCCGGCTTGTTGCGCCAGTTGACCTGGGCAGCCAATACCTTGAACAATGGCTATTACAGTTGGCGCACCGGTCATTTGGACACATTCGACCACCTGGACGGCCGAACAGAACGCCCGGACCCCTGGCAGAATGCCGCCACGCGTGGCGCTGCAGTACTACTTTTCCAAGTTGTTCCCGGATGATGCCTATAATTATGCGATTAGCGGCAGCGGTTTGAAACAAATCTATCAGAACCTATTCGGCGACCCCTGGCAAAACGTTACGGCGCATATCGAAGGCAGCTTGCATCAACCGGTGCTCAGCCTGCCTTTTGCCGCTGGACGCTCCTGGGCATTTACCGGTGGACCGCATACGGGTTGGGGGGATGGTGAGCCCTATTCCGCACTAGACTTCGCCCCGCCTACGGTGGTAGGCGGTTGCGCCAAAGCGGAAGATCCGGCGACCGCGATCGCTGACGGTATCATCGCCAGCAGAAGCGATGCACAGGTGATGCTGGATCTGGACGGCGATGGGGACGAGCGCACCGGCTGGGTGATCATGTATTTGCACCTGGCCAATGATTCGCTACCCGCGGTTGGGGCGGTGATGAAGTTGGGAGATCCGATGGGGATGCCATCCTGTGAAGGCGGCCGGGCAACCGGATCGCATGTCCATCTGGCTCGCAAATACAATGGTGAGTGGATCCCGTCTGAAGGTGTACTGGCGTTCAACCTGGATGGTTGGGTGGCAAAAAATGGCGCGACCGCTTACGAAGGCACGCTCACCAAACTAGGCCGTACAATTCGCGCCTGTGTCTGCTCGGATGCCGCCAGCCAGCTGCGGGCTAATGCACCGCAATAAATAAAAAAAGAGTTTGCCAAAGGCAGACTCGGAATCGAAATTCTAGCGGGGCAATCAGACCGTTTCTGGCTCTTTGACCACGATTTTGGTTTTGAATTCAACATTGCCCTTGAGCGTATTGATTACCGAGCAATATTTGTCTTCTGAGAGTTGAACTGCCCTTTCAACCGCTTGTGGATCGACATTATGACCGGTCACGACATATTCAATGGTCATTCCTAAAAATTTCCGCGGATGCTCCAGGGCGCGCTCGGTTGTAACAATCACCTCAAACCCGGTTACATCCTGGCGTTTCTTTTGCAGGATTGAAATGACATCCATGGCAGTGCAACCGCCAACCGACATGGCAAGTAATTCAGTCGGGCGTACGGCTGAATCATCGCCGCCCGAATCTTTTTTGGTATCCATTTTGACCGCAAAACCAGAATCGGCGACTCCGGTGAATTTGAGATTCTCATCCCAGGTTACGATAGCTTTCAAAATTCCTCCTCAGCTCAGGCTGTCTTGATGTCATGGTATAGGGCCTCGGCAGGGTTTATTCTGGCTTTTTTACCAGATAATCTTCCAGGTGCAGGCGGTGATACAGCCGGGATTTAATGTCATCGGGAAGCGAGCTGTCAGGCTCAGGCTGCCGGTATAGATCAATGGTTTTGTGCATGGTATTGAACACGATGGTGCAGTTTTCGCACTCGCTCATATGTCGTTCAAGCTCGGCACATAGTTCGGGCGGAAGTTCGCCATCCAGGTATTCCGAGATGGAAGATGCCAATCCTTTGCAATTACATGTTTCTGTCATTCGGATGATTTCTCCGTAAGCCGTTCGCCGTAATAGACCGATAACTCGTTGCGCAATCGTAAGCGTGCGCGTAATAGCCTGGTTTTAACCGCTGTCTCTGTCAACCCTAACGAATCAGCCGTCTCTTTGATCGATAATCCTTCGATGTCGCGCAACATAAAAACCATTCTAAGCGTTTCCGGCAGCGTATCCACCGCCTTCTCCAACCGCTGCCTGGCTTCAGTTGACAACAGTTGGTCTTCAGGCAGCCCGACCCAATCGGTCAGTACCATGCCTGGTTGCTCGTCGTCCTCGTCTGATTCTTCTTCCACCGGCACCAGGTTGACCCGGCGTTTACGCAATAGCATTAACGCCTCATTCACAGCAATGCGGTACAGCCAGGTGGACAGGCTCGAACGGCCTTCAAAATTTGGCAACGCCCGCAGCGCTTTAATGTAGCTTTCCTGCAGCACGTCTTCGGCATCCTGCGGATCATGAAGAATCCGCATCGCCAATCGGTAAATGTGAGTGGAGGTCGCATCTACCAGGCGGGCAAATTCCGCACGATCGCCATTTTTCAACGCGCCAAGTGACAAGGTCAAATTATTAAGGCTCTCTTCACTCATTTAGATGTCCTATGAGTAAAAAAGATGCCATTTATTCTTATGAGAGAGCCCAGGTCGGCAGCACGTCCAAATTAAGTGGATCCCGCTGACCATAAGCATAATGGTAATAGCCGGCAGCCGCGATCATGGCAGCATTGTCGGTGCAAAGGAATATGGAAGGGATTTGCACCGGGAAATCCTTCTGGGCCATAAAGGCGTCGCGAAGAGCGGTATTGGCAGATACTCCACCAGCCACCAGAACTTCTTTGGCGCGATATACCTTGGCAGCGTGCAAGGTTTTACTCACCAGCACGTCCACCACAGCAGCCTGGAAACTGGCTGCCAGATCTGCCACTGGTAAGGGTTGCGCCTTGCTTTCCAGTTCCCGCACGGTGCGCAATACCGCGGTTTTCAACCCGCTAAAGGAAAAATTCCAGGTGCCTTCCAGACGAGAACGGGGGAAATTGAAAGCTTCAGGATTTCCGTCGCGGGCAGCTTTTTGAATTGAGGGTCCGCCGGGATACGGCAGCCCGATCAACCGCGCGACTTTATCGAAAGCTTCGCCGGCAGCATCGTCGAGCGTGCCGCCCAGGCGCTTGTATTCCAGGTGGGACGTCATCAAACTCAATTCGGTATGACCGCCGGAGACCAGCAGCGCCAATAGCGGAAATTCTGGTTCTGGCGGGGGGTTAGGCGTATCGTGTTGGTATATCCAGGAAGAGTAGATGTGACCTTCTAGATGGTTGACCCCGATCAGCGGCAAATTAGCGGACAGAGCCAGCCCTTTGGCCATATTCATGCCGATCACCAATGAACCGGGAAGGCCCGGTCCGCGGGTGACCGCGATGGCGTCGATGTCGTTCAACCCAACATGGGCCCGTTGCAAAGCTTCGTCCACAATCGCATAAATGGTGCGAATATGCTGGCGCGAGGCGACTTCCGGAAAAACACCGCCGTACTGGGTGTGAATGTCAATCTGCGAAGCGACTACATTGGAAAGCAGCGCGCGCCCGTTCTCGATCACTGCAGCGGCAGTTTCGTCGCAGGACGATTCGATTCCCAAAATACGCGCCTGAGGAAAATCAATAATGGGTCGTTCCATGCCTATGATTGTATCTCATCCTGTGTAGGAAGTCCAAAAACACCAAGGGCTAATCCTTCGGATCGGTTAATCACAACACAACATTTCAACGCGAAGACCGCAAAGGTCACAAAGTTCGCGAAGGAAAACCATTTATGGTTATTTTTATGATTGATTTTCTTTGTGCCCTTCGCCCTCTTAGCGTTCTTGGCGTTAAAATGTTTAAAGCCGAATATCAACTTATGATTTACTATTTTTTGATCGGCAATACCAGATCATACGGGTAATCGACCAGCACCTCAAAACTGCCATCGGCGCGGGTGACGTAAGTATCCTCGATACGCACTCCCATTTTCCGCGACGGGTAATACAAACCCGGTTCCAGTGTAAAAACGGTTCCCGGCACCAATTTATCTTCGGGTCCGGCTGCCAGGCCGGAGAAAGGCATCTCGTGAATCTTCAAGCCAACGCCATGACCTATGGAGTGAATGTAGCCTTCTGTGGCAGTGGGTGTGTTGCGTGTGGTGGGGTGGCCCATCGCCTCAAACAGATCGTTCGTTCGCTGTTGAACTTCACTAAAAAGCTGTCCTGATTTGAGCCCGCCTGCGAGGTTTTTATAGACACTGTGAACCTGCTCATAAAGCCGAAGCACTTCGTCGGCGGCGTAGCCAAGACTCCAGGTGCGGGTAAAGTCATAGAAATATCCGCCGCCGGCCTCGCAGGGAAAGATATCGAAAACGATGGATTGTCCCAGGCGTATTAAGTCGGTGGGGGTGCCGGCGCTGTGCGGTACGCCAGCATCGCGACCAATGGCGAAAATGGTGGCTTCCGGGTTGGCAGCACCCAGTTCGGCCAGCCATAGATCAATGCGGCTTTTGACGTCAGCGACCGTCAAGGGGTGACCATCGGCTTGACCAGAACTTCATCCTCCACCCTCTGACCGGACAAGTATTCAGCCACCCGGCCAACTACCTCGGTCGTGATCTTACCCATCTTACGAATACGCTCGATCTCGACCGCATCCTTAGTCATCATTGCGCCGTTGAGGATTGGGTCATAAACAAACCCGGTAAATTCGAGGTCTGGCAACATTTTGGCCACGCGTTGCAGGTTGGCGAAAAGCGGGCCGGCTTCAACCTGCCCGTAAATGGCAACCCGGCCATGCGTGATGCCAAGATCGGCGAATTGCCGGCTCAACCGGATAGCAGCTGAAAGTTCGGGGTCGCCATTGGCCTCCTTCAGCAAGGCCGCTTCCGGATAATCGGAGTAAAGGCGAACCGGGAGGCCGGTTTTAGCCGCTTCATCGCGCTCCATGATGCCGCAAAACAGAATTGGTTCTTCGCCGCGTTTTTTGAACAACTCAGCTTTGGTGATGTGACCGCCGCCAGTCAGGTACATCATGGCGGGATTTTGCACTGCCGGACCATTGACCAAAAGGACATCAATGTTATGAGAAAGCATCAGAGCGTCGAGGTCGGATTTCATAGTGTTACTCCTGCGATGGGATGATTTTTAGGGACTTACCCCTGGAACAAGGCATTGATTTGCGCGAGCAGCGTCTCTTCCTGATCTGGCAGGACAGTGCGGGGGTCAAAGGCAACTCGATTGCTCTCGATGCGAGCGATGACCGGTGGATTGCCGCAGCGCAGCCGCGCCAACAGGTCGTTTGGTTTGGGCAGATCCAACACCAGCAGGGTGGTTGGCAAGGTCTCTTCCGGTAAACTGCCACCGCCCACGGTGGATAAACCATCCACCAGTTGGCCGCGCCCCAGGGTCTTCTGCCAGCGCTCAGCCCGTTTTTGAATATCTTCAGCGGATTGGCTGATCATTTGCCAGACCGGGATATGGCTCACAGCTTGATCCTTGAGGTAATGCAGCAAAGTGGCGCTCAAGGCAGCCAGACATAGCTTGTCGGCTCGTACTGCACGCGCCAACGGATGTTTCTTAAGTTTTTGAATAAAAGCTTTCTTGCCAAGGATAATACCAGCCTGCGGACCACCGAGCAGCTTGTCGCCTGAGAAACATACCAGGTCAGCGCCGGCAGCCAGTGATTCCTGAACCGTCGGTTCATGGGATAGTCCAAATGCAGCCGTATCCAGCAAGGTGCCCGATCCCAAATCATCAAGAAACGGTACGTCTTTCTGGTGTGCGGCGTCGATAACTTCCGCTAAAGTTGGCTCGCTGGTAAAGCCAATCAGCTTGAAATTAGAGGAGTGGGCATGCAAAACTAGAGCCGGTGTGGTTTCCTCGATGGCATTGCAGTAATCGGAGAGATGTACCCGGTTGGTGGCGCCGACTTCGACCAGCCGTGCCCCGGATTGTTTCATTACGTCAGGCACGCGGAAACCCCCGCCAATTTCCACCAATTGGGTGCGCGAAATAATCACTGCGCGGCGTTTTGCCAGGGCGCTGAGCGCCAGCAGGACTGCCGCGGCATTGTTATTGACCACCAGTGCGGCTTCTGCACCGGTGAGGTGGGTGAGCAGCGCTTCAGCATGCACTTCGCGTGAGCCGCGCTGACCGCTTTCCAGGTTGTATTCCAACGAAGCATAGTTGACTGCAGCCTGCTGCATCGCCAGAGCTGCATCTTTGCTTAATGGCGCCCGGCCCAGATTGGTATGTAAAATAACGCCGGTGGCATTGATCACCGGCTGCAAGCTGAGGGAAACTATTGCGCATAGCCAATCATTGACGCGGGAGATGATCTCATCATCACCGGGAACGGTTTCGTCACTTTGTGCAGCAGCCCGAATAGCTGCCAGTATCGTGCGGGCGGCTTCGAGCGTCAGCGGACGGCCAAACTCCGTTAGTAGGGGTTGAGCCTGGGGATTTTGCAGCAGGCGCTCAATGGATGGCAGCCGGCGCAGATCACTCATTACTGGAGGTGCCAGGCGCAAAACGGCTGCGCTCTGCCAGCCGCAGGGCAAACTCGATTACCGCGATGCCAGCCGCCAGACCGACAGCCAGCGGCAGGCTGAGCACCCGTCCCAGCTGGAACCAGGCCAGCAGATCAAAGTACACACCGCCCCACATCGCCTGACGCACCAGCATCCCGGGTGTCACCGGGTTGGGTGAGGGGAAGCGCCAGTGCAGCAAGTAAACGATCGGCAGCGCTGCTCCGCTGACGCCGGCAGCACCAAGGAAGAAGAATAACCAACGTGGTCCCAGTGTCGGCACCGTAAATCCGAATAACAGTGCCAGGCCGAGGAACCCGAAAATGCTGAGAATGAGTGCAACGATTAAAAATGGTTTGAAAGGGGGGAGTTTGGGGTCTTCCACACGTACCTCGCTGCTGAAATTATATCGCAACCTTGGCTGGGCGAACCGCTTGGGTTGCCAGCCAATTTGTCTTTATTACGAATTTTCGACCTTTACGCATAGGCAACTGTTTAGACCCTTGACCGAATGTGGTAGAATATTGGTCAACAATTCAACCGGGCGCATGCCCGGCGCTCATCCAGAGAGGTGGAGGGACCGGCCCGTCGATACCTCGGCAACCGCTGCAACATCAGCGGTGCCAATTCCGGCAGAGACCCCGCTCAGGCGGGGGTTCTGGCAGATGAGAGCAGCCATACAAACCCTTGGCCTCTCGTATCCTGAGAGGTTTTTGTTTATTGGGAGCGGATTATGGAACGTCAGTACACCAACCGAAGATACCTGGATGCCCTGAACCAGCGCGTTTTGATTTTCGACGGCGCCATGGGCACCAGCCTGCAAAAAATGAATCTGACTGCCGAACAGTTTGGTGGAGAACGCACCAACGGTTGCAACGACTACCTTGTGATCACCTACCCGCAGGCAGTCGAGGCGGTACATCGTTCCTTCCTTGAGGTGGGCGTTGACGCCATCGAAACCGATACTTTCCGTTCCAATCGTTTGACCCTGGGCGAGTATGGATTGCAATTGCGGGTAAATGAGATCAACCGCACTGCTGCTTTACTGGCACGGCGTCTGGCGGATGAATATTCGACGCCGGATCAACCGCGGTTCGTTGCAGGCTCCATTGGTCCTTCCGGTAAGCTGCCTTCCATGGATGATCCGGAGCTCTCAAACATTACCTTCAATGAACTGGCGGACATTTTCCGCGAGCAGGCAGTGGGATTGATCCAGGGTGGGGTTGACTTGATCCTGATCGAGACCTCGCAGGATATTTTGGAAGTTAAGGCTGCCATTTTAGGTGCGCAGCAGGCTTTTGAAGAAACCGGGGTCTATTTACCGCTGCAAGCTCAGGTGACGTTGGATACCACTGGCCGTATGCTGCTTGGTACCGATATCTCCGCCGTCCAGACTATTTTGGACGGACTGGCGATCGATGTGATCGGGCTGAACTGCTCCACTGGCCCGGAACATATGCGCGAACCTATACAATACCTCGGCGAGCAGACCCATTTGCCGGTTTCCTGCATCCCCAATGCTGGGTTGCCGTTGAATGTTGACGGTCAGGCCGTCTATCCGCTCGAGCCGGAACCCTTCGCGACAGCTTTGGCGGAATTCGTCGAGAAAAACCATATCAACGTGGTCGGCGGTTGTTGCGGCACCACGCCGGAACATTTGCGCCTGTTGGTCGAGAAAGTTGGCCGTCATCAAAACCCGCCGCGACCGGAGCTGGAAATCCCGCGACTGGCATCTTCCATCCAGGCGCAGCCGATGCTGCAGGAACCACGGCCGTTCTTGATTGGCGAACGCCTCAACACGCAAGGCAGCCGAAAATTCAAGGAAGTCATTCTGGCCGAGGACTACGACAATGTCATGGAAGTGGCCCGCCAACAGCTCGACTCCGGCGCTCACGGTCTGGATATTTGCGTGGCTTTGACCGAACGGGCGGATGAATCGGACACCATGCGCCGAGTCATCAAAAAATTGGCGCCGGTGATGCGCGTCCCCTTGGTGATCGACTCGACTGAGCCCGAAGTCATGGAAACTGCACTGCAAACTGCTCCCGGACGCTGTCTGATCAATTCAACGCATCTGGAGGGCGGGAGATCCCGCGCTGACCGGGTTCTGGGTCTGGCCAAAAAATACAACGCCGCCGTCATCGCTTTGACCATTGACGAAGCCGGCATGGCCAAGACTGCGGAACGCAAACTGGAAGTCGCTCGCAAGATCTACGCCATTGCCGTCGGTGAATACGGATTGCGTCCGGTCGATCTGGTTTTCGACGCGTTGACCTTCACTTTGGCAACCGGCGATCCGGAATTCGCCGATTCCGGCGTCCAGACCATCGAGGGCATTCGCCAGATAAAGCAGGCACTTCCAGGCGTGTTGACCTCGCTGGGCGTCAGCAATGTCTCCTTTGGCTTATCTCAGAATGCTCGCGCCATCCTCAACAGCGTCATGCTGCACCATTGTGTGCAAGCCGGACTGGATATGGCCATTGTTAATCCAGCGCATATCACCCCTTACGCCGAAATTCCAGCCGTCGAGCGGGGATTGGCTGAGGATTTGATCCTCAATCGTAAGCCGGATGCTTTGCAGAACTTCATCGCCCACGTCGAAAAGACCGGCAGCGGCACCGGTCAGCGTACCACCAGTCAAAAAGAAGCCTTGAAGGGTATGACCGCCGAACAGCGGCTGCACTGGCGCATACTGCACCGCATGCGCGAGGGCGTGGAGCAGGATATCGACGAAATTCTGGCGCGCAGCAACGGAAAAACTCGTCACGAAACAGCCGTCGTTATTTTGAATACCGTCCTTCTACCGGCGATGAAAGAAGTCGGTGATAAATTTGGCACGGGCGAGCTGATCCTGCCCTTTGTGTTGCAGTCGGCCGAGGTGATGAAGAAATCCGTATCGCACGTCGAGCAGTTCCTCGAGCGTAAGGAAGGTGTCAGCAAGGGCAAGCTGGTGCTGGCAACGGTTTATGGCGATGTGCATGATATCGGCAAGAATCTGGTCAAGACCATTCTCTCTAACAACGGCTACGAGGTATTTGACCTTGGCAAACAAGTGCCGGCTGAGGTCATACTGGCCAAAGCGGACGAGGTTAACGCGGATGCCATTGGCTTAAGCGCCCTCTTAGTGAGCACCAGCAAACAAATGCCACTAATCATCAACGAGCTGCAGCGCCGCGGCAAAAACATTCCAGTGTTGGTGGGTGGCGCCGCCATCAATAAACGTTTTGGGCGGCGTATTTTAGCCACTGAAAATGGTGATTTCTATCCAGCTGGCGTGTTTTATTGCAAAGATGCCTTCGAAGGTCTTTCAACTATGGACGCCCTGATGGATACCGACCAGCGCCCAGCGCTATTGGAACGCATTCAGAGGGAGTCCGCGATGGAGCTCGGCCGAATCGGACCGTCCGCTCCAGCGGGTGAAGCAGCTTCCACGTCCAGCGTTCCGCCGGCGGAAAAGTTGCCGCGGCCGCCATCCTGGGGTCCGCGCGTGGTGCATGAGTTGCCGCTGGATGCGGTTTTCCAGCATTTATCCAAGAATGAACTATTCCGGCTCTCCTGGGGTGCCAAAAACAGCCACGGTGCAGCCTGGACCAAACTCGAAGCCGAATTTGAGCAACGCTTGATTGACATGCGCCGCGTTGCGCTGCGTGAAGGTTGGCTCAAACCGCAGGCGGTGTACGGTTATTGGCCGGTGCAGGCAGACGGCAATGATTTGATCATTTATGAGCCCGGCAGTGTGCAGATGGGAACTCCCAGCGAGCAAATGCGCATGACCTTCCCACGGCAGAATCAACCGGATGGGCTGTGTCTGGCGGATTATTTCGCTTCCGTCAGCTCGGGCAAGATGGATGTGGTCGCATTCCAGGTGGTGACCGTTGGGCAAGAAGCCAGTCAGCGGGTTGAGCGTCTGCAGGCTGCCGGCGACTACAGTGAGGCATATTTCACCCATGGCTTGGCAGTCCAAACTGCCGAAGCCACGGCTGAATACCTGCATCGTCACATTCGCCGCGAACTGGGACTGGGCGAAGAGCAGGGAAAGCGCTACTCGTGGGGTTACCCGGCCATTCCGGAATTGCCGGATCATGAGAAAGTATTTGCGCTACTGCCAGCCGAATCAGAACTTGGCATGCGGCTGACCAGCGCCTACCAATTGATTCCAGAACAGTCCACCGCCGCCATCATCGTGCACCATCCGGCCGCGAAATACTTTAATATTGGCGAGAGCCGCGTAGAGCAACTATTGGGTAAAGGTTGACATGGCCACAACTTCCAAATTCCTGGACAAACTTGAATCCGGACGGCCCTTGATTTCCGACGGGGCCATGGGCACGGTATTGCACACGCATGGCGTGTCCTTCGATCAATCCTTCGACGAATTGAACCTTTCCAGCCCGGCATTGGTGGCGGATATTCACCGCGAGTATATCGATGCCGGTTCGAACATTATCCAGACCAATACCTTCAGCGCCAACCGCTTCAAATTGGTGCAGCACGGTCTGGAGAAACGCGTGCAGGAAATTAACTCCAGCGCGGTGGAACTGGCGCGCCGCGTGGTGCTGGCGTCCTATAAGGACGTCATGATCGCCGGTGATGTGGGTCCGCTGGGTGTGCGGCTGGCGCCCTTCGGTCGGGTGCAGGCAGATGAAGCTCGCATCGTCTTTCGCGAGCAGATCGAGGGATTAATCTCGGCTGGCGTGGACTTGCTGATTATCGAGACCATGACCGACCTGTACGAGTTGCGAGAAGCCATTCTGGCGGCTCGCGACATCAACGCGAAAATTCCAGTGATTGCCTCGATGACCTTCACCCGCGACGATCGGACCCTGTTAGGTGATGACCCGTCCAAGGTTGCCCGTAAGCTGCAGGAAGCCGGCGCCGACGTGATCGGAGTCAATTGTTCCGGTGGTCCGAATCAAATTCTGCGCATCCTCAAACAAATGGTGCATGCCGTTCCAACCGGCCATTTTTCGGTGATGCCCAACGCCGGTTGGCCAGAACAGGTGGCGGGCCGCATCATGTATCCGGCTTCGCCGGAATATTTCGCGGATTACGCCCTGGCTTTCTGGCAAGCCGGTGCGCATGTGATCGGCGGCTGCTGCGGCACCACCCCCAAACATATCGCGGTGATGCGCCAGGCCATCGAAAATGCGCCGCCCGGACAGGCGCCTAACGGCTTCAGCCTGTCGTGGCGGAACGCGAGGAATCGATTCCTGAGGGCATGCAGCCCACTCAGTTGAGCGAAAAATTGGCCAATGGACGCTTTGTCTTTGCCGTCGAAGTAGATCCGCCGCGTGGACTGACTGCCCAGAAACTACTCGCCGGGTCCAGTCTGCTCAAAGAAGCCGGAGCAGATGTGATTAACGTGGCGGACAGCCCGATGGCCCGCATGCGCATAAGTCCTTGGGCAGTTTGCCGTTTGGTTCAGGAGAAAGTGGGCATCGAGACGGTGCTGCATTTCCCCACCCGCGGCCGAAACCTACTGCGTGTGCAAGGTGACTTGCTGGCAGCTCACGCACTGGGAGTGCGCAATGTTTTCGTCGTCATGGGCGACCCGACTGCCATTGGCGACTACCCGGAAGCCATGGACAATTATGACCTGGTGCCGTCCGGCTTGATCAAGTTGATCAAGCAAGGTTTTAATGCCGGTGTTGACCATGCCGGGGTCGATATTGGCCAACCGACTTCATTCTTTGCCGGCTGTGCCTTGAACCTCACCGCTGCCGACCCCGACAACGAGATTAAAAACTTGCGCCGCAAACTGCGGGCTGGGGCTGACTTCATCCTCACGCAACCCATTTATGACCCCCCGGCGGCGCAGAAATTCATTGAAAGAGTCCGTGATGAGATCGGCGAATTGAAAGTGCCGGTGCTGGTGGGTCTGCTGCCATTGGTCAGCTCGCGCCATGCGGCATTTTTACAACACGAGGTTCCCGGCATTCAAATTCCACAGAAAGTTCAGCAGCGCATGGCGGTTTCTGGTGACAATGGAGCCCGTACGGGAATCGAAATTGCGATAGAATTGGTAAATCAAATTAAGCAGTTCGCTCAGGGGATTTATCTGATGCCTGCTTTCAACCGCTTTGATTACGCGGCTGAGATTATCGAAACTTCCCGCGAAGGAAATTGAAAACCCAATCCATGCTGCTCACCATTGATATTGGCAACACAAACATCACTCTGGGTCTGTATGAGGGCACGAAGTTAGGTGCTCGTTGGCGTCTGGCAACCGATCATGAACGGATGCCGGACGAATATGGCATTCAAATTCTTGGGCTGCTGCAACACGGGGGATGTTCCGTGGCGCAACTGGACGGCATTTGTATGGCATCGGTCGTGCCAGTGCTCACTTCCCGGCTGCAGCAAACTTGCAAAACCTATTTCGACCGTCCGCTTTTGATCGTGGATGAAACCATCAACACTGGCGTCACATTGCTGGTGGATGACCCGAAAACGGTTGGCGCGGATCGCATTGTCGATGCGGTGGCAGTTCACAAACTATACGGCGGACCAGCTTGCGTGGTGGACTTTGGCACCGCTACCACCTTCGATGCCATCACTGCGGCCGGCGAGTACCTGGGCGGCGCCATCGCCCCTGGTATCGGAATCTCCGCCGAAGCACTTTCATTCGCGCACTGCCAAACTGCCGCGTGTAGATCTGCAGATGCCGCCTTCCGTTATTGGCCGCAATACCGTCCACGGCATGCAATCCGGCTTGATGATCGGCTACATTTCCATGGTTGAAGGGATGGTCAAGCGCTTCCGAGCTGAACTTGGACCTAAAATGAAAGTTATTGCCACTGGCGGTCTTTCCGAAATTGTGGCGGCAAACACCAAAGTGATTGATATTCTGGCGCCATGGTTGACGCTGGATGGTTTACGTATTTTGTGGGAACTCAATCAGGAACAACATGCCCAATCCGCTGACCAATAAACGCATCATTTTGGGTGTCACCGGTTCGATTGCCAACTACAAGGCCGCCGAAATCGCATCCCGTCTGACTCAGATGGGTGCCTTCGTGGATGTCATCCTGACCGAAAGCGCTGCCAAATTTATTACGCCGCTGACGTTCCAATCTGTCACCGGACGGAAAGCCTATGTGGATGCCGATTTGTGGGGCGGCGAAGGGCATGTTACGCATGTTGGACTGGGACGCGCAGCTGAGCTGTTGATTATTGCGCCAGTATCTGCCAACACCATCGCCCGCCTGGCAAATGGCTTCGGGGACAACTTGCTGGTGTTGACTGCTTTAGCCAGTCATTGTCCCATCGTACTGGCGCCAGCCATGGACGTCGGTATGTTTGAACACCCCGCCACTCAGGCCAATGTGAAAGTGTTGCAGGAGCGCGGGGTGCATTTTATTGGTCCGGCTGAAGGTCACTTAGCCTCCGGGTTGACCGGCCGTGGGCGCATGGTCGAGCCGTTGGAGGTCATTGGGGCTGCCCGCTGGGCTCTGGGCCGTAAAGGTCCGCTTGCCGGCAAGAAAGTGGTGGTGACTGCAGGCGGGACGCAAGAACCAATCGATCCGGTGCGCCTGGTTACCAACCGCTCCTCTGGCAAACAGGGTTATGCTGTCGCCTGGGCTGCGCAGGACGCGGGTGCCGACGTCACGCTGATTACTACCGCGGATTTGAACGTCCCTTGTTGCGCCAAAGTCATATCGGTGCAGACTGCCGCCCAGATGCACAAGGCAGTCATGCAGGAAACGGCAGATGCCGATTTGCTGGTGATGGCCGCCGCCGTCGCCGATTTCCGGCCGGCGACCGCCGCGGTTGACAAAATCAAAAAGGAAAAAGGGCTGCCGCAAATCTTGATGGAACCCACCATCGATATTTTGCAGGCAGTTGGAGTTGAACGCGAGAAAACTGGCTGGCCAAAACGAGTCATCGGGTTCGCGGCTAAATCGCGGGATTTGTTAGACAATGCGGCCGCAAAATTGCAACGTAAAAAATTGGACATGATCGTCGCCAACGACATCAGCCGGTCGGATGCCGGTTTTGAAGTCAACACCAATAAGGTGACTTTCCTGTATCCGGATGGGACAACCATCCCTTTGCCAAAAATTACCAAAGAGGAAGTGGCGGAAGCGGTTATCGACCGCAGCTTGATATGGTTCAAAAAACCTTAATGATAACGATACTGCTTCAATGGTGGATGTAAGCATGCCAATACTGGTTATTTCAGATATTCATTCAAACATTACGGCACTCAAGGCGGTTTTAGCAGATGCCGGCGAATATGAGGGTGTTTGGTGCCTGGGCGATCTGGTTGGCTATGGACCGGATCCCGAAGAATGCGTTGAGACGGTACGCAATTTACCCAACTCAGTTTGCCTGCTTGGTAACCACGACGCTGCGGTCCTTGGCAAGTTGGATCAAGAAGCCTTCAATCATGAGGCGAACATTTCCGTCAATTGGACCCGCGCACAACTGTCCCCGTCCAGTCTCGGGTATTTGCAAGGGTTGCGCACCCGGGTTGAGATACAGGATGTTACCTTAAGCCATGGCAGCCCGCGCAATCCAATTTGGGAATATCTGCTCGATATCAATACGGTGTTATCCAATTTCTCCTTCTTCAAAACAGCCATTTGCCTCGTTGGCCATACCCACATCCCGATCATTTATACCCACAGTGGTAACGGCACGGTCGATTGGAGCATTCCGCAAGCCGGTGTGCGCCAGACCATTTCCAAACGAGCCATCCTCAATCCGGGTTCGGTGGGCCAACCGCGTGACCGCAACCCTCAAGCAGCCTATGCCTTGTATTACCCTGAGGAGCGGCAGTGGGAATCCCGTCGGGTGGATTATGACATCACCAGCGTGCAGAACCGCATCATGGCAGCTGACCTGCCCACCCGCCATGCAGCCCGCTTGATTGACGGTTGGTAGCCGGAACTTCTTTACGTGCGCAGCGTCTATTGACTATCATCCGATTGCCCATAGGAGAAGAGAAATGATCAAGCGCACCGTTTACCTCTTGTTGATCGCAGCCGTATTATTAACGGCCTGTTCGCCATCTAAAACAGCCGATAATTCTGGAATTTCCGGGGGAGCACAACCCCCGAGAGACTTGGGTGTGCCCGAGGCAGCGCCGGCCGCGGGAGTGCCGCTTGAACAGGGCAAGCCCCAGTTCACCGATCAGACAACCCAGAATGTGACTGAACGGCTGGTTATTCGCAACGCCAATCTTTCGATTGTTGTGGCCGAGCCAGCCGCGGTGATGGATGACATCATGAAGATGGCCAATACCATGGGCGGCTTTGTGGTCGATTCGAGCGTCTATCAGACCACGACGGATGCTGGAATTCAAGTGCCGCAAGCCCAGGTGACCGTTCGCGTGCCTGAAGGTCAATTGGACGCCGCCTTGGCCCAGATCAAAGCCCATGTCAAGGATCCCATTAACGATATCCTCTTTGAGAATGTGACTGGCCAGGATGTCACCCAGGAATATACCGACCTGCAAAGCCGGCTGCGCAATCTGGAAGATGCCGCCGAGCAATTGCGCGGCATTCTGGATAAAGCCATTCGCACCGAAGATGTTCTGGCAGTTTATAACGAACTGCGCAACGTGAATGAACAGATCGAAGTGCTGAAGGGCCAAATTCAATATTACGAACAATCCGCTCGCCTATCTGCCATCAGCGTGACCATCCAGGCGCTGGCAGGCGTTCAGCCCATCACGATTGGTGGCTGGAAGCCGCAAGGCGTGGCAAAAGAAGCCCTGCAGACTTTGATCCGCGCGTACCAGACCATAGCAGACGCAGCGATTTGGTTGGTGGTCTTCTGTCTGCCCATTGCCTTACCGGTCGGAATCGTGCTGTTCTTTGTCATCCGCGCCATCCGAAAGTGGAACAAGAAACGCAAAGGGCAATTGGTCGATGTAAAACCGGCTGAATAACCGGAAAGCACACGCAGAAATGTATACAAAGGCGGCCGTAAGGCCGCCTTTTACATAATTCAACTTAGATAAATTCTACGAATATTTTTGTTGCTTGTTCCACCTTAACCTCAAACCGATAAACACCATCGTTTATTTTCAGCCAATTCAATGGCTTGCCGTCTGCGTCAGCCCGGGTAGGCTCGGAAGGCAACCAAAGTTGAAAAAATCCCTCCGCTTGATGACCCAGGTCAAGGGTGAAGCTGACCTTTAGGTCTTCCACCTGCCAATAGTTGACTTCCACCCCCTGCGAGAAATGCAGATTGCTGCCAAGGTAGAGGGGTTGCTGATCGGTTTGAATAGGTGTAACGGCTGCCAACAAAACACCGTGGGCCGGAATGGATGGGATTGTTAGCGGTTTTCCCGGGTCATAACGGTACACAACCTCGTCCCAAAAGTTGCTGATCCAACTGGGTAGATCCGGCAGGCGGAAATCGGTAGGAGTAAAAGATAATGAGGTAGGCTCATCCTGCCAGTTGAAATATGCGATAATGGTCCAATTTCCGTGAGGTCCGTTCATGGGCAGACGCAATCGGCTCGGATCGGCTTGATCGAATAAATCCAGCACCTCAGCTCGTCTGCCAATGACCGGCAGCAATACCTGGGCGATTCGCAGCCGTTCGGGCGGCAAGCTGGGGATGTCATCCGAGAGCAGCAGTGATCCGCCGGTAACAGCGATGGCGCTGGCAGATGATTGGATTTCAGGCAGGGTTAATCGTGTGTCCTGGCGAACGATCAGACAATCCGGGTCGTTGGTCCACCAGCGGTCATGCAACGGCGCACGCGTGAGGGTGTTGCGCAGGGAGTTGCGCAGGGATGGCATGCCAGGTTCGTTGCGGAATGGAAAGCGAATGCCTTTCATTTCCGGCTTCCACGAGCCGTTGGTATCAGCTCCGATGCGCATGGAATCCACCAGCCCAATGCCGGCACCTAATGGCAATCCGCAACCTACCAGATAGGTGTCTGGTCCGGCAACACTGCGAATTGCCTCCATGCCTTCAGACATGACCTGGGCACGGGTGCGGGTTGGATCGAAATGTTGACCTTGGAGGGCAGCCGCATACAGAAAATCCAATTTCAAATAGGAAAATTCCCATTCATGGACAGCTTTGTGGATGGGCTCAAGCGCCATTTGCATGGCACCTGGTGCCGTCAAATCGATGGCGGTAGCCAGGGTGTTCCAGCCAAAGCCGGCGTTGACCGCTTTTCCGCGCTTATTGCGTAAGATCATGTCGGGATGGTCGCGGACGAAATCTGATCGGGGGTCAAGAATAAAGGGCGCCAACCACAACCCCGGCAGCAAGCCGCGTTCTGAAATTTCCCGTGCCAGAGGCGCGACCCCACCGGTAAATGCGGGTTTGAAAGATTCCCAATCACCGACGCGCGTCTCAAAACCGTCATCAATCTGCACCAATTGCAGCGGTAGTTGGCCTTGAGAACCTGCTATAGCTGCCAGATTTTTGTGGATATCTTCCGCCGTCACATTGTTGTAATAGTGATACCAGGAACACCATCCAGCCGGGGCAGGTCTGAACCTCTGGTCTGCCAGCCCATGTTCGCAGGCGACGCTGTCCAAATAGACACCTAGCGGATCCGGGTCTTCGGTAGAGAATGGTGTGATCACCGCCCAATCTGTCTCCATGCTACCTTCGGGTTGGAGCAGGGCACCGTCCGCGGTAAACAGCGCCAACGATGGGCGGTCAATTGTGACGGCCTCAAGGCTGCCAAAATGCTGTTTTTGCGACAAAAAGCCGGCTACCAGCCCGCTTTTTGAGTTCAAGTCTGCCAGGGCGCCGAAAAAATCTGCGGTGTAATACCCTGGCATGCGCAGCGCTGGTGTGCCGGGATTGATGATCATGGGCTGCTGGAGGAATCCCAGGCGGGAAATGCGCATCGCTTCACCGTTCGGGTACGCGCCGGAAGGCGACCAGGATTGCCAGCCGTTGCTGTAAAAAGACCACTTTTTTTCAGCTTTATTTTGGGGGAAATCGAGTGAACCGAATTTCTCCTGCCCGCCTACCCGTAGAAATTCAATTCTCTCGACTTTGATCGGGTCTGGAGCGGTGTTGCGAATGCTGAGGCTCCATAGGAAAAGTGGAGCAGTCCTACTCAAAGCAAACCTTACTTTTATTCGCAACCCTATATCGAGCAAACTGGATTCAGCCACAAGGATTTCATCGATCCCATGCGAATTCAATTTTGGTGATGGTGCATCCTCGGGTGTCAATTCGAAATGGTCGAGCGAAAGATTTATTTTGCGCCCAGGGTAGCTGACCTCCAGGCGCATCCTTCCGTCGGTAAATCCGGGAAAGTGACGGTCAATCGAATGCAGGTCAAACGTGCCAAATTCAGGGTGGAAGAGAAACTGAAAATATGGAGAAGACAGGGATGGCTGCATCGTGGAGGAACCTGAACCTTAAATTCAATTTGATTTCGGAACGAATGGATTATACTAATTTACGAACAGGTGGTTTGTCAAAGGGGGCTCCATTACATATAAATATTAATCAACCTTAAAGGCTTCTTCATCTTGAAACGCCAATTTATTACTTTTCAAACCGTCATACCCAAAGCCTACAAACTATCCTATCAAATTTTTCTGCCTGCCGAGTACGGCGTTGATCCGGAGCACCGTTGGCCTTTAATCCTCTCCCTGCACGGAGCAGCCGCCCGCGGCACCGATTCAAGTCAAATCCTCAAAGCCGATTTACCTGCCACCATCGAAGCCGGGGTCGATTATCCATTTATTATTATTGCACCGCTCTGCCCGGCGGAAACCTGGTGGTCCGATCATTTGCCAGCCATAGACATTTTGCTCAAAGAGGTCAATGATCGTTATCTGGTAGATAATAATCGCATATCGGTGACCGGCGTCAGCATGGGTGCATTTGGCGTCTGGCACCTGGGCGTTGCCTATCCGCAGCGTTTCTCAGCGCTGGTACCGATCAGTGGCGGGGCCGCCTGGTTTTACGGTTTTCCGGAAAAGGCGCGGTCACTGGCGAA